>NZ_CP178618.1:1288314-2576628 GCF_047306065.1 Bdellovibrio sp. HCB209
AGGGAACAGCTTTGCGCATACCAGGAAGCAAAATATTAGAATAACCATCAAGATTACTGCAAATAGGTCAGCTTTCGATGAGCGATTATAGTCACCATTTCTATGGTGTTCCAGTTCATGAGCAATTACTGCTTTTAGCTCTTCACTGGTAAGTAGATGTATCAACTCATCGTAAATTACAATGAACCTCTTTTTAAAAAGTAGCACCTCTATTTCGAAACTGGCATACGCATTTGGTCGACTCATATCGACAACGTGGCATTTCACTTGGGTATTCTTAAAATAACCTTTGTAGTGAGGGTGCGAAGCTAAGGTGTCGGTGATGTTTTGGAAATTCATACAGCAAAGCCTTTTCGTTTGAGGCGACGCTTAAACTCTGCTTGTTCTTTACGTTGTTTTGCAGCGAATTGCTTCTGAAACTTTGTTTTTGCCATTTGTCGTTTGAGAACTGTGCGTTGATAGTCCTCTTTGTTGCGAAGCTGAAGATTAGCAACTCGTCTTCCTGCCGTCTTTCTGCGAGCCCACATCTTCTTCGAGTTATATTTGCCGGACAATTTATTATATGCAAACGACAGAATTGATTTTTTACCGGATAAACGGCATACATGCCTTAGAATTGCGGACGCACAGAATACAAGCACATTCAGGCGTTCATTTTCAATTTCTCGCATCCGTGCACATCTTTTACTTACGCGAAGATAGTGCTGGTTTATAAGCTTTAGGGCGGTACTTTCGTCAAATTTTTCGCCAGCAATTCTATTCCAATGCTCCGCTGCACTTTCGTTAGTTTCGAAGGTGTACAGTTCTCCGTTTTCCAAACCTAATACCTTGTAAACCTTATTGCCGCGAACTACCTTTGTTTCTTTGAATCCATTGAGAAATGGCTGTTTTTCAAATGACTTTAAATCCTTATCGAGAATAGCTTTCGCAAAAGCATTTTGCTCTTCAGATCGCTTTTTATCTAAATCAGCCATCATTTCTTCTTCTGGGGTCTTTTTGAAGGTCTTTGGATGCGCTAATTGGAACACTTCATCTGAAAGTCCGCTCTCTTCTAGGGCTGCAATATCGGTCACAGCTTCATTCATGATTAAGTTACTTGCTTCAGAGTGGCCGGCGCACTCAGGACCAGTGCCTCTAGCAATCGATTCTGAATTGGATAGAGGTTTCCCGCACAATCTACACGCGCTCATTTGAAGTCTCCTTATCTATTAAATGGACGGAATATTCTTTTTGGAGTTGCTCTCGGTATTCTCTTTGAATTTTTCTAAGTTCGACTTTAACGTCGACTTCTAGGGCCGGAGCCAAATCTTCATTGATGTATCGACTTTGAATACGTCGTCTTAATAAGTAATTTAGATGCAAATCGCGATTCGAGTAATCGGATTTAGACTCGTTGAATACGAAGTCGTGCTCAGCGAGAGCTTCATTTGGCTGAATCTCAGTTAGAAATAGAAGAAGCGCAGCTAGCGTTCTTTCTTTGTCTTCCTGATTTGAAAGAGCGAAGACTTTGTTTTTAAAATCTAGTTTTGAACCCTTCGATGAATTAGCTAGCGTTACGCCAGCCTCTTCGAGTTGGTCCGCAATTCTTTGAACTTCTGCATCTTCAAATATGCCCTTTGCGGGAATGATTGCCTTTCTACCGCGAGTTTCAGGCTTTTTATCTTCGACTTCTTTAACCCAATGGCGGAGCGTCGCCATATCAACTAATTGCACGCCGCTGTACTTTGCTTGTGTTTCGGCAGGAGTCGTATAGTCATTCGTTCCGAAAACCCACAATTGCGTAATTGGTTTTGTAAGACCCTTTTCAGAAAGGTAGCCCTCGACAATTGATTTAGCCGCAACGATTTGCTGGACTGCTTTATTGCCTATATTCCACGCAAAGTTTTTGCACTGCCCAAGAATGAGTTCGTTATCCTTCTCAATTACAATGTCTAAACCATAGTCCCCATCGCCGTCTTGCCAAGGGATGAATTGGTTTTTCAGAGATTTATCGTAGTGAACTTTTTCGTTGCCCATCTCCTTCAGCATTTCCACGATAAATAGTTCAAATAGTTTACCCTTTTTGATTTTTTGAGCGTCAGTGTGACCCTTTAACGCCGCGATACGCTCCAATTCCTTTGTAGTAACGCCGGCAATTTTCCACTTACTTTCGCCTTCATCGATTGACGAGTTGTCTGTAGGGGCGAAGGAGAATCCTGGCTTTTTATTTATGTCTTTCGAATATGTTGCACAATCATCCATTTCCTTCACGAACCAATCATCAATATCTCGTTGGTCATTCAAGGCGATAAGGTTACGAATTAGCTCCTTGCGATATTTGTGCAAAGGCCAAACTTGTACGAATGGACACTCTGATGCCAAGGTGCTCATTTTTTTGATGCCATCAGTATCTTTATCTGAGGTGAGAACCCATACATAACCATCTAACTTGTAGGATAGAAGTTTTCTTGCATTGTCCGGAGTACATTCATCCGGACTGACAAAGCCAAACCCTATGGTCTTGCCGTTTACCTCTACCTTATTGAAGCAGAACGTTGCTTTTATCGAGCTGATGGGGAACAACTCTTCGCTGGTGTGGAACTGAAAGAATGCTTTGTTAAATCGGTTGTATAGGTCGACTTCATTAAAAGGATCAATGTCATCAACGTTAATAATTACCGAATCGTCCCATGGTTTGTGAATCTGAACCGCAAATCCGAGAGATGCGTAGAATTTGGGACGGTTGAACGACAAGTAAGGCATTTTGCCTGGAATGATAGATCCCCCTGTGCGCTTACAATGATAGCCAGACGTAGGTAAAATAAAGCGACCCTTACTTGATTCCTCAAACTTAGTGCTCTCATTGTCTTTTGGAATTGCAGATGGAGAGAACGACCCGAAATTCATCCCGATAGTTTCAAGATAGTTCTGCATATCCGTTTCCACTCTGTGGATCATTTTTAGGCCGAGGTTGTCTGCCAAATCTTTTGGGACGTCCTGTGCGCGGGTTTTTTGAGTCCCTAGAATAAGGTGAATTCCGTATTTTCTGTACTCCGCCAAAATTTTCTGCAAAAGGAATGCTACCGTGTTTTCTTTTTCTTTGTTCTCATTGTATTTAATGAATGGCATAAATGCTCTGAACTCATCCACAAAGATAACAATTTCGGGCATTTTGAATCCGTACTTTCGGTATTGTTGGATTTTTACAATTTCATTTCCAGTCAATTTACTTTTATTTCTGAATTCTTCAGCGCGGAATACGGCTTCTTTGCGCGCCATTAAGAGCATATCGTTTAAGTAGCACAGGGCTGGTTTCCCTAGATTCTCTCCATTGTAAGCAACAGGTCGGTCAGATAGATAGTTAGCAAGACTGTCTAAGTCTGTAGAGTCCATACCGTTCGCCACGTACACTCTCACGTCGTCGCCATGTGCAATCTTTAAGGCCGAAAGAATTGTAACGGCGGATTCAGATTTTCCTGAACCAGTTACTCCGGCCAAAAACATGTGAGGGGAGGAATCCATTGGCTCAAACAAATGATTCGTTCCAATGTTCATATTACCGTCATAAAGCTCACCGATATACCAAAGCATTTGGTGATTTTTAGAGAAGTATTCACGCATTGGTTTAATAACTAGCTCATTGAATACGTTAAATCTTTCTTCAATTGGACGACCAAAATCCAATTCACGGGCTACCAAGGGGTGAATTAGATATGTTTTGCCAACTCTCTCCACAAAGTCACGGGAGTACTTTCTATCAGAAAGAGTGTTGAAGTCGTCGATGGCGCCTTTAATGTCTTCAATATTCAATGGTAAGTCGGAGCAGTCTAAACAAATCGCCCCGCTGTCTGTAAAATGAAAACTTGGATATACGTACTCATCACCACGTTTAGCGCAAAGTCCCGCCTTTTCTAATAGTTCATGTAATTTTGCTTCAACCTCAGTTGAAACTTTATAACGGTACTGATTCGCATATCCAGTAGACGACATTAATACCAGTGGAGAACTTAGTGCAGAGAGCTTATGCAATTCCACGCCTAGGCCGCGAACTGTTTCTTTGATGCGAGCCTTGGGCACTGACGGGGCAAACGTAATAACGATTTCGTTATTGTCATGGAAGTTCACCACTGGAGGCACTTCTATCTCATACTTTCGAGAGATATATCTACCGTACTTATTCGCCGTCGTATCTTCAACCTTTTCTAATCCCACAAGGAGAAGTTTTTTGAAAACTTTTTGCATTCCGAAATTCATCATATGGGCCGTTGTAGATTCACCAGTAATTGGCTTTTTTTTGAATTTCAAGCCGATTAGGTAGAGAATACAGATAACCAAAACTACTAACAGAATCATGTTAATTCCCCATATTGATGATTGGATACATCTTACGTTTGAAATCGTTGCGAGAGTGCATGATCCACCATAACTTCGTAAGTGGAATTTGAATTGGATTTCCAAGTTCATCGTGCGTATTGTATTTCAACTGTCCATTGGAGGATGCGAATGCCAACTTTACAGTTGCTGCAACCCAAAGATAAGACCCATAGCCAATGTCACAAATAATTAGTGCGACTGTTAGGCGAGCGATCTTTTCGACATTGAAGCTAAACTTTCCACTAGAATTTGATAAGAAAGATGTTGGACCAAGTACTCGCTCTTCAATTAGTTGTGACTCCAAGACACTTTCTTCATGAGATTTTAGATTCTTCATTTCACGACTCCTCTTTGACAATACGTGCGCGCAATTTCAAAGACCTTAGATTCTAAGTCGAGATGAAGAGGTACAGACTTATAAGTATGGGTGATGGCAATGAGTCGACCAGATACATCAGCGAAGCAGTTTGAACCCTCTTTGACGGTAGCGACCACTCGATTTACGTCATTGGTGAAAGTATCCTTGGAGTACTTTGCACCTGCCGGCGCGATTCTAAATAGGGAAAGGGGCAGCAATAGAATGATCACCGAAATTACTCTGCGAGCGTAGTCAGTCGCCAGTATTAGCTCGGACTCGTCTGCAAATTTGCCTTGGTGTGAAAAGGCAGGTGAGTCACCGATTCCGAAAGCTGCCTTAAAAAATGATTCATTTCTGCCTTCGCCAAGAAAGTTCTGTTCTGACGGGCTGTGCTTATTCCAAGCCAATTGAGTAATTCCAACTACAGCCATTATTGCAAATCCCTGCCAAGAAGCCCCGAGGGATCCATCGAAACTGGCAGCGATAAGTCCTACAACGGATACCGCTATAGCTAGGATCGCGACGACAGGCTCTAAGAGAATGGACAAAATGCCTAATCCAGAGAAATCAGATAGGACAAATAGGGTGATTAGTGCGAGCGCGCCATACGCTGAAAAGAACATCATTCCAACATGTGGCGCCCAGAATGGCCCGATGAAATCGGCTCTCGACAAGTGAAGTGCAAGGCCCGATAAATTGCACATTGCCTGTAGCGCTATAAATGTTGGTGCGAGCAGAATATAAGTGAAAGACGTAATCGAAAGGAATGACAGAGCGAGACCTTTGATTATCGGAATGGCTATCAATTTGGGATTAAATACGGCAGCAATACCTAAAATGCAAAGCACCGCAAAGCCAAACATTGGCAGGCTTCCGAACAGTAACATTGCTAACGAAATGGCTAGATTCATAATAGGTCTCCTACATATAAAGGAGACTGATTAGCCTCGAAGTGCCCCTTTAAAATAAATAAAAAAGAAAAATATTTCGGGACGGAAAAGAACCTTTTTGGGGCTTTCGAGAGCTATATTGCTTCCTGCACACAGATTTACTGTTTCAAAAAGGGAAAATTTCAATTCCGTATCCTATTGCAGGGGCAGATAGCTAAGCTTTTGTCTCCTTTATGAGTAGGAGGGAATATGGCTTCCGGATTTCAAAACTATAAGATTGGAGTTGGTAGAGAAGACAGCATGGTCATCTTTAATTCGGCCAACCTCACCTTTGGAGAGCTATCCAAGTGCATCCTAAAGAACAACTGGTCTCCCGGGGTTTTTCGGGACAACTACAGAAAGTTAGATAACTTCATATCGGCAGATGTGATTGGTTTGGATATTGATGAAGGCATGGGAATCGAGCAGTGCAAGCTTGTTCTTGATTCGGCTGGGATGAAATACGTAATTGCACCGTCAAAAAGCCATCAAAAGCCAAAGCCTAAAAAGGGCGTTGAGGTAGTTTGCGATCGATTCAGAGTAATATTGTTCTTGTCCGAGACTTGCACCAATTCAGCGCAATTAAAGGCAACTATCAAGCATGTTTGCAAAGAGCTTAGCATTACCGGGGATAAGCAAGCAATGGAGGCCGCGAGATACTTTGCACCTTCGACTTCCATTTATGCTTCTCGAATTTTCGGAAAAACCATCGATCTGGTCGCCCCAGAGTCGCTTAAACAAGTAAAAAGGGAACCATTCGTAATCGCCGAATCTTTCGCTTTACAAAATTTAACGGCTGCTTCGAAGGAGTTTTTGGCAACTGGTGGACAAGATGGTCAAAGAAATAAAGCAATTCTTCATGTGGCGGCAAATCTCAAGGGCGAAGGAAGTGAACTGGAGGGTGCTTTGGCATTGGTCGAAGCTGCTCTGAATCTATCCTGCGATCGTGCCAAGGTCGAACAACATCTTAAGACCTTCAAATATGCGTGGGATCACTATGATGGTTTTAGGAAGCCACAGAAATCTCAGAGCACGATGGAGAAGATTAACCATTTAATCGAAAAGTACAAAAACGGACGATCTAAGTTTATCGGGAAGGTGGGATAAGATGGCGTTCAAAAGAAGTCGGGAAAAAATTGGGGGGCTTCTCATGCTAGTCAAAAGCGGCCAAACAATTGAATTGGACAATGGGATTAAGATTCATAATCCAGGCGATCACAAAATTACTGTTGTAATTAAAACACCGGATCAAATTGCAAACACTCAAAATAAGTTAGAGGTAGCAAATGGACCAATCAAAATTAAATAATGTACGAGAACTTATCTACAATTCGATATTGGCTAAGCAATCTAAGAGGGATGCTGTCAAATATGTACGGTCTTCAATTGCGCTTACTGAGCTTGAGGCCTCGATGATTGAGTCGGTTTGGGTTGAAATGTCTGCTGCCCTAAATTTAAATAAGCCAGGATACCAAGACCCTAGAGAGTGGATCGTCAAATGGTTGGCGGAGAAGAATTTGGTTTTTAACCACAAAACTCGTTCATACAGAAGAGATAGCGAAGAGCTTTCATCTTTGTTCGTTTCAAACGATATGGTCATCGAGGCTTCTCGGGCAGGCATTATCCGTGACCATATTCTAAGAGCTTTAGAGAACTATGAAATTACAGCACTAAAGAAGGCTAAGGATGTAGTCGTTGAAAAGGTTGCTTTTGATGGAAGGCTAAGAACTGAAGAGTGGGAGAGTCTTTGTGTAGCTCTAACGGGGGGCGTGGATAAACTGCATATTGCAGTTCTTCAACACTTTATGTGGCAGGTTAAAATGAAACTATGTGGGAAATATGACAAGGTGGTTTACCACATGATGCCAGTCCTAGTTGGTAGAATCCAAGGAAAGGGAAAAACCACTGCGATTGGCCGCCTGGTTGCTCCGGTTTCCGATGTTGCAAACGATGGTGGGCGATTTTCCATGTACTCAGACTCGAGGGAGGCTTTCAACTTAGCAGAAAGCTTCGTAATTGTTTTTGATGAAATGCAAAAAGCGGATCGCGCTGATATTGAAGCTATCAAAAATGGCATTACGTCTTCCAAGGTTTCGTATCGTGTTTTGGGACACAATAGACAAATCACTGCACACAATGCACATACTGCGATAGGCAGTTCTAATCAGCCGTTGAATAAGATCGTTAGAGATACTTCGGGTGCGCGCCGATTCTGGCAATTGGATGCCGATCATCTTGATTGGAACCTTTTGGACAAAGTTGATTTTAATGAGTTGTGGAAAAGTATCGACGTTGAATTGAGTTCGCCAATTCTTCCCTTCATTAAAGATATTGAAAAGGTGCAAAATGAAACGATCAGAAACAAATCACAAGTGGAACTCTGGCTTGAAGATTCCGGTTTAGATAAGTCAGAAAAGACTACATTAGGTGATGAACTTTACAGAAGCTTCGTTCGTTTTGTCGAATATGCAAATGCTGGGCATCCCCTGAGTCGAAATAGCTTCTACGATGAACTCGAAGCCATAGGTTACGCAAAGATCAAGAAGAAGGATGGCCAGCATTTTATGGCGGCTATTTCCAACGTGCAGTTCTCATCGGTAGGGTGATGGAGTGACGGTGGTGATGGATTACTGCCGTTTCGTTTATCGCTATCAGTTTAATTTCCACAACCATCCTACAACAATGAAGTTATCGTCACTATCGTCACCCTTTCAAAAATGATGAATGAGTATGGATAGATAAGTGGTGATGGAAATGGTGATGGAGCGGTGATGGGATGACGCAAACTATGTGCAAAATAAAAGTGATCCGGTTTGAAATCGACCCATATCAATAATTAACCCCCTAATCCTGACGGAATCATCGAAAAATCTTTGCCCCGAGGGGCACATCTTCACACTTTTATCTCCTTTATCTTTAGGAGGTTAAGATGAAAGTTGCTTCGCAGTTGCTAGCCAACAGAACGATTCATGGAGCTATGTTCACGGGGGCAATCGAGACTTTGCCCCAAATGAACCCTTCTGTTTCATACAACATCAATCAAATGAGAAATGAGTTTGGAGCAAAAAAGGCATTAGTTGAAGGCCTTGTTGGTGCATCTCTGTTGATCCAAGAGACAGTTGGTTCATATAAAGCTTTTCGCATTGGTGAGGTTTCATTTGAGGAATATCCAGATTCCGATCTACGCGGAAATAAGCTTCGCATATTAATTTCTCTTAGCAAAAATCCAACCACCACTCAAACGGAACTCGTTCAAGCAACTGGACTCTCCCGTAGAACGATTATTAGTGAATTGAATTCTTTAAGAGAACTCAATTACGTCTTGTCCACGAAGAACGGCAACAAAAACACATACGCTATCCTGAAATGGAAGTAGTCGATGAAAACATCGTCTAAGCAGATTAGAAAACAAGAGCTAAAAATGCACAGACAGGATTTGTGCAGCTTGATTATGCGTAAGATTCGACGGGTCTCTATTGCACTTCTAACTTTAGGTAGGCCGCAAGCGAAGCTGAAACAAACATTGAAGTCATGCGTGTATCGTAAGACGAACTTTGTCGCGCTAATGGCTGTAGGAATTCTGAGCGAGCTTCACGACCGTCAAATGCACTTAGGCGCGTTTCGAGAGACAAACTTCTATAGAAAGCTAAATCCCCATCAAGATTTGATACGCGTTTATTTTCCTCAATACTCTGATGGCGAGATTTTGAAAGAACTGATAGCACTTAATGAGGTTCAAAATGGCTAAGCAGATCATAGAGGCAGTAATCGAGATAACTCTTCTTATTGCCGTCGGCGTGGTTATTCAATCCAAGTTTGCCGTTTATCCAGTGGATGTTGATCAGACTTCGGTTGCGCAGACTCAAGTCATTACAAAAGTTGAGATGGTCCCTGTTTACGTACCGATTACAAATGAGCAGTCTGAATGCATGCCAACCGTGATCACAAAGACCATCGTTAAGACGCTCACGATCGAGCCAGCTCCACAGGCGGAATTCGTACCGCAGGTGCAAATTGTGAGTGTTGTGAAGAATGAAGCTCCAAAGAATATGGTTGGTTTCGGTATCGGACACTCGAAGACAGAAACTGAAACATCGGTTAATGGCCTGACAGTTTCGATGAAGCGCTCTTACGAGCAGGTTCTTTCGGCTGACTATACGCGCTTCGTAACGAATGACATTGGTATTTACGGTCAAATTCAAACGAATAGTTCAATCCTAATGGGAGTTAGATATGCTTTCTAAAGCTTTGGTCACATCTATTTTGTGCTTTTCACTTTCAGCTTGTCTGGAATCAGGAACCAAAACAGTTTCCGTTGAAGGCGTTTCTAATGATCAATATCAGGCTGTAGTGAATACTAATGCAACCTTGGTGTCCGATTTGATTCCACGGATCGAAGCGCTTGAGGCCACTGGTTCCGGATCTTACGTCTCCAAATCGCAACTGCCTGTTTGCTTGTCTTCGCAGAAGTATTCATATGATTCACTAACGGACGCATTCTCTTGCTCTGGAATTTCGGTATCGCAGTCGGCAGTTGTAGGTCTTACGACTACGCTCGGCTCCTTAAGTTCCCAAATCAGTAGCGCTCAGACTTATATTTCATCCGTTGCTGACACAGCAAATAACTCGTATCAGCGCCTTCAGAACAACAGTGCGTTTAAGTTACTTGATGGTGGAGATTCTTTAGGTCCCAATTCTTTGGATCTACAGAACGCTAGAAGTGTCGATACTCAAGTCGCATCAGGAAATCTCTCCTTAGCTGTTGGCCAGTACAATACCGCTTCCCAGGATTTTACAACCGCAATCGGTATGCAGAATTCGGTGACGGGACAGAACTCCGTCGCAGTCGGAACGAACAACTCAATTACAGGGGTGGGTAATGCGGTAATAGGAATGGGGAACGCGGCTGTGAGTTCGGCGGGAATTACTCTCGGCCTATCTGTTACGAATGAGGTGCGAGATAGCATTACCTTTGGCTCTGATCAAAAGCGTACAATTATCGCTCATCGCAAGTCATCTGGTTCGTCGGCTGATGAACGCATCGTGTTCGAAAATAGCATTCCTTCTAATATGATGTGTGAAATTACCGCCATGTGGGCCGATGGCTCTGTAGTTAAAAATCGCTCTGTGATTTCAAGCTCAGCCCTTACATCTAGTAATGACTTCGTCACTTCATCTGGGAAAAGTATAAATGTTTCCCTTACTGGTAATGCAATAAATGCGCAGACAATCCCGTCGGCATTAGGTTTATGGTTTGATTGCAAGGAGTTTTAATATGAAAGCGACATGGATCCTTGTAGCTATTCTCAGTGCAACCTCGTTTTTCGGAATGGGGTGCGCGAAATCTAACTCAGTATCAACTGTTAGCGTGACAGCTTATGCAATCAATTCATCCGGAGTTTCGGTCAATTTCACTTGCGACAATGGTACAACTTCTGAACTCCAACCGGATTCTGAAGAAAGCAATTTGAACGGTTTGGTATGGAAAACATTAGTGAATGTGGCTCCTTCTCAAATCGTTGTTTGTACTGTCGGTAGCCATTCCTTTACTGGATTTTACAAGTTTCAGTTGAAAAAGTGCTCTGGAATCGAAATGCCCGTAATCACTGGTGACGACGATATTTCGGGTATCCAATTTACAGCAGCAATCACGTCAAATGGTCAAATGGCAGTTTACCCAGAGGATTGCCAAGAGTGAGGAGTAAAGTTATGAAAATTCTCATGTGTGCATGCTTGATGCTCTCTTTGTCTTCTTGTGGTCCGAAGGCCTTTATTAAGGGTCAGTATGATGACGTTCAACGTGAAAATCTTTTGAATGACCAGTGGTCCGAGTCTGATATGCAATTGGCGGTTTCTTCTCTTGTTAAGTCATTAGAAGGAACAAACTACATCAAGCTTCATTACGGGAAGCCAGTCGCAATGATCACATCTTTGCAAAATAAAACTTCGGAGCACATCGATACTCAAAGTGTGATGGACATGGTGAGGGTTGAGCTTATGAAGACTGGTTCAATCCAATTTGTCGACAAGGAAGCTCGCGGATCGATTGCTAATGAGCTGGAATATCAGACTTCGGGATCTGTTGAAGCCCCAGTCGCTTCAGGTCAGCAAGTCGGTCCAGCGTATATTATCAATGGTCGCCTGGATTCAATTGTCCAAGACACTGTTAAAGAAAAGACCGTCTACTACAAGCTTACCCTTAACTTTACGGATATTAGAACTGGCGGGATCATTTGGTCTGACCATAAGCAAATCCGTAAAACCTATTCGAAGCGATTTGTTGGCAACTAGGAATCATGTAAATGGTGCTCGTTTTTGGGACTTGGTTATGAATCGGGGGATCAATATGCCGGCTTGTGCTAAAATGAAGACAAGGCAGGATCGCATGATCGACGATAGCACAATCAGAAGAATCAAAATGGCGTATGAAAATATGCCTGATAACGAATCGATGGTGAGTCCGGAAGAATTCTTGGCGGATCCAATGGTGCCTTTGATTAGTATGGGATCGACAATTCTGAAAGCTCAAGGGAAGACAAGTTCGGCAGATGCATTGAATCTGATTGATCTGCTTACCAACGGTGTGAATCCGTTTACGGTCGATGACCTGGATTTGGCGAAAGTTAGTCCGAAGGATTGGTATGGAGCTTTGGCGAAATACTTGAAGGTTCCGAAATACCAGATCATGCCGATGGCTTTGCAGCTGAAGGGCTATTAAGCCCCAGGTTCAGCACTTATTCTCACACTTCAACGGATCGAACTGTCCGTTCATCCATTTAAAACCCCGGTCTCATCCATTTTGCGCACACCGAACACTGTCCCGTGAGGCACTTGTGCACCTTTACTCACACTGAAAAATGCCAGTCTGCGATTCAATTCGAACGTATTCGATCTGATATGGCGATGGTCTTATTTTCTCTACAGGAAGCATATCTAAGAACCAGTTGAGTGTGCGCATAGTGGAAAAACCAGGGTGCTGGCATCCAGTGAGTGTGCGGATGATGGAAAACGAAGCCCGAAGTCATTTCTGCCCCGTTTATATATTTGTGAGGAAACTTGCTGGGAACGGAATCAGTTGGATGGCGATCTTGGTAAAGGACCTTAAAGCGGTACGTTTTCACATTGCCGCGAACTTAAACCCCAGCAATGCTGGAGAAAGAGATGACATGGAAAAATACCAAGTTGTCGGTCTTCTTGAATCTGAGTTCTCTGTCGCGGGAATTCGCAATATCAACATGGCTCTTAAGGATAAAGTGCATAAAAAAGCCCTTTTCCACTTCAAAACCGTGGAATCGCATCGTTTGTCCGCGAATCTCGCGAAACTGCGCAAAATCGATGAAGAGGGCATTCACCTTCAAATCGGTAAACTCAAAAAGTACGTGTTCTTTAAAGACCTTACGGACTTTAAGCGCTATCAGTTTGAATTCTACGGGAGAACGGCGGTGAGACCGCAGTTCTAGGTAGGACGCCGGGCCCGGCAACGGGCTCAACTTTCTTTTAAAAACCTGCATCTGCAACGTCATTTTTAAGTAACGAACAAGCATATTATTCGAAACAAACCGAACCTAGGAGGTTCAAATGTTTACGGACGATGGCATGTTAAACGGTCTTTTGATGGCGGCGATCTTTGCGGGCATCAACCATGTGACGGGCGGGTGGCTTCTCGATTTCTTTCAGAGGCATCCGCGTGTATTCGTTGTGTTGGCGTATTCGCTGACCTTCTTTGATTATTATATGCGACAGATCTAAAAATCTCCGGCAAAAATCTTTGCTTCGGTCATCAATTTCTGTGGCTGGGGCGAAGCCGTGCCCAAACTCCAACAAAATTTCGCGTCTTTCCTCAAATCGAACATTTAATAATTAACCCCATTGGAATTCACCGCATCGGTCGCTCGTCGCGGAAACCCGTTTTATTCGAGATGAAGAAGGACAACAGGTTAGATGAACAGTCCACCCCGCCATTTTTTCTCAGAAAACATGGCACAAAATCACCGAAGCTTAGTCTTCGGTTTTTTTATGCCTTATCTGTAAACTTTAAATAATTTGCGATCATTGACTGCGATCTTGGCTCAATCCATAGAAGCATTAATTAGCATTTTAGCAACAGACTTTGCAGCAACTGCAGCGTCTGAATTTCCATCTGCCTGGCACGTAATGACAGCGCCAAGATAGGTTATTTGGATTTGCTTCGCGGTATTTCGCGGGTCTTTTAATTTACCTTCCTCGCAAAAGGTTCTGAACATACTTTCGCCAGCCTGAAAGTGCAGACAGCTTTGTGCCTCGATGCCTGAGTTTTTCTGTGAGTATTCAAGTTTGGCATTGATTGCCATGCAGCCGCTTAAGTGCTTTTTGTCGACCAATTCTCTAAGCCAATCAAATATCCCTAAGATTTTCTGAGCAGGTGATGTGTATTTACTCAGGAACTGGTCTAAGGCTTGATAGGAAACTCGGCTGTAGTATTCAATGACAGCTTGGACAAGATCCTCTTTCGATTGAAAATGCTTATAAAGGGTCCGTTTGGAAATCCCCGTATTTTTTAGCACAAGATCAACGCCGGCGTTGTGAAAGCCTTCCTTGTAAAAGACCCTATAGGCCTGCTGGATGATTTCGTCGCGCTTGTCTATCTTATTAGAATCCATAGTGAATGTCCTTGTTTGAGACCATTATATAACAACTATTTGACGTTGTAAACAGAGTGGTTTACCTTTGTCTCATCAGGTAAACTGATCGGTTTATACTGGGTTAGGAGATCTTATGGGTATCAAACTTGGAATGGCAGTGGTGACTGGAGCCTCATCGGGTATCGGAGCAGTCTATGCTGATCGTTTAGCGAAGCGGGGCTATGATGTTCTCTTGGTAGCTCGAGATGTGGCGCGTTTGGAAGAGCTGGCTGATAAAATTCGTACAGAGACGGGGAGGTTGGCCGAAGTATTTCAGGCGGACTTAACAAAAACAGCAGATGTACTTCGTTTAGAAACTAGGATTGCCGCAGATACCAATATCAATATGGTGATTAATAATGCCGGGGCATCAGTTTCAAAACCAATTACTGAAGTTAGCGCAGATCAAATCGATTCACTGATACAACTGAATATTACAGCGCTTACGCGATTGTCAGCAGCAGCGATCAAAAACTTTCTAAATAAAAAATCCGGCACGCTGATTAATATATCCTCGGTTCTGGCCTTGGCGCCGGAGTTGATGGGTGGAGTTTACAGTGCAAGTAAAGCCTACGTTTTAAATTTCACGCAAGCTCTGGATAAGCAATACGCGAATCAAGGTATAAAAATACAAGTCGTACTACCTGGGATGACTCGTACAGAAATTTGGGATCGTTCTGGTTTGGGTATCAATTATCTGCCTCAAGAGCAGGTGATGGAGGCCGGTGATATGGTTGATGCCGCACTTGTGGGCCTGGATAACGGAGAGGTCGTAACAATTCCGACCTTATCTGAAATCGCAGGTTGGATAAATTTAGATCAGGCGCGTTTGGCTCTTGGTCCAAACCTCTCACGCGCACTTCCAGCGCAAAGATATCGTAAATAAATTAATTGAAATTTTTAAGGGGATGACAATGATTTTCACAAAAATAAAAATAAACGATGGATACCTAAAGGTAAGTTTCAACAATCCACCAATCAATATGTACGATGTTGAGTTTTCCAAACAACTGATTCAGTTAATGGATGAAATGGAAGCGGATAAGGACCTTAAGGTGGTCGTGTTTGAAAGCTCTAATCCAGATTTTTTTGTCGCGCACGTTGAACTACTTAATGTGCATAACTTTCCAAAAGGTGTCGGCAAAACGGGGCTATCGATTTCTTGGCCAGACATTGCTAAGCGCCTTGAACAAGCCCCCTTCGTAAGTATTGCCTTAATTCGTGGTCGGGCAAGAGGTTTGGGAAGCGAGTTCGCCCAAGCTTTCGATATGCGTTTTGCGAGCAAGGAAAAAGCCATTTTTGCTCAAGTTGAAATTGGTATTGGGTCATTCCCCGGCGGTGGAGGAATGGAAAGACTGCATTTGCTGACCGGTCGAGCGAGAGCACTTGAAATTATTTTGAGTGGTAATGACTATGACGCCGAAACGGCTGCAAGTTATGGTTGGGTGAATCGAGCCATCTCCGATAGTCAATTAGATGCATTCGTGGATGATCTTGCTGGCAGAATTTCTGGATTCGACAAGTCTGCAATAACTTCCATTAAGGAGATTATGAATAGTCGCGCCCGAGTTCCTACAAATGATGAAATTATGGATACTCAGGTGAAGTTCTTTGCATCTCTCCAGATGCCTGAGGCAAGAAATCGAATCAAAGCTCTTTTTGAAAAAGGCTTACAGCAGCCTGGTGATCTGGAACTCAACCTGGGTAAGAAAATCTAGGAAATTTTATGAAAGCATTTGTTATCGATCGATATGGCAAAACGACGACTTTTCAAGAAAGAGATCTTTCCGTTCCTAAGCTGAAAGACAATGAGGTTTTGGTTCAAGTCCATGCCGCTAGCATTAATCAATTAGATGCAAAGATAAAATCCGGCGCGTTTAAAGCAATGTTTCATTATGACTTTCCATTAGTACTGGGACACGATGTTGCGGGTGTAGTTACTCAGGTCGGTGGACTTGTAAGTCGATTTAAAATTGGTGACGAAGTTTATGGACGAGTATCGACACCGGGCTCGTTTGCTGAGTATATTGCCGTACCTGAAAATGACTTGGGAATAAAACCAAAGAAATTGTCAATGGTGGATGCCGCATCATTGCCGCTGGTGGCATTAACCTCATGGCAAGCATTTGTTGAAAAAGCCCATCTTGGAAAAGAGCAAAAAGTCTTTATTCAGGCTGGATCTGGAGGCGTAGGTACTATCGCCATTCAGCTTGGAAAATATTTGGGGGCTCAAGTTGCCACGACGACTAGTAAGGCTAATGAAGCGATGGTTCGATCTTTGGGTGCCGACGTGATCGTTGATTATCGCAACGAAGACTTCGAAGATAAATTGAAAGAATACGATGTTGTGCTGCATAGTTTAGATTCTCAGACGTTAGATAAGTCATTCCGTATTTTAAAGTCCGGAGGAAAGATCGTTTCTATTTCTGGTCCTCCCGATGTTAAATTTGCAGAGGATGTAGGTTTATCATGGCTCATGAAGAAAATTATTTATTTGATAAGCCGTAAGGTTAGGAAATCTGCAAAAATGCGTTCCGTCGACTATTCATTTTTATTTATGAAAGCTAACGGTTTTCAGATAGACGAAATTAGTAAACTGATTGAGTCTGGTGCTTTGGTTCCCGTTGTGGATCGAGCCTATTGGATTTCTGATATCAATAAAGCTTTTGAGTATATTGAATCAGGCCGAGCCAAAGGCAAAGTAGTTTTGCAGGTTGTATAATCTTAGTATTTTGATGGGAGAAGTTATGAAAGCTCTTGGATATGACAAAGCACACAGTGTTGCTGATTTTCAAATTAAAGAATTAGAATTGCCCCAACCAGAGTTGCGGCCCTTGGATGTTTTGGTCGACGTAAAGGCATTTTCCGTAAATCCAGTGGATTACAAAATTCGTATTTCCAGATCGGGTAAAGATGGCCAACCAGTTGTTCTTGGCTGGGATGTGGCAGGTGTGATTTCTGCCATTGGCAGTGGTGTTAAAAAATTTGAGGTCGGCGACGAAGTGTATGGAGCAGGTGATTTAACTCGACCAGGTTCCTACGCGGAGCAAGTAGCGATTGATTCCCGAGTTATTGCTTTGAAACCGAAGACGATAGATTTTGCTGAAGCGGCGGCATTGCCGCTGACATCATTAACTGCTTGGGAGGCTATGATCTCGCGCTCCGAGATGAACCTCAATGAGGCCTCTCACGTTTTGATAATTGGAGGAGCGGGTGGGGTTGGGTCCATTGCCATTCAGCTTCTTAAGTCTTTGACGAAAGCTAAGGTTATTGTCACGGCTTCTAGGGAGGATTCAGTGAAGTGGGTGAAGTCGATGGGCGCTGATTATGTTATCGACTATCGTAAAGACTTAGATCGTGAGCTAAACGAAATTGGCATCAAGGAGGTTGATGCCGTATTTGGTACCAATCACACGGAAAAGTATTTGTCACAATTATCTAAGATTATCCGACCGTTCGGTCATTTGGCCCTCATTGATGATCCTGCGATTTTTGATGTCGTGTCTTTTAAAGCTAGATCCATTTCTGTTCATTGGGAGCTCATGTTTACCAAAACGCTGTTTGGATATAAGTTGGAAACCCAAGGTGAAATTTTAAGTGAAGTCGCAAGGCTTGTTGACGAAGGCAAAGTTAAGACGACGATGACATCAAGATTTAATGGCGCTAGCGTAGACAACATCAAAAAGGCCCATGAGATTTTGGAGAGTGGATCAAGCATTGGTAAAATTGTGGTTGAGAGGTGAGGGGCGACACCACAGTTTAAGAAGTGGGCGTATTGAGATAAGGTCTAAGATCGTCGAAGCTGAGTCTTCAGTTTTTTATGCTCAAAAACGTCCTAAATTAGGGTAATATAGTCCTAATTTAGGTCTTTTTTATAGCTAGACTTGATAAAGTCCTAATTTAGGACGATATTACCCTAAATAGGGGTAATTATGCTTGCAGATCTTTTTGGAAGTCAGACAACAGAGAAAAGCCTTCTTTTAGTTGCAGCGCTAGGGGAAAGCTATGCTTTGGAAATTGCAAAGACGTTTCAGATAAGTAAGACCCAAGTGGCAAGAACGCTCTTAAAGCTTGAGCAAGCAGACATTCTGATTGGCCAAGATAAAGGGCGAACGCGGGTTTATACTCTTAATAAGGGATGGGTTCTTTTTAAAGAACTCAATGCGCTTTTGCAAAAGGCACTTTCGAATGTTCCATTGGATCAGCAAGAGCAATATTTTATGAAGCGCATGCGCCCTCGCAAAAAGAATAAAGCCTTATGAAAATAACAAAAGCAATGAGCCGTAAACAGTTTGCGGCGGCAGTCGTTCAGCAACTTGAAAAGTACGGCATCTCTTGTGTGCTCGTTGGAGGCGCCTGTGTTTCTATTTACACTGAAGAAAGACACGCTTCACATGATCTGGATTTCATATCGCCATATTCTCACGAAGCCATAGCTAAAGCTCTAGCGGAGATTGGATTTGAGAGAGAAGGTCGTTATTTCAATCACTCCAATTCGGAGCTATATGTGGAATTTCCATCAGGTCCGGTTGCGATTGGAGAGCAGATTCCGGTGAAGGCAGAAGGGCAGTTGAAGGTTGGTAAAACGACAGTAACGATGTTTTCGCCCACACAATGTGTGATGGATCGTCTCGCAGCCTGGTTTCATTGGAATGACCGTCGTAGTCTTATTCACGCTTTATGGGTTTGTGAGAAGCATCCAGTGTCTTTGGATAAAATAAAAAGATGGGCGAAAAAAGAAGGACAGAGTGAAAAGTTGGATCAGTTTATATTGGAATATAGTAAGTTAAAACATCCATAATATTAGATACTGAGTTCTAAACTCGTCCCATACGGCCCGCCATTTTTTCTAAAAATGGCCAAAATCACCGAAGCTTAGTCTTCGTTTTTTTTATGCCTGAAACGCTCTTCATCCCCGCAAAGTGATAAATAAAAATACAATTAGTTCGACTTTCCTTAATTTCAAATTTGCAATCACTATCATACGTTGACTTCAAAATTTTTGAATTTTGTCTCGTTGTAAAACGGGGATTGTTTCAGAGTAATTCGAAAACGTTAAATAAGTGTATCGCTCCTGGAATACGAGATTCCTTTCCTGTTTCCTAATTTCACATTTAAAGAGTTTTGCTAACCTAAACATGGGATGTATGCCTGGGGGGCGTGTATCAAAAAATTGGGGAACAACTCATTCATAGGCAGTGATCAAGATGGGTTTATGGTCGGTGCCATCTCAATCTCTGTGATAGTGATCAGCGTGCTTGTTGTCACAGGGCTTTCGCAAGTGAATGCGCGAAACTCGTTGGCAAGCAAGGAACGGAATGATCAATCAGCTGTAGGGCTACGTGCTCGTTTAGAAATGCTTTTTACGCATCATGATCTATGTCGCCAAAATCTAAGAACTGGGGCTTTTGGGCGAACGATTCAAGAAGCTATCCAGGCTTCAAAGCAGGGAAGAATTAAAATTGTTGATGCGCGCTTTACGACATCCGCGCCGAGTACTCCTCCTGAAACACTGTTTGCGAGTGGGAGTTTTTCTCGCGGGGTAAAAATATCTAAAATTGGTTTTGCTCCACTTCTGGAATCATCACCGGAAATATTTTCCTCTGGAAGTGAGCTCCGGGGAACGAAATCGTATTTAGTAAATCTAGAAATTCAATTCGAAACGACCGAGACGCTGAACTCGAGGCCCGTTCTAATCCCGTTCTATTTTGCGACCAATGGTAGTGGTGTTTTTACCGATTGCTTTGCTTCGACGGTACCGTATCCTGAAAAGTATCCCGGTAAAACTTTGGAAGACTTCTTGTGCCAGGAACTCTCAGGCCCCATTTATTTTTTCGATCCTGAATCAAAGATGTGCATCGATGGGACGGTCTATCCATGATTAAATCACAACGTGGACACATATCTATTCTCTCAGTTCTTATGAGCCTAGGAATTATGGCGGTTTCGATATTTGGAATCATCACTCAAATGAGAAGCATGGCCTTGGGGGTTCAGTCTGGAAATCAAAACACCAGTATTGAGAACGCCATGGCCCATGTGACAGCAGCATTTGGTTCCGATGAGCGATATTGTACTTCTATTTTAGCGGGTCACGTGGGATTCAATCCCGACAATGTTGCGGGAGAAAAAGTAAAACAGATCTCTTTCTATAATCTGGTAAATGATAAGCAAGAAGACATCTTAAGCGCAGGAAAAACAATTGATCCCTCGGGGGTAAGTATCAAAGAAATTCGTTTGGTGCCCGTCACGCGATTGACTGCGAATACTGCTTTTGCAGAGTTGGTATTTTACTTTGAAAAGGGCAGCCAGGCGATTGGTGGCGGCGGAATCACTCGAGCCCTTCCGTTGTACGTGGGCTTCAATAGTTCAGGCATTGTCTTTTGTTCGACTTCAGCGTTCGGCTTATATACGGTTCCCCAACGACTTTGTCAGCATGGAGGCTGGGGATTTTCGAACTACAATCCCATGCATAATTACCTGATTCCTGCGGCGCCACCGGGGACTGCTGCATGTGCTGACATTGCCGAAGTGGAGTGGGTGAAGGGGATTACTTTGGATGAAGCAGACTGTGGATCTAGTCGCCGGATGGCAGTGCCTCAACGCTACTCCAACAGACCTGATTTGTCGGCCATGAAGTTATGTAAAGTGTCTAAGCAAGGGGCCGTGGCTTTACCACCTAGAACCTATGTCACCGATGCCGGAGTGTATGCGACGATGACGCAACCGCAGGTTGCAAGCGCATCCAAGGCGCACCCATCTAGTGACAGTTGTGAGTTTGAACATCTGGCTTCTGTTTTGGAGGGGCAGACTCCGGTGCAGACTTATGTAAGGTGTGTGCCAAGATGAATCGTCGAGGATTTACGCTGATTCAAATCATGGTCTCCATTGGTCTGACTTCGATCATAATGTTGATTTTAAGTTCATTCGCGGCGGATTCGTTCAAATACGTCAATGGAATGAAAAGATCATTGGATATGGAAGATACCGTCGCTACAGTTCGACGATCCTTAGCAAAAAACAACGAATGCACTTTAAATTTAGGAAACAAAGGAATCAAACTGGTCAGCGGGGAGCAGGGAACTCTGATTGAGGGATTTAGTAATCACGAAAAGAATGGCGCCGAGATTTCATCTATTATCAAAAGTGGAGATACGGACCGTGGTGTGAAGTTATCCAGAATTCAATTACGCAAAGTCGCGGCCATTGCTCCAGATGTGAATGTTGCGAATCTTGTTTTTACCTTCGATAAAGGGAGCGGTAAGGTTGCCTCTCGAGAGAAAATCATTCCTTTAGTGGTGAAGGAAAAAGGTGGGGTGATCACCGAGTGTTGGACTCGGGAATTTACTCCTCGGTATGTTTTGGATTTGATCTGTCGTCAAGCCAATGGCATCGACGAGATTTTTATTTTTGAAGAATGCAAAGCTGTTCAATCAAAGTGGTATACCGGCACATTGTATCTTGCACAGTGCCCGAGTGGCACGAGCCCAAGACCCTCGCCAGATATTTTGGACTGTCGAGCTGAGGGATATCTTCCAAACTCGATGGACTATATGGTCAAAGCTCCATCGACAAGTGGAGGAACTCTAGACGTCAGCCGTCCTCCTGCCATTATTCAGTATAATACCGCAACCCGCAGCTGCATATGTGCTTATGCGGGCGATCTTGCTATCCCAAATGCAAAATGTGCTATTCGATGCTACGACGATTAGCCCATTCGACCCACATTGGGCCCATGGATTGCTTCTCATAAGAGCATGCGATTAAGAGCTATTTTATCAGTGTTGATCCACCCTCGAAATGCCTCAAAGTGGCTACTGTCAATTTTGTCGCCAGTGGTTATGCTCGTGACCTCACAATCCGTGGCAGCACCGTCGTGTGGTCATGTGTTCCTACTTACTGAGGTAGCAGCCCTTAAAAGCATGCATAAGACCACGAATGATTTCGTGAATAGCTACAATGCGAACCGCTTTGCATTTACCAGAGAGCAGATCCAATCGAAAATTACCGAGATCACCGATTTAACAAGGGACTACCTAAACGCTTCAGGCGTTCGCTATGAAGAGAAGGGCACAATGTATGGCTCATACCCATACTCTGCGTTCTATCTTCATGGTGAGGTCGGTGGCTCGCGCATCTCGCGATTCTTAAAAGGTGTCGAAGCGAAGCCATCATACAAAGCTGAAACTATCAAAGTGATGCTGGATCCGGTCTATAAGCTCAGACAAAGTGCTGCGGCCCACTATCAGCCGGAGACCAAGACGGTTCACGTGGGACCGGAAACCTTCACGTATATGAAGCTCGGAGTATCAACAGCGCTTCGCCATGAACTTAAGCATGCCTTCGAGTCAGCTAAGATTTCCAGAGGTGAAATGACTCTGGCAAGATTCACTTTCAGAGGCAGCGCAAAGAGTGATGATGCTTACGCAGCGTTCATGCGTTTGGATGAGCTTGATACCTATATTCGTGACCTAAGGCAGTTAACGAATCCCGGAAAGATTAAGCAAATTAATCAAGATCTGAAAGACTCGGGATACAGCTCGGCAGATATGGAATATTTTGCGACCTTCCGTAAGGGCACAATCGAGAACTCCAAATCTATTCTGAATAATATTATTCTCAAGTCCCATGAAGCCTTGACGCTCGCAAAACAACAAATGCAGGCAAAACTTCCAACAGTGATTGATGGTAAAAGCAGGCCCACATTTGTAAGCGATGGCAGAGACAATTCAAAATATTCCTCTGTTGAAATCAACCTTGATAATCTTGTATCGGGTTCAGACCAAGTAAAGATTCAAACAGAAAACATAAAAGCGATAGACTGGGCGTTGTTGAAAATTGCAGAAGTCCAAAAAGAGCTCGAGTCCCTTCAGCGTTAATCAGTATACGTGCTGCCGTATTTCTTAAATAAAGCCTTCAGCTTGCCGGAAGCTTTAACGTCATCGATGGCTTTGTCTATTTCCGGTTTCGTCAATCGACCTTTGCGGCTGATCGAGCAGACAATGGGGTAGTCTGTAAGATAAAGTCCTTCGCGGTTTTTAGCTATACCGGGATTTTCTAGACGGAAATAATCGAAAAAAATTTGATCTGTAACCACGTACTGGATACGGCCGTTGAGCAACTTCTTGAGGTTACCTTCTTCGGATAGATTGTCTTCCCGTAAAATTTTGCCAGACGCAAAGTAGGGGTCGAGCTTCGGGTAGACGTACTGAAGCATCGTTCCGATTGTTTCACCTTTCAGATCACTCACTTTTTTGGGCATTGGTGATGGGCCAATAATAACTTCTCTTTTATTAAAAAGAACTTTGGAGAAATCTAATTTCTTAATTCCGTCATCCCAGATCTTGCTTGTATAGCAAAGGACATCCATTTGCCCTTTCAGCATGTAGCTGTTGAGTCGATAGCGAGTCACCACACTAAAGTTTGCAGTGCGCCCCATGGCTTCGGCTAAGGCAGTGACGTAGTCGACGATAAGACCATCCACTTTTCCTTTTTGTTCGATCAAAAGAGGTGGAGCGAGGCCCGCAGGAATCGCCGCACGTAGCTCAAGCTTCGTTTCTGCCTGCGCTGAAAGCGTCAGGATAAATAAAGATAGGAATGACAGCATTTTCATTTACTGAACTGTCCTGGTTTCACGAAAGTAAATCATTGTCATAATTCAAGTTTATTAGAGAGTTGAGATGTCGCAAGTTTTAAATTGAATGATACGGCCTCTTTTTTGCTCAGACGGTTGATTTCGATAAACAGCAGGGTGTTGTTGTCACAAAAGAACATCGCAGAACGACCTCTTTTGAAAAGTGGTTTTATACAAATTGATGCTGGAAACCCTTCGTCTACAATCCTTTAGACCGCTTTTAAAATTTACGTCGGAGTAGTCCATGAAATCGTCTCATTTCATCGTATCTTTATTCGCGCTCTTAATTTTGTGTGACTCGGCATCTGCTCAGATGGAGCCATTGGGTGGTCAGCCTCCTGCCGGTGCAAGTGTTTCCAAAGTGGATCTCGATTATCAGGCAAAGTATCAGCGAGCTTTCGAAACAGTTTTGTGGTCTTTGCCTGCGGTCGCGATTTATCGTTTTCGTGCAGCTGCGTTTGAGGATTTGGGTCTTAAAGACAATGATATCATTGCTTACTCGATGCCAGCGACACCACGCTTAGAGGCAATCACGGCAAATAGCTCGACGCCTTATATATCTGCATTTGCGGATTTAAAGAAAGCTCCGACGGTACTTGAAATCCCTGCTGCGGGTGCCGATGGCAGTTTGTATGGACAAGTGGTGGATGCTTGGCAGCTGACTATTGCCGATGTGGGGCCTTCGGGATTGGACAAGGGAAAGGGCGGTAAGTACTTATTTACGGCGCCAGGATATAAGGGAGTTGTTCCTAAGGGATATATCCAAGTTAAATCCCCCAGCTACCGCATTGCCTTTGCTTTTCGTTCCGTTCCGGCCAAAGGTAAAAGCGCCGCGGATGCCTATGCGTATTCAAAGCGTCTGAAAATGTATACTTTAGCGCAGGCCGGTTCACCCCCCAAGCAGCGCTTTGTGGATCCGGCCAAGGATCGCTATGCCACTCTGCCGTTTTATGACGAGCGCTACTTTAAAGATGTTTACGACATTTTTACTTATGAACCTACACAGGCAGAAAATAAAATCATGATGGGGATGCTTGCTTCACTGGGTATAGAGAAGGGCAAGCCCTTTCAACCGGATGAAACAACCAAACGTGCCATGCGCCAGGGGGCGATCGATGCATGGGCATATCTACAAATGAAGATCGATAATCTCCCACAATCCCGAATGTATTGGTCAGATCGTCACTATGCTTCGTTATTGCAGCCAGATGAGCAGAACACATTCACTTATGATCAAGATGATAAGATCTCTATCGATTTGCGAGCGGCCATGTATTTTTGGTGCACTTATGTGCCCAAGGTGGCAAGCAGTACGCCGGCGACGGCCTATATGATGGCGATACGTGATAAAAATGGAGAGCTGCTTAAGGCCGGGAAAACCTATAAGGTCACTTTGCCGGAAGTAATGCCAGTGAAACAATTCTGGGCATTGACGGTCTATGATCGTGCCACCAATTCATTTATTTACTCCAAATCAGAACGATCCACTTTGTCTTCTTATGATTTAGAAAAGATGAAGAAGAATGCTGATGGCAGTGTGACGTTGTATGTGGGGCCTAAGGCTCCAGAAGGGTTTGAAAGTAACTGGATACCGACCGAGGGAAAAAGACCGCTGCCTGCGATTCGCTTTTATGGTCCCAAGGATGAGTTCAATAATAAATCATTTAAACTAAGTGATTTCGAATTAGTGAACTAAGGGAGCTTAAGGGTGCTTCGCATTTTTCGAAGCGGGGATTCTGTCCGAAATCTTTTCTAGTTTTTTACGCTGCTCTGGGCTCCAGGTTTTGACAAAGGCTTCAGGATCTTTCTGAGCCTTTTGCATCATCTCTAAGATTTGCTCCTGGGACATACCCTTCATGTTAGTCAGAACGTCCGCTGCTAAGTCATACATCTCAGCTTCGTTAGCCGAGCCACCAGAGAGGGCTTTCACTTTTTCGGCGGCCTTTGCTGCCTCAGGAGACGACTTGATCATCTCTGCGCGAGTCGTGGTATTTCTGATGTCTTTCTGAGTTTTTTCGATAGCGGCACTCATGTCTTCGGTGTCTTCAGCATAAGCGCTGCAAAATACGGATGCGATGATTAAGACAACTGCTAGTGATTTACCAATAAGCTTCAACATGTCTCTGTGCCTTTCAGAAGAGTCACAGAATAAATCGGTGTTTTTTCAAAGAAGCATTAGGATTTTAGTACTGTTTCAGAATGAGATTCAGTCGCCTGGCTAACGAAACTCATGGCATGTTCTGCCAGCGCAGCAATGGTGAGGCTAGGGTTCACTCCCAGGTTGCCAGAAACCACGGACCCATCGCAGATCATCATGTTTTTATAACCGAATACGCATTGCTTGCCATCGACGACGCCTTGATCTGGAGTTGCTGCCATGGGCGCTCCCCCCAGGCAATGGGCGGTCATAGGGATGTTTAAAAAGATCTCTGTTAGTGAGGTTGCAGGAGTTCCACCAGTTAGCTCCGCTGCTTTGACTGCAAAATTATTGGCGGCCGGAATAAATGTCGGAATACGCGGCCCGTGCGTTGTTAGCTTTTTCATAAAAGGCCAATACCAAGGACGCTTTAACTTCATTGTTAATGTGCCGTCGACGGTTTGCATGCACAGAAAAATGATCACTTCTTGAGACCAACGATAGGGAATCAAAGTGCGGAGCGTGCGCCAAGGATGCAGCAATAACATTTTAAATAAAGTTATGAACCAATGAATGATTCGAGAGATCCCGGGGTTCCCGGCAGTCATCACAGTCGTGATAAGGCTAAGGGCATTAGAACCCGCAGGGTAGCGAGTCGCTTCGATATGAGTGTGCTCGTCAATATAAACTCCCGAGCCGATGGCAACACCCGTCGAGTAGTCATCTTTGGTTCCAGGATATCGCACGCCAATCAGGGATTCAGCGTTAGTGCGCACTTGTGTGCCTAGAGTATTTGAAAGTCGTGGCAATGAACCGTCTTCTTTCAATCGCAGGAGGAGTTCTTGAGTGCCGAGTGAAGACGCCGCAAAGATCACTCCGCGAGTTTTAAATTGAACGCCTTGCGAGCTCGTCACCTCATAACCCATCGATCCGTCAAGGGCACCTGTCAAAGGTTTGACTTGAGTCACCTTGGTTTCAGCAAAGATCTCGACACCTTTTTTCTGTGCGAGGTACAGATAATTTAAATCCAACGTGTTCTTGGCTCCATGGCGACAACCCACCATGCAACCGCCACAGCCAATGCAGGTCTTTCTTTGCGGACCTTCGCCATCGAAATAGGGATCTTCGTAGATAGTGCCAGGGGGATCGTTTTCTTTTCCGAAAAAGACGCCCACTTCAGTCGGATAAAAGCTTTCGCCGACTCCCAATGCATCAGCCATTTGTTTTAAACGTAAATCTGCTGGGCCTAAAAATTTATTGGTGGTCACTCCAAGCATCTTTTGAACAGTCTTGAAGTGTGCAGGCATGACTTGTTGCCAGTCGTTTAATCCAGCCCAGCTGCCTCGATTCCAAATAGATACTGGGGGTACAAGTAACGTGTTGGCATAAGTGATGGAACCACCGCCAACGGCATTGCCATGCAGAACAACCACATGGCGGAAAAAGCGCATCGAAAAAAATCCACGGAAACGTAGGAAGGGCAGCCACAGCCAGGATTTCAAATTCCAATTACTGCGGGGGAGATTCTGCGGAGTCCAACGTCGACCCATCTCGAGGACGGCGACCTTGTAACCTTTCTCCGCTAACCTTAAAGCGGAGACGCTGCCACCAAAGCCAGAGCCGATAACGATGTAGTCATACTCACGCGAATCACCCATGTGATTGATTTCAACATGGGTTCGGCGTTACGTCTAGTTGGATTAAAACTATTGGCACTTGTCTTTTTTGTTACGCATATAGCAGTCTTTAACTTTTTCCCAGTCAGTGGGTTCTTTTTTTACTGTGATCGATGGTTTTGGTTTCACAGGTGGATTCCACAAGTTGATATTTACACGGCTTGTAGCTGAAGTTTGTATCATATGGTCTCTTGTTAAGAATATTTCCTTCTTATTTGCCAAAACTCTCTCCAAGTAGACACCAGCGGCATCTGAGGCGAATAGCATCTCAACTTCATTACCCGCATTTGCAATCGTAATGCCGATTTGACCGTTGCTGTATGTTTTTGAAGACAAACGGTTCATTTGATCTAAAACCATCGCGTTGCTTAGTGGATCATTTTGGTTCAGTAACTGTTTAGCTTTGGTCAAAGTTTCACGGATACTTTCCACCGATGAGTTGTAGCGATAGTCCACAAGTCTATTTTTAGCGCCCGGGATTTTCACTTCGGGTGGTAATTCGATGGTTTTAATTACTCTCGACTGTCCTCTGGAGAATGGTACTAAGATCTTGTCATCAAGTTGAAATAAATCGCTTTCCCCGAATACCTCTGACAACAACGGAGCGATGCTTTCTTTGATCATCGCTTTCGTTGCATCTTCATTGTATTGAAGCATTTCCGCAGAAGGCGTTAGGTTCCAACCCAAATGCATATTTACGACAAGGGGAGAGTTTGTATTGGGAATTTTGTAAGTTAATTTGAAAGAGAAAATCTCACCCGTGTTTTGGTCTACATTTTCACAAAACTCTGCCAGGTTAGAATTTCCCACGATTTTTTGAGGAATTTCTTTGTAGATCCAGCGAGCCGCCTCGCTGTCATCTTCATAAGTAAGCTTGCCGGATGTAATGACAGTCGATGGCTTCTTGGCGTCTTCGTTAGGTTGCAGGTACTTTAGTTGGATCGTTTTAGAATTAGATTGAATGTCTGACACCTGAGGAATGACGTTTGGAACCACGAAATCGTTATAGTAAAAAAGGATATTGTTATCTTTGAAAGTCGATACAGATTCTGCCGCCATAAAACGGGCAAGTCCGTTAAGCGAAACCTCAAAATCAAAATTCACTGGTTGTGCTCTGTAACCATCCAAGAGAAGCTTTTTTTGCTGCTCTTTCTTTTGCATCGTATTGAGTTCCGTACTTAGCTTCACGTAAAGCTCTCTGTCGTTTTGTGCAAAAGCTGTATTTGCACGGACTCTTAAGGATTGAATCTTTGGAGACATGTCTTCAAAGTCTTTTTTTGCCGCCAAAAGTTTGTCGCATTCGATAGGTGACTTGTTTTGGTTTTGTTTCACATTAATAAAGTTGTGAACGGTTGCTGCATTAGCAAGAGTCGAAGTTAGAACTGAAAGAGCAAGAATGAGTGTTTTCATAAAAATCCTTATTTATCTGTATTCAAGTGAATAGCTTTTATTCGTAATTTCGGAAACGGAGGCGGTGGCGGCTTCGGAAGCTCAAAATCTAAAATGGGGCCTCCATGAATACTTTTTCCTTTTGACGGTGGAGGCGGCTGGTACATGTAAGATTCAAACTCTATGTAAGTCCCCGGGCCGTAGTTGAAGCGCATGTAGTCCTGAATCAATTCTACGCGGTAAAGAGGGTTTGTTAGAATCTTTGGAATCTCTCCTGCTTCAGGAATGTACTTTTCGTCAATGCTAGAAAAGAATTTGCTTAAGGTAAGATCAGCGTAGTTCTTGCTCCAAAGAAAATCTTCACTCAGGTAGTATTCCAAATCTTTTGCGTATGCTTTGTTGATCTCTTTGATCAAAGTGTTCGTATTAGTCACTACCAGTTCATTTTTTTTCAAGTTCTCGTTAACAATCGAAATTTGTGCATGTCCCAAATCACGTTTATCGCTGCCCATAAGGGAGTAGACCATATGAATCTGTGACGTATTCCCGCACACTAAAGCGCGGGAAGCTTGAATAAGAATCTTGATGTCATCACCTTTAACCAAGCTATAGATTTTTGTATCAGCTGTAGTTAACTGAATGTTGTCGTTAACAGCCCCGTAAGAGTCATTTGGGTTCTTAGCAGGCCCCATCAAAAGTGCTTGAGGAGTCGCCGCAGCTTTTTCTGCAAAAAGGAAACGCAAAGAACTAGGAAGTTGAGTCGTCAGATTCAAAGTTACTGTATTTTGGTTCGTTGCGCAGGCTTCTTGGGCAGAGATCTTCATTTCGAAGATCTCTGCGTGGGCTGTGCTGAATACTGTAGCTAGTAGGAATAAAAGTGTTTTCATATAAATTACTTATAAACTGTAGAGTATTTTTCGTATCTTGCTGTGTCTGAGTTCATTTCAAATGTTTCAACTCTGTTCAAGCGCTGTTCGTATTGTGTCGATTGAGAAGAAGAACCGAAGATGGCATTCAAAGCTTTTAGTGCCAACGCGGCCATTTGTGCTTTCGGATTCGGAACTTTTTCCAGAGCTTTTGCTGTTGCTGCGGCGCCGTTTTCTCCTGCTGCATCGGCTTGAGTAATTTTAAGACCCATTTTTTGTCCGATAATGTTGGCAATGTTTTCTGCAAGGTAAGACTTAATCTCCATCGTCATTCTGAAACGTTGTTCATCAGTCAATTTGCTTTCTGGATCTTCTGATTGCCAGTCGATCGTGAATGCAGATCCGCCCCAGTCTTCTTCTAGTGTTCTGTTGTATGACGAAGAACTGAAGAAACCACCTTTAGAGCCTTTTTCATTCAGGTACTTATACACATTCCAGTAGTTGATCTTAGCTTTTACATGGAAGCTGAAGGATCTTGGGATGTCATACACTGTGCTGACTGTGTATTTCGGAGTATCGTCTTTGCCAAAAAGATTTGGAAACTTCAAAAAGCAAGCTGCCACTTTGGTAACAGCAATTTCTGCTACTAACGAACCGCCCGCTGTTGCAGTGGGGCTATTTGCTAAATCGCGACGGTTAATACCGTTGATGGAAAAATCACGGATCAATGGAAGAGTTGAGCTATCTGCTCCCATGTCAGGGATGTCCATTTTGATAATCATGTTTTTTCCATCAAGTTTTCTAACATCTCTAAATTGGGGATTCGAGTTTGCGATAGCGCTAACATTGGCCTCCCAAGGAGTTGTATAGTAAGCGCGAATGATTCCACCGGCTTCTGCGGCAAATTCTTTACGCATTTTATCTGCACGCACTTGGTATTTTTCCAGTTGGGCTTCAAGGATGGCTGAAGTGCGGGCCGCTTTTTCGTGGGCTTCGGGATCAGCACCTGTAGCAATCAATGAATCTTTGATTTGATCCATTTGCTGCATCAATTTACGAGTGTATTTTTCGTACTCATAAAGGCCCTGCAGGCGTTCATTGTGACCTTGGCATTCAGCTGGGGAAACATAGAAGTCATATTTCGGTTCAGAGATAGTGCCTTCACTCGGAGGCAGCACCCACAAAGTATCGCGAGTTTTAACGTTGTCGCGAAGAACTGGGGAGTTTGTAGGGTTGTAATAAGTTAAACGGTCATAAACCTCAGCGGGAGCAGCGCTCGCGATTTGGGCTGCCGTTTGCATTCCGATCAGGGTCATTGTTACTAGTTTTTTCATCTGGGGTTCCTTTGTTATAGGTTGTTGATGAATCCCTATAACAAAGGCTGTGCCATGGATTTTATGGTGCGAAACCCTGTTTAATTCGATTTGACGTCCGGATGTCCGGATTTTTCCAAAATCCGATTCCTAAGAATTGGAATCGTAGGGGCTGTGGGGCGGTGCTAGCCGAGGTCGTCGCGGATGTATCCCGGGCTGGCTTTCTTGCGTTCTTCGTCCTCTTTGCATTGAAGCTTGCTACCCAGTGTTGTGAGGCCGCTATCATCTTTAAGCAAAAGGAACACGTCTAAGTCGCTATCAACAACGATATATGTCTGACTGGGCTTGCCAGTTTGTTTGTTACCCGCGGAAATTCCATATCTAAGAGTTAACGTCGCACCGTATTCAAGTGCCATATATTCATAAACCTCGTCAGCAAGTGCGCCTTCAAGGTTTGCAGAGTGCAAGACATCTTCTTCAAGTTTCGTGACGATGACTTTACCGGACTCCGTATTAAAAAAGCGCAGAAGTGTTCTTTCATTTTTGACGATGAACTCAAGCTTCTCGGGAGAGCCGCCACAAAGGGAAAGCTCAATCTCATCTCCAGCTGCGTGGGCCGAGCTGAAAGCAAAGGCTGTAAGAAAAATCACTGTAGACAAAATATATCGCGACATAACGGACTCCTTTTATTCGCCTTCTGTTGGTTCAATTTCTGGAATGACATAGGTGTTGGCTTTTAGGGCTTGTGCTGCACGGAAAAGTTCTTTGATGTGTAAGTTAAACTGGTTTCGGCCTTCAGCATCCAGGCTTGATGTTTTGATCAGTTCTGAAATTGCCGGAGCCTTTGCCCAGATATGTGAAAGCTGTTGCTCATAGACGCTTTCACCAAATAGCTTTTTGATATTATTCAATCTAACTAATGCAATGTTGAACTCGAGGGGTTCCTTAGGGGCGATCTTGCCATTAGGAAGCTCCCTGGGTATGGCAAGTTCAGATTTTCCCGTAACGGCAGTTGCTAAGTCAAAGTCCGTCGCCAGAATAATATTTTTGCCACCAGTGCCTTCGATCATTTCTGTATTCCAAAGAGACATAAAGGCATCTTCTTCACCTACGCGAACGCCCCAGTCGTAATTGCCTACCATCGCTTGCATGATAAATGTGCGTGCCAGAAGATTCAGATCCACATTCATTTCTTTAGCACTTAAAAAAACTTTTTGAGGGATAGTGCAGGCATCGCCTGGGATGCAGCGACCATCTTCATAAGGATTTTCCCACTTAGCAATTGTTCCATTTAAGCGTTTGGCTGCGATTTTTTCATCTTCAAGTAAGAAGTTATAACGTTGTAGTCCCAAATTTTTATAGTTCATGATGACCAATCGGGATTTTTGCGCAGGTGTCCCGGTGATTTCAAAAATTTTGTAGATATAGGACTCTCGCAGCGGACTGATTTGATTGGCGATGCGATTTTTGGGAGTGCGAGTTGCTAGATCGTTTTCACCACAGTGAGTGGCGATTTTAATTTCTTTATTATCGGCGATGGTGCTGCCTTTAGGGACCGCCTCTTTGGAGGGTTTCATTTTCAGTTTAGGAAAAGAACACTCATCCAGGGCAAGACTGGTGTTGCCACGTACTTTTATTTCGACAGGGATGTGTAAGACCGAGCTAAGGTTTTCATCTTGGAAAGTGAAGACCCCTGGTGTTGATAACTGTTTGGCTTCCGAGGTGTTGGCAAAAACCTGTTGAAAGAAGGGCTGTAGATCTGCCGATAGCTCCACGTTCAGAGCATCATTGCGATCAAAGATCGTAGCCCCATAAGAGTAGGAAGTCGTTAACACTATGATAATGGCCAAGTTTAAAGCTTTCATACCCCATAGAACTGCAAACCCAAGACCGACTCCAATTCTATTTAAAGGGTATATCACCAATAAGGTGATGTTTACGTCGCGATCAGGGCGCCGTATTTTGCCGAACTTACGAGGAAGGGTATCTCAAATTGAGATGGAAAGCGTTCCCAATGGAATGGGGATGAACCATTCCATTGGGAGTATTGTTAGGTGTTGAACTTTAGGCGAACAATCTGAATGAGCAACGCGATAATCGTGATAATCATACCAGTAAGTTTCATGGTCGAAAATATCTCTGATTCTCTATAAGTAGCCTCTTTCTCAGATGTCTTTCTTAGAGATACCGATGAAAGCATTAGTAGCACAATAAGGTTATATACAACAAATACGGTATCTTTTGCTCCAGCAATTTGTAGAGCTGATGCTACCCATACTACACCAAGTAGAGATAGGGGAGAGATACGCAAATAGATATTGGGCATTTCGAAAAAACTAGAGCGTTTGGATAAAAAATCCGTCAATGCAACTGTCACAAATAATCCTACTCCCAGATAAATAGCACTCTTTCCGATAAAGTCGACAAGTACAGGGCAAAGTATTAAAGCGAATTGAAGAACTATAACAGTAAGTTTTTTCATTGAATTTCTCGATTCCATTAGTGACCTCCGTTATTCATCAAAGATTTTTTATCCCAAGGATTTTGATTTGTAATGCTCTCAAGATTACGTTTAAGTTGATTCTTTTTGTTTGCAGCTTTCTCCGCTGGTGATTGTTGGAGCAATTGCCTAGAACTATTGCTGTCATATTCTTTAACCCACTGGTCTTTTAAGCAGCTCTTTAAAGCTGCATCGTCCGTTGCTATTAAACTTTGAACACTATTCGGATTTGTTTCAATAACTTTCTGTTTTGCTTGGTAATAAGCTTCGATGCGTTTTCTCTTGAGTTCTTCCCTTTCAAGTTTCATTTGGAAAGACTTGAAGGAAATGTCTGTCTCAACAGTACTCGAAAAATCGCAAGTGTTGGTCGAGCATGAATCTACACCATGGATAATCTTTGTTTCATCTATGTCCAAATCATTAAGTGCTTTTTCTTTGGCCAGGTTTTCAGTTTCTTTTCGCTTGCGTTCTTGGTTACGCTTTTCTTGTTCAATCTGTAGGTTTAGAAGCTCAGTTCTTTTTTGCGACTCTTTGATCTGAGAGATAACCAATTCGTCTTCAATTTTTTTGCCGCTGCATGAGTTAACCGCTGGACATTGACGGATCCCGGCCACAATTGCGAACCCACCCAAAGTAACTCCGCCTGCAATAGTTCCGTATGGTCCAGCAATAGTTCCGATCTCTGCGCCGAATGTAGCTGCGCCAGACACAAATATCGCAGTCGCTGTACCGCAATCAAAAACGCAGGCCCAATTGACATCACCGGTGCGGGATAGTTCATTTGCCATTTTTTCACGTAATCTTCCGGAGACTTCTTTCTTTGCTTTGGCATTCTCTTCACAGTCAGTACTCGATACCCAACTAGTTTGGTTTACGGGCGACTCAAGGGATTGGTTGGACTGAAAAGTGGGATTTGTTTTTTCCATGCACTTTGCAAGTGAAGAGTCCGGTGTGATCTTAAGTACCGTGTTTGTAATCACTTCAAAGTTCGACTTTGATTCGGGAAGTGGTGTTGATTTTGTTAAGCATTGAAAGGTTAGCTCGGCGGAGTAGGCGTTTTTGCTGGGACCTTTTTCGACAGCTATCTTCAAAAGGTCTTGAGCAGTTAGATTTAGCTTTTTGAGGTCGATGTCATTTTTTACAACGAATTGCTCAAAGGATTTTTCACCATTTGCGTAGGCATTGAAACTCGAGCCCAAGAGGCTAGAGAAGATGTCGGCGATCTGGGGGTCTGATTTTACAGCAAGATCTTTAAACGACGTTGTCGTATCTTGCAAAACCCATTTATTTTCGATGGAGCGGTGTAAAGCAGGAGAGATGTGTTTAATCATCGCGGCAAGCTTCGCGGCGAACTGGAAATCATTTGTTTGCATGGCGTGATCGATTAATGACATCGCCGGGGCAATTAGACCATTTATGACGCCTTGGCTTTTCACGTGAGCCATAATCTGAAGGCGCGTATTCGTATTTTTGAGAGACGGGTTCCAAGCTTCCATTGCTAAGGAGTAGAGGCGAATGCCTTGTTGAACAGAATTTTCATCAGCGCGTGAGACGAAAAGGCCATCTACCTGTCTGATAGAGGATGGATCTGACATGTCCATTAGCTCGAAGTGTTCTGTGGCTTTAGCCGCCTGAGCGGGAACATATTGGAATACGAAAAATATAGCTGGTAAGAGTTTCAATAGCTTCATACAGGCTCCTGTCTATTTATTCGGAAGCCTGTATGAGCACGCCGGATGCCATTCTCAAATCGTATTAAAGTGATTCTGAAGAGTGGAAATCCTGAATTTAAGAAGGATCAAATCCTAGCTTCTGGAAAAGTCCGATTTTTGAAACTTGTCGGTGTGATCTGAGGTGAGTTCTTATTTTATAATCAATTGATTCTCAACTGGCGGGTCTTCAGTATGGTTCCTTTTCATCATAAGGAACCTCCCTTAAGAAGGGGCATGCAGAAATTCATGAGAAAATGGCACCGCTGGATATCAGTGGCGACGGCACTTCCTTTTTTAATTACTTTGATCACCGGAATTATTTTGGCGACTCGCAGTTTTAATCCGTTGATTCAACCGACGAGCGTGAAGCTTGAAAAAGGCTTGGCTCTTTCATTAGATCAAATTGTTGAAAAGGCAGCGGCTGTACCTGGATCAGGTATTCAGTCGATTGCGGATATTTCTCGCTTGGATATGCGTATTGGAAAAGGGGAGATCCGTATTCGTCCTGCTAAGGGCAAAATGCAAATCCTTATGAATGCGCAGACGGGCGATATTCTTAGTACCGAACAGCCAATGACATCTTTGTTGGTAGAGTTGCATGAAGGTGCGTTCTTTGGAAAGTATGTGCAGTTTGGATTATTCTTCCCAAGCTTCTTGGGAGTTCTTTTCCTTTTAGTCTCAGGATTAGTTTTATTCCTGATTCCATATCAAGTTCGTCGTAAAAGAAAACTCAATACTTAATTAGCTTGAGAAAGCAGAGACCCTAGAGTCTCCGCTTTAATTTGAAAAATTAATCGAGTGGAGGCGGGTTGGTGATCATCTCTTGCATCGTCGCTCCAAATCTTCCATTCGGTACGATCATAGTTGCTTTGCGCCAGTCTTTCGTTGCCAGAATGAAGCGGCCCTGACCTACGCCCGGAGCATAACTCCACGATGTATTAATAGATGCTTTGTCTGGCCAGTAGTCGGCACCGACATTCGTTAAAAGTTTGGCTGAATCGCGATCATCAACACCATTAGGATTGTCTAAAATAAGGCGCGTGTCCATCGAGACAAATACCGCACGAATATCGGCCGGATTACTCAAAATTGTTTGAGATCCATATCCATGTCCAAATTTTGGATAGTCGGGTTTAAATGAAACTCCTCCTGTGGACTCTTTTCGATCCCCGCCATCAGCGGCGAAATCAAAAGGATACTTCCATGTGTCTGTATATGGAGGAGCTGCATCGTTTTTCAGTAAAGTCCATTTTCTTGTAGCTTGCGAAAGTGTGTAGACCTTCAAGTTACGGTATTGAACTCGGCTGTTTGTAGCCTTATTTCCGTCAGCCTCAAAAACTTGCATCCATGAATTTATAAGAGTGCAATAAGCGGGTTTGGTGTAAGGGAACCAGCTCGGAATATCAGCTTTAGCTGGCGACTGCATGATAATCACCGGGTACCGCTGCCATTCATAGCGGATGTCGGGAATGACGGCTTCGTGACTGGTCGCTGTCTGCGCTGCCACGACTTGCGCGGCCGTGATTGACGTCGATGTTGCAGGAGGAGGCGTCACAGTTGGAGACGGTGACGGTGAGGCCGTCGGCTTAGGTGTCGGAGACGGCGATGGAGTTACAGTTGGTTTAGGTGTTGCCGTCGGTTTAGGAGTTACTGTCGGCTTAGGTCTTACCCAACGCGATCTGTTTGCACTTCTTCCGCTACTTAGTTCAGCGTATTCGGATGCAAAGGACATTGAGTTATCTTCTACATCACTTCCTTGGAAATTATCACCAGAGTTACAGCTGATAATAAATACTGGCAGGATTAAGAAGATGGAATTTTTAGTAAGAGATTGAAATGGAATTTTTATTTGTTTTCTCATAAATTAAGTATCGGGCGAGCAAGATTCTATTTATAGCCCATTTTTTCTAGTTCTCATTAGGGGACAAGTACAAACAGTATACATGTGACGAAGTTAAGTGCAGTGATAGCTCTAATGCTTTTTAGTTCGAGATAAATGACTATATAAGCAAAATGGAAATTTCCCTGACAATCATTGGGAAACGAAATTTTTTGAATGTAATCTGTTGTTGAATCACTTCAGGATGTTCCAAAATACAGAGGTAATTTGGAACCAAAAGCTCGAGTAATTTTTCCGTATCAAGTTTCGTCGTAAAAGAAAAATCAATACTTAATTAGTCTGCTTGCGCGCCGATTTTAATTGGGCAGTTGGATAGGCATTTAGCGCCTGATGGATAAGGGGCGCCGTACTTAAAGTGCTCAAGATTCAGAGCGCCTTTTTTTCCTGGGACGACTTTGCCAGTTGCGACCGTTTTGCCGTTTTTAACAGATGCGATATTGCGACCTTTTGTAGGTGCTTTGCGATTTGCAGCAGTCGTTTTTTTGGAAGGTGCAGTGATCGCAGGTTCAACGGGTTCAGGATTCGCTGGTTGCTGTTGTACACTCAGCCGCAGCTCTTGAATCATCGCCGGAGTTACTTCAGGAACTTCAGCCGCAGCAACGAGTTGAGACTGCTTTTGGCCAAATTTGAGCTTCGTCATCGAAATTCCACTCGCAACGACCATCACAAATGAAATTGCAAAAATCGCCATTAACGCAAGAGGTGGTCTTTGTTTGACCGGGGCCTTGCGCATTTTTGGGAATTGATAAAACGGAATAACAGTTATTTTAGCGGGAACTCTTGGCGCCATCACTGAACCCCAAGTGTCGTGCACCGTAGTAAGTAATGAGCGCACTTCGGGAGGAGCTGGAGGTGCGAGCTTTTCTAACGAAATACCTCGGTGGTAAGAACCCTCCATAATTTTCGTTTCGAACTCATCAAGGTCACCAGTGTCTTCGATGAGCTGTGCTCCCGCGATGGCAGTGGCGATCGTTTTTTCATCCTCGCGTGCAGATTCGCGAATCTGTTCAAGGTTGTTCATGTAAACAGTAGAAAAAATATCTTTTAAATAATCTGCTAGCGCCAACGCAGAAAAATCTGGATGGAGTGACGACAAGACTGTTCCTAGCAGGCGGGCAAGTTCGTTGGCGTCTCCGGCTCGTTTGTCGGTTTGTTGATGAAGCATGATAGGCAGGATTCCCAACAGCTCATCAGCGCGTCCGGCGATTTTAACGTTACTAACTTGATTGATATTGTAGGAGAGAATGGAATTTTTAACTTCTTCGACAGTGGTTCCAGCAAAGAAGCGCTCATTACTTAAGAGCTCCCAAAGCACCACGCCCAATGAAAAGATATCGGTTCGGCTATCAAGCTCTTTGCCCTGAACTTGTTCGGGACTCATATAGGCAACTTTTCCGCGAACTTTACCTGCGGTGTCCATATCTTTACTTTGAGGAGCCGTCGCAATCCCGAAGTCGATGAGTTTAACTTCACCTTCAAAGGACAGTAAGATGTTGTGCGGACTGATATCACGATGGATGAGCTTCAACGGGTGACCTGTTTGTGGGTCGACCGATTGATAGGCATAGGCCAATGCTAATGACACCTGATGAATAATATAAAGAATAAAGGAAGAGCTTAAGCGCTCGTTGCGGAAGTGCAGGTAACTCATCAACTCGCGTAGAGTCACGCCGTTCACATACTCCATAGCCATGTAGCCACGGTTTTCGAATTCGCCAAAGTCGTGGATCTTAACAATGTTCTGATGATTCAAGTTTGCGCACAGACGAATCTCGTTAAAGAACATCTCGCGCAATTGATCAGGGTTTTCGCTTTGAAGAGTTGTCTTGATAGCTACTAACTTGCTCACGCCCAAGCGGGCTACGGTTTTGCCCAAATAGACTTCTGCCATACCGCCTTCAGCGATACGTTTGATAATTTGATAAGGTCCGATTTTCTTTAGCGTGTTCATCTCGAACTACTATTCGGTGGATTTCCGCGGAGCCATTAAGTGAATTTTGCATTTAAGATTTCCTTTTTTGTCGACAGAATTGGCACCCCTTCAGAGGGGAACGGTATAACTTGGCGGCATTCAAGGCGAAAAAATACTCAAACGGGTATTTTGAAGTAAGGGGAAATAAAATAGTGAAAGAATTCTCGATATTTAAACTTCCTCACTGTGATGAACATTTCGACGAAATTACCAAGGAAACTGTCACTAAAAGTGGCACTTTCCCTCTGAGGGGAAAGTAGTTTGTGTTCGGGGATCATTCCTGACTCTGAGGGATGTGCTCTTGGAAACGGTGTGGCTGAGTTTGTCTTTGATCATAATAATGCGCCATAGCATGACCAGTTTAGACATTCAGGACCGTGACAGGGTTGGGGGAGGGGTATAAATTCTTGGTGGTTAGTTCAAATGGATAAACTTTGAAAGGATTCAAGCTTATGAAAGCTCCTGTACGTGTTGCTGTTACCGGCGCTGCCGGCCAAATCGGTTATGCTCTTCTGTTCCGTATCGCAAGTGGTGCGATGTTGGGAGCAGATCAACCCGTTATTCTTCAACTTCTAGAGATCCCAGACGAAAAAGCTCAAAAGGCGCTTAAAGGCGTGATGATGGAGCTTGATGACTGCGCGTTCCCTCTATTGCACTCTATGATCGCTACTGGTGATCCAGCTGTTGCATTCAAAGATGCTGATATCGCTCTTCTTGTTGGTGCACGTCCTCGTGGTCCAGGTATGGAGCGTAAAGATCTTTTGACTGCAAACGGTCAGATCTTCACAGTTCAAGGTGATGCTATCGGTAAACATGCTAATCCAAATGTAAAAGTTTTGGTTGTTGGTAACCCAGCAAACACGAACGCTTACATCGCGATGAAATCTGCAATGAAGCACAACCGCGTAAAAGCGAAAAACTTCACAGCAATGCTTCGTTTGGATCACAACCGCGCGTTGTCTCAACTAGCTACTAAAACTGGTAAACCAGTTGCTTCTTTCAAAAAAGTTGCAGTTTGGGGTAACCACAGCCCAACTATGTACCCAGACGTTCGTTTCGCAACTGCTGACGGTGCTAAAGTTCCTGAGTTGCTAAAACTTGGTACTGCTGAAGGTGACACTTGGAACAAAGACACTTTCATTCCTGTAGTAGGTAAACGTGGCGCTGCGATCATCGAAGCACGCGGTTTGTCTTCTGCAGCTTCTGCGGCTTCTGCAGCAGTTGATCACATCCACGACTGGTGGTTGGGAACGAATGGTGAGTGGGTTACTATGGGTATCCCTTCTGACGGTTCATACGACATCCCAGAAGGTATCATGTACGGTTTCCCTGTAACTTGCAAAAACGGCGAATACGAGATCGTTAAAGGTCTTGAGATCGACGCTTTCTCTCGCGAGAAAATGAACAACACATTGAAAGAGTTGACTGAAGAAAAAGACGCAGTCGCTTCAATGCTGTAGTTTTTAAATTCAAAATTTAGAATTGGAAAAGGGTCTCTTCGGAGACCCTTTTTTTATTTCTGGGCGGCGAGTAGGCAGATTTTTTCAGTTAGTTCGTAGGATTTTATGAAGGAGCTGACGGGGAGAAACTCGTATTTCGAGTGGAAGTTCAAGGCACCCGTGAAATAGTTGGGTGTCAAAATTCCTTTCGCAGAGAGGGCGGCACCATCAGTTCCTCCGCGCATTGGGATCACTTTGGGTTCGACACCGATCTCTTTCATTCCAGCAAAAATCAAATCAATGGCGCGGCGGTCTTTGCCGATGGCACTGCTGATGTTGCTGTAGGTGTCGGTGATTTTTGTTGAGATCTTAGCTGTCGGATATTTGGCAGCGATGGCTTGTGTGGCAGCTTCGATTTTCTTTTTTCTTTCTGCAAAACTTTGCAAATCAAAATCACGAATAGAAGCTGTGAGTTTTGCCTCTTGTTGAGTCGCTGTCATTCCGTTGAACCAGATGTAGCCCTCACGACCCGCCGTATTTTCTGGAGTCTCGTTGCGATCAAAGTGGCTGATAAAGTCTTGCGCCATTAGGATTGGATTTACTAAGACACCTTTTGCCGACATAGGGTGAGCGGTCACTCCGGTGAAGGTCATATCGGCTGTTGCCGCATTGAAGTTTTCGTAAACCACTTCGCCAAGATCACAGCAGTCAATTGTGTAGGCGAAGTCCACATCGAATCTTGCAAGATCCAAGGCCTTGGCGCCTAGTAGGCCGATTTCTTCATCGGGAACGAAAGCGACTACGATATCGCCATACTCTTGGTCGTCTCTTAGATTTGCTAGCAAGGTCATAACAACGGTGACTGCGGATTTGTTATCGGCGCCCAGCACGCTTGTTCCGTCACTGAAGATGATATCCTGATTTTTGTAAGGCAGAATTTCTGGATGTTCAGAAACTTTAAGCCAGATGTTTTCTTTTTTATTTAAGCAAACATCTTCGCCTGTGAACTTTAGAATTTGGGGATGAATGTGCGGGCTAAGTCCCACGTCGACCGTATCGATATGAGTGATAAAGCCGATGCGTGGTCCACCTTTTTTAGTTCCAGGTTTAACGGCGGTGACCGTCGCATGATTGTCGATTTGGATATTCTGAAGGCCGAGGGCTTTAAGTTCCTCTGCCAGCATCTCCGCCAATTTTTGTTGTCCGGGAGTGCTGGGAAGAGCCGCAACCTCATCATTGCTCTGAGAGCTTACGGCCAAATATCTAAAGAAACGTTCGATCAGTTGTTTATCAATTGTCTGCATGCTAGCGATTGTATCGCTAGCAGACCTGTCGCGCTATTGCTGACACGTTACAGAACTTCAGCAATGAACTGTTTAACTCCGGGGCCAATTTGCATTAGAGCTTTGTTTTCGCTGGCTTTTTGAGCTCTCGCGGTAAGCTCCGATTTACTATAGTCCTCTTTACTGTCTTCGATTTCAGCAGTTTCTGTAACTATAGCTGTGTAAGGAATAACTCCGGTACGTGTATCCAATAATAGCACTTCTAGGGATGTGATTGCTTTCGCTTTATCTTCTGCAAACCATTTAAACTTCCAGTCGCTATACGAGACCGGCTTGATGATTAAAAGGGCGTCTGCCTGCAAAAGAGCAGATGTCTGGCGGAGGCCAGATAAGGTAACAGGGGTGGCGACGACGACTTGAGGGACTGGCACTACTGATCTTACTCTTGGACCCCAATTAGATTTGTCATAGAACTTTTCGCCGATTTCTTTGTCGATTGTTTGAAACGCGAGCGCATCCTTGGAGTCTGTTATACGAACGATAGCCAGTTGTATTTTCTTTGGGAGTGAAACTTTCGACGAAAGCAATTTGTGAATGGCTGCCTCGGTGAGAGGCTCAGATCCAGTAGTTAATGAAAGAGATAATGTTGGACGCGATTTATATTCGGACGAAAAGTCAGAATCATACTTCTTTGAAGCGCAGCTGATAAGTAGCGGGATCAAAGCGGAAAATATAAGAAATGTCTTCAAGTTGCCTCCAGTAAATATCCCTTGTTTATATATGAGACAGTAACAGCCCGTCAATCGCTGATAATTCTAATGCTATTTATGTAAATTCCGATGAATTTAGTATGAGAAAATATCCTGACGTTCCTCTGAATGATCTTCTCAAGATGATACAAGAAGAGAATCGAATAGAATACTGGCGGCACAGTGATGAGGCCGGAGCAGCATTAAGTTCCATAATTGATAGTGCGCGGGCTCTTGGACCGCTATCTTTACGTGAAACAAGATCACTTACACAGTGGGTGCTAACCGGCGATATCAGCTATTCTCGATTCAGAGCTGGAGACAGAGTCGATTTGCGTGTCGCCAAAGTCGGAGAGGATTCGTCCCGGCTTTTATCTGAGGGTTGGACTGTTGCATCAGTTCGATATCCATCGCCTGGTCGCATTGAGGTGATCATAGACGGTAAGCCTTTTGATTATGATGGCACAAAGGAAGTTTTTTTATTTCAGAGCTCATCAGTTATGCTTGGCCATGCTCTGAGGCGTCGAATTAAAGACTTTTCGGAATCAAACCACGAGATACTTGGGACGGGCCAGTATTCTCTAAACGACTCATCGAGAAATTTCTGTGAATTATTTGAGAAGCTTAATTCTACGCAAAAAAAATCTGTTCAGTATCTAATGGAAAATAATTTGAGCGGTGCTGTTCAAGGCCCCCCGGGGACGGGTAAAACTCAACTGCTTAAAGCGATTATTGCTTTAGCATTAGATTCAGAAATGAGAGTTTGCCTGACGTCCTTTACTAATGCTGCTGTAGATAATTTGCTAAGCAGAGCAGTAGGCGGTGGTATGGAGTATGAATGGTGCCGAGTAGGTAATTCAGATCGTATCCGTAAGGACCTCTATGGCGCTAAAGCTTCCGATATTGGATTTTTAGCAAAAGGTTTCGGTGACGAAATTGAAGATGCTCAGCTGGTTGCAGCGACACTTCATAAAATGGCTTTTAGTGCGTCAGTGCCAAAATTCGATTTACTAATTGTCGATGAAGCAGGGCAAGTACCAATGTATTTCTGGCCTTATATCACTCGTCTTGCAAAAAGGGTTGTGTTAGTTGGTGATCAGCATCAACTACCACCGGTTCTTGCGACGGAGCACAACTATCTATCACACGACAATATCTTTTCATTCGTAGTTAATAGCAGCACGCCTATGTTGGAAACTCAGTACAGAATGCGCCGGGAGATTCAGGGGTGGTCTTCGGAAAAGTTTTATAGGGGTAAGTTAGTGCCTGATGCTTCGAACGCTGAGTATGACTACTTTAAGGATAGCTCGGCCTTATATACTGACGGATTTGTTGTTGCTAAGAGTTTTAATGGTGGGGTTTCAGGCTCGTCTGTTTCGGAAGCAGAGTATATTGCTCAGAAGGTCGAGAGGCTGAGTAGGAGCGGTGCGGATCTCTCTAAGATAGGCATTATATGTCCATATAGAGTGCAAGCCGGATTGATCAGCTCGACTTTGCAGGGAAAGATTGGTGTTGATGCTGTTTCTAAGATTCTTGTGGACACTGTGGAGAGATTCCAAGGTCAAGAGCGTGAAGCAATATTTCTATCATTTGGCGGTGTCGGTGATAGCCAAGAAGCGCTTAGATTCCTATCAAACGCCAAACGTCTAAATGTGTCTGTAACTAGGGCGAAATCGAGGTTCTACTGTTTGTATGACGAAAAGCTATGGAGTAATTCATTTAATCGTAGTTCAGCAGACCTAAATGAATTTCTTCGCTGGGTGAGATTCGGCAAGACTACGATCAGGCGCGCTGCCTAAGCATTACGAGGTGCGACGTAGTAATCGTACGCTCAGTTGAAAGCTCATTGATAAATTTTAGGCCTGTATTTGTCATTTTCAGAGGTCTGTGACATGACTTCCTCCTCTCCTGGAGGAATCAAATGCGTTCATTAAAACTTGCGGTTTTGCTGCTTTTATCTTCTCTTTTCTGTACTCAAGCGATGGCTTCGTACAACGTTCAAGACGTTGGCGTTATTGGCTTGATGTCTCATGACGTTTTTTCTTGGGATCATAAAAAAGAAATGAACGTTGAAAATGGTCGTTTGGATCTAAGCACTATTTTCGAATATGAAAATGGTCGCAGATGGTACCTAGGTGGCAATCCTAAGAATTCAGAAAATGCGGCAGTTTACACTGTGGCGATGAAGCTTGTGAATCACTACACGAAACTAATGTCTGAAGGTATGAAGCCTTTGGAAGCTAGAAAACACACTGTGATCGTATTCCACGACATGATCCGTGAGTTCTATGAACGTGCGTTGCAAGAAAAGTTTCCTGAAACTGCTTTGAAAGAAATGCCAAATAATATGGAGCAAGCCGCGATCAGAGGCTTCCATGATCTTTTGCCTGGTCGTATCCATTTGTATGGTCGTCTTCGCAATGAACTTAAACTAACGAGCATTATGACTGCGAAAACGGTTTTGAACGATCGTGAGTTGATGCAAGAACTTAAACCGTTCGATGGTGACTATGACGAAGAATACAAAGCGATGAAGATTCCATTCACGAAGGTGGTTTTGAATCTGAAAGAGATCGATAGAAAGTTCATCGAAAAATACAGCGACTTCAAACAAGCTGACATGCTAGCTCAACTAGCGAAAGTCGGGGCAGGCGAGATGACGATCCATGAACTGTCATTCGCTCCACCAGTTCGCAATCTGTTTAGAAAAGCGATGTGCGGTGAGGGCAATCACTACATGCCTCAAAATATGGCCTGCGAGTAAATCGTAAAAAAAACCGAAGTGGAAGCTTCGGTTTTTTTGTATCTAGAACACTAGTTTTTGGATTTTGTTGCGGATTTGGTTTGCGCGTTTCTTGTCTGTGGTAAGCTCTGCGGCTTTGGTGTACATGGCCTTGGCTTTTTCGGGTTGTGCCTGCATGGAGTAGGCGTCAGCCAAATGTTCAGCAATGATGCCTGCTGAGGCTTGGTACTGGTGAGCTTTCTCTAGGACTTGGATCGACTCGGCAATTTTATTCTGTTTGAATAAAACCCATCCCAGGGTGTCCATGACGTAGCCGTCTTTGGGATCAAGTTCCAAGGCGCGACGGGCAAGTTTTTCTGCTTCTGGAAGTTGTTGGTTTAACTCCGCCAAAGAAAATGCCAAATAGCTCATGCTTTGCACGTGATCTGGATCGATCGATAAAACCTTTTTCATTTGCTCGATCATGTCAGATTTTTTACCCAGGCGATCTAAAACCAAGGCGTGTTGGAAAAGCAAAGATACATTTTTAGAGTATTTGGAAAGACCTTGTTCAAGGATGCGAACCGCACCCAAGTAGTCTGCCTTTGCGTCAAGCAGGGACGCATACATCGTGTAGATTTGCGGCTGAGCCTTTGTGCTGATTCCACTTTGAGCGACGTTCAACGCTTGGTTGATCTTTCCCATTCCTTTTAACAAGTAAGCGGCGTGAATGATGGATTCGCTAAAGTGTTCGCTTGTAGCTGGAATCATCATGTAGTTACGGATGGCATCGTCATGATTTCCAAGCTCTTCTTGAACAGCGGCCAGATAAAAACGGGGAGCATCTGCCGTTGGATAGCTTGCCACCATGTCTTTAAGAGTCGACTCTGCCTGATTAAGACGTTGCTGCTTAATCAAGATAAGTGCCATCTTCATTTGGACTTGCATAGAAGGTTCTGAGTTACCCGCAATGTAGGCAAGCTGCTCATAGGCTTTTTCGATATTGCCATCATCAATATAAATTTGAGTGATCGTGCCAGAGATTCTGTCACTCACGCCATGTTGTTTTTGATAAGCAAGGGCTGAAGCCAGGGCCTTATCGCGATTTCTTTGCTTCAAATAGAGATTAACCAAAGAGCTCATGGCCTCTTCATAGTTTGGCTTAATCTTAAGAGCTTTTTTAAATGCGTTCTCAGCAGAGGCTTCAGATTTTGCGCTCTTTTGATCTAGGTACATCAAGCCGAGGTAGTAAGTGGCCTCTTCAGGATGTTGATTTTTTGGATTCTTAATCAAGGAATTGAAGTGCTGTTCTGCTTTGGCAAAGTCTTTTTTATCGGCGTACAAAGCCGCGATGTAAAATGGAGCTTCACTGTTCTTGGGATCAATCCCTAGAACTGCATTGTATTGAGAGATTGCTTGGTCATGCATGCGCTCGGCAGAGTAAAGTCGTGCTAGGACAAAGCGTGCTTCAATGCTTTTAGGATCATTCTTAACGGCAATTTCTCCGTGTTGCAGAGCCAGCTTCATTTTGTCTGATTTCAAATACTCAGCCGCCAGTCGTAAATGAACGACCGGAGATTTAGGATCAAGAGTCGCCACTTTCTCAAGGTGTTGAATCGCCTGAGCGGTCTTTCCTTCGCGGCTTGCAACTTCGCTTAAAATAAATTGGTAATCCGCTTCCGCGCGAACATTCACGGGATCGGTTGGAAGGGCGGGAACAGTCAGGTTTTTAGTTTCTGAATTCTTAGCTGTTTTTTTCGTCGGTATGCTGCCACAGGCAGTGAGGGTAAGCAAAAGACCGATACTCGCAGTGGCTTGAAAAAAAGAAGGCATCTGTTCTCCTTGTCAGGATACAGTGTAAATAACTTTGCAGCTTTATAATAAAATTGTTGAAGATCCAGCGAAGGACTCGCCTTTTATCAGAGGAGGAACGGCGGGAAACTGGCCCTAGAGGCGGCTTTCACCACCTCTGGTGTCTAGGTAATTCTGAGCAGAGTTCTTATTGGCAACGGAAGTTCAGTTCGTAGCGGTAGCCATTACCCAATGCTCCACGGGCAACTGATCCACCCAATCCAGCGATACCACCGACAGTTGATTCAGTTTGACCACCCATGGCCCAAATAGCGCCGCCAGCGGCTTGCGCAACTTTAGATGCTGTCTTACCGGTTTGGTAAGTGCTTTCGTCAACATTGCCTTGGTATTTCGAACCTTCGTTGACGATCACTGGTCTTTTTTTATATTGCTCACAGTAGTCTTCGGCTTGTGACATCGCATTTCTGTAGCCTTCGTCTTTATCTTCCACGCTTAAAAGAACTTTGTGAATTCCATCAGCAGCGGGTCTAACATCGCGATGATGAGCGCATCCAAATCCAAAAGTTGCGATAGCTGCGATGATAGTAAAATAACCAAGATTTTTCATGGAGGCTCCTTTTTAGTCTTAATCACTTTATGCTGAGAGACTTTAAAAAGGATGTCAATAGTCAGAAATACCTTACCGCATCGCTATTAGCTAATTTGGAACAGAGGAGAAAGATAGCTAAAGGCCGTGCGGACGGTTTCCTCGAATTGTAGGTGCTTGGGAAGGTTTTCCCAGGATTTTTCTTTAAAAATATGGCTGATGATTTCTGTCGAGGCTGGATCGAGTGTGACGAATGTGTTTCCATCTTCGTCATTATAAAAAAGAATCAATGATTTACGAGTGGTTTTGGGTGGTGTTTCAGTTCTCCAGATGCTCTCGACATCCCACTCCGATTCTAAAACTAAAAAGGGACGGCTCTGAATGAGTGAGATCTCTTCGCCTAAATCAATTCGTCCGATATAGAGAGGGGAGTTTTGGTTTAAGAAGTAAGACTGAAAGTTTAAAGCTTCCAATTTGTAGAGGTCACGCAACCAAGGTTCAAGGTTTTCTTGCTTCTGATTTTTTAAAAAATCGGCCCATCTTTGTGCGAGATGATTCATTGACCAGCTTTGCGAACCGTAGCTCCTGCAGAAAATCTCAAAACGTTTTGAGAAGTCGGTATCTAAGCTGATCGCTACGGGGAAGTCTTCCTTCAGTGATTCTTCAAAACGAATTCGATAGGCATAGGAATATATGCTTTCCCGAAGGTTTTCGGGGCTGTCCTGCGTAATCATTTTTTGGAAAGACTCTTGGCGAGCCTTTAGGGACAAGTTAGAGGCCATGACGAGCCTCCATTTTTTTACCTATGAAAATGTTTTTTGCTTTTAGCAATTCTTCCTCAACTACGGAAAGTGGAGGAATGTTGTCATCCCACTCGATCATAATGCTTGCTTGAACACCATGGTCGCGAACCCAGCGTAATAGATCCCAAACTTCGGGGCGTACGGGCTCATCATGGGTATCAATCATGTAGTCGCCTTTATCACGGGGGCCGGCGAGATGAATTTGCACCACGCGATCCCAAGGAATTTTCTGCAGATATTTATAAGAGTCGAGTTTGTGATTAAAGCTGGTAACAAAAATATTATTCAAATCGCAAAGTAGAAAGCATCCCGATTTTTGGCAGACTTCTTTTAGAAAATCCGCCTCATCCATTTCGGCTTCTGGAAAGTGCACATAGGAGGAAACGTTTTCGATAAGGATCGCCTCTCCCAGATAATCTTGGATGCGTAGCAGTCGTTCTGCGCAATGATTGATGGCTTCCTGAGTGTAGGGCAGAGGTAAGAGGTCATGAATGTTTTTATTATTCAAACCCGTCCAGCATAGATGATCGGAAATCCATTTCGCTTCTATGGCTGATCTTAGTTCTTTGAGTTTTTTTAAATAGTCGAAATTGATGTCATCTTGACTGCCAATATTCATGGAAACTCCGTGCATGACCACGGGATAATTTGCTCTGATTTTTTCCAGAGTTTTGAACGAGGGGCTAAAGCCCCCCGTGACCTGTCCTAAATAGTTCTCACTGATGATTTCGAACCATTTTGCGTGCTGAGCGGCCCCCGCCAGTATCTCATCGATATGTGGCTGACGGAGACCAAGCCCAAAACCCAAATTAGGAAACAGTGTTTTTGAATTCATTAACTATTTACCGTTACAGCCGTCTTTACCGCTGCAAGCATCGGCAGATTTTTTGTCTTTTTCATGGCCTTTGCATTTGTTTTTGGCATCTGCTTTAGCAGCGCCTTTGCACTTATGCTTGTCAGCAGCAGCTTTGCATTTATCTTTCTCGTGGCCTTTACACTTATTTTTCTCGGCCTTAGCGGGTTCTGTTGCAGTGTCTTCTGCCAGAGCTTTTGAAGCGGATGCGCCAACCATTAATCCTGAAAGTGCGGCAACGGCCAATAACTTCTTGTTCATGTGGATCTCCCTTTTTTCAACAGTTTGTTCTGTTTGTTTTTGGTTATCTGCATTCACATCATGGTCTTCTTTAAAGATGAATACTAGGTGAAGGTCCTTCAAGATTCGTTGAGTTTTGATACCGTCCTTAACTGGGACGAAATCTCAAATGTGACGTCGAAATGGGTGAGGGCATGAGATTGGTGTCTAAGAATCACTTCTTAGGTCACTTCTTAAATTGGAGGACAGCTTTCTTTGGTTTAGTTACATGAGTTTTTTGGGGTGGCAAGTGCTGGATTTGTAATGGCAAAGCGGCTTGGCTATTCCCAAAAAGGAGCAAGATTGTCTAGAGAGTAGACGTTCTTGAAGGTCAGGTCCCATAGGTGGCTTATTAAAATGGCATTGAAATCGCATATAGGCGAATGCGTAGGAGTATTTATGAAATTATTGATTTGTTCCCTTATGTTGGTTTCAAGTTCGGCAGCTATGGCAGCAGGTTTTTATGACCGTGACAGCGGAGTTTATACTCGCGCGGATTCTTATCAGGAGCTTAGCTGGTGTGCTGATAATAAAGTGGTGCGTGAAGGAGCTGGCGGTCAACTTGTGACTGAAGCTGATTGTAATGTATCTGGTAAGACGTGCGACACAGAGGCATTGATCTTTAATAAAACCGTGATCTACAGAGCTATGTGTAAGTAGACATCAGCTAATTGACCTAAATTAGAAAACCGAAGCCAAAAGCTTCGGTTTTTTTGTTTCAGAATGGCAAAAATCTCAAATCTTTGTGTTGGAATCGCCTGTAAGGAGTCTAAGATAAACGGTATGAGGTGCCTTATGTCACGGTTGGTTTGGACCGTTCTTATTTCCTTGTTATTGAGCGCGACTCTTTCCGCTAAAGAGAAAGAGTACGTCAAACCCAGCGATGCTGAGTTAAAGAAAACACTCACTCCCATGCAGTACCAATGCACGCAACAAGCAGCCACCGAGAAGCCCTTCGACAATGCTTATTGGAATAATAAGCGCGAGGGAATATATGTCGATGTTGTGAGCGGGGAACCTTTATTTAGCTCGACTGATAAGTATGACTCAGGGACTGGATGGCCAAGTTTTACCAAGCCTATTGATGACAGTGCGATAACTACTAAGCCTGATCACGAGATGATGGTAGAAAGAACGGAGTTGCGCTCTAAGAAAGCTGATTCTCATTTGGGGCATGTGTTTGATGATGGTCCGAAAGATAAGGGTGGAAAACGTTTCTGTATAAATTCCGCAGCCCTTAAGTTCATTCCTGTCGAAGAAATGGAAGCTAAGGGCTACGGACGGTATCTATCTCTTTTTTCTAAAGCTAAGAAATCCGGCAAGAAATAAAGCTACTAAGGGTAAGAAATTGTGTTGAAGTGCCAGTCTTGTGCGAAATCCCAGTTTGGAATCCAGTACATTTTGACGGTGAAGTTCATGCCGCGGAATTGTTTGCTACGAAGCTCGATAATGCATCTTGTGTTACCCATGCATTTTTCATCTGTAGACCAGTTCCCATTGCTGCCATCGTGCCAATTGCTGATAACTTCATAGCCCACGAAAGTTGCGAAGTTCGTATTTAGAATAGCATCTTGTTCTGTTACGCCGAACCCACTGTCTGCTCTGATTTCTTTGGTCTCTGTGATCACATTCGCGTAAGGGAATGTCGAGGAGCCGAACATCCAGTGATTTAGGTTTTTAGAAGACTTTTGCAGTTTGTAAGGCTCCGGCTCTGACACTTTTGAAAGATTGTCGTAAGCATTCCGTAAGTCTTTGATTCTGTAAACGTGACATTTGATTGTGCCCGCAGGATCTTGTAGCACGATGTCTTGTTCATGGTCGATGTTCACTTCTTGACCGAACATAATCACTTCAAATTTTACTTTTACATTTTCGCCACCGTTGTCTTCGACAGAAACTTGACCCCAGTTTGGATTCCCGCGGCCATCATCGGCTAGAACATAAGCTGTTGAATTAGACTGGATGTAGGGATTCGAGCTACCATGGCCCGTGATAATGTAACTGCCATCATTCTTACCGCTGATGTCCCAGTTCATTTCACAGCTGACTTGCGGGCGCATAGCTGCTTGGGCTTGAATATTTAAAAGAGTACCTACGATGAGTGTTAGTGCGATCATTGTTTTTTTCATTGTTAACTTCCTTATGGTTTGTTGTATGAGCTGTATGCCTTACATAAAGAAGTATCGTTATTATGGCCTTTTCTCTCAATCATCAGAATAAAGGAATCAATTTATGATACTATTTTGGATATTTCGAATCAAAAGGCGTCAGATAGCATAGTTGCCAAAAGACTCGGGGTGGGCGTGATAGTTTTATGTCATAATATACAAGCAATCGACATGATCATTTTAAGGAGTTTCTATGCAAACATCTCAAACCAAAAAGAATCCGGCGGCGACTCATAAGAACTCAACACCGAACTCAAAGCTGTTAGAAATTGATCGCAAGTTTAATGCCCCAGTCGAAAAACTTTTCGAAGCATTCGCTGATGGTGAAATCATCAAAAAGTGGTGGTGGCCCAATGGGATGTACGCGGATAATGTTGTCTATGAGTTCGTCGAAGGAGGCCGCTATTTCATCAATATGAAGGGCTACGAAAACGGCGGTGGAGGAATGACAGGACGCTTTGAAGAGATCGTGCAAAACGAACGCATCGTTATGACCGATCAGTTCGCAGATGAGAAGGGCACGGCTATTTCTCCACAAGAAGCAAAAATGCCAGGCGAGTGGCCAGAGATGGCGTTCATTACAATTGAATTCCAATCGAGCGGTGCAAACTCCAGCAGCTTTCATCTTTCACAGCAAGGCATCCCAAACGAGCTTCAGAAGGACTGCATCCAAGGCTGGAACGAATCCTTCGATAAACTCGAAAAATACCTAGAGGGCCGCAAGCACTAGCTTACGGCTTGCGAAGGTCCTGTTCCCTTTCTCTGGGAGTGGGACTTGGCTCTCACAAAGTCCTGAACAAAGTAAATTAACTTTGTTTATAAACACACGACATATACTATTTGCACATCTAACTAAATAGGGGATAGTTGATGTGTAATAAGTTAGTACTGTGTATGGGGCTATTGTTTGTGGTTCATGTTCGGGCTCAATCCGTTAGCACTCCTAATGCGACTACAAGCATTCCTGAAAATACAACTCCGACGATTGTGCCACAATTTGGTATCAAGCAGATTATTAGAAGCCACAAATTGGTCGTCATCGAAACCAACATCACCACGCCATATCCAAATGGGAAAATATTTTTAGCTACGTTTCCTGACGGAGATCAGTGTTCATTGATTCTAAAAGAAACGAATGCATCTCTACTGACGTTGGACTCCACTAGCTGTGATAAGCCTGAAAGACTGACAACTAAAACTCCCGTTGAGCCTTCCTTAGTCTCTGTTCCAGGCCAGCAGGTGAATGGCAGCTCTACCGCTGCAGTCGAAGCAGCGGCCTTTAATGATACCGCTGGTGAAAGTCGTCAAAAATATGGAAGCTGGTCATTAAATGCTTATTACTCATCTGCGAAAGAGTTCCTTTTTGATGGTGCGACCTATTCTGGAACTAGCGGCACTGGAAAGGGTGAGATCTCATTCGATTCAGGTGGCGCATTGGGGGGTGGGTTCAATGTACTTATAATGAATCCTAACTCATGGGGCTTTTCTGCTGGGGGATTTATTGAGTCTTCTCGCGAGATAAAATCTGTTACTGTCAAAGGTGCCAATGGAACCGCCTACGGAAATGCGACGGGAATTAAGCCTAAGATTGGATTCGTAGGGGCCGAGTTTAATGCTCTTTATCGCTGGGAGAAAGTGTATTTACCATTTGGCGCAAATCTCACAGCTCCATATTACTCAGATATACCTTTGTATATGGAAATTCAAGGTGGGCTTGGACTTCAATTGGGAATGGGTTTTTTAATTTCCGAAAATGCTGTTGTCGAAGTGCTGGTTAAGACTATTGGTATGAGAGCTAAATATTCAGATGGATCCGACACACTTGATTACGGATACGGAACTCTTACTGGTGCAACGGTTGGCGGAAAGATTATTTTCTAAAGAGCGAGGGAGTGGAAAATGAATAAGTTGATTTTCGAGGGTGAAGAAATCATTAAAAAATGGGATAACTGCACTTTGACGAATAAAAGAGTTTGGTACAGCGTCGAAGCTGGTGGAGATGCCGAATATAGAGGATTTCCAGTGAGTCAGTTTCAAGGCGCTACGATTGGAAAAGTATCGTACCCGTGGCTGATGTATCTTGGGGTGGCGATCTGTGCGCTATCGTTTCTCATGCTGTTGGGTAATAGCTCCGGTAAGTTTGGCGCTTTTGTTGGTACGTTGATTTTTGGAGGTATAGTAGTCGCCGTCTGGCATTTTACCAAACGAGCTGAAGTATTGTTCTGTTCGAGTCAGATAAAAATTCAGGTGCACTTACATGCTAATGAGAAGGACTACAACGAAGCGATCAGCTTTGTCTCAGAAATCGAGAAAGTGGCCTTAAATTCTAGAGCTAAGTCAATTTCGGCCGCTTAGTCTTAAAGATGGGCGCCGCTAGGTGCCCATCGCGCTTTTGAAGAGGGCTACCAATCCTTCGACGATCATTTGCAGGGAAATTGCTGCGAGCAAAATACCCATGATCCTTTGCATGACGGAGATTCCTGACTTTCCTAGGAACGTCTTAATCCATAGCGAGTATTTCAAGACAATATAGGAAAGCACAAATACCAAAATGATCGACGTGATCGAAATCGCCGTGTTTTCAACAAAGGTCCCTTGCGGGTCATTTGAGAAAACGATCACTGACGTGATCGAGCCCGGTCCCGCGAGCAGGGGAATCGCTAAAGGCACGATGCTGATATCGCGTTTATCTTCGGCCTCGCTGACTTCACTGGAATAGGTCTGATCAAGTTCTTTGGCTTTGATCATGTCGAGTGCCGTTAAAAATAGTAAAACACCGCCGGCGACTTTAAACGCATCTAGTTTAATTCCTAATAAATGGAAAACGGCGTTTCCGAACAGTTGGAAGAAGATCAAAATTTCTGCACCAGTCATGCAGGCTGTGCGGATGATCTTCTCCAAATTCTGTTTTGGAGTATTCTTAGTTAAAGCCAAGAACGTCGGAATGATAGCAAAGGGATCAACGATGACAAACAGTGATGAAAAGACCAACAAGAATTTGGTCCCAAGAACCCAAGCATATTCCATAGCTAGCTAATAACTTTATTTGGAGTGCGTACGGCTTCTTGAGAATTAGGATTCTTGGCTTTGCCACTGAAATAGGAAAGGGCAGTGGCAACTAATAGAGCAACAACAATTCGGATGATCGAGTTTTTCATGACGGACCTTTATGAATGCTTGAGAAGCAAGATAAAGACTTCGTACGGAGAGGGCAAATTTTTATTCCGTTAGTAAATTAAAAGTAAATCAATTGAATTGTCAGGAATTCATTTGGACTATACTGACAAAAGAAGTTTCGTATTTCAATTGGCTTGCAGTGATGTTGAAAACTTACTGAAACATCTTAGGCTGTTTCGTCGCCGAAGCCTTCGTTTTACTCGCTGAAAGTTCAGTCTCAAGCTTCAAAGCAAGATTGCCAGCTTCCGATTTAACCAGGTACGCGGGCTTTTCTTCAGATCCATGACGAGTGATCTTTTTGCCTTTGATGGTTTTAGTGACGCTTTCCTTAAAGACTTCTTCAACAGTCCCAAGAACGGGGCGCCCCAACCACTGCCATTGTACTTTTGATGATTTTTTGAACTTCGCCATTTCTGGGTCCTTCTCAAAATGGAATTCTTAAAGAGTGTCCTATTTTAGTATCACCGCCTATTGAAATACCAGAAGTTATCAGTATTTATGCTGTACGATAGTTAATCAAAAAACTGTAGCTTGTTTATTTGGTAGTCTGTGTTTGAATTGAAGGATGAGATATTTTGCTCTTGTCCTAATTCTGACTTCCATGTCGGTGGCCTGGGGAAACGGGCCTGGTGATGGAAGTACCAACCAGCCTTCATTGATGATGAGCTCTTCGCTAGTGCGTAAGAGCTATTGGGGAATCCGATATGAGAAGGGGCCGGCGCCGGAGTTCAAGGGCAGCGCCAATGAAATGAGTTCGGCAGAGAGAAGTGGGACCTATGGTATTCAATACGGGAGCTATTTTTTTGATCGGTTGATGTTGGGGGTTCAGGTAGGCCCGATACTGTTGCCATTTCCTCTATTTCCAACGGGGCATGTTCAATATGACTTCTATCGTGGCGACAGTTTACAATTTAGTCTGGGCGGATTTTCGGGGATTTTTGGACATCCTTACGGCGCGGGACTGACGGGTTCTTTCAATGCTAGTCATAATTGGAGAGTTTTTGTAAGTGGTCAGTGGATCTCAGATGCTGTGACTTATGAAAGTGCGATCGGAAATGAACATGATAACTTCGTGAGCGTAGACACTGAGTATAGCCTTCTCTTGCTGGGCACTGAAATTGTCGCGCCTAAGTACGAGAATACTCAGATGTCATTTTCAGTATCGGTCGGGTACCAGGACTATTTGAACTACAGCATCACCAGCGAAGATCATCCGTCAGACTTTAAATTTCATGACGGACTATCTGCTTACATCGAAGTAAAGTTCTTCCTCGATTAATCTTGTTTCAAAGCTTCAAGCAAGTTCGCAAAGCAGCCGCGCAGTTCGTCTTCGGAATGTTGTTGGCGCACAACTTCTGAAAGAACGATGTCGCTGTTTAAAGCTGATTCCAATGCCGTCTTGAACTCTGCAACAGAGTGGTCGCCAGGATTTAGCAATTGGCTTTCTAAAACCTTAACTAGGACCGCAGTGCTTTTAGGGCTAGATGGTTTTTTGTGCTGTTTTACTAGGACGATAAGGCGTTTTGCGAGTGGATTGATTTCTGCCATGGGGGAACCTTTATACTTTCTGGATAGCGCCAGCATTTGCTAGGGCCTGCAGGGATTGAATATCGTTTTTAAGAGTTGCGCCTTTTAAAAAATCACCGGGAACGAGAGCTTTACCAGTATTCAAAGCTTTGATGAGTTTTAAGAGGCCAGCGGAAGTACTTTGGATCTGTACTCCACCGAAGCTGAACGCATACATTTTTTTATTCGTCAGACTTTGCTGCCATAAGATCATTGAATGATCATTGCGCAGTTGAATTTTAGATTTAGGGGCAATCTTGACTTCGGTGTGAGGCATTGTCTTGAATCCTTGAAGCGAGATGTGCTTTGTCCAAGATTGCAAGAAAGCCTCTTCCAATTCAGAAGGGGAGAGATTTTTTAGAAGTTCTATCGAGTCACGATACTCTTTAGGTAGTTCACTGACTTCGCCATTTTGACTATGCAAAGTTTTAAAGCTCGTTGTGACTTTTTCTCCCACTGAGCCCATCTTTGTATCGATCAATGCTTTGAGAGTTTCCGAGAAAACATCTTTGTGAGGCTGATCCACCCACACGCCTAAGCTCCAAGTCGCACTGAAGGAGCCATCTGACTCAGCAATATGCCACTCCGAAGAAGGCCAGTAAGTCATGTCGCCAGGACCGACTTCTAAAAGTTGGGAGTGCTTTTTGTGTTTTTCATAGCTGAACGTGCGATCTAGTTCTGGATGCTTGTCACCATAAGCAGCAGGCCACAGACGGAACTTTTTTACTCCCGCCACAGGGAAGCTAAAAACTCCGCAGGAGTCGACGTGAACACCGAAGGGAGTTTTTTTGTAATTGCCCAAGTACAGTCCCATTTCAGAGAAGCGATTTGGGAAACCCACGTGGCGGTAAAGAGCATCAGTGAATTCTGTTAAGTACTGCTGTTTTTTTAGGTTCACTTGCAAAAGCTCATCACAAACTAAGCAGTAATCTGAAAACTCAGACTCCATACGTTCGTGGTAACCGAGCAGGGATTTGTCGTCGCGTTCAGGAAGAACTTGCAGCACTTCTTCTTGATCAGCTTTTGCGCCGTCGATAAAAAACTTAAAGCCTTCTGGATCATTGAGGTCACGGCAGCGGTCTGCGTAAAGAACCAACAGATCAAAGATCTCATCGGCACTCATTTGCAGTAAATCAGATTTTACGTTTCTTACCAGAAGCGGTTTTTTCTCCCAGTGGCTTTTCGCAAAAGTACTCCAAAACTTCTCATTCAAGAGAGCCGGTTTTGAGGTGGATCGCGAGGATTTTTGAGCCATGGGGGGAACTCTCCAAAAAGGACAAAATAGGGGATGGCAGGAGAGTCGTTTAGAATGATCTGCGAGTCAAATAATGAGGTTTTAAGAGAGCCGTCCTGTAAATTTACCAACGCTGTTGTACCCAGGGCATAACCCCTTGTGAGCAGACGGGATTTAGCTTAAAAAGGGACCTTCTTTTGGAGACCCTCAATGAGCGATGCTGCCGTCACATTTCACGATGAGATTAAAACTATTGAGCTTAAGCGCGACGTTACCAAGCACTTAAAGCAGGGCCACCGCTGGATCTTTGCCAATTGCTTTGATGACAGCAAAAACTTTAAATCAGGTATTCATCTTTTGAACTTCAAGGGCGAGACCCTGGCTCTAGGGATCTGGCAGGCTGATACGCAACTTCGCTTCCGTGTTTTGGTTTTGGCTGACGAGCCTATTTTCAGACGCAATAACATGAAGCGCACTCTGGAACTGTACTTTGAAAGTCAGTTCCGCAAGGCCGTAGAAATTCGCAGAACCTTCGATTTGGCAGTAACGAACTCCTTCCGTTTGATCAATGGGGAAGGGGATGGACTCCCAGGGCTTATCGTTGATATCTACAACGACACCGCGGTTATTAAGCATGACCACGCGATTATGGAAAAGACTTGGAATGCTCCCGTTATTGCGGCAAAAATCCAAGAGGCATTCCCGCAGATCAAGTGCGTGTATTTGAAGCGTCGTAATGATGCTGAGGAAAAGGGCACGAATATCGTTGGAACTTTGGCACCTGAGACTCAGTTCCTAGAAAATGGCGTTCTATTCGCCTCTAACATCCGTGATGCTGCTAAAACTGGTTTCTTCTTGGATCAACGTGATAACCGCAAAATGATCCAAAACTTTGCCAAAGACAAAACTGTCTTGAACCTTTTTAGCTACACAGGGGGATTCTCGATCTTTGCCGCAAAAGGTGGCGCTAAAGAAGTGACATCCGTGGATATCGCAAAGGTGGCGATTCAAGCCGTAGCTCGCAATTTCGAGATCAATAATCTTGAGACTGTTCATCATGACGTAGCCACAGACGCCTTCGCTTACCTAGAGCAACTGAACACCGAAAAGAAAAAATACGATATCGTAATCACAGACCCTCCAAGCTTTGCCCCGAATGAGAAATCAGTGGAGCAGGCTAAGGCGGCTTATACGAAGGTTTTCTCTAACTCCATTAAGCTAGTGAACCCAGAGGGGCTTTTTGCGGCTAGCTCTTGCTCAAGCCATATCTCTACCAAAGAGTTCATGGAGATCTGCCAGGAGGCGTTCTCTCGCGCTCGTAAAAAGGCGACATTGGTTTATATCGGTGGGCAGCCCGTAGATCACCCATATCCTTTGGCGATGGAAGAGCTTCGTTATTTGAAGTTCGCCTTGTTCCGTTTGGACTAATTTTAGATTTAAGAGGCTGACCATGGAAACTATCGCGACACTTCGCCAAGACATCGACCAAATTCATAAAGAAATGCATGCGCTCTTTAAGCGCCGCCGTGATTTGACGATGAAGATCTGGGCGATCAAGCAGGCCGAAGGCCAACCCTTCTTTAATGCCTCCCGTAAAGAACAGATCCTGAAGGATTTTGTGAATTTGACGGGGGAGCAGGGGCAAGACCCTGCTTTTGACGAACTCTTAAAGGGCATGATGAATGCGACTTTGAGAGAGTACGAGAAATATCTAAGATCTAAATACAAAGAATAAAGAAAAGGCTGTCTAAGACAGCCTTATTTTTTTCTGCTTTGGTATTCTCTTTCACGTTGGAAGTGACTTTCAGACAAGCCATAGCTTTCAACGTTACCAAGATCCTTGATCAAGGCCGTAAGTTCTTTCTTGCCGCTGATAAAGTCGATGTGAGCTTGGATTTTATTGATCAACTCGCTGCCACGCTCTTTAAGAGCCTCGTAACGAATATATCCAAGTCCTTGGCTTTCCCATTCTTTCACATAGCGTGCAGCAGACTGAGAAGTTCCGTTGTACATCGTATTACGGCATTCTTGGTCAGGTTTAATCTGATGCCAGTTACCGAATTGGTCTTTCAATTTAACGTCGTGCTTTTCACAAGGTCTACCGCAGTCTTTAAAGCTTGAACCTTTGCTCAGGAAGGCTGCAAACACACAATGCTCCATATGGAAGCTTGGCATGTATTGATAAGCCGTCACCTCAAAGCGTTGAGCGTCGCCAGCTTGAATCAACTCGCTGACTTGTACATTATTTAAGTCATAACCCAAGCAAACGCTGTGAAGGCCTTTGTCGAGCAAGTATTGCGCTGTCAAATGATTGGCAACGTTCAAGCTAAAGTCACCCAGGATTTCGCCTTGGTAGTTATTGGCTTGCAAATATTGAACGGCACCCAAGTTTCTGGCCAAGATCGCATCTGGTTTCAAATTCGCCAAGTGTCTGACGTTACGATGCTCGTTTGGCTTTAAGATACGAGTAGTCGCGATACCGACTTTAAGGCCTGCTTCTTTAAGAACATTCAAGCTTGGTTCAAAATCCAAACCGAATTCGAAATCCAAGATCGCCAAATTAATATCGGCTACTTGAATCTGACCATTCTTAACCGCATTGGCAACGTCTTCAGCCTGACCCTTGTCACGTAAAAGAAGATTAAGCTTCAATCCCGGAGTCTTGCGGTCCGTGATTTTCTTGCTGCCAATCCATTCCATCACTTGAGCTTGAGGTGTTACATTCGGAGCATCACCATTTTGGATGCGAAGATCGGTAAGCTCTTTCACCAGTTTTTGGCGAAGTTCTTTCACTTGCTTGTTCGGCAAGAACAGAGGAGTCGATGAATCAAGTTCTGATTCAAAGCCTTCACCGCGGAATGGGCTACCCATCAGAGCGAAAAGCTCTTCGCGTAGATCCAAAGAGTTTAGGCCCTTGTTTTTTGCGGGCTCACAGATATTTTCTGACAAGGCAACAACTGTGTACTTGCCATCTGAGTATTGAACTTTCAAAGGTTTACCCAATGAAGCTTCAGCACGTACAGTGACTGGCAGACGTTTTTTACGTTGCTTGTCTTCAACACTCAACGCGACGTCTTTTTTAAGGTCTTTATCGTGATTATAGAATACACGAGCGCCATTATAGAAACCTTCCATCGCGATGTCTCTTGAGAACTCAAGAGCAAATCTGCGAGGGGAGAGAGTCTTCACCGCAAAAACGAATCCGCCTTTTTCAGCGTCTCCACCATTGCGGTCTTTATACACCCATAGGATACCGTCACCGGCTTGAATGAAGTCAGCTTTCAAGCCTTGTTGAGCTTTGTCTTCTGAAATCTCAACTTCCATGGACGTGCTATTTACTTTCGTGATTTTACCGAACTCAAAACCACGGTGAGCACTGAATGTACCTTCAACAAGTTCTTGGTGATTCACACCATGGAACCAGCCGCTATAGAAACCGCGAGAGAATGCGGTTGCCATTTGTTTTTTCAAAAGGATAGGATGCTCCAAACCTTTGTTCGATTGAGCAGAGGTGATGGCTTCGTCAAAGCTACGTGCCGCAGTGGCTACGTACTCTGGAGTTTTAAGACGACCCTCAACTTTGAAACAATCAACGCCAGCTTCTAGCAAGCTTGGAACTTCGTTGATACCGCAAAGATCTTGAGGAGAAACCAGGAAGGACTTGCCACCCAAATCACGTTTCTCGCCATCGACATGCATTTCATAAGTAAAGCGGCAGCTTTGTGCACACTGACCACGATTGGCAGAGCGTCCACCGATACCTTCAGAGGTAAAGCATTGGCCTGAGTAACTGACACACAAGGCGCCATGCACGAACACTTCGATTTCCTTCGTCGTGTTTTGCTTGATCGATTGGATCTCTTTCAAAGAATTTTCGCGCGCCAAAACGAAGCGCTGAATGCCCAAATCATCAAGCCATGTGATGGCTTCGGCATTCGTCACACTCATTTGTGTGGAGCCGTGAATACGTTGTTCCGGAGCCATTTGACGAATCAAACGGATCAAGCCCAAATCTTGAACGATGAAGGCATCTGGTTTTAAAGGAAGGATTTTTTGTAGAACGTCGACAGCACCTTGAAGCTCGTTTTGGAAGATCAAGATGTTGAAAGCGAGGTTCACTTTCACGCCATGCAGATGGCATGTATCGATGATGTCTTTCACTTCTTCGATTTGGAAATCATGACTTCTGCCACGGGCATTGAAGCCCGGAACGCCCATAAAAATAGCGTCGGCACCATTATGAATGGCGGCCAAAGCCATATCTTTGGTTCCAACGGGGAGTAGTAGTTCGGGGCGTTTTAAAGTCTGCATTTCCATGGCCTGTAATTAGCCAGCACAGGGGCTCTTTCGCAAGGGGAATTTGCCAGAGTGCTGGGAAGCGGAAAAATTATCTATTTCTTTCCGAATTTCTTAGTGGGTTTGCCGGATTTTCCTGCGGGAGCTGGCTTACCAGATTTAGCGGCTGGTTTAGCGCTCATCGTGGGTTTGCCCTTTTTCATCGGTTTGCCAGTCTTACTCGCTTTTGTCGCAGGCTTTGCGTACGAGTTAAACTTTGTCTTATCGCGGTCTTTTTCAAGCTTTCTGCCTTCTAAGCCTGCGATAAAGGCCTCGTCTCTTTCGGTTACGAAATTAACGACGACACCCTTACGACCTGCACGTGCTGTACGACCGGCGCGGTGAAGGTAATTGTCCTTTTCCTTCGGCAAGTGATAGTTGATCACGCGGTCCACGTTTGGAATATCAAGACCACGGCCGGCAAGGTCTGTCGCCACCATGAACTTAACTTTACCGGTGGCAAATTTTCTGAGGTTGGTCTTACGCTCAGCTTTTTCCATTTCACCGCGATAGATCACCGCTTCATAACCGTTGTCGGCAAGCTCTTTGGCAAGCTTGTCACATTGTTCGCGAGTATTGGTGAAAAGGATTGTCGATCCTGCTGAGGGTTCTTTTAGAAGTTTATCCAGCAAAGGCCAGCGTTTACCGTCTTTGATGATACGATTCTGTGTCACCAAAGTTTTGACTGTTTTTCCAGCTCCAGCACTACGATATAGTTCTGCTTTAGAGAACATACCGTTAATCAACTCTTGAACTGACGGGGAGATTGTTGCTGAAAACAGCGCCAATTGAACCTGACTTGGGCAAGCGTAATAGATGTTGTTAGAGTCAGAGATAAATCCTTGATCCAACATCTGATCGGCTTCGTCAAAAACTAGAAAACGCACATCAGAAAGGTCGATGTATTTTAGTTGCAACATCTGCATCAGACGACCCGGCGTCGCCAATAGAATTTCAAAAGGACCCGAAGTATTTCTGCGAGCTTGCTCCATCGTCATCCCCCCCAAAGCGGGGCGCACGCGCAAACGAGTATCATGGGTCAAAGTTTTAAATACTTTGGAAACCTGCTCGCCCAATTCACGGGAAGGAACCATCACCACTGCGCGAGGGCTGGAGTTTTCATAAACTTCGTGGCCATCTTGTTCCATGGATTTAAGCTTATGCAAAAGAGGCAGGGCATACGCCAAGGTTTTACCGCTTCCAGTTTCAGCAACTCCCACAACGGACTGACCGCCCATTAGAGTAGGGATGGCGTTATTTTGAATTTCAGTAGGCGTTGAGATTTGGGTCGACCTTAAGGTCTTCACCAATGAATCTAAGAGCCCATAATCAGAGAATTTTGCCATACCAGAAGCCTTCCTAATGCCGCGACTAAATATTGGACAATCCTATAAATTGGCCAAAATGGAGGGTTCCATCTAGTCGTTATCAGCTCTAACGAGTTGCGGGAGTGTAAAGCAACAAGGGTGCCATGGGAAGAACGAAAAAAGCCGCCCTTTTTAGAGAGCGGCTTTGGTTTGGGTGGGAGAGGATCTTACGGAGTCGTTTTTTCGTTGATCTCGCTCACTGGAATTACACTCAGTGTTTTGAAGCTAGTTAGAGGCATTTGTTTGTCTTGGCGTACTCGGTTGAAGTAGTAGTCGTTGTCTTCGTACATGTATTGGCGTGGGTCACGATCGTTACCGAACCACATGTAGAAGGCGTCGCATTTGCTTTCTTCTTCGCCGCGGTCACAGTCTGGCCATGCCCATACTACAACCATTTTTTCGTCTCCAAGTTTTGAGTTCTTGATGCCCAATTTTTTCGCGTTTTCAGTGAATGAGCCTAAAGCCAAACCTTTTGCATTCAAAAGACCTTGCACCATTTCTCTAGATGGAGGCATCGCGGAACCAGCAGCTCTATGTTCACCGTAGTGGTAAAGGTGCACTGCAGAGTTGAAAGTCATGAATTGGTTCAACCAGATCACTTCGGAAGTGCGGTCGTAGATTGTGTCACCATCCATCACAGACTTCATTGTTTTAGGCAAAGTGAAGAATTTATTTTCTGGGTACACAAGTGTCTCTGCTCTGATGGATGGGATCACTTCGTCTTTGTACGTTTGGACCATCTCTTTGTTGCCACGAGTTTGTTGGATGTCTGCCATCAGTGCCAAAGCCACAACTTGAAGAGAGCGGTATTTTTCCAATTGGTCGTTCACAATTTGGAAGTATGTGGAGTCAATCACTGGCATTTTATCGCGTTGAATTTGCGCAAATACTTTTTGCAATGGTTCAAGGTCAGAGCCTGGGGTGAAGTTACCGTGGATAGAAGTGATCAGTTTTTCACCAAGATCCAGGATTTTGTCTTCCGCAGCTTTGATGTTGGCAGCAATTCTTGCCGCTGCCGCTGGATCGATGACTTTGCCGTCTTTCATATTGGCCAGGGCTTGTTTGTTTTGGCTCAGAACCACGCGCAATTGATAAGAAAAGTTATCCCAGTCAGTTGTGATAGGGCGGATACCTGTTTCGTAGCGAGCAATTTTGATATCTGTTTCGATACGGCTCAGGCTGTTTTGAATTTCATCAAGACGAGCCATGACTTGGTTCAAAAGATTCAAAATTTCACTTTGTTTGTCAGTAACGCCAAGACCTTTTTCTAATTCACTGAAGATCTGTGCGCCCATGGCTCCCACGATTCCCGAAGCCAATTTTTCAGCAATCCAAGTTGGGATGCCGTTTGGAATTTGCAAAGACTGATTTTCTTGGTCACGGTAGTCACCGCGAGTATAGGGCGATGCATAGTCCACTTGAGCTTTTGCGTAAGAAGGGGCGATTGCGGAAGTAAGAGTTGCGGCAATCATCGCGAAATGGATCGATTTTGTTTTGAACATTTTCATAATGTCCTCCTATGCCAGATCACTATTGCACTGCCGGTGCCATTTAAATTGGGCTCCAAATTAAGCCTATTGGTTATGGGAAGAGGGGCTGCCGGGACTCCGACAGAGGGAAATGCCGGGAAATCAGCTCTGCCGAATCCCCGGCAGGTGGAATCTCATGTTGAAACACTGGACTAAATGCTTAAAATTCTTCCTTTTGTTGAGTCTCAGGTGAGGGGATTTAAAATGACCGTTCAACAACTCGGGAGAATTCAGAATGAAAAAATGTATTTTAGGTCTTTCCGCTATCGCTCTAGTTTCAGGTTGTGTTTCTAAAGGTAAGTACACGACTGAAATCAACCAACGCGACGAAGCTTTGGTTCAAGAAAAAGCAGCCGTGACTGCATTGACGGGCGAAAAACAAGCACTAACTAGCGAAAAGCAACAGTTGGAGCAAAAACTTATCGTAGTAACTAAAGACCGCGGTCAGTTGAAAACATCTTTGGATGAAATGAAGCAAGCGATGGCTGAAATGAGAGCTCGCCAAGCTGAAGAAAGAAAACGTCTGAAAGAATTCGAAGATCTTACAGCTCGTTTCAAAAAATTGACGGATGCAGGTACTCTTTCTGTTAAAATCATCGAAGGTAAAATGGTTGTGAGCTTGGGTTCTGACGTATTGTTCGGTTCTGGCTCTGCAAAACTTTCTGCTGCGGGTCTTGAGTCTATTAAAGAGGTAACGGCTCAGCTTAAAGCAATCCCAGGTAAAGTATACCAAGTAGAAGGTCACACTGATAACTTGCCAATCGCGACAGCGGCTTTCCCATCTAACTGGGAATTGGCTTCAGCTCGTGCATTGAACGTAACACGCGCTATGGTTGATGCAGGTATGCTTCCAGCTCGCGTTAGTGCAGCAAGCTTCGGTGACACTCAACCGATCCAAGCTAACGATACAGCTGAAGGTAAAGCAGCAAATCGTCGTATCGCGATCGTAGTTGTTCCAGATCTTTCAACTATGCCAGGTTACGATGAATTGAATAAATTGAGCTCTAAATAAGAGTTTCGATAAATAGATTCAAAATAAAAAGGGAGCCCCGCGGCTCCCTTTTTTATTTTTAAAACACCATTCCAATATGAAGTAAGGCAAAGGTCGGGGTTTTTGATTGTTTTCCGTGAGGGGCGGGAGCAGCATGGGGGTATGAAGAGATTGAATCTTAAATACCCTTTGATTGTGGCGCCGATGGCGGGTGGGCCAAGCTCTCCGGAGCTTGTGGTGACATCTTGTGAGGCTGGTGCTTTGGGTTCGATAGGTGCTGCGTATTCAAATCCTCAGGCGATTGAGGAGTTCGTTCAAAAGGTCAGAGCTAGGACCAAGAAACCAATTGCGATCAATCTCTTTATCCCTGGACGGGAAGCCGTGGTTTCGGAAGAGCAGCTTTCCAAAGCTATCCAGGCGACTCAAACGTTTAGAACACAGTTCTCTCTGCCAACACCGAAACTTGCACCTCCTTATGAAGAAGACTTCGATGCGCAGTTTGAGACGGTTTTAAAGTTGAAACCCGAAGTGTTTAGTTTCGTTTTTGGTGTTTTAAGTGCTGACTATGTTAAAGCCGCCAAAAAGGAAGGCATTCTGTTGATTGGAACTGCTACGACCGTTGATGAAGCTCAGACTCTTCAAGACTCAGGTGTTGATGCGATCACTCTACAAGGAGTTGAAGCGGGTGGACATCGTGGGGTTTTCGATCCGGATCGTGAAGACCCCAATGTGGGAATTTCGGAGTTGCTTAAGCAATCACGAAGTAAAATTCAAATACCGTTGATTGCCGCTGGTGGAATTATGACGGCGCAAGATGTGAAATCAATTCTCTCACAAGGAGCTGATGCCGTACAAATCGGAACGGCATTTTTGGCATGCCAAGAGGCTGGAACATCACAACCGTATCGCATGGCTCTTGGAGCTGAGCGCGAAACAAAATTGACTCGAGCGTTTTCAGGACGCCTCGCCCGAGGAATCATCAACTCATTCATGAAAGAGTTAGATCAAAATCCAACTGCGATTCTGCCGTTCCAAGCACAGAACAAATTCACCCGCGATATTCGCGCAGCTTCCGCCAAAGAGAACTCTGCAGAGTGTTTGTCTTTGTGGGCCGGGACTGGTGACGGAGAGCTTTGGACGGGAAGTGCCGTGGATCTAATTGAGTCACTATTCCAGACGTAAACTAATTCTTACTCAGAGACAAAAGCCGAGAGCTCACCGATGCTTGCGCGAATGTGTCTCAAAAGCATTCACCGGGATGTGAGTAATTTGAATGATCCTTTATTTCACTCAAGAAATGTTGAGCTCCTAACGATACATCTATGGTTAGAAATTCATTATTTCCAATGGAGTAAAGTTCATGAGTATTTCGATTTGGTTTAAAGGGATTCGTGGCCGCTTGCTGTTTACAACTGTTTTGCCAGTTGTTGCCGTTGGCTTCATGACGTGGGTTGGTTTTTCGATCAGTGACAACCTAGGTAAGCGTCTGGATACAGCGTACGAAGTTACGATTCCTAATATGGATGCTCTGAGCGAGGCGATGGAAGCCCGCATGAGTATGGGATATAGAATTTGGATGGTCTTGGGAGTTGATTTGAAAGACTCTGAGTTCCGTAACAAAAATATCGAAGGTCTTGAAGGACATCTGAAAGACTTTAAAGATGCTCTAGCTAAGTATGAATCAGCACCTTTCTCTCCTGGTGAGTCTGAGCTTTATGCTCCGTTCAAGGAAAAGAAAGACAGATACTTCTCTATCAACGAAGAAATCATCAAGGACTTCAAATTAGCAACGCCTGAAGCTAATGAAAGAGTCATGAAATATATGAAGGGTGGAGAGTGGCAGACAATTGGTTCTATCGCTCGTAAATCTTTTGACGGTGTGACTGACTATTATGCGGCAGCTTCTGCTAAGAGTAATCTTGAACAAAAAGCAGAGCGTGAAAATGCGCGTATGTGGACAGGAATCATCGGTGGTGGTTCATGTGCAGTGCTGATGATCGTATTGATGTGGATCGCTCACAAACTTGCAAGCTCTGTTGGTCAGATCTCTCATAAAATTAGCGAAGCGGGTGCACAAGTGACAGCCGCTATCGAACAGCTTTCAGCGGCTGGTCAATCTCTATCTCAATCTTCAACGGAAGCCGCTGCTTCTTTAGAGGAAACTGTAGCAAGTCTTGAAGAGATGACTTCCATGGTGAATTTGAATTCTGACAATGCAAAACAAGCTGCGAGTCTATCAACAGTTTCTCGTGAGTCTGCAGAGCGTGGTTCTAATGAGATCCATATCCTAGTAAACTCAATGTCTGAAATCGCTCAGTCATCACGTAAGATCGAAGAGATCATCAACGTTATTGACGATATCGCTTTCCAAACAAATCTTTTGGCATTGAATGCAGCGGTTGAGGCGGCTCGTGCGGGTGAACAAGGTAAAGGTTTCGCCGTTGTTGCGGAAGCCGTTCGTACCCTAGCTCAAAGATCTGCTGAGGCAGCAAAAGATATCAACGGTTTGATTAAAGACTCAGTTGATAAGATTGATCGCGGAACTCAAGTGGCGGATAAATCCGGTGCTGTGATGGCTGATATCGTGACGTCAGTTAAAAAAGTATCTGATTTGGCTGCTGAGATCTCTACGGGATCTAGCGAGCAATCAACAGGTATCCAACAGATTTCTAAAGCGATGAATCAATTGGATTCAAGCTCTCAATCGAATGCGGCTTCTTCGGAAGAGATCGCATCAACGGCTGAGGAGATTTCTGCACAATCTACGCAAATGCAAAAAATGATGGAAGACCTTACGTATTTGATTTCTGGTGACAGAATGGCGAGTGCAATTCCAACGGCTCAAAAATCTGAAACTAAGAAAATTTATCAAGTAAAACCGGCTCCATCTAAGAGCCGTGCCCAAGCTTCCGCTGATTTCTTGCCTCTGGATGATGAAGAGGAAAGTGGTCGCGGTAAAGTTGGTAAAGTCTCTGGCTTCTAGTTTTTCTGCAGATCCTCTAGGTGATCATTTCTCTTGAGGTGAAGCGGGTACTTGCGAGAGTCTTCATGAACCCGGCAGCGGCTGATTAAATGGCTGCTGACGGGGATTCCAAAGCACAGAATAATAGATGATGCGAGCAATCCGATCGCAATCTCCAAATCCCCAAAATGCAAAGCTCCAGCAATACAAAAACACAAGGCACCCATCGTGGACGCTTTTGTGATCGCAGCCATGCGAGTGAGAGTATCTGGAAACTTCAAAGCTCCTAATGCCGAAATCAGAATAAGCAAGGTTCCCATTAAAAGGAATACTTGGACTGTTATACTCATTGCTTCCTCCGATTCTTCTCTAGGTAAAAGGCTAAGACTGAGGTTCCCACAAAAGAAAGTATCGATAGGACGATAGCTAGGCTCATGACGTGAATATCGTTTAAAAAGATCGCGATCAGCACGGCGGCTGCAATTAGTATCGCAGTTAGTAGGTCAAACATGACGACACGATCTGTTTGGCTGGGACCTCTTATGAATCTAATGGCAGCACAAACCACGGCGACAATAAGGAATAGAAATAAAACAGAGATCATCGGCCCTCCTTGTCGAAAATCTTGTGGAGACGATGCTCGAATCTGCGGCGTAAAGTGGCCACCAATTGATCAGGATCTGGCGCATGAAAAAAGTGAATATATAAAACCGAATTATCATGGGAGAGATCCACGACGAGAGACCCTGGTGTCAGCGAAATAATCATTGAAAACATCCATAAAGACGTTGGCGTCGAGAGTTCCGTTGGCATCCGAACTATAGCGGGTTGCAAGCCTCGGTTTGGACGAAACACCCAGGCCGCGACCTGGATAACTGCGACCATAAACTCGTAGGCAAAGATCACAGCTATTTCCATCAGGATTTTAATTTTGCCGATAGTTTTCATATGGAGTCCTCGTTCATGACGTCAGCAGCGAGTTGTTTTGCGATCTCAATTCCTGGTTGAGAGAAAGCTCCGACAAAAATAGATACAGCAGCCAGCAGAATCAGGGGCAGATATATCCACTTTCTGGATCTGGCTAACGGTTGAGAGCTTACTTCACTCGGTGCGGGTTTCCAGAATACTCCCACCCATATTTTAAGCATCGACATTAATGTCAGGAGGCTCACGGCTAAACTAATCAACACCGCAATCGTTTTTCCGTTTTGAAACAAGCCTTGGATTGTAAATACCTTTGCCCAGAAACCCATTAACGGTGGGATGCCAGCTAAGGACAGAGCAGGAATTGCAAACATCACAGCAAGCATTGGAGATTTTTGTAAAAGCCCACCAACTTTGGCGATCAATGTGCTGCCTTCCTGAGTTTCGATCGCGGAGACCACTAAGAAAAGATTTGTTTTAACCACCATGTGGTGAACCATATAGAACACGCAAGCAGCGATTCCAAGTTTGGTATTTAAGGTGAAGGCTAAAAGGATGTAACCCAACTGTGAAGCACTATGATAAGCCAAGATCCCTTTCATGTTTTCCTGAGACAACGCACCAAATACACCAAAGATCATGGATGCCAATGCGAGGATTTGCAGAGCTATTATAAATGACTGCGGCATCGTCTCGTTAAAAGGAGCCAGGATTCGTAAGAGGCCATAGATTCCAACTTTGGTGAGTAGACCTGAGAAAACGGCGACAACAGGTGTTGTTGTTAAGGGATATGAAGCTGGTAGCCAAAAATAGAATGGAAAGATCGCAGCTTTTATTAGGAAGGCGATGGTCAAGATACTGACACCCAAGAACAAAGCCGATGATTCCAAACTTCCAGCAAGACTTTTTAATTGCAGGAGATTGAGTGTGCCAGATCCGCTATAGATTAAAGAAACACCGGTTAGAAATATGAGCGACGCCAAAATATTGATCAGCGCATATTTAAAACCACCGGCAAAGGCCCGTTGTTTCCCGTGAGCAGTGACTAAAAAGAATGATGATAGTAGTAAGACCTCAAACCACACATACAGATTAAAAAGGTCTCCCGTCGAAAAAGCTCCTAGTATTCCGAGCATGAGGAAATGAAATAGGGGATAGTACCCGCGAAGTTCAGCTTTAATAATTTTTGCCGTCACCGAAGCAACGGCACCGCAGAAATAGACGAGTGATGACACGGCAATCAGGACAGAGCTTAAGAGGTCCACATGAAACGAAATTCCAAATGGAGGCTGCCAATTCCCGAAGGCCAAACTTTGTGCGCCTTGCGCATAGACTGTATCAAGTTGCCAAAGGCTTGCCACCAGGACAAGTAATGATCCCACAACGGCAAGACCACGTTGCCAGGGAAGAGTCTTCTGTAAGCAGAAACTCAAAACTCCAAGTAAGAAACAAATGGCAAGTGGGATTGCTATCATTCTTTCTCCTTGAGGTTGTTGATGTCGTTAATATTCTGATAGCGTTTGGCAAAGTAGGCCAAAACCAAAAGGACTGTTTGAATGGCAAGTCCAATAACAATCGCAGTCAGGATCAGAGCCTGAGGTAATGGGTCCTTCATCGGACCACTACTTAAAATAAAAAGATTGATGGCATGGCTAAGCATTAAAATGCCCATAATGGTGCGTAGCCACTGTCGAGAAAATAAAAGCCAAACACCAGCCGCAAAAATAATCGCAATCAGAAGCGAGCCTGCACTGATAATCAATGCTCCCTCCTTCCATTAAATGAGTAAGCCGTGCTAGTCACGACACCGATAATGACAAGATAAACACCGATATCAAAGATCAATGGAGTACCAACGCTCGGTAGGAAGGACAGCCATAAGCTTGTAAGGGGAGGCGTTCCCTGTAGTAGAGTGGAAAGAACTCCAGAGAAGAAGCATAACAAAAGCCCAATACTCATCCACTGGGTTGGAGACTTTAGTATAAAACTGGAGGCTCTTTGTTCACCAAATACCAACGCATAGAATGCAACCGCGATTCCATAAATAAGTCCCGCCACGAATCCACCACCGGGGGCGTTGTGTCCTCTGAATAAGATGTAAAGCGAGATGATCGAGAAAAGGACCATAAAAATCTGAGTGGCTTTGTCGATAATCGGCGAGTGATAAAATCGATCCGCAGTTTTTCTAACACGGGAAAATAGAAAGTATGTCCCTATTGCCGCGATACTAAGGACAGTGATTTCTCCTAATGTGTCGAGTGCGCGGAAGTCGACAAGTGTGACATTTACGACGTTTAAACCTCGGCCCAGAGTTGGAGCGTTCTCAGTTAAGTAGGGAGAGATGCGTGATGGAATTCGTCCCTTTTCAAGAATAGTTGCAATGACCAAGGCAAAGATAAAGCTCAGGCCAGTCACGATAACTCGCAAAAGTTGATAGCTGTGAGGTAGGGTTGTGGATGGGGATTTCATAAATCGCAGACAATAGACGAAGATCAAAAGCGAGACGGTTTCCACTGCGATTTGAGTCATCGCCAGATCTGGAGCGTCGGCTAGGAGGAACTGCAAACCAATACCATATCCGACCAAGCCAAGCCCCATTACTTGGATGAGTGTGTTGGTACTTTTTAGCAAGGGATAGAGTCCGGCGAGCACCATCGCCAGTGCAAGGAGCTGCCCCAGTGACCACGAGTTGAGTTGCCAATCAAAGAGTGAGTCAAAGTTATAGAATGAAAAAGCACCGACAAAGCCCCAAAGAATGAGGGGAGCAATGATCCAAAGCAAATAGGAAGTCAGTCGTCCATTTTGCAGGAAGTTAGTTGTTTGTTTCGTCAGTTTGCTGAATAGGAACTTTTGCTCTCGAGCTGGTTTGTCAAAACGAACCCAGAGCTCTAAATGAACTAAGTATTTGTAGAACTTAGCCGATAGGAATCCTCCCAAAAGAAAGGTCGCTATACTGAGGACCAAGCCCGCATTGAAGCCCGTCCATACTTTGAGTTTCAGCTCGACACCTTTAAAGAGGATCGATGATACGATGGGCATTAAGAAGTATTCGTTAATTTCGTCCAAGAAGAAATTTAGTATCCATCCGGTAGCGGCCAGGCACAGAGCAGGTATCCACATAGTGGGTTTTGCTTCACGCAGAATTTCGGAGTGAGGACGGGCGTCTCTTTTCGTGATCAACTTTAAGAGTCGATAGGCAACAACAATCGAAAGAGCCCCTGAGCCGACAAGCACAACGATCAGCAAAGCCCCAGGACCTTTTAGTAACAACGCGGAGGTGAGGAGGTATTCCTTGCCCAGGAATCCCAAGCTGAACGGAAAACCAATCATCGAACCCAGTGACAGAATCATGGCTGTCGAGGTCATAGGCATACGACGAATCAGATTGGTGATGTTATAGATGTTTCTGGTTCCGATCTGCTTATCGATATTTCCGACGCACATGAAGAGGCTCGCCTTGTAACAGCTATGCGCCAAAACATAGGAGAAAAAAGCCTTCCACGAGTATTCGTAAGGAATTCCTACAAGGATAAAGATCGAACCGAGAGCACTGACCGTTGTCCAAGCAAAGAGTTGCTTAAGGTCAGAACGTAGGAGTGACATTAAGAGGGCACCGAGTGACGTGATACTACCAATCGCACAAAGTAAAACCGTCCAAAGGGTCATACCTTCAAACAGGGGAGAAAAGCGCACCAAGAGAAAGGCTCCTAATTTTACCATGGTTGCTGAGTGGAGATAGCAACTGGCAGGTGTTGGGGCTTTCATCGCACCAGGCAGCCAAAAATGAAATGGAAACTGTGCTGACTTGGTGATTGCGGAAAAGACCATAAGTAGAATCAGCAGGACGCGATCGGAGCCCACAGCATCTGGCGAGGTTATTATTTCCGTAAGAGAAGTCGTGCCCGTATTCTGTGACAAAAGCAGCAAGGCACCGAGTAGAGCGAGACCTCCGGCGCCATTGACCAGAAGAGCTTGTCTTGCACTCTGACGGGTTTCGGGATCTTTAAAGTGAAAAGCGATTAAGAGAAACGAACAGAGGCCCGTTGCTTCCCAGAAAGTAAAAAACGTAAAGATATTGTCGCTCCAAAGAACGCCTAGCATGGATCCTGCGAAAAGAAAAAGCAGAGGAAAAAACTTTTTAGAGTCCTCTTTAGAAAAATAAGAGCCGGCATACATGCTGACAAAAAAACCAATCCCCATAACGATGCAGACAAAAAAATTGGAAAGACCGTTGTTGGGAGGAATCCAGTATTTATTAGTAAAGGGAGTTAAGGCTTCAGCAAAAGTCAGTGCGAACGGAATGACGAAAAGAACTTTCCAAAGTATTTTGGGAAGTCTAATTGCGAGAGGCGCAATACAAGCACAGATGAAGAATGCAGCTATCCACCACGTCATATGTCATGATTTCAAATTCGCGAAAGTGCTGTCAATTTGTTGATGTACATCAAAGATTCTGCGCAGATGTGATATTCTGTATTGAGTATTTGCCTAGAAAGGATTTTCGAGATGAAACGGGCTGTAATCGCTCTGAATCCCAGAGCATCAGAAAATGACTCTCTAAAAAACTTTTGCGAGCAAATTAAAATCCTTCAGGAGAACGGATTATGGGACGAAATATTTGTCTTATCTGTTATTCATCAAAGTTATTTTCCCTATTCACCGGACGATTATGACCATCGTCGTGAGAGGATTTTACAGGAAGTCCGTCAGTCACTGTACCGCGGGATTTCGGATAAAATCGATTTTCATGACGTGGACGTTTTGGAATGCCACTCTTCGGGAGATGAAGAAGTCGTTCGATTGATGGCAAGTTGGGTGATTAAAAAGCGCTCACAGGTTTTGGTTCTGGGTGTGGATATTAAACACATTTCAAGTCGCTGGTCATTGGAGGGAATTCCCGTCACAGCAGCGTTCCTTTCTCCTGTACCACTCTTAGTAGTCAATGTCAGGGAGCCCTTTGATTTTGTCGCCGAAAAGGAGCCCAAGGTTTTACTGGCTGTCGATGCAACAGCTCCACCAAGTGCCAAGGCTTTGCGGCGATTAACTCGTTTAGCAAAACCTCTTAAGGCAAAAGTTCACTTGGTGAATGTGACCAGAAGAAAAACAATGCCCGTGCTAACAGGAACGAAGACCTCAGAGTTTGATAGAGTGCGCGAAGTCCTCCACGATACGTCCGTTATTTTGCAGAACTTTGGTGTTGAGAGCATTATGGAGGTCGTTAAGGAAAATGAGAGTGTCGCAAACACCATCGCTGAATACGTTAAGAAAAATAATATATGGGTCGCAGCGGTCACTTCTCCAGTAAGAAGTATCAAACATCGCTTGGCGTTTGGCTCGACCACGCAAGCGATGCTGGGACATCTTGGTTGTCCCTTGCTTGTCTTAAGAACTCGTTAAAATCTGATACCCGTTAGCTTTTCAACTTCATCGACGGTAGTTCTATAGGCATTCCAATCGCCATTGTTGGATGAAAGGTTAGAGATAGCCAAACAATCGACATTCTCATTCATAGGAACGGCACTCCCATCGGCAAGAGTGTTAGGTAGGATGACGGCCAAAGCTGGGGTATCCTTTGAGATATCCTTCGCCGTCTGATTCGGCTCTAACAAGAAGACAATTTTAAAGTTTTTAGAAGGGACGGGGATATCTTTATTGGGACCGATGGCTCCGAAATTCTCATCATAGATTGGGCCGGCAATAACATAGGCCTTCTTATTTTTTAAAGTCACTAAGTCACGAGTATAGCGTTCCAGGTCTTCCCATAAAACTCGGTTTAAGAATGCTGTCTGAGGCAACATATTAGCCATTGTGAAAGTAGCCTCATTGTCCTTAGAGCTGTTGGTGCGATCCGCTGAAGGAACTTGGTGCCCTCGATCAAAGCATGTGCCTTTATATTCCGTGGATGTGACTGCTTTATATTGTCCGCCTTGCTTTGCTAGGTATTCTTCAAGCTCTGTATCTTGTGAAAATCCATTAGAGCGATCCGCATTGCCCATGTTCTGAGGATCTAATTCCCAAGAGGCCCAATTCGGTGAGCGTGTTGTCTTATTATATGAAATCACATACTGCTTGCGGGAGATAATAATCTCAGAGGCATTAGTGCTAGGCAGTTGGGATGAAACATTGATGTTCTTTTCAAGGGGCAATGAGCCGATGACACCCTCTACAACAGCGTAGCTAATAGAGTGAAATACCAGAATGGCTAAAGGAAATACTGTTAGTAGGTGTCTATTTATTAGTTTCATAAATATCTCTCCTTTAAGGAACTCGGTCGCAACTTATTGGAGCATCTGATTTTTGGGAAGATAAAGAGACTCAGCAGAAATTCTTATTATATAGAGACAAATTTGGCGTCATGGATTGCGCTGACTTCATTAATAACTCCAATTCACTAACTCATGGAATCTTACAGAAAGATTAGGAAGAGTGTTGTCACAAGAGTTTGTGGAATTTGCAAACACAGACGTCAGCTAAAAGCCAGAGGCAGTACAAGAGGGAAATGACAATTAAGGCTGCGTTTTAAAAATTAATTTACGCTGCAACAAAAAATCACCACAGAAAAAAAAGCACTGATATAAGTCGCCCCACGCCAAATTAATTTTGGAAAGGAAGTAAATATGAAATCAGTAAAATCACTTTCGATCATTGCAGTTCTTTCTCTAGGTTTCGCTGCATGTAGCTCTAACAAGAGCGATGAAAAAAGCACCGCAGCTATCGCGGAAACTCTTTCTGGAGAGTCACTTCACTGTGAAAACGTCGAAATCGTTTCGATGCCAGCAACAGACGGGAAATCTAAGCCTGTCAAAATGAAGTATGAGACTTTGATTGATGCAACTCGTTTCTTTTCAGTTGATGGTACGGTAGAAAAAACCGCCGACAAAGGAACAAAGACATTTAAAGTCTATGTAGAAACGGAAAAAGGGGAGTTTGAATTAAGCTCTTCAGCAGAAAGCGTCTTTGAGTCAGAAGATTCTAAAACCGCTACAACCCTTGAAAACGGCGATGTTAAGGAAGTCGGTATTGTGAAAGCAACCCATACTTCCGGGAGTGAGCCCCAACTCACTGAAAATTCCTACGAGCAGATCGTCAGAACAAAGGATGGCGTTAAGAAAATTGTTTATAAACTAGTAGATGGTGCTGAAGTACCATCACCAGATATCGAAACGACGGAAAAAGTAGAAGAAGGCATTAAAACGATCTCTTCTATCTTGAAAACTCCGTTTGTTGAACAATCTAGTAATGTAACGACCGAAAGTTCTTCAAGTATTTGTACAGTTAAAAAGCAATAGTGTCCTCCCAACAAGCAAGGTGAAAACCTTAAACCCGCGAGTTACCCCACGACTCGCGGGTTTTTTATTGCGCAAAAGAGTCCTCATTGAGGGCTGACAAATAGCGGTTTGATTTTAAGCATCCCGTGCATTCTTTGATCGAGATTTTTCGTATTCCCGATTCAAATCTTCAGTCAGACGAACGTCTAGAGAGAACAAAACACTGAAAGGAATGAATTTATGGATCGTCATTTGGCGAAACGGGTTATTACGTCTTTATTGGTTCTACAGGCACCAGCGGCGGCACTTGCCTATGAATCAGCACCATTCAATGAACAGGTATCGGTCATGGCACCGCAGTCTCGTTACGAGGGATCTGCCCGTATCAGCGATATCTCGCGGAAGGGTGGCGGAGACTTGTATAAGTTGGATTTAGCGAAGCCCCTCCCTATTGTGCAGCTAAAAGCAAAGCCGAAATCTGGCAAAGTTAAAATCATCTCTGTGAATCTGGTGAACGATAAAGACGAGCGTATTATCGTCAATGCCTTGAGCAATATTTTGGTTTCAGAGGCGGATAAAGAACTGTCTTCTGAGATTCTGAGCTCAAATGCCATTATTAAAAGTATCGAAGTCCAAGTTGAGGCAATGGGCGGAAATGCAGCACTTGATATCAATGCGATCTCCACTCAAGAAGCTCCCAAGTTGGCTCTTCGTAGTGAAAGCAATGACAACGGCAATACGTGCGGTAAAAAGTTTGATGGCATCTTAAAAGAAAAATTAGACCTGGTTCAGCTTTGGGCCTCTCGCGCAGAGGGTAGTGTCCAAGGATCATGGCAAGAAAAGTATGCTAGCAAAGAATTCAACAGATACGTGAATGATTTCATTGCGACTCTAAAGTCAGACAAAGCAACATTCGCCTCTCTTGATTATACTTTGACGCTTTTGAACTTCTTTGCAGAACGCCACAACGCCAGTCGCGTAGATAGCGCTTCAGAGCAAGGTTATAAAGCCATGGCGACGGAAACCTTTGAGGTGTTCTTGTTGTCGATCCAAAGTGATCAAAACTGTCGTGTGATCTCTAGTGATTCACTGATCAAAATCGCCTTGGACTTCCAAAAAAAGCAAGAGGCCAATAAGCCCGACAGTCGTGCTCGTAAAATCTACGAGATGATGATTTCTAAATTAGGCAAATTGATCCCAACTCAATATCGTAAAGAGTTGACGACTAAGAACCTTAATTTCCGTCAGGCTGATACGGAAGCTCATAAAAACTATAAGCTATTCACTGGCAGCAAAGCCGAAAGCTTCCTAAAGGAAACTTATCAGGAAATGAGCATGAATGCCTATGGTTTGGCTGAGCAAGCGTTGCTGCGTGAAGTGAAATCACTGAACAATGAACAGACTTATCAGTTGATCGTGGAATTCCAAACCAAGTACAACGATCCAGCGAATTATCCTCAGGAGATTATGCTGAAGTATCTGACGACGTTGTCAGAGCATAGCAATTTCCTAAGAATGAATCCGGGAATGTAATCAAATAAAAAAAGCCAGTGTCACCACTGGCTTTTTCTTTAGAATCCGACACCAGCTGAGATGGTGTTTTGGAAGTCGCTTTTTTCCCAATCGTTATCTCTAAAGATAACTGTGGAACTTAAGTTGATGGAGAGTCGGCCAAAGTTGACCCCGACGGAGGCACCCGCGTAAGGGTTGTATTTGATAGGACGCTTATCCGTTGTTACCACACCAGCTGAAGTCTCTTCGCGAGTGGTTTGTGTTGCTTGGGCACCGGCACGGCCTGTCAGATGGAAATACTCCATGCGGTAAGTAGAGCTAAAACCTAGTTTTAATCTCTCATCATCAGTTTTGATTTTTTCAGGAGCAGTAGAGAAGTCTTCAGTATCAGTGGCCTTTGTATATTCGGTCTCGACTGAAAATAGATCGACACCCAGGCTCAAGCGCAAACCATACATTGAACGAGTTTGCAGGTGGGGAGTCGGGTAATCACGGAATACAGTCTCGATACCATAAATCGGTTCAATTTTATAACCCTTGCCTTGAGCAAGAGTTACGCGAGCTGCAAGAGCGGAATGAGCTCCTAGCAAACCAGCAAAAACAACGATCCACTTCATCGTAGACAACTTCATGAGGCCTCCATGCATATACCCTGTTAGTTTACATATAAAGGGAGGCTCGCGCCCAAGGCTTTTTTGTTTTGGACTAGTTTGAGTCAGTGGTTTTTTAAAGACACCCCCAGACGTTTGTCTCCAAGTATTAAACCGATATAAAAGCTGGTATAATGGCGATATGAAAAACATCTTGCGCACTCTTATTTTAGTCATGGTCACAGCTCTCTTTTCCTCTCACAGTTTGGCGGAAACGTCTTATCTGGCGGGCGGCTGTTTTTGGGGAATGGAAGACCTGCTTCGTAAGCTACCGGGCGTGACTTCCACGCAAGTCGGCTACATGGGCGGCAAAATTCCTAATGCCACTTATAACATCGTAAAAACTGGGGTCAGCAATCACGCAGAAACTGTGAAGGTTGAATTTGATCCGAAAAAATTGAGCTACGAAAACCTGCTTCTCTACTTTTTTAAAATTCATGATCCGACGACACTAAACCGTCAGGGAAATGACGTGGGAACACAGTATCGCAGCGAAATTTTCTATACTTCAGATCTACAGAAAGAAACGGCCTATAAGGTTATCGCAAGAGTTGATAAATCCAAAGCCTGGGGTAAACCCGTCACCACTGTAGTCGGAAAAGCGGGTGAGTTTTGGAAGGCCGAAGACTATCACCAGGATTACCTACAAAAAAATCCCGACGGCTACACCTGCCACTTTGTTAGAAAAGTTGAATTTTAAAATTAACATCTGTGATGTCTAATGCTCAGACGGAGGCGCTTTTTGTGTCTCTTTACGGGTATTTAGCGCCATCAGCTCCAATACGTTCCAGCTAATACGGCATGTGATCTGCATCTTAGCGAGCGAACATTATTATATGGAGTCGCAAATGAAATCTTTGAGAAATGCTCTAGTACTTGGAATCGTGATGTTTGCTGGTTTCGCTCAAGCCGCAAGTGATAAAGTGGCCGTGGAAGGTGTGGTTGAAGTTCCCGTAGCGGCAGGTACCGCTGAATTAACAGCCTATTCTAAAATTGCCGGTGGCGTGACTTTGACTTTGGATGCGACGGGTGTGCAAACCTTGCGTTTGAAATGCCACCAAGGAATCAAAGGTGTTTCTTTGTATGTCTTCATGCGTGGAAATATCATGTCTGAACAACTAGAGAGCAAAGTTGAAAACATGCAAAGCTGTGTTGAGCAGTTGAATAAGATTGCTTCTGAAGTTCACGACGGTGCAAATGCTCTTCGCGTTGAAGTTCGTACAGATCATACTTTGGGTCTTTCCACTTTGACTCACTAAGTGTACTGTCTGGTTCATGCTATATCGCTTTCAAATTGAATTTTCTGATATCGACCGCGGAGTCTATGAATCCTTAGACTTCCGCGTAGCCCAACACCCCTCAGAAACTTATCCGTATATGTTAAGCCGAGTACTGGCTTACTGTCTGATGTATCAGGAACATTTAGAATTTACTCCAGGTGGTCTCGCAGACCCCGAGAGTCCGGCCTTAAGAAAGCTGAGTCTGCAAGGCGCTATTGAACTTTGGATTGAAATTGGCAATCCATCGTCCCGGAAACTGCATAAGGCCTCAAAGGTAGCTAAGCAGGTTGCAGTCTATACATATAAAAATCCGGAAGTACTTTTGGCAGAGATTCGCGGCAATGAAGTTCATCGTGCCGAGGACCTGCAACTGTTTGCCATTGATCCAAAGTTTTTAGATCAAGCCGGCGACAAGGTAGAGAAGAACAATCGTTGGACGCTACTAGTTCAGCAGGGCACGCTAGACCTGACAATCGGTGAAGAAACGATCTCAGGCGAAGTTAAACAAGTGTCATTATAAATCGTCTGGTAGGGCTGTGCGAGGGAAGACTTTGATGACTTCACCGCTGAATCCGTCGTCACAGTTTTCAACTTGATACTTAGCTTGTAAATCCTGATTTGAATTTATCGAGTGTTGATATTGACGATGCATACAAAGACCATGATCTTTGGTTTTTACATAGCCATCATAATTTAGTTTAAAAGTTACTCCAGATTCATTGACCTGCGCGGTTTGGCAGCGCTGCTGAACGCAGATCGGAGTGCCGTCGAAATAGATCACCTGTTTATCGGGTGACATGATGATTTCGCCTTTTTTAGTAGTGAATCCCGTCCAACGAATCACACGCGTGCAGGCTTCGCTTTGATAGCGCAGAACTGCACCTTCAGTCATTTGATAAAGTCCGCTCAGGTCAGGACAGCTTTCCGCCATTGCTATAGAACCAAATAAAGTAAGGACTAAAGGTGTAAGTCTAATCATAAGGACTCCTTGATAAAAGACTGACACGAACTTCGAGGTCTGTATATGAGAAGTGATTGGCATCTCGCATTTTTTCGGACTATCCTCAGACCGGGGAGTATCGCCACATGATCAAGATCATTTCTTTTATAGTTATTTTTATTTCAGCTCTGATCGCAGGGGGATTTTTAATAACGGGTTGTGCATCGTCTTTTGGGAAATTGCCATCTAAAGAAAATACCGAAGATTTTAAAAAATCTAAAAACTACGACGCCGACAAAGGTATTTTCGTAAATCGTCGTCCAACAATTATGGATGAGATGCGTAAACGCACCATGAACTTTTCAACGTTCAAAGATTTCCTGGTTGGGGGAGACAAAGACCGAACTCCCTCCGCGAATCTTCCCGAAGTGAAGCCTGACTTTGCCGAGTTTTTGAAACCGAGTGAAGATCTTAAGATCACATGGTTTGGTCACTCGACAGTTCTGTTGAATATCGGTGGCAAGATCGTTTTGATTGACCCTGTATTGTCAGATTCAACAGGTCCTTTGGGTTTTATGATGAAGCGCTTTCAAAAAGCCGTTATCAATCTGACAGAGCTTCCAAAAATTGATGTCGTCGTAATTAGTCATGACCACTATGATCACCTCGACATGGATTCGATCAAATATTTTGCCGACAAAGCCGTCCCATTTGTAGTGCCGTTGGGAGTGGGAGCTCACCTGCAACGCTGGGGCATTGAGCAAGAGAGAATTCAAGAATTGGATTGGTGGCAGAACTCTAGATTTGGAGATGTCGAGCTCACCGCAACTCCTGCGCAACATTTCTCGGGCCGTGGAATGTGGAATCAGAATAAATCTTTGTGGGCTTCGTGGGTGATTAAAAGTCCAAAGCACAGCGTTTATTTCAGCGGTGACTCTGGATTCGACACTCACTTTAAAGACATTGGCGATAAGCTTGGACCTTTCGATATCGCATTCGTTGAAAGTGGTCAGTACAATGAAAAATGGCGCGAGGTTCACTTGTTGCCAGAGGAATCTGTACAAGCCTTTAAAGACTTGAAAGCGAAACGTTACTTCCCAATTCACTGGGGCATGTTCACACTGGCATTCCATTCTTGGCATGAGCCTGTGGATCGCTTAGCGAAAGCCGCAAAAGAAAACGGCATGATCTTAGTGACACCAAAGCTGGGCGAACTTGTAACAGTGAATGACTCTTTATTGAGCACGCAGTGGTGGAACGAGGCCACGACAGTCCAAAAATAGACTTCAAGAATAACGCTTCGTCCGGTGCGGGTGAGGCGTTTTACTCCAGGCACAGCAATTGCTTTGTCTTCTTGGTGGAAGGATCAACCATGAAGAAGACGACAACTCAGTTTCTAATTTTAAATCTCATTTCAGCCCTTATTTTGGTAGGTAGTACTGCGGAAGCAAAGTTCTGTGGCTTCAAGCGCACAGTAGAATGCTCAGGCATGGTCACGACAGAGAGCTCCAGTGGCTATATGACCTATGTTTTGAACCGCGTGGTTTATGATTCCTGCGGCAGAGAGGTGTCAAATAAGCTCCATAAGCTTATGGGCACTCCCGAAGATATCGAGCGTCAAATTCGTAAAGCTCGCTGCTCGGTCATTTTAGACTAGGCAAAATTCCCCAAAGAGTGCGGGGAGAATTTCCCCATTTTGACATAAAAAAATCCCCGCTGTTGAGGCGGGGATTTTAGTTTCTAAGACTATTTGTTTTTGAAGTAGTGATCTTTGATCACTTTTTCAGTCGCTTCTTTACCTAGTGGAGAGAAGCCGTTATCGCCTTTACCTTTTTTAGAAGGGTCAATAGCGATATCCCAGAACAAGATACCTTTGAACCATGGCCATTGTGGTTGCCAGAATGCTTCGAAGATCGCTTGGAAAGCAGCTGCTTGGTCTTGGATGTTCACAGTACCTGAACCAGCGTAAGCAAATGGATCGATGAAACCGCGGTCTACAGAGCGGAAACCGATTTCTTTGATAATAGCTGGTTTGTGGTGATCAAGAGTCAACTCGATTTGAGTAAGCCCAGTATCCAATTGAGTTGCGTAAGAATCCGCACGCAAGCGCAATACAGAAACCAAGTCACCGTAAGCTGTTGGCAATTGTTGACCGTTAGAAGCTAGAGAACGGTAGATATCCAAACCGATAGCATCTAGTTCTTTCCAGAAAGACGCAAGGTCAGCCCAGATTTTTTGCTCTTCTGGGTTTTGGCGATCTGCAAGGTCTACCAAACGGTAGCGCCATCTTTCGAATTCACCACCAGAAGCAGAGATACCGCCAGAGTTCACGCTGTCGTCAGTGAAGTTCACATCGTACATCAAACGTGCAGTTGGCAATTTCGTACGAACGTAACGAAGAAGTTCCAACCAACGACCTGGGAAACCGTATGGATATTCTTTCCATTGGTCTTCAATACCGACAGTCATAGAGTAAAGCTCAGCACCGATCGTGAATTCATCCACTTTCGCAAGCTTAGCCACTGTCAAATAAACGTCCAAGTAAACGCGGAAAGATTCAAACCAACGATTTGGATCTTTAGGTTGGATGTTACCATGCCACCAAGTTTTCTCAGAACCATCAGCCATTTTTTCGATGTATGGGAATTCGCCATTTGGACCAACTACGAAGAAGATCGGGCGAAGACCTACAGTCATACCTTGAGATTGAACGTACTTGATAAGTTTAGCGATTCTCATCGCTTCTTTAGAACGCTCAGCTGGAGCCGTAACCGGAACGATTTCAGAAGAGTATGGACCCTTCATTGTCGCACGTACGTTCAAGATGATGTGGTTTGAGCCAAGACGTTTTGCTTCATCAACAGCTTGTTGAGCCAAAGTTTTCGGCTGGCCCGCAGCAGCTGCATCGTAAAGGAATCCATCTGACTCAGTCAGGTTGAAACCAGACACGTATTTGCCAGCGGCAAATGATTGCACGCTGAACAATAATAAGAAGCCTAGTACGAGTTTAGCAAAGTTCATATTAATACCTATTTCCCAACTCTTTTAAGAGTGCTGATAGTTTTAGCTTGGCCTTTACCACCAACAACTAGGTAAGCGTTCATACCTTTGTCAGTTAGGTTGCCGCGAAGTTGAACCCATGAAGAACCGATACGACGACCAGAAGTCATGATGATAACACCGTCGTTGCCTTTGCTGCCGATATTCAAATCAACAGTCAAAACAGAAGAATCAATACGACCCATTGTGTAGCCATTGAATGCAGTCACGATCACGCGAGCAAAGAATGGTTTACCAGTTGGAGGGTAGATGTAACCTTCGTAGATACCTTCAGCGTATGGAGAACCAACAACAGCTGTTTTCCACATATCGTTGAATTCTTGAACTTTCTTACCTTGAAGGCGAGACAAACCGTCGCGACCGAATGGATCTACAACAGTCATAACACCGTTATCGTAAGAGAACTTGATCGGTGGATTTTGATCGTGGTCCAAATCTTCGTAACGCTCAGAAGCTACGAAACCAGTACCTTGCAAGTTGTAAGCAACGTTGAAGAATGGTTTGTAAACAACGCCACCTTCCATAGAAAGAGCAGCTACCAACATATTTTCACGAGCCGTAGCTACCGTGAAGTGCCATTTACGACCTTTATTGTCAGTAAGAAGGTATTCGCCTTCGATTTTTTGTTCTTTAGCTAGAACCGGAGCTGCAGTAACGCCGATCCATTTAGCCATATCGTCAGACTCTTTCGCAAGACCTTTAGAGCGAGTTTGTTCGATAAGGATTTTTGTAAGCTCCAAGTATTTCGCAGAGTATTTACCAGAAGGGATTTTCTCTTGCGCCATCCAAGTTTGAGCCATGCCTTGAAGTTGGCGAGTTGCCAATGAATTCAAAGACGTTGTGAACTCTTGAGCAGTCATTGGCTCTTCGAAACGAACCATGCGCAAAAGTGTTTCAACAGTAGAATCACCAAGACCTGCAATCAACCAAGCTGGCGTGTTGTCAGATAGTTTAGTTGCTTGTTGGTTCAACAACAAAAGTTGCGCCAAGAAAGCGTGACCCGCAGCTTTGTTAGCTGGAGCGATAGAGTAAATAGCTTGGTTCATGAAATCCAAGTATTCAGACATAGCAGAAGACAATTTGATTTGAGAAACCCAGAAAAGGTTCTCGTCAGCTGTCATCGCACGGCCTTTAAGCATGTTTACCGCGATATCAGATTGCAAACGGCGGAAACCAGCAGGGATGTAAGGAAGGTTGCCAGATTTAGCATCGATAACCGGAAGGATTGAATCGATGTTAGCAGAAACCTTTTTCAAAGCTGTTGGATCTTTAACGATCTCGATTTGGTATTCAGCTACAGAAAGAAGGCGACCCAAAGCGTCTGCATCCATCCAAGAAGCATAGTACTGAACTTTTTCAGAAGGATCTTTAGAAAGATCCAACCAACGCATACCATTGGAAACCATGTGTAGACCCAAAGACTCTACAGCTTGTGGATAGTAAGCATCCATGTTCATGCGGTTAGCTTGTTTTTGTAGTTCGCCAAGGATTGCGAAGTACTTGTCGAAAGTTACAGCGTCTCTCATCTCAGAAATATTGAGATCAAGATCCATGATCACTTCACGCAAAGCGATTCTGTTTGTAGCGGCTTTCGTCACAAGCACTTCAGGTGCTGGAAGATTTAAAGCTGCCAATGCCAAACTTGGTGCTACTGCGAACGCCAATAGGAGGAGTTTAAATTGTTTCATTACTTGGTTTCCTTATAAATTGGTTCAGGTCTTTTAAATTTCGTATTCTTATTCATAAATTCATTAATATCGATGAACTTGTAGCCCATCTTTTTAAGCTCTCTCAGGATGTAGCGAAGTTCGCTAGGATCACCTGGGTAAGAGCCACGGCCACCGTCTTCGTAAGTCGTGAAAAGAAACGGGTGGTAGAAGAATGATGCCCAAGCATCACGTAGTACCAAGTTTCTTTTCGCATCACGAACGATGTCCTCTTTGCTGCGAGGATTTGTAACGTGTTCGTTTTGGAACGGTTGAGAGTTTCCAAGATTTTCTGGAATCAAACGTTGTCCATGAACGTCACCATAGATTTCGTAAGGGAAGAACTGACCGTTCCAACGACGAGAGTCTGTTGTCACTTGCAAGTTCTTAAAGAAATCACGGCGTAAAGCATCGCCATTAGCAGCTTTAGACTCAATCCAAAGATTTGAGTTGGCAGCAGCGTAGTTCAGGTCTTCAGCTTTGAAGTTGTAATAGATCATACGGCCCACGTTCCAAGAGAACACGTTAGCAAAGATGATGTTATCCAAAGTGCTGGCTTGGTAGTGGGGTGTTAGCCAAATTTTTGGCGTAATACCGGCTTTTTGTAGAACATAGAAACCATCATCCAATTTATCCAAAACATAGCTTGGAGAATCTTCTGCAACAGGTCCGTCGTTCGTCGTATCAAAGAATTCAAAATCGTCACCTGAAGTACCAGAGTGAGGATTCATTTGGCGCTTATATTGATGAGTTACACCGTGCCAGATGAACGTAGCATTTTGTTTCTTAGAATCAGCCACGTACTGCATGAATGCTGTGTGGCGGTCCATCGAAAGCAATTCCTCATTTGGATTGTTCGTGTACTGCTTCAATGGGTCAAAGAAAATAGGGATGATCGAGATATTCAACGGAACTTGCTCTTCTTGAAGAGTTTTGTTCGTGATGTACAACCAGCTTAGTGGAACCAAAGCATGAACGTCTTCGATACGCAGGAATGCGAGCTTATCAGCGTTGCGCGGTTGTGCGTTCAAGATATCAAACAATACGTCAGAGAATACCAAGTAACGATCAGCTTCATGCATGAAGCTGAACGGAACGTCAGCAAAATAGAACTTGTTTTTAGCGCGCAAGATGTAAGGAACTTGTTCGTTCGTTACGGGATTTTGCGCTGTCGCCAAAACTTGAGATTTTTCAGGAGCAACAGGTTTAACAATCGTTTGCTCGAAATCCGCTAGGAATTGACCGGGTTGGTCTTTGCTGAATTCGCCGTGTTTAAAGAACGTTTCGCCTTTATAAAGGACGTTCTTAAAGAAACTAGGACGAGCTTTATAGTCCAATTGAGAGCGGTTCAAAGTACTTAAGTGATCGTATTTGTAGCCAAAGATCTTTTCGAAATCATCATTCAACTTCCAAGTGCTATAGCCCAGCCATGCCACGTTAGATTTTGTTGAAACATAATCTTTCAAGAAGTCTTGAGGGATGTTGTTATCAAAGTAAGAAGCGATATAGATGCTCGCTGCACACTTATCAAGATCACCTTTTTTATAGGCTTCAATTGGTGAAACGATTTGCTGATATTCTGGGAAGTGACCCAAAAGATTCTGCAAGAACGTCGCATAGGTTTTCCCCATCCAATAGGATGAGTCCGGAGACTTGTCGTAATAGATATTTACGCACAATGCAGTTGCGGCTTGCTTAGGAGCAGCTGCTGCATTTTGCGTAGTACCTACGACTACGAAAAGGGTGAAAAGAGCGAAAAGATTTTTCATGTACTTTGGACCTCAATTTCTTTTCCGAAGTGTTCAGGCATGCGATGTTCAGTCTTAATCCAAGCTGGACGTTGACCGGTTCTTTGGCTTTCCTTGTATTGACGGTAGGCCTTGATCGTCGCACCAATATTAATATAGTTAGCTAAAAGCCAACGCACCGGCACGAGTGGGATGTGCATACGGGCATTGGTTAAGGACACGGCTTTCATTCTTTGGATGATACGAACTGACATATTGATCAAGTTCAGTAGCAACAAGAATTGGAAAGCAGATGTCTGTAGGATCTCTGGCAAGTTTCCAGTCGCACGAGCTGCTGCAAACGCCACTAATAACAAGACCGAGAAAACGATCAAAATACTGTTCAAAGGACCGCGACGGTCACGCCACATGAAGTACTTATCAACGGCAGTTCCAGTCCAGCTCAAGTTGTCTTTACCTTGGAAAGCGATTCCCAAAGTCCAACGAGATTTTTGGCGCATAGAAGCTTGCAACAAGTGAGGGAAGTATTCGCGAGTCGCGATAAATTCCTTTTTGCCGTTTTCTTTTTCATATTGAACGCAAGCAAAGCGAGATTTAAAGCCCAATTGCTTGGTCATCATGCCTAAGTGGTAGTCCTCAGTCAGAGTGTCTTCCTTAAGGAATTGACCGTCTTGAGCATCCTGCATTTTCATCATCAACGCGCGAGATAGGCATGTGCCGACCCCTGCAGATGGAATTGCGGCTCCCATGGATTCACGCACCAAAAGGTCTTTAGTATGTGACTCAGAGAACTCATCAATATAGACACCGCCCACGAACGAAGTCGCAGGAACGTCAAAAGAGAATACCGGAATTTGCACGAAGTCAGCACTCTGAGAGTAGTGATTCATCAAGCTCAATGAGTGAGGATGAAGAACGTCCTCAGAGTCTTGCATCAAGAACAGATCATATTTACGACCTGTAGAGATCTCAGACTTCAAAATCTGACGGGCCATTTCGTTCAGCATTTGACCTTTAGATGTCGGACCTGGCTGAGTGTTCACCACAACCACGACATTGTGTGGGAAAAGGTCTTCTAGTTTTTTAGCTGCATCCCAAGTCGCTGTATCGTTCGGATAAACACCTAAGAAGAATGTGTAGTTCTTGTATTGAAGGCCACGAAGATTGCCACGAATCATCGGAGCGATAACTTCGGCTTCTTTCCAGTTGGCGATCAAGATAGCAAAGCGCTTTTCAGGCTCTTGCTTGATCTTAGTAATAAAGTCTGATGTCACTTGGCGTGGCTTCAAGCGATTTACCAAAGCGTAAAGGTCAATGAACAAGTCATCCAGCGTGAATGTCAAAGCACCCACGACAACAACGAAAGCCAATAGAATAAATAAAGCATCAAAGGAAGGCATTAGAACGCTCCTCCGAAAACCAACATGGCTTCGTTATGACTTTTTTCACCAGATACGAACGCTTCGTAAGCAAGAAGGCTTGCGCTGAATTTTTCGCCAGCGACGATCAGACGTGCGCCGGCACGAGCTTGATCTGTATCGCGACCCAAGTCAGGAGTCGGGCTACGACGACCGTAAAGCTCGATGTAAGGATCGAACTTCCAGGCCTGAGAAAGATTAAAGCGGAAGCCCTGTTTGATCCAACCAGTGGATACAGGGTCGTTGTTGTAAGAGGGAAGGATCACGCCCTCAGCATAGAACTCTGTGAAGGCATTCAAAGATACGAGTTCGTATTGCCACATATTACCCGCAAACAAACCAATACGGCTGCGGTCTTCAGTGCGCGCCTCTGCAAAGATATGCAGCGAGTTCCAGATCTGATAGCGAGCGCCGATCAAAGGCATCACTAAGTTTTTGTCGTAAAGTGCATCTTGAGAGGAATCAGTTTTGTCTTGGCGTTGAGTTGCAGCACCCAAATACACAGCCGCACGATCGTCCTTGAAGAAGACGAAACGCAATTGCGTCTCTGTGAGAATGCCGTATTGAGGGACATAGCTCGTTTCAGAGTATAATTCTCCGCTCGCAGTGAGGGAGGCCTGAGAAGTTGTGCTGACGAACAAGGAGAGAATCAAAAGACCCAGGGTGTTTTTCAGTATACGTACCGTCGGTTTAATAAAACACCACCAAATAAGTTTGATAGCTTTTTAACGGTAAACTTGAATTTTCGCAATGTAAGGATGGGGTTTTAACGGAATTTCATAGAACGGCTCGAAAATTAACAATCGTTATTTGGTTTAGAAACAACGATTGTTATGAGCTTTGAATTACAGGTGTTTAGCAACGATATCTAGAATCTTTTCAGAAGCAGAGCCATCTCCGAATGGATTTTTAGCTTGGGCCATGCGCTGATAGATTTCTTTTTTATCTAAAACATCAGTAGCTACGCGGATAAACTCATCTTTCTTTAATGGGATGAGCATTGAAGTGCCGGCCTCGATGGCTTCAGGGCGCTCCGTTTTTTCACGTGCAACTAAGATCGGTTTACCCAGAGAAGGAGCTTCTTCTTGAACTCCACCGGAGTCCGTAATGATTATGTGGGCTCTATCCATCAAGTAGATAAAAGGTACATAGTCTACAGGCTCACACAGCCAGATTTTTGATTGGCCTGGTTTGACGGTCTCGCCTTTATCAATCCACTTGGCATTGTCGCCAAAGATTTTTTGCGCGGAAGCGCGAACTTGCGGATTCATATGAAGAGGAATCAAAAGCTCCAAGTCATTGCGACGAGAAAGCTCTAAAAGACCACTCATCACTTGCTCCATCGGTTCACCAAAGGATTCGCGTCTGTGAACAGTGACTAGCGCCAGATTTTTATCGCGACTTAGGAAAGAGTATTTATCCGCGAACTGGGCATTCAATTCTGGGCGTGCTTCGATTTTGTTTTTAACTTCAAACAAAGCATCGATTCCAGTGTTGCCTGTGACGAAAACGTCTTTTTCTGGATAGTGTTCGTGAATCAAATTTTGCTTAGCTGTTTCAGTGGGAGCTAAGTGAATTTTTGCGACAAGGGCGGTGCCTTTGCGATTAAATTCTTCAGGAAACGGGGAGAAGATGTCGCCTGAGCGTAGACCTGCTTCAATGTGGATCACAGGAATTTTGTGATAGAAAGAAACAAGGCTTGCGATGAAACCACTGGAAGTATCGCCTTGAACAACGATGCCATCGACTTTATTTTCTAGAAGAATTTTATTAAGGCCTGACATCACGCCCATGGAAATATCCACGAGTGTTTGACCTGGCTTCATCAAGTCCAAATCGAAATCAGGCTTGATACCAAAGAAATCAAAAAGAGGGCGGATCATCTCGCGATGCTGACCTGTTGAACAGACAAGAACTTTGAAGCGCGGATCTTTTTGCGCTTTCAAAACAACAGGGGCACATTTAATAGCTTCGGGACGAGTTCCAAAGACGAACAAGAGTGTTTTCATAAGCGCCTAATGTAAGATAAGCCGGTTGTTATTTACAGTTTCTGAGTGGGACTTGAAGAAATGACATATTTGTCGTTCACGTGGTCGCTTGTTTTTTTAGTCCTTGATGACTCCAATAATGACTCCATAAAAACTGAGTAAATACACAAATTTACGAGATATTCCTCATAAAAAAAGCCCAAAGTAGCAATGATTTCAAAGGTGTAATCTCGAATCGAGCCTAAAGGGCTACTCCTAAAATAGTACTCATATTTTGGATTCAGGAAAGACATTTTTGCCCTATAAGTATCTGGATGCCTCTCCGATAGGCACTGTATGGGAACGCAGGAACGTACTTGGAATGATTCTAAGATAAGTCTGAAGTCGGTGAGAACCACGGTAGTGGCTGCACTTACGGCTCTCGTTCTATCGTCTTGTACCCTGACGGCCTTGATCGACGAGGTCAATCATATCTCTACCAGCAGCATCACTGGGAAGCTCTCAAACTACACAGGCAATTCAAATCAGTCTCAAAGTGTTTCAGCTTCTAGCTGTGTGACACCTGTTGTGTACTTGTATCGCTTAAGCGAAACCGGCGACAGAGAGTTGCCAGAGATCGCATCGACAGGCGTTGACGATTCCGGCAGCTACACATTCAACCTGCAAGAGCTTGATAAATATAAAACCGAAGCGTTGAAATTGAACTCCATGGTGATCGAGGTCAAAGGTTGTACGGACCAGGTTTATTTTAGACCTGTCACTGGTTACACAGATCAGCACATCACGATGTCTTCTTCGTTATTGGGCTATGTGCTCAACACAGTTCACAAAGAAAAAATGACTCGTGCTTTGCAAGCCGATCCTTTGGGGATGGCTTCTTTGATGTTGATCTTGGGGACTCCAGATTCGATGGAGAAATCCTATAACGTGTTACTTGCGAACACCGAGGCGACAGATTTGTTTACCGCGCTTTTTGGGGTGCCTCCGACGGTTCTATTGGATGCGTCCCCTGAAGTGCTGATGACTCGTTTACCAGGTGCTGCGCAAGAGAGAATCGCGACGGTGATGGAGGCGGAAGCCACGCACTGGTCTTCGACCTATAATACGGTTTATCAATGGAAATTGAATTCATCTGTTATCGGTAATTTGAAAAGTCTTAGTTATTCCCCAGGTGGTAATGCCCAAGGGAACCATACATTGACTCTAACGATTGGTCAGAACGATGGGGCAGGCCAAGTTGATTTGACGAAGCCTTATAAGTCGTTCTCCTCAGCGATCAGTATTTCTAATAACGTACCACCGCAATCTCCGTCGTTCCAAGTGACAACACCATCTGTTGCCGATGGGAATCCGGTAAATACACGTTCTTTGATTTTATCGATTAATACAGGTGCCGCATTTGCAAATTGTGACACATTCAGTGGCATGCTTTTAAGCGAAAGCAACGTCATGCCGAGTGCATCGACCACATTCCCGATCGTATGTACATCCGCTGGAACTCAAGCGGCAAACTTCATGTTGTCCTCAGGTGATGCGACTAAAACAATTTATCTGTGGGCTAAAGATGCTTCAGGCACGATCTCTCAAGTGCCAACGTCTGTGGTGGTTGTACTTGATACTGCGATTCCGACGGTAACGATTTCAACGATTCCATTAGCGCAAAGTAAATCAAGCTCTCAGGTTTTTGCCTTCACAGGTAACGATGGATCGGGAGTGATTGATCACTTTGAATGTAAAATGGATGCGGGTTCTTGGACAGCCTGCTCGAGCCCGGCTTCCTATGCAAGTTTGACCGAGGGTGATCATACCTTCAGTGTACGTGCGATTGATACAGCAGGGAATATGTCTGCTGTGGATTCTAAAACATGGCACATCGATTTGACGGTGCCGACGTTAACTATTGCAGGACCTGCGGCGATCACAAATTCTTTGACGGCCGTTTTGACTTTGTCAGGTGCTGATACGGGTGGATCTGGTGTTGCTTCTTATCAATGCAGTCTGGATGGAGCAGCATTCGCGGCTTGTCCTACGACGAACACTCATGTGTTGGCAGCAGGTGCGCATTCATTCAGAGCTCGTGTTTATGACGGTGCTGGAAATGTTTCTGCCATTCAAACTCATACATGGACTATTGATACTTCAGCTCCAACAGTGACGATCACTTCAAAACCTGCAGCGACAACAAATGCGACTTCGGCAAACCTGGTGTTTGTCGGAAGCGATACGGGCGGTGGTAGTGTTGCAAGCTACGAGTGTGATATCAATGGCGGTGGATTCGCAGCATGTACTTCGCCGCGTGCTTATTCAAGTTTAACGGATGGTAGTTACACATTCAGAGTTCGTGCGACGGACACTGCGGGTAACGTAGGAACGGCAACGTCTTACACATGGGTTGTTAATACCGTGACGCCGATGGCTTCCATCACAAGCTCTCCGAATAGTATTACTAATCAGACTTCTGCAACATTTGCTTTCTTTGCGACGGCACCGCCATCGGGATCTATCACGGGATATGAGTGTAAATTAGATGGTTCTGCTTGGACGGCGTGTACCTCGCCGCATACCTATAATTCGCTTGTTCAGAACTCTCATACATTTGAAGTTCGTTCGATTGATAATAACTCTATGCCGAGTGATCCGACATCATTCACTTGGATTATTGATACAACAAATCCGACCTTAACGATCACTGATAAGCCAGAATTAACTGAGGGTTCTGCGAATGCTCAGTTTAAATTTACGGGTGCAGACACTGGTGGTGGAGCCGTTGATAAGTACTATTGCCAAATTGATGGCGGTGGTTTTGTCGAGTGTGCGAGCCCGAGAAATTTAACAGCACTTTCTGAAGGCAGTCATACATTTGACGTTCGCGTGACTGATACAGCCGGAAATACAAGCACTGCGCAGACTTATACTTGGTCTGTGGATTTGACGGCTCCTGTATTAACATTGTTAACGAAACCAGACAGTCTTACGAATCAGACGACGGCCGCTTTTACGTTTAGTGCCACAGATTCTGGTTCAATCAGCGGTTACGAATGTAAGATTGATGGTGGAACTGCCACGGCCTGTGTTTCAGGAGTTTCCTATTCGTCATTAATCGGTGGTGCGCACAGTTTTGAAGTTGTTGCGATCGATGCCGCAGGAAATTCCTCTAACAGTGTTACTTATTCTTGGACTATCGACTTAATTGCTCCAACGGTGACGATTGCCGCTAAACCGAATGCAAATTCAAATTCTGCGACGGCCGTATTTGGCTTTACAGGCAGCGACACAGGCGGTGGTAGTATCGCAGGTTACCAATGTAAGTTGGATGGTGGAGCTTACTCGTCTTGCGTATCTGGGGTTTCATTTGGATCTTTGGCTGATGGAAGTCATACGGTTTCCATTATGGCGACAGATACAGCTGGTAATGACGGAACGGCAGTGAGCTATACATGGACTGTCGATACGGTGGCTCCGACTTTGACGATCACAACTCCATCGGCGAATGGTTATGTGATTCCTTATAGTAGCCTTACTTCGGTAAGTATTGGTGGTGCTTGTTCTGAAAATGGCGTGAATGTGACACTGTCGGGTGTTTCTGCGTCTCCGGCGGTTTGTGCGAGCAACGCTTGGTCTATGACAGTTAATATGGCGGCAGTTGCCGATGCGACTTATACATTGACGGCAAATCAGACAGATGCTGCTGGAAACGTCGGCTCGTCAGCGGGCCGCACGGTCGTGAAAGATGCGACGGCTCCAGCAATCACAGTCACAACTCCTGCTGCGGTTCAAGGTGGCGGCGTAGTTAATGCGACATGGGTGAATACGGAAGTGAATGTGGCCACGGGCTCTTCATTTACAGTGGAGCTTTATGATGGCGCGAATTGGTCAACGATCGGTACGCGAGCTGCAACGGCAGGTAATAACTCAGCAGTGAATTATTCTTATAATGGAATTTCGGTTCCTGTGACGAATACCAATGCCGCGAGATTGCGTGTGACGTTGGTGGATGCGGCAGGAAATCAAACGGCGGCAACATCAGGAGCCTTCGTTATTGATAATACTCCACCGACATTGTCATCGTTTGTTCTGAATAGTGGAGGCGCCTCTACAAATAAGAACAATATTCCGGTCAGCTTCACGGGTGTGGATTCATTATCGAATATTTCAAAAATCTGTATGAAGACAAGCTCGACGGCGCCGACTTCTGGTAGCAGTTGCTGGGTGAATGTGGCCTCTTACGGTTTGGCTGCGTCGAAAAACCTAAGTACGTCGTCGATCTATTACAACGTCGGTTTAGTGTCTGGTACTTACACGATTTATATTTGGTTGATGGATGCGGTTGGTAATATTTCAACCAATGCGGCGTCGACCGGAGTGGATCGTGGCACGATCGTTTATAACTCTCCAAATCCTCCAAGTATCAGTGCGATTCAGCTGACTTCGACGGATACGCCGGGAAATCCTCCGGCAGGTAATGATTTAAAAGTGACATCAGGCCAACCGATTTATTTGAAATGGAATATCGTGAGCACAACCGGACTTGCTGCGAACTCTATTCGCGTTTCCTACACGGTGGATGATTCTGGCGAGACGGGTGTTCTGTCGAGCACTCTTTCAAATGGTGCGAACGGTGGATGTACTGTGACAGCGGGCTATACGGGGTGTGCGATGTTTAGCGCTCCTGTTGGCACTTATTTCCGTTTGAAATTAAAAGCTGTGGATACGGAAGGATTCTTAACAACGATCACTTCAAATCCATTGAACTCTGGTTCAATCAATTTCTTAGCGGGTAATACCGACTTGGGATTGGGTTCCAGTGCTAAGTCTGCTTTGTTGCAGCCATCTGGTAGTAACTCTTTGGCGGTTTTAGATGACGGTCGAATCTTTGTTGTGGATTCGCGTGGCTTGGCGTGGGTGAATCCAACAACAGGTGTGTATGAGATTATTGCGACGACGGCGTCATCTGCTTCCGGTGATGGTGGTCCTTTAACGAGTGCCAAGTTTAAATCGATCACTGGTATTTGGGTTGATAGCAATAATGACATCTTGGTTGCTGACGAAAGAACGATTCGTAAGATCAACACTCGTGTCAGTCCGATGACGATTGCTCGCTATATTGGTGGGGGAAGTGATACCGGGTCTTACGTGGGTATTGCAACGAACTATAGATCATCGATCAATATTAAGCGTCTGTCGGTTTCATCAAACGGCGATATTTATTTCGTCGGCGAGAACAGCCGTAAAGTTCGTAAATATACGGCTGCCACGGGTGCCGTGAGCCTTATCACTCTGTCAGGTGCTGGTAATACGAACAGTACCACTCAGGACAATACTCTTTGTACTCATACGGATTATTTCGTTAAGTTTGATACGAATGGTAACACAGAGAAAATGGGCTGGGTTCTGTCTTCAGGTGGTACAGGATCGAGCTGTGCGATCAGTAGTACCAACGAAACACGCACCTATGCGCAGGTAGATCCGACGACGGGGATTGCAATGTTGCCAGCTCCAGGCCGCATCAACAATGCAACAGGGTTCCGTGAGCCAGTTGATTTCTATAATGATAAATCAGGAAATCTCTATACGGGCTACTACAACAGTACCAATGCCCAAGGTATCTTTAAGTTCGATGCATCGACTCTGACATGGTCAAGAATTTATGGTTTGCCGAGCATTGGAACATGTGCGGATGCAACGCCAACCGATGAGTGTGCTTTGCAAGTTCAAGCCATGGCCTTTAACTCGCAAGGACAGTTGTTCTATATTGACGCTCGTTCAAAAGCGATTCGCACTATCGATTACGAAGAGAAGATCCGCACATTGGCCGGAGATCCATTAGGATCTGAAAATGGCAAGGCCGCAGGTGTAAGTCGCTTCGTGGATCTGACAGATGTTAAAGCCTGGAATAATAACGGAACTAGCACGATCACGCTCTACGATTTCGGTGATGTTCGCATGCGTGAGTTTGTACCTGGTGGAAATTTGACGACCGTTGCGGGATTGCAGTATACGAAAAATCCTACGAATGGCCAGGTGGCATCGGCAGTTCCGATGGCGAACGTTTACGACGGAGCTCCGACTCGTTTCTTGTTAGCTGCTAACGGAGACATCTATTATCCTCGTCAGCAGGGTTGGGCTTCGCGAATTCTGCGTTCGACGGGTGTGTGGGATGATATCCTCGGCGGATGGACATATGGCCCTGGCCCGGTTGCACTCAATGGCAATACACTGTTGGTTTCTTCATTCTCCTACAACGGTACTTTGAATCGTTTGGTGGACTCGCGCCTTCAGTTTGTGAATATCAGTGGGAAAACTCAAACACGCGCCGTGTGGCTTGATGGCAGTACGAATATTGATAGTACGGTTTGTGCTGATAATGCCGTGGTGGCGGGTAGCTGTAGTATTAACGGCCTTGCTTTGGACCGAGCTTATCAAGGCGCTTGGGACCCAGCGACCAGTTCTTATTTGGTCGCTGATACGGGAGGCAATCGTATTGCTAAGTTTGCTTCCGATGGTTCTGGTGTGATGAGTACTCTGTTAACGACGGGTTCAAGAACGTTCTCGTTCTTTACGACGAATCGCCCTGCGAATCTATCTTCGAACGCTGTTTTCACTTGTACGGGTGGCGTGTTGTACAAATACGATCTTAATAACAGCGGAGCCGAAAGTACGATTGCTCTGCCGAATACAACGTTCACATGTAAGGGACCTGTTACTTACGATAGCAACAGAGGAACTCTGCTATTCGTGTACAAGCAAAATGGTCTTGAGGGTGTTGCGGAAGTTATTAATCCTTAGTCTACCTACATTGCTGATGTAACTCGGCATCATATTCAGTCAATTTGGTTTCATTAAGAGGGGAGTTGGGCAAAATCTATTGCCCAATTCAGGATTTCTTTTTAGATCCACTCTTTTAATGGAGAAATAAGTATGACATCGACTCTAGCTACTCACAAAGTTCAAAATCTTCTAGCGAAACTCTATAAAGACTCAGCGGAAAATGATCCGATCAACCGCCAAGCAGCGATGGCATTGCCTGAAACGGCGACTCGCGACGAATTCTATACAGCCATGCGTGGAGTTTACATGGCGATTGGTAAGGAGTTTGGAAACCTTTTGTATGCGACGGCTCGTACGGCGAAGGCTCAAAAGATTGTGGAATTTGGAACATCTTTTGGTGTTTCGACAATTTATTTGGCGGCTGCGATTAAAGATAACGGTGGTGGTAAAGTTATCACGACTGAATATCATGCAGAGAAAGTTGAAAGAGCCAAAGCGAATCTTGCGGAAGCGGGTTTGTTGGATTTTGTTGAGTTCCGTGTTGGTGACGCCAGAACAACGTTGGAGCAAAATCTTCCGCAAAATGTAGACATGCTTTTCTTGGATGGACCAAAAGGGATGTATATGGATGTGTTGAAGTTGATGGAATCACAAGTCCGTGCGGGTGGAGTGATTGCTAGCGACAATACGGATCATCAAGGCCTTGAAGAATTCCTGGGTTATTTGCGCAATCCCGAGCATGGTTACATCTCGGCTCCGATTCATACGAAACGTGGAGAGCGTTATTCAGCACATGAGATCACGTTGAAGGTTTAGAATCTCTCTAGGAAGTAATTTTTAAGGACTCTTTCAGTACTTTCTTTCCAGGCCTCTCCGGGTGTAGCCTTTACTTGAAGCTACACGGAGGAGGTCTTATGAACCTACAAACTCAAAAAGACACTCTGGAAGTCGGCAGAAAGCTTGTCGGTTTTTGCAGGAGTAATCAGGTTGTGAAAGCAATCGAAACTCTTTATGCAGACGATGTGCAAAGTCGTGAGGCGATGGACTCTCCAGGAATGCCTTCTGAGTCCCACGGAATTGAGAACGCACTTAAGAAAAATAAACAGTGGGAAGAAACCATGGAAATACACTCAGCGCAAGTTGATGGACCATTTCCGCTAGGTGATCGATTCGCTGTTCATTTTAAATATGATGCCACTGATAAATCGACCAATAAAAGTTGGCAGATGGAAGAAGTTGGTATCTATACCGTGCAGAACGGTAAAATCGTGAAGGAAGAATTTTTCTATACTATGTAGTTTAACTATATAATGAATGATTCGACCAACATGCTTAGTCAGGGAAGCCTTAAAAAGCTCCCTGATTTTTTTTGATGCTAGTGAGGATCGATGGAACCTAGTTGTGTAGGAGTGTGAGCTTCTTCGCGAACGGTGCAGTTGGAATAGAATAGGCAGATAAAAAGATAAATTCCAGAGAGTGCTAGAAATCCTTTTACTCTTACTCTTTTAGCCATTCCAATTCCCCCAATGCGGACTGTCTCTAGATATTCTCGTCCATTTTCTCATTTTTCTCGAGAGCTAAAGACGCCAAATCGTTCCGTTTTCTCAAAGTGAAACGCACTTTTGTTCAACGCGATTTGCTTTCGTTTTTGCTGCTAGTGATTCTGCGTAGATACAAAACTCTTTCGCGAAACAAAACTCTACCAACGTTGAACCGTGGTGAGAATGCCACAGGGAAATTTCCAGAATTTGGTCTAGGGGATTTTTGATAAACTGGCGAACTGTTAGTCGCAGAAATAAAAAAACCGGGAACAAGGTCCCGGTTTTGAAAGCTCGTGGAGCAGTCGTTTCTAAGATCTTAGCGGCAGATCATTTTAGAAATTGAATTGCTGTACTCGTAGCCAGAGTCGTTTTCGTCGTATTCGAAAGTGGAGTTGGCTTTACCGATTTCACCGATAGAAAGCTTAGCCCATTTTTCACCACGAGAACCCAAAGAGCCACTGACTGATTGTTCATTAGAACCTTCAGCAAGATTGTAAGCGCCTACGTCTGCAGTCCAAACATCAGCGTAAGTTTCAGAGTTCTTAGCTTTGGTTTTTTCTGTTTTATAGTCGAAAGATACGCCACCGTTCAACGAAACTGTGACACTCACTTTGCTGCCATTTTTATCAATGCCAGTGCAGGAGATTGATTTTGCCTGTGATGTAGCTGCGATTAATAGAGTCGCTGCAATCACCAAAGATTTGTTCATCATAAGTACCCCATCTCAGAGAGATTTATAGATGGGGTTTTATACTCCAGTTAACGACCTCAGGGGGAAAGAAGTGGGTGTAGTGAAAAACTGGAAGGGGTGTCACAAAAATTGACACCTCTGGGGGATGATCCCTAAGGACAGTTTGGCCATAAAACTAGAAACAGGAATGCTGGCTCACTTCAAGACTGCCGTCTACCGAAAGTAGTAAATACCATTTGGGTGAAGCACAATTGTTAAGAGGGGATTCAAATTCGATGAAAACAATCTGGAAGAAACGCCATCGTATTATGTCGTATACGGCGCTCCTGGCGCTGATGCTCCTTTTTCAAAACTGCTCAAGCACGGGCTTTGAAACGCAGGCTCCTGGCGATGGTAGCCAGTCACTGCCTAGCACAAATCCTTCACCAACACCTTCTCCGACAGTAACGCCATCTCCAACGGTAAGCCCTACCGTAAGCCCTACCGTAAGCCCTACCGTAAGCCCTACCGTAAGCCCAACGGTGTCTCCGACAGTCTCGCCGACTGTTTCACCTACGGTGACGCCGTCACCAACGACAACGCCGCTTCCAGCAGCGGATGTGACATTTAATATTGATGCTAATTTGAATCGCCACGCGATCTCTCCTTATATCTATGGATCAAACTATGAAGTGAGTTTGTATAACGGTATCGGTGCCTTCCGTATGGGGGGCAATCGCTGGACAACTTACAATTGGGAGAACAATGCCACGAATGGTGGTACAGACTATAACAACTCAAGCGGTAACCGCGTTTGTGAGTTGGTGAATTGTGGTTCTAACAGCGAAGTGCCTGGTGAGGCGGTTCGTTTAGGTATTTTGCTTGCATATAAATATGGAGCGACGCCCGTTGTGACAATTCCTATCGTGGACTACGTGGCAGCAGATAAGAATGGAACTATCACGACTCAAGCCAGTGATACGAACACACGCTTCAGAAGAAACTTAGATCGTAAACCATCGAGTGTAACAACTCCGGTGGGCAGTTTGTCTGATAACTATGTCTATCAAGACGAGGCTGTGGCTTACTTCCAAAATGCATTAAAGACAGAATTGGCTGCGGGTAAAAAGATTCACTATATGCTCGATAATGAGCCGTCTATTTGGAAAACTACTCACCCTTTGATCCATCCAGATAAAACGACGTATGCCGAGATGAAAGAAAAGACCATTCGCTTTGCGAGCATGATCAAAGAGAAAGCTCCGAACTCGATGGTCTTCGGTGCTGTTGGTTATGGCTTCAATGAAATGATGAGCTTGCAAGATGCTCCAGATCGCTCCAACGGGGAGTATATGTCTTGGTTCTTGCAACAGATGGCGGCCGCAGAAAAAACTTACGGCAAACGCTTGGTTGACGTTTTAGATATGCACTGGGGTTCTGAAGCTCGTGGTGATGGCAACCGTATTTTGGACGAGACCGTATCGCAAACAGCGGGTTTGATTGCCGCTCGTTTGCAAGCCCCTCGGTCCTTGTGGGATCCGACTTATAAAGAGACTTCGTGGATTGTGGATGATTATTTGAAACAGCCATTGAAGTGGATTCCTCGTTTGAAAGAGCGTATTAACACGTATTACCCAGGGACGAAGATTTCGTTTTCGGAATACAACCATGGCGGTGGCGGAATCATCTCTGGTGGTATCGCGCAAGCTGACGTTTTGGGAATCTTTGGGCGTGAGGATGTTTATTTAGCAACTCACTGGGACCGTGAGGATTCTCCTTATATTTACGGAGCGATGAAGCTTTATACGAATTATGATGGTGCGGGCTCTCGCGTAGGGGATATCTCTGTTCAAGCGGCAACAACGAATGATGAGAAGTCATCCGTGTATGCGATGCAGTCCTCGACGGATGCTAAGAAGCTTTATCTCGTGGTGATTAATAAGACGGCGGGCACATTGAGTACGAATATTAATATCTCGAACGCTGGAACATTTACGAAGTACCAGCGCTATCAAATCAATGATGGAACATCGACACCGAAAAATATGGGCGAAACCACTCTCAGTGGCAGTGCCTTTAATTATGCGATGCCGGCGATGTCGGTGACGACGCTGATATTGTCTCGTCCGTAGAGTTCTTATCTGTCGTATTAAAGACAGGTTTATCTGACATTCCTAAGCGCCCGACAAATGGCAACTTTAACGCCGGTCGGGCGAAATCAATACCGAAGCTCATACCTAAAAGATTGATTTCGATACCTTCAGCTAAGCCTACGCTGGCTCCCAACAGACCAAATATAGAAACTTGTACTCCCGTTCCTGATTCGGTGATGCCGACAGGTTGACCTTTACCGATCCAGTCCTTACCCACAGCGTGGGGAGGTAGATCTGTATAGATGCCCGGTGTATTTCTCATCACATAAGAGACGAATGTGTTGCTATTCGGTCCGGGATAAATGCGGTAGGACTCTGGGTACGGATAACTTTCGATAGCTTTCAAAATTTCGGGAATCATTTTCTCTGCTGACTCGCCACGAACATCCATATGTAAAGAAGGATCATTGCCGAACCATTTTTGATCTGGTTGACGATGAGTCAAGCGAATGACGGGAAGACCGCGATTGGCATAGTAACCGATGACTTCGTAAACACTCCACTCCGCCGCATTTTTTTCTTTGTAGGCAAGCCACGAGTGCACAGCTAAATTGCCTTTCCACCCGTAAGTACGTGCGGAATAAATTTGAACAATAGCACGTTTGTCTTCAAGAGGAGTTGGGGCAATGCCCACAGAACTGCGATCCGCAGTTCTCCAATCAGTGGCATTGGCAATCAGGGATTTTAGAAACAAAAGAGTCACAACGAGTAGAGACTTAGTTTTCATTCCTGCAGGATAACTTATTTTGCGTGAAAGCAATAGCATGGACGTGCTGTGTCCCAAGACTAAGGTGGGCGCAAAATCAGCTCCCACCTTGAAAACTAAGTGATACTACTATTCAGGCCGAGGTGAATTGCGTAAATCACATCCACCGACGAGTGTATCATTCCAAACTCCTTCGTACTGGTAAACATGATCCGACATTCCATCGCTGCCTTTTTTATTCAACTGAATGCGCAGTTTTGCTTCTCCGTTGATTGATTTCGCGGTGAGAAAGTTTCCTGCTTTGGAGTGGGTCGAAGGCCACGTTAGATACTCTTCATTAGGGCGAGTGAGACCCAACTCTTTCATATCAGTATCGTAGGTTACTTGGGCAAAGGGCTCCGTAAAGTTGCACCAATAAGTGGTGGCATGGGTGAGGGGAGCTGCGAAGGTCATGGCTAAGCCGAATAGTACAGGTTTCATGGTTTCTCCTTGTTGATGTAGGGGAAAGCATAGGGAGGGGTGTCTATTCGGTATACAAATAAGCGGGCTAAGTGCCGAGGATCACAGGACGTTTTAGTGGCCCCAGCGAATGACATGAGAGGGGTGCCTAATTTGTCGTTCGTTTTGGAAAGTATTTCCCGGTTTTTGTGGGGTGTAAGTACTGAGCTCAAAATTATCCAGTAAAGACCCTTCGGCACAGAAAGTGGATAGTGGTGGCTATCAACCTTTATAAGGAACCATTTATGTCTAAACGTTATACAAAGATTTTAGCAGCCACTGCATTGATGATGATTTTTGGTGCGACAAGCGCTCACGCTTCAATGGAAAAAGATAATTCTATTGATGCTCAATCAGATGTTGAAAGTGCTTTTGCAAACTTGGACGAAGCTCAAGGTGGTTTCGAACAGTCTGAGCAAGAGCTTGGTGAAGCAAAGACAGATTATGCAGGTCGTACTCGTGATCATAAAGACACGACTCTACGTACTCGTCGCGAAATCAAACGTTTGCAAGCTGAAGCGGATAGAAACTCTAAGCAAACAACTCGTTTGATCAGTGAGACTATTACTTTGCGTAAGCAAATCGAAAAAATGGATTCTCAAGAAAACGACGCTCGTAACAAATTGGCGCGCGTAAATGATAAGCTTGGTAAAGCGCGTTCTGACCGTGAACAAGCAACTGATAAAAAGTTGCAATTAACTGCAGCTATGAACGCGACTAAAGGTGAAATGGCTCGCACGAACGCAGCTTTGAAAACAGAGCAAGCTAAATTGGCTCGTGCTAAAAATGAAGAGCGTCAAGCAGCAGCTTTGCTTAAAAAGACAGATGCTGATTTCTTGAAAGCTCGTATGAACTATGAGCGTGAGTCTAAACGTTTGGCTCAACAAACTTCTGAGGCATTGGCGAAAGCTGAGCAAAACAACAGAAGAGCTCAAGCAAACCTTGAGAAAAGAAAACAACTTCAAGAGAAGTTGAATCAAAAGCGCCAAAAACTAAGCGAAGCTAAAGAAAAGCAACAAAAGGCTTTGGCACGTTTGGGTAACTTGAACTAATTGAGGTCGGCGTTTTTCTTGGAAAACGCCTCTTGATTTGTCGGATACTTTTTGCGGAACTCTGACTCGATCTTTTTGTAAGTTCCGTCTGAATGAATAGTTTGAATTCCCTTTTCAAGGATGGCCGCGTACTTCGCACCATCCTTGTGTTTTTTTGAGAAGTTCACGTACAAAGCATCTCGAGAAACGCGTCCTAAAGACTTCACTTTGATTTTAAGATCGGGATTTTTCTTAAGAAGCTCCTCGCCCGTCATTCCCCATAAAACCGCATACTGAATTCGCCCCGCAGCGACTTTCATGAGTTGGGATTTTTCCGTGGGACCGGGTTCCGTGATGATTTTTTTATTGGTCAAAAAACTTGTCGGGTAGGTGTAACCCAAAGTCGTACCAACGACCTTACCTTCAAGGTCGGCTAATTTAAGGCCAGATTTTTCATTCACTTTTCCATAGATCATCATGTCTGCCTGAAATAAAGGTGTCGCATGAAAGATGTAGCTGTCCTTCGTGTTTTGATTAATCACGGTGTCGAAGCAACCCAGAGAGTTTCCCTTGTCGACTTCCATCATGCACCGAGCAAAAGGCATAGGGCGTATGATTGCCGTCACACCTTGTGACTTAAAAGCCGCACGAACGATGTCTGGAGCAAAGCCTTGTACATCCTTGTAGTCTGAAGTCGCAGAGGAATAGGGAGCCCAATCGTCTTCGCCAAGAAGATGGATAGTCTCCGCCTTGGAGACTGCACAAACCAAAAATACCGAAAGAAGAATCCAACGTGATAAGATCATCACTTTAAGCTACCGCAGTTATAACAGATGTACAACACGTACCCTTCGTATTAAGATGACTTCATGGACACAGATAATTCGAATAAACGCCCGGTTTATATTCCTTATTCAGCGACATTTCTTTTGGACATTCCTTTGCTTAATAAAGGCAGTGCCTTTTCTGATGAGGAAAGAACAAACTTAAATTTACACGGGCTTTTGCCAGAACATATCGAAACGATTGAAGAACAAGCTGCAAGATCTTACAGCCAGTTTAGCAGCATCAAAAACAACCTAGACCGTCACGTGTTCTTACGCCACTTGCAAGATACGAATGAAACTCTTTTTTACCATCTCGTCGTTCGTCACATCACCGAGATGCTTCCGGTTATCTACACTCCGATCGTGGGCGAGGCGTGCGAACATTTTTCTGAGATTTATCGTGCGCACCGTGGTTTATTCATTTCCTACCCGCAACGCGATCGTATTGATGAAATGCTTCGTAACGTAACTAAAGCCAATGTGAAAGTCATCGTCGTCACTGACGGTGAACGTATCTTGGGTCTAGGCGATCAGGGAATCGGTGGAATGGGAATTCCTATCGGTAAGCTTTCTTTGTACACAGCTTGCGGCGGAATCAGTCCTGCTTACACTCTGCCAGTGGTTTTGGATGTTGGAACGAACAACCAAACGTTGATCAATGATCCACTTTACATGGGCTGGCGCCATCCACGTATTTCAGGCGAAGAATATTACCAATTTGTTGACGCCTTCATCGAAGCAGTGAAGCGCCGTTGGCCAGACGTTTTATTGCAATTCGAAGATTTCGCACAAAAAAATGCCTCACCACTCTTGAAGCGTTACCGCGACGAGATCTGCTGTTTCAACGACGACATCCAAGGAACAGCAGCCGTAGTAGTAGGAAGCCTCATCGCTGCCAGCCGCGCAGCCGGCGGTCAGTTACGTGACCAACGAGTAGTATTTCTGGGAGCAGGTTCTGCAGGCTGCGGAATTGCTGAACAGATTATTGCAAGAATGAAGCAAGAAGGTCTTACGGATCAAGAAGCTCGTTCGCAAGTATTCATGATCGATCGCTACGGTTTGCTAACAGATAAAATGCCAAATCTTTTGGAATTCCAAACACCATTGGTACAACCAGTGGACAAGTTGCAAAGTTGGGGACTACCAGAAGGCGAAATCTCATTGCTAGAGACAGTCCGCCACGCAAAACCAACAGTTTTGATTGGAGCTTCAGCACAGCCAGGACTCTTCACAGAAGAAATCATCCGCTTGATGCACAGTAATTGTGCTCGCCCAATCGTAATGCCACTATCGAATCCAACTTCAAGAGTGGAAGCACTTCCAGAAGACATCATTCGTTGGACAGACGGAGCCGCATTGGTAGCAACAGGAAGCCCATTCTCGCCAGTAGCATACAACGAAAAGATTTACCCAATCGCTCAATGTAACAACTCCTACATCTTCCCAGGAGTTGGCTTAGGAATCATCGCAGCGAAAGCACGCAGAGTAACTGACTCTATGATGATGGCAGCAAGCGAAGCACTAGCAAGCTGCTCACCAATGGCATCTTCGGGAGATGGAGTTTTACTACCAGAGCTAAAAGACATCTCTTCAGTCTCAGTAGAAATTGCCTTCCGAGTCGGTAAAGCAGCTCAGGAAGATGGCGTAGCCGCAAAAACGACAGACGAAGAATTACTAGAAGCCATTCAAACAAATTTCTGGAAACCAGAATACAGAACCTACAAACACCGAGCTGCCCAATAAACGTCGTCTGCGGTCTGAGTGAGAACCCAGCTGGAGATGTATGCAGTGGCAGCGACCTCCGTGGGCGCCACGACGGCGCGCACTCGCCGAAGGCGAGCCACGGTTGAGCCCGGATGGCGTGTCGCAGAACTGCGTACAGCGCCAGCTGGGTTCTCCCTCAGATCGCAGTCCCAGAGCCATGTTCGGATTCGTATTAGAAGCTGTCTAGAAGTTAGACAAAAAACTGAAGTCAGCATTTTATAGCTAATGCTAGTAAACTGAGGTCTATGATTCAGGAACTTTGGCATTCATTTCCACGGACTTTGGTAGATCGAATTAATTCGCTATTGGATGAGGCGGAGCCTTCTCAAGCGAAAGCCTTCCAATTGTATAAGGCTTGTCAGAGTGAGGGGCTTTGGGATGAGACCTTTGATAAGTTTCAGCGCAAGTTGAATGCGTATTATGAAATTCCTAAATATAAGCGCAGTAAAAGTGCTCTTGATCAGATGCTGAATTCTCCGTTGCCTTCGGTGATGTTTGAGGATTTTCATTTGAATTTTAGAAATGCTTCTGTGAACAACCATTCGCTGATTTCCTTGGCGAGTTGGACTCATCATCTTTTGCGTGTCGGTGGTAAGTTTAATAGCATCGTAATCGCCGAAGATGTGATTACGAAGACTTTGAACTACATCACGAATCCTCCGCTTTTTGAAAAATCGTCGAATATCGAGTTTGATGATTTTTGTGAGGCTTGGAGTAAAACGGTTTTCAAACTTTACGGAAAAACTCATGATGCTGAGATGACTCGCATTGTGGGGGAACTTCGTTATTTGAATACTCAGTTGATCATTGAAGATCAACAGCGTAGCGAACGTCCTCTGACGATTCCGACGATCTATTTAACTCAAACCGAAATTGATTGGACGATGGCGGTTTATGAAGCGGCGGAAGAGGGATTGGAAATGCCTAAGTATCCTCTTTCGAAAGGCCCGCAGAAGCCTCGTTTGATTGAGCTTTTGCGTGTGGTTCAGCTTTATAAAATTGTGCAGAACACGCAGCTGCCGGAGTTTATCAAACATCGTGAAAACATACGCGCGACGATTTTGGATCGCTGTCAGAAGCTGATTGCCGACAAGGCCAGCTAGAATCTTTTCTCAACTCCATCCAATGTGACTTGATGATGGCTTGAGGCGTTAACCGCCTGAAGTCATCGGTTCCCCGTGGGTAGAACTTGTGCTCTAGTTTTGCTGTAAGTAAATCTAGAGGGGGAATTGTGACTAAAAAGTCCGCTCGTAAAAAGTTATCACCGCGCACTCAGGCCATTCATGGCGAAGCACTTTCAAAATCTTGGGAGTTTTCGCATCACTTGATTCCTCCGATGACAGCTTCGACGACCTTCCGTTTGGGTTCACTCACACGTGGTGCCGAGGGGTTTAGTACTTTCGCGGGACCTCAAGATCAAGACAAGCCGATTTGGATTTACGATCGCTTGGAAGAACCCACAACTAAAATGCTCGAAGATCAATTGGCTATTCTTGAGAAAGGCGACTGCGCCGTTACTTTCGGTAGCGGTATGGGTGCGATCTCCGCAGCGATTATGACCTTGGTTAAAAGTGGTCAACGAGTCGTAGCTCACAAAACTTTATACGGTTGCACATACAGCTTGATCACGAACTGGCTTCCGCGTTTGGGAGTCGAGCACTCTTTGATCGATGTGAATGACTTTAAAGTTTTGGAACAAGAACTTAAAAATCCTAAGACTCGCGTGGTTTATTTTGAATCCGTTTCAAATCCTATTCTGGAAATCGCAGATCTTGAAAAAATCGTAGAGCTGGTAAAAACCGCGAATAAAAAACGTAAAGCTGACGACCGTATTTATACTGTTGTGGATAATACTTTTGCGACACCGTGGTCGCTGCGTCCTCGGGAGTGGGGTATTGATTTCGTCATCCAAAGTTTGACTAAGAATATTTCTGGTTTCGGTACGGAAATGGGCGGAGCGGTTATTTCTCCAAAAGCCTTCGATGGTCAATTGCGTGTAGCTCGTAAGGACTTCGGTGCGATTATTCACCCTTACTCTGCGTGGCATATTTTGGTTTATGGTATTTCAACTCAAGCCATTCGTTTTGAACAACAGCAGGCGACAGCCTTGAAAGTGGCGCAGTTCTTGGAAAAACATCCGAAAATTGAGAGCGTCACTTACCCTGGTTTGAAATCTCATCCGCAAAGTAAATTGGCTCGCAAGTATTTGGTTTCTCCAGAAAACACTTTTGCTCCAGGGACTATGATTTCGTTTTTGGTTAAAGGTGATATGAAGCGCTGTCAGAAGTTTGTCGATGACGTGGCTCAAAACTCCTATGCCATTACTTTGGCGGTATCATTGGGGTTGACGAAAACTTTGATCGAGGTGCCAGGCTTTATGACCCACTCTGCGATTCCAGAAAGCAAGCGTGGGGAGAGCAAAATCGATCCGCGCGCGATCCGTCTGAGCATCGGTCTGGAAAATGTGAAGGACATTATTGGCGATCTTGAGGACTCGCTGAAAAGAATCTAAAAAAGTCCATTGACCTGATTTCCTGTTTGCGACATATATCTGCCACAACAACTAGGGGTGCTGTCATACATGGTGTGTGACGGCTGAGAAATACCCTTTGAACCTGACAGAGATAATGCTCGCGCAGGGAAGGTCTAAATGCAGTTCTACGTTCGCTCGTTCGCTCTCATGTTAAATCTTACAATCTTAATTGGTTTTAATGCTAAGGCTGAGGAAAGTTCAACACAGCTGGCTCCGGTCATTGTGCACGACAAAATTCAAAGCGAGGCTTCGCTGCTGGGTTTTGAGAGCATGGATCTTGCTGAGGTTCCAGTCAGTGCTGATGTTTATTCAGCCGAAACCCTAGAAAAAAACCATGTGCTTCGTCTGGCAGACTTAACCAGTCTCGAGTCTTCTTTGAGTGATAGCTATAATGCCACTGGATATTGGGACATGCTTTCAATTCGTGGTTACACGTTGGATAATCGCAGTAATTATAGACGCGAAAATCTTCCGATCAGTGCGGAAACGGCTATTCCTTTGGAAAACAAAGCGGGAGTGGTTGTACTGAAAGGTTTAAGTGGAATTCAGTCTGGCGCCAGCAGTCCCGGAGGTTTGATTAATTATCAGATCAAGCGTCCTTTGGACGGTCGCCGTATTTCCGTGCGTTCTGATGTGAATGATTCTGGTGGTTTTTTACTCGCCGCCGATGCGAACAGTGGTTTAGTTGCGAATGAGAATATGGATTACCGAGTGAATGTGGCTCACGAGTCGTTGTCTCCACATTTAAAGAGTGCAAAGGGTCAGCGCTCGTTAGTAGCGGGGGCCTTAAGTATCCGCTTGCCTGAGCAATCAATGATTGAAGGTGAGATCGAGTGGTCGCAGCGCTCGCAGCCAAGTCAGGCGGGCTTTAGTTTGTTGGGGGATCAGCTACCTCAGCTTCACGATCCGAATATCAACTTAAATAATCAACCTTGGTCAGAACCAGTGGTCTTTAGAGCCATCACGGGTAGTTTGAAATACACCAAATCTGTGAATGAAAATTTTAATATTTCTATGATCGGCGGCGTGCAGATTTTAGGAAATGACGATCACCTTGCCTATCCCTATGGTTGCACTAAGGACGGGAGCTTTGATCGCTATTGTTCGGATAGTACGTTTGATATGTACGATTTTCGCAGCGACAACGAAAGTCGAGAGACTTACGCCCTACGCTTATCTTTAGATGGAAAATTCACACAGACGGAATTTCAACATTCATGGTCCGTGGGAGCCATGACTTGGAACACGAAAGAACGCTATCAACGCCAAGCTTATAACTATGTCGGTGAGGGAAATATCAACGGGACCGTTGTATTGCCAGCAGATCCTTCATTGACTGATGAAAGTACGAATCGGGATTCACGCAATTTGCAGATTTCTTTGGCGGATTCAGTAAAGTGGAATTCATGGACAGGATGGCTAGGCGCAAGTTGGAATGGAATTTCTCGAGCGAGTGTCAGAACAGATGGCAGTCGCGCCACTGACTATTATCAAAGCTTTATGCTGCCTTGGGCTGCATTATCTTATGATTTAAAAAATGTGTTGGTGTATGTGAGTTATGCCGAGGGAATGGAGTCTTTCGTCACTCCGAATCGCAATACTTATTCTCGCCCGGGGGAATTCCTCTCGGATGTTGGTTCCTCGCAATATGAACTGGGCTTACGAGGCAAGGCCGGGATTCAGTGGAATGTCGCAGTCTTTAAAATCGATCGCCCCTTGGTTGCCGATGCAGCACCGAATTATCAAGTGGATGGCATTGATCAGCACACTGGTTTCGAGGCGGATATTCAGGGTGATTTTGACAGGTTTACCTGGAATTTTGGCGGGATGTGGCTTCGTACGGAACGCAAGAATAGCGAGTTGCAAGGAAGTCTTAACGGACGTCGCGCTGTAAATGTTCCTGATTCTACCTTGCGTGCGGGAGCAGATTATAAAACACCGTGGCCTGTCGGCTTTGATTTAAGAGGCCGTATTAGCTATGAAGGCGAAAGAGCTGTGACGGCTGATAATACGCTGGTTCTGCCGGGTTGGGTTCGTTGGGATGCGGGCGTTGGGTACGCGATGAAAAGCAAAAAGATTCCTATGAAAATTGATTTGTGGGTGCAAAATCTGACCGACAATAATTATTGGAGAGAATCGCCAACCCAATACGGGCATATCTATCTTTATCCCGGAGAAGAGCGCGCTTATGTTTTGAGTGCGCAGATAGAGATTTAATGTATAAAGGACGGGGGGACCCGTCCTTTTTTTATTGCTAAGTAGGTGTTATCTATTCGGCGCTCGCCATACGCTCGTCAGATTTTGATTTCTCCTCGACGGGAGTGATCAAGTTAAATCCTGGATCGAAGCTATCAAGCATCGCCGCTAAATCGCCCAAAGCGCGAGTCTTGCCTTCTGATTTGAACTTTTCATTTCTTTGGTCGAAGGTTTGCATGCCACCCATGATGCTTGCGAAGTCTTTGTAGTCCATGGTGTAGGATGCATCCATTTCTTCGTTCGGCATCGATTTGCGCACATGTACCACGGAGTTGTTCAATTCTAAAGTGTGCTTCTCTTTGGATCCGTTGAAAGTAAGTCCGATCTTCATCGACTTACCATTCGCCTTTTCAGGATTGAGGCGAAGACCCGTGTACTCCATCAACATCGCAAGAGGAAGAGTACGAGTGTCGATAAATGGCGGCGTTGGAAAGATCGGTGCGCCACGAAGTTCTGTTGCTCCGGAAATATAAACGTCACGCCATGGACCGCTCTCCGCTTGGAAGCCTAATTGCTCCAACGCTGCAGCTTGCAGGCGACGAGCTTCCTTATTGTTGGGCTCCGCATAGACCAAGTGATTTACGATTTCAGCGGTCCAGCGATAGTCGCCTTTATCAAAGGCCTCCCGTCCATTTTTTAGAACTTTGCTGGCTCCACCCATCGCCGTGACATATCTTTTTGCAGCTTCAGTTCTTGGGTGTTTGTGCAGAGTTGCTGGGTTCGCGTTATAGAATCCCAAATACAACTGATAGGTCGCTTTAACATTGTGGTTCAAAGATCCATAGTAACCACGATTGTAAAACTCTTTAGCCAAAGACTCAGGTAGCTTAATTTTTTCGGCAATTTCTTCTGCATCATAGCCTTGATTTGCCAGGCGCAAAGTTTGGTCATTGATGAATTTGTACATGTCTCTTTGCTTAGTAAGATGCTCGACGACTTTTCCGTTGCCCCATCTTGGCCAGTGGTGGGAAGCAAAGCTGACATCGGCTTTTGAGCCAAACATGTCTAACGTTGTATTCAAAGCTGTGCTCCACACGTTGGCGCTACGAACCTTAGCACCGCGAAGAGTGTAGAGGTTGTGCATTGTGGATGTGGCATCTTCCGACAAACACAAGGCTTTCATTTGTGGGAAGTAAAACAGCATTTCCGATGGAGCTTCCGTTCCCGGCGCCATTTGGAAGACGATTTCGATTCCATCTACCGTCATTTTTTCGCCGGTTTTCGTGATTGTTTTTGTAGGAGCGATGATGCCTGTTGTTCCGTTGGAGGTCGCAGAACCCAATCCTGTTCCTAAATTTTCAGTAGGGGAGTTTTTTAGACCACGACCGTACATGTAAACCGCTCGTCGGCCCATGGCATTCCCAGCGAAAAGATTTTCGCTGATGGCTTCTTCCATAAAGCCTTCCGGAGCGATGATTTGAACTTTTTTGGCTTTCACCTCAGCTTCATTTGTCACTCCGCCGACTCCTCCAAAGTGATCGACATGGCTGTGAGTGTAAATCACGGCTTTGACGGGGCGTTTGCCAAGTTTTTCGTTAGCGAGCTTTAATCCGGCTGCAGCTACTTCATTTGAAATGAGGGGATCAATGATGATCCAGCCTGTTTTTCCCTCAATCAAAGTCATGTTGGAAATATCGAAGCCACGAATTTGATAAATCTTATCAGTGACCTTAAAAAGCCCATGCATACGAGTCAGCTGTGACTGTCTCCACAGGCTTGGATTTGCGGTGTCAGGCGCAGGTTCGTCTTTCAAAAAGTCAAAGGCGTTCAGATCGTAAACTGTTTTGCCCTCCGCTGTTTTGATCACGGGATTGTCGAGGGTTGCGATAAATCCTCGTTGAGCAAATTCAAAATCTTCCTTGTTATTGAAGTCCAGCATTTTGACATAGTTCTGATTGGCCTTACGGGTAAAATCAGTGGCTTTCCCCTCTGGCAGTTCAGCTGCATGACTTACTGAAAATGTCAAAGATAATAGACAGGCACTGAGAGCAGCGCTGCTCGAAAATAGCTTCATAATTTCCTCCTAGAGCTCCTATTATTTTCAGATCTAGCAGAGATAGCCATTCCTCTATGGACAATGTGCCTAAAATCACTGATAATTTTCGATGCCCTTTGAGTGGGGCCAACTGACAAAGGACAATGCGTGTTTCTTGCTCCTCTAAGTCTTCAAAATGTTTCTCAGCTTCGTCATCCCAGTGAGCGTGTACCTCTAGGGGAGCAACGTGAGTTTGCAGAGGGCTTGGATTTGATTGCAGAAGGTGCCTTTGATGGCCACGAGATGCAATCTGCTGCTAGCGGAGCTATGCAGTTGAAGATTTTCATCAACGATCAAAAAGAAAATGCTAAATGCTCAGTTAAGATCTTGCAGGATGAAACTTCAGGAGTTCTTGATTTCCGTTGCGACAATTGCGGAACTCGCGGTGATACAAAAATTACTTGCGCCCATCAATGGGCTAGCTACGTTGTGCTGTGGCAGGCACTGACTTTGGAAGAGGAGACTCCTGCAGATCCTCGCATTGAAAAACTGTCAGAAGACTTAAGAGGTCCACGTCAGCGCCATCGTCAAAGTATGGGCACTGAGGGGGAAACTTCGGGTTTCCTGCAATCAGTGACCCTGTACATGGAAGAAGCCCCGGTTTTGCGTGGCGAGATTTTAAGTTCCCTTTTAGCAGAGACTGAAAAACCATATCGTCTTTTGGAAGTCTCTAAAGAGCAAGAAAGTCTGGCACCATCTTTGTGGAGTTTGCCAGATGTTTTCCGTCGTAAACTGACAGCGTATTCTGAAAATTATTTTAATGAAGTTAACGAGCAAAACCGTATTGCGGGAATGGTTCGTTATAACTTTAGTAACGGCGTGCAAGTTTGCGCCCGTGATATCCTTCGCCATCCACTTTACAAAAGTGTACCGAAAGATCTTTTACCTCAACCCAGAAAACCAGACACGGCTTTCAATAGATGGCCGTTGACTCTGCAACGAGACAACTTGTTTATCAGTCAATCCCTGCGTGAAGTCGAAGAAATCATGCAGGCCGTTTTGGCGAATATCGCGACCAAAGTAAATCAAGGCCAGCTGGAAGCTTATATTCAAGGTAAGAACTCACAAAAAACTCTGCCAATTCGTTTGATTGATTATGATATGAGCCGCGAGTTTGAATGGCGCGTGGACTTTACCGAAAAAGCAGAATTGATTTCTCAATTCACTTTGACTAGCCCGGAAAGAAAAAAGCCTTTCGCATTTTATGAATCCTTTGCCTTCGAAGCTGAAGAGGGAGTTCTTGCTGTTCACCCTTGGTATCGCGAGTGGAGTGAATTCGTTCGCGTTTTGACGGATGTGAACACGGATGCTTTGCAGTTTACGTTAAGCTCTACAGATTATCCGCGAGTTGAAATCGAAGGGGAGTTGGAAGCCAAACGCATGGTGAAGCACCTGCGCACTCGCTCCATTCCATTGCACGTTACGGGTGAAACCACAGTTTTGGAAGAATCCAAGAGTGTGATGGGTATTTATCTCACCGAGAATGGAAATTTCCATCTGCAACACGAAGCCCGCGTTGCAGGGCAAAAGGATCTGGCTCGTACCGGTTGGACAGCTCGTTCGTCTCTTTACCTTCATGTTTTGTCTGAGGGCTTGCCGTATTTCTTAGGCACTGATGCCAAGGAAGTCGCAACACGCGCTCGCGGTAAAAGAGATTGGGATCTTAAACTGCTAAGACATCTGGGTGTTTTGCAGTATCTGACGTTAGAAATCCTGAACTGGCATTTTGCTGGTGAATTGACGGACGGTCGAATTGTCGAGGAAGACGAAATCTTTAAAATCCTTCAAGACAATATCCAAGCAATCCTAGTCAGTGGCACGGGCGTTGTTCTGGCTCGTGAGATGACATTGTCTGAACTGTGCTCACGCAATGTCTTGGTTTACTTTGATGATTATGTGATTAAAACTTTGCAGACCTTGAAAGCGAGCGAGTCTTTCTATTCCGAGTCTGGCGAAGTTATTTTGGAAGGCGCGGTTGAACGCGAATTCCGTCTGATTTATGAAATGCTAAAACGCCTGGTTGCTACAACTAATGGTGACGCTTTCAAAAAATCTCGTACATCGTTCTTGTCGAAAATCTGGAATGGGGATCCGGAAAAAGATCCCACTTTGCGTACAGGGTTGTTCCAGTTCCCGAATGTTCGCAAAGAATCTTCGCACACGCATGATACGATTGAGTCCTTGCAGGCATTGTTGCCGCATGGATTTAAAATCTATTACAAAGGACAAGCTCTTCAGGAATTGAATGAAGATGACTTCCAAGTGGATTTCCTTTTGACCAGTGATGCCGCTGAAAAGTACTTCAATTGGTTTGAGCTCAATCCAAAATTCTTCCTGAAAGGTCAGGAAATTGACGCCCAAGCCATGTCAGGTTTCGGTGGCGGTGGAGTGATCGAATACGACGGGAAGCTGTATCTTGTTCCTAAAAAACAAATGCCAAGCCTGCGTCGTCTAGAAAACTTCTGGAAGAAGCTTCAGGGCAACAAAACAGATGCGAAAACTAAAGGTGGCATCGGCGAAAGAGTTTACAAACTGCCTCGTCATCAGATTTTGGAGCTATTGGCATTGCGTGCCTCTGGTGTGGCGATTCGTGGTGACCACGAGTGGAAGAAAATCTGTGATTTCTATGATGGCTTAAGCCAGGGACCTCGTGAAGTTAAAATTCCAAGAACAGTCAAGGCAGAGCTGAAACCGTATCAAGAGTACGGCGTTCAGTGGCTGCAAGATCTTTACAATTTGCGCCTAGGGGCTTTGCTTGCCGATGACATGGGTCTGGGTAAGACCTTACAAACGTTGACCTTCCTTGAGGACCTGCGTTTGAAAGAGGAACTAGGACAGGTTCTTGTCGTGGTACCATCATCATTGATCTTTAACTGGCAAAGTGAAGTTCAAAAGTTCGTTCCTGATTTGCCGTTGGAAGTTTTCACCAATAAAGACCGCGATCGCTTAGGCAAGAAACTATTCACGAAACAAGACTGTGTCTTGATTACGACCTATGGTCTTTTGATGGAGCATGAGGACTTTTTGTCTCAAGTTCATTGGAAGACTTTGATTTTTGATGAAGCGCAAAATTTAAAGAACATCACGACGAAACGTACAAGTGCTGCCAGATCATTGAATGCACAATTCAAGATCTGTCTAACGGGTACGCCGATGGAGAATCACTACGGTGAGTTTTATTCGTTGGTTGATATCTTAGTGCCAGGCAGCCTTGGTAAAATCGAGGACTTCCGTCGTCAGTTCGTGAACACGGAAATGGTGACTCGCGAGGAAATGGATGATCTTAAACTTAAGATCAAGCCGTTGTTGCTTCGTCGAACAAAAAAAGAAATCTTGGATCAATTGCCTGAAAAACAAGAGACTAAGATGAGTATCGCCTTCGAAGACAAGCAGATGGAAATCTATCGTGATATCGCTTTGTCTTATAACCAAAAGGTTCAAGAGGCGATGACGACTAACGGAGAAGCCAGCGTGCAACTGCAAATGTTGACAGCCCTTCTGCGTCTACGTCAGGCGTGCTCGGATCCAGCGGGTTTACCGAATGTTCGCTATGATAAAGTTCCGCCGAAATTGGAAACTTTGCTCGAGTCCATCAGCGAGATCGTAGAGTCCGGCGAAAGTGCATTGGTCTTTACTCAGTTCTTACAAACCCTGGAACACACAGCAAGGCTTCTGCACGATGCTGGAATTCCTGTATTCATGCTTCACGGGGGAGTACCAACGGCTCAACGTCAAAAGATCTTGGCAGAGTTCAACGCCACTAAGGGTGGAGCGGTTCTGGTTATGACTCTAAAAACGGGTGGTGTGGGTCTGAATTTGACCAAGGCCAGCTATGTCTTCCATTTGGAGCCATGGTGGAATCCATCCGTGGAAAACCAAGCAACAGACCGAGCTCACCGTTTAGGACAAAGCAAAGCTGTGCAAGTTTTCCGCTATATCATGCATGAATCTTTGGAAGAAAAAATCGAGGTTCTTAAAAATCGCAAAGGCGTGAAGTTCCAAAACTTGTTCGGCAATGCGGAATCAACGGCGGATTTGGGCGGCAGTGCAAGCGGTGCTCTGTCTAAAGAAGATTTCGATATTCTATTGGGTCTCAAGTAGGGAAGCCTACTTGAGTATCTTGACCTGGAATTTTTGTGCTTTGATTTTGCCGTTACGAAGACTGTTGAAAGCGTGATTAGCGCTATCGGAGCGAACGGCAACATAAGTGTAAGTGTCGTACATTTCGATTTTACCGATATCGGCGGCTTTTAATCCACCAGCAGCACCTGTCAATGCACCTAAGATATCGCCTGGACGAATTTTATTTTTACGTCCACCAGAGATCATCAATGTTTGCATCGGAGACTGTTTCCACTCCCAATTAAGGCCAAATTGATTTTTAAAGCCCAAAGAAGGCTTTTGGAATTTTCGACCCGTAACACCTTCAATTTCGATCAACTTCAAGGCGTCTCTTGCAGATAGTAAAGTCACCGCGGTTCCGGATTTCCCAGCGCGTCCCGTACGACCAATACGGTGAACGTAGGTCTCTGGTTGCAAAGGGAAGTCATAGTTAATCACGAGTTCCAGGTTTTCGATGTCCAAACCACGAGCGGCCACATCTGTTGCTACCAAAATTTTGGCGCTGCCATTTTTAAACAAGGCCATGACTTTTTCGCGGTCTTTTTGTTCAAGGTCACCATGAAGGCTCACGGCACTGGCTTTAAGATCGCTGAATCGGTTCATCAAATCATTCACAGCATTTTTAGTATTACAGAAGATCAGGCAGGACTCTGCTTGATGCTGTTGCAAGACGCGCATCAGATTATTGGCTTTGTCGGCCTCTTCAGAATCGTAAGTCACTTCTTCGATCAGTAAAGACTCTGGAGCTTCTGTGATTGTGATCTTTTGCGGATTTTTTTGATAGCGACGGCTTAAATCCAAAACAGCATCAGTGAAGGTTGCCGAAAACAAAACCGTTTGACGTTGAACGGGAAGCTCTCTCATCAGGTTTTTGATTTCCATGATAAAGCCCATATCAAACATTTTATCGGCTTCATCTAAAACCACGGTCTTAACATCGTCTAAAAACAAACGACCCTTGGTTGCTAAATCCAGAATACGTCCCGGAGTACCCACGGCAATTTGCACGCCTTTTTCAAGTTCCAGCTGTTGCTCGCGGCCTGTTTGTCCGCCACCAGTTAAAGAAATGGTTTGTAGGCCCTCAAGTTTGCGACCCAGTTTGCGAACTTCCGTCAAAACTTGAGTTGCCAACTCACGAGTCGGGCAGATGATCACGGCTTGCAAAGTCTTTTGGTTTAATTCCAGTTGATTCAAGATCGGCAAGATAAAGGCTGCGGTTTTACCGCTACCAGTTTTTGACTGACCAATAAGATCTTTGCCAGTTAATAGCACCGGAATACTTTGTTCCTGAATGGGAGTCATAGAGCTAAAGCCGAGCTCTTGCACGACGGCTAATAGCTCAGGTTTAAGATTCAAAGCTGAAAAGGAATTAGTGGTACTCAAAATTGGACTCCCGGAATGGGGCCACTATAGCAGAACATTCCGGAAACTTCTAGTTTTGAAGCTGACTCAAAGCTTGGAGCCAAGGGCTCGTAATCTTTGATAATTGCACGTTACTTTCAACCGGAAGGTGAGGAGCTATCTCTGTTAAAGCGAGCAATGTGACCACTTTTTGCGGGAAATCCAAGGTCGTCCCATCGCCATTAACATAGAATTGCTCTTTGGTGCTAAAGAGCTGCTTATTCATCGCATAGTAGATCTCTTGAGCACTCCATAGGTAGGCGTCGATGTTCGTCAGGCGCCAAGCTGCCAGAAGAGCGCGAATCGCATACGCCTGCTCATAAGCGCGATAAGGAACCGCATCAGAGCGCTGGAACTCTTTAAGCTTATACTGTGATTGAACCAAAGAAGACTCATTCACCAATTGATTGGAGATAAAGTTCGCCAAAGAAACGATCAATAGCTTGATGTCTTTACGGCCTTCAACAAGTTCGTCCAAGTTCGAACGACCGTTGCTGTCTTTTTCCGTCAAGATCGTGGATTTCGTATTCTCAACTCCATCAGTGGCCTTTAAAAATTCAGACAAGGCCAAAAGGAATTTAGAAACATCCACTGAACGAACGATGTTTGATTTAACACCGTCCTTCATATCAACGATTCCACCCATCAGGACAGTTTCATTGCTGCCCATATATTTGTCGGCCCAGATGATCTCATCATTCAAAGACACCAAAAACACAGGAGTGGCTTTCTTCGTGATGTCTTTCAAAAGAACCGCGATATCCCCAATGTTCAAAGCAAAGAACATATCCTTAGGGAAAAGACTGCGTTGGAACTCTGCGGATTGAACCGTTTCAACTAAATCTTGGGCTTTGATTTTTCCAAGGTACTTATCAAAGCTGCTGACTTTCCAGTCGGCAGTGATTTTAAGCATGTGGCTTAAGCCTTCGATTTGTTCTGCAAACGAAGAGGCTGAAAAGTCCTTCGCATAATCCACACCAGGATTTACGTGGAAAGGATCCTGCAAAGTCACTTGATCAGGAATGCGGTATGAATACGGCATTTCTGACAGGCGCATAATATCCAGAGGATGTTTGACCTTTTCAACTGGAGATAGCAACGCTGGAACCAAGCGATCGTTGATGTCACGATAGCCACCGATAGTGATTAGCTTGTTCACTTGGGAAAGAGCCGTTTGCAATCCTAAGTCAGCGTCATCTGTATTTTCCATCAAAAGGGCACGCGCCATGATTGATGAACCAGCTGTGTTCGCCTTCAAAGTAGCCGGGGAGCCAACGCCCTGAATTTTTAGAGGTTCGCTCTTAGTCAGGTTTAACTGGATGCTTGGCGTTTCAAAGCCCGCAACTTTACCATCGTAAGCCTTCAGGTTTTTCAAAGACCATTTGTGCAATAGATCTTGAACGTAAGGTTCGTAGTTGTTTTGTACGTTGCTAAGAACCTCTGCCTTTTTGTTGATACCATCGTCGATATTATCAGCAAAGATGCCCGGGATATCGCGCACGAATTTAACGGCAAAGTCCTCAACAATTGTTGTCAGGAATTTGCTGGCTGTATCATTCAAAAGATTACGGATCTTGATCACTCCGAATTTTTCAATTTTAGGGAGGATAAAGATTTTTTTGGCGATACCGTCAATAATACCACCACTGCAACCAGGGGTGCGCAGACATTGAAGTTCTTTGTCGTCCTGTTTGCGAAGGAAATTATAAAGCTCATTGTTCGCAGCCGAGAAATACTCTTCACGCTCTGCCGGAGTCAGCATCTTCCAAACATCGATCAAAACCGTCAAAGCCCCTTGCGAATCGCGGGTTACTTCAATACCACGGCCGATCAACAGACCTTGGCTCATTTGTTTGTTAAGATCGTCTGGCAGTGTGACTTCAAACTCCGCCATCAACTGTTGAATCAGTTGCATGTTCTTATAGAAGTTTGTCGACTCATAAAACGACTTAGTGAAAGCCGCCATTTTGGCAAAGTAAGGCTTCGTCTGAATGCCGATCTCTGTTGTAAGACCCTCTTCAACCGGTGGCAAAAGTCCCAGAAGATGAATTTGTCCTAAGAAATGTTCAGTGAAGTTTTCAACTTCCTTAATCAAGACATCCACGCGAACGGCACGATCCGCCCACGGAAACTCTTTACCCATTTTTGCTAAGTGCGCGCGCAAGACAGACTTGGCCTTGATCAAATCAGCTTGGATAAGTTCCAAGCTGGAAGTCACCTCGCTGCGAGTTTGAGCCGTGGCAAGCGCTGCATAGGGAGCAATCGACAAAGATTGGTAAGATGTCGTTTTGGGTTGGGCATAGAATTTCTTAATCCAGTTAAGACCTTTTTGGCGGAGAGCGGGATTCTGAGTCAGCACACCCAAAGTATAAACGTTCTGAGCTTGGCGAAAGAAATTTGAAGTGGAGACTTCACCTTGCCAAGCAATGTTTAATTTTGTCGCGTCGGACTCTTTCAAGCCTTCACGTAAATTGACGTCGGAATAGCGAGGGCCAAAGTTTTGAGTGCCTCCACCTAAATTAGGGGATTGAACTTTAGGAGCACAAGCGCTTAGGAGGAAAGAGAATGCTAAAGAAATGCGTAAAGCTTTTTTCATCAGTTCCTCCTCCTAAAAGAAAAGCATCAGGTTTAATTCCTGAGCCAGTTGACGTTCGACGTTGGTACCTTGAGCATAGTCAGAAATCTCAAGTGAAGCGATCATTGGTAGCAAGGATTGCTTCTTGAAATAAGACGATACCGTAGAATAGACGATTTGTGCTTTAACTTTGTGATAGTTCGACGCTGTGTTCTTAGAAAGCATGTCATAGCGAAGTCCGCGAGACCCGCTGAAATCGTCGGCTTGTTTATTCACGAACTCATAGCCCGTTCCAAAACTAAAGCGATCACTCCAGTCATAGAACAAATTGCCGCCCAAAATTTGCGAATCACCGATCTTGCGATCAATATTTTCTTTGTTGCTGGCATCAGGAAGAGTGTCGTCCGAATTTGAGGGAACACGTTCCGTGATTTGATCTGGAACGTTGTACACATAGCTCAAAAATGGAACCGCAGTGAATCTTGAGAACTTATAAGAGTAAGCAACTGTGTTGTTGATATTGGTGCGACCAAAATTGTTCAAAGCCGCCAAATCATCGGCATCGTATTTAGGACCCGTTGGTAGATTTATTTGCGCTTGGTAAATCAATGCCGTCTTTTTATCGTCAAAAAATTTATAAACGCTGACCACTTGAACGTCGCCCACGAAAGACTCATTGCGATTAGAAAGCTGCTTATAGCCTTTTTGCGCCAAAGTATCGTTGGTGGCTTTACCGAGATCGGTGTTTAACGCCTCATCCAATTCAGCGCTCAGGCCTGAAAATTGGCGACGGTAGTAATCAATATTTGAAAACTGCGAAGACATTGAAATCTGATTCGTATACTTCACAAAAGGGACGCCCACTCCCAGAGTCCATTTCGAGGTCACCCCATGGGCAAAGACAGGCGCGAAATAATTGACGTGGGGTTCAGTTTCAACCTTCAAGACGCCCAAGTTGAATTTATCGCCTAATCCTGTGCCACCGAACTTATTCAGGGCATTGATCAGCTTTCTGGCGTCGGCGTTGAACTTTTGCAGGGTTTGGGCGTCGAAATTCACAGATTTGTAGTCGCCAAGCTTAATCAGGCTGCCATCATCTGTATATCTTTCACTGAGTCCGTCGAGGTTTCCGTAACGGAAAGAGGGGCTGCTAATGCCCGCTGGGAGGATGTCTGTCGATAGCAGGGCCCAGGAGCGGTTTGCACCCAAGAGAAGGCCTATGGCTATGAGTAAAAGGGTCACTGCTTTCACTAAAATCCTCACCAGAATGCGACGAGTGGAGTTATAGCCGGAATGCGAAAAAAAGTCTCGTGGAAAGCCAGTAATGATCATTTTCCCCCTGAATGTAAACCATTGGTTCCCCAACGCTGGCAAAATCTACTCGAGTCTGTTAGATTCCTGACACTATGACGACGCTTAAAGTATTCCTCTCAGACTCATTTCAGCCGCAATTGAACTTGGCCACTGAAGAATGGATCTTCCACAACTTGGATCCATCCAGTCAGGTTTTGTTCTTATGGAGAAATGAAGAGACAGTGGTCATCGGTCGCAATCAGAACCCATGGTCTGAATGCAACCTTGCTCAGATGAAAAACGATAAGGTGCATTTGGCTCGTCGTACGACAGGCGGTGGAGCTGTTTTTCATGACCTAGGGAACACCAACTTTACCTTCTTGTCTCCCAAAGAAGGCTACCGTCGTGAAAACAACGTGCAGATCATTTTCAATGCTCTAAAAAAATTCGGCATTGAAGGTGAGGCATCGGGCCGTAACGATTTGATGGTTCCATTCCACGATGGTCCTCGCAAATTCAGTGGCAGTGCTTACCGTGAAAAGAAAGACCGTGCCTTTCATCACGGTACGTTGTTGTTGCACGCTGATTTGACTCGTCTGGGGAACTACCTGACTCCGAATCCTAAAAAGTTAAAAGCCAAAGGGAAGGAATCAGTTCGTGCTCGCGTGACGAATCTGAATGAGATCTCTAAAGACATCAATCACGACAAAATCGTTCCCGAGATGATCCGTGCTTTTGAAGAGTTTTATGGCTCCAAAGCCGAAGTCATTATGCTGAGCCTAGAAAGCTTGCCAAAGATTCCTGAGTTGAAAGAGCAATACGATCTGCTTTCTTCGTGGGAGTGGTTGTATGGTTCGACTTTAGAGTTCACGCACAAGATGGATGAGTACTTGTCATTGGGATTCTTTGATTTCCACTTCATCGTTGATGATGGTGTGATCAAGGATCTAAAGATCTATACGGATTGCCTGTATCCAGCGTTGATCGAAAACATCCAACAGTCATTGGTTGGAAAACACTATAACGGGGACAGTGTGAAGGCGGCCTTTGTAGGTGCCGTTCAAAAGTTCCCTGAGCTTGAGCCACAGATCAATGAGTTGGAATCTTGGCTAGTTAAGAATATTGAGATTTAAGGAAAACTTCGTGGTTAATATTGGACAAATGAATAAATTAAAAGCCGTTAAACTTACTGACTTCGGTATGTTTTTAGATGGCGACAAAGACGGGGAGATTTTACTTCCACGTCGTTACGTTCCCGACAGCCTGAATGTGGATGATGAGATTGAAGTGTTTGTGCATTTCGATTCTGAAGACCGTTTGGTCGCAACAACTGAAAAGCCCAAAGCCATGGTGGGTGAGTTTGCTCACTTGATGGTAAAGTCTGTTGAAAACGTGGGTGCATTTTTGGATTGGGGCCTGGGCAAAGATCTTTTCCTTCCCTATGCCGAACAAACTCGCAGCCTTCGTGTAGGACAGGCCGTGGTGGTCTTTTTGTATTTGGATAACACGGATCGTATCGCTTCTTCGATGCGTTTGGATCGCCATGTTTCTAAAGAAGCAGGTGATTACAAAGAAGGCCAACAAGTGGATCTATTTATCGCTGCTGAAACTGATATGGGCTTTAAAGCCATCATCAATGGTAAGCACTGGGGTATGATCTATGCGAATGAGATCTTTGATCGCATCGTTCATGGCCAAAAATTGAAGGGCTATATCAGAAAAGTTCGTGAGGACGGCAAGATCGATTTGAGCTTGCAAAAGTCGGGTCATCAAAGTTCTGAAGATATCGGTCCTTTGATCTTGGAGCGTTTGCGTGAAGAGGGCGGCTTTTTACCGATCAATGATAAAACTTCCGCCGAACTTATCTATGAGATGTTCGGCGTCAGTAAAAAGAAATATAAAATGGCCTTGGGTGATTTATATAAAAAACGCGTTCTGACCGTTAAAGACGACGGGATCTACCTTAATAAGTAGATCCGTCTTCCAGTTTCGCCAGTGATGGTTGCTTAACCAAAGCTGGCGGAAAGTACTTCCCATCTTGCAGCTCTTTCTTCGGGCCATAAAATCTAAAAGTCAGATTATAGTTGCCACCTGCTGGTGTTGGCAGCCAATTTTCCTTGGCAACCCCTTGAGGCATTTTGCTAGAAAAATAAAGTGTCAGTGATCCATCTGGATTTGGTTTCGCTCCCGTTTGATTATTAATCACGAATTTGTTGTCAGGATTTGGAATGACTTTAAAGTCATTCGTATCAACACACACGATACTCCAGAAATAACGAGCTAAATCAGCGGGCATTTTTCCTTTTGGAAAGGTGATTGAATACGTCGTACTGCCATTGAGTGGTGTGTTAGTCGTGTCTTTCATCGCGGTATAGTAAACAGCTTCTTGGGAGTTGTTGGCCCAAATACCACCATAGTTTATTCCCGTTCTAGAAATATAGTCGGCACCATAGTTGCCATGACGGGGAGCCATGCCCCAACCATTTTTATGCTTCTGCATTTTTTCGAGTGTCATCAGAAATTCTGGAATGGCTTTTTCTCGCACTAGTTTCGCTGTCGCTTCGCGAGTCTTGTCATTTTTGGCTGAAGCCTCGACAGCGATCACCTTGCGTTGCAGGCCACCCATATTAGGATTGATGTCTTTTTCGGATGCCAAGATCGCCGAGGCATTGTCAAAAACTTCGATTCCTGGAGGAGTTTTGTGCTCGAACTCCACCACCTTCGGAGATTCTGAAATTTCCGGTTTTCCTGTGGGATACATTTTCATTTGTTTTTGCAGAGCTACGGCTTCCTTGGTGTCGGCTCCTAGTTCGATGCGCGCTAAAACTCTGGATTTTTTTGATGGCAGAATAATTTTTTGAACGTCGGGAGCAAGCTTCACAGTGGAGTCCTTCAAGCACATCGCAAATTTGCCAAAGGCATGTTTAGGATAGTTGCGGTCATTAATATTGGCCGTGGTTTCGCCCCAGCCATTCAGGAACTGAACGGTATAGTAACGTCCCTTGATTTCTGGAATCTCCACCATCGTGCAGCTGTCTTTGTCGATGGCCACCCACGCTTCACTGTATGCGACATCTAGATTCGGATTGGCCCACTGAACCCCACCGACATCACGATGGATCATTTCATTCCACTTAAAGCCCTCTTTTTGAAAGTCGATGTGTTCTTGTCTTAGAATCAACACTCGTCCCATTAAGTATTGATAGGCATCAACGACTTCTTTTTGAGTGATGTTCTTCATTTGTCGGGCAAGTGAAGTCGTGGTGGTGAGTAGGGTTACAATTAGCAAAAGAATGTTTAATGACTTTGTCATATGGTTCGCTCCTCTGATTCCGGTTTAGTTTAAATGGGAGCCATGAAATGCAGTACATGATTATTGGCACGCGATCTCGCTATAGGTTTTAAAATATCACGAGCTCGGTAAATCTGATGGGACTAATATAAATCGGAGGTTCTTAATGAAAGCCGCACTTGTAAGTGTTGCCGTGATTTTGCAAATAGCAATAGCTCACGCCGAGGTGAGTTCGGAAGATATGAATAATTCAAACAATCCGCTGACTCCCATGGCTGCTGTTAATCTGCATGATTATTTTCAAACATCGGTATTTGGCACCGACGAAAGTTTAAATACAGCTTACTTGCGTATTGCTTCCCCAATGATGCTGGGAGGAATGCCGCAATTAGCGCGCATGACGATCCCTTATATGCCTGCAGCTTTGGAAACTCCGACAAGCACCACTTCGGGCGTGGGGGATATCAGCATTTTTGATGTTTTCTTAATTGGCAATACGGGTGGTATGCAAATGGGTGTCGGGCCTTTGCTCGTGATGCCGACGGCTTCTAAAGATGAAACCGGAGCAGGGAAATGGCAAATCGGAGCCGCGGGAGTTCTGATGTATCCAAACCCGACGGGATTGCTCGGTGCCTTGCTTACGTATCAACATGACTTTGCTGGAGACAGTGATCGCCCCACTCAAAACCTGGCGACATTGCAGCCATTCTTTATCTATAACATGCCCGGCGGATTTTATGTGCGATCCACGGGGATCATGATGTTTAACTGGGAGACCGGTGATTACAACGTTCCAATCGGAGCCGGTGTCGGTAAGGTTTGGAAACTCGAAGGAGGAACAACGGTGAACTTCTTTGGTGAGCCTCAATGGACAGTGGCCCATGAAGGTCAGTATACTCCGAACTTTCAGACATTCGTGGGTTTGAATTTTCAATTTCCGTTAAAGTAGTTTAAAAAGAGGTCCCAAGGCATCAACCTTGGGACCTCAATCATTTTAATCCAAAGAAAACATAAGATTTAGTCCGGCGGCTTTGTAGTCGGCAAGTCCTTTTGCGACCGTCGAGTAAGAAGAGTCGAAGTAAAGATTCAGTCCCCATTTTGTATTGAACTTCACTGTGGCTCCGAAAACACCTGGGAAAGTCGGTGTATCAACACTTGAGACTTTGCAATTGGAATCTCCTGAACAGCTTTTCGCGACATTGATGGAGGCAATAAATCCCAAGTAGATTCCAAATTTTTCGTGAGGCTTAAAAAGAATCGTGACGGGAATATCAATGTAATCAAGATTCCACTGGATTTTGCTTCCTGAACTGTCGTTCTCAGTTTCCAGAGGTCTTTGCGTATAGAGGAGTCCTGTGCGGAAGTGGGCCGTGTCACCTTGCAGAGGAAAATGAGCGAAGGCACCACCTTGAAATCCCGTGCGAGAGTTCGTTGATATATCAGGACCGTAGGCATCACCCGATTGTTGTCTAACGCCCAACTCAAGGCCGTAATCTAATGCCGCTTGCGCAGTTGATGTGAGTCCTAATAAAAGTGCTATGACAATCAAGTACTTGTTCATGATTTCTCCTTTAGTTGTTAACGACGAAATCCACCACCATGAAAACCTCCCCCAGCGCGCATACCTCCACGAAGGAAGTTCGATTCTCCTCCAGGAGTGCGTTGCATGTTGGAGGGTTGGCGCATGTTTTCAGGGGGAGTGCGAGCTTCGTGGGTGCGTTCTAGATTTTGGATGTTGTCAGGTTTTTTGACGGGGTCCCAAGTGTTCGGACCGTTGTACTTGGACCAGTCGCCTTTGCCATTACGACGATAGACGCTGCCATCATGTCCTGCGTAGACCTTGTTGCTATCAAGGCCGCGAGCGAACTTGGTATTGCCGATGGTGTTCACAGCCATGCCATGTCCACCGGCGCCGGTGATAACTGTGTGCTCACCCCAGTTGTGATAAACGTTGGTGACGTTGATGTTCACGTAGGTCGGGCCCCAGCAACAAGATCCCCAACCCCAAGGGTACATCAGGGCTCCCATGGAAAATCCCATAAAGAATCCTTCTTCGTAACCCCAACCATAACCCACGCCGAATCCATAAGTAGATGGTGGGGGATACCAGGCCGTTGTGGAAGTGTAGGTAGGATAGGAATATCCAGTTCCATACACAATCGTACCATCTGCAGAAACAAAAGTGCCGTGATAGCCCGGCGTATAGCCGACAATCACATTGTCAGCACTGGTTCCGTAGATGCGCACATAGGTCACATAATAAAGCGGCGATGAAGTAGGTATTTGATAAATCTGTTCAGGGACAGCGATGGAAACTTCCCAAGGACCATTTGATTTGTTCGAGTTAAACCAAACACCGTCTTGAACGATGTAGTACAGATTCGGATTCACCATCAGCAGAGGTGTGTTGCAGTTTTCTGCATACTGCAAACTGCTGGAAGAGATTTTCTGCCATTTAATATCGCCATCGCATTTTAAATTCTTGGGCTTCATATTGCGAGGGACTTGCGCCGTCTGCGGAATTTGACTGGTGATTAAAGCCTCTTTGGCTTGGGGAGTTCCCGGTACTGAAACTAAAACCTCTGCGACGGGACTCGTGACAGGAATTTTTGCGAACTCTTTCGGAAGATCTTTAGCTGTCGCGAATTTCCAAGGTCCTTGCAGAGATTTCGCTTCAAACCACCTTCCTGAAATTAGTGTGTAGTAGTTCTGAGAAGAGGACTGCAAAAAGATAGAGTTGGGAGAATTTGAGACATAAAGCAATCCCGTTTTTTCGACGGTTGAAAATTTTGGTTCTCCCTCACTTTGCAAAAGTTCAGTGGGTTTGGTCGCGATAAATATCTGTGGCATGACTCCTGGTGGGTAAATCGTTTTCCCATCGGCAGTGCGGCCTTCAAGGGGATCCACGGTTTTTGCTTTGATGAGGTCATCTTTGACCATCACGAACTTCGATGATGGCGAAGACTTGGAAGGCATAAACGGGCCAGTCACTTGCGGAGCTGTGAACCACTTACCCAAAGCCCAAAGATAAAATCCTTTGTCTTTGTCGTGCAGAATCAATGCACTGGTGTTCACAACGCGCTCGATACTTTTTTCTTTACCGGAAGGACCCAGCGTGGGCTCTCCAGAAATCATGATCAATAAACTCGGGCGAGTGGCGAAAATAATTTGTGGCGGATCATTTTTAAGCTCAGGAGATTTTTTACGCTTGTCGATGGAGTGAAGGTCGAGGCTCGCCACCATATTGTGATAGGGGAGGACATGTTTCTTATCGTTCAGGGCTTTATCCAAGGAGCGAATAAAATCTGTGCGTTTGATTTTCTCTTCTGGAATTTGTAGGTCGGTCACCTTCAGAGTTTCCAGAGTCACGGTGTCGTTGTCTTTATCGATCAAGGTGTTGGCTTTTAATAACATCGAACCGTAGGAGTCTTTACCGTCTTTGGTGAGTTTGAAGGCCGCACGGGCGGTGACAGTGTTATTCTCTAAAGACTCTACCTGAGGTTGGTAAATCGTGATTTTTTCTTTCGAATCTGTTGAAAGATCTTTGGGCCATGACATGGCAGAAGAAGCAGCTTGATTGGTTTTAGGAGCTGCGTGGCTAAGTAAACCACCTAAGAGCAGGATACAAACGCCCGCTGAAAATTCCAGCTTCATCATGTCCTCCGATTTTCTTTGTATCAGAGTACGGGATGAATCTAGGCGTGAGGCGGTCCTGTGGTAATTTACAGAAGCGCCGTGGATGCTTTTAAGTTGTTTCCTCGAAGGTGCCTTTTTCGCGGTTTTTACGAACGTTTGGCACTTTGAAAACCTGATTGTGGAATGAGATGTAAAAGCCCGGAGGCAAAAGCTTGGCAGATAGCAAAGCCTCGGTGACATTTTGAGTGGCATCACTGTCATCAAAACCCATCGGGATCATAGCGCCAGTGAATACCACCGGTACCTTTGGCGTTCCGATTTCTTTGAAGCAGTACTCTGCAGAGATATGCATTGTATCTGTCCCGTGCAAAAGCACTATAGGGCAGTCACGTTGCATTTGATCTTTGATGGTTGCGCAGATAAGCGCACGGTCTTCATCGTTCATGTAAAGAGAGTCTTTACTGAGCAACGGATAAACAGAAATATTGGTGTAAGGTAAACGCAACTTAGAAAGGATGCGGTTCTTGATGCTGGTGCCACGATTTTCCAATGAGCCATCGAACTCATTATAGGTTTTTTCGATCGTGCCACCAGTAGTGATAATGATAACGTCTTTAACAGGAGTTCCCATATATGTCGGAGATCCTATGCTAAGATCTCCGAACTAGCTACTAATTTTCGCTAACTTGCGGGCCGCAAGCTTGGTCAAGACTCATGTCGTCTTTCTTCGGATTGAAGATACGACCTAATTTACCCGTCAAACCGCCAGTGCCTTTTTTGTAGACTTGGCATTTTTGGATCAAACCGAAGTGGTCAGAAACCATCATACGGTGCAAACCAACGCGCAAAGTATCTAGGTTTGTTTGAGCTTTTACGCGGTTTGTGAAAGCCGTCGTCAAGTTGTTACCTGCACTCAAAACATGCAATAGATCTGTCATACCCATTTCGAACTTTTCAAGCTCGTTGTCATAAAGAGCCGTCAAGTTAGCTTCAGCTTGTTTTGCCAAAGACAATTGCATTTGGCTTTCGCGCAAAGAACCAACAGTCGTTTCAACCATTTTAGCTGTATCGAAATCGATTTGTTTCTTTTGAAGGCGGATAGCATCCAATTCGCGGTTACCGATTTTTAGGATCAAGAAGTTACCGAAGTTGAAGTTTGCAGAACCTGCGCCCTCAGCATCAGCAAATGCACCTGTTGGCCCACGAGAAGCGCCCCAAGAAGCACCTGTCAAGAATGACCAGAAGGCACTCCATTTACCAGCTTCAGTCGCCTTCAACATAGAAGACAATTGACGAAGTTCTGGAGAGCGAGCCAAAGCTTGATCTACAGTTGTTTGCAATGGTTGGTTTTCAACAGATGAAGAGCTGATATGGAATTGCTCGATTTTGATTTCAGTAGAAAGAGGCAACGCCAACATTTCGCGGATTGCTGCTTTTTCTTGAAGGATCAAAACGTCCATTTGGGATACTTGGATCTTAGACAACTGAGTTTGCGCCTGAACTTGCATTAGTTCAGATCTATCTCTCATGCCAGCATCCACGGCTTCCTTGATAGCAGCTTCAATTTTTTTGTAGTTCTCGTATTGATACTGGATGATCTGACGAAGCTCCATGTCACCTTGGATAGTGGAGTACATAGAATACGCAGAAGAATAAGTATTCAACTGAGAGATGTAATAAGACTCACCCTGTGCGTTCAACAAATGTTGGCTTTCGCGAAGGTCCAACCATTTGCTTGGAAGCAAGAATGGCAAGAGCATATTTACAGAGGCCAAAGAGAAGCTCATGCTGTTGTCGATAGCCGCACCCAAGTTGATACCTGGAAGCAAGTTTCTACGAGCACGGTCCACAGAGTCTTTAGCTTTGAACACGTTGTTCATTTGCACAGCAAGTTCGATATTGTTTTCGAGCAAGCGTGCTTTCAACGTGCGTGGGTTGATAGTGATAGATGTCGGTTGTTTTGTAGTGGCTGCAAATGATGTTGCAGAGATCATTGTTGCAAGAGCAAGCGCCGCCAAATTTCTCATTTTGAACTGAAACATTTTAGTTCCCCTTCGAAGTGAGAGAAAATTATTTGGTACCTAATTAGAAGTCAAATAATACGTGGAAAATAAAAGCTAAACGATCCTAAACATCGGTAAAGTTTCGGTTTTTCGTACCCCTTTGAGATCGGTGCACGGAATTCTTTTCATCGAGCTTTAGGGTGCTAAAATACTCTATTGAAAGGCATATCGATTTCGAGGAGTAGTACGTTGGATGATCAGAAGTCGTTTAATTACAGTATAAGTCATAAAAATAAGATGCTTGTAGTATCCTTCACTGGGGAAGAAATGGGATCCGTCGTGGTTCCGGCTCTTGAGGCCTGCCGCCAAGAGATTCTTTCTAAAGAGGAAGTCCGCCAGGTCGTGTTTTATTTTCAAAACATCGATCGGATTTCTAGTGAGGCTTTGGCAAGTTTTGCACAGTTGCAGAGGGACATTCGCGCGAAACCCGCTGACCTAAGACTCTGTTCCCTCAAGGGAGCCTTAAGAGAGAAGTTGGTTCGAATGGGGATGGTGCGTAGTCTTGAAGTGACCGAGGATTTGAAAAGTGCCCTCTTGTCATTTCCAAGGGCTGCCTGATATGGTGCCGACTCTCTAACAGGAGTCGGACTGATGAAGGCCAATAACTACAGCTTTAAAAAGAACCAACCTGCCAGCATGCGCTGGTGGCACTGGCTGAATGCTTTGGCGATCCTTGGATTGCTGGGGACAGTTTTGCTGCGCAAAACATTTCTAAGCTGGCGTACAAACGCGGTCTTTATCCAATCAAAAGTTGAAGAGGCGGGTGGAGCTGTAACTACGGAGGCCGCTCAATCTATCGCGAAGGGTCTTCGCGATGTGATGTGGCAGTGGCACTACTGGATCGGTTTTGCCTTGGCCGCCCTTTTAGTGGCGCGCATTTTAATCGGTATCTTCGTGGTTAAAAAATGCCCGGCAACTCACGCCGTGCAAAGTGCCAAAGGCATTCCGGCGCTTCCGCCAGAGACTCGTATCACCGCTGTTCACTACACGCTGGTTAAGACGGGCTATGCTCTTTTCTATTTAATCACTCTATACATGGTGCTTTCAGGGATCGCTTTATACTTTAAGCAAGAGATCGGTCTTTCTAAAGACTTCTCGCACTTACTTAAAGAAGTTCACGAATGGCTCATGTGGTTCTTTGTGGGTTTCACGGCTTTGCATATCGTGGGAATTTTCATTGCGGAAAATCGCGGAGACAAAGGGCTTACATCCGACATGATCAACGGTGGCAATTAGCTACGGGGAAAAGTTAAAGTAAAAAAAAGGCTGTCGGAGAGACAGCCTTTTTTGTTTTCACCGTTCTTAGCGGCAGTATTTGTAATCCTTGATTGCAAGTTTCACGAAGTCTGCGCCATTGCCGCGAAGGACTTTTTTCTGGCCGTTTACTTCGCTAGTCACCTTAAAGCGTTTTGCTGCGTCACTCTGCAAAACTTCCCAGTAAGTAGCGCCGGCACCTCTTGGAGGGAACAGCTTCACTGTGCTGCCTTTGCTTTCTTGCTTCTTCATATAGCCTTCCAGCATGGACAGAACACACGGGATGAATCTATTAGCATCCGTCGTCGTTGCATCACCTGAACGGCAAAGCTTACCGTAATTTCTTTCTTTACCCACGTGGAGTTGGAAAGGACCACCCAAGGAACCGTTCGGTCCACCTTGGCGAGCACCTAGCTGGCGGCAAGTACTTTCGTAAAACGCCATGGAGCCCAAGATTGTTGTCCAAACCTCTTCCTTCTCTTTTTGTGAAAGAGTCGAGTATTTAGGACAAGCGGCAATAAGGTCTTTAGTGCCTGCAGTTAGCATTGGGAATTCATTCTTTTGGAAGGCGCGCTCGACCGCTTTATAGTAGCGACCTTCTTCTTCCTCATTAACGACAGATTTGCAGACCTTGTCGGCACCAATTCTTTTTAAAGAACGGGCTACGTCGATGGCAGCAGCATCTTCGCCAATCATTTCTTCGGTTAAATAGGCGTCATCGGTAATTTCCGTTGTTTTAAACGATCCTACAGATGCTTGAGCAACTGTTAGGTTACCAATGATCAGGGCGGCTAAAATAAGTGATTTTTTATTTAAGCATTTCATGGAGTGACTCCAATGCAGATCGGGTGCCACCTGAAATCGGGCTGTACTAAAACGAGGCGCCGTTGACCCTGTCTAACTTTGAGACACCGACGAACTTTGCGTTACTGTTTCCGGCAACACCAAAAACAAAGGGCCGGTGATTGCTCACCGACCCTCGAAGTCGCCCACATAGTGACTTGTAAAGACTAATTAATCGCGGAAACGACGGGGAGATGAAGAACCGCCTGATGGGCGAGATCTTTTGATCCCTGGGTGGTCTGCGCGCTCAGAGCGGTTGCCACGATTTTCATCGCGATCGCTGCTGAAAGAGCGTTTACGGAAAGGACGTTCGCCGCCACCGTTGTCCATTGCTGGAGCACGGTTGCCACGGCCCTCTTCACGGTCATAGCGCTCAGTACGAGCGCTGCTGCTGCGTTCAGTACGTTGTTCGCCACCAGCATCGTTGTTGCCGCGGAAGCTTGCGCTTGCGCCACCAGAACGGCGAGGAGCACTTGCGCCTCTGCTTGGAGCGTCGTTTTGGTATCCACCATCGTTGTAACGAGGACGGTCGCCATCGTCAGAACGATTGTTACGGAAGCCACCACGGTTACCGCGGAAGCCACCACCAGTGCGAGGACGGTCGTTGTAACGACCACCACGATCACCACCGCCATCACGGCCAGCAGTGAATCTGTTGTTGTTCGGATCACGAGGCAACAACTCACGAGGGATACGGTCGCCCATGTAATCAAGGATAAGATCTTTTTTAACGAATACGTCTGGGAAGTAAGCCACGATAAAGCGAGCTAGCAAGTCCTCAGTCGAAAGATCTTTAAAGTTGATATCATCAGCTTGAGAAAGATCTTGGATCAAATCAGCAGCCAATTGCAAAGATGCATTTTCAGCATCCATGGAGCCCACTTTATCCAATACGTTTTTGATTTTAAGACCAGCAACTTCGTCAGCAGAAGGCACAACACCTTTAGTGAAAGTCGCTTTCGTCGTATTCATGATACGGCGAAGAAGAGTCAATTGGTCAGAGTTCACCAAAGTGATCGCTGTCCCTTTTTGACCGTTACGACCTGTACGGCCGATACGGTGAACATAAGATTCAGCATCCCATGGCAAGTTGTAGTTCACAACGTGAGTAAGATCTTTGATATCCAAACCACGAGCCGCAACGTCTGTTGCTACGATAACTTTAACTTGTTTTGATTTGAACTTTTTCAAAGTCGCTTCGCGCTCTTGCTGAGATTTATCACCGTGCAAAGAGTCTGTTGGGAAACCACGTTGAGCCAAAATGTCAGACAGTTCAGCAACTTCCATTTTAGTTTGGCAGAAGATGATACCGTAGAATTCAGGCAAAGTTTGCAACAAGCGAGAGATAACCTCTGTTTTGTGCATGTTTTTAACTGTGTAGTAAACTTGATCGATAGTGTCAGCTGTAGAGCCCACTTTGTTCACTGCGACTGTTTCTGGATTTTCCAAATACTTTTCAGTGATACGGCGAACTTCAGGAGACATCGTCGCAGAGAACAACCAAGTTCTGCATGCTGCACGGTCATTGGCAGCAGCGTCGTCTGGGTGTGTTGCAGACAAGATGAAATCCAAAGCGTCTTTGAAACCCATAGAAAGCATTTCGTCTGCTTCGTCTAGGATCACAGTTTGAACTTTAGAAAGTTTCAACATTTTTTGCTCAAGGAAATCAACCAAACGGCCCGGAGTCGCAACCACGATGTGGGCGCCACGTTTGATACCGTCGATTTGTGTGCGGTAAGAAGCACCACCGTAGATTGTTACTACGCGGATGCCTTTTTTCTTACCAAGCAAAGCCAATTGCTCAGCAACTTGCAACGCCAACTCACGAGTTGGAGAAAGCACAAGAGCTTGAGTGTCTTTGATAGAAGCATCAAGGTTTTCGATAAGAGGAATACCGAACGCAGCAGTTTTACCAGTACCAGTCGAAGCGAGACCGATAAAATCGTTCGCACCGCCTAATAGCAAAGGAATAGCTTGTTTTTGAATGGGCGTCGGAGTTGAGAAGCCCATGTCTTTCATCGCATCCATCAACGGAGCGCTAAGACCAAAGCTTTCAAATGTATCGACAGTAGTTAAAGGAGGAGTCACGAGTAGCCTTTCAGTTAGTGGAGCACTTCACCAAATGGCCAAACTATTTTCGGATATTGGTATGCGCTCTAAGATATGAATGGCGGAATGTACACGATGTTAGGGGTAAAAGCTCAGGATATATTCCCTAGTTGCAATAATAATGAACTATTTGCAGAAACTGAGAGTATTTCAGACACTTACATCGCTCGCGGCGATTGTAGTGCTTCTCGCGGAATGCGAGTACCTAAGGGCTCCTCGCGATAGCTGATGCCAATCTGGCACTCGATCGTAAGACCAGCTCCCGGCTTGACCTTCAGGGGGTATCGGTCACCAGGATTCGGCGGAGTTAGAGAAAGTCAGTTATACTTTTGGAGTTGCCTAAAATCCTGGCAGGGAGCTCTGGTGCGCTCCTCGGTGTAAATAATTAAAAATTTTGGCGCATCTCGATGAATTTCGAGATATATAAGGGACCATGATTCATTTATCAAACATCACAAAGCAGCAGGGGAACAAAGTTCTCTATCGTAACGGTAACTTCCAAATCAACGACGGCGAGAAAATCGGTCTGGTTGGTTTGAATGGTACAGGTAAAACTACAATCTTCCGTATCATCACGGGCGAAGAAGGTTACGAAGGAACAGTTTCTAAATCCGATAAAACTGTGATCGGGTACTTCTCGCAAAATATCGAAGACATGCGTGGCCGTTCGGCGATTGAGGAAGTTAAATCCGCAATCGGCAGCATCGGTAACATGCAAGAAAAAATGCAGGAATACGAAGCTAAGCTTTCTAATCCGGATTTGGATCCAGATGAGATGATGAAAATCCTGGAAGTGTACGGGGAGATGCAAGGTGAGTTTGAACGCCTTGGTGGTTACGACCTTGAATCCCGTGCTGCGGAGATCTTAACCGGTCTTGGTATCGGTCCTGAGGACTATCACCGTCCGACAGAGAGCTTCTCTGGTGGTTGGAAAATGCGTATCGCTTTGGCGAAAATCCTGGTGATGAACCCGCAAGTCTTGCTGATGGACGAACCGACGAATCACTTGGACGTTGAATCTATCATCTGGCTTGAAGAGTGGTTGGTGAATTTCAAGGGTGCCGTTTTGATGACGTCGCATGACCGTGACTTCATGAACCGTATCGTTTCTAAAATCGTTGAAATCGCAAATAAGACGATCACTGTTTACGGTGGTAACTATGACTTCTACGAAAAAGAGCGCGACATCCGTATGGAGCAATTGATCGCAGCAGCAAAACGTCAGGAAGAGATGCTAGCTAAAGAAGAAGAGTTCATCGCTCGCTTCGCAGCTCGCGCCTCGCATGCTGCCCAAGTTCAATCTCGTGTTAAAAAATTAGAAAAAATTGATCGTATCGAAGTTCCGGTTGAAGAAAACGAAATCAAATTCGTATGGCCAACTCCGCCACGTGGTGGGGATGAGGTTGTTAAGTTTGAGGGTCTTTCTAAGGTTTGGAAACGTGATGATGGCAAAGAGAAAAATGTATTCTCTGGTGCTCAAGCACTTGTAAAACGCATGGACCGCATTGCGGTTGTCGGCGTGAATGGTGCGGGTAAATCCACATTACTTAAGATCATCGCTGGCGAGGTCACTCCAACTGAAGGTACTTGTGCTTTAGGTGCATCTATCAATCTTGGTTACTTCTCTCAGAACTCCCTAGACGTCCTTGATCCTAAGATGACAATCGTGGATGAAGTGCACTCACGCATGCCGAATGCAGGTATGGGAACTGTACGCTCGCTTTTGGGGGCATTTAAATTCTCTGGCGAGGAAGCCGAGAAAAAGATCTCTATCCTTTCGGGTGGTGAGAAGTCTCGTGTTGTTCTGGCAACGATCCTGGCGCAGCCAGTGAACTTGTTGGTTCTGGATGAGCCGACGAATCACTTGGACATCGTGTCTCGTGAAATCTTGCTTGAGGCGATTAAAAACTTCCCTGGCACTGTTATGATCGTATCGCATGACCGTCACTTCTTGCGTGAAGTGACGACTCGCGTGTTCGAGGTGGATAAAAACCAACTTCGTATCTACGAGGGTGACTACGATTACTACCTTCACAAAAAGAAACAGGAAGCGGGCGCTCGCTAATGAAGCTCGCTTTTGACTTGCGCGATTTTAAAATTCCTGTGGACCGTTTGGCTCCGCAGGAGGTTTTTCGCACTCGTCAAAAAGATCTCTTGTCCTATCGTTTCTATCCCGCACGCTCTGAAAATCTGGTGATCCTTTATCATGGAGTTGGTGGCGACAGTCGCTATCTCTGTGTTTTGGCGCAAGCCATTGCCTCTGCCGGATTGGCTCAGGTTGTAACTCCAGACTTCCGTGGTCATGGGGCGAGCTTGCAGCTTTCCGATAAAATCTCTGCGAATCAATTGGAAATCGATCTTGAGGAGTTAGTGATTCATATGAAGATGAAAACTTCAGTGAAGAACATGATTCTGTCAGGGCACTCGTTGGGTGGGGGATTTGCTTTGCGAATTGCTGCTTCCGATATCGGTAAGCAGTTTTCAAAATTCGTGGCGATTGCGCCGTACTTGCCTCCAACATTTCATGCACTCCAGGATAACTTGGGTGGTTGGATCTACTTTGATGAAGATGGCGAAGGGATTAATGTGAATTATCCTGAGGCCTTTAAAACAGGCGAAGAGAAGACTCACTATAGTGCCGATTTTATTCGGGCTGCTACGGTACCTGAGGATCTTTTATTATTGTTACACGAACAAAGCGTTCCCTTTTCAGTGGTAACAGGTGATCGCGACGAAGTGGTATTACCCCTCCGTTTGCAGGAGATCTTTGACGGAATCGCTTCTAAAGCGGCTACAGAGCCTGGTTTAAATCATCTGACCATCGTGACGAAGCCTGCTTCGCTCTTGTCCTTCTATGAGACGTAATTGCGATTAAACTTACTTATAATTTCGCTTAAGCTGACAAAAGTCCTGCCGATAAGTTCTACAGAAAAACGAAGATTACAGAAATAAGTAACCAATTTTGAACGTAGGCGGGGGTTATGAATTCTGAACTAGGAGTGTTCGCACTTCGTCAGATAGTTTCGTCAATGGTAGTGCTGGGTCCTCTGATCGTGATAACAGGAGCATTCAGTTACGTCTTTAATCAAAACCGGAGAGCTGTGTTGGCATATGTCCTCGTTGGGATTTTCCTGACAGCTGTCGGTGGTATCAATCTCTATCTCGAATTAGGAAGTCGAGAGCCAGAGCAAGAAATAGCCAGGGAAAAGGAATAAGAATGACGCCCACTTTGTAAGTGGGCGTTTTTTTTGACACGTCGTGGGTTCCCAATCCCCAGGAGCTGTGGTCTGCTTTTGCAATGGAAACTCGCAAAAAAAAGATCTTTAGTTGGGCTCTTTACGATTGGGCAAACAGCACTTATTCCACAACAGTGATGGCGGGATTTTTTCCTGTCTTTTTTAAAATGTTTTGGAGCAATGGTGTTGATGCGACGACGACAACGGCTCGCTTGGGCTCTGCCATTTCAATTTCAAGTTTGGTGATCGCTTTGCTAAGCCCTACATTGGGAGTGATGGCGGATTTGAAAGGCTTAAAGAAAGTCTTTTGTCTGTCTTTCATGATGATCGGTGTGATTGCTTGCGGTTGGATGACTTTTATCCCCTCTGGTGACTGGTGGAGTGCGATTTTAGCTTATGGCATTGCGATGATGGCTTTTAATGCCAGCTGCGTGTTCTATGAATCCCTGATGCCTTTTGTTGCGGAGCCTAAGGAGATGGATTACGTTTCATCTTTAGGTTATTCGATGGGGTACTTGGGCGGCGGTATTTTATTTTTGATCAACGTTCTGATGCACTTATTCCCGCATTGGTTTGGAATTTCTGACGGTGTGAAGGCCATTCAGATTTCTTTCATGACAGTTGCTGTGTGGTGGTTCGTATTTTCAATTCCATTGGCGCGCAATGTTCCAGAGCCTCATGTGGAAGTTTCTAAAGACAATATCTTAAGACTCACAGGTCGCAGTCTTAGCACATTGAAGGCCACGTTCAGTGAGCTCTTTCATAAAGAGCGCAATCTCTTGATGTTCATGATGGCTTACTGGCTTTACATCGATGGCGTTTATACGGTGATGACCATGGCGGTGGATTACGGCATGTCGATTGGTTTGGGCTCGCAGGATCTGATCGCGGCGTTGCTGATCACGCAGTTTATTGGTTTCCCGTGTGCTTATTATTTTGGTGTGGTGACAAAGCGTTTTGGCACGAAGGCACCCATCATGGTTTGTATTGGAATCTATACGGTGACCGTGGTGGCTGCGGTTTGGATGAGCAAGGCATGGCACTTCTATATGCTGGCTGTGATTATCGGTATGGTTCAAGGTGGGGTGCAGTCTTTGAGTCGCTCCCTGTTTGCGAAAATGGCTCCGAAACACAAAAGTGGTGAGTACTTCGGTCTATTCAATCTGGTGGGGCGTTTCGCTTCGATCTTGGGTCCTTTGATCGTGGCCTTTACGGTGACGGTTACGGGGAATTCTCGCTTAGGTATGATCGGTTTATTGTTCCTATTTATCGTAGGTGGCGGGTTGCTAGCTATGGTTAAAGTCCCTAAAGAGGTGTAATCCTTTCGGGGTTCTGGCGTTCGGGGTAATTAGTGTTGGACTTTACCCCGGGCAACACTTAAACCTTCGATATGACTTACAATCCACGCGATAGATACTTTAAGAAAGCAAAAGAAGAGGGCTTCGCCGCTCGTTCTGTTTTTAAGCTTGAAGAGATCGACAAGAAATACAAAATCTTTAAAGGCAGCGGTCAGACAGTTTTGGATCTAGGAGCTTCTCCAGGTTCATGGTCTCAATACGCTTCCAAAGTAGTAGGGCCTAAGGGGCGTGTGTTGGGAGTGGATTTAAGCCCGGTGACGGTGAAGTTACCCAATGCCGTATTCATTCAAGCAGATCTTCGTGATTTGAATTTGGAAGATATCTTTACTGAACACGGTTTCCATCCGCCATTTGATATCGTGATGTCAGACATGGCTCCCAAAACGACAGGCATTCGTATGACAGACCAAGCGCGCTCCATGGAGCTTTGTGAGTTGGCGTTGGATGTGGCTCGTAAATTCTTGCGTAAAGACGGTCACTTTGTTTGTAAGCTTTTTCACAGCGATGACTTTGCCAAGCTTCGTGATGAAATCAAAAAGTCCTTTGCTAAGTGCGAAGTGATGAAGCCGGATTCCACGCGCAAGATCTCTAAAGAGATCTTCTTGATCGGTCTTAATAAAAAATGATTCGTATCGTTTTTGAAAATGTCCATTTTGTTATCTGTGACAAACCGGCGGGAGTGCTTTCCACTCCCAGTCGTATGGGTGCTGAAGACGAACGCAATGTTCTTGGGACTGCTTTACAAAAACAATTAGGTATTCAGATCTATCCAGTTCATCGTTTAGATTTTGAAGTGTCGGGTTTGGTTATGTACGCTAAATCTGCAGACGCTCATCGTAAGGCCAATGCTTGGTTTGAACACAAAACAGTTAGCAAAACCTACCGTGCCTTAACCACGTCTCAAGATTACTCTCATATTCCTGCCAATGTTAAAAATCCGCGTGAAAAATTCACTGTTAACGTCGGGCAGAATTTTGAATGGAAGTCGCGCATACTGCGTGGCAAGCGCCGCGCTTTTGAGAGCCCTGAAGGTAAGGATGCTCTAACGCTCGCGCAGTTTTTGGGAGTGAATGAAAAGGGTCAATGGCAATGGGATTTGCAGCCCGTAACTGGAAGATCACATCAGTTGCGTTTTGATTTAAGCCGCCATGGGTTCCCAATTTTGGGTGATGAGCTGTATGGTTCAAAAGTAAAATGGCAAGGAGAGGATTCGATTGCTCTTCGTGCTTACCAAATTGATTTCTCGAAAGCTCCAGGGGCAGACGCTTTGCAACTTCCTAAGATCATCAAAATAGAAGGTCTTTAAATTTCGCGTTTAATCTGTGCGAGATATTCTTTGATAAAGGTCACGCGATGCTCGGCCTCTTTTTTCGCCGTTTGCGTGTTCATCAAATCTACTAATTTAAAAAGCTTAATATAAAAGTGATCGATGCCAAAACTCTTGTCGTCTAGATTTCTTTGCTCCGCCCAAGGGTCTTCTTCAGCGTAAAACGGACGACTCATCAATGTGCTCGTGGCAAAGCAGCGTGCGATACCGATCGCTCCTAATGAATCCAAGCGGTCGGCGTCTTGTACGATCTGTGCTTCCAAAGTTGTCGGTTTGATATTCGCGCTGTAGCTGTGGGCTTCGATAGCGTGACGGATTTCATCAAAATACTCTTCAGGATAATTGACGGACTTTAAGTATTCGATGGTCGCTTCTGCAGAAAGGGCAGAGGCATAAGATCTGCGAGGATCATGCTTTGGAACATTGATGTAGTCGTGAAAGAAAGCAGCAGGCATAACAACCTGCCAGCGGCCTTTTTCGGAATCACAAAGATTTTTTGCAGTGTTAACGACGCGCTGGATGTGAAGGAAGTCGTGAGCGGGGTCCGAATTGGGATAAAGAACCCGCGCCTTATTTTTAAAAAGATGGAACCATTTTTTCTCGTCAAATTCAGGATGTGGTTGATTCATGGTTCCCATTTCTTAATTTTGGATTACTGGCTCACTCGTTTCACCGAAGGAGACGTCAATTTGTCAAAATACGCCGTCATGAATTGGTCAGAGTACTTGTCGACATGGTCAAAAGTCACATAACCGTAACCCGCGTTACCCCATTCAGGGCCCCATGAGTTTTTGAACATAAAGATACGACGTTCGTCATCATAGCCTACCAAAAGAATGGCGTGACCACCACATGGTATTGCTTTGCTATCACATTGCGCCGCGATTTCTGGCGTCATTGTGAAAGTCCCTTTTTTGTCGTCGATATGAGGAATAGCGACATTCAAAGTAACGACAACAGGGCGATCTAGTTTAATTTCGTTGATCACGTGTTCCGACCAAGGACGCATCACAAACATTTGTGTCAGCTGTTTGAAAGACAAGCTTCTGAAAACAACCTTAGGTACGTTTTGCTGGCGAAGGTCATAGAAGGCCGTTTGTTCAGATGTAAATGGCTTGGTGAAGTCGGGGCTTTCTACTTGGTAGGGCAACTGGGCTTCTTCATAAACGTACATGTCGTTCTTAATTGTTTGCAGAAGGTCATATGTATTTCCGAATTCAACTTCGGGGCGCCATGCGTTCGCTACTTTATGACGGAAAACTTCGAACTCTTCTGAAATGTCATAGTCATCGCCTGTCAATTTTTTGAATGAGCTTTCAACCAATGCCGAGATCGCAAAGTAAGCGCAAGTGTCGCGTTTCTTTTGATTTTTTACCGGAGTTTGGAGGTGAGTCAGAACTTTTTGTTCGGCTTTAGCATCTTGAAGATAAAGCGAGCAAAGAAGTGCGGCAGAGAAAAATAGCGTGCGAACCAAGAACGTCATTTCATATTCCTTCGATTTAAAAACGCTCTTAATTGCAAATGAGTTGCCAAAGCCCTTGGGCTCAGATCGGCTTCAAGGCACTTTCACAGGGCCGTCGTGAGTCGGGCAGATACTTTTTACTGGGATGTTTAGGATTTTGTCAGGGACTCAATCAGGCTCAGGAAAACTGACTAAACTTTGTGAATCATCCCAAGGCTCCCAAAGTTCAACTTTGTTACCTTCTGGATCAAAGATCCAGGCGAATTTTCCGCGGGGATTTTCATCAATATAGTCGACAATGCGAATGCCTGACTCAGCCAAGGAGCTAATCAGTGGAGCCAACTGTGGAATTTGAAAAGACAGAAATTTTTGTGGAGATTCGGTGTGCATTTCAAAATGCTCTTCGATAAATCCACCTGAATCATCGCGATGCAAATGGAGATTTTCCTCGTACCAGCGATCTAATTTTTCTGATCTATGCATAAGAGTTTCCATGAATATATCCTCTGCCTCTGTGAGGAGGAGAACAAGACTGGGATTGGTCGCATGCTAGATAACAGCGGGCTTAAGACTTGAAGATGGTGAAGTGGTCGTAGACCTGGGGCTCGTTTATTTCAGAAAGCCAAGGATGAGATTGAAAAATACGGTGGCGGATATAACGTCCTCGGGCCACCACTTGAATACTGCGAGTCTTTGCGATGGATTTTAAATCTTCCAAAGTTTTGTCCACGGCAGGGGCACTGCCGAAATCAAAGATAAAATAGTAATCAGCCTCGACCGGAGTGAATGCACGATCCGTAAGATCCTGAGTTTTGATTTCGGAAAGGGGGTAATTGAATTTTTTTAGAATTCGGTTGCCCTCTTCCACACGCTCCTCAACCAATTCATATCCAGTGAATTTAACTTCGGGATAGTGCAGGCCTACGACAAAGGCCATCCGCCCATAGCCACATCCCAAATCGACAATGTGTTCACCAGATTGTGGCTTAAGGATCTCTAGAATCTGACGGATTTCGGTGTAGGGTGTTTGCAGAGCTTGAACCGGAAGACCGCGCCAGAAGTTCACCGGGATATTTTCATCAGCCTGAACATTGTAGGCTTCAGAGGTGATCAAAGCCTTTTCAACCTCAGCAGTTTTAAATCCCAACCATTCATCGACGACGACGGAATGCTCTTGAGCTTCTTGGTACGTGTGCTCGTCGTCATTGATGAGTGGGAAGGGCCTTGCTGGGCTAAATTCAATCGGTTTCAATATCTAAGTTATAGGCTTGAGATATCGTTCTGTAAAGCGGTAATCCTAACAGTAGATTTGAGTTTGCCTACTAAGCCTTCATCGCGTGTGCCTTCAGTTTCAAGTTTCATTTTAATAGTTTCAGGATTGCGCAAACTTGGGTTCTGTAACATCAACGCAGCCGCAAGACCTGTCACCCATGCAGTCGCCTGCGATGTTCCGGTCATCAATCCAAATTGGCCGCCGGGCAGGGAAGAGTATACGTTCTTGCCCGGGGCCGCGATATCTACACTTTGTGAACCATAATTACTGCTGTCGATCAGGTGGCGCGAAGAATCCATCGCTGCGACAGAAATAATGTTCTTCAATTTATAACCAGCCGGATAATAACCCATTTTGTCTGTGTTACGGCCGTCATTGCCGGCAGCAGCGACAAAGAGAATTCCTTGATCCTGAGCCTCTCGGATCGCTTTCTCTTCCAGTGCACTTCTGGTGTCGCCACCGCCGGAGTAATTGATGATGTCGGCTTTCATCTTGGTTGCGTAGCGAATCGCTCGCACCGTATTGATAAGATTCACACGTCCTGATTGTGTGGGATCATAATATTTTAAAACCATAAATTTAACTCGCGAAGACAGCGTTCTTTGACGGATGATCCCCGCGATGTGAGTCCCGTGCCCGTGATTGTCTGTGATATCTCCGTTTTCAGAAACAAAATTCCATCCATGGAGGTCCCCGGCATATCCATTGCCATCGTTATCTAAACCATTGGCTTTTTCATTTGGGTTCACCCACAAATTGTCTTTAATAAGTGGGTGATTGACGTCAATACCTGTATCGATAATCGCGATAACGATGTCTCTATCAGGATCTGAAGTGCGAGGTTGCGCGACTGCGGGCCACAAGAATGGTGTTGCAGAGAGAATTCCAAAGAATGTTTTTTGAATATAGCTCAGTGTTCTCATATCGGCCCCCGTGACTAAGGGACATTGCATTTGGTGGGCCAGGTATAAGCAAAGCTAATGGGGTCTCATTCGGGGAATTGTCACTTGTGTGTAGAAATCGTTATACAGGGTCTGAGGGCCTTCCAGGTGTCTAAAAGGCGACATACATAGATAACTTTTAAACAGGGGTTTAGAAGTTCTTCTTTTTCGACCCCTATATTTGCTTATGATGGAACACCCTCGGGGCACGGGGATTTGAAGCCCGCGAGGATCAGCCCCGATCCCATCATCCTCTGGCCACTGACTTCGCGACACGCCATCCAGGCTCAACCGTTGCCCGCCTTTGGCGGGTTCGCGCCATCGTGGCGCCAACGGAGGTCGACTTCGCAGAGGCCAGACGCTGCTGTGCTCAGGTCTGCTCCTCGCGGGCTTCAAATTTGCTTGGGATGTTGTTGCGTGAGAGGGGAATAGAAAAAGGCGCCTTGTGGGGCGCCTTTTTTGGTTTAAGCTACTCTTTTGATTCCGGGAGGGTTTGCAACGGTGTATTTGTTGCGGCCTGTTTGTTTGGAAGCGTAGAGGGCTTCGTCGACACGTTTGTACCAGCCATCTGGGTTTTCACCGGCTTCTAGTTGGGCGATACCCAGGCTCACGGTAAAGCGGATCTCGAGGTTGCCATGAACAAAGACTTCCTTACGGATTTTTGCCATGCACTCGTCGACCATTTTAATCGCGGTTTTAGTGTCGCAGCCGGGAAGGATCACCGCGAACTCTTCGCCACCCAAACGGGCTACGAAGTCGACCTCACGGCTAAAGCTTTCTTGTAGTAAGCGTACGCATTGTTGCAAGACGAAGTCGCCGATATCATGTCCATAGGCATCGTTGATCTTTTTAAAGAAGTCGATGTCAAATAAAAGCATCGTCACGGGATCGTGATCCATTTGGTTCATTTGGATGTAACGCTTAACTTGCTCATCGAAGCTCTTACGGTTGTGAGCGCCTGTTAGATGGTCAGAACGCATAGTGCGGTTTGCATCCATCAATTGTTTTTTCACTGTGGAAAGGCTCTTTTTAACCGTTTCCATACGTTTTGAGCGGCGCTCATTTGAACTTGTTTGATGTTTTAAATAGAAATCGATGAACTCACGTGATTTTGCACGTAGGTCTTCGATAGAGTTTGATTCTACGGCTTCACGCAATTGCGCTAGGCTTGAGTTCACTTGAGTTTCAGTGGACTCTTCAGCGGCAACCTCTTCGCCCAAATTATCAGCGAAGTCCCAGATGATGCGTTTGAAATCATCAAAGGTATTTTGCACGTAAGTCGTCTCGTCAATACGATAGCTTGAAATGAATTGGCGCAAACGGAAAAGAGCATTTTCCAGTTCGTCACCTTGCAAAGTCATAAGCTCTTTAGCAAATGAATCGATCTTGCTACGTACTTTACGTACGGAGTGATTCTGAACCTCAAAAAGATTCTTATTATAGACATCAAGAATAAACAGAAGAGTCGCACGATCTTCGGAAAGATTCGATGTCACATCTTTTGCTGTCTTAGCATCCGTTGCAGATCCCCAGTCCATGTCCAACTGATCTACCAGCTTTTTCATCCACTGTTTCAACTTCTGCCTCCAGGAAGAATAATCACTACTATTTCGGAAAATAACGGTCGAATGTTTACAGGTTCTCGACACTAGTCTTGCGTATTCTCACAATGAGACAGTGCACGCTGCTGCTTTTTCGCAACGATGTGAAGCTTTTCTCAAGTCCGTCCAACAAGAATACTAAAATGTTCTGGAATTGACGAAAAAGGAGTCACCTTATGGGAACGAGTGCCCAAGTTTCAGGCCCGGACTTTACCAAAGGCGTTTCGACGGAATTAATCCAAGAAGGTGAGACCTTGTTAGGTCATGTTGGTGATAAAGCCGTCATGTTGGCCAAGGTTGAGGGCGAAATCTATGCCGTGGGAGCAAATTGTACTCACTACGGTGGTCCTTTGAATCAAGGGCTGTTGGTTGGTCACCACATTCATTGTCCCTGGCATCACTCAAGCTTTAATGTCAAAACCGGTGAAGCAGAGAAAGCTCCAGCCTTAGTGCCGATTTCATGCTGGCACACCGAAGTTCGTGATGGAAAGATTTTTGTCACAGGCAAAAAGACCATTCCTCGTCCCACATTGCGCGGGACTGAAACACAGCAAGTGGTCATCATTGGTGGCGGAGCTGCGGGCACGGCTTGTGCCTCGATGTTAAGACGTCAAGGATTTGCCGGAACTGTGCAGATGGTCAGTCATGATGATTCGATTCCCTATGACAGAACCAATCTTTCAAAAGATTACCTTTCTGGGAATGCTCCTGAAGAGTGGCTGCCGATTCTTAAGAATCAGTTTTTTCAGAAAAATAAAATTCAAATGAACTTGCGAGTAGCCGCCATTAAGATCGACTCGATTAAAAGACAAGTTCTGTTGTCGGATGGAAAAATTCTTGGTTACGACAAGCTTTTGTTGGCAACGGGTGGGGAGCCGGTCAAGCCACCTATTCCGGGAATAGACCGTGATCATGTCTTTATGCTGCGAACTTTGACCGATTGCCGCCGTATCATTGAAAAATGTGACAACTCTAAAAGTGTGGTGGTGATTGGGGCAGGATTTATTGGCTTGGAAGTCGCGGCTTCACTTAAACAACGAGGTGTGGATGTTCACGTCGTAGCCCCTGAAGATATGCCTTTAATGAAAACCCTAGGTGTGCATGTCGGGAGCTATTTGAAGAAAGCCCATGAAAGCCACGGCGTTCGTTTTCATTTGGGTCACACCGTCAAGGAAATCCATGAGGCACATGTTGTACTGGATGATCACACTGAGATCCCTTGTGACTTTATCGTCGTCGGTGTGGGAATCAATCCAAATTTAGAGTTGGCCCGCCAGGCGGGGTGTGAAATTGATCACGGTGTCTTAGTTAACGATAGTTTAGAAACCAGTGTGCCGGGAATATTTGCGGCAGGAGATATTGCTCGCTGGCCAGATCCAAGGAGTTTACGCCCGATCAGGGTTGAACACTGGGAGGTGGCAGAGCGCCATGGGCAAATTGCTGCCTGCAATATGCTAGGGGCTAAGGTGAAGTATCAGGATGTGCCATTCTTTTGGACTCAGCAGTTTGATAAAATACTTTGCTATATCGGATTTTCTGATCGCTTTGATCGCATGGATTTGTTGGGATCTCCAGAGGGAGATGACTTCGCTGTGGTTTACTATGAGGATGATCGCGTTGCCGCATTTTTAACTGTCGGTCGTGATCTCGAGAATTTGAAAGTCGAGCAGGCTTTGCAGCGAATTGATTACAACAAGGTCGAGGATATCATCCGTGATTACGAAAGGCATCTGCGTAAGCCAGAGCATCCTTCACCAAATTATTTTGAGCCAAGCCCCTAAAGGAGCTTTTTAATCTCTTTATTAATTCGGGCAAATGTTTCCTTGTTAAACTGGGGAAGCTTGGGCTTTAGTTTTTCAAGCCGCTCAACCAAGATCGAAGAAATAATATAATTTCTTAAATCTTTGTCGTCAGCTGGGATGATATTCCAAGGACGATCTTTATGATGGGTCTTCTGGATAATATCAGTATAGGCGTGCTGATAGCTTTTCCAATGCTTGCGCTCTTCCAAGTCACTAAGTTCAAATTTCCAGTGTTTTTTTGGATTATCAATACGAGCTTTTAGGCGCAGAGCCTGCTCGTGAGAGCTAATATGGAGAAAAAATTTAAAAAGGGTCATGCCCTCACTCACCAGCATTTTCTCAAAGGCGTTGATGTCTTCGATACGTTGAGCAATATGTTTCCGAGGAAGAGTCTGATGAACCGTCGGAATAATGACGTCCTCATAATGACTGCGATTGAAAATAACGAATTCACCTTTTTCGGGTGTTTGAGAATGAACACGCCACAGATAATCATGACGGGCCTCCAGATCCGTGGGTCTTTTAAAAGAGGCGACTCGTAAGCCTTGGGGGTTTGTCGCCGCAAAGACGTGTTTCACTGTGCCGTCTTTGCCGGAGGTGTCGAGGCCCTGCAGGATGATCAAAACCTTGTGTTTGGATTCTGCAAAAATCAGCTCTTGGAGATCACCTAGTTTTTCGCTGATTTCTGCAAAGTCCGACTTTAGATCTTTTTTGCTGAGACCGTTATGGTCACCCAAAGTCGGAACTTTATTTAGATTCTTTTTGGTTGGATAAAAGCTCTTTTCCTTGATCATTCTCTTAGTGTGTCGCGCGAACTTCGCCTTCGTCAAGACTTGCATCTAAGGAGATCTCGGTATCCAAAAGTCGTGAAACAGGGCAGTTGTTTTTGGCGTCTTCCGCGATCACTTTGAACTGAGCTTGATCAATTCCTGGAATTTTCGCTCGTAAAACCAAATTGGAGTGAGTAATAACCCAGTCGCTGCCGTTTTTTTCGATACTGACTGCTGCATTGACGTTGATGGAGTCGGCAGTGAGGCCTTTCTGAGAAAGAGCTGCGGAAAGCGCCATTGCAAAGCAAGAGGAATGGGCTGCGGCGATAAGCTCTTCAGGGTTTGTTCCTTTTTCAGTTCCGAAGCGACGACCGAATGAGTACGGGGTTTTATTTAGAATACCGCTCTCAGTTGTAATTTCGCCTTGGCCTTGCTGAATATTGCCTTTCCATTGAACGGATGCCTTTCTTTCCATGGGTAAACCTCCTTTTGTGATTTTCAAGGATAGGGGGGATTCCAAGATCCGTTGACCTCTGCTTGGCTTGTTTGTTAAAGATCAATCTATGACAAGTGAACCTCGAAAAATTGCAGTTATTGGGAACGCGGGCGCCGGAAAAACGGTATTGTCTCGTCGTTTGGCAAAACGCTGGGGGATTCAGGTGACACATGTCGATTCCATTCAGTTTTTGCCTGGGATGAAGATTCGCCCGCACAAGGAATCTATTGCGATGCTGAACGAGGTGCAGGCAGCAGAGTCTTGGATCATTGACGGTTACGGGCCTTTGGATATTTTAGAAAAGCGTTTGCAACTAGCTGATCAGATTATATTTCTGGATTACCCATTGTGGCGTCATTATTGGTGGGCGACAAAAAGACAGATTCAGAATTTATGGTCTCCGCGTAAGGAATTGCCCGAAGGTTGTGATGAAGTCTCATGGGAGCAAACCAAGAAACTGTATAAAACCATCAAAAATGTCCATCGCCTGATGCGACCAGAGATGATTCGTATCCTGCAACGGGACTACTTGAAAGACAAAGTGGTTTGGGTGCACCGTCTGTCTGATTTAAAAAAAATCCTCTAAGTATTTTCTGGAAATGGTCTTTAACAACTCCCTTGTTTAATTTTTGATTTCTTTTGGGCAAACAAACCCCCAGGCGTAGAATTAGGGGATGAGCTCCAATCTGTATATTACTATTCTCGTATTTGCCGGAATTATGCTTGTGAATGTCGTTACGTCGGCAGCTCTTTGGTATATTCATCGCAATCGTATTTTCGGTTATATCACTTTAAGCTGGGTCATCACCGCCGTTAACTTCTTTTTGCAGAGTCAATTTACCGTCTATGACTCGAAAATGCTTTTGGCTTTTAGCTTTTATGTTTTAGCAAGTTGGGTTTATTACGAGATTACGGCCGCTCTCTTGCACAACTATGAAAGACGTTCGTGGGTTTATACAATACCGGTGACGTTGGTGCTTTTAGGCTTGGTGACCTTAGAGGTCACAGGGTCCTATCGGATGGCTTCTTTCTTCTGTGCTGTGGCTATCGCAATGCCGCTGATCTGTGCCGCTCTTAAAGCTCGAAAACCTAAGAATCCGATCGGTGATACCAAAGGCTTCAAAGTCCTGGCGCTCTTGTTAACTTTGCTAGCGATTCATTATCTGGATTATCCATTCCTAAGACAGATTGAAAAAGGCGCGGTGTTTGGGTACACGATGGCTTTCCTTTTAACATTCGCGTTCTCGATTTTTTTCCCGAGTTTTCTGTTGTGGCAGTTGGCGGCCCAGTACAGTTCACGCTTAGAGCAAGAGGTGACAAAGCAAACCAAAGAACTTGTGGACTTGGACAATCGCAATAAAGCGCTGATTTCAATTCTGGTTCACGATTTAGCGACGCCGGTCACGACGGCCATGATGTCGATTACGAAAATGGAAAATGATCAAAAGACACCGATCTTGGATAAGCTGGGGCGATCTCTAAGGCATATCATGATGACGATTGATAAAGTCCGTGAGCTGCAAGCGGTGAGTCTGGGTAAGAAGAGTTTGGATTTACAGCCAACGAATCCTTTGGGGCCGATCCAAGGCGCGATCCAATATCAAGCAGAAATGATGGCGGTGTACAGTTTGAATATGCATTTGAAAGACTATCGCCGTGATAAAAACTCGAATGTCTTGGTGGATACGCATCTGTTGCAGGCGCAAATTATCGGAAACCTGTTATCTAACGCAATCAAGTTTTCACCGAAAGGCGAGGATATCGTTGTACGGATCAGTGATGATTCCGAATACCTAAGCATAGAGGTTATCGATTTCGGGATTGGAATTCCCTCTAATATCGCATCCAGTCTTTTCCAGTATAGTGGAGCCACTACTCGTCGTGGACTGCACGACGAGAAGGGAACCGGATTAGGCCTTCCTTTGGTGAAGGCCTACGTGGATATGATGCATGGAAAAATTGATTTTAAAACAAATTACCGAGACGACGAGTTTTCACGCGACGTCGGCGTTAATATGCGGGTTAGATTCCCTTTGGTTGTAAAACAGCCGATTCTTTCGCCACCATCGACACAGATGGAGATGTAAAGATCGCACGTTGTTTGTACCAAGATGTAAACATCAAGTGGAACCATTCAAAGACTTCCAAAACAATCATGGCGGCTGCTTTGGATTCCTCCTCGGTAAGTTCCAGTTCATTCAAATCAAGTTGATGGGTTTCATCAATCCAGCTGCCTTGCTGGTGGCTCGCCTCTTCGAAAAAGTGGTGATCACCAAAGTATTTTAGCGCCTCCGGGGAGTGGGAGTCGGACGCGCGAACGGCCGCGATAAAAACAGCGAAAGCCAATTCTAAGCATTCGATCATCAAAAGCTTAACCCCAGGGCTATTCGGTTGGAAAGTGAGTGACATGAGTTTGTAGGTGGCCTGGCGTACTCTCCAGTTATCATTCGACCATATCTGGCGGAGGGCGGTTGTGGTTTTCGCGCCCCAAGCACTTTGACCGACATTCATCGTTTCTAAGTCATCCAAAAAAAGCTGCCAATGCTCAAGGTCTTCTTTGCAGTGATGGTTAACAGCTTTTTCTAGTGTCGTGTTGGCCTGTGGATATTCAAGGTTCAACAGAAGATCTTTGAACCCGAGTACGAAGAAACTCATGGCAGGTGCGAATGACAGGGGCGTAGGTGACGAGCGAATCCAATGTATCAAGACATGTTCATTCAACTTACTTTTCTCGGCAAATAACATTTTGTTAAAATCCATTTGTGCTCCGGTTGCAAAGTTAATTTGTTGCGATCAATCTAGTGGATATCTTTCTAAAAGGATGCAGCATATGGCGCAAAAAATGAACCTCCTGGTGGTCGAGGATGATCACGACCTTGGAGAGATGATCGTTGATTCTCTGAAAGATCTTTTTCAAAGGGTTGAATTCACAACGAACTTCGATCATGCAATTCAGTTGATGGCTGCACTGAAACCCGACGTCATTGTCACAGATCAAAATATAGACGGCGGCTTTGGTATTGCTTTGGTCGCACATGCCCGCGAAAAAAATGTGAACACTGTTGCCATTGTACAAACGGGCAACCCTTCTTTGGAGTTGCAAACCGAAGCTGCGCGTTTAGGAAGCGTTGAAATCATCGAAAAACCTTTCGATGCTCAGCTGCTTCATCTTCGAGTGTCTCAACTCATCATGGTGGAGGATTTGCGACGAAGTATGCAAACCGCTCCTCATCAGTATCGAGATGTACAATAGTTAAAGACTGATCAAGAAAATACGAACTTGTGTATTTTGTTAAAATTCGCCCTTGTTACTAGAGGAAGATCTGCGTCTCTGCCAGATTGAAAGGTGCAGGAGAAATTCAATGGAACCAGGTAACGAGCTAGGTCATAGCGCTGGTAATGCCGCATTCAAGTCGGACAACACGAAGTTTAATATTATCGTGGACTCGGTTCCCAATGGACTTATCGTCGTTGATAAACGCGGCGAAATTCTGATGTGCAATGCCGAAATGGAAAAGATGTTTGGGTACGATAAAGGGGAACTGATTGGGCAAAGCTTAGAAGTTCTGGTTCCTAGAGAGGTTCGCACAGTTCACGTAAATCATCGTCAGGGTTTTTTTCAAAATCCGTCAAAAAGACAAATGGGCGCAGGTCGTGATTTACGGGGCATTCGCAAAGACGGCAGCGAGATGCCAGTGGAAATTGGTTTGAATCCTCTTGAGACTGATCAGGGAAGTTTCGTTGTCGCCTCCGTCGTAGATATCACCGAGCGTAAGAAGCTAGATCTGATGTTATTAAGAGCGTATGACGAAGTTCAACAGAAGAATCTGGAGATGGAGCAGTTCGTTTACACTGTTTCTCACGATTTAAAAGCACCGCTTGTGACTAGCAGTTCCTATATTTCATTTTTAAGAGAAGATCTTCAAGCCGGACGATTTGATGCTTTGATGGACTCTTTGGCTCGGGTGGAAAAAGCGAATAAAAAGATGCATGAGCTGATCTACGATCTCCTGCAGCTTTCGCGTACATCGCGCATGGAGCTCAAAGTTGCACCTATTAACCTATCACTTTTGATCGGTGAAATTAAGAAAGACCTGCGTGATCAACTGGCCGATAAGAAAACCGAGCTGATAGTTCCTAATGGTCTCCCTGTGGTGAATGGGGATTCAAAACGTATCACACAGGTTTTTGAAAACTTAATTATCAATGGCCTTAAGTATGCAGCTGTTACAGATAAAAATACTATCGAGATTCTGCATAAAGAAGACGAGAAAGAAATTTTAATCGGAGTGAAAGACACGGGCCCAGGTATTCCGCCTCAGTATCACAAGAAAATCTTCGCACTCTTTCAGCGTTTGGATAATGAGAAAGAGGGAACAGGCGTGGGCCTAACAATTGTTTCTAGAATCATGGGACTGCATGGAGGAAAGGCTTGGGTTGAGTCCGAACCACCCAATGGTGCTACTTTTTGGGTGAGTTTTCCGAAGCAGTATCAGTTCCCTAAGGAGAATCATGATGGAATCCACTGAGAACTTAGAACCAAGATCATTAGCAATTCACCTGATTGAGGATGATGATGATCATGCAGGGATTGTCGTGCGTCTATTGGCTCGGGCAGCCACGACAAGTAAAGTCGAGCGATCTAAGGATGGTGTTGAGGCGATCGAGTATCTTGAGCAAAAGAAAGCTCAGGAGAAAAGAAAGCTACCGGATTTGATTTTGCTGGATCTGAAGCTTCCTAAAAAAGATGGGCATGAAGTTTTGCAGTATATTAAGCAGGATCCTGTTCTGCATTCTATTCCGGTTGTGATTCTTTCGACTTCTGATGCCGAGTCGGATCGCATCCGTGCTTATGAGCTCTATGCCAATAGCTACTTGGTTAAACCTCTGGAGCTTGGAAGTTTTAAAGACCTGACCGACGAAATTGTTCGCTACTGGGGAATTTGGAATATTCCGGCTTCAGAAAAGAGGGTGGAGTCCAATGGCGCATCTACATCCCCTCAAATATCTCCAAATGGGAGTATGAGTGAAAGCAGACACTAAGAACTTGAACATTCTGTTGATCGAGGACAATGACGAGCATGCCGAAATCATAAAGCGGCATGTGGGGCGTATTGAATCGATGACCGTTCATGTGACTAGGGAGTCGTTGCTAGCAAAAGGTATTCAGGCGTTAACAGAGAAAAAGTTTGACGCCATTTTACTGGATCTGCATTTACCCGACAGTGACTTTATGGAAACGCTGCCAAAAATTACCAAGGCGGCGAGTGAAGTCCCGATTATTGTATTATCAGCGTTGGATGACCGTGACAGCACAATTAAAGCCGCCCAAGAAGGGGCGTCCGATTTCTTAAACAAGGCGCAACTGTCTTCAGAGATTCTTGCGCGCACGATCTTAAGCTCTATTGAGCGTAAAGAATCTGAAATTAAGATTAAGCATCAACTTCATCAAACGGCTTTGCTGTCTGAGCTAAGTCAGTTTGCTTTGAATGAAGTCATCGTAGAGAAAGTAAAGTTGCGCTGTCGTGAAATCCTGATGAATTCCCTTTTGGTGGATTTTGTGTCCTTTGCAGCGCCACCCGAGGCGGGTCGTCAGTCACTGGAAAAAAGAGATCGTGACGGTGTGCCATTTATTTTCAGCGATCTTGAGTTTTTAGGTATGCACGAGGATAAACTACGCCTTTTAAAGTCGGGTTTAAGATCCGGCGTGAATGTGGTCATCACCAGCAAAGACCTGGAGATCGAACCGATCGTGATGATGATCTATGATCATCGTGAACGGGTTTTTCAGTATGATGAAATGGAATTTATTAAGGCGGTCGCCAATATTCTGTCATCAGTGATGACCCATGCGTACTTGGAAAGACAGCTTCAACAAAAAATTGAAAGCCTGAAACAAGCCCACCAAAAGAAAGATGAATTCTTAGCGACGCTGTCACACGAGTTAAGAACGCCTTTAAATATCATCACGGGCTATTTGGAGATTCTAAAGGATGCTCAAGCAGGATCTGAAGAGTTCACCAGCGCCATGGATATCATTGATTCCAATTTAAAAATTGAAACACGTTTGATCGGCGAGATCCTGGATGTCTCTCGTATTATTACGGGCAAGATGAAGCTTGATCTCAGTTTTTATGCCTTGGATGAGATGATCGATTCGAGTATTGAGTCCTTAAGTCTGGCAATGGCGGCAAAACGAATTCACTTGGAGCTGCATATAGCACCTCAGCTGGGCAGAATGTGGGGCGATCGTGATCGCATGCGACAGGTTATCTGGAATTTGGTCTCCAATGCGGTGAAGTTCACAAATTCCGAAGGTACGATAAAAATATTCGCAAATCGCGTAGGCGAACTGTTCGAATTCACGATCGAGGACAATGGTGTCGGGATCATCGCTGAAAACCAAAAAGACGTGTTCAATCGTTTTTGGCAAGAAGACTCCGCAATCACTCGCCAGCACATGGGTTTGGGGTTGGGACTTGGTATCGTAAGGCACATTGTGGAGCTTCATGGTGGTACTGTAGAGGTTTTCAGTGCCGGACGTGGTCAAGGAACTAGGTTTACGATTCAAGTGCCGATTCAACAGTTGCGTGCCGTTGACTCAACTCCAGTGGAGAAGGCTCCGGAACCTCAGCAAGTCATTCCCAATAGAAATCTTCAGGGCATGCATTTATTGGCGATCGATGACTCTGAAGATTCATTAAATCTGCTTCAGCATTTACTAAGAAAATCCGGAGCCACGGTCGAAGGAACAAGCAATCCGCAAGAAGGTTTGGCCTTGGCTAAGAAAGATGATTTTGACGTGATCATTTGCGATATCGGGATGCCGATATTGGATGGATACTCCCTGATGCGTTCCTTGCGTGATTGGGAGTACAGCAATGGACGTCGCAATGTTTCGGCCATTGCTTTGACCGCTTATGTGGGTAAGGAAGATATCGATAAAGCTCTAGAAGTCGGCTTTCAAGCCCATATGCCGAAGCCCTTGAATCTGCCATTGCTGAAGCAGAAGATCTTGGAGCTAGTGACGACAGATGGCTCGTCGTCATCGATGGCAAGTAACTAATTCCAAATACATCCCGGTTGTAAGCCGTCAGGACAATAAGCTTTTCTTTAAAAGTTTTATGAGGTAGCTTTTTCGGAAATGGAATCACTTTCGACCTCTACCTTTTTTCACTACGTCTTCGTGTGCTTTGTGGCGCTCTTTCCGCCTATTAATCCGTTTGGTACAGCATTGATCGTCGGGCCTTTTTTAAAAGGCAGAACCACACAAAAGCGTGTTCGTGCTGCCGCAGCCATTGCGCTTTATTGCTTGGGCATCTGTTTAACTTTTACTTTTATCGGTGGTTTGTTCTTTAAAGTCTTTGGAATCTCTGTTCCGGTCGTTCAGATCACGGGTGGTCTTTTGATTGCGCGTATGGGCTGGCAGATTCTTTCAGCCAACGACCCACAAGAAGATCAAGAGAAGGTCGTTGATCCTGAACATCCTCATTTGAAACCGTTGCGTTCGCTGTTGTTTTATCCCTTGGCATTCCCGACGACGACGGGCGGGGGAACGATCTCCGTTTTGTTGGCACTGAGTGCGAACAGTTACCATGCAGACAATGCGATTCATCTATTTAATTTGTTAGCGACATCAGTGGCCTGTGTGATTATGGCCGTGGTGATTTTTCTGTGCTATTCATTTACGCCGACAATTTTGGATCGCTTAAACAATCAGGCTCTCCAAGTTTGTAACAAGCTCAGCGGATTTTTGACTCTTTGTGTGGGCATCCAAATCGTTCTGGACGGTGTATTCGGAGCAATCAAGCTCTTTGCTCCGAAGATTTTGTCTTAGTCTTAACCTTTGATAGTCGACACCGACTATAGCCGTGCTAGTCGGGACTATAGTACCGACGGAAAATTCTAAAATTAGCCACGCGGCTCTGGGACACTGGAGTCGTTAATTCTTACGAAAAATCTTATCAAATAACAGAAATGTGGCTATCGTTTTTGTATGAATAAACAAAAACTAACAAAACAAATTATCAGCTTAGTAGTCTCAACTTCATTTATCGGATGTGCGAGTGGTCCTTCATCTCAGACCTCGTCGGAGAAAACCGCGAAAAGCCATGAAAGTTTGGTCGTTAAGGGTGTGACGATTGTGAACACGCAAAGTGGTCAGTTACAAGCCAATATGGCGGTGATGATTGACGCTGGCAAAATCACAAAGATTGTTCCTGCAGAAAGCATTGGCGATTTAGGCAGTAAGCGTGTGATCGATGCAACTGGCAAGTATGTGGTGCCAGGATTTTTAGATATGCATGCCCATGTATTAGGTGAAACAGCGGCCAATGAAATGGCAGCCGTTATGTTAGCTCACGGAATCACAGGCTATCGTCAAATGTCTGGTAGCGAGGAAATTTTGAAATCGCGTAAAGACGGACAACTTGTTTTACCAGAGAACTCTCCTGAAGTTTTAGGAATGCCGGGTTCGGCACTTTTACGTTCAAATGCTGCGACTCCCGAGGCAGCTGTTGCTTTGATTCAAAAAGAGCGCGCAGAGGGCGCAGACTTTATTAAAGTAGTCGATGTGGCTCCAAATGTTTTCTTCCCAGCATTGGCTGAGGCAAAAAAATCAGGGGAGTACTTTGCAGGTCATATCCCAGCAGGCGTTGATGCTGTTCAGGCCGCTAAGGAAGGGATGCTTTCCATCGAACACTTGGGTGGCGTTGATACAGTCTTAATGAGTTGCTCAATGAATGAGGCGAGTGTCAGAAAATCCATGGGTGCTGAAACAACAGTGAACATGTCGCCAGAAATGGCGAAGCTTACGATTGCTAATCCATTGTTAGTTCGCTTGACGGCAAATCAAAATGCCTTCTTGAAAACACGCACGATCATTGACACGTACAGCGATTCAAAATGCAAAAAAGTGGCAGAGACGTTTGCAAACTATAAAACGTGGCACGTGCCAACTTTGATTCGTAATCAAACCATGCAGTTAGCAGATAAAGCAGAGTATACAAACTCAGCAAATCTTCAGTATGTTCCGCGCAGCACGCGTGAGTACTGGGATAACGTTTCCAAACAATTCACGAAAACTGTTAAGCCCGTTGCTCGCGAGACATTGCGCCAATTGGGCTCTATGGATATGAAGCTGGTAAAATTGTTTGATCAGCAGGGTGTTAAGATGATGACTGGTTCTGATCTTGGTGGCATGTGGGTCGTCCCAGGTGCGTCTTTGCATCAGGAGTTCGACTTGCTGGCGAAGGCTGGTTTGTCTCCACTTAAGGTTTTACAGATGACGACATTGAATGGCGCTGAATTTTTAGGTAAGCGCGCAACGATGGGTACGGTGGAAGCTGGTAAAGAAGCCAATCTGGTTTTATTGAATGATAACCCGGTTAAGAGTGTTGCGAGTCTTCACAAGATCAATGCGGTGATCAAAGACGGTAAGTTCTACTCAGAGCAAGCTTTGGATCAAATGAAGAAAGAGGCCGCGGCTAAAATGTCTGCGATGTCTGAAACGTCGTCTTCATCACACGTGCATTAATAATAAGACGAATGTAATTATAAGAGTATTGCCAGTGGACAAAATCTACTGGCATTATTTTTTGTATGAATGAATTGTTTCGTCAGATCTCAAATAAAATTTCTCATTGGGTGGGTACTCCTGCCGCGTTCGCCATAGCTATTTTAGGAATCATCGTTTGGGCGGTGAGTGGCCCTTTGTTTGGATTCTCGGATACATGGCAGCTGGTGATTAATACGACCACGACGATCATTACCTTCTTGATGGTTTTCTTAATTCAAAACACGCAGAATCGTGATGCTCGTGCTATTCACTTAAAGCTTGATGAGTTGATTCGTGCGACCAACGGCGCTCGCGACGAATTGATTGATTTGGAAGAGATGCCTGATGAACAGTTAGATCAAGTTCATGCCGACTTTAAAGCCTCTCATGAACGTATCGGTGTTTTTATTGAGAAGATCGAAGAAGAGAAAAAGACGCGCACGCAGGATTAGTGTTTTACGGAATGTTCCTGCGCCCAACGGTAGAGGTTATCTGGGGAAAGCCCTGGTGTGCCATCCAGATCCCAATAGTTTTTCGGCCAAACTTTTTTATTAAAGATCATCGGATGAGTAGGGACGTTTAAAAGTTTCCCGATAATTTCGGTGCAGTACATGGCGTTGTCATCCCAGGAATACCAAAAATCAAACGGAATGCCTAAGTAGGGCTCCACTTGAGAGTATTGAATGTCTTGATCGATTTCGATGATCTCGGTGATTGTGCCGTGTTGGCTTAGGCGCTCTTCGGTAATGATAGCAACGCCCTCGCCAGGGTAGGCATTCAGCCACATATCGCCAATGTCATCGAATTGAACTGCTGTGTGAGAAAATCTCGCGCCGGGTTCATATTCAACACGTTCACCACGAGAATTGAATGTTTCTAGAAAAGCGATGCGCGTGCGGGCTTCTGCATTTGTTTGCAAAAGGAAAGTAAATAGGAGTGCTATCAAGCCAACCGCTGTACGCATAGGTGGCTTTGTCCTCCTTTGAGATGTTCCAGTCAAAATGTTTCTATTCAAAAATGACCGTGGTCATTGAGCTTCGTCGGAGACCTTGTTATTTTTATTTGGTGATGCTGCGTGGAGGCCACTGTGAATAATACTCAAACACTTCCTCTGGTTTTATTGCCTGGTTTTCTATGTGATCCGAGACTGTGGGATGATGTTTTGGCGCATTTAAAATATGACGGCCCCGTTCATCAGATCGACTTTAAGCACTGTAAGAACCTTCAAGACATGGTGGAGCAGCTCGAGAAAATCTCGGCGCCCAAATTTCATCTCGTGGGATTTTCCATGGGTGGTTATATTTCAGAGATCTTTGCGACTCAGAACCCTGATCGAATTGCGACCCTCACTTTGGTAGCAGCGAATGTGGGTGCACTAAGTGATAAAGAAAAAGCAGGCCGAGTGAAGCTCGCAGACATGCTTTCCCGTGTTCAATACCGAGGAATGTCTGAGAAGGAAGCCGCACGCTTTATTCACCCGGATTCCGTCGCAAATGCGCATGTTGTGAATACCATTGTTGAGATGAGTCGCGCTTACACCTCGGAAATGTATGTGAATCAAATGCAGGCCACACTTGAACGCATCGATTACTCGGAAGCGCTCTCTCAGCAAGGGTTTCCGGTCATGATCGTGGCTGGGAGGGAAGACCGCGTGGTTACTTTGGCGTCGCTACAGGGGATGCATGCACAAATTGAGAGATCCAAATTCGTGATTTTGGAGAAAAGCGGGCACTATGTTCCGTTGGAAAAATCTTTCGAGTTGTCTGAGGTCATTCGTAACTTTATTTCTTCGTAGTTTTCTGAAAACTTTGCCTAAATTTTCATCTTTTTAGGCAGTGTTATTGCGAGCTTAGCTATATTCCGCGCGGGTTTGCTGAGATCTTGTGCAAACCTTCGCCGCACCCCAAAAAAGCCTTAAAAAAATTTAAAATACTGCAAGATTTCGTATTGACTTTAACCCCCGCTTAGAACAAATTAGCACTTCCTCAAACGGACAAGTGGTTCGCTAGCTCAGCTGGTAGAGCATTTCACTTTTAATGAAAGGGTCGATGGTTCGAATCCATCGCGAGCCACCATTTTTGTCTTTTTGATTTTCCCTGTACGTTCCCATCGTCTAGGGGCCTAGGACACCTCCCTTTCACGGAGGATACAGGGGTTCAAATCCCCTTGGGAACGCCAAATTTTGAAAATACAAAACCCATATCGAAAGATATGGGTTTTTTATTTTCACCATCTGCGATCTCAAAGAAATTTCAACTCAAAAGGTCGGCGAAACAAAAAATCAAAAGCACAAGCAAAGCGTCGTGCGCCGACAAAGGGGTTCATCACCTTAGCAGGATGCTAACGTGAGGGTGTCGGAGACAGGGCGAAGCCCCGAGGGCCACGACGGCCCGAGCCCCAATCAACGTCGCAAAACATTCCTCTAAGTAAAGACCAAAAAGGTCCCGCAAAAAGATCCCAAAAACCAAATAAATAGACGAAAAACCAATAAAAGAATCAAAAAACGATCCCATTAAAACCCCAGTCGCACCCCCAACCCAACTTCCGATAAAGTAATCACATACAAAGGAAGTAAAAATGAAAACACTCATCTTAACTCTTCTACTCCTAACAACAGCAACCACAGCCCAAGCAAACTCCTCTTACAAAAAATTCGCAACATGCAAATCCCAAGATCAAACAATAACCGCTTACAGCGCAGGAACTTTCCGTGGCCAATTGGTAGTCAGCCAAGGTGATGATGAAACTCTCTATAAAGACGTTTACGAATCAGATGATAATGGCAAAAGAACTTTCAACGCGAACAACGGAATCGCCGTCACGATTGATATCAATAGCGGTAAGGGTGTTCTGTATATATCCAATGCCTCATATCCGATGAATTGCGAGATCGCCAAAAATGCAGCGAAGCCTCCTCAGCCCGTCCAACACGGTCGTGTAAGCTGCCAAGCGCTGCCCGAAGGTTACGATCCCCTTGAGGGCCCAGAGCTTTGCCCACAAGAGAAAGTATGGGCGAAAGGCGCAACTGGACTTTACATGTGTTGTGAGCATCCACCGGTTTAATCTAGACAAGCAGCAGATTCCCAATAAACATATCTCTGTAGCAAAGGAAGATATATGAAACTAAGAATACTCATGGCGGCATTTCTTCTAGCAAACACAGCTCAAGCCAGCTCCGTCTATAGAAAATACGCCACATGTAAAGTCGATGACATCACAATTACGACGTACAGTGCGGGCATCAACATCGGTCAACTTATTTGGAATAAAGGCGATAGCGACGTTCTTCACAAAGATGTCGTGGAAAAAGACGAAGGCACAAAAAGAACTTTTTCTGCAGGACATATTTCCGTTGCGATCGATTCAGCGGATAGCAAAGGAACTCTGTCTAAGGATCAACAAACCTATCCGTTGACGTGCACGATCGCAAAAAATCCGGCTCCGGTGCAAATCTCTGAAAAATTAAAAATTCCGGATATCAGAAAGAAAGCAAATTGCTTTGCGCTGCCACCGGGGATCGACGTGTGGGACCCGAAGCTCTGTCCTCCAGGTAAGCTTTGGGGCGCCGGTGGGGATGGCGGCTTCTTTTGTTGTAAACATCCACCCACTTAATACGAAAGGACCACTATGAAAATCTTCACGCAGTTTATTTTGCTTATGTCTATGGCTGTCCCGGCTTTTGCATTGCAAGCGGGTGACACACTTTCCGCTTTTAAAATTGAAAATCAGTTCGAGGAGCCGGCTGAGCTCAACGCTGAAACAAAATGGATCATCTTTTCCAGTGATATGAATGCTGCGAAAATCCTGACAGAGTATTTGAATGCGAACGCCAAAGATATGGATCTAACAAAAACACTGGTCATCTCTGACATCTCTAAAATGCCAGGTTTGGTATCTAAGATGTTCGCGATCCCAAAAATGAAAAAGTACGGTTTCAAATTGGCTCTGGATAAAGAGGGTGACGTAACAAAAGCATGGCCTCGTCAAGAAGGTGTCATCACAGTGATGAAAGTGGCGGCTTTAAAAGTTGAATCAACCAAAGAGTTGAAAACTAAAGAAGACGTGACAGCATTTTTTACGGAAGATTTTAAAAAGTAAGACGAAGCTAGATCAGCTTCGTCGCCACAATCCCGCGGCTCATTTTTAAGAACTGAGCCTCGGTGAATTGACTTAGCACTCGGCTCAGCCACAGATGCGATAAACCATGAACCACGGACCAAGCTTGCAGAGTTGTTCTTTCGGCTTCTTTTTGGTTTTCTTCGTTGTCGCCTATATGCTCAGAAACAATGTTCTTTAATAGATTGAAAAGCTGGTCGGCCATCGGCTTGATGTTTTTGTAGCTCGCAAGGCTGTGGAGATCACGATTGAAGATAACTCGGTAGTGGCCTTCGTGTTGTAAGGCGAATTCGATATAAGCCATTCCAAGCTCACGAACTCGCTCTTCAGCAGGTAAGCTCGCATGCAGTTGCGAAGCGTACGATAATTTATCGTAAAACATTTCGTAGCCGCGCTTAGCGACCTCAATCAAAATAACTTCTTTGGATTCAAAATGGCGATAAAAAGCTGGTGCTGAAACATCACAGGCTTTGGCGATTTCTCTTAAAGAAAAATCCAAATGTCCCTCACGGACGACAAAGTCCAAAACCGCATGGATAGCGGCTTCGCGCAGAGAACCGTGATGAAAGGATTTAGGCTTTGCCTCATTCATATGCACACAGCCTATCGTGTCGGGTGCACAAGTGTTAAGCTTAAAAGCACCTTTGACTCAAATGTTTCTAATTTGGTCTGGTTATTGAGAAAGTAAACTCATATGCTTGATGTATTCCAGGAGGAGTCATGCAGATTCAGTGCGATTGCGGAAGTGTGAAGGCAGAGCTTAAAAATTTACCTCAGAATACGCCAGGGCGTTGCGTTTGTTACTGCACGGACTGTCAGACCTTTGCGCATCATTTGGGGCGCACAGAACTTTTGGATGAGGCTGGGGGAACAGAGATCATTCCTGTTTATCCGGTAGATATGAAAATTCAAGCGGGGGAGGAGTTGCTGAGATGTGTGCGTCTGTCTCCGAAGGGACTTTTCCGCTGGTACACGTCTTGTTGCAAAACTCCGATGGGGAACACGACTCCGGGATTTCCTTGGATTGGTTTAAACGGCGTTATTGTTGAAAGAGACGAGAGCAAGAGAGCGCAGTTCTTTGGGGAAATTAAATCCCGCATTGAAGGCAAAGGCGCGATTAAAACTCCACCAGCTGGTACGTCGATGAAAACAAGCTTTAAGGATCTTTGGGTGATTCTGCCGTTTTTGTTAAAAGGATTTATCGGCAAGAAGATGAAAGTGTCGCCGTATTTTATGGCAAATGGCGAGACGCCGGTTAAGACGCCTCAGATTATGCCATTAGAGGAGCGCAATCGCATTCGCGAAACGATTTTGCAATCACGCTCGAAAAACTAGTTATTGAATAGAGGTTTTACCCACAAAGTTTGCTCACGACCTGGGCCCACAGAGATCACGTCGATCGGTGTGCCTAGTTGTGAACCCACGAAGTCGATAAAGTTCGTTGCAGGTCTTGGTAGATCTGAAAGAGTTTTAACTTTCGTCAAATCTTCTTTCCAACCCGTCATCCACTCGACCACAGGCTCTACTTTTTCAAGTTCATATGGAGATGTTGGAAGCTCATTTACGATTTCGCCGTTGATTTTGTAAGCTGTGCAAACGCCGATACGATCATGACCTGACAATACGTCGATCTTCATCATCGCAAGATTTGTGATGCCGTTCACGCGGATCGCGTATTTCAACGCCACAAGATCCAACCAACCGCAACGACGAGCGCGACCTGTCGTCGCACCAAACTCGTGACCGTCTGCTTGAATCTTTTGTCCCACTTCATCGTGAAGCTCTGTTGGGAAAGGACCCGAACCCACGCGAGTTGTATAGGCCTTAAAGACACCGATAACTTTTTGAATATTTGTTGGACCAACACCAGCACTAACGCATGCATTTGCTGACAACGTTGATGAAGACGTCACGAACGGATATGTTCCGTGCAAGATGTCTAGCATTGTTCCTTGAGCGCCCTCAAACATCACGCGTTTGTTAGCTTTCAAGGCTTTAGAGATAAACAATGAAGTGTCTTTAGCGCGGTAAGGAGCCAAGTCCTCGGCCACTTCTTTCAATTGCTCTAGCAATTCATCCAGTTTGAAAGTGGAAGTCTTGTAGTAGTTCTCAAGCATGAAGTTTTTTTCACGCAGAGCTAGTTCCAATTTTTCTTTCAAAGTTTTTGGATCAAAGATATCGCCCAACAAAACCGCTCTGCGAGAGGCGCGGTCTTCGTAGGCTGGGCCGATGCCTTTGCCCGTTGTTCCGATCTTACCACCTTGAAGAGCGGCCTCACGGGCAGCATCCAAAGATTTGTGATAAGGAAGAATGATCGTTGCTGTATCAGAGATCAAAAGTTGTTTTGGATTTTGCAGGTAACCACCAGCGATCAAACGTTTGATTTCATCGCGGATGCTGAAAACGTCGATCACAACACCAGAAGTGATCACGCAAGTTGTGTCAGGGCGTAAGATACCACTTGGAACCAAGTGCAAAACTGTTTTTTGGCCGTTCACCACAAGCGTGTGACCTGCGTTGGCTCCGCCTTGATAGCGAACCACCATGTCTGCTTTTTCTGCAAACACGTCGACCAATTTACCTTTACCCTCGTCGCCCCACTGAGCGCCGACTACCACGATTCCTGACATCTTAAATCCCTTCAAAAGCGCTTGAAGCAAAGCGCCCGGGACAAGACGATAGGAAGCGGGGGATTAAATGTCAAATTGTCTATTTGTCAAAAGGCGTAGCTCCGTACCAAGGGGCCCTTGGCGGGAGGGTGTCAGAGGTGCTGCCATCGACGAAAAAGGCCATCAGCTTGTTTGCCGCGACCTGACTCGCTTTGAAGAATGCATCTTCAGTATTTGCTCCAATATGCGGAGTCAGAATCACGTTCGGGTAGTTGAGGAGGTTTGAAGTGCGCGGAAGAGGCTCCTTCTCGAACACATCGAGTCCTACAGCTCTTAACCATCCGTTCCCCAATGCCTCACAGAGGTCATTTTCGTTAATAATCGATCCACGAGATGTGTTTATTAAGATTATGCCGCGGTGAATGTATTCAAAGTGTGAACGATCTAGCATGTGCTCAGTTTCCAAAGTTTTTGGAACATGAAAGCTAATGACATCAGATGTCTTTAAAACTTCTTCGTAACTTAAACGCGGGATGTTTAAACGCTCAAAGTTTTCATCAGGCGCATAAGGGTCGTAAGCGACAACATTCATGCCGAAAGCTTGAGCAAAATCAGCTACGCGTGAGCCAATGCGGCCCAAACCAACGATTCCATAGGTGCGACCCGATAATTCAATTCCTGTGATGGAGTCACGTTTCCACTCGCCAGCTTTAACCATGCGGTGAGCCGGCATGATGTTGTTTACGCAAGCGAGAACGAGGCCCCAAGTCAGTTGGGCAGCGGATTGAACATTGGCAGTTGGCGTGTGCATCACCGTGATGCCCCACTTTTCAGTGGCAGCCAGATCAATGTGATCAAAGCCACTTGTGCAAGTGATGATAAGTTGTAGCTGACGAGCCTTTTGCAAAAGCTCCTCGTTGATGACAGTGCGACTGCGAATGATGAGGGCGTGCGCCGATACCAAATGCTCTAATGGCAAATGGATGTGGCTATCACTGCGAACCACTTCGAAGTTTTCGTTTTGCTGCAAGTACAGAAAGCTGTCTTGAGCAAAACGATCTGTAATCAGAATTTTCTTTTTCATGGATTTTGCTCCAACCACTGACGACCTTCATCGACGACCATGGAGATCTGTTCCAGAGTCAAAGAGCCGGGATCAAAGGTGCGCAAAGTTTTACCCAAGCAGTCTAAGAGTTTTAGCATTTCGCCGTCTTGGATATAACCCATGTGACCGATGCGAATGATTTTGCCTTTGGCTTGGTCTTGGCCGCCCATGATAGTGATGTTGTGAGTTTGCTCAAGTTCTAGGCGAATTTTTTGTCCATCCATAACTGTCGGAACCACAAGAGCTGTGACGGAATCACTCGGGGATTTTGCGTACAGAGTGAAGCCCAAACGTTGCGCGAAAATACGGGTGAATTCAGCTCTGCGATGAATGGTGTGGAACAGGGAATCCAAGCCTTGCTTAGTGATCAAATTCAAAACCACATCCAAAGCACGGATCACAGCCACATTCGAAGAGAAGAAAGTCTCACCAGCGATGTTTGCCTTTTTTTCCTTGCGAACGTCATAGTAAAAACGCGGGCATTTTGCGGTTTCAAAATAGGCTTGAGCTTTTTTCGAGAAAGAAATGAAAGCCATGCCGGTTGGAAGCATAAAGGCTTTCTGAGAGCCCGCAACCAGTCCGTCAATATTCCACTCATCCATCGGAAGTGGATACGCACCCAATGCTGTGATCGCATCGACTAAGAAAAGAGTTTCGTATTTAGAAACAACAGCCGCGATCTCTTTGATCGGGTGAGCAACAGCGGTGCTGGTTTCGCAAGCTTGGCATAAAACAGCGCGAGTTTCAGGGAAGCGTTTTAAATGATCTTCGACAGATTCTGCCTTCGCAGCCTCGCCCCAAGGAACACTGATCACGGAGACATCGGCGCCAAAAGTTTTTGCCATTTCGGCCCAACGCTCGCCGAATTTTCCAGAGACAATTGCCAAAACTTTGTCACCAGGAGAGATCGTATTTACCAAAAGTGCTTCCATGCCGCCGGAGCCCGTGCAGCTTAAAAGATAAACATCTTCTTTAGTTTGGAACACAGAGCGAATTCCAGTAAGAACGCGCTTTAAAATGACGTCAAATTCCGGTGTGCGATGGTGAATCATCGGTAGTGCCAATGCTTTACGCACCTCAGGATGAAGATTTACGGGACCCGGAGCTAACAAGCTGTATTCGTCATTGAATGATGTCATTTTTCTTCCTTGATCTCTTCTTCAATTTATACTCAACTGGGTCCGTGGACGCAATACTTAAAGGCTCTCGTGGTCTTCTGATTTTTTCAGTTTTATTTCTGCAGCTTCTTTCAGGCTGTGCGTATCAATTGGGCGTTGCCAGTCGTACAATTCCTGGTGGTTACAAGCAGATCTCTGTTCCTGTTTTTAAAAACAGAACTCAAGAGACGGGGATTGAGGTCGCGTTCACGAATGGTTTGATCCATCAATTCCAGCGCTCTCGTGTGGCCCGTGTTGTGGACAATGCTTTGTCTGAAGTGGCTGTGATTGGTCAGATCGATAATATTCAATATTTGCCAGGCGCAAAACGTATCGCGGGTGACGCGTCTTCATATTTACCTGAGGGAACAGTTATTGCGTCAGAGTATCGTATTCTTCTGACAGTAACTGTCAGCGTCGTGAGACAAGCTGATGGCACGCAGTTGTGGGCGGGAAGCTTCACTGGTGAGCGTACTTATGCAGCACCTCAGGTAACGCTTGCTGGCGTAAACACGGTAGATCCGCTTTACAATCTATCTGCCCGAAGGCAAAACATTGACCTTATGGCGAACGATCTGATGCTTGAAGCTCACGATCGTATTACTGAAAATTTTTAAAAGTTTAAGATGGCATTAATTGATTCACAGAAATTCTACAAAGACTTGGAAAAGGGCAACCTGGCTCCAATGTACTTCCTTTTTGGGGAAGAGCCGTATTTGTTGAATCAAAGTGTCGAGCGTTTCAAATACGCTGTCCTCACTGAAGGTGCGATCGATTTTAATTACAGCTTGTTTTACGCCAGTGACGCCGACATCGTGCAAGTGCGCGACGGTGTTGAAACCTTACCAATGATGGCGCCACGCCGTTTGGTGATCCTGAAGGAAGCGCAAGAGCTCACAGACAAAGAATGGGCTCAATTAGAACCTCTGATCGAGGAACCGGTTGAGAGCACGTGTTTTGTGATCCTAGCTTCACGCGTGGATAAACGTAAAAAACAAATCCGCCAACTTTTGGACAAAGCCGAATGCGTCGAGTTCAAAAAACCGTACGAAAATCAAATCCCATCATGGATCAACTACATCGCTGAAACCTTGGGTTTGAAAATCTCTAACGATGCGATTCACTTGTTGCACAAACTCGTGGGCCACCATCTGACAGAGATCGAAGCTGAGCTAAAAAAGCTAGGTGAATTCGTAGAGGGTGCCCGCCGTATCGAAGTATCTGACGTAGCTCAAGTAGTCTCCAGATCCAAAGAAGAAAGCGTTTTCGATTTCACCAAAGCCGTAGGCATGAACGACCGAGTGAAAGCTTTGGAATACCTAGTTCACTTGTTGGACCAAGGCCAAAACGAAATCGGTATTATCTCTTTAGTAGCTCGCCACATCCGTATTCTGTTAACAGTAAAAAAAGGAATGGAAGAAGGCCTGCACGGAGCAAAACTAGCTCACTACGCCCAAGTTCCTCCATACTTCCTAGAAAACTACGCAGAACAATCCCGCCTGTGGACTGCAAAAAAACTAGAACAAACAATTGTCGTTCTCTCCGAAACCGACAAAGCCCTAAAATCATCACCGCTTTCCAGCCATATTTGGCTAGAAAATATGGTCCTAAAAACCTGCACAGCTTAATTTCAGTGAAAAAGGTCCATCTGCTGCGTTGTCGTGCGGCTTCCTCGCTCCGACGTGCCTGGGGCACGCCTGCGCTGTGGGAGCCTTCTCCGCCTTGCACCTGAACCTTTTTGACTGAAATTACCTTCTCCGAGAATGGGTAAGGGGAGGGGGAGTCCGTATTTCGGGTCGTTTACTATGCAAAAACTTAACTTTACAAAATGTACCGAATTCGGTACGTCTCTCCAGAGGATCATCCCAAGATGTAGATCTCGGGAAAAAGCGATTGCGCGAACTATTGGAGGCGGCAAATGGCTAAGATTAAGAAAATCAAAGTAAGCAGAAATCCCAAAGATTTAGCTACGGACTTAGGATTGCCTCCCAGTATTGCCATCGAATGGGAAATTCGTCGCCTAGTCACAGAAAGAATCATCCAAGTAGCAGAATCCCAAGGATTGCGAGTTACCACAATAGCCCTAAAATCCGAAACATCCCGAGCCAGAGTAACCCGCATCCTAAAAGGCGACACCGAAGGCATAAGCCTAGATGTTCTTTTAAGGATCCTAGGGTCCATGGGCCAAAAAGTAGAAATGAAATTCAAAGCCGTAAGCTAAGATAACGAAGTCGAATCTCAACCTCTCCAACGAAGTCCGTTTTTATGAGTCTGCGAAGCAGACGAAGTTCTTTTCCCAATGTGAACGATGAACTCTGTTCTTGGACTTGGCTGAGGGGAAGGGCTGCTTGTGCAGCGACCTCCGTCGGCGCAGGATGCGCGAACCGCCAAAGGCGGCGACGGTGAGCCCGGATGGCGTGTCGCGGAACAAGCAGCCCTTCCCCTCAGCCAAGGCCAAGCCCCGAGCCCCACCGTCTCAAAGTGAGACAAAGAAACAAGACTGCATTACCACCGTCAAAAAACCGATAAGTCCCTCATGGCGAGTGACTTTCAGAAGATCAACATTCCAAGCGTAGAAGAAAAAGCCGGTGGTTTCCGCCGTCAATATCCTCGTCGCGCGATGAAACGCAAAGTAGGAGTCCTATGTGATGGCTCTTATTTTATCGTGGATTCTGGAGAGATCGGTGAAGGGGGGATGTCTATCATCTCCGAGTTCTTGCTCAATGAAGGTGACGAAGTCGTCGTCAGCTTTCAAATTCCGAACGGGGATTTTACATTCCTGCGAGGAGTGGTTCGCTCCACTCAAAAAAAACAGGGTGACGCTACGGTCACCCATGGTCTTAGTTTCAGTAACATTACCTTCGCTACAAAAAGACAAATCCGTTCCTTCGTATCGGCACGGAATCAATCGTCTTCTTCAGCAGCTTAAGCAGCCACTAGAACAAACAAAAATAGGGCGACCAAGGGTCACCCTATATTCGTTATCGTTTAACTACGTTAATTACTTAGTAGTTGCGCGAGTAGAAAGACGGCTGATTTTGCGAGAAGCCGTTTCTTTTTTGATAACGCCAGTTTTAGCAGCTTTCATTACTTGAGCAGTGAAGTTCTTCAACAACTCAGGAAGAGCTTTAACGTCTTTAGCTTCGATAGCTTTAACAAGTTTTTTCTCAGCTGTTCTTACAGTGCTTTTACGAGCATTGTTTACTGCTGTTTTACGGATAGATTGACGAGCTCTTTTTGCTGCTGACTTATGATTTGCCAAGGTATAGCCTCCACTTAATCTTTATAAACGAACCAAAGGGATTAACATACGGTGTCTGTGGAGGCAAGCGGATTAAAAGAAGATCGCAAAAAGGTCTTCAAAAGAGCCTTTTTTATGGCGGGTGGGACCCTAACTAGCCGCATTTTGGGCTTATTCCGCGATATGGCGCTGGCCGCCCTGTTTGATCGTGCGGTGACCGATGCATGGACCGCTGCCTTCCGTTTGCCTAATTTGTTCCGCCGACTTTTTGGTGAAGGCTCGCTTTCTGTGAGTTTCATTCCCGTTTTTATTGGAGCTCAGGCCGAAGACCCCTCGGGGAATCGCGCGCACAATCTCGTTAACGCCATTTACACGTTATTACTGATCTTCTTAGGAGGTCTGACCTTGTGGGGGATTATCAGCATGGAGCCGCTGCTAAAGCTGCTTTTGGCGGATAATTACGTGCTCGATGTTGAAAAATGGAATCTGACGGTTCGTATGGCGCGAATCATGTTCGGCTTTGTCTTTTTCGTCTGCTCTTACGCTTACTTTATGGGCATTTTGAATGCTCTCGGAAGTTTTGCACTGCCAGCTCTGGCTCCCGCACTTTTAAATATTGCGATGCTTGTTTTCACCTTTATGCCGGCACATTGGTTTCCAGAAATGGGAGACGGGCTGGCATGGGGTGTATTTGTCGGGGGAGTCTTGCAGGCCGCCGTTTTGTGGTGGGCTTTACGTCTGCGCAATTACTTACCTCGCTTTGGTCGTCAGATTTGGAATTCTGATGTTCGCTTGGTGCTAAAAAATATGGTGCCGGGATTGTTGGGCACGGGGTTGTTACAGTTAGCGACGTTGGTGAACCTGCATTTTGCGAGTGGTTTGGGCGAGGGCGCTCTTTCCTATATTTATTGGGCGGATCGTTTGTTGGAGTTGCCGCTGTCTTTGGTGGCGGTGAGTTTAGGGGCGGCCTTGCTTCCGACCTTGAGTGATTTGGCTCACAGAAAACAACTGACGCAATTTCAAAACGTCATGCGCGAACATTTCTTGCTGAACCTTTATTTGGCGTGGCCCGCAGCGATTGGGTTGTTCTGTTTGGCACAACCGATTGTCGAGGTTTTATTTTACCGAGGTCATTTTTCTGCCAGTGATGTTGCGGCGACAGCGATGGTTCTGAAAGTTTATGCGGCAAGTTTGATAGTTGTTTCTTCGGTGCGTGTTTTAGTGCCGTCGTTTTATGCGGTTAAAAACACTTGGATTCCGGCGGCAACATCAGTTCTTGGTTTGGGGCTTCATATTGGTATGGCTCCGCTGTGGATTGAATCCATGGGGCTTCAAGGTCTGGTAATTTCAAGCTTGGTTGCAGCGACGGTTCAGTTGGCTTTAGTGATGGCGTTGATGAATCGCTTTGCAGTCAGCATGCAGTGGAAAGTTATCGCGAAAGAACTTAGCAAGATCTTGCTGGCGGGTTTTTTGATGGCGGCTGTCGCGATTAGTGCGTCTGGATGGCTCACAGAGATCGCATCAAGTTTAGTTAAGTCTGCTCTTTTAACAGTCGTTATCTTGGTTTGTGCTTTGGTTTATGGATTTTCATCCCTAAAAATGAAAATCGAGCAGGCTCACTTCCTGCTCGATTATTTAAAACGCAAAAGAAACTCCTAAACGATCGTTTTGTCGATACCCAAGACAAGTTTATTCAACTCCACTGTTAAACTTTGAGCAGTGACGGCGAGTCCATTGATCTCTCCACCTGTCGCTGCAATTTCTTCCGATGAAGCCGCATTGGATTGTGAGGCCTGATCCAGTTGATTCATGGCTTTGCTGATTTGTTGAATGCCGGTCGTTTGCTCTGAGCTCGCAGCTGCGATTTCGTTGTTTAAGTCTGACACCTTTTTGATGGAGCTTACGATGTTCGACAGGACAGTGCCGCTTTGATCTGCGATTTCACTGCCACGTTCAATTTGCGAAACGGAGTCTTTAATAAGGGAGGAAATGTCTTTTGCGGAGGAAGCACTTCGTTGAGCCAAGGCGCGCACAGCCTCGGCGACTACTGCAAATCCTTTCCCTTGTTCACCAGCGCGAGCAGCCTCAACGGCGGCGTTTAATGCCAGCAAGTTCGTTTGAAAGGCGATGTCGTCGATCACGGAAATGATCTCTTCAATTTTTTTAGAAGACTGAGAGATTTCAGTCATCGCAGCGATCAAACTTTTGATATCCGCTTCTCCTTCTTCGGCCGCTTGGCGAGAAGCTCCGGAAAGACTGGCTGCTTGTTTGGCATTGTCTGAATTCATTTGCACCATGGATGTTAGTTCTTCAAGCGCCGCCACAGTTTCTTCGAGGGATGCAGCAGCTTCTGTTGAGGATTGGGATAAATTGTTGCTGGCTTCGCTTAGTTGTTCCACAGAGGAGGCGACATTGGAGCTTGCAGCCGTCAAGCGATTGGCGATACCCGCGACCGCACCAGAAAGTTTTGCCGCAAGTAAGCAAAGGAGCGCAAAGATAGTGATACCAGCAGCAACCGCTGTGATCATAAGGAGAGCGGAAGCTTTCTCTCTGAGATCAGCTGATTCCTTCTCCTGTTTTTTTGAAACGTCTTCATACATTTTTGAAACATCACGATTGAAATCTCGAATCACGTTGCCAACTTTGGCATAAGGGCCATAGAGGAGGACGCGAGCTTCCTTCAGTCGAGCTGCTTCGCCACTTTGAACGTCAGCGATGATAGCATCCATGGCACTGTAAAATTCGGGAATGGAGCCTTTCGCTTTGTCGTGAATTTCTGCTTCACCGGGCAGAAAGGGGGCGCTGGTATAACCCTTGTAGCCCTCTTTGAATTCGTTCATACCTTCGATGGCGGAATTCAGTCGCTTTGCACGTTCTTCAGGATTTTCTGTATCCATAGCGGCTAGAGCTTGATAGGCGAACTTATTCCGCGCTTGGCGCATTTCACCGATCACTTGAAGATTCGGCACGATGGAATCGCTATAGACATTTAGCATCGTATCGTAGCGATTCAATGTTACAATCGAAACGCCAAACAGGATGATAAATCCAACAACCGGAATAAATGCGGTGAAGAGGAGGCGGCCTTTGATACCGCGGAACCAACTCGAAAGACCTTTTTCAGACATGGGAACCCTCGTTTTATATTTCTTCAATCGTACGAGAAGGTTCGAAAAAGGCGAAATTACAATCTATTAAAGCGGGGCCGGGTGGCCCCGAAATTTATATTAAAAACCGTCCGTAGTGCCAACTTTGCGATCCATTTCGTCACCGAAAGGGATCATCTCTTCTGAGGAAGCTGGGACTTTTGAAGCTGCCACTGGTTTGTGGGCTGGCGCCTTCTTGATTTGCACGACATTCTTTTTAGCCGTGCTCGGCGTGAAAGACACTTTTTTCGCCTTTTCTGGAGCTGCTGTTTCCGTAGGAACAAGGTCTGACGTTCCATAGATAACTTCGTTCAACTCAACCGTCAGGCTTTGTGTTGTTGTAGCAAGGTTGTTGATCTCACTGCTCGTTGCCGCAATCTCTTCGGCAGAGGCTGCATTTGACTGAGAAGCTTGGTCTAGTTGGTTCATCGCTTTGCTGATTTGTTGGATACCAGTTGTTTGTTCTGAGCTCGCGGCCGCGATCTCGTTGTTCAAATCAGAAACTTTTTTGATGGAGCTTACAATGTTAGACAGCACAGCTCCGCTTTGATCTGCGATTTTGCTGCCGTTATCGATTTGCTCTACGGAATCTTTAATCAATGAAGAAATGTCCTTCGCTGAAGAGGCACTTCTTTGTGCCAAGGCGCGAACCGCTTCCGCAACCACCGCGAAACCTTTACCTTGTTCACCAGCGCGGGCAGCTTCGACAGCCGCGTTCAGTGCCAGGAGGTTTGTTTGGAAGGCGATATCATCGATAACTGAAATAATCTCTTCGATTTTCTTAGACGAGTGAGAAATTTCAGTCATTGCAGAAATCAGATTCTTGATGTCGCTTTCACCAGCTTCTGCTGAACTACGAGATGATGCTGACAAGCTTGCCGCTTGTTTTGCGTTATCAGAGTTCATTTGCACCATGGAAGTCAGTTCCTCAAGGGCGGCAACAGTTTCTTCTAGAGAAGCCGCGGCTTCAGTGGAAGACTGTGACAAGCTATTACCAGCTTCATTCAATTGCTCAACAGCTGATGCAACTTGATGGCTGGACTCAGAGAGGCGCTCTGATACATGGCCCACTGATTTAGACAAACGAATGGCGATGAATAGCAAAATACCAAAGATTGCAAAGCACGATGCACCTGTCGTCAGCATAACAATGTTATCAGTACGCGCGATGGTTTTTTCTGCCAATTCAGAATTTTCCTTGGCCATGGTTTCGTAGTGGTGCATGGCTGCGCCAGACATTTTCCCCATGATGGAGCCAATCTCCCACAGACGACCATCCAAGAGGTCCTTAACTTTTTCGTAGTTTTCGGGATTGCCAGTTTCGGCAAGAGCAGCGGTTTTTTCTAGAAGAGTATAGTACTCTTCAGCGACTGCCGAGGCCGCATTGTCAGTTTCTAAAAGTTTTGGCGGGGAGGGAAGGCGGCGATATTGTTCGAAGCCTTCTTTGAATTCTTTAGCGCCTTCACGAGCGATTTTTATGCGTTCTGCTCTTTTTTCTGCTGTAGGCATACTCATGGCAGCAAATACTTGATAGCCGAATTTATTACGAGCTTGGCGCATATGACCGATCGCTGTGATATTTGGAATCGTGTCGTTGTTGGCACTTCTAAGCATAGAGCCGACAGTGGTAAGGCTCGTGCTAGAGATCCCAAAGATAATACCAAAACCGATCATCGGAAGGACTGCCGCGAAAAGAAGTTTACCTTTGATACCCCGGAACCAAGACGAAAAACCATTGCGGTTCATTGCAATTATCCTTTTTTAAATTGTATTGAAGTTATAGAAGGAAGGTTCTGGAGTGCTTATAGTTTCGGCGACGATCAAGGAAACTTGAAGTCTAGTTATCAAATAAAAAAGAGATTGGAAATGCACTTCCAATCTCTTTTTAGAGGTTTACTTCTATTTAAATTCTAGAACCCGTCAGTTGTTCCGACTTTGCGATCGTTTGACTCATCATCAAACGGAATCATATCCGCCGCAGCTGAACTTTTTGCGGGTTTCGCAGGAGTGGCTTTGGGAGCAGATTTTTTAAAGTCATAGACCTTCGCAGCTTTCGCAGCTGGGGCAGGCTTGGATGACTTCGCAGGAGCCACATGGTGAGGTTCGTCGTGATTTTCTCCACCGTGCTTACCGTTGACGACTTCAGTCAATTCAGAAGTGAGTAATTTCGTTGTTGTTGCAAGACTGCTGATTTCTCCGCTGGTCGCCGCGATTTCTTCTGCTGACGCCGCATTTGATTGAGACGACTGATCCAACTGATTCATTGCCTTGCTGATTTGCTGGATACCAGTGGTTTGTTCAGAGCTCGCAGCGGCGATCTCGTTATTCAGGTCAGATACTTTTTTAATCGAGTTCACGATATTAGACAGAACAGTACCACTTTGATCGGCAATTTTGCTACCGTTGTCGATTTGAGAAACTGAGTCTTTGATCAGTGATGAAATATCTTTGGCAGAGGCCGCACTTCTTTGGGCAAGAGCGCGAACGGCTTCAGCGACTACTGCAAAGCCTTTACCTTGTTCACCAGCACGAGCGGCCTCAACCGCTGCATTCAGTGCAAGAAGGTTGGTTTGAAAGGCGATATCATCGATAACCGAGATGATCTCTTCGATTTTTTTAGAAGATTGAGAGATGTCTGTCATGGCAGAGATAAGGCTCTTAATATCGTTTTCGCCTTCTTCTGCAGATTGACGAGAGGAAGCTGACAAGCTAGCTGCTTGTTTCGCGTTGTCGGAGTTCATTTGTACCATTGAAGTCAGCTCTTCAAGAGCAGCCACAGTTTCCTCAAGGGAGGCTGCGGCTTCCGTAGAGGATTGCGACAAGTTGTTACCAGCACCGCTTAACTGGATAACAGCTGCGGAAACTTGGTGGCTCGACTCTGTGAGTCTGCTAGCTGCTGAGCCAATTGTTTTCGTCAAGCGGACAGCGATAAACATCAAGACCCCGAAAATAATCAAGCACGTCGCAGTTGTTGTCGCGATGATAATGTTATTTGCATTAGCGATGCTTTGTTTTGCTTCCGCGGTTTCTTCAACGGATTGCTTTTTGAAGTAGTCTACGGCGTTACCGTTCATTTTACGAATGACCGCGCCAAGCTCCATCACTCTTTTTTCCAGAACGGATAAAGCCAATTTATCGGATTCAGGATTGTTCTTAGCTAAAAGTGCCAGAACTTCTTCCATTGATTTACGATATTCGGGAGCCACTTGGTCACCAGCTTTATCAGAGTCGGCAATAGCAGGGGGGCTTGGTAGTTTTTGGTAGTTCTTTAATGCAACGAAGAACTCTTCCATAGATTCTGTCGCATCTTTAAGACGTTGGGCGCGCACCTCGGGAGCTGTCGCGACTGTGGTTGCTAGAACCATATAGCCATAGCGATTTCTCGCTTGGCGCATTTCGCCGATCTCAATCAAGTTGGCTGCGGTCTCGGTATTTGCTTTGTTAAGCATAGCTCCGAGCGAAGCCATATTAGTGTAGGAAATTAGAAAGGTGATGCTGAATCCCACCATAGGGAGAAGTGCAGCGAAGAGAAGCTTCCCCTTAATACCGCGAAACCACGAACCGAGCGAGTTGTCTTTCATAGATCTTAGTCCTGTCCTTTGACTGTTTTTTAACTCTTCGGCATGTTTTCTCGGGTTATCAAGAATCCTTGTCACGATCTTAATGTTCATCAAGAAATCTGGACGTAAACAAATAAAAAGAGATCAAGCCGGGGGACTTGATCTCTTAATGCTTCTTTCGAAACGTTTTAAAATGATATCTGTTAATTATTTAACTTCGGCCAAAGAGTTATAAGAGTCGGAAATCTTTTGTTGGCGTTCTACTTCTTTAGTCCAGCGATTAACTTCGCCTTTGTAGCCTTGCTCTTTGCCTTTCCATTCCTTCTCTTCAGACGCTAGATCGCGGATCTTTTTGTTCACTTGGTCGTATTGCTCTTTCAGAGTGTCACGACGAGACTGCCAGATTTTCTTTTCTTCGCCCAATTGGGACATTTGGCTTTGGTAGTCTTGAACGTTGGATTCACGTTTCTTTTGGTTTTCTTTGATCTTAGCGATCATCGCCTCCAATTCAGCGATCTTTTGGTTTTCAGCCGCTGTTTTGGATTGTTCGTCTTTGATCAAACCTTGCAGCTCGGTTTCTTGTTTGCCAAGTTTCTGCATAGATTTAGTGTTTTCTTCGGCTTGAGTAGCAATTTCCTTTTGCTGCTTTTCAACTGAAGATTTAGCTTTTGCCACTTCGTTCAAGTTACCTTCAACTGTTTTCAAGTTTTTTTGGTACTCAGACAAGTTGGTCTTAGAGTTGTTTAAATTTGATTTGATGCGATCCAAGCCGTCTTTCGCTGTGTTTTGTGCGAATGCAGCAGTGGAGAAGCTCAAAAGTACCGTCATTGTTGTCAGTTTAAGAGATGTTTTCATAAATATTTCCAATCCTTCCTTAGTGCTCATTCATACCAGCGACAGAGTTGTCCTGTGCGCATACGTTTTTCAAAGATGAACGATAGTGACCCACTTCGTCTTCCCAGATTTCACCTTTGAATTTCCAGTTAAGACTTTTTTCTTTTTCTACTTTAAGTTCAGGACGTTCTTTCGTGTTGATGTCACCACCAGCCATTTGATAGCGGATGTGCTCACCAGCACCAGAGTACAATTCATACTGAAGAACGTCGTTTTGGTCCAAGACGCGCGTCAAGTTTGCAACCATGGATTTGTAACCAGTTTGCAGTGCTTTACCAGCATCTTCACGTAAACCATCTTTTTCTTTTTCAATACGAGCGATACCTTGTGTGCGTAGATTTTTGATCGACGTACGGGCTTTGTTCGCGATGTGGTATTGAATTTGGTAGCTCAATAGTCTTTTCTCTGCGTCAAGAACTGCAGAAGACGGGGAGGCACCTGGTTTCATTTTAGCTTTAGCAGCTACCAATGATTTTGATGCTTCTGATTTTTTCGCCAAGAAGTCTTTTTCCATTTTGATCAATGTGAAAGAGATCTTATTGAATTTAGTAATCTCGTCTTCGTAGTTGTTGATTTGCTTTTGATAAGAAACAAATCCTGGGTTGCGGGCAAGTTCAACGATGAACGCGCGTGGCAAACCATCAACTTCTTTCAAGTCTGAGTTTTTAGCCCAGCTTTTTACAGTTTCGTAGTAGTCCGTTGGTTTTTTATGGGAAGTTTTAAAGTCTTCCAATTTCTTTTTCCAGGGACCGTACTTAGTACGCATTTCATTTAGAACTTGCACACCGTCACCGTATTGGCAAAGGTTCAAGTAACCCACTGTACGAACCACGAAGGATTCTGGGTTGAAAGCGTTTTTAAAGAAGTCTGTGTGAAGAGAGAACATGTTACCTGCTGCCCCTTCATAGTCTTCTGACAAGATTTGTGTCCAAGCGCTCTCAGTCATAGCTTGCAACCAAAGCGGGCTTGATCTGTCTACTTTCAAGTAAGACTGGAACGCCTCTTTGTACATGCTTTTTTGGAACTGGATACGAGCCATAGTGATCGCACCCACGTTTCTGATCTGAGATTTCTTGTCACCCTCAGTTGCTTTCAATAGCTTTTCGATATTGATCACAGCGTCGTCAACTTTGTTTTGACGATAGTTGAACAAACCAGAAAGCAATAAAGACTCTGGGTATTTTGGAGACTTTTCGTCGATGTAAGTCAAAGCGTCTTCCATCAAACCTAGATTACCGATGGAAGAGTAGTACTTCGCGCGAGTGATTTGATATTCATCGTTTTTAGACACATCAAGTTCGTACTTAGTTACAAGAGGATCAATCAATGCAATGTCAGACAGCTCCAAAACTTTGATGCCGTCAACCATGGCTTTAGTTGCTCTTTCTTGCCATTCTTTATTCTTAGTCTCTTGAGAAACTTTGATCATGTAAGTTCTGAATTCAGTATTCAGACCCATGCCTTTTGCTGTCATTGCATAGTTATAAAGGGCTTCCAAACGGTGCTCTTTATCATCCATCAATTCAGCAAATAGCCCCATCGCCAACTCATAGTTTTGTTGGACTTCGAGGAAGATCAAAGCTTGCAATAATTTATAATCATTAGGACCCATCTCATCCATTTTTTGCAGTGTCACCTGAGGTTCCACCATGGAAGGATCTTTCACCGGATCCATGATTTTTACATCTGGAATTTTTGTGAAAGCTTCTGGGTTTGTGATGACTTTAGGCGCATTAACAACCGCAGTGTACGGAGGAATGTGCATCGTCATCGGATTGATAGAAGGAGATTTTTTGATCTCTTTCACCACCACTTCGCGAGAAGCGGGTAGGCGAAGAGGGCTTAGAGGAATTGCTTCCACTTCGCGCTCAGAACCGATATTCAGTTCTGGAATCGCCTTTACTTTAAAGACTTCGGTTTTACCTTTAACTACTTTCTTTTGATAGATTTCGAAAGTAGGAACCAAGCTGCTTTTCACGCGAAGACTTGCTTCAGCGGGTGCACCCTGGTTTTTAACTGCCAGTGCTTTTTGTGGCACTTCTTGGGCGAACGCTGTGCTGCAAATCAAAGGCAGCACTAGCATCGCTTTCATTGGCTTTTTCATATAAGACCCCCCGGCCTTGGAAGAACTAAAAAACTTAATTCAAATTAATGCCAGTAAGTAAGACCAATCATAAGAGAGGTATCATTTACCATTTTCGAACCTAGATCACGCGCGCTGTAACCTGGGTTTTGCTTGTAAGTAAGTTGTTTTTGATCAGACCATGTGTTGATCAAGTCAGCTCTTACCGCAAAGTGCTCAGAGAAGAAAATCTGCTGGAATACACCAAGTTTATAACCAATAGAAGATTTCGATTCATCGCCTTCTTCTTTGATGATTTTATAGTTCACGTTACCTACACCTACTGAAAGACCCATGTCGAAGTAGATGATCGCTTTATCCAAAGCACTCATCTTTGCATAGAATGGAACCCAGATAGCAGATGCAAAGTAAGATGATTCAAGAACGTTATGATCCGGAATAGCTCCATACTGTGTTTGGAACTGTTTCGAAGCATCGTTATCGCTCAAGTTTGCAGAGTTGTAGTTCAACTCAAAACCCCAGCGTTCATTCATGAAATAACCTAAGTCAGCACCGAAAACTGTGCCTGAGCTATAAGCGTCGTTGAATGGAATACCACCACGAGCTGTTAGGTAAAAACGCTCTGCTTTTACGTAACGACGATTTTGTACCACGCCAAAGTCTTCGTCTTTTGCTGCCCAGTACTTGTTCTCTAGTTTTTTGATGTCAAGCTTATCGCTGCCACGTTGCTCAGTCGGTTTTGCCGCCGGAGTTGTTGCTGTTTGCGCAAATGCTTGAGTTGTCATCAAGATGCAGATTAGTAGTGTTTTCTTAAACATTTCGGTCTCCCGTCCTAGTTGGTACTTTTAAATAAGAATGGATATGTAACTAGCACGCGTGTTCCGCCTTGTGGGGCAGGGAACTTCCAACCAGCTACACGGTTCAAAATACAGCCTTCAACAGTTGAGTTTTTCAAAGTTGTATCGCCAATCAGTTGTTGTTCAACTTGACCAGAGCCACCGATCGTAAACTTCACGGCAACCTTACCGAACAAATCTGGGTTCGCACTCAATTGTCTTTCATAGCAGTAAAGGATTTGACCCAATTTAGATTTGATATACTGAGCGATAACCTCACGGTCTAAGCCCCCAGTAATTTCAGATTCCTCTTCGATCAAACCAACACCAGCATTACCAGTGCCACCAGCGGCCAATCCACCCATGCCGGAAGCGTTTTTACCGCCACCTTTACCATTCGTGGAAATCATCACTCCGCTACCGTTACCCGCTGCACCCCAGTCACGACCAGAGCGCTCGATGTTGCCCACAGCAGCCAAGCCACGACCGGAAGGACCGGAACCAGCTTTTACACCTTGAGCGAACATTACGTTCGAGCTTTTCGCGCCTTGCGCAGAAACTTTACCAATCAATTTTGAAATACGACCGTCAGAGATCGATTTCATCATGTTGGCAAGTTTGCCGCCACCACCACTAGCTGCTGTCTCCTGTTTAGGAGATGCCGCTGGAGGAGCTGCTGCAGCCATCTGCTTTTGCGCTTCGGCTTTTTTACGTTTAGGTTTAATTTCAGTCTTAACAATGATCTTTTGCGCGACTTTAGGCTGTTCAGGCATTGCAACAGTATGGACGTCTGTCTTAGGTCCAAACAATGCTGCTGTGATGAATAGGGCAGCCGCACCAAGCATCAAGACTACGCCTTTTTTGGAATCTTCATCTACCAGATTGGACGTGTTAAAGCGTCCCATTCTCGCAGCATCTTCCATAGAAAGCGTTCTTTGTGATACCTCTACGTCACCAAGGGTCTGACGGTGCCATTCTTGTGAAGGCACGCAAGACACTTTTTCGTTAGAGAAATCAGGTTTGAATTTTTTATTGATAGGCAGGATCTTAGTCTGCAAAACGCGACCGTTTTGTTTGACCATGAAAAGTTGGAATTTTTTAGTTCCAGCTGTTTCTTCGCTGCCAGTTTTTTCAAGACGGCTGTACAGGTTCGTCTCTTTTTTAAGAGGCTCGAAGTGTAGGGTGCAGTCTTCCAATGTCAAAGTAGTACTTTGAGTCAAGGCGATGGCTGGGGATTTTTGCAATCCGCTGGAGGTAGCCATATCCATGTCCACGTAATACCATTGACCGTTGCGATATTCAAAGACACCTTGAATACCTTTTGTCGCTGGAGCAATGGAAATCACATCTGCCAGGCGGGAAGAGCCGAACGTTTGTGTTTCGTTGCTAGGTCTCAATTTCCAAGTTTTTGCAGTCCCGTTTTTTAGAGACTGACGTACAATCAACGTGAGCATGATAACACCTCTAATAAGATCAAATATTAGTTATTCAAGTACAGAGCAGATTCTCTGATACGGCCGTCCATATCTTTTTGTACGTCATACAACGGCATAAATTTAATACCGCGTTTTTGTACGAGATATGCGCCATCAGGGTTTCTAACTGTACCCTTGAGGTTCATGTCACCAAAATTTACTTCTTGGACTTTACGGACTGTCTTGGATTTACCAAATGCAGTCGCCGACCCCAGAAGAATGAATACTGTCATCAAGTGGATGAAAGTTTTCACTTGTACCCTCCATACTACAAGTCTCCCGAAGTTACGTGCTGACCGACTTTGTTTTGATTTTTTAAATACTGTATTTTTTTATTCAACCATTCGCGCAAATCTGCTTGCGCGCTGCTTGCTTTGAATGCCTTTTCATAGGAATCCAACGCTAGCGTGGGGCTTCCTTTGAAAGTCTCAAGGATATGAGCTTGTTCAAGAAGATAGTCGACATTGTCTTTTTTGTTTGCGCTGATCAAATCCTTGATCGTCGCAAGAGCTTTATCGACTTGTCCTTTTTGAGCGTATGATTCGCTCAAGAGAGTTCCCACATTCAAAGTATACAACTGATCTTTATTCAGTGCAGAGAATTTTTCGACAGCTCGACTGAAATCTCCCTCTGAGAATGCCTTCACGCCAGAGAAAGTTTCCATTTCTGTCGAAGGCATTTGCATGTCCAATACCTTGTCAAAATATTGCATCGCGGATTTGATGCCATCGTCTTTATATGTCAAACGAGCTTTTTGATAAACAAAAGGAGACGCTTCAGGTTGAGCCTTCAAAGCAGCATCTACCAACCACATTGCTTTCTCGTTATAGCCTTTACCTTCAGAGCCAACGCTCGCAAAGAAAAGACCAAGGGCTCTTGTTTCTTTGTTCTTAGCCAGTTCTAGGCCCAATTTTTCAACGATTTCGAACTGTCTAGAACCATAACAATTTGCCGCAATTTCGAAAGTGTTTACTTTTGCGATTTGTCCAGTCATTACAGCCGTTTTGTTGCATGTCTTATTTGGACGAATCTCATAACGAGACACTTTACCAATCGTCATATCTTGGCTTTGTGGCAAGAACACACCGAACTTATCAGGAGCAGGGAAGTTCGCGATCGGAGTGATCGTTTTATCTACGCTGATAGTGTCGTAAGAACGAGTCGCCGTTGCTGTTTGGCCAACAGTAGCAGCCAACGTTTTCAACTTCGTATCGTTGTCTTTCTTTTTGTCTGCGATAGGGTCTGTTAGTTTAGCCAACTCACCACGCAATTGCTTTTGCTCATCCGGGCTCAATGAAGCCGGCAGAGGCATCGTCGTCAAAGACTCGATATAGTTGCCATACACACGGTCGATACCGCGCAAAGCATCCAATTGTTGGTAAGGGTCTTTGGACATTTTAAGAGCTGTTACGTAAGCTGTTTGTGCTTTGTCCAACTTTTCAGTTTTGATCGCAAGAACCGTCGCGAATTTCTCCTCACGAGCTTTTACGCTTTGAGAAATGAATTCTTTTTCTAGCACGGCTGCTTGGATCAGACGGGCAGCGGCACGAGTCTCAGCTGGAACGGAGCGACCGTTGGCTTTCATAGAAAGCTCAAACGCTGCTGTCATTTTGCCTGAGTTCAACAAGTTTTGTGCGCGCTCAATCATCGCCTCTGTTGTGTAAGGCTCGATGCCTTTTGCAGAGATTTGATTCAAGAGCTTATCGTATTCAGGGGACTTCTTATCGTTTTTATAAGAATCAAGAAGTTTACCGTAAATGCGCTCAGTTGTTTTGCTGTCAGCAGCAGACAGAATACCTGTGTAAGCCACACGAGCGTCTTTCACACGTTTTTCCATCACATAGATATCTGCGGCAGTTTCCAAGTATTGGTTACGGCCTTTTTTATCCATGTCAGCGACTTTAGATAAAGTCTCAGCGGATTTAGCGATTTGACCTACCTCAGCGTAAGCTTTAGCAGCGTCTTTCAAAGCATCCAGATTCTTTTTATCTTCTGGGAACTTTTGAACGTATTTGATCGACAATTCGGCTGCATCAAAGATTTTGCCTTCAGTGTACAGGATACCTAGAGCCTGCCACATAGCATCTTGTGATAGCTTAGAACCATCATGTTCTTTCGCGTAAGCGATAAGTTTTTCTGCAGCTTGGTCTTTATCACCAGTTTTAGCGAATTCCTGGATTTCAGTGAAATGCGCTTCTTCCTGGATCTTGTTCATGTTCTTTTTACGAGTCGCATCTGTTGTCGAGCTTGCGATTTGTTTCGAGAACTCTTTGATACCCACGAAGTCTTTTTTGATGTTAAGCATATCCAAAACCAGGTCTTCTGATTTTCTGCGGATTTCTTCGTTGCCTTTGATTGTCGTCAAAGGTTTCAACCATTTTTCAGCTTCAGGGTAGTTGTTTTCTTCATAGGCGATATGGCCCATTTTGAATTTAACCGCAGTCGCGTATTTACCCATTGGGTGCTTCGCCAAATAGTTGGCAGCAAGATCTTTACGCTCAGCCTCTTTCAAAGGCTCAGATTTTTTCTCGATAGATTTCTCTTTAGAGAAAAGGGCAGCGTAGTTCGCATCGTGGCGCATAGTCTCGTCAGTCGTTTTGTCACCGACCATTTTGTACTGAGTACTAGCTTCATCGAATTTACCCAATTGGAAAAGAAGTTCTGCGTAAGCAAAACGTGTTTTCAAATCTGGTTTCGCTGGATCTTCGTTATCAAGCATCAATTTAAACAATTGCTGAGTCAGGTTAGAGAACTCAGTGTTTTGTTTGTTCTTAAGCCAAATTTCCCACCATTTTTTAGCCATATCAAGGCTCGTGCGGCGGAAACCTTCATCACAAGAAGTGATAACGTCGTCTTTCTTTTGTTCTTTTTTCCAAGAAGAATCAGCACGGCACAGGTCTGAAGCGTAAGTCATATGCTTCAATACCAAGTCACGTTTTTTAAGCTGCTCATTCGCTTCAACCAAAAGAAGGTGGGATTTAACCACATTGGCACCTGATGGTTGTTTGTCGATGTATTCTTCAAGGAAGATGTTCATTTCTTTTTGACGGCTGTGCGATTCATAGAGCTTCGCAAGATACATCATCGATTCGCCAAGCTCGTCGCCAGATGTAATGTCGTCAAAGAAAGAGTAAAGCTTATTAGCAGGGTAGGAGTCGCCAATGAAGATCGTCAAGTCACGCAAAGCTTCTTTGCGAAGATTGTGACGGTTCGTTGGAACTTCTCCATCTTGAAGTGGTGGATTGTTTTTTACAACCTGAACCAATTTCTTGATACCGCATTCGCTGTCGCGCATGTTGTAGCAAGACCAAGCGGCCTTATACATACCGTATGAATAAACACGGCTGTTTGGGAATTTCTCTAGTTTTTCGAATTGCTCAAGAGCCGCAGCGAATTTGCCTTGGTCATAAAGCAACTCACCCAATGCCAAAGTACCATCTGGAACCAGTGGCGATTTTGGGAATTGAGTTAGAAGGCGTTGGTAAAGTTCATTTGAACCCTTCATTTGACCCACTTGTTGGTGAGCGAAGGCATTGTTGAACAGAACCTCATCCATGTAACGGAACTTTGGGAAGTCCGATTCGATTTTCGAGTAGATTTTGATTGCGCGTTTAACTGACTCAGTACCCTTTTCATTTGGAATCGGGAACGGGGACAGCTTCATCATTGGATTTTCACGATTCAAGTCAAAGAAGCGACCTGATTTCGAACGGCGCATGTAAAGCTCAGCCAAACGGTACCAGAGGTCCGCTTCGTTGGAAGAGCCTTTACTTTTTTTGATAACGGATTGAAGAGATTCGATCGCTTTATTTTCTGAGCGAGTGATCATAAGCTCAGAGCGTAGAGCTTTCTTTTCGTTCTCACCCTCGTCGTTCGACATACGAACTTCGGGGATGAGACCTTTTTCATTCTTTTCTGCAAAGCACAACAACGAGAAGAAATGGATAGCCAGGATTAATGTTAATGTGCTCAGTTTCATACGCTTATTCTCCGACCATGGTCACCAATTTCAACTGTGGAAAGCCAGCCATAGACGCCGTATACATAACTTTGCGAAGTGTTGCATATGGAAGGTCCTTGTCCGCTTGCAAAAGAATTTTTCCTTCTTTTACCCACTTTTCCTTTTCGGTTGAATTTTTGGCCATGTGGTCCAGTTTTTCGAATAACGGTTTAATAAAGTTCGCATCTGTAGACTCAAGGTCCTGTGGTAAGAACTCAGCGTCCTTTACGTCAGCGATTTTGTCTTTATCGATCTTCAAAGCCTCTTTGGATAAAGAGATTTTGACAGCTTCGACCGGATTCGCAGTTGTTGCCGAAGTCGGTAAACGCAATCCTGATTCAGGAATCATCTCGACTTGTGATGTGGAATAACTTTGTAGCAAGAACACTAGTAGGATCGTAAACATATCCGTCATAGACGTGATGTTCAGAGTGAACGTAGAGTTCTTTTTAATGTTCGGTTCAAAACGACGTCTGCGTGACATTGTTTTAGCCCTCCATCATGTTCGAGAAGATAACTTCTGGGAACATGTACTTCGTTTCAACATTCTTACCTTGTTTCGTGTCGAAAACAGGGAAGGTCACTTTGCTGTCGTGAGCTTGGCGAGCTTCGTCCATCACTTTAACGATGTCGTTGTAAGGAACCTTACCATCAGGATTCAATTCAATTTTGAATACTTCAGGGTTGGCTTTTTTTACTTCAACAAGTTTTGCGTGCAGAGTCGGCAAGTCGAAAGAACCATTTTTCAATGGAACTGACTCTGTGCTTTCTTTGCCAGCTTTGTTGATCACGACTGTGAAGCCCTCTTTCGAGTCGACTTCGATGGCGATAACCGTTGGAGTTTTTTCTTGGTCGTTGCGCTGAATCGCTTCAGACACAACTTGCGGTAGTTCCGTCTCGATCACCATCATCTGAACGAATGCAGACGACAACAATAGGACCGGTACTAGTTTTACCATCACGGCAAGTAGGGGAGCTAAGTCTAGCTCGAACTCACTGTTATGATTGATTTTAATTTTCTTAGCGCGTCTCATACACCCACCCAATTAGAATTAAAGTTCCATCTTGGAAATGCCCGAAGGCTTCAATTAAGAAGCCTTACCTGGAGCAGATGGAGGAGTTACAGTTGGAGCTGCAACTTGGTCAGGGAATACGTTTTGACGAGAAAGATTTGGAACGTGTGCGCTTGTTAGCAACTCTGCCAATTTACCGCATTTTTCCATCATCTCTTCCATCAACTCATTTTGGCGAGAAGTCAGGATAGAGAAGAACACCATCGCCGGGATCGCAACCGCAAGACCCAACGCTGTTGTATACATGGATACGGAGATACCTTGCGCCAACAATTGTTGCTTCATTGCAGGGTCTGCAGAAGCAACCGCTTGGAACGAAAGGATAAGACCGTGGATTGTACCCAAAAGACCCATCAAAGTAGCAACGTTGGCTAGCATTGAAAGATAGTGAAGACGTTTTGTGTACAAAGGTACGTTTTCAGACAATGCGATATCATGTGCTTGGAAAATAGTGTCGTCATCGCGGTCTGCTTTTTCAAGGATTGTCTTGAAAGCAGCTGCTAGAGGTTTTTTCTCAAGTTGTGCGCAAAGAAGCAAAGCCTCATCATGTTTTTTAGCCAACACAAGGTTTTGAACTTTACCCATGAACTCATCGACATTCATACCGTATTCTTTGTAGAGCATTTTTGCACGCTCTGCCACTAGAACAAGAGAACCGATACCAGTTAGAAGAATCAGCCAGCCTACGACGCCAGACTCATTCATGAACTTTAAGAATGCCATTTGTTTCCTCCTTGGAACCGCCACCGCGAGCCCATTTAGTTAATTGTACTGAACCAGTCTCAGGCACTTGGAGGAAACGAACAGCATAGTGCAAACCGGATTTCACGTTTAATCTTTGTTTCGAATAGTTCTTTCGGACAATTTCACATAGAACATTAAATTCTACAGGATTTACTTCTGAACTGCGGAAGTGAATCATAATTTTTTGACCTAAGTAGAGAAGAGGATCGTTCAACAGAACCAAAGCCCCGTTCTCACTCACGCTCAAAGTATGGCCATCAAAGAAAGCCTGATCATTGTGCGCGTAGATCGCCGTTTTTAAATCTCTGCGTGGGAATTTTCTCTCGATGAAAGCACCGGACAAATGGTCCTTCGTTTGAATCAAACGGGCCAAGCGGTCTTTCGAGAATTCCGGAAGCTCTCCCACCAGAGTCCAGTTTTCAAGATGCGGAGCCCAAGCATAGTTGTAGTCTTGAAGCTCAGCGTTTTGGATCATTGAGATCATGGATCTATATTCGTAGGGACCGTATTTCATGTCCCCGCGAAGGATATACCATTGCTCAAGATTTGCTGCTGCAGATTGTTCCCCACCCATTACACAATCCTTTTCTTAGAGCTTGATCGATTTAGGATCAAATGTGATTCGTACGTTTGCGTCCGCTGCTGGAACTGCACTTCCGTTAAATGTGATAGTCAAAGTTGATGAGTTATATGTCCAACCGTTGCTTGCGTTCTCAGGTACAACAACTCCATTCACGATCACAGTGATTGTTTCTGGAATTGGTTCGCGAGAAAGTTTGAACGAGCTTGATAATTTGATGATTGAGTCAGAGATGATTTGCAATGTATTACCAAAGTCAGAGCACAGAGAACCGTTGATACCACCAGTTTTGTTAGTCAGATCTTTATAACGTTTATTAATTTTAAGCTGGTGTATAGTCGAAAGCTGAGTCAAACAAGACTGATCATGGATCGAGATATTGGATACAGCATAGTTTCTGCCGTTTGCTGTACCACCAGTGAATGTATCCAAGAAGTTAACGTAGCTGTCTACTGAGAAAAGTTTTGGATCTTCGTCTTCATATTTCTCAATCAATCCCGTTACCGAGCGAGAGAAATCTTCTTCATCAGAAACAATGATAATTGCTAGGAATGCATCTGGTCTGCGAAATGCAGAGTTTCTTGAATCCGTTAGGATTTGTTTGAAGCTCTCAAAGGCTCTTTCATCACCATTGCCGTTGATACCTTGTTTGATATTGGTAACAAAGACATTTTCAAGATTTGGAGTGTTCTTATCCATAACGAATACGCCGGAGTGGTTTGAAGTGCCAGGTTCGCCATCTCTCAAAAGAGCTTTGTTGATGCTGGACGTACTTGTGTACAAACCTTTTTCCCAAGCATCAGTTGCACCAACCGCCATGCGGAAATCGTTATTGTTTTGCTTAAAGCGTGCAATGAATGACTGGAAGTTAGAAGCAAGGTTCTGCTGAGATGTTTGCATAGAACCGGAGTTATCGATCACCCAAAGGACATCGATTTTTTTCGGAACGAATACAGCTTCCTGCTTATATGAATCTGAATCAGCGAGAGTAGAGTAAGTACCTCCGCTTTTTCCACAACCAGCAAGTAGTGAAAGAGTCGATGCTACTAGTACTGAGTTGCGAGCGATTTGATTGATCATACGGTTTGCCCTCCTGAGCCCCACCATGTTCGTGATGAAATCAGTTTCGTTGAAAAGAAGCGAAAACTGAAATTACCCACAACCTAGCGTTTTTATTTTCGTATCTGAAAACGGTTCTATTTTGAGACACGCTAACTGTTCGAAATCATAGGGTATGGTGTTGAACAACAGAGAAAAAATAATTTTCACTCGTCAACCTTTTGGACGTTTTGCGGGGAATTCAGGAGGAATGTCCTGCGTAAATGCGTGTAATTTTAGGAAGTTATTTTAATTCGTCGAACTTTTAATCAAGATCCCTTGAACTATTTTGGAGCCGTTCCATCCATTTTCATACGAAATGGTGCTGCGAAAATTTAGAAAACGGTCAACTGAGTTGCCACTCGTACAAATGCTTTTCGCAAAGTTGTGATGAAGTGAAAATGAATCCTGCATGTACTCAGTGAGAACATGCGGAGTTTCAAGAGTTCGACAGAATTCAAATTCCAATGATTCTGTCGAAGTATAAAATTATTTTTTTGTGTCTTTTGTTTTGAGGCGATTTATGGCAGCTCCTGGCATAAGCCCGTTGAGAAAAAATTAACGCGCATGCAACACAGAAACTGTGTCTATTGTGCGGCATATTTTTGGAGCTATGGAAGGATTGCCGGAGTTCGGATCGATGCATTCACGTGAGGTTATTAGAAGGTGCTCCCGGATGGTTTAGCATATGCACGGAAAGTAGATGCGCAATTTGAAACGGTATAGCTATTAGACGTCTGAGATATTTTTTTGGCGTGCGAATGGCGGGGAGAAAAATCTATGAAAATATCTAACCTCAATAATGATGAGCTTGAATTGAGTTTTAAAAAATGTGTAGCGAACGAGCGCAAGGTTCTTCATTGGATTTTGGAGCATATTAAGGAAATTGATGTGCGTCGCCTATACGCTCTACGAGGCTTTGACTCTATGCTGAGTTATTTGGTTCGTGTTCATGGTTACAGCACGACAGCGGCAGAGCATAGATTGTACGCTGCAAGACTGGTAAGGGAAATTCCAAAACTCTCTGAGAAAGTTGAGTCTGGAACGTTGAATCTGTCTCAACTGTGCCAGGTATCATCAGCAATTAAACAGAAGGAACGGTCACAGAATGAACCCCTATCGACCGAGGAAAAGGGGCAATTGTTGTCGTTGGTTGAGGGTAAGACTACATTCGACGCGCAAAAGCTCCTTGCTCAGGCGTTGGACATTCCCCTAAGACCTGCTGAGAAAATTACTGCTCAGAGGGATGAATCCGTAAATTTACAGGTAACTTTGTCGAGGCCGCAATACGAACTATTGGAGAAATGTAAAGTTACGGGCTTTCATACGCTGTCGGCGATGAGGGATCACACTCTTGCCGGAACTATTGAGATGATTTGTGTTCATTATCTTAAGGGGAGGGAGATTCAGGATTCAGATAATACGAGATTAGCCCTTGTGGGTATGAATGATGGTAATGCGACCATCACTCCTAGGACGAGAAGATTTATTTTACAGCGCGATAAATGCTGTCAATACGTCGATAAGAAAACGGGATTGATTTGCGAAAGTAAAGTGGGGCTACAAGTGGATCACATCATTCCGCGCTGGGCGGGCGGAGATAATTCGGAGGGTAATTTGCGGGTACTCTGCGGAACCCATAATAGATTGGAGTATCGCAAGCAGTCTTCGTTGAAATTGTCGTAGGCTGTAGCGAACCGGCAGGCAGGAAAACAAACAAGTCGCAAAAACTGGATAGAGCGTACGTTTCCTAAACGTTAGATCCCCGTTCGTTCGCGACAGAGGAGCGGGTGGTTTAACTCTTTTGGGATTTCAAAAAATTCTTAGCCTTGATCCAATACTGCTCTTTTTCCTCAGTACTCAAGGCACCCCAGTCTTTACCTTCAGCACCAGCGAATTCAACCATCTTATTAAAGCGCTCTTCAAAGCGGGAGTTCGCCTTGCGTAGAACCTGCTCAGGTTCCATTTTCAAATGGCGGCCTAATTGAGCTAAAGAGAAAAGGGCATCACCCAATTCGTGTTCGATTTCTGAATCAACATCATTGTCCAAGGCTTCACGCAGCTCTTCGTACTCTTCTTCCACCTTCAACATCACGCCTTCAACGTTTTCCCAGTCGAATTTGTGTTTTTCAGTGCGTTTGCCTATTTTGTAAGCGCGCTGCAAAGCGGGAAGAGGTGGGACTTTCAATGCATAAGGATTTTCGGAAGATCCGGCAGCTTCCGCCTTCTTAATCTCATCCCAGTTTTTTACGACCTCATCCGAGTTGCCCACTTTTACATCACCGAAGACGTGGGGATGGCGGCGCACCAATTTTTCAGAGACGTTTTGAATCACGTCGTCCAGAGTAAATGCTCCACGCTCAGAGGCTAATTGTGCATGCAGAACTACTTGAAATAACACGTCTCCCAGTTCGTCTTTCATTTTCTGATCGCGAGCGGGGGATGTGCTTTCGATGCTTTCCACCAACTCGAAAGTCTCTTCGATGGCGTATTGTGTGAGGGACTCATGAGTCTGCTCTTTATCCCAAGGGCAACCATCGGGGCCACGCAGGCTTGCGACGAGCTCGACCAAGGACTCTATTTTCTTAAAATTAGCAGGAGTTTTTGCCATACAGCGCCTCGACTTTTTGATGGAATCGGCTCTATCTTAGCGCAAACACAGAGTGATTTCGACAATTAAGTTAATTAGCGATAGGCTAATTGGGATATATGCCTCAGCGTGGAAAAGGTTCTAAGAAAAATGAGAGTCCAGCGACTCGGGTTAATTACGAGGATCACAGTCTAAAGTTCTTAGACTGGGTAGATTCCATTGGCCTTGAAAAGACATTCTTTGGCCGTGCTTTGCACATGCTAGAGGAGCGTCTGTTTGTTCGTCGTGCGGCGTTCATCTTCCTTTACTGCGTTCTTTTGTCCTACACCATCTTCTATCAATTCGATGTCCCTTATAATTTCACCGTAGGCGAAGTTGTTCGTTACGATGTGACGTCACCTATCGGTTTTGAAATGACCGACGAAGTGACGACAGAAGAGAAGCGTCTAAAAGCCGAGTACTCTGTGCCGATGGTCTATGACTACGACACGAGTGTCTTTGAACGTGTTTCTTTAGGTTTGATCCATTCCTTCCGTACGATGCGCACTTATTCTCGCGAAACAGTATGGCCAAAACAGCCCGCGGCTCGCCGTGCAAAAGTGAAAGAATTCTTTCAGTATAAAAAAGAATTCGAAAGTGAGTTGGGCGTTACGGTTTCAGATTTCATGTATGAGTGGTTGATTGATAACAGATTCAGCCCGCGTATCGAAGCCATCATCATCCGCAATTTAGAAAATTGGTATGAGCTGAAATTGGCGGAGGCACCGGATCGATTCATTCCAGTAGGACAGTCAGCTGTTGTAGCCCGCGTGGTTCACCGTAATAATCTGGGACGCGAATTCAATATTTCCCGCACAGAAATCCAAGATATCCAAGATCCTGAGCGCTTTACCTTGGATGATAAAAAAGATCTGGAGCGTTTTCCAGAGGGCGATCGCGCCAACATTCTATACTTTGCAAGATCTCTGGTCGTGCCGAATCTGACATTGAACAAACAAGAAACAGCCAGCCGCAAGCAAGCAGCGCGTGAAGACGTTATCCCAGTTAATATCACAATTAAAAAGAACCAAGTTATCGTACCTACAGGTTCTGTGGTTCAGCCATTCCATATGGCGGTCATCAAGCAAATCGAAAGCATCCAGTCAGATAAACGTAAAGATCTAACGGCGCTGGCAATGGCATTAATGCTTTCCATGGCGATCATTGTGTTCTTCTCGTACTTGAAGCGTTTCACTCTGAATCGAGTGAAAGTCGACTTTAAAGACCTGACAGTGATGATGTTGATCGCCTTCGGGACGATTTTATTTACGAAAATCTATCTGTTCATCATCGATGCGGCCTTTGTTTCAAAGCTGGGGCATCTGTTGCCAGCGACGTTCTTCTTGTATGCAGCTCCGATTGCAACGGGCTCAATGCTAGTGGGATTGCTGGTTACCTCGGGCGAGATCGTGTGGCTTTTCACAGCCTTTATCTCTCTGTGCTTGGGGATCATGGTTGATTACAACTACGCGCTGATGATCTTCAGTATGATCGGCGGTATCGCCGCAGCTCGTGGTGTTTTCAATTGTAAAACCAGAAATGACATTTACTTTGCCGGTGTTCGTACGGGTGTGGTGAATGCCTTGGTTATCTGTTTCGTTTTGACGATGACTCGTTTCGATCAAGAGGGCGCTCTGAGAGAAATCCTATTCGCGATTCCAGCGGGCTTTTTCGGTGGTATTTTGAGCTCTCTGTGCGCAATGATGTTTATTCCTCTTTTGGAATCAGCATTCAATTACACGACAGACGTTAAACTTCTGGAGCTTTCAAACCTCAATCATCCGCTCTTAAAAGACATGATCGTTAAAGCCCCAGGGACATACCATCACTCGATGATGGTGGGTTCAATGGTGGAGGCCGCTGCTGAAGAAATCGGTGCGAACTCCCTTTTGGGTAAAGTTATGTGCTACTACCACGACATCGGTAAAATGGAGCACGCGAACTACTTTATCGAAAATCAAAAACCAGGACACAATCCTCACGATCATATCTCTCCATTTATGAGTAAAACCCTTCTGATCGCCCACGTAAAAGACGGCGTGGAGATGGGGATGGAGTATAAACTGGGTAAGCCGATTATCGATGGTATTATTCAGCATCACGGTACGACGTTGATTTCTTATTTCTACAATAAGGCTTTGGATCTTAAAAAAGAGGAAGACCCAGAAATCAGCGATCAGGATTTCCGTTATCCAGGTCCAAAACCACAATTTCGTGAGGCGGCCTTGTGTATGCTAGCGGACTCGATTGAGGCTGCGGCGAGATCTCTGGATGAACCAACGCCAGCGCGTTTGCAAAATATCGTTCGTAATATCGTGCAAAGAAAGTTCTCTGACGGGCAGTTGGATGAGTGTAATTTGACCCTGAAAGATATCTCTAAAGTGGAAGCCGCTTTCATTCGCATCCTTTTAGGTATATACCATCAACGCATCGATTACCCTCGCGCAGCGGGCGGTCAATTGGGCGAGTCCACTCCTAAACAGGGATAATATGCAGGTTTTAATCATCAACGAATCCAAGCACTCGGTGCCACGCAAATTCATTCAAGATTGGATGGACGCCGTGGTGGTGGAGCTTAAAAAGCGTAAAGTCATTAACGCTGAAAAGGCTCGTCGTGAATTGACGTTGGTATTTTTGGATAAAAAACCTGCGCAAAAAATCAACAATGAGTTTCGCGGTAAAGACTATGCCACCGATGTCTTGTCATTTGACTCGATGGACCCATCAAGCTTTGGCGAACTTGTTTTGTGCCCTGAAGTGCTAAAAAAACAAGCGAAAGAACACAAACTGACTTTCCAGAAAGAGCTTGGCTACATGCTCCTTCACGGAACGCTGCATCTGCTAGGTTACGATCACGAGACGAACGAGCAAGATGCTAAGAAGATGTTTGATCTTCAAGATGCCATCTTTGAGCGTTTGCTGCGCAGCCCCGCTTGACACCCTGACATTTAATAATAACTATAACTTGGTTCGTCCCAAAAGGACGGCACTTAAGCTAGGAATTTAAATGTCTATTGTTACTGAATCTTCAGACGTTAAAAAACGTATCAACGAACTCGAAAGCTTCGCCAAGGAGCTTCGGGGGTATCTTTGACCTAGATAAAAAGAAAAAACGCCTGGATGAGTTAGCAATTCAAGCTGAAAACCCTGCATTGTGGGGCAAGCCTGATGAAATGCAAAAGCTCAACAAGGAAAAAAGCCTGCTGGAAAAAGCGGTGGGTGAGTTTGATTCTTTTACGGGTCGTCTGAGTGATGCTTCTGTTTTGCTGGAAATGGCAAACGAAGCGACAGATGAAGCTAGCTTTATCGAAGTAAAATCGGAAGTCGCCTCCTTAGAAAAATTATCCCAAGAATTAGAGTTGAAGCGAGTCTTAAACGGCGAGCTTGATGGCAACAGCACGTATCTTTCGATCAATTCAGGAGCGGGTGGTACGGAGTCCTGCGACTGGGCTGAGATGCTTTTGCGCATGTACACGCGCTACGCCGATAAACACGGTTATAAAGTTCAAGTGATCGAGATGACTGAGGGCGAGGGCGCTGGAATTAAATCCTGCACTCTTTTGATTGAAGGCCCGTATGCCTATGGTTATTTGAAGGCCGAGTCGGGAGTGCATCGTTTGGTGCGTATTTCTCCGTTTGACTCGAATGCTCGTCGCCACACTTCGTTCTCGTCTGTGTTCGCGTGGGCTGAGGTCGATGATGATATCAATATCGAAGTAAGACCTGAAGATTTGAAAGTCGACACTTACCGTGCCAGTGGAGCCGGTGGTCAGCACGTCAATAGAACTGATTCCGCAGTTCGTATGACTCATATTCCGACGGGCGTGATCGTATCGTGCCAGGTGGAACGTTCACAGATTCAAAACCGTGAGAAGGCTTTGAAAATGTTGAAAGCAAAACTTTATGAGTTGGAAGTTGAAAAACGCAACGCTGAAAAAGACGCGATGAATTCGCAAAAGAAAGCCAACGAGTGGGGCTCGCAGATTCGTTCTTACGTGATGCACCCTTATCAAATGGTGAAAGATCACCGCACTGATTTTGAAACGAATCAGGTGGATGATGTGATGGACGGTGATTTGGATGGATTTATCATGGCTTACCTTAAAGAACAGGTGAACCAGGAAGTGAAGCCATCGTGAATCGTAGCACTCTAGCCTGGATTTCCTGGAAACTTCTTAATTCAAAAAAGACCATGTTCGGTGGATCAGCTCCATTGGCATTGTTTGGTTTGATTTTGGGTGTGGCATCTTTGGTTGTCTCCATGGCGGTGATGAGTGGTTTTGAATCAACCTTACAACAAGCCATGACTGATGTTTCGGGACACGTGCAGGTGGTAAAACGCTCGCGCTTTCCCGATGATTGGCGTGAGCTTGAAGAGCGCATTAAAAAACTTGAACCTAAGATGATCACGTCGACACGATTTGCATTCGTTGAGGGCATTATGGCTCACAACGGTCAAATCTCCGGTGTTTTGTTGGAAGGTCTCGACAAAGACCGCCTGAACGAAACTTTGCGTCTGGGCAGTCGTGTGAAAGAGGGCTCTGCCGATTTGTCAGCTCCGTCAGAGCAGCCTTTGGCATTGATCGGTTCTGGCTTAGCAAAAAAAATGGGACTGGCAATTGGCGACACTTTCCGTGTTGTATTGCCGATCGCTGACGCTTCCGATCCGTCAAATTTCAAAAGAAAAGTCGGCGTATTTAAGCTCCAAGGTGTTTTGGAGTTAGGAAAATACGAGTGGAATGAACGCTTCATCATTATCGATCTGACGGCGGCTCAAGAAGTGGCAGCGATCGGAGATCGTTACACAGGTTTGATGCTCCGTTTTCATGATGCTCAATATGCGCGTGAGGCGGGATATCGCTTGAGTCAATCGTTGGGTTCGCCATACTGGGTGCGCGATTGGCGTGATTCGAACGAAAATCTTTTCGACGCGGTGGCAGTTGAGCGTCCTGCGATTTTCTTTGTCGTTTCGGTGATCATTTTCGTGGCGGCATTTAATATCTCTTCAACACTTTTTGTGAACGTCGTGCAGCGTTTTAAAGACATTGCGATTCTAAAAACTGTCGGCCTTAGTCGTAAAGACGTGATCAAAATCTTCACCATTCAAGGTTTGATTCTTGGTGGAGTAGGTTTGGCCGGCGGCTTTATTTTAGGTCTGATTTTGTGTGGTCTCTTTAACTGGGCCCAAGGACGTTTGGGGCTGATCTCCGGTGCTGTTTATCGTGTGGATTCAATCCAAGTGAATGTGCGCTTGATGGACTCCCTAGCAATTTGTGCAGCGACGATGTTGATTTGTTTCCTTGCGACTTTGGCGCCAGCCCGTCGCGGAGCTGATCTTAATCCGATGGAAGGACTTAGAAATGAATAATCCTGTAAGTAATTTTCTTTCAGTCAGAAACATTCACAAGTCTTACCCAAGCGGAAACGGTGAACTAGAAATCCTTCGCGGCGTCAGCATGGACATCAACGGCGGAGAAGCCCTAGCAATTCTTGGCGCATCGGGTGCCGGTAAAAGTACACTTTTGCAAATCATGGGAACATTGGATCGTCCAACCATGGGCGAAGTAACTTTCGAAGGCCGCGACTTACTAGCGATGAACGACGAAGAACTTTCAAAATTCAGAAACGCCGAAATGGGCTTCGTCTTCCAATTCCATCACCTGCTAAGTGAATTCAACGCCGTAGAAAACGTAATGATCCCATGCAGAGTAGCAGGGGAGTCACCAAAAGCCGCAAAAGAAAAAGCATTGCACCTCTTAGAGTTCATGGGACTAGCAGACCGCGCAGGCCACTACCCAAATCAACTCTCCGGCGGCGAGCTACAACGTATAGCCATCGCCAGAGCCCTGGTCCGTCACCCAAAAATCCTATTCGCCGACGAGCCAACAGGAAACTTAGACTCAAACACCAGCGCCAAAATCCAAGAGCTATTCTTCAGACTAAAAGAAGAAATGAAGCTGGCGCTAGTAATAGTCACGCATGACCTAACATTCGCCACACGCTTCCCCAAAGTATATCGAATGAAAGACGGTTTGTGGGTATAGCGGGCCGTTGAAAAACGGCTGCCTGCTGCGTTGTCGGGTGCGGTCCTCGCTCCGACGTGCCTGAAGCACGCCTGCGCTGCGGTTCGCTCCCTCCGCCTTGCATTCAACCATTTTTGAACGGCCCTCAGTTGCCGTTTCTTTTTTTGGCTGCTGCACTTCGTGCAGGCCGCATTTTTGATCTCTCATCGCGAATTCACAAAAATTATTTGATTAAGTTTTAAGCACTAAACATCGTGTCACAAATCTCTCACTACAGAAAAAAATCCCTGAAACCCTGAACGTCGTACCTTCTGCGGAGTGTGGTGTATGAAGCCTGTCCGTAGGAAGGCCTCCGTCGGCGCACGATGCGCGAACCCGCCAAAGGCGGGCGACGGTGAAGCACGACGCTGTGCCGACGAAGCGACAGGCTTCATACACCACACTCCTCAGAAGGAACCCCATACTGCGTCACAGAGACCTTTTTTGATGTACTAGACCTAGGTACTGAGCTACGATTTTCGAGTTTTAAAGGTAAGTATCGAGAAATCTTTGTGATTTTAGAAAAATGAGGCCTCTTGTGGCCCTCTCGGTTGGAGAATTCGACTTTGATTAAGCTTCTTTGTACTTTGTTGTTAGTGTCGGCCACATCTGTTTCGTTGGCCGCTCCGAAAAAGAAAGCAGCTCCCAAGAAAAATGGGACGACGGCTGCTGCTCAAAATAAAAATCAACCTTCTGGAACTACTATTAAATCCGTTGAAGTTGCAGGCAATCGTAAGATTGAAAAAGATGCGATCCTTTTGAAGGTCGAATCAAAACCTGGGACTGAGTACAATGCGACGACGGTGCGTTCTGATGTTGAGGCGCTTTTCAAACTTGGTTATTTCAACAACATCGAAGTTGAGCGTCAGATAAACGGTAAAGAAGCGGTTTTGACGTATAAGGTTTTAGAAAAACCATCCATCACTGAAATCACATACGAAGGTAACAGCGAAATTAAATCTGAAGACATCGCTGAGGCGACAGGTTTGAAGCCTTACCAGCTTTTGAATATGTCTAAGGTGAAGGAATCTGTCGAAAAAGTTCAAAAACTTTATGAGGACAAAGGTTTCTTCCTAGCTCGCGTGGATGTGGACGTTCAGGACATCACGAAGGACGAAACTGTTCGCGTGGTTTTCAAAGTTCATGAAAACGACAAAGTAAAAGTTCGTAAAATTACTTTCTTGGGTGCCAAGCATCTGTCTGAGACGGATCTTAAAAGCAAAATGATGACTCAAGAGGGTGGATTCTTCTCGGCTATGTCTGGTTCCGGTCAGTATAAGCAAGAAGCTTTCGACCGTGACGTGCAAATCGTTCGTTTCATGTACTACAACCAAGGTTATGTTCAGGCCAAAGTCGATCGTCCTCAAGTGACGGTGACTCCGGATAAAAAGAACATCTACATCACTTTCCATATCGAGGAAGGTGAGCAGTACTCTGTGGGTGATGTTGATTTCGCCGGCGATATTTTGTTCCCGAAACAAGAATTGTTCGACGCGATTAAGATCGATGAAAACGGCGTTTTCTCTTATGAGGTTTTGCAAAAAGACATCAGCGAGTTGACGGCTAAATACGGTGACTTGGGTTATGCCTTTGCCAACGTTATTCCAAGAACTCGTGCGAACGATAAAGAACGCAAGATGGACTTGGTATTTGAATTCGACAAAGGTCAAAAAGTTTACTTCGGTAAAATCAATGTGATCGGCAACTCTAAGACCCGCGATAAAGTGGTTCGTCGTGAGTTGAAAGTTCACGAGGGCGAGCTTTACAACGAAACTCGTCGTCGTCAGTCCTTGGAAGGCATTCAACGTTTGGGTTACTTCGATGAAGTGAACTTTAAAACGTCCGTGGATCCTGAAAAAACAGACGTGATGAACGTGGACATCGCAGTGAAGGAGCGTAACACAGGGCAAATCCAATTGGGTGCCGGTTACGGAACGTCTCAAGGTTTCACTTTGCAAGGTTCAGTTCAGCAATCGAACTTCTTGGGTAAAGGTCAAAACTTAGGTGCGAACTTAAACTTAAGCGGAACGGGCAGCTACTACAGCTTGTCTTTCACTGAGCCGTACTTCAATGACACTGAATGGTCTTTGGGTGGCGATGTTTATCAATCAGTGAATACAGGTCGTATCGACTACGATGAGAAACATACAGGTGCTTCCATCCGTATGGGTCATCCTATTGCGGAATTCACTCGTGGTTTCTTGCGTGCTAAGTACGATAAGTCTGATCTAACGACTCGTACGGATTCTTCAAATCAGGAAATCACAGATACAGATTTGTTCCCACTTTCCACTGCTTCTGGTGAGACAATCTCACTTACGGGAACGGTTGAGTACGATACGCGAAATGACCGTTTCTCACCTTCAAAAGGTATCTTTGCTTCTGCATCTTATGAATATGCGGGGTTTGGTCAGCTTAAATACAATCGTGCGAGTGGTATCTTCCGTTACTTCAAAAATGTCTTCTGGGATGTTGTTTGGAGAAATGATCTTCAGTACGCACGTATTGATGGTATCGACGGTCAAGCAGTGCCATTCAATGAATTGTACTTGCTAGGTGGACCGTACTCACTGCGTGGTTTCCGCTCGTACCGTGTGGGAAAAATGAAACAGTCGACAAAGATCTATAATGATCTGAAGTCAAAAGGCTACACTGATGACCAAGCCTACATCGAGTCCATGCGTTTCTATGGTGGTACTCAGCAAGCAATGTTCAGGACTGAATTGCAGTTCCCTTTGGTTAAAGATGCTGGCATCATGGGAGCTGGATTCTTTGACGTAGGTGCTGCGGATGATGTTTTGGAAAGTGGCAGTTTCTACTCTGACGTCGGCTTCGGTCTGCGTTGGTATTCACCAATCGGGGTTCTAAGATTCGAGTGGGGCTTCCCATTGAATCGTGATCCAAACTACCACGACGCCTCGGTGTTCGAGTTCTCGATTGGTCCAAGTTTCTAGTTTGATTTTTTTGAACGTTTAAAAATTTTTATGGAGGAATTTTTATGAAAAAGATGGTTGTTACGGCAGCTGTATTTATGATGGCAGTAGCTGCTCAAGCGGCTGAGAGCAAAGTTGGTTTCGTAGACATGCAGAAAGCGATTCAAGCGACATCTGCAGGTAAAAAAGCAAAAACGGAACTAGAAACTGAGTTCAATAAAAAGAAAAAAGATCTTGAGAAAAAAGAAGCTGATCTGAAAAAGATGGGCGAAGATCTTGAAAAGAAAAAATCAGTTCTATCTGAAGAAGCACTTGGCAAAAAACAAGCTGAGTTCCAAGAAGAAATGATCAAATATCGTGATATCGTTGGCAAAAGCCAAATGGAAATCCAAAAGAAAGAGCGCGAGTTGACGGCTCCTATTTTGAACAAAATGAAAACAGTGATCGGTAAATTGGCTAAGGACAAAGGATACACTTTGGTTCTTGAAAACAACCAAGGGGTTTTGTACTCCACTCCGGAATCAGATCTTACTGAAGATGTGATCAAAGCCTACGAGAAAGAAAAATAGTTTTGAACTCTAAAGGGCCTTCACCAAGGCCCTTTTTAAATTCAAGCATTGCAAAGTTGCATTTAGGATACAGTTTACATGGCAAATTATAAAGTACACCCGACAAGCGTTCTTTCCCCAGATGTTGAATTGGCTGATGATGTTGAAATCGGTCCTTACTGCCTTATTCAAGGTAAAGTAAAAATCGGCAAGGGAACTTATGTAGAAGGTCACGTTACTCTGGGTTCTCGTTACGGTATCTTGGATATCGGCGCGAACAATCACTTCTGCCCAGGTTCCGCGATTGGTGGTGCTCCTCAAGATATTTCTTATAAAAATGAACCGACATCGTTGATCATCGGAAACAACAACGTATTCCGTGAATTCACGACAGCGAACTTGGCGACTTCTAAAGGCGACAAAAAAACTGAGATCGGTGATAACTGTTATTTCATGGCTTACACGCACGTAGGTCACGATTGCAAATTGGGTAATAACGTTATCTTAGCAAATAACACTCACTTGGGTGGTCACTGTGAAATCGCGGATGGCGTTTTCATTGGTGGTATGAGTGCTTTGAATCAATTTACTAAAGTTGGCAAAATGGCCTTCATCGCGGGCAGCAGTATCGTCAACAAAGACGTGATCCCGTTCTGCCGCGCTCAAGGTACATACGCAACGATTCGTGCAACCAATAAAATCGGTTTGGCTCGTAAGGGGTTTGACCGTGCTGAGGTTGCCAATGTTCATAAAGCCATTCGTATCATGATCATGGGATCTCATACGGTGGAAGAAGGCGTTCAACGTGTGATGGAAGAATGCACAATGAGCCCGAACATCGAATACTTCATTAACTTTATCCGTTCTTCTAAACGCGGTATCGCGGTTGATAGAAGTCCAAAAGGCTGGCAAGAAGATGAGTAAACTACGCGCCGCTGTTGTGGGCGTGGGTTACCTTGGTAACTTCCATGCTCAAAAGTATAAAAATAATCCCCACGTAGAATTGGTGGGAGTGTGTGACCATTTTCCAGCACAAGCGGATAAGATCGCAGCGGACTTAGGAGTTAAAAGCTTCCACCGTCCGCAAGATTTGATCGGCTTGGTTGATTTGGTAACGATCGCAGCCAGCACACAAAGTCACTACGAAGTGGCTAAGCTATTCTTGCAAAATGCCGTTCACGTGAACGTTGAAAAGCCAATCACTGCAACAGTTCCTCAAGCAGAAGAGCTTTTGGCATTGGCTGAAAAGCACAAAGTGAAGTTGGCAGTAGGGCATATCGAAAGATTCAACCCTTCAGTGAATGAAATCAAAAAGCACATGAAAAATGTCAGTACAATCGAGTTGGTAAGAACAGCTCCGTACAAAGCACGCGGTGCTGACGTCAGTGTTCTTCACGATTTGGCAATCCATGATATGGATATGTTGTTCTGGTTGAGCGGCAGTGAAATCGAAAGCATGATTGCTTCCGGTTCTAAATTGGTTTCTCCAGAGCTTGATACGGCTTCTATTTCTTTCAAAATGAAAAACGGAATTCACGCGATCATCACGGTGAGCCGTGTGTCTCCAGTCGCTCAGCGTTCTGTGCGTGTCGTACAAGATGATTGCACGATCTTCGCCAACACAGGTATCCACGAACTTGAAAAAGTTGAAAAAGGACCTGGTGGTGACGAGCTGACTAAAGTCACAAAGTGGACTGTTGAAAAAGCCGATGCTCTTCAAAAAGAAACAGATGCGTTTATCGATGCAGTTTTGAATGACAAGACTCCGGTAGTAACAGGCCTTGATGGTTTGAAAGCTCTACGTGCAATTGAAGATATTCAAAAGATGATTGGGAAATAGATGGATCAAGTTTTGTTCGTGGCCGCCGAGGCCTCCAGTGTTACATACGCTCAAAGAATTCTTGAGACGTGGAAAAAGCAAGGTCGCAAGATCCATGCTTTCGGTGTCGGCAGTCAGGACATGGAAAACCTAGGTTTTGAACGCCTGGGTAAATCCGAAGAGATGGCAGTCGTTGGGGCTGCTGAGATCATCAATTCCTACGGTTTGCTGAAAGGTGTCTTTGACAATCTTGTGGCAGAAGCAGAAAAACGCCGTCCGAAAGTGGCGGTGGTGATGGATTACCCAGAGTTCAACTTGATGCTTGCTAAAAAGCTTCATGCGATGGGTATTCCAGTTGTTTATTATATTTCTCCGCAGGTGTGGGCATGGCGTAAAGGTCGTGTGAAGACGATTAAAAAATACTGCAAAAAAGTATTCGTTCTTTTCCCATTCGAAGTGCCTTTCTATGAAGAGCACGGAGTACCTGTGGAATTCGTCGGTCATCCGCTATTGGATGAGTTGGATGAAAAACTGATCGATAATGCCGATTACTTAAAAACTCACCGCAACCAAGTCGGAATCCGTGACGATGAAATCGTTTTGGGTCTGATGCCGGGGAGTCGTCGTTTGGAGCTGAAGCAGCACTTCCAAATACAATTGGATGCCGCTAGAATTCTTTCAAAAAAACATGCAAATCTAAAAATCGTGATTTTGACAGCTCCGACGTTTACCAAAGAAAAAATGCAAGACTATCTGGAGGACTTCCGTCTTCCATACATTTTGCTCAAGGATGAACCTTTCCGCATGATCCACCTAGTGGACATGATGTTGGTGGCATCTGGTACAGCAACTCTGCAAGTGGGTCTTTTGCAGAAGCCAATGGTCATCATGTACAAAATGAAGTGGTTGACCGGGATCTTCGCGAAACTTTTGGTGCGCGGAACAAAATACTACGGTTTGGTGAACTTGATCTTGGGCAAAGAAGCTGTGCCTGAAAGATTCCAAGGTGATGTGACAGCTGAAAATATGGCGGCCTTGTTGGATCGCTATATCACCGATGCTGCTTACAAAGCTGAAGTAAAAAAAGATCTGGCGTCTTTACGCCAGTACCTGGGTGATAAAGGTGCCACAAGTCGCGTGGTCAAAGCATTGGATGAGTACCTAACTGTATGAAGCCATACCTAAAGCCACTTTCATTTTTATATGATCGTATTGTGGGTTTTAAAAACTCACTCTATGACCGTGGCGTGATTGGTGCTTACAAGCCTGAGGTTAAGGTTATCAGTATTGGAAACTTGACGGTGGGTGGAACGGGCAAAACTCCGATCACCGATTTCTGTTTGAAAGCTTTAGCTCAGGACGGAAAAAAGGTGGCAGTCGTTAGTCGCTCGTACCGTGCTGACGCTTCTGCGAGTACTCGTGTGGACGTAACACATCCGCATGCAGCTCGTTACTACGGCGATGAACCTGTTTTATTGGCTCAAGCGAATCCTGACGTGAATGTTTTTGTTGGCGACAGCAAATGGCGCACAGCTGAGTATGCAACGAACCATCCTCATCATCCTAAATTCGACGTGATTGTGGTGGATGATGGATTCCAACATCGTAAACTTCATCGCGATTTGAACATCGTAATCTTGGATGCGACGGAGCCCTGGGCGAACTATCAAGTAGTGCCTGAAGGACGTGCGCGCGAATCCTGGGATGGTTTGCAAAGAGCTGATTTAATTTTATTCACAAAATGCAACTTGGCTGACGAAGAAAGTCTTAAAGTTGTGCAAAACCATCTGCCATTAGGCAAAGAGGTTTTGTATTTCGGCTATCAAATTGTAGAGCTAGGTAATGGCTCTGAAATCATGTCGACGGATGAGCTTAAAGGTAAAAAGATTTTCTTGGTCTCTGCCATTGCCAGACCGGATGTCTTTGAAAAGATGATGCGTGTTTACGGTGAGATCTCTAAAAAGAGTCTTCATTACCGTGACCACCACCAGTACACGAATGAAGATGCTCAAAAAATTTGGGCTGAATTTGAAAAGTCGGGTGCTGATGTTTTAGTGACGACTTCCAAGGACGCGGTGAAGCTGCGTCGTCTGCTGCCAGATCCTAATAAGCTCTGGAGCACCAACCTTCAAGTGACTGAATTTGGGACTAAGGGAAGATTGCATGAAGTTATTGGTCAGCTTTTTAGTTAAAATCGGAATCTTCTTTAGCAGCTTTCTGCCGCGAAAAATCCAACGACTTTCTGGTTCGTGGATTGGTTTTTTGTGGTGGGATGTTTTTGGTTTTCGCAAAAAAATAGTTCTTAGCAACTTACAAATCGCCTTTCCTGAATGGTCCGAGGCCGAGAAAAAACGCGTGGGCCGCGAGTCAGTTTACCAACTTGGATATAATTTCGGTGAATTTTTCTTTATACCTTCTATGACTCGTCAGTGGGTCGATCAGAATGTTATTTTTGAAGGTTGGGAGAACGTTGAAAAGGCTCGCGCCGCGGGCAAAGGAATGTTCTTTCTGACTTTGCACTTAGGAAACGGTGATCTTGGGGCAAATGCGGTGGTGCTGAATGGACAGGAGATGTTCATTATTACCAAGCGTTTTAAAACTCAGTGGTTCAACGATATTTGGTTCAAGGTGCGCGGTGCTCAAGGCATTAAATACATCGATGCCCATGGACCGACCAATGCCTTCGATATTTTGAAAGCTTTAAAAAAGAACGCCGGCGTTGTCTTCGTACTCGATCAATACATGGGGAAGCCCTTCGGTATTGCGACCACGTTTTTTGGCAAACGCACGGGCACGGCCTATGGTCTGGCTTTGTTCGCTCAGAAGTCGAAAGCACCGGTTTTGCCGATTTATACCTATGAGGGCAGTGACGGGAAAGTTCATGTAGTTATTGAACCAGCTGTGGACTTGGGCCCGTACATCGTTGAAGATAAAGATCAGAGTACGGCTAATATTACTCAGGCTTTCTCTGACAAGTTAGAGGAAATCGTGAGAAAGCACCCCGAACAATGGATGTGGGTGCATCGTCGTTGGAAGGATTTTTAGTGAATAAAATTTCGGTAGTTACAGGCTTATTCGCAGTTTTGATGATGACGGGATGTTCTTCTTTCTTGCAGTACGAGAAAGAGGCACAGCTTAAAAAAAATGACGAATTCGAAAGCGCTGTAAAAATCGAAGAGCCAGCTGCGGTTCCTGAGGCTGATACAGCAGCAGCTATAACGACTGCCGCGGCTCTAGGTAAAACTTCTGGCGATAAAAAAGCTCCAGCAAAAAAAACAACACCAGCAAAAGTAGAAAAAAAGACAGCCGTGAAGCCTGCCAAAAAAGGTTCAAAAGCCGCAGCGGCGGCAGCGCCAACTCGTCGTCAGCCTGAATTGGAAGACGATGCTGGTTTCAATGGTCGCCGTCCTATCGTGGACCCTTTCCGCGTGGGTGAGGAAGTTGTCCACGATGTCAGCTACTTTAAAATGTCAGCGGGGGAGTTGCGTTTCAAAACTTTGCCGATGGCGATGGTCAACGGACAGAAATCCTATAAGCACAATATCGCGATCAAAACGATTTCCTTGTTCGCCTCCGTTTACACAGTCGATGATAACATCGATATCTTTATGGACTATGAAACTGTGACACCTACGGTGTTTGAACTGCATGTGAAAGAATCAGGTCAATTGCGCGAAGCTAAAATGCTTTTCGATAATGCTAAAAAGATGGCGACTTTCTGGGAAAAGAAAGTAACCAAAAAAGACGGCGAAGAAGAAAAGCGTGAGCAGTGGGAAATCGAAGAGTACGCGCAAAACGTGTACAGCGCGATTTACTATATGCGCATGTTCCAATGGGAAGTAGGCAAAGAGTACGCTTTCCGTGTTTCTAACGACAAAGAAAACCTAGTTTTCTCGGGCAAAGCCCTTCGTAAGGAAGTATTGGATACAGAGCTTGGGCCAATGAAAGCCATCGTTGTCCAACCCAATATCACACTCAAAGGTAAATTCAAGCCGATCGGGGATAATCTAATTTGGTTGTCTGATGACGAACACAAGTACATCTTGCGTATCGAGGCCAAAATCAAAATCGGAACACTGGTTTCCGAAGTCGTCTCCATCACTCCAGGGAAAATGCCTTAGTTTACCTAAGGCGTCCTCTTCTTTAGCGAATCTCTGCATAGCAGACAATATCTACCAAAGTTCCCTTATTATTGAGTTGCTTGCGGAAGGTTCCCTCATATTGCAAACCCGTTTTTTCCATGACTTTTCTTGAACCCGTATTTTCGGCGATGGCACGGGCCTCAAAGCGAACCAATTCGGGCAGTTCACTGAACGACCAATTCTTAACAGCCTGTGCGGCTTCGCTCATGAGGCCTTTGTTCCAATAGCTCTTTCCCATTGCATAATCAAAGCGCCCAATGTGGCTTACGGGTTGTTTAAAGTCGATAGTGCCAATCATTTTATTTCCCGCGGACTTCAAGCGAATCGCCCACACAAAGAAAATGGCACCACGTGTGGTATTGTGTGTCTTTTCAATCCATTCAAGCAGCTTGCGTGAGTCTTCAAGATCTTTGTGAGGTGGCCAAGTCACATGACGAGCCACTTCGGGATCACTTGCATATTCAAAAATATGTGGCAGATCTGAAATCAGGACAGGAGAAAGAGTCAGTCGTTCTGTTTCGATGGTCGGCTGCTGTATTTCTTGATTCATGGGATCTCCTTAAGCCATTGAAAAATAGATTTGGGAGATATGCAAAATCAAATTGAGATATAAGCGAGGGATTATTTAGCTTGTTGATCACGCGCTACGCGTTGCGCGGCAACGGTTTCAATAAGTTTAGCGAGGACAAGATTCTGCGAAAGCATCTTATAGAAAGCATTCTGTTCTATTTCTAACAGGACCGTGTCTCTTTGAGTAGTGACAGAAGCCGTGCGAACGCCGCCCGATACCAAAAGCGAAATCTCGCCAAAACAAGTTCCTTGATTTAGGACATTGATGTTTTGACCTTGTTTGCTTACGACCACAGAACCTTGGATTACGATGTAACACGTATTTCCGGCTTGGCCTTCATGGAAGAGAACTTGATTCGCAGGTGCTTGAACCAGGCGACCTGTAAAGATCAATGCATCTAAGCTGTCAGTAGGAATGTCTTTAAAGACCGGAGACGACAGCAAGGCCTGCATCACCCAGAAACGATGTTGCAGAGCCTGTGCCTTGTCAGACTTAATCAAGGTGTCGAACTCAGGCAAGTGATGAACACGCAAAACCTCAGATGGTCCATTCGTAATCACATCCGCGTTACGAGGATGATTTAGTAAGAACCCACGCTCACCAAACAAAGCACCTGCTCCGAGTGTCGCCACAAGTTGTCTGCGTGTTGGAGAGATTACTTTGTAAATTGAAGCTTGGCCTTTTAATAATACGAAAAGATCACGAGAGGTCTGTCCCGAATAAGTAATACGAATATTCGCGGGCACAGTGAACACTTCTGATTTTTGCAAAAGATGCTGCGCCAGTCTTGGCTCTAAAGAGCGAAAGAAGGGAAGGGCTGCCGGATCAGGTTTTACTTGGTTTCCAGTCATCACATCAAGTGAACTGAATACCAGTGGGGCATCTTCGGAATTTACCTTTTTAAAGTAATCGATGACATTTTGATTCGAGATCAAGCGCTCATGAGAAAGAAATTGCAAGAGATTGTAAAGCTCACGAAAGCTAACCAACCAACCTTGTCCCAAAAAGAATTGCACAAGGCCTTCAATCGACACTCCGGTTTTTAGAACCTCGAGATAAGAAAATTGAAGCGCATTAAGCTCAAAACTACCTAAACCCGAAGGCAAATAAACCGTGCCGCCCTGAGCGGACTTCAAGGTTTTAATAGGTTTAAGCTGGATCACTTCGCGTTCGATTTTCATCTGCTTACGTATCGGCAAAAAGGGGAACATTTTTGCCGCGCCCTTGGTCCTGAATATGTGGGCTGGACCCCGCGGGCCACGGGCGTGAGAGTGAGATGTTCTACAATCTTGTTATGGCGCAAATGAATTGCCGACATTTTTCGGGGTATAAACCGTGTTCGAAAAGCCAGAGCCGCTGTGACTCTGCCTGTTCGCATTTGGACGTTCCAAAGATGTCAGTGCTGATAGTTCATTTAGGCGCATTGGGTGCTGTGGTTCGTAGCACAAGTTTGCTAAGAGCCATCAAGCGCAAATATCCTTCCTCGATGATCACGTGGGTGACGGATGCTCCGGCGCATATCTTGTTACAGAATCATCCCGTCATTGACCGAGTTTTAACCACGAAAGAAGCCGATCTTTTGCAATTGCAGGCGCTGAGTTTTGAAGTGGCCTTGGTGATCGATAAGTCGCTAAAGGCAGTGGGAGTACTAAAGCACACGCAGGTGGACCAAGTGTTCGGCTTCACTTCAAATCCCATCAATGGAGCGATTGTTCCGGCGACAGAGGCGGCCACAGAGTTGTGGGAGCTGGGATTAGATAATCACAAGAAATTCTTTGTAAATAAAAAGCCTGAAACTCAATTGATGGTCGAAGCGTTAGAGCTGGGTCCTTTCAAAAGAGATGCGTACTGGTTGCCTTTGACTGAAGCAGAGCAAAAACACGTTCAGCATCGTCGTCAGGAATTCTTGAACGAAGGTAAAAAGTGGGTGTTGGGATTTAACACGGGATGCAGTCCGGTGATTCCCTACAAGAAGCTTTCTGTGAACTTCCATCGATTGATGATCACCTCTTTGCAAAGTCGTTATCCCGAAGCACAAATTGTGCTGCTTGGCGGCCCCGAGGACACAGAGCGAAATGCAAACATTTCTCATGGACTGAACAATGTCATTTCTACTCCTACAGAGAGTGGATTGCGCGACGGACTTATCAGTGTTGCTGCGTGTGATATTGTCATCACTGGGGACAGCTTAGGCATGCATATGGCGATTTCTCAAGGCAAGCAGGTTATTGCTTGGTTTGGTCCTACATGTGCTCATGAAATAGATCTTTTCGACCGGGGAGTGGCTGTCATCACGAAAAGCCCGTGCAGCCCGTGTTGGAAGAGAGCTTGTGAAAAAAGCATAATGTGCTACGATCAGGTCTCTTTGCAGGAGATCGCTCATGCCGTTGAATCTTGTCGTACAAACAGCCTTTCTGGGGGACTTGCTCTTAGCAATTCCACTCCTAAAGCGCTGCCGTCAGATTTGGCCTGAGCAAAAACTCGGACTCGTCTGCCGCAAAGGCTTCGGCGATATCTTCCTGAAAACCAAACTTGTCGATCACGTCTTTGAAATCAAAAAGGGCGATGCGCAAACGTATAATAATATTTTGCAGCAGCTGAACTCTTTTGAAGTAAATCACCTGGTTTCACCTCATGAATCCATGCGCACGATTTTCTTTTGCCGCAAAATCAAAGCGCAAAAAAAAATCAGCTTCCAAAAATTCTGGAGCTTTTTAGCTTTTGACGTTCGCGTGAAAAAACCGATGATTCTGCCAGATCCTTTGCGCCAAATGAGTTTGTTGCAGCCCGTGGATCAGCAGTTGCCGGGTCTGTTGTCTGCCTATGCAGAAACAGAGAAACCCTATATCACCGATAAAAAGGGACAGCTTTCAGCGCCACCAGCATGGGCTTCAATGAGTTTGCGTGAAAGTGTTTTGAGTCACACGCAAGTGTATCAAGACCTGCAAAAGCGTTACGACCTGCAAGGCGTGAATGAAGATCGTGCTGTTCTATTATTCCCAGGCTCTGTGTGGGCAACGAAACGTTGGACTAAAGAGGGCTTTATCGAGACGGGCAAAAACCTTCAGTCCTTGGGCTACCAAGTATATGTGATGGGTGGGCCGGGCGAGGAAGCCTTGGCCGAGGAAGTCGCTCAAGAAATCCCTCGCTCAATTTCTGTAGCGGGTAAGACATCCATTTTAGAGTCTGCTCAGTTGATTGCTAGAGCACGCCTGGTAGTTGGGAACGACAGTGCTTCCACTCACTTGGCGGCAATGTGTGAAACGCCGTTGATTGCGGTGTTTGGTCCTACTGTTTTGCGATTTGGATTTAGACCGTGGTCAGCTCAGACGTTCATTGCTCAGAAAGAAAACCTGGCATGTCGTCCTTGTGGGAAGCATGGGCATAATGTCTGTCCGATTAAAACCCATGTCTGCATGAAGCACCTGCCAGCAGAGCAGGTGCTTGAAAAAGCCGAAACTATTCTTCGTTCGTAAAGTCCTTAACATTAATACCGTATTTGCGGATTTTACGTAGCAACGTGTTCTTAGGAATATTGGCCTGAGCCACAGTTTGATTGATACGTCCTTGATTAGCTTTCAAAGCGCTCACAATAAACTCTTTTTCCATGCCTTCTTTAAACACGTCAAAATCCAAAGGACCTTTGTAACCAACGTTCGCCGTTTTTTCGCCAGATTCCTTAGGCGCAAGTTTCAAAGATTCCGGCAAAGAATCGAGCGAAATCATCTGATTGTTTTCAACGATGAACGCACGTTCGATGACGTTTTCAAGTTCACGGATGTTGCCTGGCCAACGATAAGCTTTAAGCATATCTAAAGCTTCTTCAGAGATACCATTGATCACACGGCCATGTTGGCGCGCGAATTTTTTAATGAAGTGTTGAGCCAAAGCTTGGATGTCATCAGTTCTGTCACGCAAAGGTGGCAAGAAGATTGGCATGACGTTTAAGCGATAGAAAAGATCTTCGCGGAATGTTCCGTCAGCCATCATCTTTTCAAGATTGCGATTTGTCGCTGCGATAATGCGAGTGTTGGATTTCACTTCGCGGTTGCTGCCCACAGGAGTGAATTTCTTTTCCTGAAGAACGCGCAAAAGTTTTACCTGCATATCTGGGCGAAGCTCGCCGATTTCATCCAGGAACAACGTTCCGTTATTGGCCATTTGGAATTTACCGATTTTACGTTCAATTGCTCCGGTGAAAGCACCTTTTTCGTGACCGAAAAGTTCGCTTTCCATCAAGTTCTCAGGAATAGCACCACAGTTGATCGCAACGAAGCTGCCTGATTTGCGAGGGGAGTTGAAGTGAATCGCGCGGGCAACCAGCTCTTTACCTGTTCCGTTTTCACCACGGATAAGAACCGTCGTGTCCACTTTGCACAGGCGATAGATCAAGTTAAAGACTTCCTTCATTTTTTGTGAAGAGCCCACGAATTCAGATTCAATGTCGTCGTCAAAGATTGGATTCGATAGCGCCAAGCTTGATACCAAGTCACGGGCTTCCAAGCTCTTACGAACGATCTCTGTCAGAGTTTGTGGATTGACTGGTTTTTCAACGTAGTCATAAGCGCCTTCTTTGATAGCAAGGACAGCGTCGTGCAGATTGGAGTGCGCAGTCATCAAAACCACGAAGGTGCGTGGATCGTGTTCTTTGATCGCAGTCAGAGCTTCAAGACCATTCATCTCTGGCATTTTGACGTCCATCAAAACTAGATCCCAGGATTGTTCTTTCACTTTGTCTAAAGCTTCTTTGCCGTTCGAGGCTTCGTCGATGACGAATTCGATTTCAGGCATTGCCGTTTTAAGAATCGAAATAACCGAGCGACGCAGTTCTGCTTCGTCGTCAACAATGAGGGTGTTCATTTTGTTGATCATAAAATCTCCTCAATCACATCTTCAGATTCAAGTGGCAATGTGAAAGAGACCGTTGTGCCTTGGCCCAACTTACTTTCCATTGCGACTTTACCGCCGTGAAGTTCAATAAAATATTTTACCAAGTAAAGGCCTAGGCCTGTACCTTTTGTTTTTAAATCCTGATCACTGCCGCGAGTGAACTTGCCCCAAACCTTATCCAAGTCTTCGGGTTTAATACCGTCACCAGTGTCTTTAACGATGACTTTGATGTCGTCGTCGGTCTCTGTCGAAATAACTTCGATCAAACCTTGGGAAGGCGTGTACTTGATCGCGTTCTCGATCAGATTGATAATAACTTCTTTGATCAAAGTCGTATCAAACTCCACCGAGAACATAGGCTCCAAGGTTGTTTGAATGCGAATGCCTTTTTCCGCAGCCAAAGGGCGGAGAGTTTGCAAGGCTTCCTCGATCACTTCGTTGATGTCGGCCGCATCTTTGTTGATTTTAAACTCGCGGGACTCAACGCGCAGGACTTTCAAAATCGACTGGATATAGCGATTCAGTTCGTCACCAAACATGCGCAGGGACTTTAAGTCCGTTTGCAGTTCTTGATCCTGATTTTGCGTCAAAAGCCTGTCGACGATCGCCTGGATTTTCGCAATTGGTGTTTTCAAGTCATGGGAGATAAGACTCACGAAATTATTCTTAAGCTGCTCAAGTTCTGCCAGGTATTGTTGTTCCTGTTGCAGGGCAAAGTTTTTTCTTTCGATCTTGGTCGCCTGGTAACCGATAAAAATCGTCCAGGTTGAGGCAAGCAGAACAAACGGCGCAAAGGCTGGCGACCAGAAATAGAAACTATCAAACACCCAAGCCGACAGAGCCGCGAGCAAAGTTGCGATCCACAAAATGAAAAACAAAGCCACGGATTGTGGGTAAGTCGTGATGATGAAAACCGTGAAGCCCATCAAGAACAAGAAACCAATAGCGTACCACCAGAAATCCAAACGCTGGATCCACTTGTTCCCTAAAAGAGTATCCGTGGTGTGCGCTAAGATCTCTGTACGAGTCAAAGTTCCTAGTGGAGTTAGATACACCGGAGTCGCCGAAGTCTCAGCGCCAATGATGACGATCTTGTCTTGAAATGTATTTGCTGGGAGCTCATCGTAAAGCAGTTCGCTTAAGCCATACTGAGTAAAGCTATGAATCGAACCACGATAGTTGATCGGTAGCCCCGCTAAGCTTGTCGGAAAAGTCTTGCCCGTGATTTTTTCCACCAAGTGAGGCATGTCAGCACGTTGTGGGAAAACACGACGAACCAATCCGTCTTCGTCGCGGCGAACTTCATTGGAGCCCAAGTTCGTGTGTTCACGATTGGTGAAGGCCGGAGTCAGAACTCGCTCCAAGCTGTTCGTAGTGGAAGCCCAAACAACACGTGGATCGTAAAAGTTCTTTTGTTCTTCGTTATTCAGATAAACGCTGCCGATGTTGTCGCCAAAGTACAAAGTCACGCCGATCGAGCGTGGGTTTTGTTTTAAGATCTTGGAAAGCAATTCGTTCCAGATCTTTTTATTCCAAAAGTAACTGTCGGTGATGTCGGTTGCTTCGTCCAAATCGACAAGTGAAGTAGCACGGTCGGAGTAGACCCCGGCAAAGTCAGATTGGCGAATTGTGATCAGAACGATGTCTTGGGAGACCTTTTGGTCACCGCGAAGTTGAAAACGCTGGTCGTAAGACGTGGTTTCATCAGTAGAAAGTGCCAAGCATCCAATCGCCCAACATAATAGGCAACGGAGAAGGAATCCGCGATGTCGCGAAAAATAGCGAAGCAGGACCTCGCTGCGGTATAAAACGCGATTAAAATACGGTTGAAAGGATCCCTTTTGCACGCGTCGCAACATAGCAAATTTATTAAAAATTTCAACTATTAAAAGCCCTTATCGCCGGGCGAGGAAACGGGTATATTGAAAAATATGCATATCTATCAAGGCGTAGGGCAGTTGGACTCAGTTTTAGAGTCATCTGTCGTAACAATTGGGAATTTTGACGGTGTCCATCTGGGGCATCAGCAGCTGATTGAAACTGTTACTCGTGAGGCGCAGTACTACGGAGTTCCTTCCGTCGTGTATACTTTCCATCCTCACCCGGTAAAAGTGCTCTTTCCCGAAAGACAAACTCAAAGAATGTTCGATTTGCGAGATCAGCAAGAGCAGTTCGAGGCTCGTGGCATTGAGTGCATGATTATCGAGAATTTCACTAAGGAATTTTCACAGGTAACGGCTCAGGATTTTCTGCAAAACTATGTGATGAAAAACCTCAATCCAAAAACTTTGGTGGTGGGGCACGACTTCAATTTCGGCGCGAACCGCACGGGCAATATCTCTTTCTTAGAGGGATTTTGTGCGCAACACGGTGTCCGTTTGATTGTGATTCCTCCGTTCCAGTTAGAAGGACAAGTGGTTTCGTCGACACGCATTCGTGAGGCCTTGCAAACTGGTGAAATTGAAAAAGCGACGACTCTTTTGGGACGTCGTTATTACCTGCGTGGCACCGTGGAAAAAGGTTTTCAGCGCGGGCGCACCATTGGTGTGCCGACCGCAAACGTGCATCCTGATGTGGAGTTTGTTCCGCGTAAGGGAGTTTACTTTACTCACACACGCATTAATGGTCACAGTCATCCTTCGATCACCAATATCGGTGTGAATCCGACTTTCCAAGAAGACAAAAAAGGACCTGTGAAAATTGAGAGTCATATTTTTGATCTCGATGCTCAGCTTTACGGTGTTGAAGTGGAAGTGGAGCTCTTGCATTTTCAACGTGATGAGATGAAGTTTTCAGGGATTGAGACTTTAAAAGAACAAATTTTCAACGACATGGCTGCCGCAAGAAAGTTTTTTGATGAGCAAAAAGATAGTTGAGTTTCGCGAAGAAAATCCAGGAACGCTTTTTCGATTTTTGCAGTACATCGCTGCAAAAAAAGCGGATTTGTTTGAGCTCGAACGCCACGATCAATACTCAGCGGAAGCTTTGAAAAGTGCGGATGCAGCCTTGTTTTCATTCGAACAGGCTCGTCTGTTGTATCCTTCATTGCAGGTTTTGCCGACTCAAGTGCGTCTGATGGAGTGTTTCGATTTTTATCTTCCCGAAGATAAAAAATGGTATCCGCGGTTGCTTTTTTATGAAGCCATCCATGACGTTTTAGTTCATAAAGCGCGTGATTTGGATATTCGTGTGCCAGCCTTTATTGTCGGCGACGGTGAGTGCCTGCGTATTGCTGCGGCTGTATGTACGGAGTTGGGTTATTCCGAGATCTATTTGATTGGTGAAAACACAGTGCAGCTGCATCGTGAAGCTCGTTTGCTATCGCGTGGGAACTTGGGGATTAAGTTCAAAGTTCTGCCGATCGAGGAACTAACGATCCAAGCGGTCAGTGCCTCCCTCATCATCAATACGATTCATTTGCCGTCTGAAAGTGAACTGTTAAAAGACTTATCCTATTTCAACTTTATGAATACCGGCGGTTACGCTTTTGACTGCCACTTGGGAAATTTGCACAGTGAGCTGATGGAAGAAGCCGAGCGTGCAGAGTTGAAGGTCCTGTATCCAGCAGATTTGCTGCAGTCCTTGGTGCGGATAGTTTTGGAAAAACTCAAACAAAGCGACTTGGTAACATCATCAGACCTCCAGCAGTGGATCTCTGACTTCAAATCGGAAAACTCTCCTTCGGTCTAGTTACAAAAAACGTCACCCTGGTATAAAGTTATATCGGGGAGCCACAATGTCTGCTTTCAAAATTGGTGAAATATTAGTTAAGCAAGGTCTGCTCAAACCGGATCAACTTGCGCACGCTGTTGAAGAACAGAAAAAATCGGGCGCGAAGCTGACAGGTGTTATCACGCAACTTGGCTATCTTAAGGAAAATCAAATCCTTCGCGCGATGGAAAAGCACTTTGCAGTTCCGGGAGTGGAGGTTTCGTCATTTGAAATCGATCAGTCTGCCTTACAGCTCATTCCGCGTGATGTCTGTGATCGTAATCAGTTGATTCCATTGCAAAAAGCCGGCTCCACACTGGTGGTGGCTTTCGCTGATCCAAGTAACATCATGGTGAAGGAAGACTTGCGCTTCATCACTCGCTGTAAAATCCAAGCTGTCGTTGCGACAGAAACAGCGATTGCTGCCAGTATCGAGAGATATTACGGCGGTAACATCAACGTTAAAAATCTAAACACCATCGCTGAATCCATGGAAGAAGAGTACGCAGCAAATAGTTCTGCTGCGGAAGTTATCGACTCGGATACGGGTGGTGAAGAAGCTCCGATCGTTAAATTCGTGAATCAGATCCTGGGCGATGCGATCATCAAAAAAGTTTCGGATATCCACTTTGAACCTTACGAAAAAAGATTCCGTGTGCGCTTTCGTATCGACGGTAACTTGATTGAAGCCACTCAGCCGCCGCAAGGAACGGGCGCTGCGATTGCTTCACGTATTAAGATCATGTCCAAGCTCGATATCGCCGAAAAACGTCGTCCTCAGGACGGTCGTTTGAAAGTTCGTACAAAAAAAGGCCGCGAGATGGATTTCCGTGTCAGCGTCCTGCCAACGATCTGGGGCGAAAAAGTCGTAATGCGTTTGCTCGATAAATCCAATCTTCAATTAGATATGACGAAGCTTGGTTTCGAGGAAGATGATTTGAAACTGTTCAAATCGATGATCAATCTTCCACAAGGAATGGTATTGATCACGGGGCCTACGGGTTCTGGTAAAACCACGACAATCTATTCTGCCTTAGCAGAGTTGAATAAACCTGACGTGAATATTTCCACAGCGGAAGATCCGGTGGAGTTCAACTTAGAAGGTATCAATCAGGTTCAAATGAATCCTGATATCGATTTGAATTTCTCGAGTGCCCTAAAATCATTCCTTCGTCAGGACCCGGATATCGTTATGGTGGGGGAGATTCGTGACCTTGAAACGGCAGAGATCGCCTTTAAAGCGGCTTCCACGGGTCACTTGGTTGTAAGTACTCTGCATACCAACGATGCTCCTGGTACGGTTGTTCGTCTGACAGAGATGGGTGTTGCAAACTATATCATCACGTCGTGCGTGAACTTAGTTGTGGCTCAGCGTCTGGTTGGTAAAAACTGCGAATCTTGCAAAGTTCCTATTGAAGTTCCGGCGCAAACGCTGATCAATCTGGGTGTTAAGGCTGAGGAAGTCGGCGAATACAAATTGATGCGTGGTAAGGGTTGTTCGAATTGCAATAACTCGGGCATCAAAGGTCGTCTGGCAGTTTACGAATTGCTATCGATGACAGAAAAAATGAAGGAAGCGATCTTAAAAGGTGCTTCCACAGGACAGCTTCGTTTCCTAGCTCGTGAGCAAGGGATGAAAACGCTACGCCGTTCTGCTTTGTTAAAACTTAAAAGAGGCCAAACAACGATTGAAGAAGTCTTGAATGCATCTGTGAAGGACACATAATGAGTTTGACAGAATTATTAATGCAAGCGAAGGCTAAGAAGTCTCAAGAGTTTTTATTTGTCGTGGGCAGTGAGCCCCGCGCCCGCAGTACGACGGGATGGGAAAGCCTGCGCGCTTCTCCAGGTTTGATGACAGAGTGGAAGTTGTTACAACAAAGCTTCCTCGATGATCAACAAAAAGCCATGCTTGATACAATCGGTGTGGTGGTTGGTGAAACCGCTTTAGAAAACACCCGCATTGGTTTTTCATTCTTTCAACATGAAAGCACGATGAAGGCGATTATTGATTTGGATCTAGATGGTTCCAGATTTGATATGCCGCTACCGGGTAGCTATATGGAAACTTGCTTGCGCATGAAGGGTCTTGTGATCGTTTCAGGTGCAGGGGAGTCCGGCCAAACAGGAACACTTTTTAAAACAATGCAAAAAATGGGAGAAGAAAAGTCCTTTATGGGCGTCGTCTTTTCGACGAAACCCTTCCCCCAAGTACGCGAAGCTAAATCTTGCTTCCTTTATCACAACGGTATTTTCTCTAGCAAAGACGAGCGTGATAGCTTGTTAAACGGCGTCGATATGGTTGTGTATGATGGCGCGGCTGATGATGATAGTTTCCTAGAAGCTATGGCTCTGGCTGAGCGCGGTGTTTTTGTTATTTATTCGATGCGTGCACCGTCATTGATGAATGCTCTTCGTCGTTGTCTGTCGGTGATGACCGATCGCTTCGGGCAGCATGGTTCCTCTCGTTTTGCTGAAGTTTTCTCTATGGGACTTGGGCAATATGCGATGGCAGGGATCGCTGATGACCGTGTGTTTGCGCACGAGTTGTTATTGGTAAAACCACAAATTCGTGAGTTCATTGATCGTCAAGAGATGGCTTCTTTGCAGTCAGTTTTAACGACGGCTCCCGAGCATTCTGGTATTTTGACTTTGAATCAATCTTTGCTTCAACATTTGATCCGCCGTCGTGTGGATCTAAAAACGGCATTTGAAACCTCTCGTGATCCAGACAATTTAGATCAGCTCCTAAAAAAGGTAGGGATCTAGATGGCGAAGTTTCAATACCAGGCGAAATCCACCACGGGACAAATTGTCCAAGGTGAAATCGAAGCGGGCAATCAGCAAGAGGCGATCATCCGTCTGCGTGCGCAGCAGTTGATGCCGACAAAACTTGTTGCGATGGCTAGATCTGGAGCTAAGAAATCAAGCTCTGGTGGTGCTTCGCTATTTGCAGCTCGCGTGAAGGGTAAGGATTTGCAAATCTTTACTCGTCAGTTTGCGACTTTGATTAATGCCGGTATTCCTGTCGTCGATTGTTTGAAAATCCTTTCCGAAGGTTTGCGTCCTGGTCCGCTGCGTGAGGCTGCGGGGACGGTAAAATCATCGATCGAGAGTGGTCGTCGCTTGGCTGACTCTATGGCGCAAGTGCCTCTGGTGTTTGATAAATTGTATGTGAATATGATCCAAGCCGGTGAGGAAGCCGGTATCTTGGACGGTATCTTGAATCGTCTGGCTCTCTATATGGAGAAATCAGAAAAATTGAAAAGCCAGGTGAAAGGTGCCTTGGTTTATCCAGCGGTTATCTTGGTGGTGGCTTTCGCGGTTATCACGGGTATCCTGGTTTTCATCCTTCCAAAATTTATGGAGTTCTTTAACTCCGCAGGTAAAGAACCACCTGCTTTGACCGCGGCAGTTATCGCACTTTCAAATTCCATGATTCATAAATGGTATTTGTATGTGGGAGCAGTCATCGGTATCCCATTCGGTATTCTTCAGTATTACAGAACGGACGAGGGCCGCGATACGATGGATCGCCTGTTCTTTAACGTTCCAGTTTTCGGTGAAGTTATCCAGAAATCCGCAATCGCTCGTTTGACTCGTACTTTGTCGACATTGTTGTCTTCAGGTGTGGGCTTGATTGAAGCGATCGATATTTCCGCAAAAACAGCAGGTAACATCGTTATCGAGCAAGCCTTGCTTCGTTGTAAAACCTCAGTGACAGAGGGACGTACTTTTGCGTCGCCACTGTTAAAAGAAAAAGTATTCCCAGAGATGGTTGTGCAAATGATCTCTATCGGTGAGCAATCAGGTACGATGGATATCATGCTTGGTAAGATCGCCGATTTCTATGAGGACGAAGTTGAAACAGCGGTTAAGGCCATGACCTCACTTCTTGAACCTCTGATGATGGTCTTCTTGGGTGGCATCATCGCCATTCTAGTTATTGCCATGTACCTTCCCATCTTCAGTATGGCAGACGTTGTCGGCGGGGGCTAATGCGCTTAAGTTACGCCCTTCAGAACAATAAAAATCAAGGACTGACGGTTGAGTTCGCTCGCGTCAGTCTGTTTGCTATTGTTCTTATTGTTTCTGTGATTTCCACGATGACCCAAGGCAGTTTTGTAAACTGGTCGGTGCAGGCTCCGTTTTACTTGGTGCTGACATTGGCTTTGGGTCTACACATCGTGTGGATTTCTGAGTGGGATCAGTTGCTGCAACATCCACGCGCTTTGTTCGTGGGATTTGTACTCGACTCGGTTTTCATTTCGCTTTTGATTTACTATTTTGGTTTAAATCAGTCGCTGTTCTTGTTCTTGCACTTGGTGAATATCCTTCTGGCCGGGATCGCGTGTCGCGGTGTCGGGGCGCTGACTCTGGCGTTGTTCACAAGTATTTCGTTCACGGTGGCAGCGTTGTTTTCGCCGGAAATGAAGGCGCTGAATTTCTTTTTCTTGCTCGCTTTGAATAACATCGCCTTTTTCTCGGTAGCCGGTCTTGCAGGATACTTAAGTGAACAACTGCAAAGTGTCGGTAAAGAGCTTAAGAAAACAGGCTTAAGCCTGCAGTCCGCTCAAGAATTGAATCAGTTCATCATGGAGAATATTCCTTCGGGAATGTTGTCGTTCACTTCTGCAGGACAGGTTCTTACGGCAAATAATTCTGCCTTAGAAATTTTAGGCAAAGAGGCGCCGGCAGAGATCAACTGGTATCGTCTTTTCCCAGAAACAGAAAGAGCCGGGGATAACTTCCGTGGCGATTTAAAGTATGTGGAGAGTGGTGATCAGAGCAGCAAAATCCTGGGTGTGACACTTTCCAAGGTGTACAGCCCGGATTTACAAGAGCCTCTTTCAATTGCATTGATCGATGATTTGACCAAAGTTCGTCAGTTGGAATTCGCGGCTCGCCAGAATGAAAAACTAGCTGCAGTGGGTGGCTTGGCAGCTGGTATTGCTCATGAAATACGCAATCCACTTGCTGGTATCAGTGGCAGTATCGAAATGCTAACTCAAACGGTGACGAACGATGATGATCGCAAGTTGATGAAGATCGTATTGCGTGAAATCGATCGCTTGAACAATCTGATCACTGAGTTCTTGGATTATGCTCGCCCAGAAAAACCACCAACAGATGTGGTGGATATGGCCTTCCTTTTGAACGAAGTTTTGGATGCTATAAAAAGCGACACGAAAGTGCGCGCGGATGTTGAGCAAGTTCGTGAAATTGGAACAGACCTCAGAATTTTAGGTCACAAAGATAAGCTTAAGCAGGTCTTTCTGAATATCGTTTTGAATTCTTATCAAGCGATGCAGGATTCCGCAAAAGTGCAAATGACGGTGAAAGCTGTAGCGAATGAAAAGTCCATCGTTATCAGCGTGAAAGACACGGGTTGTGGAATGAGCGAGGCGACTCGCAAGAAAATGTTCGAGCCCTTTCATACGACGAAACCGAAAGGCACGGGCCTTGGTCTAGCTGTCACTCACAAGATCCTCGAGGGGCACGGAGCGCAAATCTTCGTCGAGAGTGAGCAGGGTGTAGGTACAGAGTTTGTTTTGACTTTCCCGAAAGCAAACTAAAGAATAGGTAATATATCACAGGATGTGGGAGCGAAAGACATGAAGCCGAGAATTCTTGTTGTCGACGACGAAGAATCAATACGCGAGTTTTTAGAGATCATGCTTAAGAAAGAAGGCTATGAGATCACTTTGGCTGAAGACGGCCAAAAGGCAAAAGACCTTCTGACTAAGAAGACATTCGACATGATCATCTCAGATTTGCAGATGCCGCATGTGACAGGGATCGAGCTTCTTAAGCACGTTAAAGAATCATACCCAGATACAGTATTCATGTTGATCACAGCTTTCGGTACGACTGAAACTGCGGTTGAAGCCATGAAAATGGGTGCTTACGATTATCTAACTAAACCTTTCAAAATCGACGAAGTTCGTTTGAACATTCAAAATGCTCTTCGTTCGCGCAATTTGGAAGTTGAGAATAGAACTCTTAAAAAAGAACTTACTAAAGAGTATTCATTCCAAAGCATGGTTGGTAATTCCCCAGCGATGCATGCGATTTTCGATATGGTTAAACGTGTATCACAAACGCCAACAAACGTTTTGATCACAGGGGAATCAGGTACCGGTAAAGAGGTCGTTGCAAAAGCGATTCACTATAACGGTCCATTGAAAGATCGTCCTTTCGTTACCGTCAACTGCGGAGCTATCCCTGAGAACTTGATGGAATCCGAAATGTTCGGTCATAAAAAAGGTTCCTTTACTGGAGCTGTGGCTGATAAAGCGGGTCTATTCGAGGTTGCTGACGGCGGTACGCTGTTCCTGGATGAGGTGGGTGAGTTGCCACTGACGATCCAAGTGAAGCTTCTACGTGCGATCCAAGAACGCGTGATCCGTCGCGTGGGTGCTACGGAAGACAACAAAGTTGACGTGCGTATCATCGCCGCAACAAATAGAAATCTTGAAGAGATGGTAACTAAGGGTACTTTCCGTCAAGATTTGTTCTATCGTTTGAATGTTATCAATATCAAAACTCCGGGCTTGCGCGAGCGTCGTGAAGACGTTCCATTACTAGCGAATCATTTCTTGAAAAAGTATAATGAACGCTTGAATAAAAATATCGGTGCGATCAGTGCCGAGGCCATGGAAATTTTGAAAAAGTACGACTACCCAGGGAACGTGCGTGAGCTTGAAAATATGATCGAGCGCACAGTGGCTTTGGAGGGTGGTGCAACGATCTTGCCTGAGTCCTTGCCTCCGATGGTTAACACATCTTCTGGCCGCAAAATGGCGTCTTCCAATGAAATCGAAATGGGAGATGATGGTGTTGACTTGGATAAGGTGATGGGCCAAATTGAGAAAGAACTTTTGATCAAGGCGATCCATTCCGCTGGGGGCGTGAAAAAGAGAGCAGCAAAATTGCTTCACATCTCTTTCCGTTCTATGCGTTATCGCATTGAGAAATACAATCTCGGCGTTGTGGGTGACGACGAGCTAGACGATGAGTAAGCATCCCTCCGGGATGACTAAAAAGCCCCACTAGATGGGGCTTTTTTATTTTTAGGACTTAAAGGAGATCAGACAATGACAGTACAAGAAGATAAAAAGAAAATTGTAGAGTTGCTGAACGAGATCATCGAAATGGAGATCTCCGCAGTTGTTCGTTACCTTCATTATGCGTTGATGATCCGTGGTCCAAACCGCATTCCAATCGTTAAATGGTTTAACGACCAAGCTAACGAGGGTTACACACACGCTCAGATGATCGGTGAAAAGATCACGGCTTACGGTGGTCATCCTTCCTTGAAAGTGTCTCCAGTTCCAGAAACAAACACTCATAAAGTTTTGGATATTTTGGCAGAGAGCTTGGATTTTGAATTGAAAGCGCTAGCGAAGTACAAAGAGCTTTTGGCTCACGTGGGTGACGATGTTGCCTTGGAAGAACTTGTGCGCAGCCAAGTCCGTTTGGAGACAGAGCACGTTGAAGAAGTTCGTAAGATGTTGGATGTAAATCACTAATATCGCAAAGATTCTAGGAAATAAAAAAAGCCAGGAGTGATCCTGGCTTTTTTTATTTTTAACTGTATTCGTCTTGATTACTTAGCGACGAACACGGGGATTTCGATGTGATGAGCTTGGTCGTTCACAGTGAAATCAAGGCGAACATCCCATTTGCCGCTCATGACAAACCAAGCTTTAGTAACTAGATAAACACCATTGGCATTTTGTACGATTTCAACCGGAGCTGATCCGTGACCATGGTGGCCCATTTTCATCCAAAGATCTGCTTTAAAGTCGTCAACTGTTGCGCCATCAAAACCTTGAATGATGACTTGGAATTGACCCTCATCAACAGCTGTAATGTCAGTTCTATAAAGAAGTTGTGCGCAAATTTCAGGGGCTACTTCTGAACAAACGATCTCGCTCAAATCACCAGCATGAGGAGATGAAGGTGCTCCAGAAACCTGTGCCGTAGCAAAAGAACTTAAAGTGATCGTTGCAATAAACATGACTGCTGACATAAGCGACTTCATAAACTCTCCTTGGTAGGTGCTTGATATAGCAAGGTTTCTGAGGAAAGCCATCACAATATTTAAACTGCAACGAAGGGCTGCGGCTTGAACCTCCCAACTAGTAAAGTATTCTAGGGTTTTAAGGCGGGAGGGCTTCATGGCTTACGAAAAACGCAGCGTTCAAACTCTGGAAGGCAAGATGACCGTTCATATAGTCACACCCGAGGGGCTCGAAGTGAATGAGCTGCATCGGCCCACTCCCGCACTCGTGGTTTTACAGGAAGCCTTCGGTGTGAATCATCATATTCTAAATGTCTGCAAAAAATTGGCGGACCATGGAATCATCGCACTCGCTCCGGAACTGTTTCACAGAGCTGGTGATGGTATCAATATAGAGTACACACAATTTGATAAAGCTCGTCCGATATTGGCTGAGCTCACCAACGAACGCATCATTGATGATGTTCATAATACCGTGGCGTTGGCGCGTGGCTTACCATCTGTGAATACAGAAAAGATTGGTACCATAGGATTTTGCATGGGTGGCTTTGCTGCGGTTTTAGCATCTTGTCACATTCCTGACTTAGCAAGTGTCACTTCTTTTTACGGTGGTGGCATGTTGGAACCACGTCCTGGCTTCGGTTTTAAGCCGTTCACGACGCAGTTCAAATCGATTCGTTGTCCTTTATTTTTAGGTTTTGGGGCTGAGGATCAAACGATTCCGAGCTTACATGTTGAGCAAATTCGAGATCAGATGAAAGCTGCGGGGGTTAGAGCGAAAATCACGGTCTATCCTGAGTCGAATCATGGATTTTTATGCGACGAGCGATCGGCCTACAATCCTAAGACGTCTCAAATTGCTTGGAACGATATCTTTAACTGGCTGAAGGAGTGTGATATGCTTACTCCATATGAAAATCAGCCAAATTAGCAAAATCAGTAAAGATACCGGTTTGAGTCCTGAAAAATTGGCCGTCTATTTTCAAGTATCCAACATGACTCTTCGTCGTTGGTTGAAAAAAGGTGGAACTGCACGAGTTCCTGCTCAATACGACACGAACATCTACCAAGGCATTCTTGCCATGGTTAAAGATGGCGTGATCGATAAAGAGCACGAGTGTGTAAAAGAGGCTTATGAGTTTTCACAAGTCTTGTTCGCGAACAACTCCTTCATGATGATGGATTTGCAAGCAGCACAATTCGAAAATCGTGGTAACGATGAAGATGGTTTGATGGATCTTTGTCTTCGCTTGGGTCAACGTGATGACAGCTTGGCGTATGTACAAAGAAACGAAACAACTCTTCAAGACATCGAAAAGAAAAGCCCAAGCATTCGCGAAAAAGTGGCGGCTCTTTGGAGTGTTCTTAAAGATAACGAACTTCAAAAGACTTCTAAATACGTAGCGGTGGGAGCTTTGTTCTATTTGGCTTTCCCATTCGACTTCATCCCAGATTCAGTTCCGGGCGTGGGTCTTCTAGATGATTTCGCGATTCTATCTATCGCGGTCGATCACTACCTTCGAATCAAAAACCTTAAAGGCTAAAAGCTAAAAAGCACCTCCGAAAGAGGTGCTTTTTTTATTTCAGGGTTTGCGTGATTTGCTCCAAGCAAAATAAATCAGGGTTCCGGCAGAGGTGGCTAAGGCCACATACAAACCGATATGGTTTTCTGTGGAGGGATCACTGGATGAGCGAATGCCGAAATAATAGACCGCGGTCTTTAAAACAATACCTGACTGTATGACAGCCCACACATAGGGAAACATCTCCCAGAAAATTTTCTTTTCCTCGGTGATCACTTTAGGACGCTTGGCCGTTGTTGGTTGAAAGTTCCAATAACTATTGCGATGAAAGTCTGCCACTACGGAGTTCCAGCTTTGGCGAAGCTCCGGCGCGGTGATGGTCTTGTTTCCAAGCTTTGTCAGTTCGTCATCAAGCTTTTTAAAAGCGATCTCGCGCAACGACATCTCATCAGCCTCGGTGAAAAAACCACGGGAGGTCTGAAAGTCGTGTTTGAAATTTTTCTGAGTTTCAGTCAGTGCCTTTTGGGCCTCGCTGTCGAGCTGCGCATTCATGCTGTGAAATTTATGACGGAGGTCGTGGCTTTGTCAAAAGCCTTATTGTCATGGATTTGCCGCGGACTGATTCTAACAACAAGTTCATACTGGAGGGTCCCATGCGGTCGAAAGGCTTTGTAATGACTCTGGCTGCCTTGTTGCTGGCGAGTATTTTTTCGCACAAGTCTCAAGCGCAGGTGGCTTCGCGCGGTGACCTAAAAGAGATTGCTGCTGAAGCCTATATCTTTGCCTATCCGATGGTGGTGATGGCGACAGCCCGAGAAATCATGACGTCGGTCCCTCGCTCATCGACAACCAAAGCCCCGGTGAACTCAGTGGCGAAGCAAAGAGTTATTCCCAACGAAAATTCCAATCAAATTTATCCCGAGACAGACACCTTGGCGAGCTTGGCGTGGTTAGATCTATCTCAGGAGCCGATTGTTTTAAGTTTCCCTAATGCTGGACAGAGATTTATTTCCTTTTCGCTGATCAGTGCGTGGGGGGAGGTCTTTGCCGCACCAGGAAGTCGGACTTTAGGAAATCAAAAACGAGATGTCGTAATCACCGGGCCGGGCTTCAAGGGAACTCTGCCACCAACGATGCAAAGAATTGTAGCGCCTACGAATTCGGTATGGATGGTCGGTCGTACACAGGTCAATGGAGCGGGAGACTATGACCGAGTTTATGGTTACCAAGATAAATTCAAAGCGACACCGCTGTCCTATTTTAATAAAAAGACAGCGCCGCCTTTGCCCGTGACCTTCAATATTGATGTCGATCATCGCACGCCGATCTTAGAGCAAGTGGATAATCTGGATGCCCGCGTTTTTTTCGCGACCTTTGCGGCGGAATTAAAGCAAAATCCTCCGGCGCAGACTGATGGAAAAATTATTTCTAAGATGGCAGCCCTCGGTATTTTTCCGGATAAGGAATTTGATTATGACAGACTTCCAGCCAGCGTGAGGGAGGCCTTGAATTCAGGTTACTTTGCCGGACAGGAAAAGTTTGCGAGCTTTCAGCGAGGCACGCCGAATTTACGTGTTGTCAACGGGTGGGGGCATCCGATTTTAGCGGGACGCTATGGAACCAATTATCAGGCGAGGGCGTTAATGACAAAGTTAGGACTTGCGACCTCAGCACCTCAAGATTTGGCCCTTGCACAGGCCTTAGTGGACGGGCGGGGCGAGCGCTTGAATGGAAGTTTTAAGTACGTGTTGAAATTTCCTAAAGGAACCACGCCTCCGGTGAAAGGCTTTTGGTCTTTGTCTTTGTATAATACGAGAAAGTTTTTTGCTGCGAATTCAGCCAATAAGTTTGCCATTCACAGTCGCGATGAGCTGGTGAAAAATCCGGATGGTTCAATCGAGATTTATATTCAGTCGATTTCCCCAGGCAAAAAACTTGAGAGCAACTGGTTGCCATCACCTACGGGGGAAGATTTTAGTTTGGTGACACGGTTTTATTGGCCGAAGCCCAGTGTCTTAGATGGCAGTTGGAAGATGCCATCTCTTGAAAAGGTTCCTGAGTTTAAAAACCTCTCAGATAATCTGTATTGATTATTTGGTCTTTTTTTGAAGGGCGACATTCAAGTCTTTGGCAAGATCTTGGAAGTAGTCGCCTTCGCGAAGTTTGATCTCAACGGGCTCTGCTGTTTCTTCAGCGCGGCTGGCTCTGTTGATGATACGACGGATATTAAATAAAGGACCTACGATTTTGCTGGTCACTTTGTTCGTCAAATAGAAGCCCGCAATCAAACACGCCACAACCACAATAAATTCGTTCATTAGGAACATCACCTTGTGACGGGCGATGAATTCCGCAATCGACATGGAGCCGTACTCACCCGCGAGCGCTTTTTCTTCGAGCGTGCTAACCAACACCCAGCCGGCGATCACTTGCGCAATAAAAATACCGGTAACAAATAGTCCCACGAACATCAAAGCATCGTATTGAACCTCACGATTTACGATCAGTTGTCTGCGATTTTTGAATATGCTCATGGTCAACCCCTAGAAGTGTTTCTATAAATATATCGTGATGTTGCGGGGGCTGCCGCCTTTTTCTGAAAGCGCTCAGGCTCTTTCTCAAATTAAGACGAGGCTGTCAGTTTCCTAGGCAGAATAGTCGCCTTGTGTCGTGATACTTTACACTCATATTATTGTTGCATTCCCGCCCAATCCTGAGAAAAGTACGCTCATAGCACAAGGGGGGGAGGGGAAATGAGATTGCGCACGTTCGCAGTATGGATCGGCTTTGCATTTCTATGCACTTCTCCCGCGGCATTTGCTGAACGCTACATCGTAATGATGAAAGCCGAAGCGCCGGTTTTCGCAGGCCGTGCCTCCTTTGAGGGTGAAATCGATGGCCAGGTTGAGTCTCGTTTGCACCAGATTAATTCCTATATTGTTAAAATCGACCGTGAAACAGATCTGGCTCGTCTTCGTCAGAATCCTGACGTTGAGACTGTCGAAAAAGATGAAATCCTTCCTTACGACCTTACAGTTCCCTTAGATTTAAAAGGCAAAGAAACACGAGTTCCCAACGACACACCTGTTGCGGGTGTTCCTTGGGGAATTGCTGCGATCAAAGCACCTGCCGCTTGGAAAAATTCTCGCCAAGGTGAGGGCGCTCGCATTCTTTTGATCGACAGTGGTATCGATAAAGACCACCCCTTCCTGAAAGACAATTTTGAAAAGGGTCGAGACTTCACTGGCGAAAGTGATGGCAGTGATTTTTCAGATATCCGAGGCCACGGTACTCATGTTGCGGGGATTATTGCTGCGAAAGCCGATGTGAATGGTTTTTCGGGGGTTGCTCCGAAGGCTAAAATTTTGATGGCCCGTGCTTGCTTTGAGAAGGGGTGCTCGACGGCAGCTATGATTGCCGCGATCAACTGGGGTGTTTCTCAAAAAGTCGACGCCATGAATATTTCTATTTCCGGTATTTCTTCGACGACCGCTCAAAATGAAGCCATCAATCGTGCTTTCAAGGCGGGGATTCCGGTTATTGCTTCCAGTGGGAACTGGGGCAGCAATCGCGTGTTTTTCCCAGCCGCATTGCCGACGGTAATCGCGGTCGGTGCCGTTGAGCCGACTTTGCAACGTGCGACCTTTTCGCAGTATGGACCGGAGCTCGCTTTGGTAGCTCCTGGTGTGGATGTCTATTCCACGTTCGTTGGGTCTCGCGGTAAAGTTCACAGCGTGAAAATTGAAACTTCAAAAGGGATGAATGCAAAATTTTTGGCGAGCACCTTCGGAGGCACGCGAGAAGTGCGCAATGCCCTTAAGGGCGAGCTTATTGACTGCGGTGAGGGGGATCTGTCGTCAGATTACCCAGCACGCGTTAAAGGCCGTATAGCCTTGATTAATCGCGGGACGAACAAGTTCATCAATAAGATCAATCTTGCGATCAAAGCTGGAGCTGTAGCGATTGTCTTCGTTAACGATAGACCGGGCCTACAAGAGGGCCGCTTTGGTGATAACGGAACGACTTTGCCAGTTTCTATATTCATGATCGAGCAACGAAATGCCCTGAAGGTGCGCGAACGTCTGCGTACCGGTGAAACTGTCACCGCGACTTTGCAAGTCGGGGCGTCTGGTTTTCAGGTGCTGAGTGGGACTTCGATGGCGGCTCCCCATGTAACGGGAGTTGTGGCTTTGCTAAAGGCAGCCAATAAGAAGTTGTCTGCGGCTCGAGTAAAGCAAATCCTTATGCAGACGACAGCGAAACCAGCGGGTGATAATTCTAAAAATGAATATGGTGCAGGATTTTTGGATGCTGAGAAGGCCGTGGCCGCAGCTCTAGGTCGCGCTATTTAAACTTCTCAACAGAGATCTCTTTGCCCAGATATTTCTGAAGTAAATGTTCATACTCCGGTGATGCCTTCAATGCCGCCAAACCACGATCAAACTTCTCTTTAAGCTCCACAGCCTCAGGTTGTGTTTTAGAAAGGTGCATGTAGATCGGCTCATTCGTCAGATCGATAATCGGCGTGATGATATCTTTAAGTTCGGGATGATGATTCAAGTAGTAATACAGAACCATTTCGTCGATGGCAGCGAACTTCACGCGACCGGACTCTACCAACTTAAGCGACGTCATATCATTCATCGTATAGTAACGAACGATGCGCGAGTTCTCGTCGAATTCTTTGCCAAAAGTAAATCCGCTTGGCAAAGCCACCGTCTTAAATTCCAAATCAGAAACTGATTTTGGTTTTTTAGTAGTTTGTTTTAAGTTTCGCTTGTTCGCGACAATCATCCCACGGCTACGGAACAGGTAATTGTTCGGGAATGAATATTTAATAGCAAGATCTTCGTTCTTGGCCGTATTAGCGCAAGCGACCTCTTTGCCTTCAGGCTCCGTCAATGCCAGGCAACGCAAATAAGGAACTTGTTGGATTTGAACCTCTGCTCCCTCAAGTTTCAGGGCTGCCTTCACCAGATCGATCGACAAACCTGCGGGTTGACCATCCTTCACATACGAGTATGGAGGCCAGTTGTCCTCAACGAGCACGCGATACACCTTTTTAGCATGTGCAGGAAATGCAATGCACATAACAGTGAGTAGGGTTGTAACGAATAGTTTGATAGCCGACATTGTTCGCACTTTATGCAGATTACTTTAAATATGCCAATTACTGTTATGCAAAGGTAAAAAAGTATTGGTGACCCCACCCCGACTTGAACGGGGATCTAACGTTTAGGAAACGTACGCTCTATCCAGTTGAGCTATGGGGTCCCCCCGAGTCGCTAGAATTCCGATTGTAGGGGAGACGATTGGACGGGCCAAGTGCTTTTTAAAACCACAGGGCGTCCTTGGAAAATCAAAACTCCTGAGCTTCCATAGTGAGTCAAACGTGCGGCCCACTCGGCAACATTGGTTGTTGGCGTCCAACGCACCCATACAAGTGTTTGGTCTTTACGATTCTTTAACCGCATAGCCAGCGCGCTGTCGATTTGTTTGAGATTAAATTTTTGCTCGTTGATGGACATTTCAGTGCTGGTTAAATCGAACTTTTGATCCTGAAGCTCACTTTTTACGAAGTCAGCAAAGGCCGTGTGGTCTCCCACGAAAACCAAGGCGCCATCATCGGCCAGGGGAGAGTTGTCCTCAATAAATTGGGAGCTTGTGCGACCCTCAATTTTTTTAGACCACGCCTGGATAAAATCCGCAGCCCCTTTGTCATTTCTTGCCGAATAGAAATGTACGGTAGGAGATCCAAAAACCATCGATAAGGTAGCCGGGCGCTCTTCGCTATAGAGTTGGCGGAAGACCTGGAAGTCAGGGTCCACAGCAATTTTCAATGGGCGAGCAGAGGTCATCATCACCGTGGGTTGTCGTGAGCTCGTCAATTTGATTTTGAAGCGAACTTCTTGAGAGTTTTCAAGTGTCAGCACCACCGGGATTTCTAAATCATAGACCGGTGTTTGCAGTTGACGGATTTCAAAGGACACATTGAAGCGTCCATCAGTCCATCCCATCACGCGGGCATCAGTCAAAGCGATCTCTGGTGCGCCTTTGCGCTCCACCCATTGTGCGAAGAAGTCAGTCAGGTTTTGACCCGTGACTTTTTCAAAGCTCAATTGAATGTCATGATAGCTGGCTGTTTGAAATTGGCGAGTTGCATAGAAGTCCTTTAGTGCTTTCTCAACCACAGTGCGACCGAACTTAGTTTCTAGCATAGAAAACAACATCATGGACTTGCCATAACCGACAGCTTGAGAGCTGGAGTTGTGACGGCCCTTGAAATCTTTTAGAGCAATGTCTTTTTCAGGCGATCCAGCAACAAAGTCTGCATAGTTCATCAGAACATTCATGCGATAGTCGCGACCTGCTCCAGATTTTTCGGCTTGCCAGTAGTCCGCCATGTAAGTCGTAAGACCCTCGGCCCAATTGCCACTGTCCTCGGCGACATAAACGCTGTTACCCCACCAGTTGTGCAAAATTTCGTGAGGCAATGATGTCGTCAGAATAAATGGGAGGCGAATAACAGAGGGCCCTAGCAGAGTGAACGACGGCATCCCATAACCAGTCTCCCACATGTTTTCGGCAACTGAAAATCCCGCATAGGGATAAGGCCCCAAGATTTGACTAAACTGTGCGACGTATTCTGGAATGAGTTTCAAATAACTTTGTGCCAGAGCTGGATCATCTTTGCGTAAAAGGACCTGGTAGATGCGACCGTCTGCACCCGTCGTGCTGTGAACTTTGAAGTCGCCAGCAACTAAGTAGATGTTTTCTTGCGGATAGATTTCGTTAAAACGAGTGGTTGTGAAGTCTTTGTTGCTTTCAAGTTTCGCCAATTGTCCCTGCATCAGGGAGCGCCAAGTTCCAGGTGTTTTAACCGTTGCCTCAAAACTTAAAGGCAATCCCAAGAACACGGGGTACCAGTAAGTATTACCGAACAACGCTGCACCTTCCGCAGAAATCAAGCCACTGCTTTCTTGATTTTGGATCGGATCGTAAATCACACCATGGTAAGCCAAGGTCGCTAGGTCATCGGCGGTTCCCAATGTTAGACCATATTCAGAAAACTTTTCGTCGGCTGTTGCGGCATGGATCAGTGTCAAAGAATCATCGGGGCTGATCACGGAAACTGAGAGATCTTTATGAAGCAAGAAACTGATTTTTCGTGAAGTATCTTTAGCGAAGCGCAGAGTGTCTTCTGCTTTAAGCATCTTAAGACCCGGCATCAACTCCACAGACATTTTGTGATGAACTGTTTGCGCGTGAACGTGCAGGGAAACTAAAAGGAAAAATAAAATGCCAACGACTAAAAGCAGTTTTTGCATCGCCTGTGATTTGGACGAAACCATGTGTATGAACCTCGTGAAGGAGGCACTTTTTACGCCTGAACTACAGAGTCGTCAAAGGGGATTTAAGCTTCTCCGACAAGGGCTTCGTTGCATCAAAAAGGAAGTGAATCTTATCCCACTTTTCGCAGGTCGGAGACTCGATATAAACGTTTTCCCCAGTCCACGGATGGGTGAACTCGATGCTGCGAGCTTTTAAGCATAACCCCGCGATTCCTAAGTCATTTCTAAAGAATCGGTTGTGATGAGAGTCGCCATGGTAGGCATCCCCCAACAGTGGATGTGAGATACGATTGAAATGGCGACGAATTTGGTGATAACGACCCGTATGAGGTTTAGCCTCCACGAGTGAGTAACGTGCCTTCGGAAATTTTTTCCCAACCGCAACTGGAATCTCGATGGTGGCTTTACGCATAAACGAGGTGTGAGCTGGGACCAGATCACCGGTGGAGTCTAATTCTAGAGGAACTTCAATTTCGCCACTTTCAGGAATAAAGCCACGAGTGACACCCCAATATGTTTTATGCGGGCTTCTTTCTGCAAACATTTTGCAAATCGTACTCGCTGCAGGGGATGACAAGGCAAATAGCAAGACACCACTGGTCGCTGCATCCAGGCGGTGCACCGGATACACGTGTTGCTTCATCATATTGCGAACCAAGTACAGACAGATTTTGTCGCGAGGAATTTTATATTGCGAATCCTCAGGAGGATGAACGTGAAAACCTGACGGTTTATCCACGGCAATAAAATGACTGTCTTGGTACAAAAGTTTCATGACCGGGAAACTAGAAGTCTTGCCTGCTTTTGTCCAGGGATTCCTTTGATCATTCGCATAGGACCTCGGAAAATTGGTTCTTTCGCCTTTATTAAAGGATTCTAGAGTAAAAAGTGGAGGGGCTTTATGAAAAGTAAGAAAGTTCTTTTTGTGGCGACCAATTGTGATCGTTTGGGGAATACCGGCCATCGCACGGGAGCTTTTTTATCAGAGCTGACTCATCCTTACGAAGAAATCTCCGCGGCAGGTTACGACATCGATATTGTTTCGCCCAAGGGAGGTGAGATTCCTTTAGATGGTGTGAAAATGGACGATCCGATCAACGCCGTGTGGATGAATGACGAGGAATTTTTAGAGAAAGTTGAACACAGTCTTAGTTTAGAATCAGTCGAAGCCCATGAGTATTGCGCGATTTATTTTGCTGGCGGACATGGTGCGATGTTTGATCTGGCTGACAATCCTGTACTGAATGCGATCACATCTGAGATTTGGGAAAATGACGGTGTTGTTGCAGCTGTCTGCCACGGGACTGCGGGCTTAGTGAATGTGAAAACCTCCGATGGAAACTACCTGATTAAAGACCATGAGATTGCGGCCTTCAGTAATTCCGAAGAAGAAGCCGTGGGTATGGAAGAGGTCGTTCCATTTTTACTGCAAGATAAAATTGAATCTCGTGGAGCTAAATACACCCATGGTTCTAAGTTTGCGCCCCATGTGGTTAAAAGTGGTCGTATAGTGACCGGGCAAAATCCCGCATCTGCTATGGGCGTGGGCCAAAGTGTTGTCGAAATTTTAGAATTCATCGAAGAGGGCCGGGCTCTGCCAGAAGTGAATTGGTGTGAGTGGCATGCACATCCTTAGTTTTCAAAATATTTTTTAAGAACATTTTCGGTGGGAGTTTTCCCGAGAGGGGAAAACCCGCCGTTCTCAATCAGATCGGTGTCCTCATCCACGAGGATTTGCCAAATTCCAACACTCTTCATCCACGGTGTTTTTTGATTCCATACCGAAAATAGCAACGCATCCCAGGCAACCGCTTGATGTTGAACATTGATGGGAGCCTCATCGCCTTCGTACAAATAAGGCGAGACAAAACACTTATCGACACTGCGATAGCCGACCTCTTGTATAGCAAGATCTTTGCGGCTTTCCGTGGCTTGGTTGATCTGGCTCAGAGAACGCTCGAGGTGGCGGGAGTACTCGATACTAAAAGGTGTCAGCAGTGAAAACAGTCCGTCATAGCTTTCTGGATAGTGCGTGTCTTTGTCGCCAAGGGCGCGGTAGTAATCTAATCCGACAAAATCAAGTTCGCGCCAAAATTGCCGAAGGTATTGTTGGTGTAGAATTTCTTTATCGGTGCGAGCTTTGAAGGTCATATCGTGTCGCCACTGTTCAAACTCTCCACCCCAAGTTCGTTTACCACCTTCTAAAACATACTGATCGGTGTAATTGGCACCGTAAGTCAGTTGCACGGAGTCTCCGACAATTTGCCGAGCTCGTTGAGTGAATTTTATCCAAAGATCGGGACGGCCAAAGCGATGTTTTTGATTTCTGCTACCCAATCCAGATGTTAGAGAATGCATTTCGGCTCCCAGAGAGTACCAAGCAGCATCGGAGCGCGCGGCGATTTTCAAATACCTCTCATGGTATTGATAAAAACTATCGAACCATTTTTCCGGTTGAGAAGGGTGGATCACTCCATGCCACCAAGTAATGCCCGCCTCATCAGTGTAGGGGAATTCACCATGGGGGCCGACCACTAGAAGAATCGGGCGAAAAGCAACTTTGAGTCCAATTGATTTAGCATAATGAATTGTTGCTTCGAGGTGGTGTTCTTCTTCACGCTGTTCCTCTGGCGGGACGACGGAGGTCACGTCATTGCTATAGCCCCCAACCATTTTCGCTCTGAAGTTAAAAATAACGGTGTCGATGCTAAGGTTTTTTATTTTATCTAAAAGTCGGCGCACGCGCAGACCTTGTTCGCTATCGTCCACACGAAATCCCGTTGGCCAATAGGTGATAATATTGACGGCAGCCTCGCGCGGAGGTTGCGCAAAGATCGCGGTTGACGCCAGAAAGAGGGAGATGAAGTAAATAAAAAACCTCATTCCTTTATTCTTATTGCTCTGGAGTATTAAGCAAGATGACAGCTAACAATACAGCCAGCAAAACAGGGCGACTTCTGTCGAAGATCCAGTGTTGAACTTCAAATTTACTCTGAAAAACAGGCGGTTCATGATTAAGGACATGATGAACTTCACTTTGGGTCTTTCAATATTTCTGATGACGTCATTCTCTGCAAATGCATCTTCACCAGCACCGCCTTTGTATGAAAGTGTGCTGATGATCGGGGATGATCACGTTGCGGGAAGTTTCGGAAATGCGTTGGATGCGTACCTTCGAACCATCGCGGTCGAGGTAAATTCCATAGGAGAATGTGGGTCTACTCCCGCAAATTGGATTGGAGTCAGGACCTCTTTCGAGAAGGCAAATTGTGGATTCTGGCAGCGAGATATAAATAATCAGGAGAAGGAATCCGCCGAGGTGAAGTCGCGCTCTATATATGAAGAGATCGCGAAGGCAGATCCAGATTTGACGGTGATTGTTTTGGGAACTTACATGTTAAAGAGTTCAAGGTTTCTTAAAGACGAAGAATCTTCAGTCGAAAAAATCCTCCTCGAAGTTGAAAAGGCACGCAGCAAATGTATCTGGATCGGACCTCCGCAGATAAAAAAGGAACCTTATGCGAGTAATTATTCTGAAGGTGTGAAGTTGCTCAAGAAGTGGGTCACGAAAAATCGCTGTGACTTTGTCGATAGCTCTCAGTTTTCCAAGTATAAAGGCAAGGGCGGCATCGAATATCAGGTCGCCGCAGGAACGCGATGGGCCTCTGCTGTCATTCGAGAAATCGATAAAATCAATCGTCCTTCTCCTCGAGAACAACAACAACTAAACATTGATCCGTTCTTTCCAGGCACTCAGCCCATGGATAAGTATCCGCGCTAATTCTCCTCTGGAATCTGCTGGAAATTGTCCAAAATCTTCCGTGGAAATATGACGAAGTTCCAGTGATTTCAGAGTGAAAATATGGAGTCAAAGCACTGGAGTGAAGATCTCTTAGTCAAAAAACCCCATTCGGCAAAAAGTTCTGCAGTATCAAGTTGAGATTGCAAGAGTTTTTTATCGTTTAACTGTCATTTGTGCGTGAAAATTGTCGATAAGGCCTGGGGGGGCGAAATGCGATTCTTAGTATTACCACTTTTCATATTAGGAATGAATGGGACCATAGCGAACGTTGCGCATGCGCAAGTTAAGCCGGTTCTTTCAGCGAATGATCCTTCCGCAATGGAGCAAAGAGCACGAAAGCTTTATGAACGTCTGACTGGTACGAAACTTCCGGCTGATAGCCCTACAATTGCGCAGATGGTGACTTTGTTAAACAGAGGACAAGTTGCACAAGCAGCAGAGATTGCTACTGCTGACGACAACTTCCTTAACATCACAGTTAAGTTGTGGGCTTTGAAGCTTTCAACTCGTGATGAAACAATTAAGACAGAACTCAATGACATGGTTACATCATTCATTGGGGTGACTCGTGACGACAGAGATGCTCGCGAGTTATTGACGGGTAACTTCTATTACCGCGGCAATACGAATCTTGCCAACGTACGTGGAAGCCTTGTTCCAGATCTATTGATCTCGAACAATCACTATCTTGATTTAGAAACACAGCGTGTGAACTTGGCAAGAAACCTGGTTCGCGTTGCGAACCAGCAAATTGCGACAAGTGCAACAGCGTCGGCAAACAATCCCGATCCAGCTGGTGTCTTGACGTCTCGTGCTTTCATGAGTGCGCATGCATTGATGGGTACGAACCGTCGTTTGGTTGAATATACTTTCCGTGAATTCATGTGTGTGCCTTTGCAAGACTGGGCAGATACAGGTGCGTCTGACTTGCGTATCGGTCGCGATATCGACCGTTTCCCAGGTGGCGACCATATGAAGTTCCTTACTTCTTGTAAGGGCTGTCATACAGTGATGGACGGTTTCCGTGGTGCTTTTGCGAAATGGGATGTGGGTGATACTCCACTAGGTATCAAACACTCTGACGTAAATCCACGCACTGGTAATAACAACGATTACAATATCAATGCGAATACAACGACAGGTGTTGTGAATAAAATGAACCGCAACAACACAGTATTCCCATCTGGTTATGTGATGACAGACAGTTCGTTCTTGAACAATGCGATCCGCGAAAAGAATGCGAATTTCTTTGAATGGCGCGGAGCTGCTTCAGGCGGTACTGGTGTGAAAGACTTCGGTACAGTGGTTTCTAACTCTCGTCGTTTCAGTCAATGTATGGCGAAACAAGTTTTCGAAACAGTTTGCCGCAGAACTCTGGATCCGGTGACTGATGCCCAAAAACTTAAAGAGTGGGGCGATGATTTCGAAAAGTCCGGTTACAAGCTTAAGAAACTGTTCGAAACAACAGCTACTAGAGCAGAGTGCTTGGGATAATTGGGGGAGTTATGAATAAAAAATATATTAAAATACTATTTTATGTTCTGCCTTCCATGTTCATCGTGACAGTCAGTTTTAATAACTGCGGTCGCTATGGTGATATCGCTGGCAGTACAAATATGTCTTCGACTACGGGTTCAGCAGTTGTTGAGCCAGAAACAGATTCAGAAAAGCTGGGTATTCCGTATGCACTTTTGTCTGCGGAGCAAACTTTTGCTTCAATGACTCGTGTTGCAAACGTAACGAATATCAGCACGGCTCTTTCGAATGAATACACAAATCGTTACGGTGCCCTGGCGGGTGGTAATGACTTGAGTATGGCGAATGGTCCGTTGATGTTAAGTGCAACGAGCTTGGCAGGTGAAGTGTGCAATTCAGTTTTGACGACTGAAAAAGCTCAGGCCGCTGGCGACAGATCGTTCTTCGGAAGTGTGAACTTTGCGACGGGCGTATCATCAGTAACTGATGCTCAGTTCAATGCAAGCGTTCGCGGTATGGCTCGCTCTTACTGGGGCCGTAACGAGACAGCAGCAGAGCTAGCCGCGTTGCAAGCTTATAAAGGTGAATTTATCACAGCCTTGGCGGCGAACGTCCGCACTCAGGCTGCGTCGACTAACAACTTAATGTTGTCGACTTGTGCAGCGATGCTTTCGAGCCTCGATGCCATTACATACTAAGTTTATTTTGTTTTTTTGATTGTTTAGTTCTCTGGGGGGAGAATATGGCTAAAGATAAAAAAGATATCCCAATGTGGGCTTTAACTGGGCATAAAAAACCCGTAAGCCGCCGTGACTTCCTTTCCGCTGGTATTATTCCATTTGCTGCGAACATGTTCGTACCAAACTGGGTGTCCTTGATGTTTGGTAATAAAGCTCATGCAGCGGATTGCCCAACTCCTGAATCATTGATTCCATTCGTAACGGTGAATTTAAGTGGTGGTGCCGCGATGGCAGCCAACTACGTGCCAATGAATGCCAAACGCGAGCGTTTGGCTACTTACAACAAGCTAGGTCTAGGTAATAACCAAGTACCTATCGAGCGTGCTTTCGGTAATGCGCCGTTTGCAGGTGATGGCATCAGTAAGTTCCTAACGGGCATTAAAGCGCGCGCAACAGCGACGACGATGGCTAAAACAGCCTTCATCGGCTTCTGCGTCGATTCTCAAAATGATACGAATCAAAACAAATTTGACGTATCAGGTGCGATCACGAAGGCCGGCTTGGTAGGTGCGAATCTTCCAAACATGGGTAACCGTGGTACACGCACAGGTATGAATCAATCAGCGGGCTTTGCTGCACCTCCGGCGCCATTGGTTGTTCGTAACTATACTTCGTTGCTAACTTCTATTGGTTACAGTGCTTCGTTGAATACGGCACTTAACAACTCTCAAAAGAATTCATTGGTGAAACTAATGAGCAATCTTACTGAGTCACAAACTCGTAAAATTGCTTCGATCGACGGCGGTCAAACTGTGAAAACAGTTTTGGACTGTGCGGGTATTAAAAACGTCGACGTGATGGCACAAGGTGCTTCCACGGTGGATCCTCGTTCGAACACTCAATTCGCCAACGTTTGGGGTGTTAATAACAACACTGCAAATACCAACCGCGAATTGTTGTTTGGTGCGATGGTTTACAACACGCTTCTTGGTCAAGCGGGTTCTTCAAATATCGAACTTGGTGGTTATGACTACCATGACGGCACTCGTACATCGGGTGATAATAGAGACTTGGATGCTGGTAACGAAGTCGGTCGTATTCTTGAGAGTGCGAACGTTCTGCAAAAACCAATCATGGTTTTGGTTGTTTCCGACGGCTCAGTTTATAGTGATGCGTCTGACAACCGCGCAGCGGGTTGGGCCGGTGACCGCGGTCACGGTGTTGCTTACTTGTTCTACTACGATCCAAAAGGTCGTCCAGCAACAAGTGACTTCCAAGTAGGTCAATTCAATGACAATCAGGCTTCTGATCCGACATTCTTTGCCGGTTCGAATCCTGAAGCAATTGCCGCAGCAGTTTTTGCGAACTGGTGCCAAGCAAATAAACGTATGGACTTGTTCGACAGAGTAGGTGGTCGTATCCTAGATACGAGCCAGCTTTCTCAGGTAATTAAGGTTGCCTAAAACCTGTAAGGCCGTTCGCTCGGGGGAGTGAGAACGGCCCGTTGTACGTTGACTCTGTGTACTTGGGGGATGTGATTGGGAAACTCTAAATTTGTTCAAAAAACACTATGGGCCATCGGTGCCATGATCACAGTTGTTGCATTCAACAACTGCGGTGAGGGCTTTACTACGATGAATCTGGGCTCGATTTCAGGCGGGAGTGTTGAGTTTTCAACTTCCGGCGGTGAAACTTGTGAAGAGGCCATTGTCAAAGTTTACGCTTCTACATTCCATCCATTCTTGTCGCAGACTTGCGGCGGTTGTCACGTACCAGATGGTATCGGTTTAGGTGTCTTCGGTTCCTCTGATGTGAAGGCTTCCTATGTTTCATTCGCATCAGTAGGCGCTGCAAAAATTTCTGCTCAAGCAGTGAATGCTGCTCATAAACCACCTTACACAGGTTCCCAAAACCAAGCACGCATTAACGAAATCAACGGTTACTGGTCAACGGCTCAAGATAAGTACGCTGACTGTTTAGTAGAGAACGGTTCTGCTCCAGCAGTTTCCTGGAAAGCTAAGTCTTCAATGATGGCGATCCCTGCCGCTGCTTACACAACAACAAACTTCCAAACTGTGACATTTGACTTGGCCCTTGGCCAACCAGCAAACCCATTGACTGCAACGATTGAAGTTCGCCGTTCTGTGGTATCTGGTGCTATCGTAGGTTACGAATTTAGAAATCCATCTTTACGTTTGAAAAACGTTTCTTCTGGTAGTTACGAAGTTAAAAACATTGGTCTTATCGTGAATGGTATTTTGGCTGAAGAAGCTACAACTTACCAAAACGTAAGTGCTGTTATTGCGACGACGACTTCAACAAATCTGTCTCCGGGCACAGCGAATGCGATTTTCGCAACGACTCCGGTATCGGGTGATAGAATCGGTCTGCAATTTGAAGTTTTGAAATCCACGACGGCTACGGCTCCATCGCCGACTCCAACGGCGACAGCAACGGCGTCTCCAAGTGCGACTCCAACAACGATGACTTATACTCAGTTGGCGGCGACGGGTGGTGTGTTTGCACAAAACTGCTTCAGCTGTCACCGTACTGGTTACAGTCTGGGCGGATTGAACTTGCAGGATTATGCCCAAGCGAGAGCTGCTGCTGGTAACATTCGTTCTCGTATGAACGGTGTCGGCGGAGTTATGCCTACGAGTGGTATGCTAGGTGAATATCCACGTGCACTAGTAGATGTTTGGATTAATACAGGCACTCCTCAATAGGGAGCGCCGCAAAATAACTAACTGCATTTGGTAGCTTTTGATTTGCGCCTCGGGGGCGAGACCCATAGACTTAATGCGTATTAAGTCTTGAGTCTTGTCCATCAAATGAGGTTGCAGCGTGATTTTACTTCTTCCCTTTTTGCTAGTCGCAGGAATTTTATTTCCTGAATCAAGCCAGGCCTATCCTGATTTTATTTCTTATGGATACAACACATGCATCACTTGCCACTACAATGGCCAAGGGAATGGTGCTTTGACTGATTACGGTCGCGCTTTGTTCGCAACTGAGATTGCTTCACGTGCAATCTATAACGACAAGCTGACAGAAGAAGAGATCGGTGCAAAATCCGGATTTCTAGGGACAACGCAATTGCCATGGTGGATTCGTCCAGGCATCAAGTACCGTGGTTTGTACTTCCAACAGAACCCGGGCGGCCCTGCGGTCATTTCCAAATACATCACGATGCAAGCCGATGCGAGCGTCGCTATCCAATTGGATCGCTCTGCAAAATACCTATTTATGTTGTCTGGTGGTTATCAACCCACTCCCGCGTCGCGTGCAAATGCTGACGATCCAGAAAATAAAAACATGATTTCCCGCGAGCATTACTTCCGCTGGCAGGTGAATAAGAAATTTTATACTTATGTGGGGTTGATGGATAAGGTCTTTGGTATCCGTACTGCCGACCATACCGCTTATTCTAGAAATGCCACGGACGTTGCACAGAATGACCAAGCTCACAGTTTGATCATGCAGTACTACGGCGACAACTGGGAAATCACCGGTGACCTGTTCATGGGTAATATGATCCAAGAGGACGAGGACGTTCGCCAAAAAGGTGCGTCAGTGATGATGGAATTCGACGTAGCTGATAAAAATCGCGTCGGTTTCGCAGTCATGCAATCCAAAAATGAATACATCGAAAAAACTCGTTTCGAAGTTCACCAAAAATTGGGCTTTGAAAAAGGCGACAGTTTGCTGACGGAGCTTGGTTTTATCAAGGACAGTCCATTTTCTAATCCTAGCGATAAAGTCGGCGGGTACTTGATGCTACAAAGTTTGTACGGCATCACTCGGGGCTACAATATCTTGAGCCAGATCGAGTATTTCAATGCCACGTTGTCATCAGAATCTCCGGATGAGTTTAAGTGGTCTTTCGGTCTTTTGGCATTCCCTATGCCGCGCATGGAGTTCCGTGCTGGATTTACCAATCTTCGTCGTCTGACGGATGAAAGCGTTAACACTGACACTTGGCAATTGCAGACTCAGCTGCATCTTTCATTGTAGGAGCGAGCATGAATAAAGCGATTATAACTTTGATGTTGGTGCTTTCGACTTCCGCAGCGTTGGCGCAAAATGCAAGTACGGCTAAACCACGTGCCGCAAAATCCGTAACAGCGATCGAGAAATCTCTGATCTCTGTAGAGTACAATTCTTGGGTTGAAAAGCTTTCCGTATCAAGTGCTTCAGGAGCTACTGATTACAAGGCCACTTACTATGGATTTGGATTGGGTTTTGAAAAGAACTTTTATTATCCAAAGTGGGGTTGGGGTATCGGTGGCGGTTTTGCTTCTGGTAGCGCCATCGGCGGTGATAAAAACGTCGGTCTAAAATACTTCCAAGCACGTGTTCCTTGGACGACTCTGCGTATTTCTCCGCGTGTGTTCTGGCGTTTTGGACCGAAAGTGGACATGGGTTTTTCTTTATCCAGTTATATCAAGAATGCAGACTGGCCAACGGGTGATTCTGGAGAGTACACAGTACAATCCGGTTCTAAAATGATCACAGGTGGTTTCGTTGATTTACGTGCGCGCATCAGTAACTCGCTAGAGTTTATGCAAAGCTTTGGATCGGTCTATAAAGACGAAACGATGTACTGGCGTTTAGGTCTTGCTTACAGAATGTAGGTTTTAATAAAGCCGAAAAAGAAAAAGCCCACTTTCCAGTGGGCTTTTTTATTACATATTTAAGATCCAAGTTTCGAGGGCCTGCATTTCTGTCACAGAAAGAGTACCTCCGCTTGGTGGCATATTTCCGCCGCCGACGCTGTTGCCGGTGATCTTTGTATAAAGAATCGAACCAGAAAGACTGCCCGCCGTCACAAGTCCACGAGACACGAATTGAGACTCGGAGATATTTGCCCAAGCAGGGTGACTCGCCTGAGTATGGCAAGTCGCACACTTATCACGAAGAACCGCTTGCGCCGCTTGGAACTGCGGAGAACCGCCGCCACCTTCACCATAAGTATCCGCATCATCCACGGAGGAGTTATAGCTCTTACCACAGCTTAAAGGCGCCAAAAGTGCCAAGCCGATCGTCCCTGTAAGTAGTAGTCTAGTCATAGTTCTTAATCGCATACCTTATTAAGCCACGTCATTTTGAAAACTAAAAGCAAACAAAGGTCTAAGTCTTGTTTCCTTGTCTCAAACTGAACCGGAATGACTCCAACAAGGGGATTTCCCAAAAAAAAGCGGAGCTCCATTACAGAGCTCCGCTACCACTGAGAGATACGGGATCGGGAACAATTAGAAATTCATGCGACCAGAAACTGTCATTACATAGTATTGCAGTTTTTCGATCGGGTTATAGTTCATAACCTGATTTTGGTATGACTGATAGCTGTTGTTGTTATCGTAGTTAATACGGTTGGAAAGATTCCACATATATCTGAAATCCAAACCGATAGAGTATTTCGGAGAGAATTCCAAATCCGCACCAACCAAGGCACCCAAATCTACTGCGTGAGAATTCGCCTCAGATTTGTTGTTGTAAGCGTATGCCCAGCTGTTGTTTTTCATTTCATACGTTCTGTATGAGTAAGCAGCCAAAGCACCGATTACTGGCTTAACGATACCGTCAAAGAATTGGATCTTTGCAGCCAACGCACCAGTGTATTGGTTCACGTCTACGTTATTGTTATAACCATATGGGTAAGTAATCCAGTTACCTTGCTCAACTGTGTAGTTCGAGTAAAGGAATGAACCTTCGATGATGAAACCATCAACTTTGTTACCGAACGCAACACCCAGAGAGTAGTTACCTTTAACATTAGAAACATCTGGATAGTCACCAAGACCGATCAAACCAGAAACGTATTTGCTACGGATTGGTTCTTCTGGTTTGTTCTTTTCCAAAGAAGCAGCCATTTCTTGACGGATCAACTCACGAGTCGCTGAATCGTCTTGAACTTGTTTTTCAATAATAACTGGAGCCGGAGCCGCCACTGGAGCCACAACTACTGGAGCTGCAACTGGTTGCTGAACTGGAACCTGTTGTTGTTGATTTAGGTTGTTAAATTTATCACCGAACAAAACGTCAGCACGACGTTTTTCGTCTTCCATACGAGATTGCTCAAGTTTTTCTACGATTTTTTGTTCAGTTTGAACCTCAGCATCTTGACGGCTCTTACGGATTGCTTCCGCACGAGACTCTGCCAATGGAGATGCTTCAATAACAGTTGTAGGCTGTTTTTGAACCTGCTGAGTAGCTGCAGATGCCTGCGCTGCTTGAGCTGGAGAGTTAATAATATAGATAGGCTGTGGCTTCACAGACTGTACTTCACCTTGCGCTGCCGCAGGTAAAACAGTTGTGTTAGTGCCAACAGCTTGAGTTGGAGCTTGCTTGGAATACATAGCATCCAATTCAGCATCAACCTCGCTATCAAGACCCTGAGCCAACGCGAATACCGGCGCCATGCTCAAAGCCGCAAGGATATAGATATACTTTTTCATAAAGTCTCCTCAGTGTGGTTTTGAAAACCTTTTTTAATCGATAGCCACTAGAGCAAGGCCGATGCCAACTTGGCCGAGATTCGTCCCTACCGTGTAAGTTATTGATATATTAGGGGTTAGTTGTCCTAAGTTTTCTGGGGTGTTTCGTGTCCTTGCATAAAGAAGTGACAACTCTTAGAACGCTTCCTGAACTTCTTTCAAACTGGGGTCACTTTGGCCTATAGCGCCAAGTCGGCTTAAAAAGCGGGCAAAAACGCAGAAAAATAAGCCTTTTAGAAAAAAGATGTTGAGGATCAGGGCCTTCTAATATTAAAAAGATCACCTCACTGCGGGTGTGGTGAAATGGTAGACACAGAAGATTCAAAATCTTCCGCGAAAGCATGGGGGTTCAAGTCCCTCCACCCGCACCAAATCCTTCCAAAGGAAGGACTTCAATCAACCGACTTTACAGTCGGTTTTTTTGTTTCTAGAATAGTCCCATGCGCATCTTGCTTTTATCTCTTTTCATCTCCAGCCCAGTTTTTGCGGCAACGGTCGTTTCTGAAACCGTAGGCCAAGTGGCGGATTACATTATCACCAGTCGCGAGGTGCAAATCACCACGGCTATCGATGGAATCCTTTATCCTCCCAAGGATAAAAAGGGGAACGCATTGGCAGAGACAGCTCCGGGGGCAAAAGAGTTTCGTTCTCATGTGACGGCTGTTTTGTTGGAAGCCGTGGTTGCGATGGAGGCGGAAAGCTTTAACGTCGGAACAGTTGCCGAGGGCGATCTGAGCGAGGCTTTGGCTAAAGTTGAAAAGGCTTCCGCGGGAAAAACCTATTGGAATCAACTTCAGCCCACGACGGCTGAGGTCAAGAAATTCACCTCTCGCAAACTTGTGGCGAAAAGCTTCATTCGCTTTAAAACCACGTCCATGGCCGGAATCATTTCTGACTTTGATGCTCTTGAGTACTATCAAAAAAATCGCGTGAAATTTGGCAGCACAGCCTTCAAAGACATCCGTGACAACATCAAGGGTTTCCTTGCTCAACAACAGTTAGAGGATCGCTTGCGAGCGTGGTTCGAGCTGATGAAGCGTAAATACAAGGTTCGAAACTTTATCTAGGCCTTTATGAAAATCGAGTCTCTGTACAGTCCTCATAAAACAGCGATGCGGGAGTTGGTGGAAGCCATTCATCAACAGTCGGGCGAAATGCTCGCCCAGTTTTATTGGCCAGCAGATTTGCTCGGAGCCGAGATGGCTACGGCGGAGGCCGTCGGGATTTTTGAGGGCGAGGAGTTGGCTGGATTTGTTCTTTATCGGGAAATGCCTGATGTCTGGGAGATCTCTTTGGTCGCGACTCATCCGCGATTTCAGCGTCGTGGCCTTATGGAGAAGCTGATTAATCACATGATTAACGCAAAGGGTCAAAATAGAGAGCTGTGGCTGGAGGTGCATGAAAGCAATCACTCGGCGCAAAATCTCTATGAAAAACTCGGGTTTAAGCTCACCGGTCGCCGCCCGCGCTATTATAAGGATGGGGCCACAGCACTTTTGTATACCTGTCCCTAGAGCAAGGCGAACGACCAGATAAGTCCTTGCACCTATTCGATTTTTTTGCTAGTTTAAGGACGTTCGATGGGCCCAACAGGCCCATTTTTTTTTGCCACTGAATTCTTTTTGAGTTCTCGGACAAACGGGATGTGCCAGCCAGATACGCTTTAAGCGTTTGAGCCGGTACACGCTGCAGGCTTCGTTGGATATTTCCCAACAGCTTTAAGCAGGAGTCACTTCATTAGTAAGCTGAAACCACCGTCTGGGCGGGGGAGTGGCTGAAGTTATAAGGAAGTGAAGAGATGTCTGAGAGACCCTCTTGGTTAGATCAAGTTGAAAAAATCGCAAGTGATGCTGCCGAAAAAAATGGCTGCCTACTTTACGATATTGAATTCGTAGGGATGGGTAAAGGTCGTACTTTGCGTCTGTTTATTGATACAGAGGCTGAGGGCGGAATCAGCTTGGAAGATTGCTCAAACGTTTCTAAATCCTTCAATGAGGTTTTGGAAAAGGATGAGGAAATCATTCCGGGTGCAGCTTATGCCTTGGAAGTTTCAAGCCCAGGTTTGGAACGCCACTTGGTAAAACCATGGCACTTCCAAAAAGCAGTGGGTAAGAAAGTGTATCTGAAAACGTCTAAGTCTTTAGAAAGCATGGGCGTGACAGATAAAAAATGGAAAGCCGCTAAAACCGTCGAGGAAGTTATTGAATCCGCTGACGATCAAGCTGTGCGATTCGTGGTCAAGGACGTCGAGATTAAAATCCCGTACGGCATGATCGAAAAAGCTAAAGTTTTGTTTGAAATTAATAAAGGTCAAAAAAAGTAGTAGAGAGGATAAGCCATGGCTGAAAATGTATTTTCAGATCTTTCGAAAGTGATTGAACAAGTCGGTAAAGACAAAGGTATCGATAAGCAAATCGTTATTGAAGCGATCACTCAAGGTATGCTTGTAGCAGCTCGTAAAAAATACGGTACTTACCGTGAAATCGAAGCCGCTTACAATGAAGAAACTGGCGAAGTTGAATTGTTCGAGTTCAAAGAAGTCGTTCCTCGCGAAAAATTCGTAGATGAGGAAGTTGAAATTCCTTACGACGACGCTGTTAAACTAGATCCAAACGTTCAAATGGACGATTCTATCGGTATCAAATTGGAAGCTTCTGATTTGGGCCGTATCGCAGCTCAAACTGCGAAACAAATCATCATGCAAAAAGTGCGTGATGCAGAACGCTCCATCATCTTTACAGAATTCGAAGAGCGCAAAGGCGAAATCGCTTCTGGTATCGCTCGTCGTGTTGAAAAAGGCGCGATTGTTGTCGATTTGGGTCGTACTGAAGCGTACATCCCACCTCGTGAACAAATCCCTGGCGAACAATACAAACCAGGTGACCGTATTCAAGGTTACTTGTCTGAAGTTCGTCAAACAACTCGTGGTCCACAAATCATCATGTCTCGCGCTGATGAACGTTATTTGATGAAACTTTTCGAAATGGAAGTTCCAGAAATTTACGACGGCGTAGTTGAAATCATGGCTGCGGCTCGTGAGCCAGGTCAACGTGCTAAAATCGCAGTTCGTTCTAACGACCAAACTGTTGATCCAGTAGGTGCTTGCGTTGGTATGAAGGGTTCTCGTGTACAAAACATCGTACAAGAACTTCGTGGTGAAAAAATCGATATCGTTCCTTGGGACGAAGATATCACTCGTTTCGCGGTAAACGCTTTGGCTCCGGCTGAAATTTCTCGCGTATTCCTTGATGATACAAATCGTGAGATGGAAATCGTTGTTCCAGATTCTCAATTGTCTTTGGCAATCGGTAAACGTGGTCAAAACGTTCGCTTGGCAGCTAAATTGACGACTTGGAAATTGGATATCATTTCTGAATCTTCAGCGGCTTCTCGTACAGCTGAGTCGATCTTCAATTTGATGTTGATCCCAGGCATGAACGAAACTATGGCACAAAACATCTTCCAATCTGGCTTCGGTTCATTCCAATCTGTAGCGCAAGCAGCAGTTCAAGAGTTGATGACGATCCCAGGTTACGATGATCCAGAAAAGGCAGAAAAACTTTCTAACGAAGCGAAAGCTTTGCTTAAGAAGTACGAAGCTGAAGGTACTCCGGTTCCAACAGCTCCATCTGCTGCTAAAGACAGCAAAGTTGGCGGCGGTTCTGCGAAAGCTCAAGCCGATGCTTTGTTGAAGCAAGAGTTGCAGAAATTGAACTCTCAAGAAGCTGAAGAAGAATAGATTTTAAGTTTAAAGTTACAGTTACTACACAGGGAGACTGAGTGAGTAATCCAAAAGTTTTTGAATTTGCGAAAGAAATCGGGATGACCCCGCTGGCTTTGATGGACAAGATCCGTGAATGGAACTTGCCTATTAAGAGCCATATGGCGGAATTGGAACCGCAAGTTCTTGAGCAGATTAAAATTAAGTTGGGTGGTGGCGATAAGCCCGCTGAGGAAGCGAAACCCAAAAAAGCAGCAACTCGTAAAGCGCCAGCTAAGAAAGCAGCTGCCGCTGCAGAGGCTGAAGCAGCTGCTGCGCCTGCACCCGCAAAAGTAATTCGTCGTAAGACGAAAGAAGAAGCGGCTCCGGTTGAAGCGAAAGCAAAAGTAATCTCTAAGCCCGAAGTTGATGAGGAAGCAGAAGTTGAAGCTCCAAAAACAACTCGTGTTGTAGTTAAGAAGCCAGCAGCGGCTAAAGAGGAGGCTGTTGAGCCAACTCCTGCTGTGGTGGAAGAAAAGCTTGTTGCGAAACCAGAACCAACTCCAGCGGCTCCGGCAGCACCAGTAGTTGAAGCAAAAGTTGAAGCACCTGCAGCTCCTGCAAAAACAGAAGCTCCAGCGCCGGTTGCGGCGGCTCCAACTCCAGCAGCTCCAGTGCAAGCTCGCAAAAAAGAAGTTGTGGTGGGAACAAGCGGTGTCGCAAGTTCTTCAACTCCGGCTTCTGCGCCAAAAAGAAATATCATTGGACGTATGGATCTTTCCCGCGTTCAGACACAAGCTCCACAGCGCCCACAAGGTGATCGTCCACAAGGTGGATTCCAGCCTCGTTCAGGTGGTGGTGCAAGTGCTTCTTTCACAGGCCCTCGCCCAGGTGGTTTCAACCGTCCTGCTGGTGGCGCGCCGACACGTAATATCCGTCCTGGTTTCGTAGCTCAACAAGCTCCGCCAGAATTGCCACCAGAAGGTGGCGCGGATCACCATCACAATAAGGACTTCGATAAGCGTAAGCGTTTCGGAGCTCCGACTCCGGCTCCTGCGTTTAACGCAGGTCCAAGTGCACGTGAGAAAGAAAAAGAAGAAGAAATTAAGAGCTTCAACGCTGTTGATTTCCGTAAACGTGAGATGGTCTTCCAACCTAAAAAGAAGAAGACTGTTATGGAGCAAGGCCAAAAGACTCAGATCACTACAGCCGCGGCTCATAAACGTGTCGTGAAAGTTAACAACTCCATGAAGTTGACAGACTTGGCAATGGCGATGGGCTTGAAAGCTCCGCAATTGGTTAAAGTTTTGATGTCGAATGGTGTGATGGCGAACATGAATACAGACTTGGATTTCGATACGATCGCATTGATCGTGCCTGAGTTCGGTTGGGAAGCACAAAACGTATTCAAAACAGCTGAAGACGTGGCGTCTGAAACTGCATTCGGTGATTTGGATGCAGATAAAATCACTCGTCCACCAGTTGTTACAATCATGGGGCACGTTGACCATGGTAAGACATCATTGTTGGATGCTATCCGTAATGCTGACGTTGCTAAAGGCGAGGCCGGCGGTATCACTCAGCACATTGGTGCATACTCTGTAAAAATTGAAGACGGTTCTTTGATCACGTTCCTAGATACTCCGGGTCACGAAGCCTTCACGGCAATGCGTACTCGTGGTGCGAACGCGACAGATATCGCGGTTATCGTGGTAGCTGCGGATGACGGTATGATGCCGCAAACGCAAGAATCTATTAACCATGCTAAAGCAGCAGGCGTACCTATTATCGTTGCTGTGAATAAGATGGATAAACCGGGTGCAAATCCGGACCGTATCAAACAACAATTAACTGAACTTGAAATCGTCCCAGAAGAATGGGGTGGTAACACGATCTTCGTGGAAGTTTCAGCACTTAAGAAAACAGGCTTGAAAGAGCTTCTTGAGCAAATCAAATTGTTGGCTGAAGTTGGTGAATTGAAAGCCAATCCTAAACGTTCGGGCACAGGTCTTGTGATCGAAGCGAAAATGGAAAAAGGCAAAGGACCTGTTGCAACACTTCTAGTTAAAGACGGAACTGTTTCAGTCGGTCAGTACATCGTAGCAGGTACAATGAAAGGCCGCGTTCGTTCATTGACGAATGATAAAGGTCAAAAAGTTGAATCTGTAGGCCCAGGTCTTCCAGTGGAAGTTCTTGGTCTTGATGGGGTTCCAGCTGCGGGTGATAAGTTCGACATCGTTAAAGATGAAAAAACAGCTGAAGAGATGTCTACATTGAGAAAAGAGCAAGCAGCGAAAGCGGCGAACACTCCTTCTCAAAAAATGTCTTTGGACGAGATCTTCTCTAAAGTTAAATCTGGCGATGTGAAAGAGCTTGCGATCATCTTGAAAGCAGACGTTCATGGTTCTCTTGAGGCTATCAACGGAATGCTTTCTAAGCTTGTTACTCCGGAAGTTAAAGTTCGCGTGATCCACGCGGCTGTCGGCGGTATCAATGAGAATGACGTAACTTTGGCGAACACTTCTAAAGGTATCGTTTTGGGCTTCAACGTACGTCCTGACTTGGGCGCACAAGCTAAAGCGAAACAATTGGGTGTCGACATCAGAACTTACTCAATCGTGTACGAATTGATTGATCAAATGAAAGCCGCTATGTCCGGTCTTCTTACTCCAGACATGGTTGAAGAAGTTATGGGTCGTGTGGAAGTTCGTAATACATTCAACGTACCGAAAATCGGCGTTATCGCTGGTTGCTTCGTTATCGATGGTAAAGTTCAACGTAACAATTCGATCCGTCTTCTTCGTGAAGATAAAATCATTTACGAAGGTAAAATCTCATCGCTTAAACGTTTCAAAGACGATGCTAAAGAAGTGGCTTCTGGCTACGAGTGCGGTATCGGCATTGAAAACTACAACGACATTAAAGTTGGCGATATGATGGAAGCTTTCGTGAAAAAAGAAGTAGCTAAAGAGTTGGGTATCTAATGAAGAACGTGGGTGATGGACGCAGAGTCGCACAAGTAGAGCGTCAAATTCAGGCGACCATTGCTCAGTTCCTTATTAAGGGCTTTAAAATGCCGTTGCCAGGTTTGGTGACGGTAGCCGCAGTTAAGATGCCAGCGGACCTTCGTGCTGCAAAAGTTTATATCAGTGTTCTTGGGTCTGAAGAGGCTCAAGATGAAGCTGTTGAGCTTTTGCAAGAGCGCGCTTTTGAAATCCAAAATTATATCGGTAAAGAATTGAAAATGCGTTACTGCCCGAAACTGAAGTTCTATGCAGACCATGCAACAGAACAAGTTTTGAAGGTGGAACGCATTATCTCTGATCTTGAGGCTGAACGAAAAGCCAAAGAACCTAAGAACGAATCCGAATCTGATGACGAATAATTCTGAAAATACAAAATCTACTCCTGCGCAGCAGGAGGGTAGACCGGCAAGGCGTGAGCCCGTTCCGTTTGATGGACTGTTGCTGGTTGATAAACCGTCAGGCATTTCCAGTCATGACGTTGTTTCTCGTTTGCGCCGTATTATGGGCACAAAATCCGTGGGGCATTCGGGCACTTTGGATCCGATGGCTTCAGGTTTGATGGCCTGTTTGATCAACGAAGCCACGAAACTTTCGCAATACATTCTTGAAGGCGACAAGGGTTATCGCGTGCGCATCCAGTTTGGAATTCGCACAGATACTTTGGATACGACCGGCGAAGTTCTGGAAACAAAACCTGTGAAATTAAACGAATCCGTTTTGCTGGCAGAGGCGATGAAGCTTCAGGGCGAAATGGAAGTCGAAGTTCCGATTTACTCGGCCATCAAGGTTCAGGGTAAAAAACTTTACGAATACGCTCGTCAGGATAAAGACGTCGTGATCCCTAAAAAGGTCATGAACTTCTGGGATATTAAGTTCCTAGGAATGGGGGAGGATTGGGCTGAGTTCGATCTTCGCTGCTCCAAGGGAAGCTATATCCGCACCTGGGTCGACCTTTTAGGGCAGGCTTTAGGATGTGGCGCGGCGATGAGTGCTCTGCGCAGAACCTATTCTGCTCCCTATAATCTGGAGCAGGGGCAAACCTTGGAAGCTATTGAGGAGTGTGTAAAAAAGAACACTCTTTCAGGGGCTTTCGTGGCGATGGATGCGGCTTTGCCGATGGTAAAGCGCCTTCGAGTGAAAGGGCAGGATCAGGTCCTCTTAGGGAATGGTCAGATCAGCCATGATCTCCGTAGCCAGCTTATAGCCGTTTTTAAGCCCGAAGAAGACCAATACGTGCAGATTCTGGCTCTGGATGGGGGCAAACTTCTGGCCATTGTGGGCTTGGAGCCGGGCCGGGGATTCGTCCTCAAAAGGGTCTTTAAATACTAATTATTTTCACTACTTGACCCCGCTTGCGGGAGCAGATAGAACCTTACCAAACCTGCCTAGGATCGACAGCCATGACGACTAAGGCGGGGAGTTTAAAAACAGGCGGCAACGCCAAAACAGGAGACGCTAATGGCAGTCACTAAAGAACAAAAAGCACAGATCGTTAACAAGTTTAAAACTGCAGGCCTTGATACTGGTTCACCGCAAGTACAAGTTGCGTTGATCACTGCACGTATCAACGATCTTACAGGTCACTTCACAACTCACAAAAAAGATTTCCACGGTCGTCGTGGTCTTGTGACTTTGGTTAACCAACGTCGTAAGCTTTTGGATTACTTGCACCGCAAAGACGTTAAGGCTTATCAAACTCTTATCAAAGAACTTGATATCCGTAAGTAATCTCATCTTAAATAAGATACTAATGAAGGGGCGTAATAGCCCCTTCGAACTTTAAAAAACAGGAAGCCAGCTGAGAAATCCCGCTGACTTCGCAGCAAACAAGATAGTTTGCGAGTGGTTACTCCCGAGCAGTCGAGTGTAACCGGATCTCAGAATGATTTTTGAGATGGCTTCCACAAACGGATGGCGAAAACGAATTTTCGCTAAATAAGGAGATTTAATGAAAACGACTGTAACTACTTCTGTAGGTGGAAAACAGATCACAATCGAAGCAGGCCGTATGGCAAAACAAGCTGACGGATCAGTGCTTGTTTCTAGCGGTAACAACATGGTTATCGTAACTGCTGTATCTAGCAAAAAACAATCTGAGCTAGATTTCTTCCCTCTAACTGTTGAATACATCGAAAAATTCTATGCGACTGGTAAAATCCCAGGTGGCTACTTCAAACGTGAAGCAAAGCCAACAAACGACGCGGTTCTTATCGCTCGTTTGATCGACCGTCCAATTCGTCCTTCATTCCCAGAAGGCTACCGCTATGAAACTCAAGTTGTAGCGACTGTTCTTTCTGCAGACGGTTCTTTCCCTCTAGAGATCCTAGCAAGCCTTGGTGCTTCTGCGGCTCTACACGTATCTAACATCCCATTCAATGGCCCAACTGCAGCAGTTCAAATCGCTCGCGTTGATGGTCAGTTCATCGCTAACCCAACTCCACAACAGTTGGAAAAATCAGACATGGATATGATCGTTGCGGGTACTCGCAATGGTTTGTTGATGGTTGAAGGCGAAACGAAATTCATCACTGAAGCTGACGCTTTGGCTGCATTGAAATTCGGTCACCAAGCTTTGATGCCTCTTTTGAACGCGCAAGATGAATTGCGTGAAAAAATGGGTTCTATCGCTAAACGTGCATTCACTCCGCCAGCTGTTGATGCTGAATTCAAAGCTTCTGCTGAAGCTTTCTTGCAACCTAAAATTGCTGCGGCTCTTGCGATCAAAGAAAAACAAGATCGTTATGCGGCTTCTGCAACGGCTGCAACTGAAGCTGAAAAAGCTTTGTTGGCAACAATCACTGATAAAGAGCTTTTGAAACAACGTAAAAAAGATTTGAACACAGTTATCGAAGATCTTAAGTACAAAGAAGCTCGTGCGATGATCTTGGATCGCAAAGTTCGTATCGACGGTCGTAACACGACGACAGTACGTCCGGTTGCGAACGAAGTTGGTATCTTGCCACGTGCTCACGGTTCTGGTCTTTTCACTCGTGGTGAGACTCAAGTATTGGGTACAGTAACTTTGGGTACTGGTGACGATGAACAAATGGTTGATTCATTGTTGGGTATGCAAAAACGCAAGTTCATGCTTCACTACAACTTCCCTCCATACTCTGTAGGTGAAGTGGGTCGTATGAGCGGTACTTCTCGTCGTGAAATCGGTCACGGAAACTTGGCTGAACGTGCTTTGAAAGCTGTTCTTCCAGATTTCGAAAAATTCCCATACACAATCCGTATCGTATCTGAAGTTTTGGAATCCAACGGTTCTTCTTCAATGGGTACTGTATGTTCTGGTTTGATGGCTCTTCTTGACGCCGGCGTTCCTGTTAAAGGCAACGTTGCGGGTGTAGCAATGGGTCTTATCAAAGAAGGCGACCGCGTAGCTGTATTGACTGACATCTTGGGTGATGAAGATCACTTGGGTGACATGGACTTTAAAGTTGCTGGTACTGTAAACGGCATCACAGCGGTTCAAATGGATATCAAAATTGACTCTGTTTCTTTCGAAGTTATGGAACAAGCGTTGTCTCAAGCTAAAGACGGCCGTATCCACATCTTGAACGAAATGGAAAAAGTGATGAAAACTCCTCGTGGTCAAATCTCTGAATTTGCTCCACGTATCGAGACTATCAAAATCCGTCCGGACAAAATCCGTGAAGTTATCGGTTCTGGTGGTAAAGTTATCCGCGGTATCACTGAAGCTACTGGCGTTAAAATTGAAATCGAAGACGATGGTACAATCCACGTTGCATCTGCTGATCCAGAAGCAACTAAACGTGCATTGGCTATGATCAACGACATCATCGCTGAAGCTGAAGTTGGTAAAACGTATAAAGGCCGCGTAGTAAAAATCGCTGAATTCGGAGCTTTCGTTGAAATCCTTCCGAACACTCAAGGTTTGCTACACATCTCTGAGATCTCTAACGAGCGCGTTCGCGCCGTAACTGATGTTCTTAAAGAGGGCGAAACTATTGACGTGAAAGTTCTTGAAGTTGACCGTGCAGGTCGCGTGAAACTTTCTCGTAAGGCTTTGTTGCAACAACAATAGATGGCAAATTTGTTCAAGAAATCTGAACTATCTAACGGGATCCGAGTGATGAGCGAGTTTCATCCAGGGTCCCGTGCCGTTTCTATCGGTATCTGGGTTTTGACGGGGACTCGTGACGAGACTCCGGCTATCGCTGGTATGTCTCATTTGCTTGAGCACTTGGTGTTCAAGGGCACGAAGACTCGCAACACTTATCAAATCGCAAAATCTTTGGAATCTGTTGGTGGGGAGCTGAACGCTTATACCACTCGTGAGTACACGTGCTATCACGCGCTTGTATTGAAAGATCATTGGGAAAAGGCTTTAGACATTTTGTCGGACCTTGTTTCCAATATGGATTTGGTCAAAAAAGAATTCGCGCTTGAAAAAGGCGTGATTCTGCAAGAGATCGCGATGTCTGAGGACTCTCATGAAGACGTTATTTATGACGTTCTTTATGATGAAGCTTACGGTAAACATCCCTTGGGGCGTCCTATTTTGGGGACACCGGCTTCGATCGCTTTGATGAAGCAAAACCAAGTGATGGATTATTATAAAAAGAACTACACTGGCAAAAACATCATCGTGAGTGCGGCAGGTTGCCTGGATCATGATGAGTTTATGACGGGTGTAAAAAAGCACTTGGGTAAGAAATCCAAATCAACACTGCGAAACACGCGTAAAAAACCATCTTGGTTGCGCCGTCGTCGTGTGATGGAGAAACAATCCGAGCAAGTGCATATGCTTTTGGGTCTACCAACCGCAAGTTTCCGTGACAAATACCGCTTTGAAGCGGTGATCACGAATACTTTGTTGGGTGGAGGCATGACTTCAAAGCTTTATCAAAGCGTGCGTGAAAAGCGCGGTTTGGTTTATTCGATTTTCTCTAGTCTGAATACCAACATTGATTCTGGAATGCTGAATATTTATGCCGCCTCTGAGCTTAAGAGCGTCAAAAAAGTCGGCGATCTGATCGCGAAAGAGTTCCAAAAAGTTCGTAAGAACGGTGCGACTCGTGCGGATGTTGAGATGTTTAAGACGCAAGTGAAGGGTTCCATTTTGCTGGGGTCCGACGATATTGAAAATCGCATGACATCTTTGGCTGTGAATGAAATGGTATTCGGCGAATACAGATCGGTTGAATCTGTGATTGAGGAAATCAATCAAGTGACGGTGGATACAGTGAATGACTATATCCGCAACGAACTTAAGACCGATAAAACATCTGGCGTATTGCTGGGCACTGGTGTTGATGAACTCAAAGACTGGTGGGAGGGGTTTGAACTATGAATAAAGTAACTGTAAAAATTAAAACACTTGAGAACTTCAAAGGTGAATTGCCAGCTTATCAATCTGCTGGTGCTTCTGGCGTTGATGTTCGCGCACAACTTGACGGCCCTGTTGTTTTGGAGCCAGGTCAACGTGCGATGATCCCAACAGGTTTGAGCTTTGAAATTCCAATGGGTTTTGAAATCCAAGCTCGTCCACGTAGTGGTTGGGCTGCAAAAAACGGTCTGACTGTTTTGAACACGCCGGGAACTATCGATGCTGACTACCGCGGTGAAGTTAAAATCATCGTGATCAATTTGGGTGATGCTGCTGTGACAATCGGTGATCAGGAGCGCTGCGCTCAATTGGTTGTTGCTCCCGTTTACCAAGCAAACTTCGTAATGGCTCAGGAACTAACTGAGACAGAGCGTGGTGCCGGTGGTTTCGGATCTACAGGCCGCGCTTAAAAGGTGCCAGGTCCTGTTTCTGAGGACGATGTGCTAGAAAATAAAAAGCCATGGGATGACCATGGCTTTTTTCGTTTTTGGGGTGGATTGGCGCAGGATAACGCACTCAGTAACCGATGCGGTTGTGCGGACTTCTGTGATTCTGATCGGTGTCCCTAGCGATAGCAATTTTTTTGTAGCTCCGGAAGAGTGCTGGCCGGTTCTAAATTATTATCTTGGGCAATTCTGCTAGCGCGATCAAAGTTTCCGTTCGCAGAGAAAGCGCAGACCGCGATTTTTGCGAGCTCATTATCAAAATCCCCGAACTCTGTGGCCTTTTGGACAAGTTCAATGGCTTGAGCGGAATCTCTGAAGCTCTTGTCAGAGCAAGTAATGAAAGCCTTTGCCCATTGTCCGTAAGATCTGGCTTTGCCTTCAAAGAGTTCGATTTCTTGTTGATACTTTTCTGTGGCTTTCGCGCAGTGGCCCTTCGCCATATCTTGAGCAGCTGACTTTTGCAGGCGATACTGAGGGTCCGCCTCTTTGGTAATCACCGTGCCCAGGCTCCACATGGTAGCCAGAACTACAACTGCCAAGCCTACTTTGGCGAGATGAGTTTTGTTCTGTTGGTAGTGGTGTCTGATAAATTCAAAATGCTGTTGGCGGCCGATCAGCAGGGTGATCAACGAAAGCAAATAGACAAATCCCGACGTTAAAAGAATCAGGAAATATTGAATCCCTAAACCCAATGAGTCCGCGTCTTCGTCGGGGAGTTCGCCGCTTGAGCTGCGAAACAGGCCGACCAAAAGAACGGCTGCCACAATAAAAACAGGTGTTAGTGCTGTTAAGGTAAGACAGCGGCTCCATATTGCGGAGAGCTTATTACGTAAAAGATAAATCACGCCCAAGGCGAAAAGCGGCGCACATATAATCAGAATAGATAAAGCTTCCATCCGGAAATCGTATCATTAATAAATCTACGGAGTCTCGTCGGCATGAAAAGTAACGCAATCAGTTACCGGAGCGGAGGTAGAAGTGGCAAAGTTGTCCGCGAAGCTTGAGGGGGAAATAAAAAAAGCCCCGACGAGGGGCTTTGAATAAAACGTAATTTGTTAGAAGCAAAACTACATTCTTGCAACTTCGATGCGGTTGTAAAGCCACAGGAAAAACACGATCGCAAAAAGGATTGTTACCAGTCTTAAAGAGCGGCGTTTTTCCATCGCGAAGTTTTCAGTCAAGCCCACAGCCATCAGCAAAGCAGTGAAAGCGAAGCCAACTAGAGTGATCGGCGGAATCAATTCAGATCCCGCTTGAAATATAAAAAACGGAATGTTCGAGAATAAAATCAAAGTAAAGATCTTACGAAGCGAACACGTTCTTTTTTCGAAAACTTGGAAGTAATAATAAATGAACACTCCTCCCAACCAAGTCATCACCACTGCGATGAAAGGGGCGAAGATAATCCCAGCACCAATGCGGTAAATATTCGGAGGAACTAAGCCCGAGATCACTCCCGAGATCATGGCAATAACGATGATCGTGATTAGTAACGTAGACCATTTCCAGTCAGGAAGGCTTTTGATTTTTTGAACCGGGTGGCGAAGGAAATCAATGATGTAATTGAAAACTTCTTTAGCTGTTTGCAGTTTTGGTTCTTGCCCTGGTGTTACGTCACGATAGTCTGTCATAGGCCTATTGCATCACGACCAAAGGCTCTTAGCAAGCACTTCGCAATCAGAACTAATCCGCTCGCAGGTCCATCTCCGCCAAAGACTGAGCGCGCTCTAAGATCAGACGGCTGTTTTGCAGTTGAGTGGCTTTGCTGGCTCCCAAAGTGCTCAATGAAGGCAAGGGGCGACCGAACAGCAGCAGTCTATGCAGGTCATAGGCCCACTTGATAAAGAAGCTGCCGGTCTTCTGGGAGCGCATTGTTTCAACGGTCGCTTGAGGCACAACAGGGGTTTTAAGCGAGATCCCATCAGTTATCGGGTTGGCATCGGCAATTTCAGTGACACTCATCACACAATCGGGGCGGAGCTCCCTGAGGACAGAATCGACCTCAAGCAAAGTGGCTGAGTCGACGATCATATGAAATTTTCGTTTGGCTTCGTCTTGGGATTTCAAAAACTCAGTCAGGCGAGTTTTGCGCAAGCCGGGATTGCTCCATGGCAGACGTAAATGAAAAACCTCGTAACCATGTTCTGCAAGGTACGAAGGGTAGATGTTCCAGTAATTAGAAAAATAAAAGAAACTGCGCTGACCTGTGACGAATAACAAGGGCCATCTGGTAAGAAGACAGTTAGGTTGTAGTTCTTGATCGTAGTGCTTTTTGGCGCGAGCTCTGTTGGTCAGAATGGCCAAGGTGACAAGGAGAGCAAAGAAAGTAATTAAAAAGGCGAGTGTATCATCCACTCGCCCAGTATTACTAATTACAGAGAAGTGTTCAAGCGAAACGCGAAATCAAAAGAGTCTTTATCGGACGGTTTGTTAACCAGCGCCGTACGAGCACTTGCTTCAACGCCTACTGAAATATTGCGGTGAATTTGTGCGAAGATACCGCTGCCGACAACAATCGAAGGAGTCGTGTCATCAGTGCTTAGGTTGCGAGTAGGGTCAGAGTATTTCATCATGCGAGCAGACAAGCCTGTGCTCAATGAGTAGTTCCAAACGCCGTCGATATTGTTTGTGTAACCAAGGCGTGCTTCAAGTTCGCGCAATGAGAATTCTTCAGCGCCGTTTTCAGTAGAGCCGTAGTTTCTAAAGATCGCTTCACCGTAAAGGTGGCGAGAGCTCAAGTCACGACCTGCAGAAATTTGCACACCACTTGTGTGACGGTTGAAAGTTTCGCCGCCAGTAGAGATGTTTGTGAAGGTATTAGAGTAACCAATACCGATGTGTGACTGAGGGCCTTCGGCAGACTTACGAGATTCATCGAAAGCCGATTTCTTTTGGCTGAGTTCGTTCACCAAGTCGTCATAACTGACTTCCTGATAATCCGCGCTAGAAGCGGCCCAGACCATTGTAGGGGAGTAAATTGTAAAAAGGGAAACCAGAGCCAATTGAATCGTTTTTGATTTAGTCATAAGCAGATTCTAGCAGTGGTTTGTGATTTCTCAAAAATTGATCTTTCAATCTAGACCTTGTTTTTGGCAGACTAGGTATATGTTTCAAATGTTCAAAGCTAAACACAACTGCTACTGCGCCTTCTGTAAAACTCCACGCAATATTTATCGTAAGAAAAATATTGGGGTTATGAATATTATCGCATCTGCGATGGCGTCGATTGTGGTGATGTTCGCAATCTGGCAGGAGTACGATCCTCGCGTGATGATTGCGTTCGTCGTGTGCTTGGCTATTTCTGAAGTTTTCGTGCAAATTCGCTGGCGCTTGTCGGTGGTTTGCAGAGTCTGCGGATTTGATCCGATCCTTTATGTTAAAGATCCAAATGCGGCTGCAGCCAAAGTGAAAATTCAATTGGATGTACGTAAGCAAGATCCTAAGTACTTGTTAGCAAAGCCTTTGAATTTACCGACGATCACTCCTAAAAAAGTGGATGCGCTGGAGTCGAAGGGCAAAGGTAAGCTAGTTTCACGCTCTATCTAAAAAATAAGACGTTTTCATCTGTTTTCGACGCACTGGATTTGTTGCCAGTGCCTTGGGTTTATGCCAATTTAGGGGCATGAAAACTCTGATCGTTATTCCGACATACAATGAAAAAGAAAATGTGCAGACAATTGTGCCTGCAGTTCTTGCTCAAAATTTAGGCGTTGATATCTTGGTGGTTGATGACAATTCACCAGATGGTACGGGCGGCATCGTTCGTGAAATGCAAAAATCTATCCCGCAATTGAATCTTCTTTCTCGCCCGGGCAAACAAGGTTTGGGTAAGGCGTATATCGCGGGTTTCCGTTGGGGTATCGATCAAGGGTATGAAGCCATTGTTGAAATGGATGCAGACTTCTCGCACCGTCCTGAAGATTTGGGACCTCTTTTGAATACCTTGAAGCAAAATGATTTCGCGGTGGGTTCTCGTTATGTCGAGGGCGGTCGCACGGTCAATTGGGGTATCATGCGTAAGATCATCTCTCGCGGTGGCGGGATTTATTCTCGTATGATTTTGGGTTTCCCGTTGAACGATTGGACCGGTGGGTTCAATGCTTGGAAAAAAGAAACTTTGATCGGTATCGATCTTGCCTCTGTCGAGAGCAATGGCTACAGCTTCCAAATTGAATTGAAATACAAAGCCATGAAAAAAGGCTTCAAGGGAGCAGAGTCTCCGATCGTGTTTGAAGACCGTCGTGTGGGACAAAGTAAAATGTCCCTAAAAATCGTTCTTGAGGCCTTCTGGCGTGTTTGGCTTATGCGCTTTAAGTAGCATCTTGCGAGCTCGCGGAATGCGCGCTCGTGCGATGTTGCTTTTCTCTCTTTGTCTGATCCCAACTGTTGTGCTGGCACAAGCACAAAAGGGGACTGTCATCGCGGATGAGGCGCAGATTTATAAAGACCCTGATTTTGATGCACCGGTAATGACGGTGCTGAAACAGGGCCAAGTCTTTGCCATTTCTAAAGGCAAAAAAGGTCCTTTCTATAAAATTCGTTTAAAACCAGGTGTGACGGGTTGGATTTCTGATGCAGAGATCAGACCGGGCGTGATCAAAGCGGAAGATCTTCAAGATGCTCATCAAGAAGAAGAGGCCGAAGAGAGTTCTCGCCGTGGTCGTAAGCCATTCTTTGCCACTCGCTATCGTGGTTTGTCCTTGGATTTTGTCGACTATGCCGAAGATACAATGGGTGCCCGTCGCAATGCTCAGACAATGTTTTATGGATTGAAATTTCACGGTTACAACACGCTGTTTTCCGGCGACATGTACACCGAAAGCAATATCCTGTTTCACTCCGGTGCGCCGTCGTACTATCAAGACTACACGGGGAGCAGTGGCAGCGGTTATATCGTGATTTTGGATTTTTTATTTCAAACGGTTTTGCCTAAGGGCAAAGACCTGATTTTCTTTTATGGTTTTGGACCGATGTTGAAGTACTCGCACTTTGATATTAGTTTGCCTGGCACTGAAGCTTTCTCGGCAGATGATATGACGTTGGGGGCGGTTTTCAGTGTGGGTGCTGCTTACAGAATCCAACGTGTCTCGATCCGTCCTGATATCAAATACTATTGGGAAAAAGAGGGGTACCTCGGCTATTCCATCAGTGTCGGTCTTGATTTTTAGGGATTGATTAAAATGGGCCAAAAGCGTCGCGTCAAAGGTGGCGAGCTGGGATGCCGTAAGTTACAAGCCCTTCATGCTTAAATCTATCTATCTTGTTGGTGTCGTTTCTCTTCTTTTCTCTCAATTGGCGTTCGCGGGCGATATCGGTGCGGCCTTTGAAGCTCTTAAAAATACAGGCGTGAATTACGAGCCAGATGGCGCTGTTTGTGAGGAACTTGAGCGTGTTCGTTTGTCTGCGACATACCCAGAAGACCAATTCATCATCACAGGTGACGTTGAATACAGCACAGGTGGTTTGACGGTGGGTGAGCTTGATACCATCGTGATCGAGCGTGCAACGGGCAAAGTCGTTCTATTGGGCGAAGTAAAGTGCTGGAAAAACTTGGATGGCGCTCTTTTGAAGGCGAAATCTCAAATGAACCGTTTCTTCTGGAACCTCGAAAAGAACCCAGCAGCATTGCAATTCACGTCTTACGACGGTCTTAAATACTCTGCAGACCAATTTGCGACAAATATTCCATTCTACACTGTAGGCCCGCAAGGCGCGGTGGCGAAGGGTTTCACTTATGAGTTCGATTTGACTCTAAAAGAAACTCAAAAACTCCGCATGATGATCCTAAAATGCCAACAAAACGGCGAGTGCACACGACCGCAATACTAGATTGCGCGATGCTCCCCTAAAAGGCGCCTGGCGCCTTTTAGGAACGCGGTGCTCCTCGTTGATTTAATGGGCTTCGTAGGGCATGTTTTTGCCCATGTCTATTCAAGTTTTATCTCCGGAAGTTGTCGACCAAATTGCCGCTGGCGAGGTGGTTGAGCGTCCTGCTCATCTTGTTAAAGAACTCGTTGAAAACTCTATCGATGCCGGCGCGACTCGCGTGCATGTCGAGTTCTATGATGGCGGACGAATCGTTAAAGTGATCGATAACGGTAAGGGCATGTCTCCAGAAGACTTGCCGAAATCTTTGGATCGCTTTGCGACCAGCAAAATTTCTAAATCAGATGATCTGTGGAAATTAAAAACCTTCGGCTTCCGTGGGGAAGCTTTGGCGAGTATTTCTTCCGTCAGTAAAATGACTCTGACAACTCGTCGTGAAGGTGATGAGCAAGCATATCAATTGATCAGCGAGTACGGCAAAAAACAACCGATCGATCGCGTGGGTGGTTCTCAAGGCACGACAGTGCTGATGGAAAACCTGTTTGAGAACATGCCAGCTCGTTTGAAATTCCTAAAATCAGATGCGGCAGAACATACAGCTATCAAAACAACTTTGAAAGCGATGGCACTGGCTCATCACGATGTTGAAATCCGTATTCAGGAAAACAGCAAGCTTGTGAACTTTTGGCCCGCTTGCAAAGATCGTAAAGAACGTGCCGAGCAAATTCTTGAAATCAAACCCTTGTTCGTGGGTGAGGCTTCTCGTGAATACGTGAAGGCCTATGCCGTATTTGCAGACCCGCACAATGTTGCGAAAACAGCTAAGAACATTTGGTTGTTCGCGCAAAATCGCTGGATTCAAGATCGCAGTCTTCAAGCAGCCGTCAACGAAGCCTACCGCAGTCTTTTGATGCACGGGGAGTTCCCGATTGCGGCGGTGTGGGTTGAAACAGATCCTGAATACATCGACGTGAATATTCACCCGACGAAATCGCAAGTAAAATTCCATGATCCGTCGTTGGCGTTCCGTGCGGTGGCAGGAGCTCTGCGCAGCACTTTAGAAAAAGCTCCATGGATTCAGCAAAGCGGTCAGTTGCGTTCGCAGTCTCAGTTTAACGAGGCGGGTGGTGCGGTTGATTATTCAGATCCGTCTGCAACATTTTCGTCAGCAAAGGGTTTGCCTAATTTCGCGAACCAACCAGAAATGCCAAAAGAAAATCTGGCATTCAACGATTCCACTTTTAAAACAACTCAGTTCCAGAAAAAATATTTCAACTTCCCGCAGTCCTCAGTGCAACAGCCAAGAATGGATTACCAAACCTTGGCAAGCGCTGCAGAGTCTCGCGGTGATTTCGAAGTCGCTATGAACACGCAAACAGCGGCAGAGGTTTCCTCTGAATCTGTGGCACCTGTAAGTGGTGGCTACTGGTCTTCGCTAGAAGTTTTGGGCCAAGCGAATCTGACGTACATCGTGACTCAGCATCGTGACAAAATGGTCTTCGTCGATCAGCACGCCGCTCACGAACGTGTCGCTTATGAAAAACTAATGAATGCCTGGAAGGGCGGAAAGATTGATATTCAAGATTTCCTATTCCCTCTGGCAATTGATATGTCCCCGGAAAAAGTCGAAGGCATTTTGCTTCTGGCAAAAGATATCGAGCGCTTGGGTGTTTATATCGAAGCGTTGGGGCCTGGCACCATCGGAGTCAAAGCCGCACCGTTATTCATTAAAGAATCTATCTTAGGGAAAGTCCTAGATCGCATGGCAACGGAGGTTGTCGATCAAGGTGGCAGCTACTCTTTGGAAAGAGCGGTCGGTGATATTTGTGCGACGATGGCGTGCCACTCGGTGGTGCGTGCGGGACAAGCTCTCAGCGTTGATCAAATGAAAAATCTTTTGCGCGAAATGGATCACTTCCCACTTTCAAGTTTCTGCCCTCACGGTCGACCGGTGAGTGTGGAATATCCTTTCTACAAACTTGAAAAGGATTTCGGACGTATCGTGTGATGAATAAAAAGAAGCCTGTTATTTTTGTTGTCGGTTCCACAGCCACTGGTAAAAGCGAGTGGGCTTTGAAACTTGCGCAGGAATTCAAAGGCGTCATCATCAATTGCGACTCTGTTCAGTGTTATTCCAAAGTTCAAATTGGGGCGGCAAAGCCTTCGCTTGAGGAAACTCAGTTGGTTCCGCATTACCTTTTGGGCTATGTCGAGCCGCCTGAAGAGAGCACAGCGGGAATGTACGCCCGTGATTTTACCGAAACCATGAATTCCTTGCCTGAAGGAACTCCTGCATTTGTTGTGGGCGGGACGGGCTTTTACTTTATGGCGATCGAAAAGGGCATGTATCCGGTGACGGAGGTGTCTGAGGAAGTAAAAGCTCAGGTTCTAAAAGAAATTGCAGAGCCGGGCGGTCCCGAAAAACTTCACGCAGAACTCGCAAAAATCGATCCTGAATACGCAGCCAAAGTAAACTTGGCAGATCACTATCGTATTGGTCGGGGCATCGAGTTGATTCGTACCCAAGGCAAAGGTGTAACCCAAATTCAAAAAGAGTTTGCAGAAAACCAAGAACCCTTTCCTTTTCCACTTTTAAAAATCGGCCCCGATTGGGAGCGCGAGGTTTTGCGTGAACGCATAGCCTTGAGAACTCACAAAATGCTGAAGGACGGTTTGATTGACGAGGTGGAAAGTCTCCTCGATCAAGGTCTGGCGGAATGGGCTCCGATGAGCAGTGTTGGCTATAAAGAAACCATCGACTTCATTCAAGGTCGTTTGAATGAAGATAAATTACTAGAACAAATTACGACAAATACTCGCCAGCTCGCGAAGCGCCAAAAAACCTGGTTTCAACGTGATAAAGAAATCCAATGGTTTGATGGGGCACGCGGGTACAATGAGGCTCGGGGAGTGGTCGAGAAATTCCTGAAATCTTTGACCGATTAAGCCCTCCCTAGAAGAATGGATTTATATGAAAAGCATGACTGGTTACGGCACCGCGAAAGTTCAATCTAAAGATGTTTCAGTTGAAGTGAGCATTCGCGCGGTGAATGGCCGTTTTTTAGAAACACGTTTCCACTTGCCACGTGAGTTTGTCGCGTTTGAAAGCGAACTTAAAAAAACTCTGGGCGCTTCTTTGTCTCGTGGAACTGTGGATATTTTCGTTTCTCGTAAAGTAAAAGCTACGGCGAGCGGTAAAGCACAAATGACGGTGAACGATGCTTTGGTTAAAAAGTACGTTGCGGCCTATAAGCATTTGGCGAAAGAGATGGGGATTTCCTATTCCGTTCACTTGGAATCCATGGCGCGTTTGCCAGATGTGATCAAACTTGAAGAAAGCTTTGAGCTGTTCACGGGTGAAGACAAGGTGTTGAAAAAAGCCTTCGCAGAAGCTTGTGCAAATTGTGATAAAGAGCGCGTGCGCGAGGGTAAAGCTCTCCGTAAAGACTTGGAAAAGCTTCTAACGTCTTTGGAAAAAGAAATCCGTGTTATCAGCAGTTTGCGTGAAGAAGCGAATGCGCAACTTCAGGATAAGTTTGAAACTAAGATCCGTTCCCGTCTAAAAGGAACTGAAATTGATCCCGCTCGGTTGTCTCAGGAGATCGTGATTCAGCTTGAAAAAGCCGACATCAACGAAGAACTTTCTCGTCTGACTGAGCATATTAAAAACTACCGTCAGCTGATTACTTCTCAATCTGCTGAGGGTAAAAAACTCGATTTTTATACTCAAGAATTGCTGCGCGAAGTGAATACGATTGGTTCAAAGTCTCAAGTAGCCAAGATCACTCAAAGCGTGGTAGAAGCAAAAACCCTTATTGAGAGACTTAGAGAACAGGTTCAGAACGTTCAATAATATGAAGACGAGAATGATTATTGTCGCTGCACCCAGCGGCGCCGGAAAAAGTAGTTTCGTAGCAAAGGCCATCCAGGAGATTTCTCAACTGGTGGACATTGTTACGTTCACAACTCGCGGCATCCGTAAGGGCGAGCAAAATGGTCTTCAGTACAACTTCATCTCTCATGACGAATTTAAGGCAAAAATCGAGCAGAACTTCTTTGTCGAGTGGGCTAAGGTTCATACCAACTTCTACGGAACGTCTTACGAATCCCTAGAAACCACGTGGGCTGCGGGAAAATGTGCGATCATGGACATCGATATCCAAGGTGTTCAGACCTTCAAATCTAAGTATCCAGACGCAAAAACAATCTTTATCCTACCTCCTTCTATCGACGAGCTGCGTCGCAGAATCGAGAAAAGGGACGGGGGGATGCCTGCGGACATTGAGGTTCGTATGGCTAATGCCGAGAAAGAGATCGCGGAAGCCTCCAAATTCGACTTCCAGATCGTGAACGACAACTTCGAGCATTCCTATGCCGAATTTAAGAAAATCATTGAAAAGTTACTAGGTTAAGGGTAATTTCGTCGTTTGAATTGACGATTAAATTGCTCTCGGAGGCATTAAATGGCTCGTGTAACCGTTGAAGATTGCTTGGAAAAAGTTCCTAACAGATTTGCTCTTGTATTGATGGTTGCTAAAAGAGCGAAGCAACTTCTTAAAGGTGCTGAAGCGACTGTTTCTACTCGTTCAAACAAATACATCGTTTCTGCTCTTCGTGAAGTAGCTATCGGTAACGTAGGTTACGAAGTGGCGATGGATCCTAAAGACGCTCTTCTTCAAATCGAAAAAGACTTGAATAAATAGTCTAGGACAAAGGTCCTAAGTTCCTAAAAATACTAATAAATTCCGCACATAAAGCGAATCTATTTGGAGACCATATTCTTGTCAGGTAAACTGACTGGAATATGGCGGAACTGAAAAATGAGACCGGCCTTTCCCATCAGCCGGTCAAAACAATAGATGATCTCTTAATTCGCATTCGCGGTTTCTGGCCGAATGCCGATATCAAATTCATTGAAAAAGCATATCGTTTTTCCGAGAAACATCACGAAGGACAAATTCGTCGAAGTGGTGAGCCCTATATTTCTCATCCGCTTTCTGTTGCCGCTATTCTCGCAGATTTACGTTTAGATTTAGATACGATCGCCACAGGATTATTACACGACACTGTTGAAGACACTGATGCCACACTCGAGGATATCCGCCGTGAGTTTGGCGATGCTGTCGCTCATCTGGTGGATGGTGTTACTAAAATCGGTCAGATGAAATTCAAAAACTCCCACGAAAAACAAGGCGAGAACATTCGCAAAATGATCGTGGCGATGGGAAAAGACGTGCGTGTCGTATTGGTGAAATTAGCCGATCGCTTGCACAACATGCGTACTTTGAATTTCATGCCGTTCGATAAGCAAGAGCGCATCGCTCTTGAAACACTTGAGATCTATTGCCCGCTTGCGGGTCGTATGGGTATCAGTGCGCTGAAAATTGAGCTCGAAGATTTGTGCTTCCGTTATTATCGCCCGGACATGTACTACGAACTTGTTCAGCAGATTAAGAAAACAGAGGCCGAGCAAAATCGTTATATCGAGGACGTGAAACATCTGATTTCTAAAGAGCTGACGAAAGTGGGCTTTAAGTTTGACGTCTATGGACGTTCCAAGCATTTATGGTCGGTGTACCGTAAGATGCAAAGTCGTAACTTGGATTACGATCAGGTTTATGACGTTCTTGCCTTCCGCGTGATCGTGGAAAGTGTGGCAGAGTGTTATGCGGCTCTTGGTTTGGTCCACTCCTTGTGGAAGCCGATCCCAGGTCGTTTCAAAGATTTCATCGCGATGCCGAAAGCCAACAACTATCAATCACTGCATACGACAGTGGTGGGGCCTGGCGGGGAGCGCATCGAAATTCAAATTCGTACAAGTGAAATGCATTTGGTCGCGGAGATGGGGATCGCGGCTCACTGGAAATACAAAGAGCGCGGTAAAATGGAATCCGATGATTTACAGCAAGCGAACTGGTTGCGTGATCTGGTTTCATGGCACCAACAAGTGCGCAGCCCTGATGAATTCCTGGATACAGTTAAAACCGATTTGTTTGAAACTGAAATTTACGTTTTCACTCCGACCGGAGAAGTGCGTGAGTTCCCAGAGGGTGCAACCCCTGTGGACTTTGCCTATGCAGTGCATACCGAGCTTGGTAACAAGTGTGTCGGTGCTCGTGTGAATGGCAAGATGGTGCCGTTAAAGCATCAGTTGTCGAATGGTGATACGGTTGAAATCATCACTGGTAAAGGCCAAGAGCCTTCCAAGGATTGGTTAAAGTTCGTTGTTACCAATAAAGCCAAAGCTAAAATCCGTGCCTTCGTTAAAGAAGAGCAGCGCCGTCGTTCCATCATTCTTGGAAAAGAGTTGGTGGAGAAAGAGTTCCGTAAATTCGGAATGGCGGCTGTTAAGTATCTTAAAGGCCCCGCTTTCGAACAGTATCTTAAAGATTTCGGTTTGAAAGATGTGGATGAGTTGTACGTAACTGTTGGTTACGGAAAACTTGAAACGCGCGTTTTGGTGGAAAGACTTTCTCCAGAAAACTTGGCGAAGGAAGCTGCGAAAACTGAAGACTCTACCTTTATGGAAAGAGTCATGCGTGCGGCGACTCATAAAACGCGTAAAACCAATTCACTGGTTTCTGTGGATGGTATGGACGACATGCTGGTGCACTATGCAAAATGCTGTCATCCGATCCCGGGTGATCCGATCGTGGGCTTTATCAGCCGTGGTCGCGGTATCACTATTCACCGCAGTGACTGTAGCAAGGCCTTCGAGTTCGATCAGCTTCGCAAAGTTGACGTGGCTTGGAATGTGAAAGTTGCGGGCGAGGGACAAGAACGCATTGTTCGCCTGAAAATCATTTCTCAAGATAATCCAGGTCTCTTGAAGTCTATGTCCGAGGCTTTTGCCCAGCAGGGAATTAACATTCAATCTGCCCAAATTCGCACGACAAAGGATAAGAAAGCCGTTTGTAATTTTGAAGTTAGCGTGAAGGATGCCGTACAATTAAACCAGGCGATTTACGAGATTCAAAAAATCAAAGGCATTATCGGTGTCACGCGTGTCATCCAATAAACTACTACCCAAGGTTCACAACCTCCTAGCATTTCTAGTGTTGGTTGTGACATCCGTTGTGATGGTAGGGTGGATTGTTCAGAACTCGCTGATCATTCGCTTCTTTAATCCCGCGTCCACAGCAATGGTTTTTAATACGGCGTTTTTTCTAAGTATCGTCGCGCTGGGGACTCTGTTTTCAAATCAAGACTATTTTAAAATCAGCCGTATTTGCGGTCTTGTCGTGATGTTTTTCACGGCGCTTTCGTTTTCGCAGTATCTGTTTGGATTCGATGCGGGGATGGATACATTTTTTGTAAAATACTTTGAACCGGCGAACACTCCATTCCCAGGTCGAATGGCAGCGAGTACTTGTATCGCTCTATTCCTGCTAGGCCTCGCGGTATTTTTCAATAAGGCGACGGTGTTTTGTCAGTTTATTCGTGTCACCGCTGTGGCGATTGTTTGCTGCGTAGGTTTGGTCGGGATTGCTGGCTACATGTTCAATATCAACTCGCAGTTTGGGTGGGGGAGTTTCGCACGCATGGCCGTGCACTCCGCCGTTTGTTATATCACTCTTTCCATTGCCTTGTTGTGGCAGTTGCGCGAGCGCATGGCTCGCCTGGGGTATCATCGCCGCCACTTTCAACCATTCTATGTTCTGATTGCGGGTATTTTTGTAACAGTTATTTTGGCTCAGCTTTTGTTGATCAAAGACTATCAAAAAAACCGTTCTATCACTGAGATCCGCGCCGATGCCTTGGTTGAAAACTTTGATGCTGTTTTTAATACACTCACACGTTCTTTGGATCGTATGGCCAAGCGTTTTGCTTTGAACGAGTATCGCACACGTGGTTCATGGGAAATCGATGCCGCCAGTGATTTGAATGATTTCAAAGGCATTCGTCGTATCTCGTGGACCGATGGTTCTATGGTGTATCGCTGGGTTTATCCAATGAACAACGGCGGTGAAAAACTGGTGGGCATGAAAGTGGCTCAGCAGATCGGCACTGTGGGAGTGGTGGAAAAAGCCATTCAAATGCGCCAGCCACTTCTTTCGGATGTGGTGGAGCTGCGCACGGGTGGTGACGGAGTCCTTTTATATTATCCCGTGTTTGGAGAAGACAAACTTTTGGGTGTGATTGCAATCGCACTAGAAGCACAGTCATTCTTTGCTCACGTAGCAAAGGCTCCAGGATATTTCGTTGAGATCAAAGACGACGATGGTCACGAGCTTTTGAATACCGGGAATGCCGGTATTATCTATGGTCGTGATTGGGGTTATAAAATCAGTTACAAGGCCTTTAATGCCAACTGGGATTTTCAAGTCACGCCGATGCCGAATGTGGTGCAGGGGAACTCGTCTTATCTGCCGGGTGTGATCTGTTTATTCGGGGTGAGTGTTTCAATCCTTCTTGCGATCAGTATGGTTTTCTATAACCGTTCGCGCGAGTCAGAACGTCGTTTAAGAGAAAGCTTCGATTGGCAGAAGGCCGGTCGAGACAGTATTTCTTTGATGCTTTTGCAATTAGACCAGATGGGAAACATCTCAAGTATCAATCGCGCCACGGAAGAGCTTTTGGGGTATCAAGAGCACGAATTGATCGGTAAGCAAGTGTTCCTGTTGTCAGACTATTCCGAAGTGATGACTTATCGTGGACGACTTGAAGAAAAATTGCAGCGATCTGTCTCGATGGGGAGTGAATATTTAGAAGGACTGTTTGAGTCTGGAGATGCTCCAAGTTATGAGCGTCTTTTTGTTTCTAAATCGGGCCGTCACTACAATGTCGCTTTGTCGTTACATCGCGTGATAAATGATCATAAAGAAATCACCGGATACTTGGTTGTCGGCGAAGACGTCACTCAGAAAAAAGAGCGCGAAAGAATTCTAAAAGAGCGCGAAGAAAAAGTTTTGATTTCATCTCGTTTGGCGACATTGGGTGAAATGGCCGCGGGTATTGCTCACGAAATTAATAATCCCCTGGCGGTGATGGGTGGTTATATCAGCATGATCCGTAAGACCATTGCGAATAAAGGCATGGGCGGGGACATCGATTTAAATCGCCGTATTGATTCCATGGAGTCCATGGTCGGTCGTATCGCTAAGATCGTCAGAGGGCTTCGCAGTTATGCCCATGAGTCTGTTTTAGATGATATGGAAGAGGTGGAGTTGGCGGTAATCGTCGATGACACGTTGGCCTTCTGTCACGAGAAATTCAAGCAGTCAGGAATTCAGTTGATTGCGAATATCGAGCCGGGTGTGACGGTGAAATGTCGTCCTTATCAGATCTCTCAAGTTATTCTGAACCTATTAAACAATGCGTTCGATGCTGTTGAAAAAGCACCGATCCGTCGTGTGAAAATCACGGCGGCTTATGCCATCAATGGAGTTGAAATCAGTGTTAGTGACTCAGGCCCTGGCGTTCAGCCAGAGCTTCGTGAAAGGATCATGCAGCCGTTTTTCACCACGAAAGAAGTGGGTAAAGGCGTGGGGTTGGGTCTTAGTATCAGTATGGGGATTATCCAATCTCACAATGGTAAGTTCTTTTTGGATAACGATTCACAGGAAACCAAATTTACTATCTGGCTCCCGAATGTACCTCATCAATCCACTTAGCATAGTAGGCCACTTTCATCGCTGTGGAGCGGCCTTCAGTGCACGAAACGTGACCGAAGAAGTCTTTTTTGCCCGTAACTGATGATGTTACACCAATCAGGCGAGGCTTGCCGTTGATTGTTAGAAACTGCCCAGAGCCAGAGTCTCCACTGCAAACGAATTGGTGATTGCCATTGCTAATGAGGGCATAGCGATCTTGCATCAAACCATAACCGCCATTTAATTTTATATTGGCTTTGTAGAGTTGGCCAGCGCTGCCGTGACCCAAAGCAAAGATCTCTCGTGAGTCGTTCTTTTTCCCATAGCCGTAAATATTCAAAAAACGATTCTGATAATTTACGGTTTGATCGCGTTCAATCTCTACTGGTTCGAAACCATCAGGGATGCCGCCCTCGAAAAAGGCGATGGCTAGATCATTTAGCAAGCCGACGCGGGATTTTCTAAAGCCTTCGTGGGGGACAACATGAGTGCCTTCACGCTTTAGGGAGTCGCGTGTAGCGATGCCTTTGCTGTTTGCAAAGATGATCTTAAAGCCAGCCAGAGTTTTATTGTTTTTTTTGTCATAGCAATGAGCTGCCGTAAGTACGCTGTGGTCACTCAATAGAGTCGCTGTGCAGATTCCTGTTGCCATGCCGAGACCGTTCACCGGCAAAAAGAGTACGACCCCTTTCGCTCCGTCGTTTTCTCGTACAGTTACTTTTGATCCATTGATGATAGAGGCTTCGTCGCCATTGAGATCAACGAGATTTTGCGGATCGTTCCCACAAGCTGTCAGAGTCGCCACTAGAGCCATAATTAAAAACGCATAATGTTTCTTCATGGCGTTCTTTATACTCTGAAAAGCTCTTTAATCCGTCTTAAATTAAGAGAATTTTCAGATTTTAATAAACGACGATACTAAGCACTTGGAGTTACTGGATAAGTCGCTGGAATTTCATGGAGCTTGAGTGATTGTCGACTCAGTAGACAGTCTTGTAATTACTGCCAAGCATAGCCGAACTTGATCAGAATCGCGCTGGCTGTGACGGTGTCAGACGGTGGGAAGTAAAGGTATTCAAGGCTCACGGGAATGTAGTTCTTGCGGTCTAATTGATAGTCCGCGCCGATAGCCAGGTTTAAAACTTGGTTGGTCGCAATGTCGTTTTCATTCAAAGCCGTTGCGGACTTGGACATCGCGATTAAGAATCCTCCACCGACGCCGCCCCATGTGCGAATGCGGTCTTGATTCAAATAGTATTTTGCTTGGGCATAGCCAGATAGGTAGGTGATATTCGCAGAACAGTTGGTGGTACTCTTACAGCCGACGTTTTTTTCGGTATTTCCAGAAACGTTGAACTGTTCAAACATGCCTGACAAGCGCACTGTGATTAGGCGAGTAAGAACCCACTCATAAAATCCACCAGCTCCCAAGCCTGTTCCTGTCAGAGTTGGTTTTTCTGCGGGATTGATGGCTGGATTTTCCTTGATCGTCGGCTTCATGGAATCCATGCCGTATTGACCTAAAACTCCATAGGAATTTTTCAAATTTCTTAAGAAGGACATGTCGCGGGCTTTATCGAAAGCAGCGGCTTCGGCTTCCGGAGTTGTTGCGCGCTGAAGGTCGTCAGCAGGACGGCTCGGAGGCGCTTTTGCAGCGCCCTTGGCAGTGCGTTTACCAGCAGAGGATGCCTTTGCCTGCAAAGTGCTGCCGACAGCGCCACGGCCCTGTACAACGTCAGCAACGGCACGGCCCGCTTTTGTTTGAGTGATGCGGATGATGGCGCTTTTTTTATTATTAGCGGGATTGATCAAAAAGAATTCATCGCCGGGACTTACTTCAGCTCCTTCAAGCGCTACCATGACTTTGCTTCCTTTGACAGCAGTGACCTGCGCCGCAAAGGCGGGAAGACTGAAGATAAGGCTAAGGCAAAGCGTAGTTATTTTATTCATTCACTGATCATCAAATTGTTTTCAAGTTCACGAACAAATTGTTCTTTATAAAGATCCCAGATTGAAGCCGTCGCAAACTCATAAGAGCAGGCTTGAACTTTCTTGTCGCCACGTTGAATGGCTTTAACTTCCACGCGGCCTGCGTGAGTGGTGCGCCAGATTTCAAGATCCGATTCCATCACCACCATTTCGTAATTGGCGCGGGGGAATTCATCGTTGAACCAAGTTTCCAGAGCATTTTGATTTTTGCAGCCAAGAAGTTTGTACAACTCCGATGGGGACTGAGAGCTCAGTGAAGAAGTCTTGATCTTTCCTGGAGCAGCGTCTTCAAATTGGTTGCGTCCTTCGGATTTATAAACCGAACAACCCTCCAGAAACATTAAAGAAATAAGGATCAAAATGATGGACTTCATATTTAAAAGTATAAAGTTCCCTCTTCAGAAAAACAAAAAGCCACGGACAAACCGGGCCTTCGTCTATGGCAGAGTTAAGAACTTTGCTTGAATGATGCCAAGACGTTGTATATGTTTCGATCCAACGAGGGGCGTTGATTGAGTCAGAAGCAGACTAAAAAATCGATTGAGTATTTCAGCTTTTGGAAGCTGCAGAACAAGATCACTCTGTTCGCTCTGATCGGCGTTTTGCTTTTGTCCGCGGTTTTCGCGGCCGGCGTGATCGCTCTGCCCACATTAAGCACCACATTCTTAGTCACATTTATTATCATGATTCCGATTTTGGCGTGCTGTGGGATTGCCACCTGCTATTTATCAACAATGGAATCAGCCAAGGCCGAGCGAGTTTATAAAAGAGCCGTGTCTCGGTTAGCAGAAACTGAAAGTTCTCACATTACACTGGATCGTTTCTTCGCGATTTCCAGCGATTTAATGGCAGTAGCCGGGCAAGACGGGCTGCTGAAAAAAGTCAGCACATCTTTGATCAATACTCTGGGCTATAACGAAGAGACTCTGCTTAATACGCCGTTCTTTGAGTTCATTCACCCGGATGACAAGGAATCCACCAAAAAGAATATCGAAGCCTTAAATCAAGGCCTGCGCTCCGTAGGTTTCGAAAATCGTTATCGCGCAGCTGACGGCAATTACCGCACCCTGAGCTGGAGCGCCGCCGCCGACAAACAGTTGGGCGTTAGATTCGCCTCCGCCCGCGACGTCACCGAAGAACGCGCCTTCCAAAGCCGCACACAACAAATCATGGATGCAGTCCCATTCTTGCTCTTAATAAAAGACCTGAACGGCACAATCCTAAACTGCAACACAGCCTTTTCAAAATCCATCGGCGTCCCAAGACCATCCTTGATCGGTAGAAACACTCAACAGTTCCTATCGTTCGAAGCCATTTTTTCCGACCTAGAAAAAGAACAAGAAATCCTAAAATCAAAATCCTCAATAACCTACGAGGAATCCCTAAATCCAAAAGAAGAAACCAAATACCTATCCACAATCTTCCCAATATCCGACCCCACAGGAAGAGTAGTCTCCATAGGAAAAGTCTCATTAAAAATAGAGACAACAAAAGCAAAGACCACTGAACCAACAGAAACCACCGAAGCCTAAAAAAGCACAGCAATCTCCCGAGTGAGATTCAACGAAAGATATTCAATTGTAGTATTCTTTAAACAAGAAGATCCGCGATCGGGATTTTCCCCTATGGGAGAGAAGCCCTGAGGAGCGAATCCTCCAAGCCCGCACGATGCGGTATTCAGGCTTGGCGAGGCCAGGATGGCCGGGTGAGCGGAGCAGGGCTTCTCTCCCATAGGGGAAAAGCCCGTACCGAAAACTACTTAACGAAAGAAACTAGAAAGGAATCTCGTCGTTAGAGTTGAAACTAGGTTCTGGACCGAAATCGTTGAAATTGAAATCATCTCCACCAGAGTTGTTGTTAGAGCGAGAACCAGCCTCAGTACCAGCAGCACCCAAGAATTGAACCGTGTTAGCCACGATCTCAGTAGCGTAACGTTTTTGACCTTGTTGGTCTTCCCATGAGCGAGTTTGAAGTTTACCTTCAACATAAACTTGGCGACCTTTTGACAAATGTTTGCCACAGATCTCAGCCAATTTGCCCCATACAGTTACACGGTGCCATTCAGTTTTTTCCTGACGTTGACCGTCTTTAACCCATGATTCGCTAGTTGCGATGTTAAGGCGAGCTACAGTGCTCCCACTTCCGATTGCTTTCACTTCTGGATCAGCACCAAGACGACCTACGATAATAACTTTATTTACTCCAGACATTGTTCCCTCCAAATTAATTCACCCTAAGGTTTTTGGTCAGATTGGGGAGTATGTCAACCGTCGACAACTCCCGTATTTTATTTGGATTTGGAGCTGAGCAACATTTAAGCACAGCTCTGTGTCAGGTTAATTGAATAAGAGATGGGGATTGGGGCAGAGAATCGGCCAGGGCTGCGGACTAGCGCGCAGCGCCAAAGCTTGGAGGCATCATTGGATTGGATGCTGAAAGTCTGAACTTATATTGAGCACCGTCAGCCGTTGGAGTTTTAAATCCATCGATGAAAGTTAGGAACAAACCTGCCTTGTCTTGGAAGGATTTTTTCGCGCGCAAATCGATTTCAAAGTTGTAGGCACCGATCTGCTGACCAAAACCACCGCCGCGATTGACGATCGTAAGACCGATATCGCCTTTCACAGTGCCTTGCAATTCATCGCCAGATTTTCCGATAGTACCAGTCTCGATCACAAAACGACCCGCCGCTAGACGACCTTTTAATTCGACTGAACTTAATTTCAATTCAGGAACAGTCAATGGTCCCATCGGTGTATTCACGTTTGATGGAGGAAGCTCAAACTGATTGATCGTCAAGTTCACTTCCACATCAGGTTGTTCTTGGAAAGTTAAATCCGCAAGAGCTGTGCTCTCAAGATTCAATTGGCCTTTCAAAAGAACTGGAAGGCTCGCAAGTTCACGCACATCATTCAACGCGATTTTTTTAGCGCTGACTTCCACGCGGTGTCTTTCAACGCCGTTATCGCTGCGAGTGCCTTTACCCATGGAAACATTCACGTCGCCTTTTAGTAGGCCTTTTGCCGACACAGAACCATAAGGCTTTTGCGAGATCATTCCCGAGATAGATGGAGTGATCACAAGCTCTTGTGCAGAAAGAGCAGGGGTGCGGATGGACTCGATATACACTTGATCCATCTTAACGCCTGGGTGAGGGATTAAGCTCATTTTTAAACGTTCAAATTGCACGTAAACCGCATTGTTAGTGACTTTGGCTACCTGGGAAGAGATCAAGTCACTCAAGTCATCAAAAGGGAAAAGAACGAAAAGAAAGACGAAGGCCGAAACCACCATCACAAAGATTTTACCTTTGTTGTCTTTAAGAGCTTTGAAAAACTTGATGATATTTTCCATATCTATTCATCCGATCCAGGAGCAGCTTTTCTGCCACCACGAGAGAAACCTTTTTTAGGCGCCTCAGGTTCTGTTGCGATCACTGGAGCTGCGGGAACTGCAAGAGCTACCAACTTATAAACCACATCAAAGTAACGGTTGTCTTCACGATTCGCCGTCATTGTCATATCGCTCATTTTAACACTCGGGGAGATGTTGCTAAACTTGTAGCCCAAGTCCACAACTTGGCGCAGATTTAACTTCGCCAAAGTGATTTGCAGGCCGCCTTCGCTTAGATTCGTGGGAATCATCGCCGAACTTGTTGTCGACTGAGTTCCTTTGATTTGTTCAGGCAAAAGGTTCGCAGAGTGGATCATAGAATCCACAGTGGAGCGCAAAGAATCGATAGAAGGGGCTTGAGGAATAGCAGGAACTTCAGAAGCTTCTCTAGAAACTTTCAAAAGTTCGCGGATGGTCATGCGTTTTCCTTCAAACTCACCAACAGCATCAGAGGAGCCGCTGAAATAACCGTAAGGAATCGATAGAACAATTAAAACTCCGACTGCGATGCTGCCATAAAAAGTCAGCTTCTGCATGGAAGGCGTCATGTTCTCGTAACGATCGCGCATTTGATTGTAGGCCGCACTTTCTTGAATGCGATCCCAGGTAGCGCGAAGTTCTGTGGATACTCTATCCTTTAAATCATCTAAATTCATCGAGTCACCTTTTGAATTCCGCGGTCTACGTTAAAGCTGAATGAAAATGCCTGGCGACCAGGCAGTGCACCCAATGACGGAGTCTGATTACGAATCTGACCGTCGGCCGTGATGTTAGAAAGGGATTTTTGCAACAAGCTCACTTCTTGAGGAGAGTTGACATAACCTTCTAGAACCACGTGGGCATCACGAATATTGAATGTACGAACATCTAAAGTAATGGCGTTTTTAGCTGGAGTGGCTTCCGTGACTTTTTTCATGATGTCGAGAGCTGAATTCATGTTCGCAACACTCGCCAGAGTTTTAAGATCTGAAGCGCGTTTTTTATTGTCGCGAATGTACTTTTTGATTCCAGCTTCAGTCGCGTTACGACCTTTAAGGTTGGCGACGTTCTTAGCTTGAGTCTTAAGGACTTCTTGAGAGCGCTCCGCCAGACTTAAAGCAAAATCTTCACGCAAATAAGAGTAAACGAATAGAACCAACAACGCTGCTGTTGCCAGTCTCGCGGTATGACCCCATTTTTCCCAAAGAACTTTGAACTGATGATTTTCACGAGCAAATTCACCGCGCAAGAAATTGATAGGAGGGTTGCGCGGTTTTTTGAAACCTTCGATTGCTAGACCGATCGCCACACCCAACTTAGCAGAGTTAATTTGCGAGCGTTCAAAAGCAACATTCGGAATAGTATCCAAGATCGCCAAACGGTTGGCAGGTATTTCCAAAGCCTGAGTCATGAAAGGACCCAAGTTTTGAATCTGTGCTGTACCACCCGTAAGGCCGATATTGATGATCTCTGCGTTGAATTCAGATTTAAATTCCAAGATCGACAATTGCAAATCGCGAGTCATCTCGCGAACACACTTGGCGATTGTTTCAGAGAACGTCACTTGGTCGAATGTCGCACCTTGCTTGTTCGTCAAGATGAAGGCTTTTGTTTGCAATTCACGCAAAGCTTCGATGTAAGGGATTTCGTATTTCTTAGCGATAGCTTCAGCGATGTTTTTTCCACCCCAAAGCAGGGAGCGAACACCGATCAATGAATTGCCTTCGATCGCACACACCAAAGTGCGCGTGTGACCGATATTCAAGATCAAGCGGATATGACGAACTGGCTTGTATTCACTGATATCAAAGTTCTGAGGATTGCTGACAGTAACAGGAGGAGCCTCGTTCCAGCGTTCAAAGATATTCCCGAAAGCCGTGCCCTCTGCGGAAATCAAGAAGGGCTCAATGCCGATGTCTTTTGCGCGATCTATCAGATTTTGCACGTGCACTTTAGGAGCTGCACACGCTAAAACTTCGGCACCGCCACCGACAGTGCGGATGACTTTGGCGTCGAAGACAGCATTGTCACTCGAGAAGGGAAGGTCTTCTTCCAACTCGAAAGCCAAGCTCTTAAAGATTTTGATGCGATCACTGAAAGGGAAAAATTTATTTCTGATAGCCACGCGATCTTGACGTAAACCCATAATGAAGCGGGTTTGCGAATGATCATAGCGACCTAAAAGATCACGAAGATATTCGATGATTTCAAGCTCTGAATCGCTTTGAGGATTGGTGCTTAGAACATGCTCAAAGAACTGAACGACTTGAAAGCCCTTCGTCGTTGACTGCATTTCGACAACTTTAATGCTGCTTGACCCGATGTCGATACCAAGTGATTTCAAAGACCGTTCCTCCATGAACGAGATAATGGTCTAAGTATATGATGCCTTTGGACTTAAGTAAAATTATTCCTCAGTCGAGGAGCTCGACCAAAGGCTATCTTTCGCTCCAGAACACTATGCGTGGAGGACCTTTCGGGATAGGGTCGGATTTGTTTTGTTGGTTGCCACCCTGATTGTTGGCGTTGTTGTTATTGCCGTTCGAGTTATTGTTATTATTGTTGTTGTTATTCGCGTCAGCGCCTGGATTCGCGTCTTTCTTATCCTTGTCGACGTAATCTTTGATTTTTGTCGCGACCTTGTTCAAATCCATCACGATGGCCGTGATCTCACGAGTGGATCCTGCGAACTCACCAGTGCTGCGGATTTTGAAGTTAAAGACCGAATCGAAAACCAATGGAATGGCCTGAGTGTCACCCTCAAGACGCACATTCTTAGTAGAAACGAAGTTCCAGAAATCAGCGGCATCTTTAAACGGACCACCTTCGTTTTGGTCGTTACGACGTTTCATGATTTCAGAGACGGCTTCTTCCGTCATGCCGGGGTCCAAAGATTTTAAAACATCTTTGGTCGCCAGATTTGGATTGATGCCCTTCATACCATAAATAGTAACGCGAGACTCAAGCAGAGTGAAAAGCTCATCCGTCAAATCTGGTACAAAGCGCATCTCTTGCAAAGTACGGAACCCACGATTTGGCGGCCAGTAGTCTCCAGTTGAGGACTCACGGTTGGCTTCGGCGTAGCGCGCGCGTTTGTCGCCACCATTCAAGGAAACATTTTTGCTGCTCATGAAATCTGCGATGTTATTTACGATCTGTTCAAAATTGGTGTTCGAGTGCGCGCGAGCCCACTCTTCATCTTCTTTCATCTTTTGCGCAAAGATGTTGAGGATTTGAGTACGCGTGATTTTTTGCAAAGATTCTGACGGGGAGATCAAATCGTTGATATCGATTTTCGAGCCTTCGTCTTCGATGGTGGTGATGTAGCTCGCATCCATGGTCGAGTCTTTGACAAGTTTTTTGAAAGAATCCTTATCGACGGCACTCAATTCATCAGGGATCGGCAAGGGCCAAGCAAATGGGAATTGCCAGATCTGATTTAGCATCGGACTGCTGTTGCCGAGTTGGGCGCCGAACTTGCTTTGTGCTTGTTGATAGATTTTTACGCGCAGAAGGGCTAACTGCAGGCCTGATTTAGCTGCGTAGTAGGCTTTTACACGATTTAAGCCGGAAGAATTGATTTCGTATTCAATGCGGGTGTCGGCGACAAGTTCCGTCGCGAAATACATGATAAACATGATACAAGCTGTAACGATCATCAAGGCCATGCCGCGGTTGTTGCGAAGAGGTTTAAATATTTTCATCGATTAAATCCTCCTATTGGCCTGGTTGAAATTGTTGCTGCTGCTGTTGTTGGCCTTGAGTCGCTTGGCCTGTATTTGTGTCATCAGCATTGTTCGGAAAGTGCAAAGGGATGATCACTTGTTGTGAGTACTTGCGATCTTTCCCATTTTCTTTTTTAGTCACAGTGATAGAAAGCTCAACGGCTTGTGGGAATTTTCCTTTAGTCGCACCGTCACCTTGTTCATCCGTGCGCCAAGTGCTGACCCAGTCTTGCTTGCCTTTGCCCATATAGCGGAATTTGAACTCAGAAACGTTTTCAAGCAAAACAACTTCAGTTCCACCTTTAGTGACATCTAAATCCACAAAAGGGGAGGTTCTGCGCCAAACGCATTTGGAAGTGGTCGCATTTTCATTCAGGCTTTTGCATTCTTTCAGTTCGTAACCCACTTCAACAAAGTCTGCCTGTTGAGCGTTGCGAACAGTGCGGGCGTTGTTAGTTGTAACAAAATTCAAATTTTCAGCGTTGCCCACGAAGTGTGTTGTAGGGTCTCTGCGAGGCGCCTCAACAAAGGCAAATTGTTCAGGGGGAACGAATCCACCTGGCGTAGCTGCTCCCGGAGGAAGTTGTGGCTGATTCGGATTGTTTTTCTTTTTCAAAATATCCTGAAGCTCTTTTTCCACATCGCGATAATGATAGGCCAAATTGACATCTCGTTGAATCAAACGAACGGCATCTCTCATATGAGAAACGTCATCCAATTGATTCGTCACCTTGGTTTTCATTTTAATACTTTGCTGAATGGATTGCGCCACCAGCACCGTCATCGTGCCCAGGATGGTGATCGTGATCATGACCTCAATAAGAGTAAAACCGCGTTGCGACTTCATGATCACATCCCCGGTATTTGTGTGCCACCCGGAAGACCTGGCATCGGGATTTCACGATCATAATCAACAAAGTACTGAGTGGCAGAAAAAGTCATCGGCTTTTTGCCGCCTTTATAGGTCACAGTCACTTTAACTTCTTTGATTGATTTGGAAAGATGCTGAGTCAAAGTCTTCATGATGGTTAAAGACATTTCGTCAGCTCCGCCTTCTTGAGCGGTCAGAGTCGCAGAGATATCGGGAACTTCAAATTCCTTCGATTCCATTTTCCAGGAATACTGGGGAAAGTCAGAACCAAAATCGTCTTCTTTTTCTTCAGGGATTGAGTCTAAGGCTTTGCCGGCGTATTCGATTTCGATCTCGGCCATTTTGCGTTCAAGGAGAGCAGTGACTTCCGTGGCAAATTGAGCTTTACGTACAAACATAAAGCTTCCGCCCCAAGAGTTTGCCAATAACAGCAAACCGGATGAGAGGATGACCAGTGCAAGCACGGTCTCAATCAATGTAAAGCCTTTATTTTTCACCGTTTAATGTCCTTTAACGACTGAGCTTTCTCTATGATATCAGCTTGACCCGTTAAAGGATTAAAAACAAGAGTCCAAGTTAATTTATTTCCATCAGTGATTTGAATAGAGGAAGCCTCAACGAAACCCTCTGGGAAAAAGTGAATATACGCGGTTCCTGATGTGAGAGGTTCTTTAGAGGTGAGTGTTTCAACCTCAGCAAAGCGGAAACCATCAGGGAGTTTCGCTTCTTTTTTGATAACCGAATTATCTATGGCGTAAGCAGGAGGAGGACCGTCCTCATCCTTGAATTTACTCTTTTGACGTTCACGTTCTTTTTCTGCGGCGTCAGGATCGATAGGGATTGGGCCATTGGCTCTTTCAACCCAATAAGTACCAGCGTTATCGCCATCGATATTCAGAACAATACGGTATGTGGAATTGTAAATGCGAGCTTTGTTGCGAACGGTGCGGCTCAGAACCATGAATTGGCGAGCAGTCGCTTTGATATTGTTTTGTTTCTTAAAGAGGCGAGGGGCACCCACGACGATAAGTCCGGCGACAATCGCCAGGACTATCATCACTTCAATAAGGGTCATACCCCTGCGGTTTCTCATCGATTACTGGACATCGTCCAATGAGATATCAGCGTCGTAACCAGATCCACCTTCACGACCATCTTTACCCAAAGATTTAAGGTGGTATTCGCTGCCGTTTAGTTCATAAACGTAGTCATGACCCCAGCGATCTTGGATAGTTTTGATGTAAGGTTCTGGACCCCAGTTGCTGCAATTAGGATCTTGCTTAGAAAGACCTTCAAGTGTTTGTGGGTACTTGTTGCAATCTGTGTAGTACATAGACAAAGCATTCACAAGTTGACCCATGTGAATTTTAGTTTCTTTAACTTTTGCTTTATCAATGGAGCCAGTTAGGCGTGGAAGCAAGAGGGCAGAGATACCACCGATAATAGCAAGTACGATCATGATCTCGATCAAAGTCATACCTTTGCGATTGCTAATGAACATTCGAAAAACTCCTTAGTTAGCAGATAGGAAATCATAGCACTCTCGTCTTGCACCGTAAAGTTTTGCTTCTGACTTGGCACATTCTTTTGTCTTGTTGAAGTGCAGATTTCGGTGGTTCCACTTTGGGGTGTGGCGGGAGGCGTGCTTGCCTCGGACAGTCCTCGCTCGTTTTGGTTCTTTGGTGGTTTAGTTTGTTAGGGGCTCGATTTTCATTTGTTACTTTCTTGTGTTTCAGAATGGCCTGCGGAACTCGGACGCACGCCTCCCGCCACACCCCAAAGTGGACAATGAGTTCTGAGTTTAAAAGACAAAAGAATGTATCAATTCAGAGCTAAATCGAGTGGTTACGAGAGAGTCTTTGATTTTACTTTAACTTATGAGGTGAAAGTTGATAGCTGAAAAATTCGGGATGACTTGATCTCATCATGTAGATGGGTGGGTTACTTTAAGTTTTGGTTTAAGTTTGGGGAATAAAAAAAGGGCTGTTTGGCAGCCCTTTCTGAATCTCTAATGTCCAATCTCGAATCTCTATTTTCTATTAGCCGGCCATGTTGGTCATTTCGAACATTGGGATCATTACGGCGAATACGATCATGGCGATGGCCATACCCATTAGGACGGTTACTATGGGGCCCATTAGGGAGGTCATGGATTCTAGTTTGTTTTTTACTTGGAAGTCGAAGGCGTCGGAAACTTGGGTGAGCATGTTTTCTAGGTCGCCGGTTTTTTCTCCGATGTTCACCATGTGGATAACGATGGGTGGGAACTGTTCGGATTTTTTTAGGGGTCCTGCGATCGATTCACCTTCTGCGATATTGTTGCGGGCTTCTTCGATGGCTACGGACAGGACGTGGTTGTCGACGACGTTTTTCACGATGTCTAAAGCGGTTAGCATCGGAACGCCACCGTTAAGGAGTGTTGCTAGAGTTCTTGTAAAACGAGCTACCGCGACCATGCGCACAGCGGGGCCTACGATCGGAAGTTTCAAGGAGATGGCATCCCATTGATTGCTTCCAGATGGAGTGGCTTTCCAGTTGCGGAACATAATCACAGCGACAAAGATGCTTCCGAAGATGATGTACCAGTAGTTCACCATGAATTGGGAGGCGTCGATCAGAACGACTGTGTACCAAGGAAGCACCAAGTTTGGAGCGGACTCGAACACCGTGACCATTTTTGGAATCAAGAAAATGAAAAGGAATGAAAGCAAAGCAACCGTTACGACCAACATAATGATCGGGTAGGTCATTGCGCTCGATACTTTTGCACGAAGATCGGCTTGGGCTTCCGTGAACTCTGCCAAACGCATTAAGATCACGTCCAAAGAACCTGACATTTCACCGGCTTCAACCATGGAAACGTAGATCTTAGTAAAGATCGTTGGATACTTTTGTAGCGCTTTAAAGAACGGAGAACCTTCGTTAACCATATTCTTACAGTCAGCAATAGCCTCTGCCAGAGTAGGGTTTTCAACTTGTTCAGAGATCGCAGTCAGGGCATCCACCAAGGGAATGTTGGCTTTCACTAACGTTGCTAGCTGACGAGTCATCAAAGAGATGTCTTTAACGCCCACAGCTTTTGTAGCTTTTGGGCCTTTTGATTTCTTATTGTCGACTTTCTTTTTGTCTTTGATCTCGACGACGTAGACATTGTCTTTTTTGAGTTTGGCACGGGCCGCGCGCAGGTTTTCTGCGTCGATCACACCTTTGGTGTTTCTTCCATCACGTGTCAGGCCCTTGTACTCAAAAATAGGCATATTATAGATCCAGTTGTGTATTCGTAGTTAGCTGCTCAATTGTAGTCACACCAGCTAGTACTTTGGCAATACCATGGTCACGGAAAGTTTTCATTCCGTTCGCCAATGCTTGTTTCTTGAGTGTTGCACCGTCTTTACGCTGCATGATCAAGGAGCGAATATCATCCGTTACAACCATCAGCTCACTGATTGTCGTTCGTCCTGAGTAACCTTTTTGCCCACATTCAGAACAGCCCATGGCTTTACAGATGTGGCTGCTTTTTGCGACTTCACGAGTGATGCCCAAAAGGGACAATTCAAAATCGGAAGGTTCATACGGAGCTTTGCAGTGAGGGCAAAGAACACGCACGAGACGTTGAGCGATAACGCCCATAACGGAAGTAGCGATCAAGAAAGGCTCCACCCCGAAGTCAATCAAACGCGGGAAGGCACCAGCAGAGTCATTGGTATGCAGTGTAGATAAAACCAAGTGACCTGTCAGAGAAGCTTGAATCGCAAGTTCGGCAGTTTCCAAGTCACGAATCTCACCGACCATGATGATGTCGGGGTCTTGACGAAGGAAAGATCTTAAACCAGCAGCGAATGTTAGACCGATCTTGGCGTTGGTTTGCACCTGGCCAATCCCGTGGATACGTTGCTCCACCGGATCTTCAACAGTCAGGATATTTACGTCAGGCTTATTAAGCTTAGTCAGAGCACCATACAGAGTTGTGGATTTACCAGAACCCGTTGGACCAGTTACTAGCATGATGCCGTCATTACGAGACAAAAGATCATCGAGGCGGTCAAGATTCTCTTTCGAGAAACCCAATTGCTCAAGTTCCAAGATAACAGTGGATCTATCTTGAATACGCATAACCAAGCGCTCGCCGTAAGCAGCAGGCACTGTAGAAAGACGGATATCGATATCTTTACCGCCGACTTTCAGCGGGATACGACCGTCTTGTGGCAGACGTTTTTCAGCGATATTCAAGTTCGCCATAACTTTGATACGAGAAGTGATAGCGTTTTGTAGTTTTTTAGGTGGTTTAAAGACATCCATCAAAACACCGTCAGTACGGAAACGTACGACCATGTCTTTTTCATAAGGCTCGATATGGATATCGGATGCTTTTTCTTTTACTGCACGGAACAGAAGGCTATTCACCATCTTGATCACCGGCGCATCGTCCTCGCCAGCCTCTAGAAGATCCACGATAGGGTCATCTAGATCGTAATCTTCTTCGTCGATCTCATCGAGACCGGAAAGATTCGCCGTGGATTTTTCGTAAACTTTATTGATCGCATCTTGGATGCGCGGAACCGTTGTGACAAGAGGGCGGACCTTTTTCCCAAACAGAACTTTCAAGTCATCCATAGCTTTTAAGTTCACTGGATTGCTTGTCAAAACAGTCAACTGATCGGGTTCGTCTCTGTAGGGAAGGATCTGTTGTTGTTTTGAATAATTGATTGGGATGTCACGGATCAAGTCAGCGTTGATATCTGCAACTGGGATGTCTCGAATAAAATCGAGGCCTAACTCTTTGCACAGATCACCGACGACTTCATCCGCCGTGGAAAATTCTTTTTGCGCCAAGGCTTCGCCCACAGTGACGGGTCTCACCACTGAAGGGTTGGCTAACACAGAACGCAATTGATCCTGTGTTAGGGAAGTCGCTTTGGATAGAATTGTCAGAACGTCCACGGCAGCCATTATATTCCTTTTACTCTACGTCTTCTGGGTCATTCGGGTCTGCAGGGATTTGCTCGCCCTTAGCTTTTCTGTAGATAGGATCCATCTTAGCACCAAATGGATCTTTTCCGCCCTGGCCTTTGATGAAGTCTATGCGCTCTTCCAATCGTTTTGAAACGATTTGATTCGTATCTGTAGAGCTTCTCACAATTTTCGGAGTCAAGAACACAACCATGTTCGTTTTTGTCTTCGTAATCGAGCGAGATTTGAACAACCAACCCAAAATAGGGATGTCACCCAAAAGAGGCACCTTGATGATGGATTCGATATCGTCTTCTTTAATCAAACCACCCAGGATCGCTGTATCGCCGTTGTTCACGTTGATCATTGTGTTGATCGAACGTTTCGCCAAAGGCTGAGTAGAATCCGCAAATGCTTTCGGTGTCTGAGCTGTTGAAAGCTGAGTCACTTGTTGTTTGATTTCCATGCGGATGGAGTTTGAAGAAGGGCTGATAAACGGTTTGATATGCAATTTGATCGTTGCATCTTCGAACGTTGGCGTAACGATTGTGTTACCACCATTCGCAGGAGTTACCGAGTTCGAACCTGTAACAACTTTATCACCCACTTCGATTTCCGCTTCATTGTTATCAAGCGCCATCAAAGTTGGAGTGGAAAGGATGTTAGCTTTCTTAGTCTGTTTCAAGAAGTTGATGAAACCGATAAGACTTGGAATTGTGATCGCAGTACCGCCCGGAGGAGTAACAGTAACTGTTTTACCAGAACCGAAGCCCAAAACCGCACCGGAACCACCCACTGGATTTAGCATCGAGTTGATATCAACACCACCGTTGAAACCCACTTTGCCGTAACCGTTATCACCGTATTGGTAGTAGCCAACACCCCAAGAATCCGCGTCAGAAGCACTCATCTCCATGATGATAGCTTCTACGTAAACTTGGTCACGAGCGATATCGATTTTAGAAAGAAGATTTGTGACAACTTCGTAGTCTTGTTTGGAAGCTGTGATAACCAAGCTGTTTGTTGCCTTGTCAGCTACGATTTTTACGTCGCCACCAAAGATCTCTTGAGGCGCTTGCATTTGACCACCGATAGGGGCAAGCAAGCTTGGTCCTGTTTGAGGTTTTGGAGCCGCATCTTTAGTTACGCCAGACAATGTTTGAGCGATTTTTTCCGCATCACCATTTTTAACGTAATAAACGTAAACGCCACCAGACTCTTCAGGACGGATTTTAAAGTCCAATTGGGAAATCAATTTCTTAATACGAACGATACCAGATTTATTACCCACCACGATGATGGAGTTTGTTCTGTCATCCGGGATCGCCATAAAGAAACTTGCACCTTGTTGAGCCGAAGTCCCTGCAGATCTTGAGAATCTTGGAACGCCCGCAGTGAAAGTCCCTGGAGCAGAGCCTGCGCCAGTGGATTTGTTGCCTTTATTAACGATTTTATCTACTAGGTCTGCCAAGTCTTTAGCTTTCGCGAACTTAATAGGGATAACTTCAAGTTGTTCTTCAAATCCAGGAACGTCCAACTGATTGATGATTCTCATAACGCGGTCAATGTTAGAACCGTAGTCAGAGATAATGATCGAGTTCGTTGGCTCGTAAATATTCATCTCGCCATCTTTAGAAGGCAAGATACGAAGATCACGGTTCACTTGCGAAGCAGAGATGTGCTTCAAGTGGATGATACGAGTGATCATTTGGTCTGTATTTGGATAGTAAGCACCAGAGTAAACTTCGATATTGTCACGTTGAGCATTTCTTGCAGATTTAACTTTCAAGAAACCACCGGAAGGAACAACAGTGAAGCCATTGATGGCCAATGCTGACAAGAAAGCGTTGTAAGCTTCTGCCACTGTGATTTTAGAAGGAGCGCTGATCGTGATTTTACCACGAACACCTGGATCGACGATAAAGTTCTTACCAGTCAACTCGCCCATTGCTTTCACTAGCTCAGCGATTTCCACATTCGGATAATCGAATGATTCGATTGTCTGAGGGAAGTTTGCTGAATTGATGTCTTCAGTTGGGGCGTTAGCGAATTTCTGCTTTTGTGTTTTGTTCAACACTTGGCCAGATTCATCAGCGCCAGCCGGGGAGCCGCTGCGAGTTCCGCCCATAACAGGTGCTGAAGGCGCATTGAAGCCGCTGTTATCGTCATTGCCAAAATCCGGAGGAGGTGGCGGTGGAGGGAAGCTTTCAAATTGTGCATGCGCTGCTGGAGTAACCAGCTGAGCTGTCATCAGTGAAGCAAGTCCTATGTTGACTGGTTTGACAGTTTTTTTCATTCTCTCTCCTCCTGAGGGAGTTATTGAATATTATAAGTCATGTTTTCAGTTTTGCCGTTGCGCTCAACTTGAAGAACAACTTTCGGGTTGTTTTTCAAAGTTTGGTACAACTCCATCGCCTTGGCAGGGCTGTCGACAGGGTTTCCGTCGACGGATTTAATAACATCCATTCTTTGGATGCCAAGCTGTTCATAAATACTGCCAGGTTGCATATCTAAAATACGGAAGCCATTGATGTTGCCAGTGCCAGGTTCGCGATTCGGAACCGCGCGGGCTTGCATCAAGATGCTGGAAAGATCATTCGTGTACTTCAACAAGTCAGCACGTTTGATTGCGAAGGTGTTGTCGCCAGTCTTTTTAACTTCTTGGCCAGTTGTTGCTGGGCCTGTTGGTTTTGAAGCTGCAAAGCTTACTTTAGCGCCTTCTTTTTTGATTTCGATAAACTCTAGGCGATTGGAGTTTAAGTTACGGAAAATAACTTTTTGTCTCTCAATGCGCACGATATTGGCCATGCCTTCGATCTCTTTACCTGCAGAGTAGGAGATCACTTGGTTTTTGCCACGGATCTCGATAGAAGCGATAGATTTTTCCGGCACGGAGTGAACCAATGTTCCGATCAAATTCAGAGGCAATTGAGAAGGAACTGGATCTGCTTCTCTCTCTTCTGTAACGCCTTTGTTTTTATCAACCAATTGATCGGGGATAAGGCCGTTAGAAGCAAAGATGTTTCTAGAAGTAATATTATTATAGAAGCCAGAGCTCACTCCCATAGAAGGAGGAGGTGCTTTAGGATGTGCAGGTGGTGCAGATTGCGGAAGCATGCGATCGCGATATGAAAGAATTGCTAAGTCAGCAAGACAGTAACCGATAAAGATAAATAAAATATACGAATACCATTTTTCAAATGGTGGACGCTGATTTTTCTGGTTACGTGAAATCACAGTTGCAAATCCTTTGTTTTTTCCAGCACCTAGTCCTTGGGCCTCAGACCATCGTACCAAAAGTGGGGGCGGGCTGCATCAAAAAATACACGCTAGACCATGGTCCTAACGCTCTGATTTTCCATTTAAAATCTCAGAAGATAGGCCATGATAGAAGTATGAGAATTCTCTACTTCACGGATGGAGCAGGAATTGATCTATTAGGGATTCGCGAATCAGTTTTGCGTATTCCCGAAGTGCTTACCTCCCTTCGTCGCGGCCAGGAGCAGGCGCGCTACGTAGACTTGATGCAGGTAATGTCACTGTCTGACGATGAATTTCGTCAGGTACCGAGTGTGTTACGCACTCTTTTGATCAACCTTGTGCAAAGAGGCTTACACCAACGCTGGATTAATCGAGACCAGCGTGCGGATTTGATTCTGAGAAGAATCAATCATCGTTCTTTGGATGAACTAAAGAACGTGGTGCATAATTTTATCAACGCCAAAGTGGCGGGTAAAGAAGTCGCTACCAAGGACCTTCATCTTTTACATTTCATGGATAAAGTTGAAATCACTATCATCGGGCCTGGCTATGATGATGTTGAGTTCTGGCTGCGTCGCGAGGTTACTTGTCGTAAAGACGTTGAAGTTCAAATCAAAGATGTTATTGCTGCTGATCCTAACCTCTCTTGGTTCTGGCCTCAGGTTCGCGATAGTTTTTCTGAATACCAACAAGCCGTTATCTAGACGGCTTTTTTCATTTTTAGATCCTCGTACTTTTAAAATGTCTAAGGGCTCCCTCTTATTTCCAGCACGGCCATCCTGGCCTCGCTGCGCTTTGGTACCGCATCGTGCGGGCGCAGAGGCTGGAAATAAGAGGGAGCCCTTAGACATTTTAAAAGAAGTGGTTTAAGGGTTGAAAAAATCCTTTTCGATTTTTTCTTATGGGTTCCATAAAAATTATCTGCTCTTGGAGAGTTTGACTTCGTTCGTTGGGGAGTGGGAGTCTGATTTTTAGGAGTTGTTATGAAGATTGCTACTGAAGTATTCACTACCAAGAAAAATCAGACTGTTACTTTGCGGGCGCCGGTTTTGGCGGACGCTGGGGCTTTACGTCAGCTGATGGTGGGGATTGCTGAGACGGCTCCTTATATTGCTAGTACGGCTGAGGATATTCGGGCTCGGGCTGTTGATGCTGAGGAGAAGTGGGTTGAGAAGTATAATTCTGACGCTCGTAGTATGATTATTGTGGCTGAAGTTGATGGTCAGATTGTTGGGAATTTGGAGTTTAGTGGTGGGACGCGTTCTAAGACGCTTCATCTGGGGCATTTGGGAATGGGTGTTTCTCCCGGTATGCGAGGTCATGGGATTGGTGAATTGCTTTTGAAAAAGCTTTTTGCTGAGGCTTCGCGTATCGAAGGGCTTACGCAGATTGAGTTGAGTGTTATGCATCCGAATGTTCCTGCTCATAATCTTTATAAAAAGGTGGGGTTTCAGGATTGTGGCAGAAAGCCTAACGCTTTTCGTTTAGAAGATGGCACTTGGGCTGATGAAGTTGCCATGTTTGCTACCTTGTAAAAAAAAGAGAGCGGCGAGCGATTGAACTCATGTGGTTTGTTGGAACAGTTGTTCGCGGCTCAAATCTAGAAATGTCTGCTCTTTTAATTATCTAATTAGAGAACCCCTTATTCTTGATCGTGTGATTCAAGAGGGGGATTTATGTCAATCAAGAGCTCGTTCGCGAGGAAGATGACTGCTGTGGTTTTGGCGCTTGTTATGGCTTTGCCGGTTCAGGCTATTGAAACTCCGCAGCCGGGGCAGTTGGGGATGTCGACGCCGACTTCTGATTTTATTGGGACGGATGCTTCGCGTGCGGCGGAGTTGAATGATTATGTGAGTATGGGTGTGAAGTGGCTTCGCTTAGATATTTGGTGGAGTTGGGCAGAGCCTAATCAGGGTATGGCTTACTATAACTTTGCGGCGTTTGATAAATACATCGATCAAGTGGCTGCAAAGAAAATTAAAATTATCGGTATTATTAATAGCCGACCGGGTTGGGTTTCTCCGGGGATTACAACGGCAGCGGAACAGCAGGCTTATGCGAAGTTCGCCAAAGCGGCGGCGGCTCGTTATAAAGGAAAAATTGATGTTTGGGAGCTTTACAATGAGCCCAATCAAAAACGTTATCAAGTTGTTAAGCCCGCAGTGTGGCCTGATCACTATACGGCTCTGTTAAAAGCTGCTTATCCAGCGATTAAATCAGTCAATCCAAATGCCACAGTGCTTGTCGGGGGATTGTCTCCGGTTCCAACTACACAGGGCGGCTATATCTCTGCTGTTGAGTATCTGACGCGAATTTATCAACTGGGTGGTAAGAATTATTTCGATGCGGTCGCATTCCATCCTTATACATATCCAGATTTTCCATCTACAAAAACTCCCTGGAATGGTTGGCAGATTATGGAAAACGGAATTCGCAGCACGATGGTCACTTATGGTGACTCAGCCAAGAAAATTTGGGTGACGGAGATCGGTGCGCCAACAGCGGGCAGTGGCAGTGCTGTGACTGAAGCAGAACAGGCCGAGATCATGAGACAGGCTGTGGTGATTGCGCGTAAGCTCGATTATTTAGGCCCGGTGTTGTGGTACAGCTATATGGATAAGGGATATGATGCGAACTCTGGAGTAGCTGACACTCCCGAAAATCACTTCGGTGTTGTGATGGCGAACGGTAAGCAAAAAGCGTCTTACAATATGTACAAAGGCTTAGTGCGAAGTGAACCGACTTTTAGAACTCAAGACTTTGTTGGCACCGGTGGCAATGATGTTATCTACGGAAATGAAATGAATAACACCATCCTTGGTGGTAACGGCAATGATGAAATCCATGGTGGCAATGGCAATGACCGTCTTCAAGGTGGGGCCGGTAACGATCACCTCTACGGTGAGGGCGGTGCGGATATTTATGATTTGCACACAGGCTTTGCAATCGGTACGGATTACATTCATGGTTTTGAACAAGGCGGAGACAAAATCGATGTCAGTGGGATTGACGGCAATGCGAACGCCTCCGGCTTTCAAGGTGTGAAGTTCGTGGGAACTGCGGCCTTTAAAAATGCCGGAGACTTGCGATACTATAAAGACACGGCCAAAGGGATAACGATCATACAAATCGATACGAACGGTGATGGTAAGGTCGATATCACGGCGCAGATCCTGTCTTTAGTAGATTTGAAAGCTTCGGATTTTGTTTTCTAACTGAGCTAAGAAATAGCGCTGCCGTTGGTGGCGCTATTTTGTTTTAAAGCGAATATTTACGATTCGTTTGTTGGGACCATCTTTGACGGACTCTAGGAGTTTGTCGTTAATGTAGAAATTAAACTGATATTTTTCGCGGGAAACTTCCTCGCCTTGGCGGTAGGATTTGTTTTCATGTTGAGAGTAGTTGTGAGCAAAGAAAGGCTCATTGCCGTCATCACCATAAATTCCGCCGCGCAAAAACATTAGCGACGCAAAAGGATACTTAAACTGTATATCTTTTAGATCGACCCAGCCAGATTTCAGCATCGATTCGCGAATATTGGACCACTCGCCAAAGGTGTAAGTCGCTTTGACGGGAACGTGAATCGTCAGCGGAGATTTGGAAACTTCAAAGTGCATGCGAATCGCGTCTTTCATCGCCAGGGTCTGGCAGCCATTTAAAGTATCCGTGCTGCCCACGAATCCCCCGACAATCGTGATCTCATTTCCGTGGACAGGTAAATTGTGTTCGCCACCTTCCGAGAAAATTTCAAAGTCAGGAGAGCGATCTGCCGTATACCAACGTTGGTAACCCAGCGGACTTTGATCATTGACCAAGTAAACTACTGGCAGGCCTTTGGCTTTGAACTCGCGCACTAATTGATCAACACCGTCTTTAGCGGTGCGAGCTTCGTCGAACTGTGTGGATGCGTGGGTGATGATTAAGGTATGTTTATTGGCGATGGAGTTCAGTTTGTTCAAAGTAAAGCGTGGTGTGAGTCCTATAGCAGAGGAAGGCCCGCGATCTGTCGTGTGTTGACAGCTCGCTAAGAATATAAAAAGGCCGAATAACGCAATAAACTTCATGCTGTTATATCGGCCTCATTCGGGAGTGAAAACACTAGACTTAAGAATGAATTAAGAACTGCTCTCCGCTGTCACCGTGATGGGAATCAGTTGAACTTGCAATCGGCTGATCTGAGATTCTGGGGAGTGATCTGAAAGGGATTTTAGGCCGTAATGGAAGTCAGCCAGAAGGCGCTTGAGCTCGTCCATTTTCGCGAGGGGAATACTAACGGTGAGTGAGGTCGCTTGAGCCGAGGCTGTTTCAACAAACTCGAGCTTGTCAGTAAAGTACTCGAAGCATCGGATGTTGGAGTGCACTGTGCGGTTTACGGGAAGGTTATTCCAGAAGGGAATCGGTACTTCTAGAACCCGATAGTTTCCCTCTGAATCTTGCGTCACCTGATTTGCCGCAACCAAGGTGTCTAGCAAATACGTCACGCGCTCTAAGCTGACCCCTAGTTTGGTAGCGATCCAACTCTTTTCAGATTTAAAAGAGGGGGACTTCATCAAAACAAGGAGAGCGACTCCGTCCCAGTTGTCGAGCAGAAAAGTTGCGGTTGATCTCGTGCTCATTTTTAAAAGCTTCGAGTGTTGATGTTCTGCGACCAACTCCAGGAATAGAGTAATCAGTTCAGTCGGAAGATTCAGATTTTCTGACATCTTAAGCGCCGCTTTTTCGCTTAAACCTTTTTTGCCGCTCATGATTTCAGACATTCTGCCTGAAGAAACATTCATTGATCTAGCGTAGGAGCGCCAGGAATAACCCGGTATCTCTAAACGCTTTAAGTTAAAGTCGTGCAGCAGTACGTCGCGAAATGTAGTGAACTGATTTCTCATAGTGCCATCCCCCTAAGTAGGATTAGTACTTTGACAACTTGAGGCAAGTGCGGGATGTACCTTTGTGTGTGCTGGAAGGTACACAGACAAGATTTGCTGAACGTAACCTGCGGAGATAATCTGAAGTGGATAGTCCTCAAGTTTTAAATTACCTGGATATCAATCTCTATTTGAAAGACTTTTATCAGTATCGTAAAAGTATTGAAGAGGGATTCTCCTACGATGCTTGGGCGGCAGAGCTCGAGATGACCAACAGATCTTATCTTCGCCAAATGGTGATCGGTCAGAAAAAACTCAATCAGAAAACCATTTCCCTCTTCGCAGAGACCTATTTCCAAGAGCCCGATCTTAAAGAATATTTTTATTGCCTCGTCAGTTACAATCAAACCAAAAAATCCAAAGACCGTCATATGTTCTGGCAAAAGATGGTCGAGATCATTCGCAAGCAAGCTCGTCCTCAAGAGATAAAAACTGGAGACAACTTTGTCTCCGATCCGCTGTTGCCTCGCTTGTTAACGCTTTTGGTGTTTGAAGATTTGGATCGCAGCGAAGAGTCCTTGGCGAAAATTCTAGGTAAGACTGCTGAAGATATTCGCCGTGCGATTCAGGCTCTGCAGCATTTAGAATTGATTGAGCCAGATGGGCAGCAGTGGCGCTCTGTGGTTGAGGTCTTTAGAGTTCCCGACAACAAGGGGAGTTTGGATCTGATTCAGTTCCATACCAAAAGTCTGCAGGAAGCCTTGGGAGCTTTTGATTTACCGAAGGAGACACGTCGTTATAAAAGTGTGCTCTTACCGATGAACGATCAGGAGTTTGATCAGTTTAACGGCGCGATGGATGAGTTCTCCAAGGAGCAGATGGTTCGACACAACAGCAAATCTTACGAAATGCGTCGTCTGTATCAGGTGAACTTTAATATTTATCCTGTATCCGAGAGGTCTGAATGAAGTCACTCATCATATTGTCCGTTTTCTTTGTGTTGTCGGCTCACGCGATACTGCCGGGACAGATTGGTTCTGCGAATGACTACTTGTCATTTACATCAGACATGCTTCCTAAGGAGAGTCCCTACATTAATTACGGCGGACTTTATCGTGCGACCCTGGCTTGTGATGCTTATCACTATATGAAAGACGCCAGAAAGCAGGGCGAGCCTATTTCTGAGTATGATTTGTTGGTGGGCGAGAATTTGTATTTAGCTTATCTCGGACTTATCTACCCGGAGGCGAGCCGACATTTGCAGAGCAGAATTTTGCAGAACGGTGAAAGACAGCGCGAGCTGCTGGGATACTAGATTCTTGCAGCCATGCGTTGAATTGTTAGGGTTGTGTTAAGGATATTGACGAAACTTTGTCAAAGTCGATAGCCTCGACGCATTTCAAGGACAACTTAAATGCTGGTGGAAAAATTCAAAAGAGTTATTTTCTCATCTCGCTTTCGACTGAAGACGAAGGCGGAAAGCGGGTCATCACACCCGTGCTGCCACCAAAATCTGGGCCGTGGTCCCGTCGTACAACTACCACTGCAACTTAAAATCCAAATTTCAAAACTAAATATCTGTATCAATAAAGGCGTCCGTGTAGGCGCCTTTTTTATTTTTAGCGCGGCATCACTGACGATGCCGCAGTTTTAGGAGTCATCGATGTGTGGAGTTGTGGGGTTGATTGGAGAGGATAAAGCGGGCGAAAAATTATTCCCAGCTTTGTTCGCCCTTCAGCACCGTGGCCAGGACGCTGCGGGCATTTTAAGCTTCGATTTCTCTCGAGGTGAGTTTCACCTGGAAAAAGACTTGGGACTCGTCTCGCAAGTCTTCCCGATGGAGAAACTTGAGAAGATCAAAGGCAGCATGGCCTTAGGGCATACTCGCTATTCCACGATTGGAACAGTCGACAAAGCCGATCTTCAGCCCCTGATTGTCAGCTACCCGAATGGTATCGGGATGGCTCACAACGGAAATGTGACTAATTATAATGAGATCGTTGAGTACGTTCGTAAGCGTCGCAGTCGCTGGACGTTCACGCGCAACGATTTGGAACTTCTGCTGCATATGATGTCGATCGGTGTTTCCGATCAATTGGAAGCGGGTAAGGAGCTTTCAGCCGAGGTTCTGGGGAAAGCCGCCCAACAAGTGGTTGAAAAAGTGCAAGGTGCCTACAGCGTTGTCGGAATGATGGCGGATGAGGGTATGTTTGCATTCAACGACACTCAAGGTATTCGTCCTCTATTAATTGGACGTAAATCCTTGGGTGATAAATACAGTTATTGTTTTGCCTCTGAAAAGCAGGTGTTTTTCGCTCTGGGCTTCGAGTACTTCCGTGATCTGAAGCCCGGAGAATTTGTTTTCGTCGATAAAGACCAAAACTTCCATTCATTCCCGATGGCTGAAAAAGTCGGCCGTCCTTGCATGTTTGAGTGGATCTATTTCGCCGGAGCAGAAACTGAATGGCATGGACGTCCGGTCTATGACGTGCGTTTGCGCTTGGGCGAGGTGTTGGCCAATGAAACTCGCCGTAAAATGGAAGAGCAAGGTTTTGAAATTGATGTGGTGGCTCCGGTGCCCGACACATCAAGAGCGGCAGCTCTTCGTTTAGCCGAAGTTTTAAAAACACCTTACCGCGAAGTTCTAATTAAAAATCGTTATGTGCAAAGAAGCTTCATTGTGAATGAACCAGAGGTTCGTAAGGCCATGGTGAATTTAAAGCTGATGCCTGTTGAAAGCGAAATTCGCGGTAAGAACGTCTTGCTGGTCGACGACAGCATTGTTCGCGGTACAACGTCCGCACGTATTATTCAATTGCTCAGAGAGTCCGGTGCTAACAAGGTTTATCTGGCCAGCACATGTCCTCCGATTCGCAATCCTTGCTTTTATGGCATTGATTTTCCAGAGGGTGAAGCTTTGGTCGCGCATAAGCGCACTGAAGACCAAGTCGCTGAGCTATTAGGCGTTGATGGGTTGGTGTATCTGCCACTCAGCCAATTGAAAGATGCCATCGGGATTCCAAGCATGTGCAGTGCTTGCCTTGATGGTGATTATCCAGTTCCAGTTTCTAAAGAAGATTTTATTAATACTCGCAGCCACAATATCGGTGGTGGCGGTAAAAACGAGGTGAATGCATGAAGATCCAAGTTCTTTTCGGCAGTCAAAGTGACGAGCGTGTTTACGCTCCATTATGTCAATCTCTTGAAAACGTAGCGAACGTAAAAATGGAAGTGGCTTCAGCCCACCGCCATCCAGCTCGCGTGCGTGAAGTCGTGACGACTTCTGAAGCCAATGCCTTTGTAGCAGGTGCGGGTCTTGCGGCTCACTTGCCAGGCGTGGTTGCCTCGTTGACACAAAAACCTGTGTTTGGTGTCGCGATCAATGGTGCTTTCGGTGGAATGGATGCATTCTTGTCGATCGCGCAAATGCCTAAGGACATTCCTGTGGCAGCGGTGATGGAAAATCAAATTGAATTACTTCCTGAGCTTTTGAAAAAAGCCAAAGGCTACAACCAAGATAAGCTTGAGCTTTCTTGGAATCCTTACCGCAGTGAAGTTCCGGTGCTTGCTAAAATGTTGCAAGATCTTCGCGAAAAAGCGGGCGTGGAAATCACTTGGGTGGATGCCAACAGTCCACAATGCCAAGGTGAAATCGTGATGGTGGGCGAAAAACCACAAGGCAAAAATCTTTGCATGTACATCTGTGACAAAGAAGAGCTTAAAAATTCAAATCTTGCGAATGAGTTCTTTAACGTTGCGAAAACAGGTGGCGCTTGGGTCGGTGTTAACAACATCACAAATTTCCTACTTCAAATCAAAAAGATGAAAGAGGCTTTGACATGAATCTGCTTTACCGTGGTTCCGTAAAGGACATCTATAAAACAGACGATGGCTTGCTTTTTAAATACAGCAACCGTTACTCAGTTTTTGACTGGGGCGAAATGCCAAATGAAATCCCGCAAAAAGGCGAGGCTTTGGCGGCAATGGCAGGTCTTTTCTTTGATCACTTGAAAGACAAAGGAATTTCATCTCACTACGTAAAGCCCCATAGTGCAGATTCCATTTTGGTAAACGAAGTCGCGGTTCATCGTCCAGCTTGGGAAAATGGCGTTTACGACTATACAGTTTATGCTGACAAGCCAACGAACTGCTTGGTTCCACTTGAAGTGATCTTCCGTATCCTGTTGGGTAAAGGAAACTCTTTGGAAGGCCGTTTGAAAAAGAATCCAGCCTACATGGCTGAATTGGGTCTGACTGAAATCCCAGATTCTTCAAAAACATTCATGCCACCGATCGTTGAGTTTTCGACAAAACTTGAAAGCTCAGATCGCTATTTGACGAATAAAGAGATCAAAGACATCAACGTTATTGATGCCCATGAGTTGGCTCAAGTTCGTAAAATGACTGAAGACGTGGCTCAACATCTGCAAACATTGTTCGCATCTTTCGGTGTGAAACTTTGGGATGGTAAATTTGAATATGCCTTTGGTGGTCGCGGCGATAACGGACGTACTTTGTTCATGGTTGATTCTATCGGACCTGACGAGCTTCGTTTGACTTACGAAAATGCGCCTCTTTCTAAAGAATTCCTTCGTCAAATCTATGCTCCGACATCTTGGTATCAAGCAGTGGGTAAAGCTAAAGACATGGCGAAAGAGCGCGGTACTAACAACTGGAAAGAAATCTGCGCGAACGAACTTCGCGAGACTCCTCAGTTGTTGAATCCTGAACAAATCAAAGTGGCGACGATGCTTTATACGTCTCTTGCGAATGAGATGGCGTGGGCGTTGGGTAAAACAGCGCCATTTGAAAAAGAAGCGACTCTTAAAAATTGGAGACAACAGTGCGCGTCTTGGTTGTAGGCAAAGGCGGTCGCGAACATGCGATCGCTCAGAAAATCTCTGAATCAAAAATGCTTCAAGGTCTGTGGGTAGCTCCGGGCAACCCAGGGATGACGAAGATGGGTTTGCAATGTGTAAACGTTGAAAAGACTCCGGAGATTTTAGCCTTTTGCCAAACCAATCGCATCGACTTGGCGATTCTAGGACCAGAGGCTGCGATTTTGTCTGACCTTAAAGAGGTCTTAGAGAAAAACAACATCGCATGCCTAGCTCCTTCACGAGAAGCCGCTCATTTGGAAGCATCTAAATATTTCTGTAAAGAGATTCTGCAAGATGCGGATCTTTTAACGGCTTCCTTTAAGCTTGCGAACTCTGTTGCAGAGGGCGAAAGCTTTATTAAAACCCACGATTTTACCAATCCGATCGTGGTGAAGGCTGATGGCTTGGCAGCAGGCAAGGGTGTCGCAGTCTGTAAAGACATGAACTCTGCAATGGCTGCTGTGACAGAACTTTCGACGGCCTATGGTTTTCCTCTTTTAATCGAAGAGTGCTTGATTGGTCGCGAGCTTTCTGCCTTCGCTTTGTGTGATGGCGAAGACTTTGTGATCTTGGGCACAGCTTGTGACTACAAGCGTATCACTCCAGATCCGTTCAGTGCTAATACGGGTGGTATGGGAGCATTCAGTCCTTGTGACTTTATTTCTCACGAAGACGAAGCCGCAATTGAAGATATCTTTAAAAAATCTTTGAAATCATTGAAACGCAAAGGAAAGCCTTTCGTGGGCTTTTTGTTCGCGGGATTGATGAAAACAGACAAAGGCCTTTACGTTTTGGAATTTAATGTGCGTTTAGGGGATCCTGAAACTCAAGCATTGCTTCCAAGAATCAAAAGCGACCTTTTGGACTTGTCGGTGAAAGCCGTGCAAGGCCGTTTGCAAAAACAAAAAACAGAATTCCATGATTACCGTTCGGTTCACGTCGTGGCCGTGAGTTCCGGTTATCCAAGTAACACGATGGATTTGGGCCACACGATTCAAGTTCCGGCAAAAACGGCTGAGGATACGCGCATCTATTTTGCGGGTGTCTCCAGTAAAAATGAATGCCTGGTGAATACCGGCGGCCGTGTTTTAGGTGTGACAGCTTTGGCGAAAACCCGCGATGAAGCCCGTCAGAAGGCTTATCAAGAGATTCGCAAAGTGCAGTTCCAAGGTTTGTATTTCCGAGAGGATATCGCGCAATGAGAGAAGGTTTGCGTATAGCTATTTTTGCTTCAGGCACGGGCTCAAATGCTCAGGCTTTGATTGAAAAAATGCAGTCCTTGGGTGGGCAGATCGAGTTTGTTTTGACAGACAAACCACATGCGGGAGTTTTAGAGAGGGCGCAGGCCTTAGCGACGATGTCCTATGTGGTGGAAAAGAAAACAGACCGCGCAGCCCACGAACAAGAGATTTTAAAACTGGTTGATGAGCATCAGATCGACTGGATTTTACTTGCGGGCTATATGCGACTTCTTTCTGCAAACTTTTTAAAAGCTTTGGCGGATCGTCATGAGGGGCGAGCTCAAGTGGTGAATATTCATCCAAGCTTGTTGCCTGATTATCCGGGGGCGGGGTCTTTAGAAAAGGCCTTTGCCGACAAAGTCGAGTTCAGTGGCGTCACTCTTCATTTAGTGGATGAAGGCATGGACACAGGTCCGATCATTCAACAATTGCCACTGGCTTTGAAGGAATTTACGTCCTTCGCTGATTTCAAAGCGGGCATGCATCGCTTGGAACATCAAATTTATACAGAATTTTTAGAAAAGATCATTGTTGGGCAAATCCCCACAAATTATTTCAAGGAAACCGCAGAATGCTAAAGCAAAGAGTTGCCATCCGCAGTCGCATCGATACTTCTCAAGAAGAGCATCTTACAAAGATGTTCGCTATGACCTCTAAGGGCCAAGACGTAAAGCTTTCTAGAGTTTTCTGGTTGATGGAAAAAACTCCGGGTGCTTTTGCGAAATGGGATATGGGTAAAGATCTCCATAAAGTATTCTGTGACAGCATCACTGAAGACCTCACTATGGGATTTCCAGAATACAATGACGATAAGATCTATGTCGAAGTTCGTTATTTAGGTGGCGTGACCGATAACTGGGCAAGATCCGCGACAGAGGCTTTGTCTTTGGTTGCTGGTGGCAGCACGAAATCATGGCAGGACTTTGACGTTGAAGTCCACAGTGGTTGGCAGCTCGAAATGAGCGAAGATCTTTCTCAGCCACAAATCGAAAAGGTTTTGTTTCAATCTCTAGCAAACCCGTTACTACAAAAAGTCCAAGTAAAGCGCGGGGGCGAACTTAAACAAACGAACTCCTTTGCTAATTTCCATGATTATTGGAAAGTTGAGGCCGAGCACAAGCCAGAATTAACTCTTTTCCCTCTGAAAACAGATGTTTTGCAACAGCTGAATCAAGAGCGTGGTTTGGCTCTATCAGATATTGAAATTCAAACAGTGATCGAACATTTTTCAACTCCGGAGCAAATGAAAGCCCGTGAGCCGATGGGCTGGGCCGGATTTGTGACGGAAGTTGAAATTGAGTGCTTAGCGCAAACATGGAGCGAGCACTGTAAACACAAGATCTTTGCCGCAAACGTCGAGTACTCAGAAGATGAGTTCAAAGATGTTCCTCGTTTAGGTTCTCAAACAATCAAGAGCCTTTATAAATCCTATATTCAAGCCGCAACAAAAAAATTGGACGACTGCGGTTACTTGGTTTCAGTTTTTAAAGACAATGCAGGGATTGTGGATTTCGATAAAAACGTCAATGTCTGCGTAAAAGTGGAAACTCATAACAGTCCTTCCGCTCTTGATCCCTTCGGTGGAGCGATCACAGGTATCTTGGGCGTAAACCGCGATATCTTAGGATGTGGTGTTGGTGCGAAGCCGATCGCCAATATGGATGTCTTCTGTCTTTCAAAACAAGATTTGTTCCCGGGAACTGATGATCCAAAACGTCCTGAGCTTTTGAAAGATCCCGGTGTGATCTTCCGTGGCGTCCACCAAGGTGTTGAAGAGGGCGGAAATCAAAGCGGTATTCCGACTGTCAATGGAGCTTTCCATTTTGCCAGCGAATTTGCGGCAAAGCCTTTGATCTTTGTGGGGTCTTTAGGTGTGATGCCGAAAACAGTTCATGGTAAAAACAGTGAACTTAAAGAAATCAATCCGGGTGATAAAATTGTCGTAGCCGGAGGTCGTCTGGGTAAAGACGGCGTTCACGGTGCGACGTTCAGCTCTTTGGAATTAAATGATAAAGTGGCCTCGAATGTTGTTCAGATCGGTGACAGCATCACGCAAAAACGTCTGCTGGACTTCACTTTGATCGCACGTGATAAAAACTTGATTCAAGCGATCACTGACAACGGTGCGGGCGGAGTCAGTTCTTCCATCGGGGAGATGGCGACTTTGTCGAATGGGGCTCGCATGGATCTTTCAAAACATCCTGTGAAATATCACGGTTTGGAATTCTGGGAGATGCTAGTGAGTGAATCGCAAGAGCGTATGTCTTTTGCGGTGGCTCCGGCGAAACTTCATCAGTTCTTGGATTTAGCGGCGAAAATGGGAGTGGAAGCTTCCTGCTTGGGTGAGTTCACAGATACAGGGCTGTTTGAAGTGAATTACGCTGACAAACCTCTGGCTAAGCTTGAGCTTGAATTCTTGCATGATGGTCTTAGCAAAATGAACTTGAAAGCTCATTTTCAAGGACCGAAGGAATACAAAGAGTATTTCAGAGCGACGCCAAAACAAAAAGTCGCTGCAAATTCCCAGAATATCGAAACTGTTTTAAAAACAGTTTTAGCAAATCCGAATGTTGCCTCTCGTGAACCATTGGTTCGTTATTATGACCATGAGGTTCAAGGTGCAACCCGTGTAAAACCTTATGGTGGTAAAACTCAGCAAGGTGCTAATAACTCTGGTGTGATTGATTTGTCAGTCCACGGTGGCACTGAAAATAACGGTGTGGCGGTTTCTAATGGCCTGTGCCCACAGCTTTCTTATTATGACACTTATTTGATGGCTCAACGTGCAGTAGATGAGTCGGTTCGTAATCTGGTCGCAACAGGTGCGGATCCAGATAAAATGGCCTTGGTCGATAATTTCTGCTGGCCAGATCCAACTCCTAAAAAATCAAATCCAGATGCGGAACATAAGATGGCGCAATTGGTGCGTGCTTGTGCTGGCTTGTACGATGCCGCTCTAGTGTATCGCGCGCCTTTGGTCAGCGGTAAGGACAGCATGAAAAATGATTTCATTGGTAAGGTGAAATCAGGGGACACTGTTAAGATCTCTGTCCCTCCGACGCTGCTGATGACAGCAATTGGTCAAGTGCCAGATGCTCGTAAGACTGTGAATGGTTTCTTTGCCAAAGCGGACGATGCTATTTATCTGTTGGGTCAGTCTACAGAAAGCTTGGTGGGTTCTGTGTTTGCTCAAGAGTACGACTCAATGTCGGCAACTCCAGAATATCCGAACCTGATTAAAAACCGCGATCTGTATCGTCTGGTTTTCGGCGCGATTCAGCATGATCTTTTGGCTTCTTGCCACGATATCTCCGAGGGCGGATTGATGTCTGCTTTGGCAGAGTGCTGCTTCGGCAACGCTTTGGGTGCGGAACTGGATTTGAAAGGCCTTACTTGGGAAAATCTGTGGTCTGAAATGGGCTCGCAATTCGTGGTGAGTGTCCCTGCGGATAAGATCGCTTTGTTTGAACGTTACTTCGATCGTTGTTCGGTGAAGCTTGGACAAGTAACGGGCAAAGACGAATTGAAATGGACTTTCAACCGTGAAACTCATGCCGCAAAAGTTTCTGACTTACAAACTATCTGGTCACAAGGAGTTTTAAATGTCTACAACGCCTAACTTTATGGTTCTTTGGGGCGATGGCATCAACTGCGAAAATGAAACAGCAAGAGCTGTGGAATTAGCGGGGGGTAAAGCTCAAAAAGTGCACATCAATGATTTGGTGGAAAAACCTGAGATGCTGCGTGATTTTCAGGGCCTTGTGATTCCGGGAGGATTTTCATTCGGAGATCACTTAGGTAGCGGTCAGATCTTGGCATTGAAGCTTGAACGATTTGTTAAGAAGGAGCTTGAAGCCTTTGTTAAAAAATTTCCAGTGATGGGTATTTGTAACGGCTTTCAAACTTTGATCCGCTTGGGGCTTTTGCCAGATGCGAACTTTCAAAAAACTTGTTCACTGGTAAAAAATGAACAAGGTCATTTTCAAAACGAATGGGTGGAGCTTGAACGCAACACCAAGTCACCTTGTGTCTGGACTCAGAACTTGCCTGAGAACTTTGTTCTGCCAGCTCGTCACGGCGAGGGACGCTTTATGTGTCAAAGTGATGATGTTTTAAAAGGTCTTCATAAAAACAACCAAGTGGTGCTTCGCTATAAAGAGAACTTCAACGGCGCTGTAGATCGTATCGCCGGCGTTTGTGATGCGAGTGGTTTGGTGTTTGCTTTGATGCCTCATCCAGAGGCGGCTTTGCACGATTGGCATTTGCCATTCGAAGGACAAGCTTGGGGTTTGGAATTTTTTAAAAGTGCTTTGCAATTCTTGAAAGGTCGTCATGAAAATTAAAAGAGCTCTTTTGAGCGTATCTGATAAAACGGGTTTGATTGAACTTGCACAAAATCTTCACAAGCAAAATGTGGAATTGATCGCAAGTGGTGGTACGGCCAAAGCTCTTGAACAAGTGGGCTTGCCAGTAACGGCAGTTGAAGAGATCAGCGGCAATCCTGAGGCCTTCCAAGGTCGCATGAAGACTTTGAGCTTTGAAATTTCATCTTCATTGTTGTTCCGTCGTAATGACGAAGCTGACATCGCCAGAGCCCAAGAATTGAAAATCAAACCGATCGATTTGGTTGTGGTGAATCTTTATCCTTTCCATCAGACAGTTGAAAAGGGTGCTGAATTCGCAGAGTGCGTTGAAAACGTGGATATCGGCGGACCGACAATGTTGCGTGCCGGGGCTAAGAATCACGAAGCCGTAACGGTTTTGTGTGAGCCTGCTCAATACAAAGAGTTTATGACGAATATGAATGAAAACGGCGGTAACACGTCTTTGGATTTCCGTAAGATCTGTGCTGCTAAAGTTTATACGATGACGGCTTTCTATGACATGGCCATCGCGGGATACTTAACTCAAAGCACGGGGGCACAACTTCGTTACGGCGAAAATCCTCATCAAAAGGCAGTTTTACTGAAAGACCCATTCTCTCAAGGCCTCGCTCACAAAGAAACTCTGCAGGGCAAAGAGATGTCCTACAATAACTTCCTGGATGCTGACTTTGCCGCTCAGTCTTTGAAAGACTTGTGGGCTTGGCAAGGGGACTATGCTCATCCATCTGCCGTAGTTGTGAAACATAACACTCCTTGCGGTTTGGCGATTGCTGAAACACCGATGCGTTCTTTGGAACTGGCTTGGAAGGGTGACGAAAAAAGCTCTTTCGGTGGAGTCCTAGCATTGAGCTTTCCGGTAACTGCGGAAGTGGCTGCGTTCTTTCAAGATAAATTCGTCGAAGTGATCATGGCTCCTGAGTTTTCTGCGGAAGCTCAGACGATGCTTAAAAAGAACTGTCGTTTGGTTCCAATCAATTTGGAGAAAAAATCCAGCTGGCAAGTTCGCACGATTGAGGGCGGAGCTTTGGTTCAAGAGAAAGATAGCTTTTCGACGGCAAGCTTTACGGCTGTGACTAAGAACACCTTCCCGAATGATAAAGAAAAATTGGCGGCCTTTGCCTTCCTTTGCGTAAAAAATCTTAAGAGCAATGCGATTGCCATCTGTGCGCAACGTGGTTCTGAGTTTGAAATGGTGACTTTGGGTTCCGGTCAAACCAACCGTGTGGATTGCATTGAAAAATTGGTGATCCCTCGCTTGCAGGAAAAAGGCGTGAAAGATGCTTCAGATATGGTTTTGGCTTCTGATGCTTTCTTCCCATTCCCAGATTCCATCGAAGTCGCATCTAAAGTCGGCGTGAAGTACATCGTTCAACCAGGCGGCTCGATCAAGGATCAAGATGTCATCGCTGAAGCCAACAAACGCGATATCGCAATGATTTTCACTGGCCGTCGCCATTTCTTGCACTAGGAGATTAAAATGTCAGATGTAATTGATTACGCAAAAGCGGGTGTTGATATTCATAAAGGTGATGCCTTTGTTGAACGTATTAAAAACCTAGTGCCGACAACTCATAATGATCAGGTTTTACAAGGCATTGGCGGATTTGCAGCTCTCTATAAAGTTAGCGATGATCGTATTATCGCAAGCAGCACAGATGGCGTGGGTACTAAACTTAAGCTGGCTCAAGCAATGGACAAACACCACGGTGTGGGTATCGACTTGGTCGCGATGTGTGTGAATGATCTATTGTGCGTGGGCGCAAAGCCGTTGTTCTTTCTCGACTACATGGCTTTCGGAAAACTAGATCTAAAAGTCAGCGAAGAGTTGATCGCAGGTATGGTGGATGGTTGTAAGCAATCCGGTATGGCCTTGATCGGCGGTGAAACAGCTGAAATGCCAGGTATGTATCAAAATGGCGAGTATGACGTTGCAGGCTTTAGCGTAGGCGATGTTCACCCTAAAGATATGTTTAGCGAAGACAACATCGAAGAGGGTGATGTATTGCTTGGAATCGCTTCCAGTGGTTTTCACTCAAACGGATATTCGTTGCTAAGAAAGCTCGTTAAAGAAGACGAAACCGACTTGGTTACTCAATTGCTAGTTCCAACTAAGATTTACGTGAATCTAGTGAACTCGCTTCGTAAGAACGTTCCGCATGGGGTTTTGGCGATGGCGCATATCACAGGTGGCGGTATCCACAATATCCCACGCATCAGTGAAAAATTTGATTACGTGCTGAATGGTTGGCCAAAGCTGACTGAAACAGCTCCGATCATTAAAACTGTTGTCGAAAGATCCAAGCTTTCTAACGAAGAACTCTTCCAAACATTCAATATGGGTGTGGGCTTAGTTCTATTGGTAAAAAAAGCTTTCGTGGAAACCATCAAAGACCACTTAAAAGCCCAAGACGAAAAGTTCTGGGAAATAGGGTACGTCAAAAAAGGCTCCGGCCAAATCAATGTTCCAAGTTGATACCGTCGTAAACTGAGATGAAAAGTCGCCCCAAAATAATTCATATCTCTGTAAACTTTATTTGATTTGAATCGTGTAAGGTTCATTCCGATAAGTACAGGCAGCGGAGGATTTTGTGGTGAAGTCCATTGGAAAGTATCTGCTCGGGTTCGTTCTAGGTTTTGCGGTGCTTATTGCAGGGCTTGTCGTATTCGTGGTTTGGCCCATGAATAAGAGGTTGGAGGCTGCGAAGCCAAAGCTCCAATCTGTGGCTCAGGCGTTCGCTCAGTGTCGGGAATCGAAGGATACGAATTCCGACTGCCTGAAGCTCACAACCGAAAGCTTTCAAAAAACAACATCCGCAGAAAATTGGGAAGCCTTCACCGGCAAGATGCAAACCGCTTTGGGCAAGAGGATGTCCGCGGAAATCGTTCCGGAGAGCTTAAACATAACAACATTCCAAAGTTTCACTGGGCGAGGAACCAAAGACCGCATCGTGGTTCATTTTAAATCCATCTATGAAAAGGATCCCTTCGTCACAGAAAAGTTCGTGATGATTCACGATCCCGAAACCGACATATTCTTAGTCGAAGGCTACAATATCGGTTCCACTCTGATGATCCGATGAGTGAAGAGTGACTCAGTGTAGCCATCATTTCGATGGCTACATCGCGCAACGGTCGAGGGGCGAGAACTTTAGTGGTTAGTTCTTTTTCTCATCCAGTTTCATAAGGAATGGATAGCCATGAATCGTTGTGGCTTTTCCCTCTGCATTTGCGGGGAATTTCCAGTTTTTGATGGCAGCGGTCACGCAGGTTTTGACCTCTTCGTTCTTCATCGTCGTTTTTTCATCGACGATCCAAGATTTAGTCACGGTTCCGTCCTTATCGAAATCCCAACCAGCGACAATCTTGCCTTCGAATTTTTCTTCGTTAGATACTTTCTCAAGAGAGGATTTATAGCAGTTTTTTATGTCGCGCAGATTTTTGCGAATAACACGTCGAATGTCGCTCTTTGTGTTCGTATCTTCAGCAAGTGCAATACTCGGAATAGCAATCAAAAGAGCCAAAATAATTTTAAGCATAGCTAATACCTCAAAGGTAAAGTCACTGGTTTGTGTGAGTTCTTAAAAAGTAAAAAACGGTTCCATCTCAATCGGACGCTCATTCGAAGGATGTAAGAACGCAGGTGGTTCTGCATCCGGTGGCAACATCAAATAAACACCGAATGGCAGTTTCGCGGACACCCAATCCATCGGACGGCGATAGATGTACTCAGAGCGCATTTGGTTGTAAACCAAGAACTCATTCTCGCGAGCATCATCAAAGGCTTTCCAAAGCAGCGTTTCAAAAATGTCACCGTTATCTGCGTGCAGGAAGTTTAAATACTTAAAATTCAAACTCGCTTCGATTTTCAGACGAGAGAAGGGCTTCGTCATCGTTCGCGTCCAACCCAGCATTTTTCCGAACTTCAAGAACTGACGGAAATTATGGGCCTTCAGATTGTAAGTCATCGGGATAAAATCTTGCATACCCTCAGCGGACCAAGGAGCACAGCAACCGACGATGTTGTCGTTTTTATCGATGGCGATAATGAAATCTTCAAGTTTCAACCCCTTCCAGCGTTCAAGCTTATCGTGGAAGCTGTAAGAGTCCCAAACCGTCGCCAAATCCTTAGAGCGAGATTTCTGTGAAATATAATAAATCAAAGCATCCACGTTCTGTTGATTTCCGTGGCGCATGCGCAGGTGTGGCAATGGATTTTTCGCCCAAGGGAAGCGTCCATGCAAAGACACCATATTTAAACGTCTAAATAAGTAATAACGAGGCAGGGGACGTTTCAAAGATCTTTGACGAACAAAAGCGTTAAGGGCTTTTGCTTCCGTCAAACTCATCGTCGTAAAGAAGTATTTCGCATCCAGCACAGAGGAGACTTCATTCATCACCGGCAAAAAGTGCTGGCCCCATTCCAAGATCGCTTTACGATTCGGAGAAATACGCAAGTCACGACCAAAAGCCACTGTGCGCACTTTATTATCTAGCAAAACATCACGAACGACGAAGCTTGCCATGCCCTCAAGTTTGTCTTCATCCTTTAACATGTAAGTTAAAGCTTTTTCCCCATGAACTTCATAGGGCGCAAAGAAATCATCATCACGATCAATTTTGATCTGCAATGGACCATCAACGGGGAAGCTTTTGTAAAATTCAACTAATGCGGCTGAATCGGCAGGATTTGCAATCTCAAGTTTCATTTAAGTCTTTTTCCAAAGGACTTCGGGTTGTCCCATTTTAAGGTTCGCCCAACGAGCCGCCACGAACAAGAAATCACTCAGGCGATTGAGGTATTGCAAACACATTGAATAACGTTCGTCTTTAACTGCGATTTCTGCCGAGCGACGTTCGCTGCGACGGCAGCAAGTGCGTGCCACATGAAGATGTGAAGCCACAATATGGCCAGCAGGCAAAATGAAATTACGAAGTTCAGGAAGCTCCGCCGTTAATTCATCGATTTTCACTTCAAGAATACGAATTTGCTCTGAAGTGATTGGTGGCAGCATTTGAAAGACTTCATCTTTCTCAGTTGCGAGCAGGCTTCCGATATTGAAAAGTTCGTTTTGTATTTTCTCAAGGATGTCGTCCAGGGAAAGTAAAGTTGGGTACGCATACAAAGAAGATCTACAGACTCCAAGGTAAGAGTTCAATTCATCCACAGTCCCATAAGCTTCCACTCGAGGATTGAACTTTTCGACGCAAGAACCATCTACCAAACGGGTAGTCCCTTTGTCGCCAGTGCGGGTGTAGATCTTTGCTTTGGGAGGTGTTGTCATAACTTTTGCCCTTTTCAATATAAGTGTCGCGTTTTACTATAAAGGGGTCAAGAGAGGTTCCCATGGAAATCACAGCTCCTTTAATGGTTACAATTCCCCATTCCGGCGAAAAAATTCCGCCGCAAACGCCATGGCTGAACACATTGCCTGAAGAAATCGTCATGTGTGACGTCGATCGCTATGTGGATTTCTTGTATGAACCGACTTTGCATAAGCTCCAAATTCCCTATGTAAAAACAGAGTGGCATCGCTACGCTGCGGACATGAATCGTGTTCCCGAAGATGTGGATTGCACATCTGTGATTGGCAATGCAAATCCCGCGGGCATGCACAACCGAGGCTTCCACTGGGTGATCACAACTTACAAACATCAGTTGATGAAAGAGCCGATGCCGCAACAAGCTCACGATGAACTTGTGAAACTGATTTATGAGCCTTTCCATAATGATATCCGTAACCTTTACGGAAAACTTCACGGATCAGGTTACAAGAAAACCTTCCACATCGATGCGCACAGCATGCCATCAGTTGGAACAAGCGAGCATCGCGATCCAGGTGAGCGCCGTGCTGATATCGTGGTGAGTGACAGCAAAGGTAAGAGTTGTGATCCAAGATTTAAAGACTTGGTGATCGCAGCCTATGTGACCGCAGGATTCAAGGTTGGATACAATTGGCCGTATTTTGGCGGTCGCGTCACAGAACAGTACGGAGATCCATCTCGCGAAATGCACACACTGCAGGTGGAGATGAATCGTGAACTTTACATGGATGAGAAGACCAAGAAGCTGAAGCCAGAAGAGGCCAAGAAGGTGCAGGACAAAATTGCCATCGCACTTTCCTATATCCGCAACAATTTGCAGCACCTAATGTAGGGCGTCGAAGTCTTAAAAGCATAGTCACGGGGCAGGTATTCATTTAATGATATCCGCTCTATGTCAGAGTCAAAATTTTCGAAACTCAAGAGTCTTAATAAGCCACTCGCAAGTTTAAAACTTGCGGTTTTCATTATCATCTCACTTGCAGTTATCACAGCTGTCGGAACTATCATTGAAGCTAAGTACGATGCGTACGCGGCCAAGAAACTGGTTTACGATACGTGGTGGATGTATTCGGTCATGGGCCTTTTGGTGATCAACTTGATCGCCGTGATGGTCGATCGCATGCCGTGGAAAAAACGTCACGTGGCTTTCGTGCTGGCGCACATCGGGATCATCATTTTGTTGTTCGGTAGTGTGCTGACAGCGAAGTACGGGCTCGATGGATCTATGCGTGTGGAGATCGGGCAAAAAAATAATCTGGTGCAAACATCTGAAACAGATGTGGTGATCTACAGCTCTTTTGATGGCGATCGTTATTCTAAGACATATGAGCAAGAAGTTGATTTCTTTGTAAAGCCACCGACAGAGGCAAATCCGAAAGTCATCCCAGTTTATGTGGGCGACATCAAAATCGTCGATTACAAAAAGTATGCTATTCCTTCACGTAAAGTGATTGAAGATGTGAATGGCAAAGCCGGTGCGGGCTTGCGCTTTCAAGTGCAAAATCCCAACGTGAATGTGATCGAGTGGTTGGTTCAGAAAAAAGCGGGCAATTTGCAAACGCATGATTTCGGTCCGGCACAAGTTCACTTGGGTCCGATTCCAGCAAAAGGCCAAGGTCGTAACGAAATTTACCTGCAACCAGATGCTAAAAAGGGCGGACTTGAATACGCCGTTTTCTATAAGGACTCCGAAAAAGTTGGCAAAAAAGGTTTCGTAAAAGAAGGCGAAGTTTTCGATCCGGGTTTCAAAATGGCTTTGGATTTCCGTGTGCTTCGTTATCTGCCGTCAGCAATCGAAGACTGGGATTTGCAAGAGTTTGAATATCCAACTCCGCTGACAACTTCTGCTGTGAAAATCATTTTTCAAGGCAAACCTCACTGGGTTCTTTTGAACGATATGGTGAAGCTTTTCACTGACAATGCAGTTTACTTGATGACTTATGGAAATCGCAGGATCGATATCGGCTTTCCGGTGGAATTAAATAAATTCACCATGGATCGTTATCAAGGTACGATGAGAGCGGCTGCTTATAAAAGCTTGGTGACAGTTCCTGATTTGGGTCAGCAAGAGATCTCGATGAATGAGCCGTTAAAATACAGGGGTCTGACGGTTTATCAGGCGAGCTTCCAAGAGGAGAATGGACATCCAGTGGCGTCGATCTTCTCGGTGAATGCGGATCCGGGGCGCTCTTGGAAATACTTGGGCTCCTTGATTTTGAGCGTGGGTATCGTTTTGTTGATGTGGTTTAAACATTTGGATTTCAAATTAGCTAAAAAGAAAGAAAACGGGAAATAACATGAAAAAGCTTTTGCTAGTTTTGACAACAGTTTTGCTTTCCTTCTCGGGTTTAACGACATTTGCTAAACCGGGTGATCAATTAAAATACCTTCCGGTTCAAGATGGCGGTCGTATTAAACCATACGATAGCTTCTCTAGAGAGATGCTTGAAATCGTTTACGGAAAAGGTACGTACGAGGGTCGAAAGGCGACAGAGATCATTCTAACTTGGATGCTTTCGCCGCAAGCGTGGGCTGATAAAAAGATCTTTGAAGTGCGCAATCACCAAGTACTTGAGGCGATGAAACTTCCTAAGGATCAGCGCTATTTCAACGGTCAGGAACTATTTGGCAGCGATCGTTTTGGTTTGCTTCGTCAAGAGCTTCAAGCAAAGCGTGAAACTAAAGAAAAACTAAATCCTTACTTCCAAGCATTGCAACGTCTTGAGAATCAATATTTCGTATTCCAAGAAGTCGCAGCAGGACGCATGTTAAAAGTTCTTCCTCCGAAAGAAGGGGATAGTTGGGTTGCTGTGGCTGATTTGCCAGAGGCTTTCCAACAAAAATTCGTAGGCATCACAACAGCGTTTGTGGGTTACATCGGTCAAGTGGCGCAAAATTCCTCTGCCGCAGAAGTAAATGCAGCAGCGACAAAGTTGGATGAAGCGATTCTTGATTTCGAAGCTGCGGCTCGCACAGAAAATCCTGCGATCTACGATCATGCACAAAAGGTAAAAGCGGAAGTTCACTACAATGATTTCCATCCGTTCCGTTGGGCTTATGTTCTCTATATATTAGCAGCGATCGTATTGTTGTTGGTGTGGGCTCTTTCTAAAGAGTCATTAGTAAAAACCGCATGGGTGTTCATTGCCTTAGGTTTTATTTTGCACACGTATGGCTTCGGTCTTCGTATGTATATTATGGAGAGAGCGCCGGTTTCAAACATGTATGAGACGGTGATTTGGGTTTCGTGGGGAACAATTTTGTTCGCAGGAATCTTGGAGCTTATCTATAAATTCCGTTCAATCTTGTTTGCGGGAACACTTGTTGCGGCATTCAGTTTAGTGATCGCAGACTTCGCACCTGCGGTTCTTGATCCTACTTTGCAGCCTCTTGAACCAGTGCTTCGCAGCAATTATTGGCTGACGATACACGTGATGACAATCACTATCAGTTACGCTGCATTTTTCTTGGCATTCGGATTGGGTGACTTAGGTCTATTTTATTATCTTCGCGGCGAAGAAAAACATCATGAAAAAATCCGCGCGATCGTGACAGCAATTTACAGATCCATGCAAATCGGCGTCGCCTTTTTGGCGCCAGGAATTATCTTGGGTGGTATCTGGGCCGATTATTCTTGGGGCCGTTTCTGGGGATGGGATCCAAAAGAAACTTGGGCGTTGATTGCGCTTCTTGGTTATTTGGCAGTCCTACATGCAAGATACGCGGGGATGATCAAGAATTTCGGCATGGTAGTGACAGCGATTATCACTTTCTCTTTAGTTATCATGGCTTGGTATGGTGTTAACTTCGTACTTGGTGCGGGGCTTCATTCTTACGGCTTCGGTGCTGGAGGTGTTGAATACGTGTCTGCTTTTGTGGCTGCACATATGTTATTTGCACTGTACGTCGGAGTGGTTCGTTCAGGCCGCAACAAAAAGTCGGCAAAATCTTCCTAAAAATTTTCGTTCAACACGAAAAGGGTTTTGCACAAAAACTAAGCGAGAGGTTTGCCCACCCCTCGCTTTTTCAATAGGTTTGCAAAAAGAATATGGACAACTGGACTTTTAAGTCTTTAAATAAGGGCAAAATAAATATAGGACAGCATTGTTGGCCTCAATCCTCAATTACAACAAGAGGATAGGAGTTTGGCAAAAGGATGATTATGCATCGGGTATTTAGAAGTACGGCGGCGGGCGTGTTAGCTTGTTTGAGCGCGCTCATGATTTTTTCAACACTTCTCACGGGTTGTAAATTCCAACCAGGTTGGGGTTACAATAAAGGTTTTGCTCCTGAGCAACCGATTGCGTTTGACCACCAATTGCATGCGGGAACAAATAAGATTCAGTGTCAGTACTGCCACAACCAAGTGGAAAGAACTAAACACTCGAATATTCCGGCGCTATCAACTTGCATGAACTGCCACTTGCAAGTAGCGACAGATAAACCAGAAATTCAAAAGTTGCGTGATGCATACGACAGCGGTGGTTCCGTTGAATGGGTACGCGTTCACATGCTTCCTGACTTCGTTCATTTCAATCACAACGCACACATCGCTAAAGGCGTGAACTGTCAAACATGTCACGGTCCTATCGAAACGATGAAACGTGTGGAGCAATTCTCTGACCTTTCCATGGGCTGGTGTGTGAACTGTCACCGTCAACCAGAGAACAAAGCTCCAATTAACTGCTCAACTTGTCACTACTAAGGTTTCGGAAGGTATTATGTCTGAAATGCATCATGACCATGATTTAGAAGCAAAAAAAGCGTTGCGCCCGAAGATCGTGCGCGACACGAAATTCTGGGAGACCATCGAAGAAAAGATGGGCGACGCAGATTTTCAAAAACTAGCAGAGACAGAGTTTAAATCTTCTCCACTTCGCGAAAGCGATAGCGAAGACGGTTGGGCACGTCGTGAGTTCTTGAAACTTATGGGCGCATCTTTGGCAATGGCGACAGCTTCTTGCGTACGTCGTCCTATCCAAAAGATCGTTCCGTACAACAAACAACCTGAAGAAGTAACTCTTGGTCAGGCGAACTATTATTCTTCTGCATATTTCGACGGTAACGATGCGATGGGTATGCTCATCAAAACTCGTGAAGGTCGTCCTATCCATATCGAAGCAAATCCTTCTCATCCATTCGGTCAATGCGGTTTGAGCGCTCGTTCTCAAGCGACATTGATGTCTTTGTATGATCCTGAAAGATTGCAAGGTCCTAAGCGCAACTTGTTCAATGAGAAAAAATCAAACTCTCAAATCATCGATGTGAAATGGGAAGAGCTTGATAAAAAAGTATCTGAGCAATTGGTTAAAGGTGGCGTAGTTGTTCTTTCAGCTCCAAACGCTTCTCCTTCAACTCGCGCAGTAGTTTCTGATTTCGCTCAAGGCTTTAAAGCCAAAGTAGTAACTTGGGATGCTTTCGCTCACGAAGAAGTTCGTGACGGTCAAAAAGCTTCTTACGGTGAAGAAGTAGTTCCTCAGTACTGGTTCGACAAAGCGAAAATGATCGTTTCTGTTGATGCAGACTTCTTGGGTACTTGGATCAATCCAACAACGTTCACTCATCATTTCACTGAAGGTCGTAAAGACATCAAAAATATGAGCCGTTTTGTTTCTTTCGATTCAAACTACTCAATCACTGGTGCGAACGCGGATATCCGTTTCAAAATCAAACCTTCGCAACAACTTGATGTTGTGATGGGTCTTCTTCACGAAATCATCGTGAAAAAAGGTCTTTCTTCATACGCTGGTAACGGCGCTGTGAAATCAGCTCTTGAGCCATTCGCAGACTCTGCGAAAAAATTGGGCTTCGACGCTGAAATGTTCGCGAAAGTGGCGACGGATCTTTGGGCAAACCGTGGTCAATCACTAGTAGTTGCTGGTGGTATCACGACTTTGACTGCGAAATCATCTGAGCTACAAATCGCTGTGAACATGTTGAACTCTGTTTTGGATAACGACGGTAAAACTGTCGATGCTAAATCAGGTAACGTTGCATTGACTGCATCTTACGCTGATATGGCGCAATTGATCCAAGATATGAAAGACGGCAAAGTTCAAACTCTTATCATGCACAAAGTGAACCCTGGTTACTCTTTGCCTGCAGCGATGGGTTTTGCTGAAGCAGTTAAAAAAGTTAAAATGGTTATCTACACTGGCGACCGCGTTGATGAAACGGGTGTGTTCGCTGACTACATCACTCCAGACAACCACGCGTTGGAGTCTTGGAATGATCTAGAAGTAGCTAAAGGCGTTGTTTCTATCTGCCAACCAGCGATTCGTCCAATGTACGACACGCGTTCGTTCCAGTTGTCTTTGATGACTTGGGCGTTCATGGCGAAACAAGGTCCTTCACGTCTTCGTGACTACGAAACGTTCTATGACTACTTGAGAGTATACTGGAAATCAGACATCCACCCTAAATTCGGTAAAGGCGCAGGCTTTGAAGATTTCTGGTTGGAAGGTTTGCAAAAAGGTTACGTGGGTGAATTGAATCGCGGTTCTGGCGCTCGTTCATTCAAAGTAGACGCTTTCACTTCTATCAAACCAGCTAAAGCTTCTGAAGGTTTTGAACTAGTTCTTTACCCTAAAGTAGCTATTATGGATGGTTCTTTGGCTAACGTAGGTTGGTTGCAAGAGCTTCCAGATCCAGTGACGAAATTGACGTGGGATAACTACGCAATGATCTCTATTGGTACAGCTGAAAAGCACAAATTGAAAACAGGTTCTGTGATCAACGTTACTGTTGGTGATAAGTCTGTTGAGCTTCCTGTTTACATCCAACCAGGTCTTCATGACGAAGTTCTTGCTGTGGCTGTAGGTTACGGCCGTACTCGCGCTGGTAAAGTTGCGAACGGTGTCGGTAAAAACATGAATGAGTTCGTATCTGTTGATAAAGCTGGTAAAGCAGTATTCTCAGGTCAAGTAGCTACATTCACGAAGCTTGCTGGTAAACACTACGATCTAGCTGGTACGTCTGGTAACTTCTCTATGGAAGGCCGTCAAATCGCTGCTGAAGCGTCTTTGAAAGACTACAATAAAAATAAATCTGCAGGTATCCACAGACATGAAACTTGGAATATCTGGTCAGGTCACGAATACTCTGGTCACAAATGGGGTATGGCTGTTGATCTTCACACTTGCACAGGCTGTTCAGCTTGCGTAATTGCGTGCCAATCTGAAAACAATATTTCTGTTGTTGGTAAGAAGTACGTTCTTGAAGGTCGTATCATGCACTGGTTGCGTATCGATCGTTACTACCAAGGCGATATCGCAAATGCAGAAGCTATCTTCCAACCAGTAATGTGCCAACACTGTGACAACGCTCCTTGTGAGACAGTATGTCCGGTAATTGCAACTGCTCACTCAGATGAAGGTCTGAATGACATGGTTTACAACCGTTGCGTTGGTACTCGTTATTGCGCGAATAACTGTCCGTACAAAGTACGTCGTTTCAACTGGTTCAACTATGCTAAGTTGATCGAAAAACCAATGCACATGGCTTTGAATCCATCGGTGGGCGTTCGCGTTCGCGGTGTGATGGAGAAGTGTTCATTCTGCGTACAAAGAATCCAAGATGCTAAAACTGTGGCTCGTAACGAAAAACGTCAGTTGAAAGACGGCGACGTTAAAGTGGCTTGCCAAACATCATGCCCAGCCGGTGGTATCGTGTTCGGTGACTTGAACGATCCAAACAGCCAAGTAGCTAAGATCTGGAAAGCGGAAGAGAAAGAGCGCGGTTATGCATTGCTAGAAGAATGGCATGCTAAACCATCTGTTCGCTACATGTCTAAAATCCGTAACAATGATAAAGAATCAACTGGTGGCCATGATCACGGTCACGGTACTGCAAAACAAGGTGAGCACTCATGATTAAGCGTAACCCATTAGTCCTTGGCAATAAGACTTTGAAAGATGTCACTGACGACATCTGTGCTCCAGTAGAAAGATTCCCATCCAAAGGTTGGGTGGGGATGTTCTTGGGCGCAAAAACATTGCTTCTATTTTACATCGGTATCCTTGCAGCAGTAGTGGGTATCGGTATCGGTTTGCTGGGTGTTACGCATCCGGTTTTCTGGGGTACGATGATCGTTACTTTCGTATTCTGGATCGGTATCGGACATGCTGGTACATTGATCTCTGCGGTTCTTTTCTTGTTCCGCCAAAAATGGAGAACATCAGTTGCTCGTACAGCTGAGGCGATGACGGTTTTCGCCGTTATGACTGCGGGTCTTTTCCCGTTGCTACATACAGGTCGTCCTTGGTTGGATTACTGGTTGTTCCCGTATCCGAATCAGCGTGGTCCATTGTGGGTGAATTTCCGTTCGCCACTTCTTTGGGACGTTTTCGCCGTATCTACATACGCGACTGTTTCCATGGTGTTCTGGTACATCGGTTTGGTTCCTGACTTTGCAACTATCAAAGACCGTGCGAAGAACAAACTTCGTCGCGCAGTTTACGGTGCGTTGTCTCTAGGTTGGAGAGGTACTGCGAAAAACTGGTCACACTACGAAATGTTGTACTTGTTGCTAGCGGGTCTTTCGACTCCACTAGTTCTTTCCGTACATACGATCGTATCGTTCGACTTCGCGGTTTCTAACTTGCCAGGTTGGCATACAACGATCTTCCCTCCATACTTCGTTGCCGGTGCGATCTTCTCCGGTTTCGCGATGGTTGTGACGTTGATGACTTTGGTTCGTATCGGTTTCCCTGAGTTCAAAAACTACGTAACTCTAGATCATATGGAAGTGATGAATAAAATCATCATGACAACTGGTATGCTAGTTGGTTACGCGTACGCGTCTGAGTTCTTCATCGCTTGGTACTCTGGTAACCCGTATGAGCGTTTTGCCTTCGTAAACCGTGCCTTCGGTCCTTACGCTTGGTCATACTGGATCATGGTTTCTTGTAACGTATTGTCTCCGCAAGTTTTCTGGTTCAAAAAATTGCGCCGTTCAATCCCGGTGATGTTCGTAGTTTCTATCTTCGTAAACATCGGTATGTGGTTCGAGCGTTTCGTTATCACGGTAACTTCTTTGCACCGCGATTTCTTGCCAGCCAACTGGGGTATGTACCAATGGTCATGGTTCGATACGGGCGTTTTGGTAGGCTCGTTCGGTATGTTCCTGACATTGTTCTTGTTGTACTTGCGCCTATTCCCTGCGGTTTCTATCGCAGAGGTTAAGCCTGTTCTACACGTTGGTTATGACACTGAAGGAGGGCACCACTAATGGCTGCTCAATACACTAAAGGTATCGCTGGTATCTGGCTTGAAGAATCTAAGATTCTAAAAGCCGCTACAAAAATGCGTGAATCTGGTTCTGATAAATTTGAAGCAATCTCTGCATACCCAATTCACGGTATGGAAGAAGCTTGCGGTATCAAACGCTCTTGGATTCCTTACGTAACTTTCATCGCAGGTTGCGTGGGTCTATCAGCAGGTTTGGCTTTGACTTGGTGGACTTCAGCAGTGAACTGGGCTGTGAATATCGGTGGTAAACCGTTCTTCTCTCTTCCTGCTTTCGTACCTATCATGTTCGAATTGACAGTATTGTTTGCGGCACTTTCTTCTGTAGGCGCTTTGTTCTACGCATGTAAAATGCCACGTCTTGATCCTCCGATCATTGATCCAGACTTGAGCTGCCATAAATTCGCTATTTTCGTACCTCACAATGATTCTATCTATGACGAAGCAAAGCTTACGAACTTGTTCAAAGAGCTTGGCGCAGTTGAAGTGAAAAAGACGGAGTACTAGAAATGAACAGTCTTGTTAAAATTACTCTTGGTGTAGCAGCAGCAGGTTTGTCGGCGATGGCGCTGACAAGCTGTGGTCCTCGCGGCAACAAACCAAACGTCGAAATCATTCAAGATATGATGGTGACTCCGGCAGTTAAAGCGCAATCCTATGATGAGGGAGCTCCTCACCACAGTGGTATGCGTGTTCCTCCAGAGCACACAGTTCCACAAGGTTTCGAACCATACCGTTATGCAACTGATCTTGAGGGCGCTTCTAAGAACCTTAAGAATCCACTTGCTGGCAAAATGGACGAAGAGACTTTGCTAGTTGGTCAAAAATTCTATGAAACAAACTGCGCAGTTTGCCACGGCTATAAAGGCGAAGGCGGCGAGGCTGCTAAGTCTGTTGTTTCATCGAAAATGGCTTTGAAACCACCTCCAATGTTGAGCGATAAGGTCAAAGGTTGGACAGATGGTCACTTGTACCACGTGATCACGATGGGACAAGGTGTGATGGGTCCTTACGCATCTCACATTCCGCAAAAGTATCGTTGGCAGGTTGTTAACTACATTCGCTTCCTTGAGAAGCGTGATGGAAAATAGGATTACGTATGGGTGAACATAAACACGTAGATCTACATATTGGTAAGTTCGAAGCTCCTCAGTGGATGAAAACATTGAGCTTCGTTTTGATGGCGATCGGTTTGATCACATTCGCAGTGGGCTTGATTAAAAATCAAGACCGCTTGTGGACTTCTTACCTGGTTTCTTTCTTCTTCTTCTCTTGCATGGGCTTGAGCGGTCTTTTCTGGGTTGCGATCAACAACACTGCGAAAGCAGGTTGGTCTGTATCTATCCGCCGTTTTGCTGAAGCAACGACATCATTCATCCCATTCATCTTGGTGTTTGGTTTAATCTTGTTGTTCGGTTTCAAAAAGCTTTTCATCTGGGCTGATCCAAAGATCCTAGCTGAGAGCCCTGTGATCGCGGCAAAAACTGCTTACTTGAATCCAACTTTCTTTGTGATTCGTTTGTTGGTTTTCGTTGTGGGTTGCATGATCTTCAAATGGGTTATGGTTGGTAACTCTTTGAAACAAGATAAAACAGGTGACGACAACTTGACTCACAAAAACGTGGGTCCGGCAGTAGGCTTCATCGCTTTCTTCGCGTTGGCGTTCTCTTTCTTCTCTGTAGACTTGATCATGTCTTTGCTTCCAACTTGGTACTCTACAATCTTCGGGATCTATTGCTTCTCTGGATTGTTCCAAGCGGGTCTTGCATTCTTGGCTATCACAATCGTGTTCATGAGACGCTCTGGTCTTGTGAAAGGTTACGTGACTGTTGAGCACCAACATGACGTAGTAAAATACCTTAAAGGTTTCTCTATCTTCTGGGCTTACATCGCTTTCTCTCAATTCATGTTGATGTGGTACGCGAATATTCCAGAGGAAACTGAATACTACATCATGAGATCAATGGGTGGATGGATGTCTATCTCTGTAGGTCTTTTGATCTTCCGTTTCGTAGTTCCATTCTTGGCTTTGCTTCCTCGCGCAGCAAAAAGAAGCGACACGAACGTATTGTTGATCTCTACTCTTGTACTAGTTATGCAATACGTAGATATCTACTGGATGGTGTATCCAAACTTCAACGATGGTCACGTTGTATTCGGTTTCTGGGAAATCGGTATCTTCGCGGGCTTCGCTGGTTTGTTCCTTCTTTGCATCATGAACTTCTGGACTAAGAACAGCTTGGTTCCATTGAAGGACCCACGTATGCACGAGGCTCTAAATCACCACGTTGCTTACTAGAGAGTCGCCGAGCGTTAATTGCGCTAGACTCTTAACAAAAGCCACCCCAAGGGTGGCTTTTGTCGTTTAGAATATGTTTAAAGGAAGAGGAGTCTTATGAGATTTCTATTTGGAACGTTAATCGCATCTATCGCTTTGGTGGGTTGTGATTTTAAATTCGATTCTTTAGAGGCTACAAAAGAAGTGAAGGCGGCAAAGGCAGAGATGGCCTTTCTGAACAACTTGCAAGAGCCACAAACGGCGACTGTGTACTCTTTGGAGCCATCGCAAAAAGGCGAGGGCGCTACTGACTTCCACGGTTTTAAAATCTTGGGCGAGATCAAACTTCAACCCGAAGATGTGACTGAAGCCGCATTGGAATTCAAAGATGCCGCTGAGTCTTACAAAGATGGCTTGGCTTTGCCTGGTTGTTTTAATCCTCGTTATGGCATCCGTGTTACTAAGGGCGGAAAAACTTATGACTATGCTTTAAGTTATGAGTGCAACCACTTGCGCGGCTACGATGGTAATAAAACCTATGACTTCGATGCTGCGGGAAACCCGAAAGTGTTGAAGGATCTGTTCACAGCTTCGAATATTCCTCAAAGTACAGCCGCTGAAGCAACAGCTGCAACACCAACGTCTGGTGCGACTGATTCAAAGTAAGACGCTGAGGTCAGTTCCCCAGCGTTTTTCCCTTCATAGAGAACTCATTATTTCCGATGAGTTCCTCTATGAGGATCCACCTTAAATTCACGTTTTTATTTTGTATTTCCCTGCTTGCAAGTGTTGCGGGCGCGGGTCCTCTTGAAGCCCTTTCTGAACAAGCTTTTAAAATCACGGGCAACAGTTGTGAGCCATCGGCTGCGAAAAATCCTACCGATGAACAATGTGATCCAGTGACGGGCGAGCTTCAACGTAACAGCCAAGACATCAAAGAAATTGCGCAGATAGCAGGACAATCTGAAGAAGATCGTTACTTTGGTTTGTTGGGTGAACAACAAGTACGCGAGCTTCAGTGTGCGACAGACTTCGCTAAAAACATGATCGTTCAAAACAACAAAGATTTCGCCAACAGCGATCTTAAGCAGAAGTTAATACTTGCGCGACAAGTGCGCGAAAAAACAAAAGTTCTAGCTAAAAAAATCGTATCTGATCCAAAACTCGCAACGCCGGTGTGTGCAACCAATTTTGAATCTTTAGAAGCTCAGTACAAGGGCTTAAAAAAGAACGCGAACTATAACGCCTGCAAAGAACTGATCTCTCTTCAGAACTCCTACAAGATCATCATCAGTGCGATTCCTCTGTCGGGCGCTCCTGGTGTTAACAAGGTCATCGAGAAATACACGAGTTCTGATAAAGAGATCTCCGATGCAGAATTGGTGACAGGGTTTAACTCAGCTTACACGGAAACCCAAAAAGTCCTGGACCAGAACCGCGCGGACCTGACCTCGGCGTTGACGGGTAAAGGTGGTGCCGGATTAGATCGCACGACTCGCAATGAGTTGTTAGCCGATCCTGCATTGAGTGCTTCCGTGATGAAATCCAATCCCAAGCTTTCTGAAGTCGCTTGTTTGGCGAATGCTCGTTACGGCCAAGGTGCCGATGCACTTAATAACGGCGTGATGATTGGAACCTTGTTTGTCGGTGGCGGTGCTGCGATCGTTGGTAAAATTGGATCGTTTACGGCGAAGGCCTTTTCCACGGTTCAATCGGCTCGCACAGTGGGTATGATCTCTAACGGTGCGATGAATATGATGAAGTACGCAGTGATGGCGACTGATTTTGCCAGCATGGCAGCGATCGCTGATCAAGCTTGCTTTAGCACCAAAGTGGCAGAACTAAAAACGGGTGGAGCCTGCGTAAGTGCACCAACCGCGGATCGTGTCGAGCAAGATAACTGCATCATGGCGGCCTCGTTAACAGCTTTGGGTGTGGTTCCGCAAAAAGCCCTTTCGACAATCACAGGTAAAGTAAAAAAAGCGATCAAAGACGAAAACGCCAGTCAGGCTCGTCGTATTGCTGATGCCGATGCGTTTTATAATAAAGAATTAGCTACAAAGCCGTCACTTGATACCAATACATCGGGCAGCAAGGCTGTTTCCGAAGTGGCTGGTGCGGGACAGTCTATGTCGGCAGTTGAAAGCAAGCTTGCCGATGGCAAAATCGTTTCTTCAAGACCTGTTGGAACAGGTGCCTATGGAGCGCACTTTGTAAGATATGAAGACGGCTTTGAGGGTGTATGGAAACCTAAAGTTCAAGTCGATGAAATCGATACAGCAAAAAGTGAAGTTGCTGCTTATCAAATTGATAAATACTTGGGCCTAAACTCTGTCCCTGTAACTGTCGCCAAAGAGTATCAGGGTAAAGCGGGCTCTGTGCAATATCGTGTGAAAGGTCTTAAGGACAAGGCTCCGAACCAGACATTGGAGGATGATCCTGATCAATTAGGGTTCTTTGACTTTCTGATCGCCAATGGGGATCGTCATGGACAAAATTACCTACAAAAAACAGACGGTAAAGTTGTGGCTATCGATCACGGGTTATCGTTCGGTGGTGGGCGTGGTAAAGATCCTTTTGTTACCTTTCAAGGGAACGTCGGTGCGTTGGACAGGAATCTAAAAGCCCAAGACAAGCTCGCAAAATCTTTGGAAAAAGGTGGCAAGAATACGCAGGCTCTCCGAGCAGAAATGTCGGAATTGAAGCGCCAAGAATCGTCTTTGCAATCTGCGATTAAAGCCTTTGTTCCTCAAAAAGAAGTTCTCGAGAAACTCAAAGCGACAAATCTGGAAGGCTGGCAAGCCGTTACCGGCAAGAATCTAAGCACCTATCAGCTTGAAGACATGTTAAAGCGCCAAGAACAGTTGGTCCGTGCCATTGAACAGGCGGAGAAACGTGTCGGTGCAGATCGTATCTATCCAAGCGGAAGCTCCTCACCGCTAATAAAGACGAAACTCAATCCTTTCTACGTTGAATAACTGGTTTTTGCCAAACCTCACGCAGGCTCTTTGAGTCGCCTGACTCCTTCTGGTGAAATAAAAGAAACACACAGGGAGTCATGATGGTTCTGGCAAGAGCGCTATTTCTGCTGCTGGTATTTTCATTAGTTCAGTTCGCATTGGCTTCATCTGACGCCGACAGCAGACCGATTCAAGCTAATTATCAAAAACTTCAAATCTATGAACAAATCATGAATGGCGATTTGCCAGCTCCGTTGCCATTGCCAGATGATCCTGCTTATCCTGATCCACCGCAGCCTCCGCCGTCATCTCCGAAGCCGCCTTATTGTAGCACTACTCATCCAGATAACATTCGCTGCATTCGCGCGGTCTGTGATCAGCTGCCAAATATGGATTGCGGCACCGACAAAAAAGTAAAAGACATTGCCTGCCAATGCGATGGAGTGAATGGTCAGTGCGTGACAGCCGTTTGCAACCAACTTGATCGTTTTGATTGCGATGAAAAACGCGAACTCTTTGCAATCACAAAAATGTGTCGGGGAGTTTCAGATGCTCGCTGCATCGATCGCATTTGTTCTGAGTTAGGACGTTTTGAATGCGACGACATGAATGACATGCGCCGAGTGACCGAATTATGCAAATAGGTGTTAAAATACTTTTGGTAATTTGCTGTTCAAGTATTTCGTGGGGAGCTTTAGAAAGTTCATCGAATTACGGTGCAGACAACGATGATCTTGGAAAATCTCGTCCTCCTATCGCAGATCCTACGCAGAAAACGCCACTGGATTACACTTTGTCAGGTCGAACGACTGAAAAAACTCGCCAGGGCGAGTGGGTGATTGCGCCGATTCCGAGCTATGATCCTTCGCAGGGTTGGGGAGTGGCCTTGCTCGCACAGAAAATTTTCTCTCATTCAGAAAATGTGAAGCCTTCGATGGCTGTCGGCGGAGTGTTTGCGACAGAAAAGAAAAGTTACGGAGCGGTCGCAGGTTACATAGGTCGCCTTCATGAGGACAGTTTACGCTTTAATATTTTTGGTGGTTACGCCAAGATCAATTCCGATTTTTATGGCGTCGGTAAAAATGAATCGGCGAAAGATCTGTCGGTCCTATTAGAACAAGATTACACTTTTGCATCGGCTCAGTTTTTGCCTCGTTGGGCCAATAAAGTTTTTGCCGGACTGACGTTGACGTTCGTTGATATGAAAAACTCTTTTGATATCCCGACTCTGCCAATTCCCGTGAGTGTGTCGGATAAGTTGAACAGTGAATCCTGGGTGCCGGGAATCAAAGCGCAATTTGATGGGCGGGATAACACGTTTTATCCAACCCAGGGTGTTTACACTAATTTGCAAATTCAGTTCTATGACGAGAATTGGGGTGGTGGTCACACTTTCCAAAAATATAAAGCCAATCTGAATAAATACTTTCAAGCCCACCAGGATGGCGTGCTTGCGGCTCGGGGTGCTTTGCAAGCCAATGTGGGCGATGTACCTTTTTATGATATGGCGGTTCTGGGATTAGGTCCCGATATGCGAGGCTTCAAGGCGGGGAAATATCGCGATAAAGTTCTTTGGGATATTCAGGGGGAATATCGCTATCGTTTCACCGACCATTGGGGTGTCGTTCTGTTTTCAGGAGCCGGGGATGTGACCTCAAGTTTGTCAGACATCACACTGAAAAACCTGCTATGGATGGGCGGGACGGGGTTGCGCTATCGCCTGGGACGCGAAAATCCCGTGGACTTCAGTGTCGACCTTGCTCATGGTGATGACTGGGTTTGGTACTTTTCCGTCAATCAAGCCTTCTAAACGGTGCCAGGTTCCACTTACGGACGCGACGCATCAATGCGCTTTTGCTGTCACACCGGAGCGAGAACACTTGACCCTCTAATGCCTCGGCATTACTAATATTCTGATGCAAAAAATGCCGTTACTTTCATCACTTATCTCACACAAAAATAGCTCGTTCACGAGCACGCAATCATAATGTCACAAATTACAATTATTCTGCCGGATAACTCGACGAAGGTTTTTGACCATGAACCGACAGCGCTAGAAGTGGCGCAGTCTATTGGCCCTCGCTTGGCTAAAGAAACTCTTGGTGCAAAACTTAATGGATCAACTGAAATTTCTGATCTTCGCACTGTTTTGAAAGATCAAACGAAAGTGGCGCTTGTCACCACCAAATCTCCTGAATCAGTTGAGGTTGTTCGTCACTCTTGCGCGCATATCATGGCTCAAGCGATCCAAGATATCTGGCCAGAAGTGAAAGTAACTATCGGTCCTGTGATCGATAATGGTTTCTATTACGACTTCGATTCTCCATTTGGTTTCACTGAAGAGCATTTCGAAAAAATCGAAAAGAAAATGACCGAGATCGTTTCTAAAGATCTTCCAATTCACCGTGAAAACTGGCCAATCGCTAAAGCGATTGAAACATTCAAAGGAATGGGCGAGCGTTTCAAAGTTGAATTGATCGAAGATCTTGCGAAAAAAGGCGAGACGACAGTTGGTATCTACTACAATGGAACAACTTGGTTCGATCTTTGCCGTGGTCCTCATATCCAATCCACAGGCCAAATCAAAGCGTTCAAACTTTTGAGCGTGGCGGGTGCTTACTGGAGAGGTGACGAGAAAAATGCCATGCTTCAACGTGTGTACGCGACAGCGTTCAACGACAAGAAAGACTTGGATCTTTACTTACACAATATCGAGGAAGCGAAAAAACGCGACCACCGTAAGTTGGGTAAAGAATTGGGCATGTTCTATTTCAACGAACTAGCTCCTGGTTCTCCGTTCTTCACAGGTAAGGGCGCAACGGTTTACAACTCTTTGCAAACATACCTTCGTGAATTGTATTTCGAAACGGGTTACCAAGAAGTGATCACGCCGCAAATCTTTGACGTGAACTTGTTCCATACTTCTGGTCACTATCAGAACTACAAAGAAAACATGTTCTTCACGAAAGTGGACGAGCGTGATTTCGCATCTAAACCAATGAACTGTCCTTCTCACTGTTTGCTTTATAACTCTGAGAAATATTCTTACCGTGATCTTCCAATCAAAATGGCAGACTTCGGTCGTTTGCATCGCTATGAGAAATCAGGCGCGATGCACGGTTTGACTCGTGTTCGTACGTTCTGTCAGGACGACGCGCACATCTTCTGCCGTATGGATCAGTTGCAAGAAGAGATCGCAAAGTTCATGGGCTTGCTTAACCGCGTTTACGACAAACTTGGTATGAGCAACTACAAGATCTTCCTTTCCACTCGTCCAGACAACCGTATGGGCAGTGAAGAGTACTGGGATATGGCCGAAGGTGCTTTGGCTGAAGCCTTGAAATCTTTGAATTTGCCATTTGAATTGAACCCTGGCGATGGTGCTTTCTATGGACCAAAGTTAGATATCATGTTCGTGGATGCTTTGAATCGTCCATGGCAATTGGGAACACTTCAAGTGGACCCAAATCTTCCAACAGCGTTTGATTTGAAGTACACAGGCGAAGACAACAAGGAACATCGCCCAGTGATGCTACATCGTGCGATCTTGGGCTCTTTAGAGCGTTTTATCGGCGTTTATTTGGAGCACACTGCAGGCCATTTGCCGCCTTGGATGATGCCAGTCCAGGTCGCGATCCTGAACGTTACGGACCGTGTGAACGTGTTCTGTGAGGAACTGATGAAGTCCCTTAAAGATCAAAAAGTTCGCGTGGAATTTGACCGCCGTAACGAAAAGTTGAATTATAAAATCCGTGAGGCTCAGCTTCAAAAGATCCCATACATGATTATCGTAGGGGATAAAGAAGCAGAATCCAGAACGGTTTCATTGCGTTTGAGAGACGGTTCAGAGCATAAAGGTCTGACTGTGGATCAAGTAATGAATTTGATTACGACAGATATTAATACGAGAAGTTTGCAGAGCTCTCTTGCGAAGTCTGCGACGACAAACTAGTCGACACACTTTCGTGTCGCTAGTATTTAACTAAACCCCGGAGGTTTACCATTAGCAAGTTTTCAGGCAATTTTGGAGGCGGTGGCGGTCGTTTTGACCGTAACAAGAAGGACTCTAAAGATTCTTTGAGAGTGAATCGCGAGATTCGCGCTCAACAAGTACGTGTTATCGATGATGAAGGTAACATGTTGGGCGTTATGACTGTACCTGAAGCGGTACGTATTGCTGAAGATCGCGGCCTAGATCTTCTTGAGATTGCTCCAACAGCAACTCCTCCTACTTGTAAAATCATGGATTACGGCAAGTGGAAGTACGAGAAAAAGAAACAAGCAACAGCAGCTCGTAAAAAGCAAACTGTTGTGACGATCAAAGAGGTGCAATTGCGCCCTCGTACAGATCAACATGACTTCGAAACGAAAATGAACCACGCTCGTCGCTTCCTTTTGGATGGCGATAAAGTGAAAGTTTCATTGCGTTTCATGGGTCGTGAATTGGCCCATCAAGAGATCGGTATGGACGTTATGAAGAAAGCGATCGCTTTCGTTGATGACCTTGCTTTGGTTGAATCTCAACCGAAGATGGAAGGTAAGCAAATGTTCTTGATGCTGGCTCCAGATCCTTTGAAAATCAAAGAATACCAAAAAGCCCATCCGAATAAGTCTAAGCAAGACACTAAAGAGCTTGATGAACTTAAAGAAGAAGAGCACGACGACGAAGACTAGATCTTTGTTAACGAAAAAGGCAGCCCACCGGCTGCCTTTTTTATTTCCCTTAGCGAGACATACACAGTCCCTTAGTTTCAGGTCCCCAAACGTTGTAGTCAGTGATGTGGGCCGAGAACACCGAGCGCATGCTGTTGTCGACAAACTCCATTAAGACATTTGTGACAGTGGTGAATTCGGTCTTACGAACATCGCGAATCCCAGGTTCAGAGATCGTGATGGTTTCACAAACCTCTCCGCGGTAGTGGCGTTTATTTGTTTCTCTGTCGTAGTCGTACTCATCACGGCAGCGACGGGCTGTCTTTTCGATGCTGCAGCTTTCGGTGTATTGTTTTTCTTCTCCCATCGAGTGATTTCTGTCGATAGTTCTGAATTTGATCGCGAGTCCTTGTCCTGATGAATTTTGCAGGATTTGTAGTTTGTTAAGATCAGTGACCTCTTTGATATTTTCGACAGAGCCCAGAATCTTGAAAGCCATTTCCTTGTTGCGATCTTTGAAGATCAGGAAATTTCCTTTTTTCTTGTCCAACGAAAATGAAATCGTAGGCGCTAGGACGTCTTGATGTTTTTGGTAACTGACTCTGGATCCATCTTTTGCCGTCAGTTGGAAAGACTGCTCAACTTCGGCGTTGTTCAGGATCTCTGAGTCAATGTAAGGTCGTTTTGCCATAGCATTTGCAAATTGGCTGAATAGAAGAGCGATCAAGCTGATCGCAATAAGTACCGGTGTTTTCATGGTTAGTGCCCCTCCCCAGTGGCGAGGAGGGGCTATTGCAAACGCATTGCCAACTGTCGGCAGACATTGTGACACCAGGTGATTTGTTCAATGTCTCGTCGAGTCGGGCGTGTAAGTGGCTGAAATGAGGGCTGGTTTGAGAGTGTTTTAATTAAGGATAATAAATATCTGGAATAAATCTAATTAAGGATATATTATATCCTTAATTAGGAGGTCTCAATCATGAGCCAACGAATCAACTACAATCAACAATCTCCCGAACTAGCTCACGGTCTTATGGAAATGTCCAAACAGCTGGCTAAAAGCGAAATCAGTCAAACATTGCGTGATCTGGTCAACATCCGTGCCTCACAACTCAATGGCTGTGCATTCTGTCTAGATATGCACGTTAAGGAAGCCCGCATTCACGGGGAGCGTGATCTTCGTGTATTCCATGTTCCGGTATGGCGTGAATCATCACTATTTAATAACCAAGAAAAAGCCGCCCTCGAGTGGACTGAAGCGGTCACTAAGTTGACAGAGCACGGGATCTCGGATGAGATCTATAACCGCGTGAAAGAGAATTTCTCTGATAAGCAGATTTCTGATTTAACGATGGCCATCGGCTTGATTAATCAGTGGAATCGCCTGAGTATTGCATTCAGAGCTGTTCCAGGTTCTGCAGATAAATTTTTCGGCCTTGATAAGGCAGGATTGAACTAAAATGATTTTACGAAACCAGGTTGAGTGGGCCTTGCATTGTTGTGCGCTTCTTTCGGGATTACCCGAAGGTGCTTACCTTGCAACCAAGGATCTGGCAGAGTTTCATGGAGTGCCTAAGGAGTATTTGTCAAAAGCTCTGCAGGCACTTTCCACAGCGGGGTTGGTTGACGCAACCTTAGGTCCTCGCGGTGGTTATCGTCTTGCAAAAGATCCAGATAAAATTACGTTCTTAGATATCGTCGAAGCCGTGGAGGGGAAGACCTCCACCTTTGAGTGTTCAGAGATCCGTCAAAACGGTCCCTGCAAACAAGAGAAAAACGCTTTCAAAAAACCTTGCCAGGTTGCTCGCGTGATGTGGAAAGCCGACGAAGCTTGGCGCCGCGAACTGCGGGGCGTGACTCTTCAAGATTTAGCAAATCAACTGCAAAAAGAACTTCCTAAAGACGTCCTAGAAACCAATATGAATTGGCTTCTCTCGAGATAGCTCCCTCACGAATCGACGCATACGGTTACCGCTCCGGAGGTAAAACGCTTGGAAGCGTCTAGTTCGGAACGAACCAGCAGCGAGGGCGGGCGCCGACTTTATGTACGGGTTCGTAGCAAGAGCCTTGCTTGTAATCAGTATCACTCATGCGTGTGTATTCGCTGACCTGACAAAGCATTCCTTGGAAGTAAGTGTCCAGGCGGCACTGAGGATAAGGATAGTCTTCAGTCATTTCCGTGAGTTGATATACTTCAGGAGTGCCGTATTTAGGTCGGATTTCCATCTCGTTAAGACGTTGATGAAGTTCTCCGACTTGTTCGCCACCGACTGAAGCTCTTTGGCAGATCAGTTGGTCTTTTAAATTTGAAAATTGCTTTTGGCAGGCCTCTTTAGCAACTGGATCGACTTTTAAATTTTTAAGGGCGGTTGCATTGTCTTCGGCAGCAAGATAACGACGAAGGCACTTCAGCGTCGCAAAGTAATCAGCAGCCCCTTCCGTCGCACCCCAAGAGTCACGGCCCGAGTATTTCGGTCCGCCGCCCAAGTGATGGCCAACTTCATGGCAGACAGCCAAGGCAAAGCCTTCCACTCCCATTGATGGAAAACGCGCAAGGCCTCCATAAAGACTAAGAACGCGATTTTTTCCGGATTTAGTCGCGTGGGCGTTCACGGTGCCATCATCCCAATAACGTTTGATAGTCAGACGGTCACCCATAGATTCGATTTCAGGTCTGTAGAGGGTCTCAATACGGTCAATCACTTGATTGAACTCAGCCTTAGTAACTCCACCAGCCGCAAATAAGTTCGCTGGAAGGTAGAGGTCGTTCTCAGGAACGAAGCCTGCGCACACGTGTTCCGTGTGTGATGGTTTAAAGGCAAACCCCAATGTCGCGATCAGGGCGGTAGCAGCAATTCCGCAGAGAATAATCGATTTTTTCATGCACGGGGAGAGTGCTAGAACCATTCCACCCTCATAGGGGCCCAATGGGCTTAGGGGGTGGAACGGGTGAGTAGGGATTAGGCGAGGATGAAAAAACTATCTACCAAAGGCTGTCTTGCGGGCGCTGACCGTTAAGGGCCTGTTCGATGTTTTCTAGAGCCCGGTATCCCATGGCATCGCGGGTTTCCTGAGTGGCGCTGCCCATGTGGGGAGTTAAGAAAACATTATGGAATTCTTTAAGCTCCAAGTTATAAGCAGGTTCGTTTTCAAAAACATCTAAACCTGCAGCGAACAGTTTTCCAGATTTCAATGCGCGAATCAAAGCAGCCTCATCGACCAAAGTTCCGCGAGCCACATTAATGAAAACAGCATTGTTCGGAAGAAGCGCCAGAGTTTCATCATTGATGATGTGTTTTGTTTCAGCAGTGCCCGGAGCATTCAAAGAAAGAATTTGGCAATGCGGAAGCATCTCGTGAAGGTCTGAAAAATAAGTCGCGCCTTTTTCTAGTTCCGGCGGAAGCCTGCGGCGGTTGCAATAAACGATCTTCATTCCAAAGCCACGCGCGCGATCGGCAACGGCTTGGCCGATACGACCCATGCCATAAATACCCAAAGTCTTACCGCTGACTTTGACTCCCAACATTTCCGATTGGCTGTAAGATTTTCTCCAGCCGGAATCCATGATTTCCATGTATTCGCGTCCACGACGGCAAGCATTTAGTAATAAAAGCATCGCGATGTCTGCTGTGCACTCGGTAAGAACATCTGGTGTATTTGTTAGATACACGCCGCGAGCTTTGGCAGCTGCAACATCCAAGTGGTCAAATCCCACACTGCTGGTGGCGATGACTTTCACAGACTCAGGAAGCTTCTCTAAAACCTCTTTCGTGATTTTTTGTTTCGGCACAACGACCATGCCGCGTGCTTGTTTTTCATGGGCAAGAGCGATCACTTCATCAATTGTTAACTCACGATCGGCAATAACAGCGTCGAAGCGTTGGTTTGCGAGGATAGCCACATTTTGGGGAGCACGATAGGGAAGTAAGATGGAATGTTTCATAATCGACAGTCTGTTCCTATGTGTTTTGAGTCGCAAGAAATTTTAGACTTTTCTGAAACCATAAATTGTGAGAGGATCAAATTATCGAGTAGCGAAGTCTCGCACTCATCTGGGATATTAAAGTCTCCCTCTGTTATTTCTTACAGCAACGACTTACGAAAATTTAAACGTGTAGAATCGGAAGGTTCTATGAATGGAGTTGAGTATGTCTACAACAACAGCTTGGATTCTTTTGCTTATTGCAGGGATTTTGGAATTTATTTGGGCGACGGGGCTTAAATATTCAGAAGGGTTTACGAAGTTAATTCCGTCGGTGTTCACATTGGCCACGATGGGAGTGAGTTTTTATCTGCTGTCGCTTTCGATGCGTGTACTTCCGGTGGGGGTATCCTACACAGTGTGGACAGGCATCGGTGCTGTGGGGGCCGTGATAATTGGTACTTTGCTATTCAAAGAACCTCTGTCCCTGATGAAATTACTATTCTTGGGGATGATTATCGGCGGAATACTTGGCCTTAAGTTCGTAGAATAGTCGGTATTTTTCTTTTCAAATGGAATTTAGTCTGGCCTCGGGTGATCCTGAGAGTATGCAGCTAAATTCCATTTTTGTATCCGCATTGGTCTTGGTTTCAACCGCAACCTCCATGGCAGCGAACGCGCCAAAAGCGACTCGCAATATCGCCAATGTGGGGCTGAATATCACAAATTGTATTACAGCTTCACAGATGGAAGTTCACGGTCATCGTGGCATGAACGGATATCCCGATAACACGATTGCATCTTTCAAGGCTGCCTTTGATGCGGGAGTGGATGTTGCGGAACTTGACCTGCAGGTGACTGCTGACAACCACTTGTTGGTAGCTCACGATGCAATCCCCAATGTGGGAGTTGAGCGTTGTGGAATGGATGGCAAGTCGTTGGCGAAGGCAGCCCTGTTTGATATGCCATTTGCTCACACACAGCAATTGCGCTGTGGCATCAAGAGCTTTGAAGAAGAAAACCTGCAACCCATTCCTGAATTGAAAGAAGTCTTTGCGGTTTTCAAAGACAGAAAAACAGCAACGGGTAAACCCGTGCGTTTGAATATCGAAGTAAAATACTTCTTAGATCAACAGCAGTTCTATCCACCACAAGCTGAGTATATTGATTTGATTTTAAAAGTGATCCGCGAGGGTGGTTGGGAAACCAGTCGTTTCTTTGTACAAAGCTTCAATCATGATTTCTTAAACAAGTTCAAAGAAAAAGCCCCGGACATTCAAATTGTTCCGTTGATTGGTGACGCTAGGGCCGCTGAAAAAGCAGCAGAAACAACGAAGGCCACAACAGTGACGCCGGGATTCTGGCAAGTAACACCAGAGTTGGTTTTGAATCTGCATAAAAAAGGAATCAGAGCGATCGTCTGGACACCCAATCAAGACAGCGAAATTCGTCGAGTGATCGAAGCGGGTGCCGACGGAATTATCACGGACTTCCCAGAGCTCTTCTATAAAATTCGCGAAGAGCTCTGCAATCCTTAATTAGAATTTCATCGTCCCGCGCTCATTGAAGTTTTGATGCCATGAAAAGGCTTTTTCAATGATGTGCGGAGTATGCCCGCCGCGAACCAAGGCTTCTTTGTAATAAGCTTTAAGTTGATCGCGGTATTCAGGGTGACAGCAATTTTCAATTACACGCAAAGCACGCTCCCTGGGAGCAAGTCCACGCAAATCAGCCAAGCCCTGGTCGGTGACCAGGATGTCTACGTCATGTTCGTTGCTATCCACATGAGTCACCATCGGAACCACGTGGGAGATGCTATCGTTTTTAGAAGCGGACTGCGTGACGAAGATACTTAGGTAGGAGTTACGGGCAAAGTCGCCGGATCCTCCGATACCGTTCATCATTTTGTTTCCACCGATATGAGTGCTGTTAACATTGCCATAAAGATCAAATTCGATGGCTGTGTTAATAGCGATCACTCCCAGGCGGCGAATCACCTCTGGAGAGTTGCTGATTTTTTCAGGTCGCAACATAATTTTTCCGCGGTAGCGGTCTAAGTTTGCAAAGAAGTTTTCATAGCATTCTGATGTCACGGCAAAGGAACAAGCCGAAGCGAATTTCATTTTCCCAGAGTCAATCAACTCAAAAGTACTGTCTTGCAAAACCTCGGAATACATTTTTAGATTTTCAAAATTGCCCCGTTTAAAGCCACTGAAAACGGCGTTGGCAATATTGCCAATCCCTGTCTGTAGAGGAGGTAAGTTCGGCGTCAAACGACCGCGCTTTACTTCTTGATTAAAGAAATCCATCAAGTGATCAGAGATCGCCAGAGTCTTTTCATCCACGGCGCTAAGTTCAACCGGGGAATCCTTGATATCAGAAATAACGACACCAATAACTTTGTCGGCATCGATCGGCATAGTTTCTGTACCGATGCGAGTGCTTGGCTCAGTCACGGGAATAATTTGACGTTGCGGGGAAATTCCCGTTGCGAAAATATCGTGGAAGCCACGGATCTCTAAGGGGATAGTGGTGTTTACTTCTAAAATAATCTGCTTGGCGTGGCGAGCATAAGTCAGATTGTTACCAATAGAAGTTGTCGGTAGCACTGAACCATCATCGTAAATAGCGGCCACTTCGATGATCGCAATATCAACAGGCGGTAAAAATCCATAAGCCAAAAGCTCTGCCGTTTCCCCTAAGTGGAGATCGGTGAACATGACTTCGCCATTATTAATTTTTTTTCGAAGAGTGGCGTCTGACTGAAATGGCATACGGCGGGAAATCATTCCTGCTTCTGCAAAAAGTCCGTCTAAATTGTGTCCCAACGAGGCACCGGTCATCAAATTGATCGTAAAGGGATCGGCCTTCGCTCGGGCTGCCATGGCCTTCAATGTGGCTTTGGCATCACCAGCTTTGGTGAAGCCGCTGGCGCCAACAACCATTCCGTCTTTCACTAGGTTTGCTGCTTGTTCCGCAGAGATAATTTTATGACGAAATCTTTCAGCGATACGATCTTGATACATGAGTTCCTCGGGTTCCAGTCTCTATTTACGCCAATTTGCTGTTAACCATTTCCACACTTCAGGACGGCGATCTCCGATGTCGAAGTGATTGCCATCAAATTCAACATAGTCATGAGGTACGCCATTCACACTTAGCATTGCAGAGATCTGACGAGCTCCGTATTGCAAGTGGAAGTTGTCTTTCGTTCCGACATCTAAATACAAACCCGCAAGTTTTTTCAAAGTGGGCAAGCGTTTAGGAAGGAAGTGGACCGGATCTTTTTCAAGCCATTGATTCCAAATTTCAACGACTTTGTTTCCAGTGCGAGGATCAATCGGATAATGAAAATCACCTGAGGAATCTTTCGGCGAATAACACGCCGACATTCCAAAAGCGTTCAATAATGAATGCCAATTGCGAAACTTCGTGAGCTTTCCATTGCGCAGTTCTTCTAAAACTCGCAAACCTGATTGCCCGTATTTTTCCCACACAGGAAGTGCTTGATAAAGATCATGTGTGATGCTTGCTTCAAAAAATGAATCCGGAGCAATCGCCGCACACATCCCAAAAGTTTCAGGATATTTGCTGGCTAATTGTAAAGCACCGTAACCACCGCTGGAGCCGCCCATCACACACCAGTCCTTCGGATCTTTAGATACCGTATAATGCCCAAGTGCAGGAATGATCTCGGTCATAATATAGTCTTCATAATTTCCGACCGCTGCGGAATTTAAGAATTGTGAACCACCCCAAGTCGTCAAAGCATCCACGAAAACATACAAGGCTTCGGGCGCCTCGCCGCGACCGACTGCTTGATCGATGATCTGAATGGTATTTTGCTCATTGAATTTTGGATTAAAATAAAAGGGAGCATTTCCACTGAAGCCGCCCAGGACAAGAACCACCGGCCATGAGCCTTTGTTCTTTGGCAACAGCAGGGGATTGAAGCGCACGGCCGAGTCTCCCAGCGGGTTGCTCTTTAAGCACTGGCTGCTGATGCGCAAAGTTTCGATGTCAAAGTGATTTACTTCGTAAGCACGTAGATTAGTCAGGGATTCAAAATGTTTCATATTGAGAATGTTAGCAAGCCTTACCGCGGGTGTCTTACTCAAATGCACGGCTCCATAATCTCAGCTTAGGAAAGTGGCATGTCACGTGTTGGGACTTAAGTGTTAAATCTTCGCTGTACCCTTACAAAACCACCAAAAAAATCCGAAAATATATAGCAGTGGAGTTCGCATGAAAGCTCAGTTTTTAGGCCTACTTGTAGGCGTATCTCTCACATGGATTAGCAGCTCGGCCCTGGCGGCTCTTGGTGATCAAATGGTCACTACTTCTTCTGCAACCACTTCATCTGGTCGTTCGACATTGTCTACTTCTGCGGGATCAAGCTACTCCGTGGTTGATAGCGTTGAGGACGGAATGAATGTTCGTCAGTATTTAGATTCTCGCGGCGTCGTTTTCGCCATTTCTTGGAAGGGTAAAAATCTTCCGCCTCTTGCGACTTTGTTAGGTACATATCTTCCAGAATATAAGGCAGAGCTAAGCTCTCGTCCCAAACAGTTTGGTCGCAAAACTTTGAAAGTCTCCACAAAAAATATCGTAGTCGAAGGTTCTAGTCGTCAAATGGACCAACGAGGTCGCGCATATATTCCTTCTCGTTTGCCGGAAGGTTTCGATATCAAGGACATCAACTCCAATGAATAGTTTAAAAGCAGCTCTGATTTTATTTTGCGGTTTTGCTGTTTTCAATCAGGTTGGTTGTACGGCGGGGAGCTCGGGCTCTCGTTCATTGGCAGCCTCTGTTTACTATCCGTCTATTTTGACCGGTAATAACGTAGTTCCGTTATCAGTGGGTGCGTGTGGTGTTGACGGTTATGAAAATGAACCGTGCATCAGCGTGACTATTTGTACTCCGGGCACTTCGAACTGTCAGACCATTCCTAATATTTTGGTGGATACGGGCAGTTACGGTCTTAAAATTTTCAAATCATTGATCACAGTTCCGCTGACTCAGGTTTCTGTCACGGATGGTCCGTTAGCAAGTTGCACGGGTTATCTGGATGGCTCGGGGCACTGGGGTGAGGTGGTCAAAGCCGACGTTCAGTTGGGTGGGATTAAAACCATCACGAGCGGTGGAATTTCAATTGTGACTTTGAATTCTAGTTATGCAGACCCATCGGGTTGCAGTAGCAAACCAGATACAACTCCTGCGGATGCCGGGTTTAATGGAATTATTGGCGTAGGCTCCTTCGCTGAGGATTGCAGTGTTGGATCTGCGACGGCGAATGACTGTGTGCTTGCTCCGTCTCGTGGCTATTGGGCTTGTGTGAACGGCTCCTGCAGCACAACGCGTGTTCCGGCTGCGGATCAGATCGTGAATCCGATCGCAAGAATGCCGACGAATTATGATAACGGTCTCGTGATTAAGTTGCCGTCAGTTCCGACGACGGGCGCTGGAGCTGCTTACGGTTACTTGATCGTAGGCATCGGAACGGATTCTAACAACACTGGCACGGGGCTAACAGTTTTCCCGGTTGAAAACGATGCGACCTTTGTGACTCGCTATAATAATACTGATTACGACTATGCCTTTATCGATAGCGGAACGAACTTTAACGGCTTCCCACAGATCGGCGGATATCCAGCGACATGCTCGGGGTCTGACTTTTATTGCCCAAGCTCTCAGGTTTCCATCTCGGCAACGATGAAGGGTGGTTCGGGCGGATCTGCGGTTTCTAAGGCAGTTAGCTTTCCGGTAGGGAATATGATCACCCTGGCTTCAGCGGACCCTTACAGTATGGTTTATGGGAATATCGCCTTCGATTCCTCGGATTTGGTGAGCCAAAACTCACCCATCCCATTTGACTGGGGACTGCCGTTTTTCTTAGGCCGCTCGGTCTATGTGGGGATTAAAGGAAAGACCGCTACCGTGAACGGAAGCTCGGTCTCAGGACCCTTCTGGGCTTTCTAAGTTATTGAAAATACATCATATTTAAAAGGACGCTTCGGCGTCCTTTTTTCGTTATAAAGTGCCCTTAAAGTGCTTGCTTTTCATCAGTATTCGACCTAAAACCATGAGTCCGTATTTATGACTGACTAGGGCACTACTAAGAGTCTTCCCCATCGGGAGGAACGCCTTATCGGAGACAAGGGAATACCTATGAAAATGCGTACTCACTCAGGCGCTAAAAAACGCATGAAAGTTACTGCTAGCGGTAAAGTTAAGAAAAAAAGCACTCGCATGCGTCACTTGAACTCTCACATGAGCTCAAAAACAAAAAGACAACTTGGTAAAACATCTTACGTAGAAGACGCGAACATGCTTCAAGCACGTCGCTGCCTAGTATTCTAATTAGTTTTTTAAGTTTAATTTAAATTTTCTCTCTTAAGCCGTAACAAATTAGGCAGTAGAGACCCAAATAGAGGTTCAAAATGGCTCGTGTAAAATCTGGTAAAACAAATCGTGCTCGTCACAAAAAAGTTCTTAAAAGAGCAAAAGGTTACTACAGCGCTGGTTCTCGCGCATACATCCACGCGGTAGAAAAAAATGACCGTGGTATGGCTTTCGCTTACCGCGACCGTAAAGTTAACAAACGTAACTTCCGCACTTTGTGGAACCAACGTATCAATGCAGCTGCTCGCGCGAACGGTACTACGTACTCTCGCTTGATCGGTGGCTTGATTAAAGCTGGCATCCAAGTTGACCGTAAAGTTTTGGCTAACTTGGCTATCACTGACGCAGCAGGTTTCGCAGCACTTTGCAAACACGCTTTGGCGTAAGCTGATCTCCTCATAAGGAGCACCGGCAATGAGCGAATCCAATACGCAGTTTGAAAACAGAAAGCGCGATCACATCAGAATCGCGCTGGACCCAAGGTCTCAGACTGAGGGACAAACCGGATTGGATTCGATCGAATTAATTCATGAGGCTCTGCCTGATTTGAATTTTAAAGAGGTCGATATTTCGACCTCTTTTTCTTTTTCTAACGTCTCCCTTTCTCTTTCTTCTCCTATTTTTATTTCTTCCATGACGGCAGGCCACGAACACGGCCGCGAAATCAATATGGCTTTGGCTCGTTTGAGCGATCGTCATCAGATTTTGATGGGTGTGGGTTCGCAACGTCGTGAATTGACTGATTCCAATGCAGCCGAGGAGTGGGCTCAAGTGCGCAAACAAGCGCCGAAAGCTAGATTACTCGGAAATATTGGTATCGCTCAATTGATTAAGACTCCTTTGGATGGCATTCGCCGCTTGGTGGCTGCGACAGAGGCGGTGGGACTTTTTGTCCATGTAAATCCACTCCAAGAAGTGCTTCAACCTGAAGGCACTTCAGACTTTAAGAACTCCTTACAAGCTATTGAAAACCTCGTGAAATTCGCGGGAGTTCCAGTCATAGTGAAGGAAGTTGGATGTGGATTTTCTGTGAGTACTTTGAAGCGCTTAGAAGGCACTGGCATTGCCGCTGTCGACGTCGCTGGAAAAGGTGGAACTCACTGGGGCCGCGTTGAAGGCTATCGCTCTGAAGAGAGCGAAATGCTTTACCAAGTAGCCCAAACTTACGCGAACTGGGGCATCAGCACGGTAGAGTCTTTACTTAATGCTGAGCAGGCTCGTGTGAGCTTTGAAGTTTGGGCATCGGGCGGCGTGCGTACGGGCCTTGATGTGGCTAAACTGTGCGCGTTGGGTGCTAAAAAGGTCGGAATCGCAAAACCGTTCTTGGAGGCTGCTTTGTCTGCTCACACAGATGCAGATACGGCTCTTGAAAACTTGCTCAACCGTTTGGAAACTGAACTTAAAATCGCGCTATTTTGTACAGGCAGCAAAAACCTTGCTGAGCTGGCAACGAAGAAGGTGATTCGATGAAAAAACAACTGCAAGAGATCTTCAAAGGTTTCTCAAAACTCACTCGCCAAGAACGTTTAGATTCTTTGGTGGATGTAGGTGCTTTGCAACAAGCTGACGTTGATTATTTGGCTAAGGGCGGTCTTCGCGACACGACTCTGGGTGAAAAGTTCATCGAAAACGTAATTGGTTATTTCCAAATGCCACTAGGGGTTGCCACAAACTTCCGTATCGATGGCAAAGACTTCGTCATCCCGATGGCGGTTGAGGAAACTTCGATCGTAGCGGCTGTTTGTAAGTCTGCAAAATGGATCCGTGAATCAGGCTCTATCACAACGGAAGTTGTGGGTGCTGAGATCATCGGACAAATTCAAATCGCGAAAGTTAAAGACTTCACGGTTTTTGAAAAACAACTTCTGGCTCAAAAAAACTACATGATCGAAATCTCTAACCGCGAAGTGGCTTTTGGCCTTGTTCGTCGTGGTGGTGGGGTTCGTGATATTCAAGTTCGCCGTGTACCTCGTGGTGATGGCACTGACATGGCTGTGGTTCACGTTTTGATGGACCCTTGCGATGCGATGGGTGCAAACATCATGAATCAAGTGTGTGAATACTTGAAAGAGCCGATCGAACAATTCACGGGCGAAAAAGTGACGATGTGTATCCTATCAAACTTGGTAGACACTAAAATCACTCGCGCGGTTGTTCATATCAAAGATATCGATGCCGCTTTGGCAGAAAAAATTGAAGAAGCTTCTTTGTTTGCACAAATGGATCCATACCGTGCAGCAACGAACAACAAAGGCGTCCTGAATGGGATCGATCCTGTGTTGGTAGCAACTGGTAATGACTGGCGTGCGGTTGAGGCGGGCATTCATGCTTACGCGTGCCGTGATGGTCAGTACCGTTCGATCACAAAATGGTACCGTGAAAACGGGGGCCTAACAGGTGTGTTCGAAGCTCCACTGGTTGTGGGCACTGTGGGTGGAGTTACGACTCTGCATCCAACAGCGATGATGTGTATGAAGATGCTAGGCACTTCATCTGCAAATGAACTTTCTCGCGTGATTGCGGCTGTGGGCTTGGTACAAAACTTGGGCGCTTTGAAAGCGCTTACAACAGTTGGTATCATCGAAGGCCACATGAAACTTCATACTAAAAACTTGGCACTGGGTGCGGGCGCTGAAGAGCGCGAAATCCCAGCTGTACAAAAGAAGCTTGAAGAGATTTTGACTATCCGTAAGCGTATTTCACTTAGCAATGCGATTGAGGTTCTTAAAGAACTTCGTGCGGGTCAGGCTTCAAGCACGACTCAGCATCCTCACTAAGAGGAGTCTCCTTTGGCTTTGTCGTGCACGATCCCTGGTAAGACTTTTTTGGTGGGCGAATATCTGGCCCTCCACGGCGGACCAACTCTGTTTGTTCTGTCAAAGCCTTGCTTTGAGGTGACAGCACGGAAAGGGACGGGATCTTTGGGGAGCATTCATCCTGAATCTCCTGCTGGAAAATTCATTCTGGCACATTCTGAATATTTCAAAAATATCGATCTGACTTTTGATGACCCAATCAAGGTCGGTGGCTTTGGTGCTTCGACTGCGCAATTCTTGGGTGCGTATGCATTCTGGATGTATCGCGAGTCTCACCAATTGGGTATGGAGGCACAGTTTGATTTCAAACACCTGCTATCCGTCTACCAACAGTATGCTTGGAACGGTGAGGGCACTCCACCGAGTGGTACGGATCTAATCGCGCAGATGAAGGGGAGCCTGACGTTTTTTGAAAAGCGCAAAGGCCTTCTGTCTGTGACCAACTGGCCATTTGAGGATCTTGAGTTTTACTTAATCCATACCGGAAATAAAGTAGCCACTCATGAACACTTAAAGACTTTAGGGGAATTTGATTCATCGGCTTTGGAAAAAGCCGCGTATCAAGTTCATGAAGCTTTTGCGGCAGTGAACTCATCTGAGTTGATCGCTGGCGTAAAAGCCTATGCAAAAGCATTGAATGATTTGAAATTTACTTGTGAGCCCACGCTAAAACTTTTGGAAGGCATTCGTGCTTTACCGGGAGTTAAGGCTGCGAAGGGTTGTGGCGCCTTAGGTGCTGACGTTTTATTTGTGGTGACTGGCAAAGGCCAAGGTTCTGAGCTTGAAAAGCACTGCCAGTCTGTGAATGTGAAAGTTATCGCTTCTCACCAAAGTATTTCTGCTGGTCTGACCGTCAGTGAGAGGGAAAGTTAGTTATGAATCAAGTTTTAGTTTCTGCTCCGTCGAATATAGCTTTGATCAAGTACATGGGAAAAATCGAAGGCACTGGCAACACGCCGACGAATGCTTCATTGTCCTACACTCTTGAAAACTTGCGCACGTTTGTGCGTTTGACGGAAATCGAAGGTGGCGCTGACCAATGGAAACCACTTGTTCGTGAAGACCTAGAAAAAATTGATCTTTCCGAAAAAGGCCAACAACGTTTCCTAAAACATCTGGCGAATTTGAAGCAAAAATGGGGCGTGACAAAAAACTTCCTTGTGGAATCTGCGAATAACTTTCCGTCAGACTGCGGTCTTGCGAGCTCGGCTTCTAGTTTTGCAGCTTTGACTTTGGCAGCTGCGGAAATGTTCCAAAAATTGAGTCCTCAACCTTGGGGCGCGGATAAGAAAGTTCTGTCTGAGCTTTCTCGTCAGGGTTCTGGGTCTTCTTGCCGTTCGTTGTTCTCTCCATGGTCTTTGTGGAAGCATGAATATGCACAACCTATGAGTCTTCCGATCACTAACATGCATCATATCTGCGTGGTGGTGGAAGCCTCTAAAAAGGAAGTGTCTTCTTCAGAAGCTCACAAGCTAGTTACGACAAGCCCTCGGTTTGAAGGTCGTGTGGAGCGCGCTGAACTTCGTTTGGCGGATTTAAGCATGGCACTCCAAGGTGAAGACTGGCATATGGCTCGCCAAATTGTTTGGGATGAATTTATCGACATGCATCGCTTGTTTGAAACAAGCACTCCTGCATTTAGCTATATGACGGACGCTTCTAAGCAAGTTTTGGAAGAGTGTCAGTCATTCTGGAATCGTTGGCAGGACGGTCCGTTGGTAACAATGGATGCGGGTGCGAACGTGCATATGCTTTTCCGTCATGATCAATTGAAACGCTTTAAAGAATACCGTGAGCACTTTGGCAAAAACTTTAAAGTGCTAGCGTTTGAAGGTGTAAAACCCGATGTCCACTAGTTTTCAATGCACAGCTTTTGGTAAATGGATTTTGATGGGCGATCACGCGGTGATTCGCGGATACCCGTCTTTGGTATTTCCTATTCCATCCAGAACTTTGGAATTGAAATACACTCCGGGTGATAAGCCACTGGCGTTGGATCTGGTAGGTGAGCACGGCCATGAATTGCAATTGCTTTTCTGGGGTGTTTTAGAGCGTGCTTTGCAGCTAAAAAATATCTCTCGTCCTAATTTCACTGGAACTTTGCGTATGGAATCTTCGCTCCCAGTGGGTGCGGGGATGGGTGCTTCGGCGGCACTTTGTGTGGCGCTGACTCGTTGGTTGGGGCACTTGGGCTATGTTCAAGAGTCCGAATACTTTGATTTTGCCAGAAGCCTAGAAGATCTTTTCCACGGTGAGAGCAGTGGGATTGATATCTCTGTCGCGTTGTCTGGCGAAGGTTTGCGTTTTGTTCGTAACGGTGAACGCAAGCAAGTGGTTCCTAAGTGGAAACCTCGTTGGTATATTTCCTATTCCGGTAAGCGTGGCGTGACGGTAGATGCCGTTAATAAGGTTAAAGACTTATTGGCAAAACAACCTCCACACGGTCAGCAAATTGATTTGCAGATGGCAAAAGCGGTTGAATCCGCACATGAAGCATTGATGATGGACGAAGAACAAGGCCGTAAGGTTTTGGCTGCGGCTATCGACATGGGTGCGGAATGTTTTGAAAAATGGGGTCTGAACGAAGGGGCTCCAGCAAATCATATTCAGTGGTTGCGCAGTCAAGGTGCCATTGCAGTTAAGCCTACGGGCTCTGGCGGTGGTGGATATGTGATTTCTTTGTGGGACAAGGAACCATCCTCTGAGGCACTCAAAGAATTGATTCCTTGCTAATCAGATTATCTAGTTAAAAACTTTATTGCACATTGGAACAGAGAACACTTGTTTCGCATTTTTCATGCGTGTCAGGATCGGTGTTGGTGGTCTTTCTGGTTGAAGGACTTTGGCATCACGAGTCCATTCGACGATGGCTTGTAAATCAAAGTTTTCAGTCAGGATCTTTTGATTTCTAAGAAGGCTTTGTTTTAATTCTGGTTTACCTAAAGCGATATCAAAGATCGCTTGGCCAATGCCTTCTGTTTTAGGGAAGAACAAGGCAGCACCCTTATCATTCACAAACTTCGCATTGTATTGCTCTTGAATACCGATACCTTCAGCCATGATCACTGGTTTTTCTGAAGTCAAAAGCTCGAATGTCGTCAAACCACCTGGTTTTGAAACGATCACGTCCGCGGCGTTTTGTAGGCCGCGCAATTTCACTTGATCAACGAATCCCTCAACGTGAAGTTTTACGTTTTTAGGGAAGGCTTTTGATTTGGTCCAGTCTCTTAACCATTCAGCCATTTTTTCATTGCGGCCTGTGACAGCGATTACTTGAACGGGTTTGCGACCGTTGGCTTTGAATGTAGCTCCAAGCTCCGTGATAATTTTATCGTAAGACAAGGCACCCATAGAACCACCCATCATAAAGACAGTGGTCACATTGCGGGAAAGCCCAATAGTACTGCGAGCTTCGCGAGTACGAGTCAGAGCATCTTTGTCAGCATCTGCTGGCGGCTCTAAAAGTTTCGGCATAATCGGAATACCAGTTGCTAGGATTTTTTCGCGAGGGATGACTTTAGCCCACTCGTCGGCCATTTCTTTCGTTGGCAGGAAAGACATATCTAATTGGTCGCCAATTTGGCGGAAGAAAACGTTATCGACCATGTCGAGGTGAGTCCACGCCATAGGGATATTTTTAAAATGACCTTCTTCACGAAGACTTGCCAATGTATCTGCTAGGGAAAAGTGAGTCGTGATAATGATGTCAGGTTTTACGCTTTCGATGTATTTTCTGATTCTTTCAGGTTGATTGAAATCGGCGTTAAATCTTTCGGAGGCATAAAGAGGATCTTTTTCAGCGTGATGCCATTTTGAAAGGACACCCCATTTATTGATCCAATTGGCTTTTTGAGAAATCAGGTCATAACCAGAGTCATAGAACCAGCGAGAGAAGCCTGTGAGCTCTTCTTTAAAGTCTTTGCGGATGACATCGTATCTTTCTGGCTGAGCTTTTAGCATCTCTTCGACGGATTTTGCCGCTGTGGAGTGGCCCCCAGTTGAATAGAGGACTAAGACCTTCTTATTGGCGAAGGATGTCGCTCCAAAAAGGAAAGCAAGAAGGAACAGACCTGTTCTAATGAGTGTATCAAAATGAGATTTCACTTTACGGTTCTCCAATGCATTACAAATAGAGCAAAAAGAAGACCAGGGGTTGTATTCGTTGCGAGGCTTAATTCGTGTTTATGAAGTGAGCAGAGATGCGCAATAAACGGCGGTCACTTTAAGTGTTTCCTAGAGTGTGAGGAGAATTTTGGATTTGCAGTGTGCCTCATGGAATGTAAAGGTTGTGTCAGGACAGCGAGGCAAAAAAAATCCTCTCTGAGTAGAGAGGATTTTTCGGTTTCAAATAGTTGAGTGTGAGTTGTTATTTACAGATGGAGATGGCTTTAGTTGCAGCCACTATCTTAGCGTAAGGGGAGTTGCTTGAACGAAGGACTGCCCAGTATCTTGCTCCACCTTTCCAGCTGCCGCTGACTTGGCCAGCAATGCGACCGTCACGTTCCATCCAGCGATTGAGGATGCGAATGCCGCAGCTCAAGTTTTTGTAAGGATCGTGCAGTTCTGAAGCTGTCTTCAATCCGCAACCATAAGCATTTCCGCTTTCGATGGATAGTTGCAAAAGACCGCGACTGATAACGTTGGAGCCCGAGCTATCATCAAAGTCTTCCGTGTATTGCAAGTTCGTGTTGAAGCTGCTTTCGTACTTAGTCATCTGTGACATTAAGTACACCCAGAAGTTCTTGCGCTGATCCCGTGTCAGGCTGTTGTATTTCGGGCAGAAGGTTGCGCCATCTGCAGGAATCACATCTAGGAGGTCTTCGCCGATGACATCTAGCTGTGCTAGCACATGAGCTGTCCAAAGCTTGCCATCTGTTTTTGCTGCTTCCCAGATCGGAGCTACTTCGAGTGAAGTTCCCGGGCTTGGAGAAGGTGAGGGACTCGGTGAAGGAGTCGGGGTTGGTGTGGGATCAGGGGTCTGAACTCCGGATGACGAGTTGTCACCGGTTGTACTGGAAAGTTGACTGGAGCTAAGGGCACCATTGTTACCGCAAGCAGCTACCAGAAATCCCGAGATCAAAATAAAAAGTGTGTTTTTTATATTGAGTCTTGCCATGTAAAGGTGATCGGTCGCTGCCCGGAAAACCTTTACTGTTGCGGAAACTGTCTAATATGTGAGAGCGAATGTCTTTGAGAACAGACTAAATTTTGTACGATAGTCTGGGAGATTGGCTGTGGGTGCGGCTTTCGAGTGAACTGTTAGTTAATGTTTCTAAGTGTTGAGTGAATATCTTGGCGGAAGAGTTTCCAAACCGGAGGAAGACTTGCGACCATCACTGCGATCAATGCAAAAACTCCGGTGACCAAGATCATCCACCAAGGCCAATTCGCTGACGTGGCTGCGGGTAAGTTGCTTCCAGCAGTCAACAAGATGAGAGGGCTTAAACTTAAATCAAGAATTGCTGCGATAGTAATAGCAACTAGATCCATGATAAGACCTTCTAGGATCAGTAAGCTGGTTAAATCGCGACGGCTGCGTCCCAAGGCGCGTAAGATCGCAAGTTCCATGGTGCGGCCTTCAATGCGCGTATAAAACACGGCTAAGACCGTCAGAGTGCTTAATAGTAAAAGAATCCCAACGATCAAAAGCTGCAAGGTCTGGTTGGATCCAGAGAGCTCTTCGAGTCTGGCTTTTTCGGTATCCACGAAAGCGATTTGTGCGACAGTTCTTTGGTTGATAAGGCTTGAGAGGGATTCCGCGCCGTCTTTCTGAATATTCATCACGAAGTAACTTAAGACACGCGGTCCCCAGATCGTGTGGTACCCCGGGGTTCTGATGACCGCATTTTGTGCGGTTTCTAAATTAGTATAAAGACCCTTGTCCCATGCTTTCCCAGTGGGCTTTAAGATGCCAACAATTTTTAAAGGAAATCCAGAACTTTCAGAATCAGATCCGTGAATTTTAGCGTGCACATAAATATTCTGACCAAGTTTTGCATTCTGTTGGGAAATATATTTGGAGCCTACTAAAACATCCCCAGGCTCTCGCGGGAAAGTTCCGTCTTGGAGCTGTGGTGCTGCTTCCGAAGGTTGCATAAACAGGAATGATTCTTCAGTTCCGATCAGGGAAAAGCCTTGGTGCTTTCCGAAGAACAACAAGGGCGTGATGTGAGTCACGGCAGGGGAGTTTTGAAATTGAGCTTTGTCTTCAAAGGCGATGTTCTTTTTTTCTTTGAGAGTCTCATAAAGATTTTGTGGGATGTAGCCAGGGATATCGCCTTCAAAATTAAGAGCTCCCAAAAGAATATCAATGCCACCAGATTTCGCGCCGACAATCGCATCGCCTTGCGAAGCCAAGGTGTCAAAGCGTGAGTGAGAAAGCTTCTCTAGTTTTAATAGAACAGTCACGGCCGCGATGGCGATCGCTAAAGATAGAATTGTAACCGCTGTCGTCAGTAGATGGCGTTTTAAATACAAATAAGAAAGACGAAGGAGGCTCATCGAGTCAGCTCCTTCATGTCTAGAATACGGTGGAAGTATTTTTCAACACGGTGATCATGGCTCACCATCACCAATGAAGGCGTTTGTGAGTGCTCGGTGAAAAGCTTCATCACTTGATCGGCGTTTTGATCATCCAGGCTGGAAGTGGCTTCATCGGCCAGGATCACTGCTGGATTTTGCGCAAGGGCGCGAGCAACAGCAATTCGTTGCTGTTCTCCTAAGCTTAAGCTTTGCGTGCGAGTGAGGGCTTTTTGATTAAGGCCCACTTTATCAAGCGTCTGTAAAGCACTTTGCAGGGAGATGCCCACAAGTTCCAAGTTTTCAATCGCTGTTAGATAAGGCAGAAGGTTTAAATTCTGAAAAACCAGGGACATCTTGTTTTTACGAAGGTGGCTGATTTCAGATTCAGAAATTCTAGTGATTGAAGTTTGATCCCAAAAAACTTCACCTTGCAGAGGATTGTACAATCCTGCCAGAAGATGAAGCAGAGTGGTTTTGCCTGTGCCGCTGGGACCTTTAATCAGCAAACGTTCTCCCGTTGCTATAGTTAGCTCAGAGATTTTAAAAAACGGTGTTGAGATATCCTTTAGGCGAAGCTCCATGGTGTTATGCTAGCAGCTCAAGAATGAATTGCAAACCTCAAATGCCCTGAGAAGAGCTATTCTCGTTTTGTTTTTAAATAGCGCTGTCTTTCTTTTTCCGGAAATTTTTCAATCGCGTAGCGAAGCATTGTTCGCGGCATTTTTCTTGCGTGCTTATCCAAAAAAATCTTTTCTGTTTTTGGGTCACGTTTGCCGATTTCTCTGAGCATCCAGCCCACGGCTTTGTGGATAAGATCATGTTCGTCTTGCAGCAGGATTTTTGCGATTTTTAACGTGTCGGCGAAATCTTTTTGGCGCAAGAAATAGAAAGTCGACATGATAGCAATTCGTCGCTCCCACAAATTTTTGGAGTGAGCGTATTCGTACAGAATACTGCGGTCGTTTTCATAGAGATAAGCCCCCAGAACAGCCGGGGCAATGGTGTCCACCAAATCCCAATGATTGATGCCTTTGCGATATTTAATTAAGAACTTAAATATTTCCGCTCGTTCGTCTTCATCTGCTTTGGGGAAACGCTCTGACAGAATAATTAAGGAAATCAGGCGCTCTTCGTGGATAGGAGAGGATATAAGCGACTTGAGCTCCACAAGAGGCAGATCTTTATAGGTTTTTGCTATAGCGCGGCTCTGACCCACTGTCAGTCCATAGAAAATATCGCCTTCTGCATACTCGCCAGGTCCCGTTTTAAAGAACTTGTTCAGAGTGGCCATATCACGTTTGGAGCCTTGCAGTTTCTTAATTTCTTTTTGAATTGTCATAGTCTCGTTATCTTAGCGAATAATTGCCTGCGTCGATAGTGTTTTGATAGTCGACAATGCTTGATTCGCGCAGTGGTCTTCACTAGGATGCGCGCTATTCTTACAAAACTCAATTTACCAATACACGGGAGAATTAAATGAAAAAGTTTTTGATGACACTTTTGTCTTTGAGCTTCGTTGGTGCAACTGCATCTGCGTTTGAAGGCGTGCTTGTTCCAACAATGGATGGCGGCGCAAAAATCGAAACGTTGAAAGGCACATGCCCAGCGAAACCAGTTAAAAATGGTAACTACTGCAAACCTGTAGGCGAGTCTTGCGCTGCTGGTTACGATCAATTCGCTAAGCTTTGCTGGGGCGGTTGGACAAAAGGTTTCTACAAATGTGGTATCTCTTGTAAGCCTAAAGAACAATGTGGCTGGAATCATTCAGGTGACTGGAAATGTGCTCGTCCAGGTCACGGCGGTGGTCGTAACTTCGCATCAGTTTCAAGCATCGAAGGTTCATTCCAAATGCTAGCTAACGGTGATTTGAAAATCACTCCAGCTAAAGTAGTTTGTGAAGATCAAGGTCCTACAGCTGGTGATAACGAAGCTTGGGAAGTTTGCCGTCCAGTTGACGGTCAAAACTGCGGTGAAGGCTACAAGCGTATGAAAAAATACTGCTGGGGCGGCTGGAAAAAAGGCTTCAAACATTGTGGTTACGTGTGTGAGAGATCACGCAACGCGAACGACGATGGCAACGGCGGCGGAATGGGTCACGACTAATTTTAGTCTGATTTGATCTTAATAAAGGCTCCTGAAAAGGGGCCTTTTTCTTGGAGTATGATATGAAAAGAATGTTGATGATGATTTTGTCTTTGGGTTTTGCGGGTACAACTGCAATGGCTCAAGGTTTGGTAGACTCTGTTTGGTCTGGCGAGGAAGTTACTGCAAAAGGTTACACTCATAAACTTGCTTTAACTTTTAACAATGACACTGTGACGTTGAAATCAACTTGTAAAGGTCCAGACGTTGGCGGCGGCATGATGTTGAGCCTAGATATCAAGTACAACGAAACTGCAACTGTTGCTGAAGTGACTTCTGGATTTAGCTCAACTGGTGATTTCTGTGACGTGAGCATGCCTCAAGGTCTTAAACTTGAGTTGGATAACGACCAAATTTACTACAACTTGGATGGCAAACGTTCTTTGGCAAACTTGACTCGCGTAGAAGCTCCGGCTTCTGTGGTTTCAGGTCTTTTGCAAAGAAAAGCCACGGGTGAGTTGGCTCTTTTGACGGCGAAAAACATCTGTGAAAACGAAAAGCCAGGTAACGCCTACGAAGGTCACACTTGTATTCCTGCGGATGGCAAAACTTGCTATCGTCCGTACAAAGCTCAAGCAAAACACTGCTGGGGCGGCTGGAAAAAAGGTTTCTATCGTTGCGGAACTCTTTGTGCAGTTCCACGTAAGCCAAAGCAAAACTAGAGGTTGCTGATGAAACATTTGTTGGCAATGGTTTTAGTTTTTTCGTTTCTAGGATCTGCAGCTCATGCATTCCAAGGAACGATGCAGTTCGCAGAAGATGGCTCGGTTGTGATCAAGCCATTGGCTGTGAAATGTACTCCAGATATTGGTAAAGACGACGATGCTCCAAGCTCTTGCATTCCGACAAGCAAGAAGTGTCCTGAGCACTATACCTATTCCAGAAAATATTGCTGGGGTGGTTGGAAGCGTGGGTTCTATCACTGCGGATATGCCTGCAATCGCAAGCAAGAATGCAAATGGGGTCCTCACGGCGACTACAAGTGTGGAAACCCAGGTTCTGGCGGTCGTGGTAACCACGGCTAGTTAGTTCTTAAAGAAAGCTTTGATCTCTTTCGGTAAAGATCCGTAAGAGATCTCGCCCAAGTGTTCGCTGCCGAATTCATTCAAATGAGTACCGTCTTTGTACATCAAATGCCCTTGGTAAAAGGGCATTTCTGCACTTAGCTGCGGAGATTTTGAGATCGGTCTATAGAAGTAAACATTCTTGTACTTCTTAGAGATTTTTTCGATCTCAGCATTGTACCTTTGTAGCTTGGCTTTTTTGGAATGCAAAAGCTTGCTCTTAAAGCTCTCGCCCAAAGCACTGGCTTCACCGAAGTCATACCCGATTCTTAAGAATTGATAATACGCCTGATGGGAGTAGATCGGAATCTGTTCCATCACGATGACCTTCTTGCCATTTCCACTTAAGTACTTAAGGGTAGCTTCAAATTGTTTTAAGAAGCGGTCTCTTTCAGGCTTAAGCAATTTTAAACGCTCGCTCCAAGCACCTGCCATAATCACAACCTGATAGTCGGTAATGGTTTGAGTCACGTCCTTGATCAGATCTTCGCAGTGGGGACTGAAGTGCTTCTCCGTTGATGGAGTGAATCCATAGACGTCCAAAACCGGAGTGCAGAGATCCGCACTTTGCGCAAAAATCACGAGACCCAGTTTTTCAGCGAGCTTATCCCAGAACGGCATGTAGTGACCCGCATTTGAGTCGCCCCACAAAATGGTTTTCGCAGGCGCATCTCCTGTACCAATCAAACAGTCACCTTCGGAGTTTTCATGGCAATAGCCAGGGCTTAGGAAGGTTGTATCTTGCTCGATTTCAGAGGCATGTTCGCCGTAGCGATTTGGTAAGCCATCTGTGTCACTCACAATAAACCATATAGAAAGAGCCACTGCCGTGGGTGCTAGCCAGAATAAAACAGAAACCTTTTTAAAGTTCCACTTCACATGACGAGTCGGTGTTTCAATGTACTTCCACGACAAATGAGCAAGGAGCCACATCAAAAGGACCGAGCTTACCGCTTGTAAAACGCTAATCGGCTCCGAGAAGAACAGGTATCTGCCGACGGCAAGTACCGGCCAATGCCATAGATATAACGAGTAAGAAATAAGCCCCACATAAACCATCGGGGAAGATGTGAGCCACTTGTAAACCCAAGTGCCAGGCTTACGGGCACCGATCAAGATACAAGCCGTTGCAAGGCAAGGCCAAAGCGCATTGAATCCAGGAAAGGGCAATGACTCATCAATCGCGGCAAAGCAGATTAAAAGAGCTACTACGCCAAGGGTTGCCAGTTTCTCGCTATAGATATCTACTTTAGCTAAGATGGCATCCCAATAGATCGCAAGCAGGGCTCCCACTAAAAGTTCACCTGCACGTGTAGGTAGCAGATAGTAAGCAGCCTTTTCCCAAACCTCCATGCGCACACAGAACTCAGCAAAGACAAACGATGCCAATGTCAGGGCGACCAAGAAGATCGTTGACGCTTTTGATTTGATTTTAAAACGGCTTAGGAAAATTAAAACGACAGGCCAGATAAAATAAAATTGTTCTTCAACCGCCAAGGACCATGCATGAAGCAAGGGGATCTCGTTGATATTGGAAGCAAAATAATCATAGCGAGAAGCAAAGAAGAAATTCGCAACGAAAAGGAAGCAGGCTTTGACCGACTCTAGTAGTGCGACCAAGTCCCCAGGGATAAAGAATAAGTAACCTGCGGCAATAACCGCAGCACAGACCACATAGAATGCGGGCAAGATTCTTTTAATACGTCTGACATAGAAATTGCTGAAAGAAAAATCCCCACGATCAATTTCTTTATAAATCGTAGAGGTGATCAAAAAACCCGAGATCACAAAGAAAACATCCACACCCAAAAAACCACCCGGCAAAAGCTTGTGGTAGATATGAAAAATCACGACGCTCAACACGGCAATAGCGCGAAGTCCGTCGATCTCTTTTCTATATCCTGTTGGATTAGGAGTGTTTTTGAGCATAGCTAAAGAGTGCAATCGATGCAGCCACAGTCGCGTTTAAAGACTCAACGCCCTCAGTGGGTACGGAAAGACGGTTGAGGCCTTTGATGCCGCTAAAGCCAGGTCCTTCTTCGCCAATTACAAGGCGAAGATTTTTAGGCCAATTAAACTTAGCAACACTTTCGCCCTTCATATCCAAGGCGTAAATATCACTGTGCGTTTGTACGAACTCCGTGAACTTTCCAGCTTTAAAGAGGGGAAGCTTAAGCAAAGCACCCGCAGAAGCCTTAATAGCTTTCGGATGGTAAGGTGTGCAGCTTTCTTCAGTCAGAATGATTTTGCTAACTTTGAAAGCCACAGCAGAGCGCGCCAAGGCGCCAAGATTTGAAGGATCTCCCAGAGGAGCGATCACTTCTAAGCCTTGAGTTTTCGCGGCAGGATTTAAGGCTTCAATTTCTTTAGGCTCTAAAACCAAAAGATTGTAGTGAGTGCCGATCACGTCCACTTCGTTAAACATCGCTTTTGGAAGTTTATAAAGGGGGATGCGCTGAGTTTTTGAAACCGGGTGAGTCAAAGTCACAGACTTTAAATCCTCATGCACGATCTCGGCTTTGATTTTGTAATTCGGATTTTGCAGGAATTCCTGAATAAGCTTTTCGCCCATCAGAATGAATTCACCGTGTTTCTTGATCCCACGAGAGGAAGCAAGATCTGTCCAGCGACGGAAGTGTTCGTTGGTTTTAGAGGAGATCTCAATCATTTGTAAACCGCCCAACGTCTTTTCTCTTCGTTAGAGAGTTCGTCAAAAAGCATTTCTTCGCCTTCGTCCTCGTCTGGCAAATCCATGTGTTTGATTTTTTCATAAACCACCATGCGGCGGTCATGAGGAGTGTGAGGAAGAGAGTAAGCTGTGTCTTCAACAAGTTTGAAGTACTCAGACCAATTTTCTTTGGCCATCTTGATCTCTGGATCTACGCCAGGACCTTTCATGAAATAAACGCGGCCACCGATGTTCAGGCAGTTGATAACATTGCCCAAGGTATTGCCGATGTCTTCTACGGCACGAGTGATCGCACCATTCACAGGATACACGCAGTGCTTATTGATATTGCGGCCCAAGATATCAAGCTTTGGCAGTTTCATTTCAGAACGCACGTGTTTTAGAAATTCCACACGACGTTGTACGCCCTCGCCCAAAAGGATTTGTTCATTCGGGTACATGATTTTCAAAGGAATGCCTGGGAAGCCTGGGCCTGTACCCACGTCCAACAACGGGAACTGAAGCTTAGTGTGCTTCATGATGATGATGGAATCGATAAAGTGTTTGATCGCGATGTCTTTCAATTTCAAAAGACGCGTGAAGTTTTCTTTTTCTTGGTTCAACATCAACAAGCGATAAAAGTGCGCCAATTGGTGGCGTTGTTGATGGCTGACTAAATCAAAATCATGATTGCGGAAAATATCAGCCAAGCGATCGTTGGCTTCATTCAATTCAAAAATAGATTCCGGTTTTTTATGGCGTCCCTTTTGTTCAGCAGGTTGCGCTGGCGCAAACTGACCACCCATTGCTTTCGCACGGGCTTCTTGGCGGGCTTTATAGGGACTGTAATTGCTTTTATTTTTATGTGCCATGGATGGGGAGGTTATAGCTGTTTTTCCTTGAAGATAGAAGGGCTTAGCTCCATTTGCTGATAAATAGAGCGGGAAGTGAAATCCGCCCTGTAAAAAGCCCCCGGCGGGTGTGGTTTTGTCAGCTAAATGGACACCTTCGTGGAACGTGACAGCCAGGAATATGAGGTTCATGATGGGCTATATTTCAAAGGAAACAACATGGCTAAATCCGATAGCAGCGCAAAAACCAGTCATTTGGAAAAGATGGCTTCCTCAGTCACAAATTGGGCTGAAAAATGGTTCCCAGATTCGTATATTTTCGCAGTGTTAGCGATCATCGTGGTCAGTCTTGGAGCGTTTGCAGCCGGGGTGACTCCGAAGGCGGTGGCGACCTCTTTTGGGGATGGATATTGGAGCCTTATTCCATTTACCATGCAAATGGCGATCGTCACTATTTCGGGTTACATCGTGGCTTCGTCTCCTCCAGCGGGTAAATTGATTCATTGGCTCGCGAAGCTTCCAAAAACGGAACGTGGGGCGGTAGCTTATGTGGCGTTCTTTACGATTTTGGCTTCGTTGCTAAACTGGGCCTTCAGTTTGGTGTTCGGTGGTCTGTATGTCAGAGCGATTGCTCGTCGTATGGATTTGCGTGTCGACTATCGCGCGGCAGGGGCTGCGGGATATTTAGGTTTGGGAGCAACGTGGGCGTTGGGATTGAGTTCCTCAGCGGCTCAGCTTCAGGCAAATGTCGATAGTATTCCGAAATCTTTGCTTCCGATCACGGGTGTGATTCCTTTTGCAGAGACGATCTTTTTACCTCAGTCACTCATCATGTTATTTGTGTTGTTAGTTGTCTCTGTTGCGATCGCTTATTTCTCGGCTCCCACTCGTGAGCGTGCGGTGACAGCTCAAGATTTAGGAATCAGTGTCGAGGACGATGTTGAAAAAAGCATTGCGCCTCCTAAGCAACCAGGGGAGTGGTTGGAGTACTCTCCCGTTCTTACGATTCTGGTTGTGATCTTGGGCTTCTGGTGGATTGCCATGGAGTTTGCGAATAAAGACGTGATCATGGCGATCTCGAATTTGAATACTTACAATTTCTTATTCTTGATGATGGGGATGCTGTTGACCTGGAGACCGAAACGCTTTTTGCATTCGGTGGCGAAATCAGTTCCATCGGTTGCGGGGATTTTGATTCAATTCCCCCTCTATGGAAGTATTGCCTATATCCTAACGAAAGCTCCAGGAGCTGATGGACAAACGTTGTCTCATCACATTTCGGATTTCTTTGTGTCGATTTCAACCAAAGACACGTTCTCGGCGTTGATGGGTGTTTACTCAGCGATCTTAGGATTCTTTGTGCCATCAGGTGGTGGTAAGTGGATTATCGAAGCTCCGTATCTGATGCAGGCCGCGAATGAGCTCAAGGTTCATTTGGGTTGGACAGTGATGGTTTACAATGCAGCAGAAGCTTTGCCGAACTTGATCAATCCGTTCTTTATGATGGCGCTTTTAGGAGTGCTCGGGTTAAAGGCTCGCGATATCGTGGGCTACACCGTGACTCAGTTGGTAGTGCATGCGCCGCTGGTGATTTTTATGCTCTGGGCGCTGGGGGAGACGCTAACGTATCATCCACCGATCATACCTTAGCTTAGAAATGAAAAAGGGCAGCTTCGAGCTGCCCTTTGGCTTATTTACCGTTGTAAATTCTGGTTGTCCCAGGTTCCGAGCTCACTGCGCGGTGAATGCGTCCGCCATCTTCACGAGCTTTCTCGTTATAGGCTGATTTCTGTTTCACTCGTGCATTGGCGTAAGCAGCTTCTCTTTGTTGTTTCAAAGCTTCTTCTTTCGCTTCGCGAGTCCACTTAGCGATGTTGTTACCTTCTTCATTCAAGCGATCTAGCTCTTTCAAAGAAGCATCACGTTTTGCTCTGTATTCGCCAGCCACTTTTTTATAGTGAGCGGCTTCGTCTTTAGAGAACTGTTGAGCTCTTTGCGCCTTCGCTTTGCGCTCTTCGTTCATTTTAATTTGACGTTGGTATTCTTTCACTTGAGCTGTGAGCTTTTCTTTTTCAACACGAGTCATCTGCGCTTCGCGAGCAGCTTGTGCTTCCAAGTTTTTAGCTTCTTGAGCTGTGCGCAGAGCTGCTTTTTTCATTTCTTCTCTGCGGATTTTTTCGCGCTCTAAGAACTTTCTTTGTTCAGCGGCGTCGATCTTTGCCTCTTCGGATTGACCCATGCTCATCTCAGCTTCGATGTCGGCTTCAATCTGTGCAAAACTTTGGTGCGAATATGTCATCATCGCCAGTGCGATCAACCAGTACTTCATAAGAACTCCCATAGGAATTATATCGGCGATGAAGAGGGGTGACTGAACGGCCAAGTGGCTGTTTCTCATGGTACAAATGCTCTTTTTTCGAGGGAAAATCTCAGACTGAGACACTCTGCAAACTGGCCTCAGAGGAGGATTTTGGAGATGGTTTGCTTAAATACTCGGCAAGAACTCGTTGCTGCCATGGGTTAAGTGGGCCAAATCCTTGAATACAGAGGGTTTTAGCATGATATTTGTTTCCTATGAGCACAAGCAAACTCGACTCCATTAAAGAAGCAGCTCTGGCAGCCTTCAAGGCAGCGCCGGGCTCAAAGGAACTCTACGATCTCAAGGTTCAATACCTTGGGAAGAGTGGTTCTTTGACTGAAATTATGAAAGAAATGGCCACTTTGCCGAAAGAGGAAAAACCTCTGTTTGGTAAAAAGGTCAATGAAGTGAAAGCAGTTCTTGAAGCGGCTTACACGGAAGCAGAAGAAGCACTCAAAAAATCTGAGATCGGTGCAAAGATGGCAGCTGAAGAGCTGGATCTGACTTTGCCAAGTGCTTCTCGCGCGAAGGGTTCACAACATCCAGTGAACATGGTGATCGAGGAGATCTTTACGATCATGTCTCGTTTGGGCTACAGCGTTCGCACGGGACCTGTGATCGAAAAAGATTACTACAACTTTGAAGCTTTGAATATTCCTGCGGATCACCCTGCGCGTGATATGCAAGATACTTTCTTCATCGATAAAACTCACGTGTTGAGAACTCACACGTCTCCGATCCAAATCCACACAATGGAAACTGAAAAGTTGCCTTTGCGTGTGATCGGTACGGGGCCAGTGTTCCGTTGCGATAGCGATATTTCGCATTTGCCGAACTTCCATCAAATCGAAGCTTTGTGCGTGGATGAGAAAGTTTCGATGGCGGATCTTAAGGGCACGATCAGTTTCTTTGTTCGTGAATACTTCGGTCCGGGTTTGAAAACTCGTTTCCGTCCAAGCTTTTTCCCATTCACAGAACCTTCTGCGGAAGTGGATTGCTCTTGCCCAATTTGTAAGGGCAAAGGTTGCAGCTTGTGTAAGCAATCGGGTTGGATCGAAATCGGTGGTTGTGGATTGGTAAATCCAAAAGTCTTCCAAATGGCGAAAATCGAGTATCCAAAATACCAAGGTTTCGCATTCGGATTTGGTGTTGAGCGTATGGCCATCATCAAGTACGGCATCGAAGACATCCGTTTGTTCCCTGAAAATGACGTTCGTTTCTTAAGGCAGTTTGTAAAATGAAGATCAGTTTAAAATGGCTCCAAGAATATGTGGATGTGAAAGAGTTCTTTGTAAAACCAGAAGAACTTGCTGAAACGTTGACTCGTGCAGGTCTTGAGGTTGAAGAGATCACGAACCTGGCGAAAGATTTCAATCACGTGGTGATTGGTCACATCCTTGAAAAAGACAAACATCCAAATGCGGATAAGCTTTCTTTGTGTCGTGTTTCTACGGGCGATGTTGTTCATCAAATCGTTTGTGGTGCACAAAATCACAAAGCAGGTGACCGTGTGATCGTGGCTTTGCCGGGCGCAGTTTTGCCAGGCAATTTCGCAATTAAAAAATCTGCGGTTCGCGGTGTGGATTCTGCGGGTATGCTTTGCTCTTTGAAAGAGTTGGGCTTGGCTAAAGAATCTGATGGTATCGAAATCCTTCCAGCGGATGCGCCGATTGGTAAGTCCTATGCTGAGTACGGCGGTTATGACGATATTACTTTTGAACTAAAAGTAACGCCGAACCGTGCAGACTGCTTGAGTCACTTTGGTTTGGCTCGTGAAGTGGCATGCCTTCTTTCTAAAGAATTGAAAACTCCTAAAGCTGAACCGAAATTGGGTTCTGCTTCTTCTAAAAAAGAAATCGCTTTGGAAGTTAAGGCAACGGACCTTTGCCCTCGTTACACGGCTCGTGTGATTAAAGGTGTAAAGGTGGGCGCGTCTCCAGCGTGGTTGAAAAATCGCTTGGAATCTGTGGGCTTGAACTCAATCAATAACATCGTGGACGTGACAAACTTCGTGATGATGGAATTGGGTCAACCTCTTCATGCTTTCGATGCGAAATTCATCGGTGGCAAAAAAGTGATCGTAGATCGCGCTACTAAAGGCGAAAAATTCATCACTCTTGATGGCACCGAGAAAACATTAACGGGTGATGAGCTGACTATTCGTGATGCTTCTCATCCAATGTGTTTGGCGGGTGTTGTTGGCGGTAAAAACTCTGGCGTTTCTGAAGCAACGACAGAGATCTTCTTGGAGTCTGCTTACTTTGTTCCAATGAGCGCTCGTAAAACATCTCGTACTCATGGTGTGGATACGGATTCTGCTTACCGCTTCTCTCGCGGTGTGGATCCAGATGGGGCTTTGCGTGGTTTGAATCGTGCAACAGCTTTGATTTTGGAAGTTGCTGGTGGCGAAGCGTTTGCTGATCACCATGACTTCTATCCAAATCCAGTTAAGAAAACTCCTGTGACGATCACAGTGAAAACTGTGTCGGATCGCTTGGGTTACGAAGCTGTTGAATCTCAATTCGTGGATTATATGAAACGCTTGGGTTGCGGGATTGAAAAAGCGGGTGAAGCTTATAAAGTCCTTCCTCCGACATTCCGTTTCGATCTTGAGCAAGACATGGACTTGGTTGAGGAATACGCTCGCTTGAATGGATACGACCATATCCCTGAAGCGTTGCCAGTATTCACAAACCCACCAGCTCATCACGACAAAGGCTTCTTGTTGAATAAATCAGTAAGCGAACTTGTGCGTGCTGACGGCTTTCAACAAGCGTTCAACTTTGCCTTCGTGGGCTCTAAGGCTGAAAAAGCTTTCTTGGGTGACGTATCGACTTTGAAAGCGGCTGGTTTGAATGCCACAGCTAAAGAAATTCGCATCATGAATCCTCTGAATGAGGAAATGGACGTGATGAGATCTTCTTTAAGTTTTGGTCTTTTTAGAAATCTTTCTACGAACTTCCACTATGGCAACATGATGGGACGTTTGTTTGAAATCGGTAGTACGTTCTTTACGGGCGACGATGGTTCTTATGGTGAAAACCCTCGTTTGGGCTTCGCTTTGTGGGGGCGCAATGAAAACCTTTGGAATAAATCTTTGGATTATCCAATTGTGTTTGAATTGAAAGCGACTGTGGAAACTCTTTTGAAATCTTTGAATATCTCTTCTTACACATGGGTAACTCCTGCTAACAAAGCAGAGGTTCCTGCCTTCATGCACTCTGGGCAATATGCTCAGTTGCTTGTTGAAGGTAAAAAAGTGGGCTTCATTGGAACTCTTCATCCTGTAGTTTTGGATGATGCCAAAATCCGTGTACCAGCGGCATTCGGTGAGTTTGACCTCGATCAATTGTACAAAGGTCAACCTCGTCCATTCCGTATCCAAAGTGTTTCTAAGTTCCAAGTTGCTGAACGTGACTTTGCTTTCGTGATGCCAAAAACATTGAAAGTGGGCGACGTTCTGAAGGACATCCGCAAGGCTGCGGGTCCATTGCTTGTGAATGTAGACGTGTTTGACTTGTATGAAGGCGACAAAATGGAAGCGGGTAAGAAGTCCGTGGCGATCCGTTTGTGGCTTCAAGATAAGAATGGCACACTGCAAGAAGAGCAGATCTCCGGAGTGACAACGAAGGTTCTAGAGTCTTTGAAGAAGAATTTTGATCTTTCTGTGAGATAAATTCTTGATTGTTTTCAGGAGCTTGTTACGCTTTAGTTAATTAAACCCTCGATATTGCTCGGGGTAGGAAAAGTGAAGGATCACAATGGCTGGCCAAAACTTGGGTAAATCAACTGTGACGAAGGCCGATATCGTCGAAAACGTCTACCAGAAGATCGGTTTCTCTAAGAAAGAAGCTTCTGAGTTGGTAGAGTTGTGCTTCGATACCTTGAAGCATGTTTTGCAAAATGGCGATAAAGTTAAGATTTCTGGATTTGGAAATTTTGTCGTGCGTGGAAAAAACGAACGTATTGGTCGTAATCCACAAACTGGCGAACAAATCAAAATCTCTGCTCGTCGCGTTCTTACATTCCGTCCTTCGCAAGTGTTGAAGGCAATGTTGAACGGCGAGGAGTACGAACATCTCAAGGATGATGAAGATGACGATGACGACTACGGCGACGATGAATAGTCCTGAAGCGGATACGACAACGGCATCACACAGTGAGCGCACGGAGTATCCGATGACTCCCATCGTGGATCAAAACGACGATCAACTGAGCTTTGATAGCTCTGAGTTGTCTTTGGGAGATTCGCACCTTGAGTTCGTTGAAGCAGAAGCAGCAACAACTTCGACGGATGCGACTCAAGCAGGACAACAAATCTCAATCCCTGCCATGCTTTGCGATGATAAGCTGATGGATGAGATTAAAGCGATCCCTAATAAGATGGCTTTTAAAATCGGTGATGTTGCTGAGATCTTGGGGATCAAACAATACGTTCTTCGCTATTGGGAGACGGAGTTTGATGTTCTTAAGCCTAAAAAAGCTTCCAACAATCAACGTATGTACACACGTAAAGATGTTGAGAATGCTCTTCTGATTCGCAAACTTTTGCACCGTGATCGTTTCTCGATCGAGGGCGCTAGAAACGCGATGAAAGAATTAAAAGCCCATGTCCGTAAAGAAAAGGACATGAGCCAAGTTTATCACAAACTCGACAACGTGAACGAAATGGTCGAGGGATTGTTGATGGACATCCGCAAACTTCGCGGAATGTTTATGTAAAACCACCTAAGGGCTTCGGAAACGAAGCCCTTTTTTGTTTTTGGTCTTGTAGTGGGGGTTCTGTGATCGGAGAGAAATCTCGTCAGCCGATGTACAATATTAAGTTTTCTAAAGAAGGCATTGCTTTCGTGAGCTCGCAAGGGGCTCTCTTGGGTGCAAAAGAAAAGTTACTACCTTGGGATATGATTGAGTCTGCAGAGATCAAGAAGCGCTTAGGGATGACTTATTTGTGTCTTCATAAAAAGAATGCGTGGTTCAAATGGATGGGGTGGAAGATTCCACTCACTGGAGCTCTTTGGGATGATATTGCCAAAGGGATTAACGTGCATGCGCCGAAGGGGCACACGATTCGTAAGTTAAAGGCGCTCAGTCGCTAAAAAAGAGAGTCACTGCTGAGGTGACTCTTTTTTGTTTGGAACTACTTAATCACGCATTGAACTGCGATATTTTCACGGTTACCGGATTCGCAAACGCGACCAATGAAGCCTTTAAATTCCTTACCAGCATCAAGATCCGCCATGAATTTTGGCAAGAACGGATTGTACCAGCACCATGCATCTTCAAGGCTGCTGAAGTTTGAGTAAGCTGCGTAATACGGGCTTTTGGGAGCCTTCGTAATATCAGCGACAGATGAATCTGTGTGAGCGACAAAAGCTCCTGTGATAACGGCGTTTGAAAGTTCCGCGTTGGATTTGATATCGGCAGTGAAGTAAACGTAGTCACGAGTCGTGCCTGCGTTCCAGCCCTCAACGATTTCCAAAGACTGGCAAGAAACTGTTTTTGCAGAAGCAAGGCTTGCGAAAGATAAAGCCATCACAAGTGTCGAAATAAGTGTTTTCATAGGTCATTCCTCTTTTGATTTGTTTGAATACCCGAGGGTTCTAGCTGGGCCTTAATGCAAAGTAAAATTGGCAATTCTCAAGTTATTATACATCTGAGGTATTGTATTTAGTTCACCGCCATTTTAATTGACGATCTAAGAGAGCGGCGTGATCATTTAAAGCATGCTTTACGGTAATGAATCGATCTCTCACTACACTCGCAGCAATATTCTTATTTGGATGCTTATGGCCTTCCAAGCGGGTGTTTTGAATATGGGAGGCTTTTTAGCCTGTCATCGTTTCGTGTCGCATGTGACCGGGTTTGCAACGTTCTTTGGTTATGAGTTCACACAAAGAGACCGCAGCCACGCCTGGGGGATGTTGATCGTGCCGTTGTTCTTTTTGTTCGGTGCGATGGTCAGCGGTTACCTGGTTGATATCCGTTTAAAGCTTCATAAGAAACCGAAATACTACATTGCCTACACCTTCATGCTGGTCTTGATTTTAATCACGACTGTCGGGGGAGTGTTAGGATGGTTTGGTCCTTTCGGTGCTCCTCTTGAGGAAGATCCAAAAGGTTACCTGCTTTTGATTCTGCTGTGTTTTACTTGCGGCATTCAGAACGGCACGATCACCAGCGTATCTCGTTCGGTTGTGCGCACGACGCATTTAACGGGTATCACGACGGATCTTGGAATCGGTTTGATCCGTATTTTCAATAAAGGCAAACTGCTACCTGAACACCATGAGATGATCGATAATGAACGCAAGGCCACTTACATGCGTGTTGGTATCATTACGATGTTTGTTATGGGATCGGTATTTGCGGGCTTTGTGTATCCTGTGGCAGAGTACTGGGGATTCTTAATCCCGGCTTTCACAACGGGAATTTTGTTGGTATCGATGATTTATTTTCAGATCATCAACCCACGTAAAAAAGCCGCCGCTGCAAACTAAAGATAATCTTGCTCTGATAATTCTAAATTAAAGTCATTATAAAAAGATCCCGAAGGTGCTTCTGCAAGTAATGCTTTGGCAGCTTTGAGTTTTTCTTCAGGAATCGCACGAGCGGAAGCCGCATGAGCTTCTTTGTTGGTCCATCTTTCAATCACTAAGAATTCAGTTTCACTGTCTTGATGTTGCAAAAGATCAGCAGATAGATTTCCTGGAGCATTGCGGATTTCGTAGCAGACTTCAGAGAGAAATTCTTGAAGTTCGTTGATGCATTCTTTTTTCGCGATGAATTTGTTAACTCGAGCAACGGACATTTCAATCTCCTCTCGTTAACAATAGTGTGGAGATGTTGTGATTTCTTCACAACTAAAATTTGCGGACTAAGATTTAAAAACACTGTCGGGAGATGAGCAAATGACTCTTTTGTAATTGACCGAGTGTGGTCAAATTCAATTAAGACCCAGCAATAAAGTCGTTTTAGTTACAATTTCAAAATTTCGTAAGGTTAATTTAAGGAATCGAAAAATGAGGGGGCCTTTGTGGCAAAAGTCGATTCCGTAGTAGAAGCGAAATCCAAGTCAGCAAAAAAAGTAGCAGGCAATTTGAAGCCGTTTTCAGAGGGAAAAAAAGCTCTTTCGAAAAAGCGAGTCGAAAATCTTAATTCATCTGAAATAGATTTCTCCTCAGAAATTCTGACATCCGACAGTCATGCTAAAGAGCAATTGCGCCAGTTACTTTTTACAGTGAAAGCTGTGCGTCGTGGCGACTTTGCGGTCAGAATGCCGATCAATCAAGAAGGTATTATCGCGGAAATCGGCGAAGTATTAAATGACATCATCGAACTCAATGAGAACATGGCAAACGAATTCGTGCGTGTCCGTTCTACAGTAGGTCAAGAAGGTAAAATGAACGAGCGTGTTTCGATGGGCTCGGTCAAAGGCGCATGGTCAACGAGTGTTGATTCAGTGAATTTACTTATTGGTGACCTTGTACAACCGACTCAAGAAGTTGCTCGTGTCATCACTTCCGTGGCGAAGGGTGACTTGTCTTCTAAGATGGTTTTGGAAATTGATGGACGCCCGGTAAAAGGGGAGTTCTATCGTATCGGCACAACAGTAAACTCGATGGTGGATCAGCTGAATTCATTCGCATCAGAGGTAACTCGTGTTGCGAAAGAGGTGGGTACTGAAGGGAAACTGGGCGGACAAGCTGACGTTCGCGGTGCTTCGGGTATTTGGAAAGACTTAACAGACAACGTAAATAGCTTGGCCGGAAACTTAACGGACCAAGTTCGTAATATCGCAAAAGTAACCACTGCGGTTGCCAAAGGTGACTTGTCACAAAAAATCACCGTTGATGCCAAGGGTGAGATCTTCGAATTAAAAAATACTATCAACGTCATGGTTGATCAGCTTTCATCGTTTGCTGCCGAGGTAACTCGTGTTGCCAAAGAGGTGGGTACGGAAGGTCGTCTGGGCGGTCAGGCCGATGTAAAAGGTGTATCTGGTACATGGAAAGATCTAACAGACAACGTAAATGGTCTTGCGAATAACTTAACGGCACAGGTACGTAATATCGCGAAAGTTACCACGGCCGTTGCCAACGGGGACTTGTCACAAAAAATCACGGTTGATGCTCGTGGAGAGATCTTCGAACTTAAAAATACAATCAACGTCATGGTGGATCAGCTCCGCTCCTTTGCTGCTGAGGTAACGCGTGTTGCGAAAGACGTGGGTACTGAAGGTAAGCTTGGTGGTCAGGCCGACGTAAAAGGTGTGTCTGGTACGTGGAAAGACTTAACAGACAACGTAAATGGTCTTGCGAATAACCTAACAGCGCAGGTACGTAATATCGCGAAAGTTACCACTGCGGTTGCCAATGGTGACTTATCACAAAAGATCACGGTTGATGCCAAAGGCGAGATCTTGGAGCTTAAAGATACTATCAATACGATGGTTGATACTCTGCGCTCGTTTGCGGCCGAGGTAACTCGTGTTGCCAAAGAGGTGGGTACTGAAGGGAAGCTGGGCGGTCAGGCCGACGTAAAAGGTGTATCTGGAACTTGGAAAGACTTAACAGATAACGTAAACGGTCTTGCGAACAACTTAACGGCGCAGGTACGTAATATCGCGAAAGTTACCACTGCGGTTGCCAATGGCGACTTGTCACAAAAAATCACGGTTGATGCTCGTGGAGAAATCTTTGAGCTGAAAAATACGATCAACGTCATGGTGGATCAGCTGAACTCGTTCGCTGCCGAGGTGACCCGTGTTGCCAAAGAGGTGGGTACGGAAGGTCGTCTGGGCGGTCAGGCGGATGTAAAAGGTGTTTCTGGAACTTGGAAAGATCTAACAGATAACGTAAATAGCTTGGCCGGAAATCTAACAGCCCAAGTACGTAACATCGCGAAAGTAACAACGGCGGTTGCCAAGGGCGACTTGTCACAAAAGATCACGGTTGATGCCAAAGGCGAGATCTTTGAACTTAAAAACACTATTAACGTCATGGTGGATCAGCTGAACTCATTTGCTGCCGAGGTAACTCGTGTTGCCAAAGAGGTGGGTACTGAAGGAAAACTTGGTGGTCAGGCCGAAGTATCGGGTGTTTCTGGTACATGGAAAGACTTAACAGATAACGTAAATGGTCTTGCCGGAAATCTAACGGCCCAAGTTCGTAATATCGCCAAAGTAACAACAGCGGTTGCCAAAGGCGACTTGTCACAAAAAATTACGGTTGATGCCAAAGGCGAGATCTTTGAACTTAAAAATACAATCAACGTCATGGTGGATCAGCTGAACTCATTCGCTGCCGAGGTAACTCGTGTTGCGAAAGAGGTAGGTACTGAAGGAAAACTCGGCGGTCAGGCGGACGTAAAAGGTGTATCTGGAACTTGGAAAGACTTAACAGATAACGTAAATAGCTTGGCCGGAAATTTGACCGATCAGGTACGTAATATCGCGAAAGTAACAACAGCGGTTGCCAAAGGCGACTTGTCACAAAAAATTACGGTTGATGCCAAAGGCGAGATCTTTGAACTTAAGAACACCATCAACGTCATGGTGGATCAGCTGAACTCGTTCGCTGCCGAGGTAACTCGTGTTGCCAAAGAGGTGGGTACCGAAGGAAAGCTCGGTGGTCAGGCCGAAGTAAAAGGTGTGTCTGGTACATGGAAAGACTTAACTGATAACGTAAATGGTCTTGCCGGAAATCTAACAGCCCAAGTTCGTAACATCGCGAAAGTAACAACAGCGGTTGCGACGGGGGACTTGTCACAAAAAATCACGGTTGATGCCAAAGGTGAAATCCTAGAACTAAAAAATACCATCAACGTCATGGTGGATCAGCTGAACTCGTTCGCAGCCGAGGTGACTCGTGTTGCCAAAGAGGTGGGTACCGAAGGAAAACTGGGAGGCCAAGCAGAAGTGCGTGGTGTCTCTGGAACATGGAAAGACTTAACTGATAACGTAAATTTCATGGCCTCGAATCTGACCATGCAAGTACGTGGTATCGTGAAGGTCGTAACCGCCGTTGCCAACGGGGACTTGAATCAAAAATTCGTCCTTGAAGCCAAAGGGGAAGTTGCAGCCCTCGCTGAAACGATCAACTCGATGACGGATACTCTAAGAACATTCGCCGATCAGGTAACAACCGTTGCCCGTGAGGTGGGTATCGAAGGAAAACTTGGAGCGCAAGCGCGCGTTCCTGGTGTTGCCGGAACATGGAAAGACTTAACAGATAACGTAAACTTCATGGCCTCAAATCTAACCACTCAAGTACGTGGTATCGTGAAGGTCGTAACCGCCGTTGCCAATGGTGACTTGGAACAAAAATTCGTTCTAGAAGCCAAAGGGGAGGTTGCGGCCCTTGCCGAAACCATCAACTCGATGACCGATACCTTAAGAACATTCGCCGATCAGGTAACAACGGTTGCCCGCGAGGTGGGGATCGAAGGAAAACTAGGTGGTCAGGCCAGCGTTCCGGGTGCCTCTGGTACATGGAAAGACTTAACAGATAACGTGAATCAGCTAGCCGGAAACTTAACAGCCCAAGTACGTGCCATCGCGGAAGTATCTACGGCGGTAACGAAAGGTGACTTGACTCGTTCGATCTCGGTTGAAGCTGAGGGTGAGGTTGCGGCCTTGTCTGAAAATATCAATCAGATGATCTCTAATCTTAAAGACACGACTCAGAAAAATAACGAGCAAGACTGGTTGAAAACCAATCTCGCGAAGTTCTCAGGGATGATGCAAGGTCAAAGAAGCATCACTTCTGTGGCGCAGTTGATTATGTCGGAGCTGACTCCGTTGGTCGATGCCCGTCAAGGGACGTTCTTTATGCTTGATAGCGAAAGCAATGAACCGACTTTGAATTTGATTGCGAGCTATGCATTCACAGAGCGTCGTACAGTTTCTAATAAGTATAAATTAAAAGAAGGCTTGATCGGTCAATGTGCATTCGAGAAAAAACGCATTCTTTTAACGAATCCGCCTGATGACTATGTGGTGATCAGCTCTAGCATCGTCGAAGAAAAACCACGCAACATCATCGTACTTCCGGTTCTGTTCGAGGGCGAATTGAAAGCAGTCATTGAACTTGCTTCACTGACTCCGTTCACACACAACTATATCAACTTCTTGGATCAGTTGATGGACTCCATGGGAGTTATCCTGAACATGATCTCGTCAAGTATGAGAACAGAGGAACTTCTGCAAGAGTTGAAACGTTCAAACGTGGAGCTAGAAGCACAAGCAAAAGAGCTCGAAGACAAAGCCGGACTTCTGGAAGTAAAAAACCAAGAGGTCGAACTTGCCAGCCGCTCTTTGGAAGAAAAAGCCGAGCAGCTGTCCTTGATCTCCAAGTACAAAACGGAATTCTTAGCAAACATGTCGCATGAGTTAAGAACTCCGCTAAATAGCTTGCTGATTCTTTCTAAAACATTAGCTGACAACCGCGAGGAAAATCTCAGCGGGGAGCAAGTGAAGTTTGCAAGCACAGTTCACTCTGCGGGACAGGATTTGCTAGCATTGATTAATGAGATCCTGGATCTATCCAAAGTGGAAGCTGGTAAAATGCCAGTCACACCTAAGATCGTGGAAATCAAAGAAGTCCAAGAGTATCTTGAGCAAACGTTCCGTCCTGTGGCTGAACACAAGGGACTTGAGTTTGTGATTATGGCGACACCGGATCTTCCAAAAACCATGGTGACGGATGAAAATCGTCTGCATCAGATCTTAAAGAACTTGTTGTCGAATGCCTTTAAGTTCACAGACAAGGGCCATGTGACTTTGGATGTGAAGTATGATGCTTCGTCGGTACAGTATCCGGGTGGGTCTATCGTTTACCGCGTGACTGATACGGGTATCGGTATTCCAACAGATAAGCAAAAACTGATCTTTGAAGCCTTCCAACAAGCCGACGGTACGACAAGTCGTAAATACGGCGGTACAGGTTTGGGTTTAACGATCAGCCGCGAGATCGCACGCCTTTTAGGTGGCGTGATCAACGTGAACAGTACTCCAGGTGAAGGCTCTAGTTTCACTCTGACATTGCCGGTGAAATACACAATGCCAGAGGGTGGGATGGTGAGTGCTACTGATGAAAAATCAGAAGTGACGCCACTGCCGATGAATGCTGATTTCACAGGAACAAAAGTTTTGATCGTGGATGACGATGTTCGCAATGTGTTCGCATTGAGTTCTGTTTTGAAAATGCGCGGTATGAATGTGATCTTTGCGGAAAACGGTAAGCAGGGTATTAAAACTCTCAATGAAAATCCAGATACGGATTTAGTCTTGATGGACACGATGATGCCAGAGATGGATGGTCTTGAAGCGATCCGAGAAATTCGTATGATCGAAGAGTTTAAAGCTTTGCCGATTATCTCTTTGACCGCGAAAGCGATGAAGGGTGATCGAGAGAAGTGTCTGTCTGCGGGTGCGTCTGATTACGTGACGAAGCCTGTGGATGAAACTTACCTGTTATCAGTGATGTATCAGTGGTTGCCTAAAAACTCCCTGGATGCTCAAGCATAAGGATAAACGACAATGAAAACAGTGGATGTTCTTATCGTCGACGACCGTATGGATGGCTTGCTGGCTTTGCAAGCTGTCCTGAATATTCCAAACGTCAATTTGGTGAAGGCTCAATCTGGGCCTGAGGCCTTGGCGGTTGTGGATAATTATGACTTTGCGGTTATTTTACTAGATGTACAGATGCCAGGGATGGATGGCTTTGAGACGGCTCAAAGAATTCGCCAAAGCCCTCGCCATCGTCAAACGCCGATTATTTTTGTAACGGCGATTAATAAAGATGATCAGTATATTTATCGCGGCTACGAAGTGGGCGCGGTGGATTATATCTTTAAACCTTTTGAGCCCCATATCGTCAGAGCCAAAGTAAATGTCTTTGTAGAGTTATTTTTAAAATCAAAGCAACTTGAAGAGCAAGCCCAAGTGATTCGTGAAAACGAAGCACGAGAGCGTTACTTGCGTTTGGCGGAACTCGAAGTGGAAAGCCTACGCCGTTATCGCAGTCTTGCGGATGCAATTCCTCATATTATCTGGAGAGCAAAGGCCGACGGAACTTTCGACTACTTTAATAAAGGCTGGACGGACTACACGGGGTTGTCGATCGAACAGAGTTTGGGCAGTGGTTGGCAAAGTGCCGCCAATGAGGACGACTTAAAAGAGTTTCTGAAAACTTGGATGAACTCTATGAAGGACGGTCGTTCCTTTGAAACCGAGTGCCGTATTATCAATCGTTATGGCGAGTCTCGGTGGTTTTGGGTGCGTGCTGTTTCTGAAACAAATTTTATGGGCCAAGTTGTTGCTTGGATTGGAACTTGTACGGATATCCACGACCGTAAAAATATCGAGATGAAGCTGATTGATGCGGAAAAACAGGCGAATGCGGCCAGTGTTTCTAAAACCAATTTCTTAGCGAACATGAGTCACGAGATTCGCACTCCCATGAATGCGATTTTAGGTTTCACTGAGTTGATGCTTGATGAAGATCAAACTCCTGAAGAGCGGGCTAAGTGGATCCATACGGTTCAGCGCAATGGGGATCAGCTGCTTAAAATTATCGATGAAATCTTAGATATTTCAAAAGTCGAATCAGGACGTCTGCAAATTGAAAATGTCGAGGTCGACGTGGAAAGTGTTCTGGAGGACATCCGATCACTTTTGCGTTTGCAAGCTTTAGACAAGCGTTTGGATTTCCGCATTGACCTGGATACGAGCATTCCTAAGATGATCATGTCAGATGCGACTCGTTTGCGTCAGATTTTGTTAAACTTGATTGGCAATGCCATTAAATTCACTGGCGAAGGACATGTTCACGTGGATGTTGAATGGGTGCCGCGCGCAGCACTCGAATTGCACAGCAAGATTCAGTTCTTTATTTCTGATTCAGGTGTCGGTATTAATCCAGCTCACTCAAATCATCTCTTCCAGCCATTTGTTCAAGAAGACAGTGCTACGACCAGAAATTTCGGTGGCACAGGTCTGGGGCTGGCATTGTCACGACAACTAGCTCGCGCTATGGGCGGGGATGTGACCCTGGTTAGCAGTGTGCCTGGTAAAGGCAGTACATTCCTGGTTGAGGTGAATGCAGATCCTGTTGAAGGAACCGTTTTCATTGAGTCTTTGAATTTCCATATTCCTCAGAACGAAAAATTCTCTCTTAAGGGCGTTAAGAAGCTTGAGAATATGAATATTTTGCTGGTTGAAGATGTCGAGGATAATCAGGCGTTGATCTCCCATTTCTTGGGAGCTGTCGGCGCGAATGTCGCTTTTGCTGATAATGGCCGCGAAGGCATGGCTGCGGCATTGGCTCACGAGTATGATGCGGTCTTGATGGATATCCAAATGCCGATCATGGATGGTTACGAAGCCACGCGAAGATTGCGTGCGCAGGGCTACGACAAACCGATTGTCGCCTTAACAGCCCATGCACTTAAGGAGGAGATGGTGAAGAGTATGAGTGCCGGTTGCACCTACCATTTAGCGAAACCTGTGAATTTCAGTCAATTGATTGATGTCCTGACCACGATCTATCGAGATCGGGGACCACGGGAGGATCATTGTGCCGTTTGATGATTCTGGTGAGATATCTGTAGAGGTAAAAAACTTCATTCGAAGACACATACACTCTATAGCACTTTTGGACGTTCTATTTTATCTCAAGCATCATAGTGAAAAGGCCTGGACACCGACAGAAATCAGCTCAGAAATGCGCTCAAACCCCAGCTACGCTCGCTCGCAACTTGAGGAACTCGTAGGTTTAGGGCTTGTCGTTTGTGAAGGCGATGCCTATCGCTATATTGTTTCCGATATGTCAGCGATGGCTGAAAAGCTTGAAGTTGTCTATAATTCCCGTCGCTCGACGGTGATCAATTATATTTACTCTCAACCGATTGATAACATCCGTGACTTTGCGGATGCCTTCAAAATTAAAAAGGACTGATCGTGGCTTTTTTTGTGTATCTTTTATGCTCAATTACTAGTTTCGGTTGCGCTCTCTTTTTAGGGCGCGCTTATTTTAGAAGTCGAACGCGTTTGTTATTTTGGAGCAGCATCTGCTTTGTCGGAGTGGCACTGAATAATATTTTGCTTTCGGTCGACTTTATGTTGGGACCCAACTATGACCTTTCCTTGGGGAGGGCGTGGATTATTTTGTTCGGTATGGGTGCCATGGTTTATGGCTTGATCTGGGATACGGTGTAAGATGTCTACAGAAGTTTTAAAACAGTTTATTTATGGTGCGGTGATGATGGCGTCCTTTACTTCGGGAGTGTTCTTTCTGAAGTTTTGGAAGAAAACGGCAGATCGTTTTTTTGCGATGTTTGCCGCAGCCTTTTTTATGTTGGCGATCGAGCGTTGGTTCTTTGTGATTATGCCAAACACGAATGAAGAAAACTCTTGGATCTTTTCCATGCGCCTTCTGGCTTTTTTACTAATCACAATAGCGGTCGTCGATAAAAACAGAAAGTAGGGCGTGTTCATATTTAGTCTGACCTTCATCCCTTTTTATTGCGTTTGTTTATAAAACCAACCACCAGAAGTTGGCTCTTCGTGACGTAATTTTACGTCACCGCAATCATCTCTAGGTACTCTCACTGTTGTTGCACAAACATCCGCAACACAGTGAGGGTCCATGACTAATAAGTTCCTATTAAGCCTGATGATGATCTCCACAGTTGGTCTTGCTTCCGTTTCTTGTTCCCGCGCCGAAGGTGATTTAGCTCTAAATGAAGAATCTTACTCTTCCTATGAAACTGAGGATGGTACAGATACAACTCAGTCCGATTCCGAAGACATCGTCGAACATATCCATGAGGAGTTCGGCACAATCAATACTGACATTCAAGCTCTTGGCTGTATCAAAGCCACGACAAAGCAGGAAAGTGGCGTCAATCTTGGTCTGACTAAGAAAGACGAGTTCTTGGCTCAATGTGCGGCTGAAACAAACAACTCAGCTTGGTGCTCTCAGCTAGTGCGCCCTAATCCGAATAGCTACAATACTTTTTCTTGCACTTATGGATCGGATCAAGAACATATCTTGGTGCATCCTGATGAGTCCGTTTGGAAGTATCCAATCACGGGTGTGAAGGTGATTAAAGCCCTTGAAGCTAAAGGTATTAAAGTCAGTCAGATCTATAACTGGTGGAGACCCGAGCCCTACAATAAAAACGTAGGCGGAGCCGCGGGCAGACATCCCTATGGAACTTCGATTGACGTGAGATTCTCAAGCAGTGCGATGGCGAATGTGGCTTTTAAAGAGCTTTGCAAAATTCGTAAGGCGGGGACGATCCGTGCGATCGGTCACTATGGAAGTGCCTCTTTGCATATTGGTGTCGGTGATAAAACGGCCAATACTTGGGGTAAATACTGTAACTAGATTTAATTAAGAAAATAACAAGAGAGGATTCTGAGAATTGAAATTCAGAATCCTCTTTTTGTTTTTAGAAGCCGACGTTTAACAGCGGCGAAACTTTGAAGGGGCCAGTATTGTTGAAGTTCACTAGACCGATTTGAACACCGTGAAGGTTGTCGGCCATGTTGACTAAGCCCACTTGCAATCCATAGACGGCGCGAGCTTTGTTATAAACACCTAATTGAACGCCATATACCGAAGTCGCTGGCGAAATATTCGCTAGGGCCAGTTGCACACCAGAAACGCTGCTTTCTGCAACGTTGTAGTTCATAAACAATGCAGCCTGCAAGCCCACCACAGTTGTTTTCTGTTGATTGTAGTTTCCAAGACCCGCAAGTTGTAAACCGATAATAGTCGTCGATCCATAAGTGGCATTAAAACCACCCGCTAAACCCACACCGACAAAATCTTGATCCGTGATATTTCCCAAGACACCTAAGTCAAAACCATAAACATCGCGGTGATGTCCCCACAAGACATTCAGACGAACGCCTGTGATCGAAAAATCACGGGGAGGGAACTGCACAGGGGGAGCGATACTCACGCCGAGTGGAGTAAAGGCAGCTTGGCTTGTGGATGTTAGAAGAAGCACGGATAAAAAGAGAGTTGCTAGAATATTTTTTCTCATGCCTCATTCTAAAAACATCACTTCGGTCTCAGCAAACAATCGCTTGCAGATCAAGACCTTGGTAGCTGTTCATTGCGAAGTTTGCGGAAATTGCTGGAGCACTCCGCGCCGCTTGTACGAAGTCAGAGAGAGAGTTTCATCTCGATATTGCAGCGTTCGTAGTCGGGATGAGATCCCAGGTGCGTGGTCACGAAGCCATGCTTTTTATACAGCGAGATCGCGGGCTCAAGAACTGTGTTCGATAACAAGATCACTTCATGTGCTTTTTTCTGCCGAGCCCAGGAGATGGCTGTCTCCATCAAAAGATCTCCCAAGCCCTTGCCGCGATAGACCGGGGATACCGCCATTTTTGCCAGCTCATAACCGTGGTCGCCGTGGGGAATCATCGCACAAGTGGCGACAGCTTTTCCCTGATCTAAAATAACAAAAATCTCTCCACCTTTATCTAAAATCATTTCTTTAGCTTGATTGAGCTGTAAGAGATCCATTTCCTCAAGGCGAAAGTATTTTTGAATCCATTCTTTGTTCAATTCGACATAGGCATCGTGATATTTCGGCGAATACAGCTCTATAGTGAAGGATGTCATAGTGAATCTCCATGTTGCCAAAATACTTTAGCACAACTAGGGTGAAATTCGAAAATAGTAGATAATGGAATACTAGTATCATGTTAGATACTAGGAGGATTTGATGAGTTTCAAGAAGCGTAAATTCAATTGCCCGGCAGAGCTAACAGCGACCTTGCTGCAAGGGAAGTGGAAAGTCATTTTGTTATACAACTTGCGCAAATCTCCCAAAAGATTTGGTGAATTACGTCGACTGACTCCGGGAATTACTCAGGCCACTCTGACTAAACAGTTAAAGGAAATGGAAGCGGCGGGGCTTGTGAGCCGTTCGGTTCTCGGGAAAGAAAAGATCTCGGGAGTTGAGTACGAGCTAACTCCGCAAGGTGCGGAGCTGAAGCCCGTACTGTACGCTATGATTCGTTGGGGATTGGCTCACCAAAAAGATTATGTGAGTGGCCCCTTTGTGATGGTTGGAGCGTAGGACTATTTTCTCTTAAGTAGAAGAGCGCTGTTTTGTTTGATCCAAGTTGCGTAGCTCACGATGTTGGTGAAAGTCGATTGAGTGGCGCAACCCAATTCTCCACGGCTGGTGATGCCCCAAACATAGTATTCAGTGCCGATCTTTAAGAAAGCAGGACCGCCGGAATCGCCGGAGCAGGCTCCATGCTCTTTATCCTGTTTAAGGATGACTTCAAATGTGTTCGGGATTTCTTTTACTTCAACTGTCGTAGATTTTAGAATAGCGGGACCATCCAGCTCTTCGTAGTAACAACGGCGCTCTTTAGTTTCGTCGTCAGTTTCACAGATGACAGCGCCCTCTTCGATAAGGTTTTCGATATCGTCGGTTTGCTTGATATCCACTTCGACAAGATTGTCAGTCTCAGCGCCATAACCAGCAATAAGAGCTTTTTGTCCGATTTCAATTTTACTTGAGTCCGTTAAGACCTTAGCAGGCATGTACCCTTTCGGAGTGGTTCCATTGAACTTAATTAAAGCAATGTCATTGCTTGAAGTTGCAGGATCTTGGTTTTCATACGGGAGTTTAAATTCCGTATGGACAACTCCGCCAGACACTCTGCGAGTCAGTGGTGATTTTTTTAAAAGTGCATAGTCATCCAGAAGGGATTCCATGTCGGTAGAGAAAACCACAAAAAGATTTGATGTATCAGAGCTCACGCAGTGACCAGCAGTCACAACGATGTTGTTTTCTAAAAGAACACCGGTGCAGATCTGTGTGGTGCTGGCGTCGTAAATACCCACGGTGCTTTTTGCAAGACGAGCATCCTTTTTAACGATCGTTCCGCCGATGATATTTTGTCTGTCTTGGGAATCTAAAAGCCCCTCGTTGGATGGAGAGCAGGCTGCGGTCGTGATCAGTAGTGTAAGCGCCAGAATTCCATTAAGCTTCATAGCAAACGTCCCTCAGTAAAGGACATATTCTAGACTGAATTCAGGGGTTTACCAGACCTACATAATTATTTCCAAAGCCCCTCAAAATGTGTCGAATGTGTAAACAGGGGGAGGATAAAGTCCCGAAAATCCTGATAGTTAGGCTGGGATTGGCAAAAGGCCGGAAAAGCATTTGCCCGGGGCTCGGGAGTCACAGAGAATGAAATTGTGCTCCGGAGGCTCTATGAAATCACTCATTACACGAATCGCAGTACTCCTAATTACTTTGTCCTCCCTGGCTTTTGCTCAGGAATCGGGTCCTTATTTTGAAAATACCATTGTGCCTCGTAAGGGTCGTTTATTCGCTATCGACTATGATACGGGATCCAGAACGGTGCGTGTTTCTTTGGTGGGGAAAACAGTGAAAGGTCTGAGTTCTTCAAGATATGCCGTCAGTGCTGAAACGACGGATGCGAAGGGCTTGGCGAGACAGCTGGATCTGGTGTCAGTCGCAGATGGTGGCTATCAATTCAAAGATAAGTTAGAGCCTAAAAAAGACGTGAAGATCAAAGTTCACGATAAAGAGACAAAAGAATCTGAAATGTTTTTGTTAAAACCTTAATAGGTCAATTCAACTCTAAAAATGAAAAAGGCGGCTCGATGGCCGCCTTTTCTTATTTTGCACCGAATGATTTTGCGGTGTCTTTAATCCAAGTTCCGTAGTGCAGGATATTCATGTAAACGATGTCTTCGTTGCAGCCGATTGTGCTACGGCTTGTAACGCCCCAAAGTTGGAACTCATCGCCAACTTGGATGTACGCTGGACCACCAGAGTCACCAGAGCAAGCGGCTTTGCCTTCTGTTTGGTCTAAGATCACTTCACCTTCGTTAGGTGTGTACTTAACTTTAACTGTCACAGCTTTCAAAATCGCAGGTCCACTCAATTCTTCTTTGATGCAAGAAGTGGCTTTACGAGCGTCGTCATTATCGCAGAATACGACACCTTTATCGATCAAGCTTTGTAGATTCTTAGTCGTTCTTGGGTTCACTGTGATCACTTCAGCTTGGTCCACACCGTAACCCGCCAAAATCGTCATAGCATTGCGTTTCAAAACAGATGCGTCTTCCAAGATTTTTGCAGATTGGTAGCCTTTTGGTGTTTCACCTTCGTACATGATCAGACCAACATCGTTGCCTGAGATCGCTGCGTTTGTTTGTCCAGAGTTGAATTCTTCGTGGGCTTTCATCGCAACTGCTTGGCGAACAGAGGGAGCTGTTTTGAAGTTTTTACCAAGATTGAGCACCGCTTCCATGTCTGGAGCGAATACGATGTAAGTGTCATTCGGATTTTTACCGATGCAATGAGCGGCTGTTAGAACCAAGTTTCCTGGCAACAATGAGCCCGTGCAAACATAACCTTCAGCATCGTCATAAATGCCGACGATACTTTGAGCAAGAGCAGTTCCTGGCTCTACCAATTGGCCGCCAATGATAGCTGAATTGTTTTTAGGAGCTACAGTATTAGAAACAGAACGACCGCAACCAGAAATAATAAGAGCTACGGCAAGGAGGAAAGCGCTAACAATTTTCAACTCAGTGTCCTCAAGTCTATGCAAATGATTTTGTTTTAAAGTGGGGTCCTTTTATAGAACCCCAGCTCATTTGCAAGAAAATTAAACACTGGTAATAATTTTTTTTGGTCAAGGATCTCGCTTAGTTCTCAGTATCCAAAATCGGGAATGACTTCACCAAGTCATCGATCGATTTCATCTGCTGCAAGAACGCCTCTGACTTCGCCAAAGGAAGCGCAGAAGGGCCATCACATTTCGCCTTACTTGGCTCTGGATGAGCCTCGATGAAAAGACCGGCAAGGCCCACAGCCAAGCCTGCACGAGAAAGTTCAGCCACTTGGCCACGACGGCCTCCAGAAGCTGCTCCCATCGGGTCACGGAACTGAAGGGCATGAGTTGCATCCAAAATAACCGGTGAACCTTTAGAAACTTTTTTCATGATGTTAAAGCCCAAAGTGTCGACCACCAAGTTGTCGTAACCAAAGCAAGAGCCGCGTTCGCACAGGATCACTTTGTCGTTACCGCACTCTTCGATTTTTTCTACGATGTTACCCATTTGGCTTGGGCTTAAGAATTGAGGTTTTTTAACGTTGATAACGGCACCAGTGCGAGCCATTGCCTCCACCAAGTCTGTTTGGCGAGCAAGGAAAGCTGGGAGTTGGATCACGTCAGCCACCTCAGCCACAGTTTTTGCCTGACCAGCCTCATGAACGTCAGTGATGACCTTGACGCCGAAAGTTTTTTTAAGCTCAGCAAAGATCTTTAAGCCTTCGTCCATGCCTGGGCCACGGTAAGAGTGAATCGAAGAGCGGTTGGCTTTGTCGAAAGAAGATTTAAAAACATAAGGAATTTTAAGCTTGTCAGTGACTTTAACGAAGTGCTCGCAAACTTGCATCGCAAGGTCGCGGCTTTCAAGAACGTTCATACCTGCAAACAGAACGAAAGGTTTGTTGTTTGCGACTTCGATATTGCCAATTTTTACGACTTTATTTTGCATTAAAAGAGCCTTCTGGATGGAATTTGCCCCGGAGTTTAACACCATAGTTTAAACCGGGGCAAATCTCAGAGAGGGCGGATTCTGCGAGGCGTCTTTAAAAAATAGGGGCGCAGATCTCGTCGCTCTTGTTGAATCTCTTATGGAAGATCCAGCTGTTTAGATTGCGACATTTCTTGTCCATAAGAGGGGAGTTCAGTGCGGCCTCGGCATTCACCTGCTGCGATAGTTTAAAGTATTTAGCGACGTTATCTGTTAGGTCATTCAGAAGCCACCCTGGTGGATTGCGCGCGACCAGGACATCCATATACGGGTTATTCAGGGTATTCGTGGGTCCCCCAGGTGTTGTAGGGATGGTGCTGACTGTGAATTTTAAGGAATCGAAATATTCCGCGTAGAGTTCCGGTGTTGTCTCCATAATTTCCGCTGATTTTGCGGGATGGGCTTTTACTTTCAGCGGGTTATCACCCTTGCTGCACACGAAGCTGTAAAAATTGAATTGCAGATAAAACAGATCACAGTGTTTAAAAAGATCCTGAGATGTCTCTAGTTGGATGTTGATGCTTTCTTGGTCGAGTTCTCCGTCGAACCACTGTGCAAAGATACCATCATCCTCTAATGACTCATAGATAGCTTCTAATGCCTCTCGGCTCCATAGTTTTGCCGCGGCAAAATAAACAGGAGAGGGGACATTGTTCACAATAAGGTCATAACGCTGTTTGTTCTGTCTTAAGTAAGTCAATCCGTCAGCCTCAGTGAACTTTACTTTGTCAGATTTCAATCTTTGGGCTACCGGTTTCATGTAGTCCATCACTCTGAGCATGGTTGTGTCCAGATCGACAACATCGGTATGGGCGAACATCTCGGCCGCACCCATAACAGTTGCCCCCGTGCCTAAGCCAATAACCAAAGCTTTGTCGAACTTATTCACATAGGAAAGTGAAGATAACCCCATAAAGGTATCCGTCATGGAGTAGGGTACGCCTTTGCGAAGGGCGATGGAGTGATGCCCATTCATTATCAATAGATTGAGCGAGTGATTGAACTCTAAGTAGTTCACCTGGCTGGATTTATGTTTAAACTCTTTGACGTCCGTGAGTTGAGTTGTGTCATGGTACCAGCGATAAAGACCGCGGTGCGAGTGACTGCCGACATCCCAAGAAAAATTCTTAGTCAGTAGATAAGTCAAAGAACCCAAAACCAAGGCTGTTGCTGCAGTAATGGTTTTTAATTTTTTATTGGAAGGTGCGAAGATCAAGCATAGCAGGCCAAGCAGTCCCCAGAGTTGGAAATTCCCAATTACTTCGAACAGGATTGCAATGTAGAGTAGGATCCCGATCGCATTACCACACGAGTTGACCGCCAGGTGGGTGCCCAAGGGAATTCTTTCATTTTCTTTTTTCACAAGTGGCAGCAAGCTGCCAAAGAAGAAGCCTGTCGGTAGTACGAGACCAATGCAGAAAATGGCACGGACTAAAAAGATCACAGTTGCTGAAGGATTGATTGATCCGGTTAGTAGGTCCATCATCCAAGACCAAAAAACTGGCCATGAGAGACTCCACACCAAAAGGGCTAAAATAAGCGCGGCGGATTTTTGTTTAAACTGTATCCAGTTCAACCACTTGTAACCCTTTGGGCTTCGAAACCAAAGACTTGCAAGGGACCAACTCAAAATTAGCGCCGCCAAATATAAGGAATAGTGAAATGCGAGGGGAGCCAGAACATTTTGAATTTGTCGATAAAGGATTGATTGAATAATCCCACTGATGATCGAGAATCCTAGCAGAGGCAGTAGAAGAGCTGAAGATTGGCTGAATTCTTCCTTTAGAGTATTTATCTTTAGAGGCGAAGGTTTGCCTTCGAATTTTTTCCAATAGATTGCCCAAGCTAATTCAGTCACTGTCAATGTCAGTAAAATAAAATGTATGCCCCACGTGTGTAGCACACCCAACTCAAGAAAAACCAAGGCGGCCACTACTAATAAGTGGAAATAGAAATAGACCTTGTTAAATGCGCTCGTATCTTCGAGGCCACTTTTTCGATGCTCTTCAAAGTACAATGGCAATAATAATGAAGAAACGAAAGAGATAGCAAAGAATAGCAAACAGCCAAAGGACAGACTCAGGAAGCTGGATTCAAGGAGCTCGGAACTCGATTGATCAAATCCAAGCAAAAGAAGATTTAGTAAGACGAGTGCTCCATGGCTTTTGGCTAAGGTCATGCTCTTAAGGCGTAGGCTCCAATAAGAACCAAGGGCCGTACCGAAATAGGCAACTGCAATCAGAAATAGTTGAATAAAGAAGAGACTCCCGAAGATTTGAGTCAGTATTCTGGAAATCAAAATTTGATATAAAAGAACGGGAACGCCGAACCAAAGCAAATAGATGAATTCAATGCGAGAGCTATGTGTTTTTGCCATTTTTTAATTCCATTATGTCGGGCAGTGCAAAGAGATAGAGAACTGCAAAAAGGTGTAAGAAGTAACGATAGCCAAATATCTCCTCGATACCGACATGAAATCCGATAAGCGTGCAGATCCAAATCCAGCGCAATGGTTTCGGTCCAAGTAACATAAAAGATCCGCACTCGAAGATAAGAATCGCTGTTTGAAAGAACTTCGCGATATCCACATTGCTTAAGATGAGTTCTCGCAGATGGGAGTTTCTGTATCCCATGTAATGCACGAAGATTTGTAAACTTGTTCCGTTAATCCAGCTTAAGCCGGAATAGAATACTTTTTCCCAGCCCGCTAGAAAATAAAATGAAACAATTATCCCAGCGGCTACTTGATAAAAATAGTGCTGAATGAGCTTATATTCCCTAGCTGCGAAAAGAATCAGCAGTAAGCAGAAGACTGATTGACGATGATCTCCGAAAGGTTCGTTTTGTAAGTACAAAGAAGTCGAAAGAATAAAAAGAAAGATGCTTAAGACTGAAGCGATTCTAGGCACTATTTTGAACAGCCACAGCGCCATGCATGCAACAAAACACCAGCTCACGTATTGGAATAAAGTGTGTGAGGTCATTATGTTTTCGGGAAGCCATCCTGCGATGGAGACGACATTTATTTCTCCATCCATTCTCCAGCGTATAAAAATCTGATCAATGACCAGCAGCATTGAAGACACGAAGGTGAATATGCGGAAGCCCTCAAAGTATCTTTGCGATTGTGGCCATTTCATAATGGAGTCTCCGTATCGCAAATAGATTTTATTAGATCATGATCGGATGAAAGCGTCTGATTGCTCCAAACAAAGTCCTCGATATTTGAAGCCCCAAGAGATTTATCTGGCAAAGTACTCCAAGTGATTTTTTGAATACAAATTGGTGTGGTGGAAAGAAGATTTCGTTGTTGCAGGGATTGAAAATGTCGTTGCAGCTGCTCTCTTGTTAGCACTTCGCCCCATCGGTAGGACGTTTTAGGAAGTCGGCCTACAAGATAAGTAGGATCTCCATCATAAGTATTCTGAAGTTCTAAACTCGCGGGTGGAATGTCCTCGAAGGCGGGAGTTCTAAGACTATACGATTCATATCTAAGAGGAGCGTCTGCAAAAAGGGGATATCTTTGTATCGGAAAGAGTGGTGCTACAAAAAAACTCGTAAAAAAAACGATCAAGCAAGAAAAAATAAGAATTAGCTCTGCTCTTTTAGTCATTCCACATTTCCATAGTAATTAGGCTAATCCATTGATAGCATCATTGACAAGTAAACAAGGAGGCATTTCTGAAAACAAAAACGTTCAGGCTTGGTATGGTAGCCATGTTTCTAACCGGCTTTTCGGGATTGCTTTATCAGATTCTTTGGATTCGCTTGTTTTCATCCCTCTTGGGTGGAACGACTCTGTCTATCTCTTGCGTGATTGCTCACTTTATGTTGGGGTTGGGATTAGGAACAGCTTCTGCATCATGGTTTTTACGACGTGATACAAAAAAACAGATTCCTTTGTACACTTATTGTGAAATTGCGATTGTCTTAGTTATCGGTTTGGGAGCTGTATTTTTATTTGGTGCCCGCGAAGAGCTGTCACAGATTTTGAAGTTTAGCCCTTTTCCTAAGTTACTAAGTCACTTTTTGATCTCGGGTCTATTTATTTTCCCGGCAACGTTCTGCATGGGACTTTCTTATCCATTCATGAGCTATAAATTTTCTTCTTCTAAAGACCATCAGTGGTTATATGCGGCTAACTGTCTGGGGGGAGCTGTAGGAGCTTTGTGCTCGTACTTAGTATTGATCTATAATTTCGGACTGTCGGGAACTTTGTATTTCGGATTTTTCCTGAATATTTTGGCAGCTGCTCTTTTTGTGAAGGAGAAATACAGTTTTGCTTCAGTGCACGAGAAGCAAAACGATGTTGCAACGGGCGTTGGTGGAGAGTTGTCAAAATCTTTGCGAATCTGGGCTCTTTTGCTTTCTGCTCTCAGTGGTTTTTTTGTTCTAAGTTTGGAGCAAATTTGGTTTAGGCTTGCGGGATTATTTCTGGGAGGACGAGTCTATGTCCATTCTTTAGTCCTTTCCGTATTGCTTTTAACTTTGGCGATTGCTGCATTCATCAGTCCTAAGCTTTCAAAGCTGTCTACCGATGTGCAAATCAAAGCCGTTTTATTTATTATTCGTCTGACCGGTGTTTTTGCGGTGCTTGGATTTATTGTGTTGCCGATTGCCGTATCTAGTGGAATCGATTTGGTGCGCCCGTACGCAAAGACTATCCAAGGGGTTTACTTACTAGTGTTGTTGCTGGTTGCGGTTTTGCCTGGTGTGCTTCTTGGTGTATGTTTTCCATTGTCGTTAAAAGTCATTCAGGCTGGAGCTGAGTCCGCTTTACAGCGTACTAGAAATCTTTCGATGGCAGTCTATGTTAATACTTTCGCCTCTGTATTAGGAAGTATGCTAACCACATATCTGCTTTTCTCTTGGTTGGGGACTGTGGGAAGCCTAAAGTTGCTTTTCATTTCCCTCCTGGTGCTGGGGTTGGTTGGCTCATGGATGTTTTTAAAAGGGTCATCTCGTTACTCGGCTGTTGTGGTGTCGATATTGCTAGTTTTTCTTTTGGGAACAAAAAATGTTTCTTTGAATCCTGCAGAGAGCGCACTTTTTCAGGCGGAGGATGAGTTCGGCTATCTGAATGTTATCCCTTTAAAGCCTAAGGAAAATGTAACAACAGATCGTTGGGCCATGTTTCATAATTACACCTCTTTGGTTGCGGCATATGGTTATGGCGAAACCGCTATCGTTCAAAAAAACCTTGCTCTTTTTCCAAGCCTGTTTGCAAAACAATTGGATGAAGTCTTAGTTGTGGGAATGGGGTACGGGCTGACAACGGAAGCGTTCACTCAGATTCCGGAAATCAAAAAAATCACCAGCATTGAAATTCTGCCTTTGGTGATCGAGGCGCAAAGCAAATTGAGTTTTAAAAATACGGCCTACCTAAAAGATCCTCGGGTGGAGAATATTGCGGATGATGGCCGAAGTTTTATCGCACTTTCTAAGAAAAGTTGGGATGTGATTACCGTTAATGTCGACCCTTACGGAGCTGGAACGACATTTTTAATGTCGCAGGAGTTTTATCAAATTGCGCGTAAACATCTGAATCCGGGTGGGATTTACGCTCAATTGTTATTCGGTGCTGGTCGTGATTTATCCTCATTGCTAAAAACCGCTCGCGAAGCGTTTCCGTTCTATAGAATTATGCCGGGTTATACGAGTGATGGGGTGATCTTTATCGGAAGTGAGACGCCGCTCCCTGAATGGGACTCAGTAGTCTATGATAAGGTTAAGCCGCTGCTGCCTTCGAAGACTTGGTATGACTGGGTTTTGGATACGCCACAAACCTTTATGAATGCCGAAGCGACGGCTCAAGCTTGGTCTGACGAACTTATGCAACACGAAGGTGCTTCAGCTAAAATAGTCACGGATAATAACTTGTTAATTGAAACGAGCCGTACTTCATTTACTGATTTATTCCTTACTTATCCGAAGGACTATTGAAAACAATCTGTCGAAAAAGGAAGGCCTGAATAGTCCATAAAAAGGTAAAAGGTTTTAAGGTAGTTCGTTTTAATAATATTTCTTATTGAGTGGGCCTCAAGGATGGATTGATCCAATGTGTTCATACGGCCACCATCATAAAATGGAATTTTTCTGTATATTTGATTGCACTCAAGATTAAAGGCGGATTTGTTTTTTAGCCCTTGCTCATAGAACCTCGCGTCTGAGTCTGAAAGGAATGTTTCCCACCCACCAGTGGTCAAGGGGCGCTCCTGGTTGTAGGCCATTAAGATAGGGTAGTTGCCATTTATAATATCGATATACTTAAAGTGTTCTTGAATAGGCGCCAGAAAATCTGCAAGCTCTTGGCGGTTTGTCACTGTTGAGCCATCAAAATAAGTTTCGTAGACACCGTTATCTGTTAAGCAATTTTTAGCTAGAGCCACGAATTCCTTCGTATACAATTTTGCGGCGTTAAAATTTCCAGGATATGTCGCTGTATTTACGATTAAATCATAGCTGTTTGCGGGACACTCTTTTAAAAATGTCATTCCGTCCACTAGATTCACCTTGGCTCGCGGGTCGTTGACTAGATCATTATTATAACTTTTAAAAATCTTCAGGTTGTCTAATACAGTCGGAGAGATTTCGACCAGATCCGTTTTTTCGCTAATGGCCGTGACTCCCCAAGAGGTCTGACCTGTGCCTACGCCAATGACCATGGATTTTTTCGGAGCATGAGGGAAGTATCTTCTGCCGATGAGCCCGACAAGGCTTTCCGTTCCACGTTCAATATTGTGCGATCGGTGGCCGTCGACGATGTAGTGGCGGGCAAGTCCACCTTGGTCAAAGGGATCTTCAAGAATTGCAATAGAGGAGAAAGCATCTGAGTGAACTTCCGAGATAATCTGAGAGGGACGGTTCTCTTTATCGAAGCGATTGTTGAACAGGTTAGAAGCTTGATCGTGGCGAAAGGATATGACTGCAAAAAGAATCAAAGCGACGACTCCGTAAGAGGCCTCTTGATGTTTGCGCTCTGATTTGGCGATCAAGAAAATACCAATAAAAAGTACTACCAAGGCGGTTCCAAAAAACAAATTTTCCCAAAGATGCGAAGCAAGTAAAACGGCGCCAATCATCCCGAGGATATTGCCTAAACAAGCGCAGGCATTTAAAAAGCCACTTGATTGATCCACTGGAAATTTTTTTGAGAATTCTTGAGTGCCTTTGATAAACACTAAGCTTGAAATGAAAACCGGGAAGGTCAAAGACAAGGCAAGGACTGCAGAATAGAAAAAATAGTTCGCGAGTTCGCCACTAAAAAGATCCGTTATAAAAGCGGGCCAGTATGGAAATATAAGTTGAAGGCTTAGCAGGCCAAATCCCCAGCATAAAAACAGGATGGTTTTTGATATTTTTTCCAGGTACTTTTCGCTAAAGCCAGCTGCCGTCATCCAGAAAAATACTGCCGCCGAAATCAGTGTTGCGTGTAAACGGAAAGACTCAGTTAGCATGATTTGAGTTTTAAGAGCCCAGAAGACCTGATATGAGCTCAAAAGTGAGATCAAGAATACGGAAAGAGAAACTCCAAGGAAGGGTTTAGTTGCAAACTGCTTCCAAGTGACAGTTGTGGGAGCTTCAATCTGAAAGGCGTGCTTTTTAAGGAGTGTCGCCAAAACAAGTCCCAGTAACACTTGGGCAGAACCTAACGTTAAAAGCGAAGCTTTCACCGACAAGCCGAAAGTAAAATATACTTCGAAGGTAATAAGCCCCAAAATCGCGCCGCCATGATAGACAGCGTAAATAAAATTAAAGCGAATTTTGCGCAGATAGTAGCTGTAGAGAGGCAGTTGTAAGCCCAAAGAGAGAGCGGGGATCAGCAATCCCGCAAAGACCAGGATCTGCGGAAGTTGGGTCTTATAAAAATCTGAGGACAGTAGAAAAAGCAGAAAGATGTTGTAAAGGCCCGTACCTATTTCTATCCACGGTAAAAATCGGCGCATTTTTACGCTCAGAAGACTTCCGACGGCGGTACCTAAGATGAAGGTAAGAGTGACTAAAAGGAATGTAGTATAAAGATCGCCCAAAGTGATTGAAACGATCTTTTGATAAAGAATCTGGGAAGATAAGTTCAAAAGCCCTGAGAGCAGGGCAACCAAGCTGAGTATCATGGTGTCACTCTCTCAAGGCTAATTAACTACTTGCCAGACGAAGACGTTGAGCAAACTTTTCGTCCCGTAACGCAGCCACTAGCTCCACTATTGTAAACCACTCGGCTGTTTCCATTCGAGCAGGCATAGTACGTAGTGCGCGTAGTAACGGAGGAATTTTTAGAAATGTCACGCGTGGAAGTCACAACACAAGTCGCACTTGCGCTACAGCTGTAGCACTGTGGATTTGCAGCTGCTGCTGCCGCCGCCGCCGCTGCTTCCGCGGCTGCTTTTTCTGCCGCAGCTTTTTCTGCAGCGGCTTTTTCTGCTGCAATTCTCGCAGCCTCCGCCTCGGCGGCTTTGCGTTTTCTTTCTTCTTCAGCTAGGCGGAGTGCTTCTCGTCGATTCCATTCTTCTTGTGAGATTGCATAGCAATTTGAAGACTCAACTAATGTTGTTCCATTTTTACAACGAACTGTTACTTGTCCAGATTCAACATCAAATCCATCCGAATTTTTCATTTTCGGGATAGCTTTAGTACATTCAAATGTTGCTGTTTGGTTGTTTGTAAGGCGACCAACAGTGAAGCGGGATTTACCTTGATCTGAATTGCTATCAAAAACTGTATTTAAAAGCAGAACGGAGTCGCGACATGGCGCGGTTCCATCTCCTACATTCGCCGTGGAGCCAGTAGCTTCATTTTTTGTTTCAGCCTTTGTGTCTACAGGTGTGTCCTTTTGGTAGCGGTACTCATACCTATTACCTGATTTGACGCGAGAAAAACCTGTCTCTGCGACTATAGCGATTGTGAATAACAGCAAAATGCCCGTTGCTAATTTAGTATGAGTTTGCCTTTTCATGGAGTCCTCCCAGTAAAAATGCTATCTCAATTATGGAACAATTTTAAGAAAAATATCCCAGACGCGCCCTTTCTTAACTTCACCTTTTTTATTTTTGTAGGTGAATTCTCCCGGTCCGATGACTTTTGCGTGGCGGTTCAGGTCTTGAGTTGTATTTTCGTATTGCAAAGAGATCGATTGAACACCCATTTGCTCTAGGGTTTTCATCTCGGAGGGGCTGCTTTTCCCGTCATGATTTTTATCTCTCCACAGGCGCAACTTCGGCCATAGATGATCTTTTGAATCAATGACACCGTCTTTATTGCTGTCATAAGCAGCTAGGTTTTTGAACCCATCTTGGAAGTTATTAATATCGCCAAAGAGCTCGGCACCGCTGTCGACTTTCCCGTTGTCATTACGATCAAAGGTTAATAGATATGTTTCACCTTTGAATGATGGCCAAGAGATTTTATGAGGCTTGCCCTCGAATAAAGGAAAATAGGATGTTTGGTCAACGATAGGAAGTTTGTCATCATCAAAGTTCAAAACGAGCGGAGAGAAGAAGCCGCCGCAGAATTTGTTCTCCCCAGGGAAAGAGGCTAGCATAGTTAGGGTCTTTCCGTTTTCGGAGACATACCACTGGCTGGCTGCGGTCACTGGGCCGGTGAATGCCATATACTGTGATGGGGTCGTGCCGACCTCTTGACGAAAGCTGATATTTTTCAGGAACTCTGACTTCAAAGCAAATTCCTCTAGTTTAGCGAAGTCAGTGCCGGTAGCTAGGACATCCACCGGAATCGTTTTAGCTTCGGTGAGGTTTACACGAATTAGGTTGCCTCTTAGAGATGCATTTAGATTAACGGATGTATTTCCATTAACGGAAGTATTTGATGTGATGTTTTGAGCGGCACCCGCTGAGTAAGTCTTCATTGTCGCCGTTGCTGGAAACTTAACTTCTAGAGTTTTGTAGCCACCACTTTGGGTAAGATAGCTTACTTTGGCGAAAAGAGATGAGTATTCAGAGATAGGGTTAGGAACGGCACGCAAGTTTGTACCGAAGCAGCTTACATAAATATCCAAAGTAGTGATTGCGGAGTTAGACCCATTAACAACTAATTGAGAATCCAGTACGATATCATTCAGATTCGGGCCCGTGAATGGCAAGACGCTAGTCGTTGCCGCTTTCTTTGAAACTTCATCTGCCGCCCAAGTGGAGGAGGACGTTGCTGTAACGAAGACTAAGGAAAGAGTTAGGAGTTGATTCTTCATCTCAAAACCTCCATGCTGATAATCGGAAGCGTAATCGATTTACGTACAAATTTAATTGAATCCACATCTGAAAGTAGGACAGTTCTGTCCTGATATTTTCCTTGTTTTAGCTCTTGAAAGATAAAGTCGTTCTTGCCAGTTTTAGCATTTAGTCGAATTGCAAAGCGAACTAAATTGACGGGCTCAATTTTAACAAAGGGAGCTGCTCCGCCGACTGATGGTAGAGTACGCATGAAGTTGTCAACTCCGCTGTAATTTACATTAGACACTGGATGTGAGTTTTTGAGCGTCACTCCCGTTAAAGCGGTGCTGACCGGTAGCAAATCACTTCCAGCGACGCTTCCTAAGTATGAAGCAAAGCGAGGTGGAGTTAGAATGTCGATCCCACCAGCTGTAGTGAGCGGGCGTAGGTAAGTCGGGCATGATAGTAAAAACAGCATTCCATCCGTCCAGCGAGTTTGGAAGACTTTAGTCATTGTTCCAGCATTAGGGCCACCGGCAATACCGGTGATATTAGCGATGGAGTTGAGGCCGATATACTGAACGGAGCCGTTACTCATTAAATCAGGTGAGTCTCCGGTATTTTTATAAGCAAACATAGGGTCAAAGATCAAGGAGTCGAAATCACCTTCTTCGGTTTGCATTAAATAGAAATACTGATTTGCAGTTCCAGCCTTGAGAGTGAAAATTCGATCGGCATTGCTATTTTTTTGCAAGATAGAGAACGGTACATCAGGGTAGTAATCAAAGAAATTCTTACCGTTGTCATCTTTCAGCTCGAGCTTGTTGAAACTGGAAGCTGATTTCTTAAGGATATTTACTGCAGCGATATTTAGTGTCGAAAGGTCGGATTCTCCTTCAGAGCGGGCAGTCTGTTTCTTCAGGGCGGATACGAAGTCATAGATAAACGTCGCATTACCAAGGGCAACGATGCCGATCATTCCCAAGACAACTAAAAGTTCTGTAACCGTAACGCCACGTCGATTTCTAAGAGGAGTTAATGGGGTTATTTGACCGTGATGAAGTAAGTGTACTTTTTCCATTCGTCCTCCTTCCATTTATTTGCGAGAGTATTTTGTTTAGGCAGCGCTATTTTAATATCTACTTGATAAAGATTTCTGACGAACAGGCTGGGAATAATCACATATCCGAAATAGGCCTGGCATCCGTCGCTTTTACACTGTGCTCGTGGGATCATGTTACCATTTGAAAGGCCGTAGGGGAGTTTGTCGGCTGCCAACAGCGCGTCTTCTTTTAGGACGTTGGTTTCGAAACTCACTTGATACATCGAAAGATTGAAACGAATACTTTCAACAATAGCTTGGACGTTGTCGTTCGCAACTCGCGATAGTTTTAATTGGGTGGTCGCATTCGCAACATAGCTGATGTAAGCATAAGTTGAGTAGCTGACAATTACACCAATAACTATCGACGACAGAAGTTCAATCATTGTGAAGCCGCGATTATTGAGTTTCATATTATAAACCCTTTCCGCGACTCACTTCTTTGATTAAGAAGCGATTTGTTTGTTTTTTACATTTTACCAGTGAGTCCCTTGGTTCAACGATACCGCAATCGGGATCAACAGTAGTCCACTTGAAAGGATCTGACGTTCTTAGACTTACCGGGTTGCAGATCCAATGCATATATCTATCGCTAACGCCAATGTTTGACTGCCAAAGTGGTGCGAGAGTTGCGCTATTGCATCCAATGTATTCATCTGATTTATCACGGCCCAGGATTTTTGCATTAATCATCTCTTGGACTGCTTGCGGGTGATAGATGCTGCTCCAGCGAATGCCAGCTGTGTAAGCTGTTTGGTGGATATCAATCTGATTGGTGATGATCGTACCAATAATTCTTAAAGGCTTTGAGCGCTGAGTGATTGTTAGTTTTTCGCACACAAAGAACCCGGCAACTAAAGTTGCATTCTCGCGTATCTCACAATTGTTGACCAGAGAGTCAATTTTAAACAAGGGCTCGCCGCCATCAAAAACTCGAGTACCCGGATTGTAACCAGGGTCCGTATATGTCGCGTAATCCGGATTGAACTTCCAAGCGTGTCGCGCTTGATCGGCAAAGCTAGTATTCCATTTTGCTGCTGGGAAAGCAGAGTAGTCTGCACCTGAATCTCCTGGGTCTGGAGATGCGAAGCAACGATCATCGAATGTAGCTAGGTCTGTTGCCGCCACTGGGGGGATATGAAGACCACGATATTCAGCATCAGTTCTGAATGGATAGTTCACCTGGTCGTCGCCCCCTAAACCGGAGTAATTCGACCAAGTATTTGAGGTTGAGTTGTCTGTGTTAACTCCGGTCAGAATCATGGCGCTGCCGGATTTGGTGAAAGTTAATCCGTTAGTTTTCTTGTAGAATTCGTGAGTTTTATCTTGGCGTAAATTAACACCATCAAGATACCCATAGTCGTAAGCTTCGAATACGAACTTCACGCTAGGCGCAGTTCGTACGATGGGGCCAGTTGTGTAGGGTGTAAGATTGAGTTCGCCGCTGAAAGTGAATGTTAGATCGACCTGATTAAATTGCTGACGGCCATTAACCTCAAGGGGTTCCGAGTCGATTTTGATAGATGCTCCACCCATACCCGACGGGTAGAGGATAACACTTCCTTCGCGGTGGATGTAGAATTCCGTGGTGTAAATTCCTCGTGCTCCAGTGGGGCCTTGAAGGCCATAGTAATATGCAGTAGCTTTCATGACGGGAGTACCTTGGGCGGTAGTGACTGCCGCAGTTGCTACTCCGGGAACATTTGTAATTGCCTCGTGTCCTTTTACCGAGCCTTGCTCAATGAAGTTATCAACGTTACCCAAATTGAATTGTACAGTCGCGGTATTAGTTTCAGCGACTGTACGGCGCACCCATAGCTGTGACTCTTTAGTTTGGGAAAGATCGTATGATGCCATCAGGCGAACTCGACACCATTTTTGAACGTCGAAGGTCGATTCAGCGGTGCCTTTAACGATATTAAAAAGATAATCTAAACCCGTATCGCGCGTGGCATCCAACTCGAAGCCACCAAGCATTCCGGCAAAGTTAGGCATGCTGTAGTTAAACATGTAACCATCGCCGCCGGCTGTTTTAACGATATAGGGATTGTTATCCATTTTAATCGTGCCGCCACCCAGAACGACCTTGTCGACAAATATGACGTTATTCATGGCCGGATTAGTAGATGATGGAGGGAGGTTTAGGTCTCCATTGATAAATACGGGGCTTTCAAATCGCAAGCCTCCGTTGTTGGCAACTCCGACATTTTCTAGGCGGATGTTTCCAGTCCCTGGATCTGTTTTTGATGTAGCCAGATTTAAGTTGTTTGAAACAATGAGAGCGAAATACGTCAGCTCGCGAGGGTAGACGATATTTTTAGAAACAAGTGTCTGGTCGAATTCAGTGTTTGTTTTATGTTTAAGGAAAATCGTTATCTTAAGCGGTACTTCGCGACCACGAACTGCTGAGATGGCTGTTGAATCACGTTCAATCGTAAATTCAGCGTATTTGTAGTCCTCCAAAACAGGCGTGATTATAGAATAAATGGGATGGCTATTCGTCAATGTTGCAAACTCAACTTTTCCAGTGAAGCTCTTTAAACGTGTATTAGCCAAAGGCTCTGGATGTGGAGTTTTCGAGTTTTGAATAAACAAAAGTGTTTCATCGCTAAGGAGAAGTCGCTGTGTATACCGGCCGTGATTGAGATCGCAGTTAATGTCTTGTGCCCAGTTGGATGATAGGCACCAGCTTTGTTTAACCGCGTTTACAGTATATGCATACAAACCGTCTAAAACGACACGGCGGTCTGTTTTTGTGCTGGCTTTGTTTAATACGGTTGCTTGGCTTTCGATGTAGGCAATCGAACTGAAGAACATAATACAAATCACAATCCCGCTGATAAGAGTCAGCAGGAGGACAGAGCCTCGTTGCGAGCGCAACAATTGCTGATGAAACGTTCTTTGATGGTTCAAACAATCCCCTTTGTTGACATAAGCTATATCGGCAGAATGATTTGGTTTTTTTAGCCTCGTGGAACACTAGCGATGTTCCTGGAACAGGGGGTATTTGGACCAGTTTGAGACATAATAATTGCTCTACTCTAAATGAGGCCTCATACGTTACAGATTTGTATACAGATTCAGGTCTTGAGGTCGCTACCTTTAAAAATTTTTAAGAGTAGGCTTAGAGGAACATGCGTAGGAGGTCCTCTATGTCTCGCCATAATAAAGGCAAAGGTTTTAGTCAAACTAGTAAGCGATATGATGGGGCTTTGAAACAACAAAGAAGAGCGTCTCATAATAAGCAAGTAGACCACTCTTCAGATCTTCACGAGGAAAACAACGTTAGTAATGAGGAAAAAAGCAGCTCTGAAAAGAGCGTGAATTCACGGCAGTAAAGAGCCGCGAATTTCTAGGGAGAGCCTTGGCGTTTGCCAGGGCTTTTCTTTTTCTTGGAGCTAGATTTTTTGGTGCTAGCTGTGGTGCGAGACTTCTTTTTTGAAGCAGATTTTACTTTAGACTTCGACTTGGATTTTTTAGATTTCTTGCGCGGATTTTCTGAAGCGTATTTGCGAGCTGCTTCTTTGCGCATGTTTGCATTTTCTTGAATATACGGAAGCATTCCGTGATAACCCGTGACTGGTTCTGTCGGTGCTGCAGCAGGCTCCTCAGCCGCTGGATTTTGAGCAGCATCCTGAGCAAATCCAGGAGTACCAATTCCTAACAATGATAAAATCAAGGTGATTGTCATGAGTTGTTTTCTGTTCATGAGCAAACACTAGCGCGGAAAAACGCTAAGCTCAACTATTTCCACACAGATAATTCATCCCACGCATTGCGAGTTTCGATTTGGCTGAAATCATAGACATCAATATGTGGAACAGTATTCGAAATTGCGAGTAAACTTTCTTGAAACTCCTCGAGATTTGGCGTCACAGTGCTGTGTTGGCCCGCCCACGTGGAGATTTCAATATGAATGATCACATCGCTTCGATTATTCACAAGCTTGATGAAATCACTCGCAGCAGGTTGAGTCCATGCCGGAGTAAAGACATTTGTGCCATGTTCGCCGCGCCACTGTTGCCACAAAAGTTCGCCGACAACAAAGTCGATTTTCTTAGAATCCTTAAGACTCAAAATTTCATTCAAATCAAAGCCCACAACGTCACGCATTTGTTCTGAAGTGAACAGCGAACCATCACCATGCGCGGGCCAAGTCTGCACAACTCCGGCTTTCAATCCATGGGCGTGGCTGATCTCTGCCATTATGGCTAGTAGGTCTGTGACACCTTCCGCGCGCATTTTTCTCCAATCGGCATCTCCCAATTTGCCATGGGGGAATCGCTGATAAAAGGCTTCGTTCGCAGCAGGATTGTAGTCAGCCTCACTGCGCCAGTAACAATCCACTGTGGGTTCCACAGCTTCAATGCCATAAAGTAAAGGATAGCGACCTGCTAAATCTTGAATGAATCCATGCAACCATTGACGATACTCAGGATGCCAGGCTGAAAGCAGGTGAGATTGCGCCATCGGTTTGTAATCAGTGCCATCGATTTTTTTTGATCGCCACTCAGGCCGAGCCTCCCACACAGATTTGAAATCAGTAACTGAGATGACTGCGACAACTGCAAAATTATGAGCCAAGGCTTTGCGGTAAAGCTCAGCAAAAATATCACTCTCACCAAAATGAGTTTCAACCTCGGTCAGAGGATATTTGGTCGGATAAAAAGCCCCATGATTAGAAGCGTAGGCGTAAATAAAAAGCGTATTGACGTGGGCTTCATCGGCGCGAGCAATGACTTTATCAGCAATTTGGGAGGCGCTTAGAGTGGGATAAAGCTGATAAAAATAAGAAGGATCAACACGTAAACCGCGCATTTCTGAAACGGCAAAACTGGTAAAAGAAAAACAAGAGAAGAGAGCGAAAAGGAACCATTTACTCATCGTAGACTCCTAAAACGCCCATGTTAACGAGGGCTAATTTAGGAGGCTACGAGGGATGTTATGGTCTTTGACAAGCGCGACGTAAAAGGTCTGCCTCGCGCCAAGTTCTGTAGTCGCGAAGAGCGCCTTTTAAATACCACATAATTTTAAACTGTTCGCGAAACGTCAGCTGACAAAATCCAGTGTCGACATAGCAACTAACGTGGTCATCGATTGCTTTGTTTTTAATCTCACCACATTGCAGTCCATCCACAGTTTCACGCAGGCGAACTTGCAGGCAGAGACGCACATCTTGCAGCCAAATCTGACTGTCGGGGCTGAACTTGGCTTCATCACGAACAAAAAGTTCGCAGTATGGAATTCCGAAGTCTCTCCAGTAGCCTTTTTTACCACAAGGAGCTTCTTGTTCCATACAACGATAAAAGCCGCAGGATTCATGGGAAATAGGGCAATCCAATGGCGAGGCACCGGCCATGAATGGCAGCAATAAAAACGCGCTTAAAATAAGTATCTGTTTCATAATTACCTCGGACAAAGGCAACTTGGCAGATATCAGGGGACTTGGCAAACAACCATTGTAAAATAGGCTCAAATAACAGGGGGTTAGATGGAGGTTTTTACAGATAAAAGTTACTCGTAGAGCTACAATCCTAAAGGGACCTGTGTTATGACTCCGCTCATGAAAATCAATGACCTCAAATTCCCATACCCCGAAGAGCTGGTGGCGACCTCCCCACAAAGACCTTCACGCGTGATGTGGGTCGAAAATAACCAACCAACAGAGATTTCTTTAACATCCCTTATGGAAAAAATCCAAAGTGGGGATGTGTTGGTGGTGAATAATACGCGTGTCCTGAAGCGCCGCGTGTTTTCGGGGGATGTTGAGATTTTATTCCTAAAGCAAACTTCCGATTTGGATTGGGAAGTTTTATTCCCTTCTAAAAAATTTAAGGTGGGTCAAACGCTGGAGCTTCCTTTGGGCGTGACAATGACTTTGCAAGAAAAGGGTCGTCCGCAAAAAGTGTCCCTCAATCAAGCTGTCACCGAAGATTACTTCCAAAAAGTAGCGGAGCTCCCGTTGCCGCCGTATATTCAAAAAGCGCGCAATGCTCGTCACACTGTGGATGCTGATGAATCTTGGTATCAAACAGCTTGGGCTAAAGAGCCGGGCAGTTTTGCCGCTCCCACAGCAAGTCTTCATTTTTCGAAATCCGATATGGATCAGCTTCGCAGTAAGGGCGTCAACATTGTTGAGGTGACTTTGCATGTGGGGCTGGGGACTTTCTTACCGGTGACGGCAGAAGACCTGAACGATCATGATATGCACGAAGAATACGTGGAAATCTCGTCCGCGAGTTGGAACACAGTTCAAAATACGCGTGAGGCTGGTAAATTGATTTGGTCTTTAGGTACGACAACGACACGCTCACTGGAAAGTGCGGCTGGAGGATTGTTGCAAGGGTCAGCAATAGAGGGCTTCCGAGGGTTCACCAAACTTTTAATTCAGCCGGGCTATGAATTTAAAATCGTACAAAGACTTTTAACGAATTTCCATCAGCCAGAAAGCACTCTGCTTGCCTTGGTCTCGGGATTTTCGTCTTTAGAAACAGTAAAAACTTGCTACTTATGGGCTATTGAGAGAAAGTTCCGTCTCTTTTCTTATGGCGACCTGACTGCATGGAGCAAATAAATGCTTGATGGTAAAAATATGACTACAAATACAACTGATATGAAATTGGGCGAATTCGTCGTTCACAAAACTGACGGCAACGCTCGTCGCGCGACATTGATGACAGCGCACGGTGCTGTGCAGACTCCGGTCTTTATGGCTGTCGGTACAAAAGCGACCGTGAAGGCGATGACACCTGAAGAACTTAAAGAGTGCGGCACTCAAGTTGTATTGGGTAACACGTATCACTTGCATTTGCGCCCGGGCGAAAAAACTGTAAAAAAAATGGGTGGCCTTCATAAGTTCATGAATTGGCATGGTCCGATTCTGACGGACTCTGGTGGCTTCCAAGTTTTCTCTTTATCAAAACTTCGCAACATGTCTGAAGAGGGCGTGGAGTTTCGTTCCCACCTTGATGGTGCGAAGCACTTCATCTCTCCAGAAAAGAGCATGGAGATCCAAATGGATCTGGGCTCTGACATCATTATGGCTTTCGACGAATGCCTTCAGTATCCAGCGACAGACGAGCAAATCGAAGCTTCGATGGCGTTGACTCATCGTTGGTTGATTCGCTCTAAAAATGCGATGACTCGTAAAGAGAGTTTGCTGTTTGGTATCGTTCAAGGTGGCTTAAGCCTTAAGCATCGCTTGAAATCTCTAGAGCAAGTAACATCTGTTGATTTGCCGGGATATGCGTTGGGTGGATTCTCCGTTGGTGAACCAATTCACTTGATGCATGAGCTTTTGCCTCACGTCGCGCCAAAGATGCCAGCCAATAAGCCGCGTTATTTGATGGGCGTTGGAACGCCGACAGATTTGATTATTGCTATTGATTCAGGCATTGATATGTTTGACTGCGTCATGCCTACTCGAGTGGCACGTAACGGTACGATCTTCACATGGCAGGGGAAAGTCAGCATCAAGCGCAGTGAGTACAAAGAGGATCCGTCACCACTTGATCCAGAGTGTGATTGCTATACGTGCACGAATTATACGAAGGCTTACCTTCGCCACATGTTCTTAAGTGGTGAAATTTTAGGCTCTCGCTTGAACACAATTCACAACATCCATTTCTACATGAAGTTGATGGAAAAAGCGCGTGAAGCCATCGCTGAAGGCCGTTGGGCGGAGTTCCGTGATGACTGCCTAACGCGTTTCGTAAAGAAAGCGTAATCGACATAACTATTGATTCTTCCATGGAATAATGCTGAATTTTAGCGTCATCATTGGAGGAATCATGTTATTAGGACTACTTGTAAATTCAGCATTTGCGCAATCCGCACCAGCAGCGGGCGGTCAACCATCTACTCTTGAGATGTTTGTTCCTTTCATCTTTATCTTTGTTATTTTCTATTTCCTTATCATCCGTCCTCAATCTAAACGCCAAAAAGAACACCAAAAGTTCCTAACTGAACTTAAACGTGGCGATGAAGTGATCACTTCATCTGGTATTTTGGGTCGTCTTGAGGGCATCACTGACCAATTCGTGACTGTAGAGATCGCGGATGGCGTGAAAATCAAAATGCTTCGTACTCAAATTGCGACAACTCAGAAAGCAGCAACAGCGACAGAGGAAAAGAAATAATGGAAGGACTTCGTTGGAGAACCATCGGCGCAGCCGTTGGTGTGGTATTGGCTCTAGTTTGGTTTATGCCAAACGTGGTAAATTTTGGTGAGCACTCTTGGTGGCCATCAAAACAAAAAATGAACTACGGTCTGGATGTTCAAGGTGGTCTGCATCTTGTAATGGGCGTTGACGTAGATGGCGTAGTTAAAGAGTCGACGACTCGTTTGATTGCTTCCCTTAAAGCGGATCTTACTAAAGACGGCGTTACGGCGACTGACGTTAAGTCTGAAAAGCCTGAAGCAGGTGAGTTGACAGTTACTTTCCCTGCGGCTGAAAAAGCAAAGGTTGAAAAAGTTCTTACTGATAAGTACGGAACACAATTGCAGCAAGTTTCTTCTGCAGATGGTTCTCTTACTTACCGTTACTTTGATGCTTATTTGAACGATTATAAAAATCGCGTGATCCAACAAGCGATTGAAACAATCCGTAACCGTATCGATGAGTTCGGTGTGGCGGAGCCTTCAATCTCTCAACAAGGTTCAAACCGTATCTTGGTTCAATTGCCAGGTATGGCCGATGCTGAAAGAGCAAAACAGTTGATCAATACAACTGCGAAGCTTGATTTCATGATCGTATCTCACGAAAAAACTCCACAAGAATTGCAAGTTTTGGTGGCTGAAGCTGAAAAAGCTGGAAACTACAAACTTGAAGGCATGAAGTATTCTGAATATGTGACTCGTTTGAATAACGATCTTAAAGGCAAATTGCCTGAAAAGACTGTTTTGTACTTCGAGAAATCTGCAAATGCGGCAACTATGGAAGCGGGAGCAATCCCTTACCTAGTTAGAACAGACACAGATCTAAATGGTGCAGCTCTGGATGACGCTACTGTTGGTTACGACCAATACGGTGCTCCTCAAGTTTCTTTGCACTTCAACTCTTCTGGTGCGACGAAGTTTGCTGATTTGACGGGTAATAACGTTGGTAAGCAAATGGCGATCGTTTTGGATAAAGTTGTAAAATCAGCTCCAAGCATCCGTGACCGTATTGCTGGTGGCCAAGCGGTTATCACTTTGGGTGGCGGCCGTGATCGTAATCAAATGATGGACGAAGCTAAGATGATCTCTACAGCTCTTCGTGCCGGTGCTTTACCTGCTTCTTTGGAGCAATTGGAAGAGCGTCGTGTCGGTCCAACATTGGGTGCGGACTCTATCGCAAAAGCTAAATTGGGTGCCTACATCGGTGCGGGCTTGATCGTATTGTTCATGCTTATTTACTACAAAGGCATGGGTGTTGTCGTAGCAGCTTCACTTGTTGTGAACGTTCTTGGAGTTTTGGCTCTTTTGACTTCATTTGGTGCAACCTTAACTTTGCCAGGTATCGCCGCGATCGCGTTGACGGTGGGTTTTGCCGTGGATGCGAACGTTTTGATTAACGAGCGTATCAAGGAAGAATTGGCCGCCGGTGCAAGTTTGAAGGCTGCAATTAAAGAAGGTTATAACCGTGCGATGTCTGCGATCATCGACTCCAACGTAACTACGGGCTCCGTGGCTGTGGTGATGTTGTATTTCGGTACAGGTCCAGTGCGTGGTTTCGCGGTCAACTTGTTGATCGGTATCTTGACGACACTTTTTGCAAACGTGTTCTTCTCTAAAGTTGTAGTGGATCAGTTGGTTTACAAATTCAACGTTAAGAAGTTGTCTATCTAGGATTGGATGAAACATGGCTAATAATACAAATACAAAAACAGCAGCAGTTGAATCCTCTGGTAAGTACGACTTCGTAGGTAAGTTGGGTATCTTCGGTGGTATCTCTCTTATCTTGGTTGTGGCGTCTATTATCTACCTTGCGGTTCATGGTATCAGCTACGGTATCGACTTTAAGGGTGGTACTGAGTTCCAAGTTAAATTCGACAAAGGTGTTACGATCGATCAAGTTCGTAAAGCCGTTGATGATTTGAAACTTGGTGAAGTGGGCGTTCAGTCTTTCGGTGAGAACGATGAGTTCATCGTTCGTTTCCAAGGTCAGCAAGGTAAGTCTGATAAAGAAACGAATGAGATCTTGAATGCAGATATCACTAAAATCAGAACTGCGATCACAACAACATTTGCAGCGAACAATCCGGATATCCGTCGTGTTGATACTGTGGGACCGCAAGTTGGCGCTGAGTTGAAACGTAACGGGATTCTTGCGGTATTCTACTGCTTGCTTGTGATCTTGGTCTACGTAGGTCTTCGTTTCGAATACATCTATGCTCCGGGTGCAGTTCTTTGCTTGTTCCATGATGCGATCGTGACTTTGGCGATCTTCGTGGCTGTAGGTAAAGAAGTAAACGTTCCAATCTTGGCAGCGATTCTGACTTTGATTGGTTACTCTCTGAATGACACGATCGTCGTATTTGACCGTATTCGTGAGACAGCATCGCACTACCGCGACCGTGGTTTCAGCTTTATCATCAATAAAGCGATTAACGATATGTTGCACCGTACATTGATCACATCTGGTACCGTATTTATTTCGGCACTATGTTTGTGGTTGTTCTCAGGTGGTACTGTGGCAGATATCGCATTTGCGATCTGCGTAGGTATCTTGCTGGGTGTTTACTCATCTATTTATGTGGCAGCACCATTTATCTTGGTACTCGAAAAAATGATGGGCAAAAAGGCAGCATAATCTAAAGGCCCCCTAAGGGGCCTTTGTGTTTTAAAGAGGTTTCGAGTGAATCCGTTATGGACGTTAAGAGAAGCAGGGGCTGAGGTGGAAACACCGGAAAAGGTCGAGGGGCAATGGCCATCCTTGATCGGTAAGCTTTTGGCTGCGCGCGGATTCACAAAACCCCAAGAAGTTGAAAAGCTTCTTTTTCCAAAGCTCGTGGATTTGAAAGATCCCCTCGTTCTAAAGGGGATGTCTCAAGCACTGGAGCGTTTGGGGCAGGCTTATCTTAATAAAGAAAAGATCTGTATCTATGCAGACTTCGATCTGGATGGAACTTCAGGTCTAGCTCTTTTGAAAACCGGAATGCAGGCTTTGGGCTTCACTGAAGTTTTGCACTATCAACCGAAACGTTTGTCGGAAGGCTACGGGTTTCATGCGGCGGCGGTTGAGGATCTTAAATCCCAAGGTGTTTCACTGATTATTACTGTCGACGTTGGTATCACAGCTCACGCTGCGATCGATAAGGCCCGCGAGTTGGGTGTTGATGTGATTTTAACGGATCACCATTTGCCAGCGGAGTCTTTGCCAGCGGCTTATGTGATCATCAACCCAAATCAAGGAACTTGCGAAAGTGGTTTAGGTTATTTGTGCGGGGCCGGTGTCGCCTTTTATCTGCTTCGTGGTTTAAAAAGATACTTTCATGATAACCCCGAACTACCTAAAAATAATTGGGATTTAAAAGAAGTCTTAGACTACTTCACGATCGGAACCCTCACGGATATGGTTCCGTTGGTGGATGACAATCGCGTACTGGTTAAGCATGGATTAGTTAAGCTTGCGGAAACTAAGCGTGCAGGACTTAGAGCATTACTTGAAGAGTTAGATCTACAAGATCGTGCTTTAACCAGCCAAGATGTGGCGATTCGTTTCGCACCAAAATTGAATGCATTGTCTCGTATGGAGTCTGGTATTTTGCCAATCGATATCTTCCTTTTAGAAGACGAGGGTAAAGCGCGCGATATGGTTCGTCAGGTCATGAAGAACAATTCTACGCGTGTGCAATTGCAAAGTGATGCAGAAACCGAAGCTCAAGAATTACTTAAAGAGTGGCCTCATAAGGACTTTGTTTTCGTAGCATCTCCCAACTTCCATCGCGGGGTTGTGGGTTTGATCGCGACCAAGCTCACTCAAGTTTATAACAAGCCGGCATTTGTAGGTTCAGTTGGCGACGATGGAATGATTGTTGGATCAGCGCGCTTACCACAAGGTCAGGAAGCTTGTCTGGTCCAGGCCATGACGACGGCATCTGAATTGATGAGTCGTTTCGGCGGTCACTCGGCAGCGGCTGGGTTTGAGATTGCTGAAACGAAGGTCGCTCAATTTGTGGAGCGTCTGGATGGGCATTTTTCTGATCTTCGCGATAAACCAAAGCCTCTTGAAATCTTTTATGATGTTCAAGCAAGTCTTCCAGAGGTCAGTACTAACCTCATGAAATGGTACGACTTTGTTGGTCCATTTGGTGCTGGTTTCGCCATTCCACTTTTACAGTTCCAAAACATCCAAGTTTTGTCAAAACGCGAGCTTAAGGGCGGGCATCTGCGCTTGAAGCTTTTTGATACAAATAGCAATGCAACTATGGAAGCTTTGCTATTTACGCCGACTCCACGACAGCTACAAACGTTGGACAACGTTCCGGGGTTCTATGATATCCTGGGTGAGCTTCAGTGGAATTACTTTGCTGGGCAAAAAACAATTCAAATCCTGGTTCGTGATCTGAAGGCCATGTCATGAAGAACAAGAAAAAAGTCGTTGTCCTGTTGTCGTCGGGCTTAGACTCGACGGTTAATATTTTTGAAGCTATCAAACACAACCACGAGGTCGTGTTGGCTTTGACATTTAATTATGGTCAAAAAGCCGCGAAAAAGGAAATTGAGCAGTCTGCTAAGATTGCTAAGTATCTTGGTGTTCCTCATAAAGTTCTGGATGTGACTTGGTTTAAAGATTTCAATAAATCGTCTTTGTTGGTGGAAGACCAAAAGATTCCCACGGGGAGTGATGTCGAAATCGACAACATGACGAAGTCTGAGGAAACGGCAAAGTCAGTTTGGGTTCCAAATCGCAACGGTATCTTTCTGAATATTGCGGCAGCTTATGCTGAAGCTTTGGGTGCGGATTCTGTGATCCCAGGCTTTAATGCTGAGGAAGCAGCGACCTTTCCAGATAACTCGATTGATTTCTTAAAAGCAGCAACTCAATCTTTGCATTATTCTACAGCTAATCACGTGACGGTCGGTTGTTATACGGCTCATTTGAATAAGCCTGCGATCGTCCTGTTAGGACAGGGGCTTAACGTTCCTTGGGAACTGACATGGCCATGTTATTTCGCCGGTGAAGACTGGTGCGGTGAGTGCGAATCTTGTAAAAGAGCTAAACGCGCCTTCGCATCTGCAAAGGTCGACGTTAGTAACCTATTTGTGAGGAAGTAAAAGTGGAAACACATTTTATCGAAAAGAAATTTGCTTATGATGGCAGCCAACTTCACTCCTTGTTCGCATACTTGGATCATGGTGTTTTAGGTCCGTCGATTATTTCTTGGATCGGTAAGTGTGATATTCCATTTTCTCATATGGTGGACGGTGAGGACTTGCTTGCAAATGCCGTCATCGCTGGCGATGAGATGCTTCACTTTATTATTGAAGTTTTCGATCGTGATCTTTTTAGCGGAGTGGCTTTGCAGCGACTTTTTGCTTCCATCGCACGTGACTATGTTCAAGCGCATGCAGGATCTTCTTTATCTACAGATACTTTAATCAGAGACGGCGATGACATTTACTGGGGTGATCGTAAGCTCAGTATCAGTATCGCAACGAAGTCTCCAGTTTCAACGATGGTCCATTTTGCAATGAATGTCACCAATGAGGGAACTCCAGTTAAAACGGCATGCCTCAATGACTGGCGCATGGATCCCAGAACCACGGCTGAGAATCTGATGACTCTATTTAAGAAAGAGTATCAGACAATTGTGACTGCGACTCAAAAGGTGCGTCCTGTTCCTTAGGGTTATAAATATTGTCACAAAAGTCTCTCTGGGTTCCTAATAGGATAGAGAGGTTTTTATGGAATCAGTTAAGACGACGCAAACCGCAGATTTACAACTCGTTGGCATGTCCTGTGTGAACTGCGCGGCTAAGATCGAAAAAACTCTCAATGCCATTCCATCCGTTCAAGCCTCGGTCAATTTCGCGACAGAAAAAGCTCATGTCGAGTATTCCTCTGCGATTACTCCCGAAGATCTTATCAAGGCTGTTCAGGGCGTTGGCTATCAAGCCTTCGAAATGAATTCGCCTGTCGACGCTCAAAAATACAAGCAAGAGGCCGCGGCCGAGTACCGTCGTGATTTACTTCATTTCATTATTTCAACAATTCTGACGATTCCATTCTTGTTTGAAATGGGGGCGATGTTTGCGGGGCACCACGAGTTAGTACCTCGCTGGTTGCAGTGGGCTTTGGCCACTCCAGTGCAGTTTTGGATTGGTTGGAGATTTTATCGCGGGTCTTATTATGCGCTGAAAAGTAAAAGTGCGAATATGGATGTTTTAGTGATGCTCGGAACTTCCATGGCGTACTTCTTAAGTGCCGCGATCACGTTCTTAGATTTACATCATCAACACGTATACTTCGAGGCCAGCACTGCCGTGATCACTTTGATTTTGTTGGGTAAGCTGATGGAGTCTCGAGCCAAAGGAAAAACTTCGGAAGCGGTTGAGGGGTTGATCCGCTTGCAGCCAAAGACCGCGATGGTCCTTAAAGGTCAAGAATGGGTTTTAACATCCATCGAACATATCTTAAGTGGCGATACGGTTTTGGTAAAAAACGGAGAATCAATTCCTGTGGATGGTATTGTTGTCGAAGGTGCATCAAGTATCGATGAGTCCATGTTGACAGGGGAAAGTCTGCCGGTTGAGAAAAAAGTGGGTGATCATGTTTACGCAGCCACTTTGAATCAAGAAGGTTCTTTGCAGATTAAGGCTACGGGTGTTGGCAATAAAACGCAGCTTGAGCAAATTATTCGCATCGTGACAGCAGCTCAAGGCTCGAAAGCTCCTATTCAAAGATTGGCAGATAAAATCTCCGGTGTGTTTGTTCCAGTTGTTGTGCTGATCAGTATTTTAACCTTCTTTGGAACTTGGTTGATCGTGGGTGATGCGCAGGCAGCGATCATTTCGGCAGTATCGGTCCTAGTTATTGCTTGTCCTTGTGCCTTAGGTTTGGCAACGCCAACAGCGGTTGTGGTTGGGATTGGTAAAGCCACACGATATGGCATTCTGTTTAAGGATGCTAAAGCGCTCGAACAAGCTGAAAAAATCACGCATGTTCTGTTGGATAAAACAGGAACTGTGACTGAAGGTAAGCCTGTCGTAACGAAAGTCTATGCATTAAACGGATTTTCTGAGACTGAAGTATTGAGTATCACGGCAAGTTTAGAACATGGTTCCTCGCATCCTTTAGCGAAGGCCATCACCGCGTATGCGACGGAAAAAGGAATTTCTCTGGAAAGAGTGAGTTATTTTAAAGCGTATAGTGGCCAGGGGATCGAAGGCTCGGTAAAAGATCAAGCATACAAAGTTGGTAAGCCGGACTGGTTGGTTCCAGGAGAGGGCCTTTCTGAAATCAAGAATCTAGAAGCTCAAGGGCAGACCGTTATAGTTCTTGGTTCTGATCAAGGTGTTGTTGGATTTATCGCGATTGCTGATCAGATTCGTGAATCCTCTAAGCAGGCCATCGAGGCCCTGAAAGAACTTGGTATAACCGTTATGATGTTAACGGGTGACAACGAGGGTACAGCAAAAGAGATCGCTCGTCAGGCGGGGATAACTGAATTTAAAGCCGGTGTTAAACCATCAGATAAAGCCAATGTGGTTGTGACTTTGAAGCGTAAAAAAGCCGTGGTGGCCATGGTCGGAGATGGCATCAATGATGCTCCCGCTCTTGCGATGGCGGATGTGAGTTTTTCGATGTCGTCAGGAACGGATATCGCCATTGAGACAGCTGACGTAACCTTGATGAACAATGATTTGATGTCGATAGCTCATGCTGTGAAGCTCTCTAAAGTGACACTTAAGAAAATTCGCCAGAACTTATTCTTTGCATTTATTTATAATACGCTGGGAATTCCTTTGGCCGCTTTTGGTATGCTAAATCCCGTGATCGCAGGGGCCGCCATGGCAATGAGTTCAGTCTCAGTGGTATCGAACTCATTGCTGCTAAAGCGTAAGAAGATATAGCTATTTTTCCGTGACAGCATTTTGTGGCGCTGTTGCGCTAGCTGCGGCAGGAATACGTTCGCTATTGGATCCGCCGGCGATGCTAATCATTGATTTTCTCAGTTCTTCGATCGCTTTCGGATTTGTTTTGTCGCTCTTCAGGGCTTTTTCTATATAGCGCAAAGATTTCTGTGCCGTACTTGGGTTTTTATCAGTCATCGCGCGTTTTCCGTATATTCTTGCGAGACCGATCAGGCACTTCTCATTTCCAGGGGAGTGAGCGAGGCCTTTAGCGAAAAGGTTCTCAGCGGATTCAGCGTTTTTAACTTCATCCAGTGGGTTATTTACTTTTGTTTTAATTAGGTTGTTCGCTTTACCAGCGTAGGCGCTAGCTAAGACGTACTTTGCCATCCCGTAGGGATTTGTACGAACAACTTCTTCACCGACGGAGATGGCATCATCCCATCTGTCATAACGCTGGACATGGGCAACAAAGTTTCCTGCAAGCCATGGATTTCCAGGATTTAGTTTGATCGCGTATTTATAGTAGGCGACGCCATTATCGATCTGATTGAACTCTAGCAGTAAGCCCCCAAGATCTTCCGCGGCTTCGGCTTTTTCTTTGTCCTCTTTAGCCAACTCAAAGGCTTTCGTGTAGGAACCGAGGGCTGCTTGTTTTTGGCCCAGGGTTTCTAAAACATTTCCTCCTAAGCTGTAGATAGCATAGTCTTTCGGTGAAGCTTTGAATGCGTGAGCAAAAAGGGCTGATATTTTTTCTTTGTCTTTACGATAAAAGGCATTCCAAGTTTTTTGTTGCAGGACTTTAGGGTCCTCGGGATGTTTCTTTTCTAATCCCTCTAAAATGCCATCAGCGATCTTTAGATATTCTTCGCGCGAGACAGTCTCATTCATATATCTTATGCGGCGAACCGCACGAGCTCTAAAAATAGCGGCGTCCTTGTCATCAGGATTTTGTTCAAGGAGGTGGGCCGTGATGTGATACGCATTTCTAAAGCCAGGAATTGAATCCGGCCCTTGGCGATCCATTTGTTCTTTGGTCTTTGCCAGAGTGTAGTCTTTAAGTCTCGTTGATAGCAGTTCTCCGGGTTGGAGAGGTTGAATATGGACATAACGGTCTCTGGCGCAATCTGGGATTTCGCTCAGCATATACTTAAAGGTTTCCGAATTCATATCCCAAGAATAAAGAATCGAAGCATTGTAGCTAATGTTATCTTCAATTCTAAAACCGCCGTCTTCTTTAAAAAGAGAGCGATGGATTTTAAACCAAGGTGTTAGAACCACGCATTCTTCGGGAAAGCCGATAAAGTCATAGCCCACAACATGGGTTGTCGCTTTTTCTGAAAACTGATTCGGAGTGAATGCATCCGAAACTCTTTTTTCGCCGCCCAGATTTAACAAGGTTAAGAGTGAAAGTGGAAAACCCGTATCTAGATAGAGTTTTTTGTCCTGCCACTGAACCAGCTCTTCACCTACGACCTTTTGTTTTCCTGAGATACTTTTAGTGATGCGGTTTCTAAAATTGACGCCTTCGTAAAGATCTGTGGAGTTCTCCGAGTTCACTCGTAAGAAATGGCGTAGTACTTTTTTCGCAGAATCTTCACTTTTAGCGAAAGATTGCTCGATCGCAGTATTTGCGTATTCGCCAGTTAACGTGAAGTCAGTGGTTGTATCGGCAGTACTATCCTGATTGATTCGGATGGTTTTCGTGTAAGAAAGATTAGAGGCAGATGCATCGGCGGCTTCAACCCAGTCAACGATGGTTGTGGATGGTGATATTTCCAGTGCAACGGATCCCGCTAAATCTGGATTTACAAAGGATGCATTGCTTACGATATTAGTCGGGTCGACCCAGTAAACTTTCTCTCCTTCGGTAACTTTGACGATCGCATGATTGAAGAGTCGCGGATTGACCGAGGCTCTTTGGATGATCTGTCCCAGACGAGGGGCTCCATCTGCAGAAGTGCGTTTAACCAAAGCCACATTAGCTTTAAGGCCAAGAGCTCTTAACATAGCAGTGGTTGCCAGAGCGAAGTCTTTGCAGTCACCAGTTTTTGTCTGAGCGATTTTATTTAAAGGTGAAGCAATGTACATTTTCTCGAAACTTGTCCACGTCCCGCGGTAGGTCATGATGCTCGCGAGCTCAGAAGTCACGATATTGATCTTATCTTCGTTGGTGGCTGCGGCATTTGCTTTGTTGATGATTTTCGTAAATGACGCAGGCATTTTTTTCGTTGCAAGTACGGACTCGTATTTTACCGAGAGGGGTTTTGCGACTTCATTCCAGTTATTGAAAGTACTGACGTCGACTCTGCTTAAGTTATTGATGTCTAAAAGTGCAAAGGCTTCCTTGGGAAGCTTGTAGAGAGGTTTAATTTGTTCAATTTCCAGAACATAATAGTTTCCCTCTTTGGATTCTTTTGTAGTTAAGACTTTCCAAAAATCATTCACAGCAACATGAAGGGGGAGTAGGGATTTAATGCGTGCTTTGCCCCCTCTTTCAGGAGCGTGGACGCCAAAGCTGTAGGTCTGTTGGAAAAGTCCCTTCACCAGCTTTTTTTTGCTTTTTGTTTTCGTGGTGAACTTCGTCGAAGATCCGATCTTAAGATTGTTGAAAGGAATGATCATTTCCTTCATGTGACTTTGGCCTTGTTCTGGAGATTTCATCTCTCTGGTCTTCACATCTTTACGGCGCACGATGGTTTCGATCCCATCGGTTTTGCTAGAACCACTGATAAACTCAACAGTTTCTGCATCGGGAACAAAGGGGACCGATTGCTGAATCATGTAGTTGCGACCCTGCTCATTGAGAACTTGAAGCTCGGTCGTGGTCGTTGATTCATGATTTCCGTCTTTGTCCACGGTAACTTCGTCGACGGAATTCAGAATAACGAAAGGTGCTTCGCTTTCTTGCATCCAGTCGGCATGAACAGTGATCGAGCAGAGAATAAGAGTGGCTACAAAGATGAGGTTCTTCATAGATCTCTTTTCGGATCGCGATTTTTGAACTTAATAAAAAATAGTTTAGGAGTGAATCCAATGCCAGTTCATGGATTATGGCGAATGTAGCATACGTATTATAAGGGCAGGACCTTAAGCTGAGTCTTTCTCTTTAGTTTTAATATAAGCGTCCACCAGCCACAGGCGGATGTGTTTTAGGAAGGCGTCTTTCATGCCAAAGAAAACGAAGTGATTCAAGAAACTATGATCAGTTTTATTTTCCTCGGTATAGTTCACAGTTCCGATAATCTCGGGCGTATCATGTTCTTGCACACGCCATAGAATGAATTCCCTAAAAGCTCCAGTGCTCATGGCACGATGATACTTCATCACTACGCCAGCTTCAGAAATTTGTACGATCTGAACGGGATTAGCGACTTTCGCGTCGATAGCCTCTTTAACGTAAGGAAGTGTTGTTGCTTCCATCGTGGAGATAGGGAAGTTGGTAATAAGTTTTTTTGCGATGTACGACTTATCCAGCGGTGTAAAATAGATGTCTTTGCACCAGCGGCTCATATCTAAAACCTCGGGTGGTGCTATTTTACTACGCGAAAGAACAACCAGCGGAGGAGTATTCGTCCACTCAGCACTGTGTTTCTTTGCGCGATCTTTCATTTTTTGAACCAGTGACTCCCATGTTTTCTCTTTCTCAATATCAAGCATGTGATAATTCACGACAAACAGATCGGGAAAGATGGGAGGATTTTGGCGTTCTTTGCTATCGAGCTCTTGAAGATCCGAGAGCAGTTGTCCCTGGCTCTTATAACTAAAGACTTCGACGTTCTGAAATCTTTGCGTCAGCATAGTTTTAAATTCAATATCTAAAAGGTCGTCATCGTTCAGTAGAATGATGCGAGTTTTGACCGCCGACTTAGGTGTCTGCAAGTCATGGGTGAAATGATTTTTATTTTGCAGAATATCCCTGCGAATCTTTGCGATCTGTCCTGGGTCTGCGGCGATAAACTGGAAGGTGCACAGAAATTCCTTCATCGAAATTTCTTTGCAGGCGACACAAACCGCAAGAATACTTTTCTTGTTATCAGAGGTGAAGGATTCACTGTAGTACTTGGTGACGGCACCAATCTTGATTTCATGATTGTTCATGCTGGTGAAACCAATTTCTGATAACGACATAAATTGGATGTCTTTCAGCATCTCAATAGTTGCAGAAAGTTTCGTGGCTGTAAGTGTTGAGCTGGTTACGGGGTGATGCCCGGTCAGTGCATATTGTAGATGCTCTTTGACGATCAGTTTATCGAAGGGTTTGTACAGAACGTTGTTAATGATACGTTCTTCGGCCAGCTTGATATCAAAATTAGGGCTGTCGAAAGCTGTGATAATTAAAGCCGTGGGCTCTTGTTCTGAGCACATTTTTTTACGAATAAAAAAGTCGCGGGCGCGACGGATAAGTCCCATATTTTTAACGCCCAAGAATTCGTTCTTGGCGATGATTAGTCGTAGCTCATCAGCAATGGAAGGCTCAGTTTTATCAGAGAGATCTAAGGGGTGTTTGCTGCCGGCATTGGCAAGAGATTTGGCGCCTTCGTGGACCGCGGTTTTTAAAAACTCATGAAAGCCCGCTAAGTCCTGAAAAAAGCGAATATGAAGCTGAGGATCTATACTTTTAAGGCTCTCATATAGATCCTGTCTTGTTCTTTCATCATCTTCAAGAATCAGGATGAACTTCATACTCCTATTGTATCTTGAAATGGGACCAATTGCCAGGACACTGGACCATTAAGAGACGAGGGGTTTTTAGCGAAACAAGAAGTAGACGGCGCCGACTAAGCAAAGCCCTGCATAGAGGTAATCCATCTTAAGCGGTTGCCCCATATACCAATAGGAAAAGCCCGCAAAGACGACCATAGTGATCACTTCTTGAATGATCTTTAACTGCGGAAGTGTGTAGACCTCGGCACCCATGCGGTTCGCAGGCACTTGGAAGATATACTCGAAAAGAGCAATACCCCAGCTAACAGCAATGGCAATCCATAGGGCAGAGCTTTTTAGGCTTTTTAAGTGGCCATACCAAGCAAACGTCATGAAGATGTTTGAGATCAACAACAAAACAACGGGGCTCACATACTGAAGCATTACTTATGCGTCCTTTGGTTGTAAGCATGGTTACACAGCAGACTTGCAATACGACGATATTCACTTAGTAAATCCAAGTGGATCGAACTCGTATTGATCGAGGTATTAAGGCCACGATTCAAACGACTGATGTGATTTTCGCGCAAAGATATCTCTAGTTTCGCCAGATCACGCTTAAGTTGAATCGCTTCCTCGCAAAGTTCGCGATTTTGGTAGGCGTTGATTGCCATCGCAGAAACCTTCACAACCTGCTCATGCATGTCTTTGATCTCTTGCCAGCCTTCTCCAGAAAACTCAAGTTTGAGAGCGTTTTTCTTAATCGCCAATGCCAGAATATTGATGTCAATCGCATCAGCGGCTCTTTCCGCATCAGATAAGAACATGATCATATTCATGATGTTTTGATGCACGACTGTGCTGGATTTGTTGGCGTGATCCAGTAAGAACATCTTAGTTTCACGGTACAAGAAGTCGACCTTGTTGTCGCGATCTTTGATTGAATCAAAGACCTTCGGATCATTTGTTTCAAATAGGCGGATCGAGTCCTTGATCATGCCAAGGACGATATCAGCAGTTCGCATGATCTCGCGATTCGCATAGGACACAGCTAGGGCTGAACTTTGGTAGTTGTTCATATTTACGAACTCAGTACCAAACTCCTCAGAGGCCGCTTTCGGGAACATCTTTTCAATCCATTGTGCACCTTTGTCGATGAACGGGTAAAAGATGATTGCTGAGATGATATTAAAAATCAGATGCGCGTTCGCGATAGAGCGCGCAATCGTCGTATCGAAGGTCAGCAAGAAGTCGATGAATATCTGAGTGAATGGATAGAAGATGACGACACTCAACGTTTTGTAGAAGAAGTGAGCCCAAGCGACCTGTTTACCAATGTAGTTGCCGCCGGCAGCTGAAATCAACGCGACCGAAGTGGTTCCAATGTTAGCGCCATAAACCCAGATCATAGCATCGTAGAATGAAATGGCTTTCACTGCTGCCAAGCTCATAGCGATACCAATCGTAATCGCAGAGCTTTGAACGAAAGCACAGAATACGATGGAGATCATCAGCGAGTAGCCCGGATTGTCGCGCACGCTTTGGAAGAACTCAGTCAACATCGGGTTCTCAGCAAAGTGATGAGACGCCGTTGAAACCAGTTTCAACCCCAAGAACAAAAGACCGAAGCCCATGAAGACTAAAGAGAGATTCTTAAATACGGTCTTTTTCGCCTTAAAATAGAAGGCAAAGGCAATCGCGAAAACCGGCAGGGCATACGAACTCAAATCGAAGGAAATCAATTGAACCGTCAGTGTTGTACCGATGGCTGTTCCGATGATCACGCCCATCACTTGGCGAAGGTTAATCACTTTCGCCGAGCCCAGGCCCACAAGCATCGAAGTCGCAGCGCCCGAACTTTGCATCAAGGTTGTTAAGATCGCACCTGTGCAGATGGCTAAAACTTTACTTTGTGAAAGGTGGTTTAGGAGGCTTGTGATTTTACCAGCCATCAACTTCTCAAGAGAAGAGCTGGTCATGGACATCCCGTAAAGGAAGAGTGCTACACCGCTGACAAGTAAAATGAAGAATGAATTCTGTGTATCAATCATAAAGAATTATATTAGCAGTATTAATTTGCTTTTAGGAAGCAGCAAATCTGATTTATGCTGAGGCTTCCTCGGAGGAAGTGTCGAATGGGAGACAAAAACAGTCCAGTGCTTGTTGTGGCCGCAGTCATTCGCCAAGAAGGCGACCCGGATAAGAGAATTTTGCTAGTGCGCCGCGGCCCAGATCAGAGTGGCGCCGGGTTTTGGGAGTTTCCTGGCGGAAAAGTTGAGCCTTCCGAGTCTCCGGAGCAGGCTTTGCGCCGGGAGATCGAAGAAGAACTGGGGATTTTGATAAAGGTGGGTGACTTTATAGGTGAAGAGGATTTCACCTATCCAACTAAGACCATTCGTCTCAGAGTTTACGAAACTTTGACTGACACTTCCCACATTACTTTGACAGAGCATGATGCATCTAAATGGGTGCGAGCCGAGGAGATCAAGAGAGATGAGCTTTCGGCAGCAGATCGCCCCTTCGTGGATATACTTCAGGGCAAAAGATAGCTACGCTCATTCGCAGTCGGCAGGCGACAGAAGTCGCGTTTGCCAAACCAAGAGTAGCGATTTTTAGCAACAATTTTGTATAAGATGTCTCGGATGAAGCCGGGGATAATCCATCCAATTCGAGACACCCCGTAGACTCCACCGAGGCCTGAAAGAATTTTGAGAACAGCAGCAGAGCGATGATAAGTTTTCCCTGCCTCATAGTAGATCACTGTATCAAGACTCTCTCGTTCCTGAGGTGACAAAAGCTCTTCAGCCGTCGTTCCCTGAAGGGGAGCAAAGAGAAAACGATGATTTGGATCACGAGAAATAATAGCGTCCACAAAGCCATTACAAAGGTGGCAGACACCATCGAAAAACACGACATTTCTCATTTTTAAATCCACATTTTCCATAGCAATCCCAGGCTACAATCAATATACTACTTAAACAAGCGGCGGGGGCCTTAAGCATGGAAGTATTTTTGTTTCCTTTGGTCAATGTGACGTTGTTTCCGCATACGACCAAACCCCTTAATATTTTTGAACCTCGATATCTGGCCATGGTTAAAGACGCCGTGGCTCAGCAGAAGCCCATTGCTCTAGCTTATATCGAAGATCCTACCAAAGTCGCTCCGGTCAGACCCGGTGATCCTATCCCTTTCATCAGAGATGTTGCAGGTTATGGTCATGTACAGATCATTGAGGAGCGAGTGAATGGAACTCTTCTGGTCTTTTTGCAGGGGCAAGGCAAGTTACGAATAAAGCATACAATCGATCGCGGCACGCCCTACATGGTTTGTGAAGCCGACATCATTCCTGAACAGCTTATCGTTGAACCAAGTCACTTGGTGCGCTTGCAGGGGCTTATGAAAATCCTGACTCGCTGGGTGCATACGCACATCCCAGATCCTGCGCAGAGAGATATGTTCATGCGTAATCTTCATCACGCGCCTGATATTGTCGGCGCGTTCTCATCGTATATGGTTCGTGATTATGACCTTCAGCAGATGGTGCTGGAGTTTAATGATATCAACGAGAAGGTGGATTTTCTCCACCGTCTGACTGAGTCTAACGAGTTAACGACTTAAGCTTGTTGAGAAGTTTGCACTGGGTTTCTAGTGAAGAACACCCACTGCAGTAACGTCACCCAAATCCCATGTCCAAAGCACAAGTGAGTGACCTTCATCCATGTTGGCGCATGGAAAAGCAGTGTGCCCATTCCGAATAAAATACCAACAATTAAAAACGTACTCATTTGCGCAGATTTTTTCTGCAAAAGTGGGTTGTCAGTCGACTGCGCTTTTAACCAGAAGAACAAAGCCAAACTTCCTGCACAAGTCACCGCAAGCACAGGATGTAGACCTCTTAAGCGAACCAAGAAGTGCGACTCTGTTGATAGATCCGCAAGGAATCCATCAAAAAGATTTTCAGATGGGAAGAGTGAGTTAGAAAGAGCAGCCCAGGCGCCTGTCACTCCCAATACAACAATAATCCATGGGAAGAGTTTGTATTTGCGGTAGTTCGCAAGAGGAGCTGGAGTTGTGTCGCTCAAAGTAGCGGCTGCATATGCCAAAGCCACAGAGCCTGTCAGCATGAATGAGTTTAACTGGTGCAGAGCCATAACGAAAGCGCGGTAAGGAGTATCGTTACTTGCGACTAAGCCAAACAACACAAGTTTTGCACCAAGGAGTGCCTCAGTGATCATGAAAATCAAAGTGGCTAGGGCGGCTGTGCGAGCAAAGTGACTTTTGTCGTAAATTTTGCGAGCGACCCAATAGAAATAGATTACCACGAGACCGTAAATGCCTGAAGTGAGCCTATGCCCATACTCAACCCAAGTTTTTCCGCGCTCAGCTTCGGGGATTAGTTTTCCGTGGCAAAGAGGCCATGTGTCGCCACAGCCATCGCCGGAGTGAGAAATTCTCACCCATGCACCCCATAAAATAACGAGGATTGTGTAAACCAAAAGCCCAAATGCAAATTTCTTGTATTGAGTGCGTGTCATCATGAGCAAAAGGGCTATCATGAGCTTGAAACCGGGTCAATAAAGGGCTCTAATGGACGACATGAGTAAAGACCAGAATCATCACCATCATCATAGTCATAGCGGCGGGCATCATCATCACCATCACAGTCATGGTTCAGCTATTGGGCGCATGCGTTTTGCGTTTGTGTTGAATTTGGGCTTTGCGATTATCGAGTTGATTGGTGGTTATCTAACCAATTCCGTCGCAATTATGAGTGACGCTCTTCATGACTTTGGTGACGCCATGGCCATGGTCATCGCTATTGTGATGGAGAAGGTTTCGCATAAAGAAAGCGATCAAAAATTTTCCTACGGCTATCGTCGTTTCTCCGTCCTGGGTGCAGTCATCACGGGTGGTATTTTGATCGTGGGATCCGTTTTCATTTTGGTAGAAGCGGTTCCACGTTTGTTAAATCCTCAAGCTGTGCATGCGAACGGGATGTTGCTGCTTGCAGTGTTTGGTGTGGCGGTGAATGGTTTCGCGGCGTTGCGAGTTTCTAAAGGGACTTCGCTCAATGAACGTATGTTGATGTGGCATATGATCGAAGACGTCATGGGTTGGGTGTTGGTCCTTATTGGTGCACTCGTGATGAAGTTTTGGGATGTGCCGCAAGTGGATGCGGGGCTTGCGATTGCATTGTCTTTGTGGATCCTTTTCAACGTCTTCAGAAATTTGCGTGAAGCGATGAAAGTTTTTTTGATGGCGGCTCCCACAGGATTTTCTGTTGAGCATGTTTCGGTCGAGATCAAAAAAATTCCATCGGTGGTGGACGTTCATCATGCTCACTTGTGGTCCTTGGATGGAGAGAATCATATTTATACAGCACACGTGGTTTTAGACGGAACTGGTCTTGAAAATGCTCCATCTGTGAAATCTGAGATCAAAAAAAGAATCAAAAACTTCGGGATCATAGAGGCTACTATTGAGACAGAAGTGCAGGGTGATGCTTGTTCGGATCCCAAACATAATTAGAACGTGTGTAGCACTCATTTTGGGTAACGCCTCAGCTTGAGACAGAAACATTCGTTTTTTGCCATATTTTTAGACTGTTAGTTAGCGTAAGGATACAGATTTCCTCAGATTATTGGGATCGTTCCATAAGGTTCTGGTGGTTTTTGACCGATAAGAGTTCATAAACCGAGGCCACCAGTATGTTTATGAGAATTAGAAATAAAAAAGGTAACGCTATCATGCAAGTGCTCGCAGCCATGGCTGTTATGAGCATTAGCTTTTATTTTCTTTCCTCGTACGTTATTTCCCAACGTAAACAAGTCGTTAAAACCAAGAACGTTGTGAACTTGAAGTTCGCAGTCAACTCCGCGATGGACTACGTCGTCTTTGGTATCCGTCAGAAGTATTGCTTTGAAAACGGATCGCTTCTGAACAACACAACGGCGTGTGATTGGTTACACGCGGGGAATGTCGAACGTTTGGTTATGTCGGATGAGCAAGTACAGTCTCTGACAGTGATGAGCTCAGTGGTTGATATTGGACCGCATGATAGTGATTTGAATAAGCTCGCTTTGGAAAAAATTGATTTGATGTTAAATTTTCCAGTTTCGTCGGCGCATCCTTTGTTTCCGATTGTTCAAAATTTGAAAACGGTCGTCAATGAAACTACCAATCAGCAAATTCAAGTAAAAGGTATTCACGTTGTTCTCAGTCGTCCCGCAAACTCAGTTTACCTTCCGAAATCAGGTAGAGAAGTCTATGTGACGGCGGAAGTATCCTTGATCGATAATGACAACAAAGTCATTCAAGTTGGGGCCGCTCCGTTAACTGTGCGTTCGCAAATTGTCGTCTATCCTCGTGAACTAGGTTCCTTTACGTTGGTTCTTCCAGGAACTCTTCGTTTGGACCAAGCGTGGGATGCAACTCCTGGAGAAAAAGGACAAGTTTTCTTCCATAAATATGCGAACCGTTCTGATCTAGGATCAAGTCCTGGGATGGTGTTCTTAAGTCCCGTGTTCGTGAATTCAGATATCGTTTTGCCACCTGATTCCGGCAATGCTTCGAATTCGAATTATTCGCCAGTTACCTTTGCTGATCGCGTTTATATGGGTAACGGTTGGATCTATGATTCTACAGGAGGAAAAGTAAGACCTTTCGCTCCGTCGACAACAGGTGCCGTAGCGGATCGCTTCTGGGCAGACTCACGAGTTTTTGGTGGGTTCTTGCGCGGTATTGAAAATGATGGTCTTCGTGATGCGGGCCTGGATGTTTTGTCCGGACAATCCGATGGTGGTGCTTCTGGTGATGCCGACCTCAACAATAAATGCGCACTTCTGAACCAACAGAGCGAAAGTTTGAGCTTGATGGCTCAATCGAAAGTTAAAGCCGGCTCCTTAAATACTAAAGTTGTGGACGAAAAATCCGGCAGAACTATGTACGAATATCAATTGGGTCTTTCCAATCAAAACGTATTCGTGGCACAAAGAAATAATATTCCGAAGCCGAACACGGATCAGTGGAAAACTGTGGACGGAAAAAACAATACTGCTAAATGGAGCAGGGATGATAAAGGTATCAGCAGTGCAATTGCCAATGTCGTGATTGCCTACGGAAATCCCAACAATGGAACTTATAAAGAGATTTCGACCGATTTAGTGAGAGATGGGTATGTAGATATTTGGCCACCCGTGGAGAACCCTGACCGCCTCAAAAATCTGAAGTCCCAGCAGAAATCAGCAAGTGATAACGTTAAGAATCTTGAGAGTGCAGGAACTAGTTTGTCCGGTCAGATTGATAGCTTAAATAGCCAGAAAACTGACAAAGACAAAGAAATAAGCACGTTGAATATGCAAATCTCTGATGAGATGGCTAAACCTGTCTACAAGGAACCAACACCAGAGCCGTCTCCATCGGGAACACCTGTTGATGATTCAGGTTCGGGTTCAAGTTCGGGTAGCGGGGATAGTAGCTCTGGAAGCAGCGATGGTGGTAGCAGTTCTGCAAGTAGTGGGTCTGGCTCAGGCAATTCTAGTAGTTCAGGATCGGGGTCAAGTTCTACCACCGTAGATATGACTAAGTATCGTGATGAAGCTCAGATCGCTAAGTGGAATGAAAAGATCGACAGCTTAAGAAAAGAAATTTCTTCGATCGAAAAACAGGTTTCTGATATTCGTTATTCACAGATCCCGGCGAATAGTCAGGCTGTGACGACAGCGAAAGCCGCACTGGCTACGATCGAAGCTCAAATTACCGACTATAACCAAATGGTCGCAGACCCTCCACAGATTCGCGTGGATATGGATAATGTTCTGACGTGGTCGGGTCGTATTTATAGAGATAAAATATTATTCCAAAACTTCTTTGAGCATATGGAGAACTTGCGTGATGCCAATGGCAATCACATCTCCAACGTATCCGTGCGCTTTAAGGGCTATGACGGGACCTATTGGGAAAGTCAGCCGATTGATCCAAAAGCAGATACCAACCATCTTACTGGATACCTGAATTTCAAATTTGATAAAAACGGTAAACCGGTAAGTCTGCCAAATGGTTTAGCGGCAAATGCGAACACATCTGGCGACAGTGAGATTGTGGACGGTTCCGAGGATCTAGCACAAAAATGTGAAGAGCTCAGAAAATGGGCAAGTTCTCAATCCTTTGGTGGTGCCGGTTGGGGTACAAGTTTCGCGGGCGGTACTCGTAAATCTTGGAACTTCGCAGGTACTAAAACGCTTGAAAAAAATGATCCTCTTGTTGCAACAAGAACATTTACCGATGATACCGATTTCCAGGTCTATTCAATTATCGGGAACTGTATTATTCCACCTACAACGACATTCGTAACCGGATTCTATACTTGCGATAATTTGATTATTCAAGGTGGCCGTACGAAACCACTGAAAATCATTGGTACAATCATTGTTGGCAAAACAGCAAAAATTGACGAGCAAGCCATTAAGGCGGGCATCACTTGGAGTACAATTTACCATCCTCAAGCTACAGCAGAGTTAAGAGCTCGCGGCATCTTAAAACCCTTATCTGCACCAGGTGATATTTCTAAGTGCGATAAGTTGCCATCTCCTATTTGGCATCCGCTACCATCAATCCAAGAGACAGCGGATCGTATGGCGTGTAACGTTATCAGTCTTCGTGCAAAAGCCGATCCGTTCAAATGGACGGCGGTAGATCCAGATTGTGGTTTCCCTCCAGGAGTGGAGCAAACGACGACTAGCTGTAAGAAAAGAATTGTTCACTATCTTGTTGTAGAGCAATCGAGAGAAGGATCGGGGCTTTAATAATGAAACGCGCAGAGTATTTTAAAAGCCAAAAAGGTCAATCTATCGTTGAAGCACTCATCGCTTTAGGGATGATGTCCGTTATCGGATTCACGTTTGTCGGAGGTTTAACGAGTTTACGTAAACTTTCGACGAACAGTTTGCTTTCGTCAGCGACTGATCGCCAAGTTGCAGATATATCCGAGAATATTAAGGCTGGCGTTCAGGACTATCAAATTAACTTTAACTATAGTCCCGAGGAAGTGAATGAGATTTTAAAAGTATCCAATCTTCCGATGGCATGGGATGTGGGTAGAGTTGCTGCAAAAGCGGATTGCCCGACATGCGGTGGTACTTATGGTTACATTATCCAGCCTTATGAAAAGTATCGTGGTCTTTACTTAGTGACTTTACGAATGACTCATAAAAGTTGGGTAGGAGAAACCCATAGAGACTATAACTTTGTGGTGAGTGCAAAATGATGTTGCGAATATTACGAAACCAAAAAGGTATGTCACTTGCGGAACTCATGGTGGGGATCGGACTTTCTGCCATCGTGATTTCAATTGTCGTTGCCACTCAGGTGCAGGTTACAAAAGATCAGAACGAGCTTATTAAGAAACTCGACGACTCTATCGATCAAAACTTGGCAGAGCGTATTATCTTTAAAGATCTAAATGGTATTGATATTGCCTATAATAACATTGTTGTTAAAGACGATAACGGGAATAACTTTTTCGATTATTATCCGGATATAACTTTGAATATTTTGTCAGGTCATACAGATCGCGAAGTTACTTTAAAATTAAATGGGGCGATTACGGAATTTGTAGTGGTCTCTCAAAATACCAGCGCAGGATCTTTACTTACATACGACCCGACATGGGCTTATGATGTTGGCGCTGACCCAGGGGATCCGAACACTCCTGCTTCATTAACATTCAATGCCGCGAAAAATCGTCAATGGATATCTAATGAAGCTAGCGGGGGCCGCCCAGGGTTTTGGAAAGATGGCATTAGCTTGATGTTCGATACTCCCAGCCGTATACGCCCAATTGTTGGGGGTTCAGTAGATATGAAGACTCCTCCACGCAGTCCAATTTTCATTGGTTCTGTGCAAGCCAATGCCGGAGACTCTCTTGTGTCGCTGGATAGTTCCGTAGCAAAGATGTTTAACCTAACACAACCTAGTACTGGAACGACAATAACGAGCTTAGATAATTTCTTAAGAAATGTTCCTGCTGTCGGAGGGGGGCAAACCATTGTCCGTCTCCGTGCCGTTAAGATCGCTAAGTATTATGTCGTAAAAGATGAAAAGAAAAATGCTAATGACTATAAAGATGCTCCTGCCAACCTCATGGTGGCGGAGTATCGAAATGGGGCGTTTCAGAATCCCATGTTGCTAGCAGACGGTGTCTCAAAAATGGTCTTACGACGAGACTCCGTGCTTAAACGCATGATTTACTTTAAGATACATAAAGCAGAGAAGAAATAACCATTTGGTCGTTTTTGGATATCAGGGGGAACGTTATGAGAAAATCCATCGCTTTGGGCAGCAGTCTGCTCTTGCTAAGTGGCGCAGCTTGGGCTGCTGACGATAACAGTGTCGTCACAGTCAGTAAAGATGTTCCAATGGCCGTGAACTCGGTGAGTTCAGGCGAATCTGTGGTTGGTGCACCAGCCTCGGGAACAGTGACCAGATCAGGTCGTGATTCATTGACGATCAATATCGTGAACTCATGCTTCCCAACAAATCTTCGTGCAGTTTCAAATCCATTGGCTAAAAGCTCCGTAGTCAGTGGTGAGTTTAAAATCGCTGTCGGAAGCAAAGAGTACACTATTCTTGCTGAGTATCCATCCATTGTAGCAACAGCTAGTGGTACCGGAGATGCAGGGAAAATCAGTACTATGTCTGCTGAAAAGGCCAAAGTCCTTTCAGGTACTTCGACGATTACTAGTACTGCTGCGGTTTACGGAAATGTCGTACAATTCAAAACAAAAATTCCAACAGGGATCAGCGTGGATGAGAACGGCAAGATCGACACATCCAACAGCGGTAAGATTGTATTGAAAGGTTCTGAGTTCGAGCAGATCGTTGAAAACTGTAATACGGGCCCGGTATGGGGTGCTTACGGTTGGTCTTCAAAAATTCCAACATACGGCTGTGGCGAGTTCATGGGTAAGGATGGCGTGGTATCTGCGACATTCGGTGGTGTTAACGTATCACCGGATCGCTCTGTAATGGAGATCTTTGTGAGCTTCCCAGGGGAAACAAATTTCTGCGGTGGTTACTGGTCACCACTGATGGTTTTCTTTGATGACAAGATACCAAAATTCACGAACGTCAGTGAATTCCCGCTAAATCCGGGTGGTAAAGTCCACTGGCCAGAAGCCAATAGCCCAGGATACTTTGTTGCTTTCGACAAAGATGGCAACGGTAAAATCGATCAAAAAGATGAGCTTTTCGGTGATGGTATCGAGTTCAGCAATGGCTTTGAAGCGTTGAAGAAATTCGATAGCAATAAAGATGGCGTGATCGACTCTAAAGACAAAATGTTCAACAGATTGGTGTTGTGGCAGGATAAAAATGGTGATGGCGTATCTCAGAAAAAAGAGATCGTGAAGCTTTCATCTAAGATCATGAGTATTTCGCTGAAATACGAAACAAATCTTGAGTCTTTGGCAGGCAAAGCAGAAATCCGCGAACGTGCAACGTTCAAATATAAAAACGCTAAAGGAAAAGTTAAAACCGGCAACATCTACGATATCTGGTTCGCTCCATATATCGAGACCAGTCTTGCAGATAACAACAAATAATCACTTCGATTTAAGTAACTCTTGAATCGTGTTCTCTATGGCCTGTGCTTTCTTCGCATCGAATCCGCGAACGAAAGTCACAGGCTTCGTGTTTTTATCAAAGATAAAAACGGTCGGAATCGCCACCACATTAAAGGCACCTAAAAACTTCTTACCTTCATCAGCAAAAACAGGGAATGGATAAGGCGTTTGCGCAAGATAAGCATCACGGTCTTTGGCGATATCATCTTCATTGATGGCTAAGATCACCAAGCCCTGCTTCTGATACTTCTTTAAAAGGCTCGTATAGTGCGGCAAAGCCTCTTTACAAGGCCCACACCAAGTGGCCCAAAAGTCGACCAAGACAACCTTGCCCTTTAAATCTGAAAACTTAACCTTGTGTTGATTTAAAGATTCTCCCGGCAGAGATTTTAATTCCACATTAGGTATTTCCGCCTTCGCAGAACCTTCGGCGTTCGAGTTCGTTAGAAAGAGAAGAAGTGAAACTGTAAGCAGGGCAAAGGCACGTAACATAAAACTAATCCATTTTATTGAGGTACTTGAGCAAAAGATCGCGGCCACGCATTTTTGCTTTTAAGATCGAAAGGAAAATGAAAACCCCACCAGTTTTTCGATCTAAGAAAATAATTTCCCTCGGGGGAGATCTAAACGAAAACTGACGGGCGATCTGGAAAACCTTTTTAGACAAGCGCTGAGGCAGATCCGTGTTCTTCCAATCATAGTTTCCTTGCTCGTCAATTTGTCCCTTGGAATTGCGTGGATCGTTGAATTCGATAAACGGTTCAACAGTTTCAAAGCAGAATTCTTCAAAGACAGCCTTCAATTCGGGGCTGTCATTCTCGCGAACGAATCCGAGCTGAAGGGCTGCTCCCATAAACCGCTCACGATCGTTAAATAGAGATCCTTTCACCATCTGACGATAAGGTTTCAAGAATGAATCGTCATAGGTTCTGGTTGCACCAAAATCTAATAAGATCAATTGATCGTGACCTTGGGGATCGATACGAATGCGATAATTACCACTGTGAGGATCTGTCTGTACAACGCCCCATTCGAAAATCTCTTTGAAATAGTGATCTAAGAAGCTGACCGCCAGGCGATTACGACGCTCCTGCGGGAGGCTCTGAATAACCGGATCATCAGCGCGAAGGCCGCGCTCGAAAGTAGTGGCCAGGATTTTAGGTCCCGAGTATTCACGAACCACACGAGGCACGACAAATCTATGGTCACCTTTTAGGCGCTCGTAGTACTCCTCTGTAGCTTGAGCTTCTTGCAAGTAATCAGTTTCCTGAATAAGCATCTCGCGAATTTCAGCAAATAGGGAGTCGGTATTAAAATCTTTAGGAACGAGTTTCAATGTAGAAAGCAAAGTCTTAATCGCACGCAAATCAGAATCAATGGCCTTATCCACATTGGGATACTGAATCTTTAAAACGATCAATTCGCCAGTGGCCTTGATCTTAGCGCGATGAACCTGACCCATAGAGGCCGATGCTAATGCTTCTTTTTCAATTTCAAGTTCAGCAAGCTTTTCAGGAGGTAGTAACTCTTTTAGGCGTTTCTCAATTGCCGCCCAATTCAAAGAGGGGGAGTCCGACTGCAAAGACTTTAAGAATTCGTTAGCCTCTGGAGGTAGGAAGTGCTCGCCATACATGGAAAGCATTTGTCCTGCTTTCATAAGGCTGCCTTTAAGCTGTCCCAGCTCGTTGCTGATATTAGACGCTTGGTCTTGCAAAAGCTTTTTCCAGTTAGCTTCCTTGAACTCTTTAGATTTTAGAACGGTCGTGACTCCATGGCTTGCTACCGATGCACCAGTTTGAATAGTAAGTTTGGCGATAGAAAGACCGCGAGAGAAAACCGAAGACTTGATCTTATGAAGTCCCGGATCTTCTTTCTTAGAAGTTGACGCGCCCGAGGATTGTTTTTTGGCAGACTTTTTCTCATCCATGCTTCAAAATTTTACCAAGATCTTGATCAATGTTAAACCCTAAATGTCCACGCACCGCATGACCCTGTCGTTGGACAAAAAGGATCTCTGATGGTGTTATTTTGGTTTCGGCGTGACCTTCGTTTGAATGACAATGCGGGTCTGTATCACGCGTTAAAGGAAAACTCCTCAGTTCTTCCTATTTTCATCTTTGACTCAGAGATCCTGACTAAACTGGACGATCCTCAAGATGCCAGAGTGACGTTTATTTACGACACCGTTGCGGATATTAAGAACCAATTGCAAAAGCTTAAATCTGATCTTGAGGTGCATCCCGGAAGTCCCCTCGACGTCATAAAAGCGTTGATTAAAAAACACAAGGTTACTGGTATCTACACCAACAACGATTATGAGCCCTATGCCCGCAAAAGAGATGAGGCGGTTGAGAGCTTTGCCAAAAAGAATGGTGTCTTTTTTAAATCCTATAAAGATCAAACTCTTTTCGAGAAAGACGAAATACTCACGACTCAAGGGAAGCCCTACACAGTCTATACGCCCTATAAAAACAATGTTTTAAAAACATTGACGCCGTTTTATTTAAAGTCATATCCGACAGAAAAGTATAAGAAATCTTTTGCAAAGGTGGCATCCGTACAAAAGATGCCGACGTTAAAGTCTCTGGGGTTTGAAAGAACCGAAGTCGATTTGCCACCTTTAAAAATAAGTCCCAAAATTCTAAAAGGCTATGCACAGACTCGTGACTTTCCGGCGAACCCAGAGGGAACTTCCCATCTGGGGATGCACTTAAGATTTGGAACAGTGAGTGTAAGAGAGCTTGCACGCGAGGGAATGAAGTATTCCCCTGTGTGGTTGAGCGAACTTATTTGGCGTGATTTTTTTATGCAAATCTTATGGCACTTTCCCCAGGTTGAAAAACAGAGCTTCCGTCCCGAATACGACAAAATCGCCTGGAGAAAATCTAAAAAAGATTTTGATCTATGGAGTAAGGGCATGACCGGATATCCGATGGTGGATGCCGGGATGAGGGAGCTCAATGCGACGGGATTTATGCACAACCGCGTGCGCATGGTGGTTGCAAGTTTTCTTTGCAAGCATTTGTTAATTCACTGGTACGAAGGTGAAAGATACTTTGCCAGCAAACTTTTGGATTATGATTTAGCAGCTAACAATGGAAACTGGCAATGGGCTGCCGGATCTGGATGTGATGCGGCCCCTTACTTCAGAGTCTTTAATCCTGAAATACAGGCTAAAAAATTTGATCCTGATGACGAGTACATAAAAAAATGGGTTCCTGAATACGGGACAGAAAAATACCCGGAACCGATGATTGATCATGCAGAAGCCCGTGGTCGTTGTTTACAAACTTACTCTAAGGTTTTAAAGAAATAGGAAGGTGAGAATGAAAGTTTTAATCACAGGTGCGACGGGCCTTATTGGCCGCGAGCTTGGAAAAAAGCTTGCCTCTGATGGCCATGAAATAACTGTTGTCAGTCGCAGTCTCGCTAAGGCTCGTGAGGTTCTTCCTTTTCCTTGCGAAGTTATTGTGGGTGATCTTCCACACGAGCCTCTAAAGCCAGAAGAGCTTGCGCACTTTGATGGCGTCGTAAATCTCATGGGAGAGCCCGTTGTCGGTACTCGCTGGACAGATGAAAAGAAAAAAGAAATCTATCGCTCGCGTATCACCGCTACTGAAAATCTGGTCAAGAGTCTTCCTAAGAATCTGCAAGTGTTCGTGGGTGGATCTGCTATTGGGTATTATGGAAACTGCGGTGAAACAATTCTTAAAGAATCCCATGTCCATGGTAACGATTTCTTAGCCGATATTTCTAAGGATTGGGAGCGTGCCTCTAATGAAGCCCCAGGACGGAAAGTCCTTATCCGCACAGGTATTGTTTTGTCTAAACAAGGCGGAGCCCTTGAACAAATGCTATTCCCATTCCGCGCGGGTGTTGGCGGAGCCTTAGGGGACGGTAAAAACTGGATGAGTTGGATTCATCTCACTGACATCGTAGCTTTGTTTGCTCAATCGCTGACAGATAAAGACTTTAGTGGTCCGATCAACGGTAGCAGTCCTCATCCGGTAACAAATCGTGAGTTTTCAGAAGTACTAGCGGCAAGTGTCGGTAAAAAACTCGGTCCTGCGGTTCCGCCGTTAGTTTTGAAGCTCCTTTTTGGAGAGGCCTCAGAAGTCATTCTTTCTTCTATTCGCGGGAGCGCAGAAAAAGCCACGTCCTTGGGATTCAAATTTCAGTTCCCAACTTTAAGAGGCGCTTTGGATGAGATCTGTGCCTCGTACAAAGACGGCGAAGAGGTTTTTTACTCCGAACAATTTATCCCTAAAGCTCCGGAAGAGATTTTCCCGTTTTTCAAGGATCCACATAATTTGGAAACCATCACTCCGCCAAGTTTGAGTTTTCAAATTCAGTCTGTTTCGACCAAAGAAATCGAGCAGGGCACCACAATCCAGTATAAATTAAAAATTCGTGGGGTACCGGCAAATTGGAATACAGAAATTGATGAGTGGAAGCCACCCTTTAGATTTGTAGATAACCAAAAGTCAGGGCCTTATCAGTTGTGGCATCATACGCATGAGTTTAAGCCGTTCCTGGGGGGAACACTTATGACGGACCGAGTTCGTTATCGTCTGCCGCTGGGATATTTAGGATGGTTGGTCGCGAGTAAATTTGTACGTCGTGATGTGGAAGAGATCTTTAAGTTTCGCAGAAGCTATATTGCCAGAATGGACACTCCGAAAAAGCCATAAAAAAACCGGGATGATTTCTCATCCCGGTCTCAAATTTTTTAAAATCTATCTAAAACTAGTGGCGAACGATGTCGTTTGCAGTTTCTTTTGCCACTTCATTCAAGCAGTCGACAAAGAATTTACAAACCATGAACAAGTGAATTTGTTCGTCAGCTTCAAGCTCTGGCTCAAGATCTGGAGACATGAAAAGCTCCTCGATCATGTAGTTTACTAGTTCCGGTTGGCCTTCAGCCTTTGCGCGCTCTTGGATTTGCACGATCATCTCATCGTTCATTTTTAGATAAGATTCCATTTCAGGCTCAGCTTTTTCAAAGCGAGCGACAACTTCATCTTCAGTGATCGCGCGAAGTTTTTTGTATTTTTCTTCAAAGGCACGGTTCAAGATCAAAGCCATCATGAATCCCAAGTCTTGAGCGCCTTCGCTCATGTCCTCGATAAATTCCATGAAAAAGCCGCCCAAATCAGGTTGAACTTCAAATAGGTGCTCAGATGCTTTTTCTAGGTCAGTTTCAGAAGTCATGCCGCAGATAACGTCGATAGAGTCTTGGACAACTTCAAATGGGATTTTTTCCATGATATTCCTCTTACTTGTGTTTACTATGGGCAGAGAATACAGGGGAGAATGGCGCGATGCAATTCATTAAGACGTTGGGAATCTGTTTTATTTCGGCTCTTTTTTCACTGAGCGTCGGGATTCAAGTGGCTTCGGGGCAGGATATCGCCGGCGAAGACCTTTACAGCAGTAAAATTCAGCCTCTTTTTGACAATCGCTGTTTGGCTTGTCACAGCTGTTTCAATGCTCCTTGTCAGTTGAATCTGCAAAATTTTGAGGGCTTTGCCCGCGGTGCAAATAAACTCAATGTTTATGATGGCACTAGGACAAAAAGTGTTGAGCCTTCCCGAATCTGGATTGACGCGAAAACAACGGAAGAGTGGCGCGCTAAGAACTTCTTCACTGTCCATAATTCCAACGATCCACAAGACAATTTATTTATGCAGATGCTGAACTTGCGCAAGGTGAATTCATCAAGTGTTAAAGTACAGGTGCACGAAAGTAACGTCTGCCCCCAGACGCCGCGAGAGTTCGTAAAACTAAAAAAGGATCAGCCACAAATCGGTATGCCCTATGGGCTGCCAGCTTTACGAGAGGCGGAGCTTCAAACAATTTCCTCGTGGATCGCTAAAGGAGCTCCAGGTCCCAATGCGGAAGCTCGAGCCAAAGCAAAGGAAATGAACCCCAAAATCCAGTCGCAGATTAATGACTGGGAGAAATATCTAAACCACAAAGATAAAAGACAAAAGCTTGTCAGTCGCTATCTGTATGAGCATTTATTTTTAGCGCACATTCATTTTCCGCAGGAGCAACGTGAATTTTTTCGCTTAATCAGATCAAAACAGCCTTGCAAGGCAGCCGATGAGATTGCCACACGCCGGCCCAATGACGATCCGGGAGTGAAAGACTTCTGGTATTGCCTAGCAAAGTTTCCCGGCACCATTGTCGCGAAAACTCATCTGCCCTATGAATTCAATGCTGCCAAACTTGAGCGCTTCAAGGAGCTTTTTAGTCACAAGGGCTGGGATGTGAAGGAACTTCCGTCCTATGCTTCGGGAGTTGCGGAAAATCCGTTTATCGCCTTTCAAGACATACCTGTGAAGTCTCGCTATCAATTCCTACTTGATGATGCTCAATACCATGTTGCGACTTTTATTAAAGGTCCTGTGTGTAATGGTTCAATGGCCGTGAACTCGATTCAAGAACAGTTCTACACGTTCTTTATCTCTCCTGAATCTGATAATATGATTCACTCGAAAGAATACGAAAAAGCGGCGGCACCTCTCCTTAGCCTTCCTGGAATGTTTGGCTCCGAGGTAGAATTTAGTTCGGCTCCTTTAGATATGAAGCGCATCACAGATCATCGCGAAGCCTACCGTAAGCTACGCAGTGAGGAACTCGCAAAAATCAAACCTGACGGTTACAGTTTGGAAGACATTTGGAATGGCGATGATAAAAATCCAAATGCGGCCCTTACAATATTCCGACACGATCAGAATGCGGTCGTGATGAAAGGCGCTGTCGGGGATCTTTCAAAAACAGTATTTGTTTTGGATTATCCACTGTTTGAGCGCCTGGTTTACAATCTTGTCGTGAACTTCGATGTCTTCGGTAATCTCGGGCATCAACTCTTAACCCGTGTGTATATGGATATGATTCGTATGGAAGCTGAGGAATTGTTCTTGCGCTTCCTTCCGCCAGAGCAACGCTTGCAGTATCGCCGTGAGTGGTACCAAGGGCTACTTGCCAGTGCAAAGATGGCCTATATTTTCCCTCCTGTAGGATCAGCTGAACCAACGGCTGTGCGTTTCACTGAAGGTGAAAAAACAAAACGCCAAATGATCGAAAAAATTCTTTTCTATCGCATGAATGCAACCGTGCGCGGACAGCTTGATGATATCAACTGGCGAAATGTGGCTCCCCCGGAAAGCTTAAAGCTCACTGTGGAGGCTAAGGGAATTGAAAAAGAACTTCGCAAGATTTCTGCCATTCCAGCTGTGAGCGAAACTCGATTTTCTAGATATTTCCCTGATGTGGCTTTCGTTTTGATTAAATCAGCGTCGCAGAGGTCCCGCGTCTTCACTCTTATTCACAATAAAGAGCATGAAAACATCTCTTGGATTTTAGGTGAGTCATTACGTATGGCTCCAGCTGAAGACACTCTGACTTTAAGAGAAGGTTTTTGGGCCTCCTATCCGAATATGATTTTTGAAATGGAAGAAAAAGACGTCGCTCGTTTTGCTAAAGACGTGACGAAGATTAAAAACGCCAAGGGCTATGAAGCGATGGTGGATAAATGGGGTGTACGTCGTCAGAATCCAAATTTTTGGAAATCATACGATGAACTGCAAGCCGTCTATAAAGATTTTGATCCGGTCAATGCGGGATACTTAGATCTCACTCGTTACAGTCTGTAGAGGTGAGTTACTACTGGCACTGGCTGCAAAGGCCAAAGAAATCCAGACGGTGGGAGACTTGTTTGTAGCCCATTTTTTCAACCATTTGGATGTGCTGATCAAGATCGCAGATATGCAGAGCTTCCACGCGCTGACAGTTGCGGCAGATAACATGGTGGTGATGGTGACCAGATTCAAGTGTCAGCTCAAAACGAGCAACGCCATCACCGAATTCCAGACGATTCACCAACAATGTTTCTTCAAATTTTTTAAGAATGCGGTAGACGGTAACTAGATCGACACCCGCATCTTTTCCGCCAATTTTTTTAAAGATTTCATCAGCAGAAATAGGTTCAGGATGATGCAAAAGGATCTTTAGCATCTGACTGCGCTGCTGGGTAAGTTTCATCCCAGCTTTGCGAACACGCTCTTCCAGCGTGTCGATATCAATATTTTTACGTTCCTGACTGCATTTGCTCACGGGCGCAAGATAGCCTATTTGACCCCAAAAAGCCACCCTGGCTTTGCGAATGTTCTTAGGATTTCTTAGCTCTCAGGTCTGTAAGTGCTTTTAAACCGTAATAGGTGTAACAGATCGCCGCAAAGACCGGAATAAAGAACAAAGCAAACGGGATATAGGAAAAGATTCCAAGGAGGAGACCCATTCCAAAGAGCGGTTTTGCCTCTTTATTCTCGATGATGATTCGCTCTTCCTCGCTCGCATAGTCCTGTAAAACGTCGTACAAAAAGACTCTTTTATTGAGCCAAGAAGTCAGACTCAGTGGCACTAACAGGGGGCCTCCTGGTAGGAGCCATAGGGGAAGAGTTACAACGAACCAAAAGATAAACAAGGCCGTTGCGTAAAGGACATTCCACAGACTGCCAATAAGAGTTCCGCCATGTTTCTTCTCGAGATGAGGAAAGTCCTTTTCGACGATCCACTTTAAGGCCACCGGCAAAACAAAAATTGAAACTAAAATTAGAGCGACTAAAAAACATGCCGGCACAAAAAGAAGGACTAATAGGATCGCGGCGATGGCGTCGACATATCCTTCCGCTCCCGTGAAGTCATGAAGCCACTGAAAAGGCCAAAGACCTTGCAAAAACCCCTCTAGCCCAATCGTCCAACTGCTCCAAAATAGAAAGAACACAGCAAAGACCGCAATAAAAGCAAGAATCGGCGGAATGAAAGTGAGAAGAAGAAGTTTCGTGCTAACCAAGGACTCAAAAGACTGTCGTAAAGTTTTGATTATCTTGTGCATGAAGATATCTTTTCTCTTTTAAATCCCTGTGGCAAGTGATTCAATGCTCTAAGCCATGAGAAAAACAATTTATCTATTCAGACACGGTCAAACAGATTGGAATCTTCTTCGTCGCATGCAAGGGCATTCCGATATTCCACTCAATGACGAGGGCAAAAAGCAGGCTCAAGGTTTGCAATCTTTTTTTCACGAAAATCCAGTGGAAATTATGGCGAGCAGTGATCTTTGCCGAGCTCAGCAGACAGCGCAAATCGCCAATGAAAATCTCAATGCGCCCACTTTTTCTTCTAAAAATTTCCGCGAAGTTTTCTTAGGGGATATCGAGGGGCTGACTCAAGATGAAATTTGCGAAAAGCACGGTATGGATAACTGGCTTAAGTGGACTTCTCATGAGGTCAAACATTTTGAATTTACTTATGCCAACGGCGAAAGTGCTGTTGATGCGATTGAGCGCTTTAAGAGCGGTTTGCAAGATTTCTGTGAAGGAACTGACTTTTCAGTCGCAGGCCTTTGCACTCACGGCTTGATGTTAAAGCGTTTCTTGCACTCGCTTCGTCCTGATTTACAGGAAGCTTTACCGATCCCAAATTGCGTCGTGTATAAAATCGATTGGAGCCCGGAGGCGGGCTTTCAGTTCTCGCCCGAGTCAATCTACTGAAGGCGAGGAATGCGCATCACGAAGGTTGTGTTTTCAGCCTTCCGATCGATAAATAACTCGCCCTTATGATTTTTCATAATTTCCGCTGAAATACTTAAGCCCAATCCTGTGCCTTTACCAAGTTCTTTGGTGGTAAAGAAAGGTTGCATAACTTTTTTTGCAACGTCGTCAGGGATACGTGGGCCAGAGTCGATCACTTTGATGTCGATGCAATCAACATACTCTTCGGCCTTCACGCGAATCCATTTTTCTTCGGAATTTTGAGCGGCATCGAAAGAGTTATTCAATAGGTTTAGCAAAACTTGCTCAATCTGAATAACACGGCACTCGATCTCAAAATCTTCGTCAATCGGCTCAACCGTAAGCTCTACTCCATAGTTATAAAAACGTGTTTTACAGAACTCTAGTGTTTCACTGACCAGCATATTCACCGGTACTAATTCAAACTGATCAGTTCCGCCTTCACGTGCAAAGGAACGAAGGGATTTAATGATCTTTGCGATCTTGTCAGCCGTTTTACTGATGCTTTCAGCGGCCTGTTTGATTTTTTCAGGATCGATTTTTCCTTGCTCCACCATTTGAGTCAGCTGAAAGGAGCGTGCTTGGATCACAGTCAGAGGATTGTTAATCTCATGGGCGATACCGCCAGACATTTCGCCCAATGCTGCCATTTTCGCAGCCGAAATCATTTTCGCCTGAGCCTCGGCCACTTGCTGTTCAGATTGAATTTCACGAGTGGAGTCCCAAGCAACACCGTTGAGTTTGCGACCATCCGGTGACTCATGAAACTTGCCATAGATATTGATATATCTTAAGGAACCATCATCGTGACGGGCGCGATACTTAATATAGACTTGCTGGCTGTTCGCTTGATAGGCATCACGGAATTGTGCACTCGCCGAAGCGCGATCTTCTTCATAGATGTGTTTACGATAGGCTTCTAGTGCACTTAATTTAGGATCTGCTCCGTGAAGCTCATAGGTGCGTTGATCCCAAACAGTTTCCTCAGTGGTTGAGTTGTATTCAACCGTGCCCATATTTGCAGCAGCAAGTGACAAAGTCAGTTTATCGAGAGCGTTCGTCAGTTTCTCTTCGTGGGCTTTTTGTTCATCGATGACGGCGGCGATACCAACGACGCTGACAGGTTTGCCATTTTCATCGCGTTGAAAAATCGTGATACGATCATCAACCCAGTGATAATTGCCCCAAGCGTCTTTAAAGCGATATTCAAAATTTAAAACTTCGCCGTCCTTCATTTTATTTATAACGTACTCACGTGACTTCAACAGAGTCGGTAGGTCGTCAGGGTGCATCACTGTTGGCCAGTAATTATGACCCATTGCTCTTAGTTGTTCCTGGGTCCATCCAAAGCGAGTAGCAACGTTTTCATTGAACCAAGACATGGTGCCGGCAGTGACATCAAATAGATAAACGGAGCTCGGCAGGATGTCGAAGACTTGCTCTATCAGATTCTGGCGGTTTTTTAGGATATCACTAGGCATATTGTTATTTATGATAACCTGATGACCCTCATAACGCAAAATGGCTAAATCATAATCAAACCTTAACAATTCACTGAAAATGACCGTGATAGATTCCGGTCCAATGGAAAAGTGTATGAAAGCTCTTCAAGTTACAGCATCTTTGCTTATATTTTCAGCATCTTTGTTTTTTACAAAAACTGTGAATGCACAAGTGCCGGTGATCCGTATTGATGGGTCTAGTACTGTGTTCCCAATCACTGAGGCCATGGCCGAAGAATACCAGACATCTAAGCGCGGAAAAGTTCGCGTGACTGTTGGTATCTCAGGAACTGGTGGCGGATTTAAAAAATTCTGCCGTGGTGAAATCGATGTGCAAAATGCTTCTCGCCCGATCCAAACAGGCGAGCTTGAAAAGTGCCGCGAAAAAAGCATCCGTTTTCTTGAATTGCCAATTGCTTACGATGCAACGGCAATTATCGTCAGTCCAAAAAATAAATGGTTAAAATCTATCACTGTGGCTGAGCTTAAAACGATGTGGTCGCCGAAAGCTCAAGGCAAAGTTATGCTTTGGAGTGATGTGAATCCTGAATGGCCGAAAGAGAAAATGAAACTCTTTGGTGCTGGATCTGACTCTGGAACTTTCGATTATTTTACGGAAGCAGTTGTTGGTAAATCTAAGTCTTCTCGTGGTGATTACACAGCATCTGAAGACGACAACACATTGGTTATGGGCGTTGCAAACGATGCCAATGCTATTGGTTATATTCCTCTCGCGTATGCGGAAGAAAATATCAGCAAGCTTCGTATCGTTCCTGTTGTGGGTGGCGATAAAGCCCCTAAAAAGAACGAACCCGTTATTCCAGGTCGTGCAACGGTTGAGTCGGGGGATTACTTCCCACTTTCTCGTCCGGTCTTTATTTATGTTGCTGAGAAATCCTTGGCGAAACCTGAGATCGTTGAATTTGTTAATTTCTACATGAAAAACTCTCCGACAATTGTTCCAGAAGTGAAGTACGTGCCACTTCCTTTGGAAGCTTACACAATTGGCCAAGATCATCTTAAAACGAAAAAATTCGGCACGGTATTTAGCGGTCACACAGAAATCGGCATCAAAATTGATCAGCTGATGAAACGTGAAACCGCGCAGTAAGAAGAGTATCGTGAGTAAAAAGCAACTTAAGAAACTTTCTGAATTTACCTCTGCCGATCATCCTGTTCGTCGTATGCGCCGTTTGAAAGAGCGTATTATCGAAAGCATTTTGTTTTTGGCTGCGGCAAGTTCTGTTTTTGTTACTATGGGTATCGTAGGTATCTTGGTGACAGAAAGTATCCCATTCTTCCAACACGTAAGTATTTGGGATTTCCTAACGGATCGTCAGTGGACGCCTCTTTTTGAGGATGCTCACTATGGGATTTTACCTCTTCTGAGCGGTACGTTCCTGACGACGATCATTGCATTGCTTGTGGCAATTCCTCTGGGAACTGTGGCGGCGGCGTTCTTAAGCGAATATGTTTCTCCGGGTGTACGTGAAGTATTAAAACCTATCTTGGAACTTTTGGCGGCGGTACCAACAGTTGTCTATGGTTATTTCGCTCTTTTGTTCGTAACTCCACTTTTGCAAAAAGTTTTCCCATCGATGGGGGGCTTTAACGTTTTGTCTGCGGGCTTAGTGATGGGTGTAATGATCATCCCTTACATCAGCTCCCTCAGTGAAGATGCGATGAGATCTGTGCCTGCGCATTTGCGTGAGGCTTCATTTGCAGTGGGTGCTTCTCGTATGCAGACAGCTTTCCGTGTTGTTATCCCGGCATCGTTCTCAGGTATTACATCTGCATATATTTTGGGTATCTCCCGTGCTTTAGGAGAAACCATGGTTGTGGCGATTGCCGCAGGTATGCAGCCAAACATGACTTTGAATCCTTTAGAGCCTTCAGCAACCATCACAGCCTTTATCGTGCAGGTTGCCCTTGGTGATCTTCCCCATGGATCTATCGGCTATCAATCGATCTATGTCGCAGGTTTAAGCCTTCTGTGCTTAACGTTATGCTTTAATATTATCGGCCTATGGCTGCGTAAGAAATTTCAGGAGAAGGAATAGATGGAAGCGAGAACCGACCTTCTTGCCAATATTAAACGCCGTCAATTGTGGGATTTCGCATTCGCACTGGCTGGCTTATTGGCTCTTTTATTTGCGTTAGTGACTTTGCTTGCGTTGATCGTGGATCTTGCAATCACAGGTGTTCCTCGTATTGATTATGCGTTCTTCACGAACTTCCCATCGCGTTTCCCAGAAAAAGCCGGGATCTTGTCTGCGTGGGTGGGCTCTTTCTGTATCATGCTGACAACGGCCTTCTGTGCGATTCCATTGGGAGTGGCAGCAGGGGTGTACTTGGAAGAGTATGCTAAGAAAAATTGGGTTTCGAGTTTGATCGAGCTAAATATCATCAATCTTGCCGGTATCCCTTCGATCACTTACGGTTTGATGGCGCTGGGACTTTTCGTTTACAAATTAAAGCTTGGTCAAAGTATCCTGACAGCGGGTTTAACGTTGGGCCTGTTGGTGTTACCGATCATCATCGTAACCACTCGTGAAGCGATTCGTTCAATTCCAAACATCATTCGTGAAGCGAGCTATGCGATGGGTGCCAGTAAGTGGCAGACAATTCGCTATCATATTTTGCCATACTCTTCTGGTGGTATTCTTACGGGTGTGATCATCTCTTTATCGCGTGCGATCGGGGAGACAGCTCCTTTGATCACTATTGGTGCCTTGACGTTTATCGCGTTCTTGCCGACATCACCAATTGATGCACATTTGCCTTATTTGAATTTGAAATGGTTGATGGATCCGTTCACGGTAATGCCGATCCAAATGTTTAACTGGTTGTCACGTCCACAGACAGCTTTCCACACGAATGCGGCAGCAACGGGTGTGGTGCTACTAGTGATGACGTTGATTATGAATGGCGGAGCCATCTGGCTTCGTTCACGCTTCCGTAAAAAGATGAAGTGGTAGATTATGAGCAGTGAATTAGTACTTAGAGCCGAAGTTAAAGATTTGATGTTCTCTTACGGAGAGAAAAAGGTGCTTAACGGTATCACTCTGCCAATTTATGAGAACCGCGTAACGGCGCTTATTGGACCATCTGGTTGCGGTAAAACAACGCTTCTTCGTTGTTTCAATCGTATGCATGACCTTTATGCAAATGCTCACTACCAAGGCCAAATCAATCTTCATCCAGATAATATCAATATCTTGGGTAAAGACATTGATCCTATGGAAGTACGCATGCGTATCGGAATGGTTTTCCAAAAACCAAATCCATTTCCAAAAAGTATCTATGAAAACGTAGCTTACGGTTTGAAAGTTCGCGGCGTTAAAAAGAAAGCCTTCATCGAAGAACGTGTCGAGAAATCTTTGCAGCAAGCGGGTCTATGGGCTGAAGCCAAAGATCGCTTGCACTCTTCAGCAACCGCTTTGTCAGGTGGTCAGCAGCAACGTCTTTGTATTGCTCGCGCCCTAGCGACAGAGCCTGAGATCTTGCTTCTAGATGAGCCAACGTCAGCACTAGATCCTATTTCCACTCGTCATATCGAAGAACTTATTCAAGAGCTTCGTAAAGACGTAACGATTGCGATTGTGACACACAGTCTGCATCAAGCAGCCCGTGTTTCTGACTACACAGCCTTCATGTACTTGGGGGACTTGGTGGAGTTTGGTTCAAGCGACCAAGTCTTTACGAATCCAAAAGATCAGAAAACAGAAAACTACATCACTGGCCGCTTTGGCTAAATAAAAAAGGAAGCTCTAAGCTTCCTTTTTTTCCATTCGGACTACGCGAGCACAACTTTGACAGATTTCGGTTACGGGCCAATTCAATTCGCCTTTACCTACTTTGATTTCTGTTCCGCAGTGAGGGCAGGCTGTTTGACCGCTTAGCACTTGTCCTTCGGACATGTAGCCTTTTCTGGCAAAGAAAAATCCTAGAAAGAAAAATAGCGGCACCAGCACAAAGTGAAAGACGGGGATGAGGATCGATAAAATCGAAAGACCCCACCAGATCGCAAGCTTCTTAAGAGCCGTGCGGGTTTTGTCTGCAGGATTAAAAACTTTGATTTCAAGATAACCACTGGTGTGGCGATCATCCATGACATTTGATTCGATTTCTATTCTTTCACTCATGCCATCAACGTTACTCCTAACAAATGATAAATGATATACGCGGCGTTTCGATGCGAACAATCATACTAAGAGTTGCTAACTAATTTGTATTCCAACAACTGCCATGGACTTTCCTGCGTGTAACTCCTCTTTGGATTTCTCTTCCTTTAATTTCAGTTCTTCGTCACTCAGATCGGAGAATAAATGAAGAAAGTTTCTCTTAGAATATTAAGCGCAGTTTTGCTGTTAATCTCGACTCACACAAATGCTCAGTCCCAAGGCGGTGATATTGAAGCCGCAGGTCCTGACGTGGCCTCCAGAATTTCCATGCCGGCAGAGTCGGCGAGTTCAATCTTAAGTAAAGGTTTCTTCGATTTGTATTCGGAAAGCAGCTATTATTACGACTACGATTTCGTCACGGATTCTCGTCTGCGATACTATCAGCCACTTCGCAATTTAGGATCTGTGGGTTTATCTGCCTATGTCGGTGCAAACATCCAGTATCAATCTCCAGGTGCTCTCGGTAAATACTATGACAATACTTTTAACCCGAATGTGGGTTTGCAATTTCAATTTGTTCCCGGAGTAAAGCTACAAACCCAAATAGGTTATCGTTCGACGATGGCGGTGAATGATCAACCCCAAACCACAACCTGGGATCCTCGCATGATTTTCAGTGCAGGTCGTTTGTGGATGTTAGGGATGACTCAAAATTTTAGCGAGGGATATCTCGAGTCGTCATATGTGCCGCGCTTAGATCCAACACCCGTGACGCTAGTATGGTGGAAGCAGGGTTACCGTTGGTTTGCTCATCCAAAAATTTCTTTAGATGCTTACGGTGAAGTTTATCAACGAGTCAGCAACAGTGATGACTTAGGTCCCACGATGACTGAATGGCGTGCTGGTGGGCGCACCACATGGTCCGAGAAATCATGGAGCGTAAGTGCACTGGTCTATCATCCCTTTCAAAAGCATGTGTCTAATGGAGAGCTAGAAGGCTTACTTGCTCTCGGAGGTCAGTTCTAATGACTTCACTTGGATTTGCAGATCTTTTTTCAACATTGACGTACATCGTAGTGATCGCAACCAGTATTTTTATTCTGGATGATCTATTTATTGATCTTATCGCTTTCCTTAAAAGACTTCGCCCAACGATTTTAAGTCCTTCGGCTCTAAAAGAAATGAAGGAGCTTCCCCAGAAACATATCGCGATCATGATCGCAAATTGGAAGGAATACGAGGTCATTGGTCCCATGATTCGCGGAAATATTCGTGGGATTGATTATGATAACTATACTTTCTTTCTGGGTGTTTACCCTAATGATACAGAGACTTGGCAGGAGGCCTCACGCTTAGAAAAAGCATATCCTGATAAGGTTGTCGTGGTGGTGAATTCAGAGCCGGGGCCAACCTCTAAGGGACAGATGCTGAACGAAATCGCTCGCCAGATTATTGCATCTGAAGAAGTCACTGGAAAAACCATGGACCTTCTTTTGTTGCAAGATTCGGAAGATGTCGTTCATCCTCACGCCTTTACGCTTTTAAACTATTCAAGCTTGGAAGCAGACTTTATTCAAATCCCTGTATTTTCATTTGATGTTCCAAAGACATCCTTAGTCGGTGGAGTCTATATTGACGAATTCAGCGAGTCCCACACCAAGGATCTTTTGGTTCGTCAGGCGATGGGGGCGGCAATTCCCTCGGCAGGCGTGGGAACTTGCATCTCTCGGGAGTTTGTAAAAACCATGATGTCTTTGCAAGATGGACAGTTAATGAAGGAAGACACTCTCACAGAAGACTATCATCTAGGAATTATCGCAAAACCTTTAGGATTTAAATCCAAATTCGTCTGCGCTGAAATTTTCCACGAGGACGGTCACAAGGAATTTATCGCCACTCGTGAATATTTCCCGAATAAATTTGCAGCCAGTGTTCGTCAGAAGTCTCGTTGGACTCTCGGGATTGCTTATCAGGGACTTGATAATATTCAGTGGAATGGAAGTATTGTAGATAAGTATTTCCTGCTTCGAGATCGTAAAGGGCCTGCGTGCAGTGTGCTGACGGTTCTCTCTTTGGTAGTGCTTTTTGGAATGATCGGTCTGCAGTTGATGGATGGCGAAATACCGCCGCTTTTACAGACGGAGTTCTTTTCAGTACTTTTGATGTTTAATGCAGGAGCAATGTTTTTAAGAATCCTTCAAAGAATGTCGGCTGTTCATCGGGTGAATGATTTTAGTCAAGCGATGATGGTGCCAGCTCGTTGGCTTGTCGCCAATGCCGTGAATGTATTAGCTTCACTTAAAGCACATCGCCAGTACCGGGAAAGTCAGCGCACCGGAAAACGTCCCGTATGGATTAAAACAGACCACCAGATGCCAGCTCATTTCGGAATGGATCTTTCCGAGGTCGAGGTGGTCCCAGGTCTAGCTGAATAAGCTCTTGAATGTCATGCATCCCTTTTCTAGAATAAAGGGATGCAATCATTTCATTCTGACAAATATTTTATTCGTGAATCCATGTTCAATCTTGTTGAGCTTTCATTGCTTGCGCGTATGTATGAAGAGCACTGCGTTCCTGCATCAGGTACGGGTGTTTTGAACAAAGCTTCGTTGTCTCAGACTTTACTTAAGATGAAAGCAACAGAAGGTAACGGTCAACTTCGCGTGGCTATTCACGATACGGATCCTGTGGGTTTTTTCTGGCAATATGAAGGCAATGAAACTCTTTGGGTGCATCCTACTCATCGCGGTGAAGGTGTTGAGCAAGGGCTTCGTGGATGATCTCTGAATCCTGGAAAGGGCGCCGAGTTTTCATAACTGGGCACACAGGATTTCGCGGCAGTCATTTGGCGGCGGCTTTAAAACAAGCCGGCGCTCAAGTATTCGGATACTCTCTTTCTCCTACAACCAATCCCAGTTATTTTGAAGTCGCAAATGTCGCACAAGGCATGACATCAACGTTTGGTGATGTTCGTGATGGATTGTCTTTAAAGTCCGCTTTGGAGTATTCAGAAGCCGAAGTGGTCTTTCACTTAGCCGGTGGCGGTGGGTTGCGTGATTCTTGGGATATGGTTCCTGAGACCTATGCCTCTCAAGTGATGGGCACAATCAATTTATTTGAGTCCTTGCGAGAAACAGCGACGGTGCGTGCTGTGGTGTTGTTATCTTCAGACAAGGTTTATCGCTCTAAGCGCTCTGCGAATGAGCCTGCCGTCGAAACAGATCCTCTCGCAGGAAGTTCTCCGGCTGCGACAGCTAAGGCATGTACGGATTTGATTCTTGAGTCCTATTTGAACAGCGTTTTTTCTCCTGACAAATATAATAAGCACAAGATTGCTTTGGCCTCGGCTCGAATGGGGGCGGTGATCGGCGGGGGAGATTTTTCTCCTGAAAGTTTCATCTGGCAACTGGCGCAAGCGACTCAGGCAGGATTGGATTTGCCTCTGAAAAATCCAAGTTCTTTAAGACCTTGGATGCATGTCGATGATGCTGTAAATGCTTTAGTGACGTTGGCGGAGGGGCTACTTTCTCAAGGCCCGAAGGCTGCTGGCGTTTGGAATTTTGGTCCAACGGGTGCTTATCAAGCGACCGTGGGGCAGGTCGCAGAAGCTTTTAAAGGTGGCTACCAAGGCCGAGGCGTTGCGATGGATTCTGGGGTGGGATCAACTGACGGTTTATCTGTGCACGGCTTACTCAATAGCGATAAGGCGACTATGGAATTAGGATGGCAGCTGCAAATCAAACTGCCTGAAGTGATCCAGAAAACAGCCTTGTGGTATCGCGACTATTTCGGATAAGTAATAGTCGCCTCTCGAATAATTTTCAAAATCCTAGGGCTGTTTAGCCCTCCCATGGACAATTCACAGTGGATGCCTCAAAACTGTGGTCTATGAAAAACTTAGTTCTGTTCGTTCTTTTGATGAGTTCGGTATGCACTCAAGCCTCTGTTGTGGGTGAGCTTAGTCGTATGCCTGTTTCTGATACGACAAGTGCTGCATTCCGCATGATTGGTCAGATCGAAAACTTTTGTACTGGGACTATGATTTCCCCGCGCTTAGTGCTGACAGCTGCTCACTGTGTTTATGATCAGGGTGCTAAATCTTGGATGCCTGTGACTAAATTCACACCTGCACGCAGTGAGGGCTATGAACCCTATGGAAGTGCCAATGTTGAAATGATTCACGTGCCGCAAACGTATTTGCAAGGTGATGATACACAAGACATCGCGATTTTGGTTTTGAAAGAACCGATTGGATTAAAAACGGGCTGGCTAAAAATCGGTTGGGACCTGCAAGGTTTTGTTTCGCACACTTCGATCTTGGGTGGTTACAAAGCTGCTGGGACAATAACGGGATATCCTGGTGATAAATCTCAAGGCAGTATGTGGATCGCTGCTTGTGATTTCTATGTTCCCAATGTCTTGCCGTTGTTGCCTCAGTATAGCTGTGATACGTTTGGTGGCATGAGTGGCAGTGCTATTATCGTAGCAGGTCCTCAAGGGGAAAGTCTTATTGTTGGCGTTCATACGAAGGGTCACCAGGTTTTCAATTCTGGGGTTTTATTAACCAGAGGGAATAAGGAATTCCTTCAGCAAGTGATGGCGGCTTATCCGCTTTAAGATTTAAGATATTTTTTGCGGATCTTTAGAACTTCCCAGAAGACTCTGAAGATCTCGCGGTGAATTTTCACTTTAGATCCGGGGACATCTTTCCATACAGTCACCGGGTACTCGATCACGACGAAATTTTTTAGTCTTAGTAAAATCTCGACATCAAAAACCCATTTGCCGATGAACTTTTCAGAAAATGCCGTTTGAATTGTGCTTGGACGGAAAAGTTTGGCTCCGCACTGGGAATCATAGCTTTTAATTTTTAGCAGTTCTCCCACAAGGGTTGCGAAGCCACGTCCTAAATAATGGCGTAGCTGCGATCTTTGTACGTCAGCGCCTAGGCGATAAACGCGGCTGCACCAAATCGAATCGATGTGTCCATACAGGCTTGCATATTGAAGCATCTTAGAAAGCTCACTCAACGGCGTTGCTAAGTCCGCGTCCCAAAAGCCAATCCAAGTGAATCGCTCTGAATTAGATAGTTTTTGAACTTCCAGCATACCACGACGTACGGCTTCGGCTTTTCCGCCATTTTTTTCAAGGCGGACCAGGTGAATATGGGGGTGAGTTTTCGCGTGCTTTGCAATCATCTGCGCGGTTTGGTCTTTGGAGCCGTCATCAACAAAGAAAAACTCCAAGCCTTGATTCTGGATCTTCAAAAACTCATCAATTTGTAGACGTTTTTCTTCGTTGTAGCAGGGGATTATCAAAGCGATCATAACACTATGATTCAATTAGTTGGGGGAAAGCACAACTAACCAATGTTATGCCTTGATGCTCAGCATAATCCCTTATGAAAGTTGGAATCCCCGCAAAGCTCTTTTATAGTTTCGCGGCCATGCTATTTAATTCGTACTCGTTCTTATTCTTATTTTTGCCGCTCACTTTGTTGGGCTATTATCTGATTACGAAAAAGAACCTTCAGTTGTGGTTCTTATTTTTCTCAAGCGTGGTGTTTTATGCCTACTGGAGTAAAACCTACGTTTTCCTTTTACTCTTTACAGTTGCCCTAGATTTCTACTTAGCCAAAGGAATTTACTACGCTCGCACGCAAAGAATGCGCAAAGGTCTTTTGCTGACCAGTGTGATTTCGAATCTATCGATTCTGGGATTCTTTAAGTATTACAACTTCTTTGCAGAGTCTGTGAATGGAGTGTTTCAAGGTGCGGGTGTTTCTCAAGAGATGCTGCCTCATCTTGCTCTGGTGCTGCCAATTGGTATTTCCTTTTACACATTTCAGTCGATGTCCTATGTGATCGACGTTTATCGTAAAACTTCAGATGCTCACGCTAACTTGTTGGAATTTGCGGGCTATGTAACGTTGTTTCCACATCAAATCTCAGGTCCGTTAGTTCGTCATAACGTGATCGTTCCCCAGCTCGAGGCCTCTGAAACATATTTCTTTAAGGCCGAAAACTTTTGGAAGGGCTGTTACTTCTTTATCTTTGGTCTGACTAAAAAGATGCTTGTCGCGGATCGCTTGGCGATCGTGATCGATCCTATGATCGGTAGTATGGCGCAGCTCTCGACGGGAGAGGCGTGGCTTGCGATGGTGGGTTACACCATGCAGTTGTATTTTGATTTTAGCGGTTATTCGGATATGGCCGTGGGCTTGGGGCTCATGATGAATATCCAGTTCCCGCAAAACTTCAATTCTCCGTACAAAGCTAAGTCGATTACCGAATTCTGGCAAAAGTGGCATATCAGTTTGTCGGCATGGCTTCGTGATTATCTGTATATTTCTTTGGGTGGAAATCGCGCGGGGAAACTTAAGACCTATCGAAATTTGTTCCTGACTATGGTAATCGGCGGATTATGGCATGGAGCTGCTTGGACCTATGTGGTCTGGGGTTGTATGCACGGTGGATTGTTGCTTATCGAGCGTTTCTTTACAAATCGCGGTTGGGACATCTTTAGATTTAAGCATCTAAAGTGGGGTTTGACTTTCCTAGCTGTGAACGTGGCTTGGGTATTCTTTAGAGCGCCGGATTTGCATACGGCGGGGCTGTGGCTTTCAAAAGTGTTCATGTTGAATGGAGATGTGAGTTGGGATGTGATGTTTATCGCGACCAAACACAAAGATCGTTTCTTTGCAGCATTAGCGTTGGCCTTGCCGATTGCTCTGTTTGCTCGCAATACCTGGGAAATTAAGTTCAAGCCGACGGCATGGCGTGTCCTTCTGTTGGCTTTTATGTTTGTGATTTGTCTAACCTACATGGGCGAGGAATCTCCATTCCTCTATTTCCAATTCTAGGGGGATTGAATGCCGTCTTTGAAAGCCCTCTATTTGTTACTTTTCTCAATCGTTGTTCTATTGGGTGGAATCGCTTTGTTTAATTATAAGGTGGATCCTCGTTGCTATTATAGCTGTCCTGAGGTGGACCTTCAGAAGTCCAGTGTGAATACCTATTATAAAACAGCTCAAACGATTGTTGCTCATCCTGAGGCAGAACAATTGATTTTAGGTTCTTCAAGAGCGCAGACTACACCGCCACAATGGGTGGAGCAGGTGACTGGGTTAAAAACGATCAATGGTGCGACTGAAGGCGCTGAGGTCATGACTAAGATTATTTTTAGTAACATGGCGAAAGAAAAAACAAAGCTTAAAAGAGTTATTTGGTTTGCGGATTACTTTGAGCTTATTTCTGAAAATGTCGATGGCAATATCAAAAATACAGAAGCACTTCGTCAGTATTTGCCTACAGAGTCGGGAATAGCTAACCCTTGGATCACGGCTTCTCACTGGCAGTCGCTTATTGACCACAATACGACTGAAGCTTCTCTTTTTCATCTGCAGCACATGCGAAGCACAAAAATTGATAATGGTCCGGGCAGCGATTTATACGAGGACTGCATGAAGCCGGATTATAAAGGAAAAGAAACCCCTGAGAGTCTGGCGCGTGAAGTTCAGATGCTATATCAAAACTATGTAACTGGGCCGATTAAATATCCACAAAGTGAAAGTGCGTGGAATCGTCTCGTTGAGCAGGTCTCGAAGTTGAAGGGCGAGGGGATTGAAGTCGTCGTTGTGATCATTCCTTATAATCCAGTATTTTTACAAAAGCTAAAAATCGAGCATTTTGATATTTACGAACATCATGAGAAATGGATTCAGAAGCTGAAAAATCTATCCGAAGGTTTAAATGCTAAAGTAAAGGTATACGATACATTTAACGGTATTGATGGTGATGATGGATCGCCTAAGTATTGGAACGATGGAGTGCACTTTACGTGCTACGGATCTATGAAGTTGATCGAACCAATTTTGAAGGAGCTTCAGCAAAACTAGCTAGGGCGGTGATGACTTTTGCAGACAAACAGCACGCTAAGTGTTTCGCGAATTGTCCACCAGACTCGCATTTTCGATTCACTTAGTTTTTTGTCATAACGTAGAGTAAATGGTATTTCACAGCATTGCGCTTTTTGTCGATCGCAGACCATCAGCAACTCGACCATACAAGCGAAGCTTCTTTTTTTGAAAGTATAGCCACTAATTTTTTGAAAAAGTGATCCTCTGTAAACTCGAAATCCGCAGGAATAGTCACGGATATTTGTTACCCGCCCTGCGAGGCGGAAAAGATACGACATGACTAAGGACATAAGCTGGCGATGATAAGGTACGCCTTCTACAGTGCTTCCATTTTGAAAGCGCGATGCTACGATCAGATCATAACCAAGATTCAATTTTTCAAGCATAGGCTCAAAAAACTCTGGTGGATGAGAGTTGTCTCCATCCAATAGGCCCACGGCATAAAGTGTCTCTGGGGACTGTTCACCAGCGTCTCGAAGGCTCGTTTCCAGAGCGCCGGCAAGGCCACGATTTTCGGAATGGTGAATTGATCGGAAAAAGAGTGTATTTGCACAAGCTAAATTAATTTTCTCGGCAGTGCTGTCGTTGCTGAAATCGTTTATCCAGACCACGTTCAACTGAATGCCAGATTTGATGAGCTTTTTTTCCAAGACAATAAATGAATTTGTCATTGGCTCAATGCCATCTTCTTCGTTGTAACAAGGAACATAAACTACAAAAAGCTTCATCAAATTCCCAAATTTACCGGCTAAAGGCCCCCATTTTATCTGATGGAGGTGTTCTTTTTGTCAGACGCTCAGTTGTACAAATACTTTCGTGAGCATACAAAGTGAACGTCTGGCCAGTTAAACATAGGCGGAATCCTAGAGCAAGCATAGCAGCATGAGGCATATCCTTGATGCTGTTGTCCGCCAAAACAGCTTCTTGTGGAGTTATGTTTTTTAAAAGATCTTCTGGTGAGTGCAGGGTTGGCTCTAGATTCAAATACCAGGCGGCGTAGGAGGCAAGTCCTTCCCAGGAATGTTGGTCTCCAGGCAGAGCGCGAATTCGGATCCTTTTTAATTCGCTGAGTTCAGCGACAGTGCTGTTCATTGCGCGAATTTCATTGTCCTCACCCATATGTACTTTTTTAGAGATCAGCGTTGCTGCGACAAAGATGGTTAGCAAGGTGATGCACAATCCTCGAGCAAATTTGTCTGCATTCATTTTCTTAAAAAGCGAAGAACAACCCACTCCGGCCAGAATTGCAATCCATGGAAATGAGGGAACTAAATACTGATTGTATTCTTTATTAGTAAATCCATAAACCAGGCTGTGAACAACTATCTGTCCTAGGCATAGGATTATGAAGGGAGTTGTGTTTGTAGCTTTTGAAGCACGACTTTTAAAATATTTAAAAACTCCAATAAACATAGCTATGAAGAAAACATGTGAACGGAAGAAGAGTTCTCTAATATACCAAGTTACATTGGCTTTTTCTGTGTAAACACGCGCCATTTCGGCGGCATTGACTTCACGGCGAAGAGAGTACCAAGAAAAGAATTCGCGGTGATGGAGGTTGTAAAACAGTCCGTCAAATAGTGCGATCGGTAGTAAGGCACTGACTGCCAAAAGTGCCATCTCGGAAAGGCGCAGTCTTTGATAAAGGATGTAAATGGCAATTGGCAAAAGCGCCATAGCAGCCAGTCCTTTTGATAGAAGGGCGGCAGAGAAGAACAACCCACTCAATGCTAGCTTTATCTTTGAGCGGTCATCTAGAAAGGACTCGAAAGTGGCAATTCCCAACATAGTGAATCCCACCATGCCCATATCAAGCCAGCCTGAACTTGTGAAATTCATGAAGGTATTGGTGAGCAATAAGGCGAGTACAGAGAAGACGGCACTAGTGGCATCGAACTTTTTCTGACTTAGCCAATAAGTACAAAAAATCGCAATTACACCTAGGATGCTAGCGGGGAGACGTAAAATCTGCGCGCTGATGCCGAACAACCAAAAGCATAGAGCCTGAAACCAAATAATTAGAGGTGGATGGTCGACAAATGGATCAAAGGCTCCGACGCCCAGGCGAAAATTCAAAGGACTCTGGCCATTCACGATGTTCGCTGCGAAAGCACCGTAGGTCGTCGAGCTTAATCCAATACCTGGCTCCCAGAACTTCAAGAATACTGCAAAGAAAGCCGTCAAGAAGACAAAGTAGTGAATTTGCGGGATGGATTTAAAATACTTTATCAAGGGTTAGTCCTTCTTTGTTTTATTCACGAGAGATTTGTAGATCTTCACGGTTTCGGCAGCGCATTTATCCCAGGTGAACTGAGCAGCCTGAGTGCGCCCCTTTGCAATGAGTGACTGTCGCATTTCTTCGGAATTGAAAAGTGTGGTTACCGCCGTGGCTATTTCTTTTGGATTCGTCGGCGAGGCGTGCAAGGCTGCATCGCCAGTGATTTCCTTTAAGACACCTTCATTAGACGTAATAACAGGGCATCCGAGCGTCATGGCTTCAAGGACAGGAATGCCGAATCCTTCATAGAGACTAGGAAAAACAAAAGCAGTGGCATTTTTAAATAGATTCACTACTTGGTTGTTGGGAACATAGTTTAAATGGATCACTTTGTCGGGATAAGGAAAATGCGCTAATTCTTTTTTGATTTCATCCGCTCCGAAACCCCAAGTTCCAGCTAGGATTAGATTCAGCTTGTGACCTTGATCACAAAGTAATTTAAAGGCGTGCAAAACTGTAATCGGATTTTTTCTTTTTTCTAATGTACCTAAGAACAGCACATACTTTTCTTCTTTAGAGATCACCGGTGTAACTTGCGGAGGATAGGCTCTGTCACATCCTAGGTAAGTAAGGTGAGTTTTTTGTTTTAGCTCAGGAAAGTGTTTTAAAACTTCTGATCGAGTGAATTCAGAATTGACAATGACAGCGTCTAATTTGGATTGAAGAGCTTTGGTTAATGATCGAATACCCATCTCATAAAACTGGAGGCTATTATACGAGCGCTCAAAGACGACCATGTCATGGACTGTTATGACTCGTGGGAGAAATGCATTCATGGAGAGCTTAAAGTCGGGACCATGATAGAGGGCATTTTTTTCGTTAAAACCTGTCCACGGCCAAAGAAGTTTAATCTTTGACTTTATGAATTGCTCAAGTTTTCCGCGCTTTTTGAAACGGGATAATTTTAAAACAGGAATAACTTTTAACTCGGGATTTTTGTTCAACCTCTCCAAGAGTTGCAGCATGTACACACCTACACCAGTTATTTTCTCTGGATTAAGAGTGCTGACATCAAAGAAGATCGTTATGGGTAATTGCTGCAAAGTGTTGTCCTTGGAGGCGTTATTGTATTTATATTGGGTCGCACAGAGGCAAGGGGCAAGGATAGAAAGATTCGTTCTGCATTGCATTCCATTGGATATTGGAATGTTCTAAGGTACATTTCGGGCTTTGGAAAAACGATTGTATTTCAATGATTTTTAATGGTTACGTGGATCGACTTCAGATTTTGGTAGGAATTAGATAATGCCCATCTCCTCGCTTTTGATTAATTTTGTTTTGATGATGCTCGTCGGGATTTGGCTAAGACGCTTTCAAGGGTGTCGCGCGTTCTTTTTTTCCCTTATTAAGATTTCGATGTGGTCATCAATCGTTTGGATTTTGCTCACAGGAATTGGATATCTCTTTACTCCGTTATTTTTTGATCATGCAGAAGTGAATATTGTTGCGGTGGCGAGTTACTGGCTTCAGGGGCATCCAATTTACACTTCGCTAGATTCAGTCTCCAGATATTCGTTGCTCTATGGGCCGTGGCCTTATTTGGTAAATGCTGTTTTTTTGAAAATGGGCGAGGCCATATATTTTCTCGGTAAACTACCCGGGATATTAAATCTATTAGTATTGCTTATAGGATTTTATTTCAGTTTGGGAAATATTCCTCGCTTATCACGTATCTTGGGGCTTGGGGCTTTAAGTGCGGTACTTCTTGGATATTACAATATCAGTTATTGGAATAGACCGGATTCATATCTGGTTACCTATACTTTTTTGGCGCTTGCTCTGGTTATCCTAAATAACAGAATCGGCGATCTTGCGACATATCTGGGGGTAGGCTTGCTTGCAGGGCTTGCTGCAAATTGCAAGCTTCATGGTGTGCTCTATTTTTTACCTGTAGTGGTTTACTTTCTTGAAGACTCAAAAAAGAAAATTAATTGGCTGTATTTCATTTCGGCAGCCATCCTGTCTCTACTGGGGCTTGTACTCCCGTTTGCATTGAATAATGTGGGGGGAGCACATTATCTACAATGGTTGCAGATGGCTTCCAAGCACGGTGTTGATATGTTGGCTTTTGTTAAAAATATCACCTTCATCGGATGCTTTATTTTACTCTTGGCAGTGTTGGGTTTTCAGCGAAAGTACAAGTGGACTTTCATTTCTCTGATTGGGGCTGGGATTATTGTGGGGTTAGCGGCAAGTAAGCCTGGGTCCGGCAGTCATCACTTTATGCCATTTTTACCGATGATTTTGTTTTTTGCTATTCAAACTTATTGGGCAATGTCATCGACGGACAAGACGCGTTTGAGTTATGTTTGGGCGGCGTTTCTTTTAACGATGTCACTAAACGCATTCAACCGTCAAAAAAGAGTTTTAGAGTTGTTTAAGCAAACTCCTATGAGGTATGCGGAACTCCATGACTTTGAAGGTATTCTGGCAAATGTCGCTGGTCCTCTCGAAATGGGGCTTGCTGATATTAAGAGCTACGAGTCCACTTTCTTTAAATTAAGTGCAATTGCCAATAGCCGCGGTTTCCTTTTTGATGGCACTGGATTAATGGACATGCACGCAAGTGCGATGGATATTCCTTCGACGACTCTAGAACACATCAAGAGCTGCATGACACCATACTTCGTATTTCCAAAGGGTGGTGAACCATGGAGCATTATTAGTTATTACGATGACAAGCCGCTATTTTCGCAAAGTTTTATAGAGGTATTCAATTCCACTTATCATAAAGAGCGTGAAACAGAGTATTACGCTTTGTATTCATGTGCTAAGAAATGAGTAAGCAGATCTACCAAAACATAATCGTAGGGTCCGGACCAGCAGCATATGCGACAGTGAATGCGCTGCTAGGTCAAGGGCAGTCTTTTTTGATTTTGGATGGTGGACTAACTTTGTCTTCCGATCGTCAGCAGATAGTCGATCGGATGTCGAATCAGAATCCGCTGAACTGGAGCAATAAGGATATTGCCGACATTTTTCCTACGGCCAAAACTTCGAAATCAGGTGTCGAGAATAGGAATGTCTTTGGTTCTGGCTACATATATACCCAGCCTGAAAATTCTCTGAAAATTTTTAATGAAAACTCGGAAGCTTGTGTCAGCTATGCTCGTGGTGGATTTTCCAATATTTGGGGTGCTGCAGTTTTACCCTTCAATAAGGATGATTTGCGCGATTGGCCTATTAATTATGAAGAAATGCAGGACGCTTATAATAGGGTTGTAAAGTATCTTCATATCACTGGAAACAATGATCAGTTGCAGACTGAGTTCCCTCTGCAACCTCCCTATGGTTGGAAAAGCCCATCAATGAGTTTGGCTGCAAAAAATCTAAGAGAAGCTGTCACCCTCAAACATAAGAATACAGGCGTCTTATGGGGGCGGGCTCGCTTGGCCGTAGACGTTTTCGAAGGTCAGCATAAATGCCGAGAGTGTGGAACCTGCCTTGAAGGGTGTGTATATGGTTCCATCTTTAGTGGTGGAGCTTCCTGGGGGGCAGAGTTAGTAAGGGATCACTACAGAGGTGGAATAATAGTAAAGTCTTTTGTCGAGCATGCCGATTGTGTTGAGATAGTTTGCCAAGATATCAACAGTAATTTGCAAGAGACGTTCATGGCTAAGAGGCTTTTTCTGGCTGCTGGAGCCATTGGGTCAGCCGCTATTGTTGCAAGATCCTCAAAACTGCAGGGGAAACCTTTGCGCCTTTTGGATGCGCAGTATTTCTTTCTACCGGGCTTGGTATCCAAGAAAAGAACGCACGAGAAATACCAACGCAGATTTACTTTGGCGGATTTGTTTTTCGAAGTAAAAAGCCACAGCGCTCTCTATTGGACACATTTTCAAGCTTACGGATTTAATCATATTTTCAAGCAGGCCATCTGGCAGACTATTCCAAAGATTCTACAGCGAAGTTTCGTTGAAAAATTTCTTCAAGAAAGATTTGTCTTGTTTCAAGGCTTTATGAATTCCGAATATTCTGCTGAGATGTCGATGACAGTGAGTGACGGATCAATTCATTTTAAGCGTGAAAAAGGGATGCAAATATGGAAGATGTACGCGGCCATTTTTCGTCTACAGCGCTATCTAGGGTTTAGTTGTATTTTATTTTTCTTTATGAGTAAGGCCGTTAAAGCCGCTCGGAGTTATCACATTGGCGGGACTTTCCCGATGTCGAAAAAACAGGATGGAGAATACTCTGATCAATGGGGTAGACCTATGGGATTGAAGAAAGTTTTTTTGATGGACGCGTCCTGTTTCCCTACGATTCCGGCGACAACGTATGCTTTATCAGTCATGGCTCATGCGGATAGAGTTGTTAATCAATTAAAGAATTTATCTGGAGACCAGTTATGAGAACTGTATTAATTACGGGCGTCGGTAGTGGCCTCGGTAAAGCTCTGATGCATACTTTTTTAAAAAAAGGATACCGAGTCCTAGGTATTTGTAGATCCGATCTGAATTCCAATCAAAAAGAATTGCAAATATTCAAGGCGGATCTCGGAGATCCCCTGCAGGTTCAGCGTTTGGCTGAGCAAATTCCCTGGGGAAGCGTTGACTTGTTGGTTAATAATGCAGGCTATTCTATGGCGGGCTCGTTCATGGAGTTATCTCAAGAAGATATCCATGGCATCAGCCAGGTTAATTATCTAACTCCTCTTAAGTTAATGAAAGATTATCTCACTGGAAGGCCTTCAGGAGGAATGATCGTAAATATATCTTCGATGACTGCTTTGATTCCTATGCCTCGTAATGGGGCTTATTCTGCCGCAAAGGGGGCATTGTCGATCTCCACTGAAATTCTTAGAAGAGAACTTAACGACTCATGGAAAATTATAGAAGTTTGCCCCGTCACAATTGCAACTCCCTTTCATCAGAAAATGGGAAGTGCTTCAAAGACATCCGGTGCTCTTCATTTAGATCCCGAACAGTTGTCAGAAAGAATTGTAGTTCGTTGTGAGAGTGGAGTTTCGGGCGGATATTTTCCGGATCTTGTTAGTAAGATATTAGGTTTGTGTAGTATGCGTCTTGGTTTTTTGTTATCCAGAATTCTTTTTAGAAAATAAGTGCCTATGAAAGATTTTAATCATTTTTATGATCAGAACAAGATTGATGCAGAAGCATTGGTTTTTGTCGATCTAGATCAAACCTTCATTAAGACAGATGTGCTGTGGGAGGCATTATTAGTATTGATGAAGCAGAAGCCCATAACTTTGTTTTTAATTCCATTTTGGTTTTTACAGGGGCGTCTGAGTTTTAAAAAAAAGGTGTTTTCAGGCATCGAGGAGTTCCAATTCAATTTGCCAGTGAATGATGATGTGTTGGAAGTCTTGTCTTATCTGAAAGGCAAAGGTCATAAGCTAATCATGGTTTCGGCGTCCCTGAATGAAATTGTCAGCAGGGTTTGCGAACGACATCCTATTTTTGATGAGGTCTACGGATCAATCGATGTTAATCTCAAAGGAAAAAATAAAGCGGATTTGATTGTTAAAAAAGCCGCCGATAAAGAATGGTTTTATTTTGGTGATTCGACCAGCGACATCGAGATTTGGAAGCATGCGAATTGGAAAGTTGTGATTTCTGATTCGCAGTCACTTATTGATAAGATGCAGTCGCAGCAATCATTTATCTTGCCACGTTCGAAACGCGGTATTGGTAAACTTCTTAAAAAACAGCTGAGGATACATCAATGGGCCAAGAATGCGTTGATCTTTATACCTCTCATGGCCTCCCATTCTTTTTTCGATTCAAAGGCATGGCTGTCTTCAATCGGAACTTTTTTTGCATTTAGCTTTTTGGCGTCATCTATATATGTCTTGAATGATATGATGGATCTGTCTGCAGATCGACTGCATCAGGTAAAAAAACACAGACCTCTTGCCTCGGGTGATCTTTCTATTTTGACGGGTTCAAGCGTTGCGATTGCGTTGATCGTGAGTGCATTTGTGTTAGCAGCACTATTAAGCCCGGCACTTCTTGTGATTCTTTTCTGCTACATGGCTTTGAATGTTTTTTACTCCTTCGGAGGGAAGTCCCTTTTAATTCTTGATGTGGTTTTGTTGGCGTCCATGTACTCAATGAGGATTTTGGCCGGGAATGCGGCGACCGACATTCCTGTGTCGCCTTGGTTGCTGGGTTTTTCAACCTTCTTTTTCCTAGGGTTGGCCTTTATGAAAAGGACGTCAGAGTTAGTAATGGCACCCGAAGCTCTTATTCATGGACGAGCGTACTTAAAATCTGATTTACCTGCGGTGCTTTGTATGGGAGTGGCAAGCTCACTTATCTCGATGCTAGTGCTGGTTTTATATTTTGATAGTGAGCAGGTGCGAGTGATTTATAGAAATTCACTGACTTTGTGGATCATGTTGCCGCTATTTTTATATTGGGTCTGTCGTACATGGATTTTGGCGTTTCGAGGAGAGGTCAGTTCAGATCCCGTTCTGTACGTAATGAAAGATAAGATTAGTTGGGCAATTTTAGCAGCTATCGGGGTGATTTTCTTTTTCGCCTTATAGAGCAGATTATGCTTTGCGTTGCTTTCCGTACCGTTGGATATTCGAATGTTCTAAGGTACATTTTGAACTTTGCTAAATCGAGGGTATTGCAATGATTTTTGTGACAGGCGGGGCTGGTTTTATTGGTTCTAACTTTATCCTAAATTGGATTAAGAAGCACAATGAACCGGTTTTGAATATTGATAAGCTGACTTATGCTGGCAATCTGGAAAATTTAAAATCGGTTGAAAACAATCCGAACTATCTTTTCGCAAAGACGGATCTTTTGGATCTCGCGGGTTTAGAAAAATTGGTTAATGAGCACAAGCCGCGTGCGATTTTAAATTTTGCAGCGGAAAGCCATGTCGATCGTTCCATTCATGGTCCGGGTGATTTCATTCAAACGAATATCGTTGGAACATTTAACTTACTGCAAGTGACTAAGGATTATTGGTCACAGTTACCTGATGTGGAAAAAAAATCATTCAGATTCTTACACGTTTCTACGGATGAGGTTTACGGAAGCCTTGAGCTGAACGATGCACCATTTAGTGAAACGACTCCTTATGCTCCAAACAGTCCTTATTCGGCATCGAAGGCGTCTAGCGATCATTTGGTACGTGCATATCATCATACCTATGGTCTTCCTACTGTAACGACAAACTGCTCGAATAACTACGGTCCATATCAATTTCCTGAAAAACTAATTCCGTTGGTCATACACAATGCTTTAAAAGGTAAGGATCTTCCTATTTATGGCGATGGCTCCAACATTCGTGATTGGCTTTATGTTGTCGATCACTGCGATGCGATTGAGTTAGCTCTGGAAAAAGGCCGCCTAGGGGAAACTTACAACGTCGGTGGTTGGAATGAGAAAAAGAATATCGAAGTTGTGGATACTATTTGTACGACTTTAGATAAGCTCCGCCCGCGTGCTGATGGCAAAAGTTACTTAACTCAAAAAGTATTTGTTAAAGATCGTCCGGGGCATGACAAGCGTTATGCAATTGATGCAACGAAGATCGAAAAAGAGTTGGGCTGGAAACCAGCTGAAAACTTTGAAACAGGTTTGGCGAAGACTATTAAGTGGTACCTGGATAACGAGACTTGGGTTGGAAATATTGTTTCAGGCAATTATCGCGAATGGCTGGATAAAAATTATGGAGGACGTCGCTAATGAAAGGCATCATCTTGGCGGGTGGTTCGGGGACTCGCTTGTATCCTGCAACGACCGTAGTAAGTAAGCAACTTCTACCGATATACGATAAACCAATGATTTATTATCCTTTGACGACTTTGATGCTCGCGGGGATTAAAGATATTCTGGTGATTTCTACGCCAATGGACACGCCACGCTTTGAGCAGCTACTCGGAGATGGGTCTCAATGGGGAATAAGTATTTCTTATGCCGTACAGCCATCTCCAGATGGACTGGCTCAAGCTTTTGTTATCGGTGAAAAGTTTATTGCGGGTTCAGAGTGTGCTCTCGTCTTGGGTGACAATATTTTCTATGGTCAGGGGTTTAGTAAAATGTTGAAAGAAGCTGCGGCCCTTAAAGAAGGTGCCAGCGTCTTTGCTTACAAAGTCCAAGATCCTGAACGCTATGGAGTCGTCGAGTTTGATGCTCAAGGTAAAGCGAAAACAATTGAAGAGAAACCAGCTCAGCCGCGCTCGAATTTCGCAGTGACGGGACTTTACTTTTACGACAATAAAGTTGTGGAGTATGCAAAGTCCTTAAAGCCATCTAAACGAGGCGAGTTGGAAATCACGGATCTCAATCGTATTTATTTGGAGAAAGGCAATTTGAACGTTCATACCATGGGACGCGGATTTGCTTGGTTAGATACGGGAACCCATGAGAGCTTGTTGGAAGCGAGTATGTTTATTCAAACAATTGAACATCGCCAGGGCGTTAAAGTAGCCTCACCTGAAGAAGTGGCCTATCGTATGGGACATATTTCCAAACAGCAACTGGTCAAATTGGCAGAGCCATTAAAAAAGAATCGTTACGGTCAGTACTTACTTCAAATTGCTGAGGAAGGGCTGTAGTCGTGAAGCTTGTCGAAACTCCATTAAAGGATTGCTATATCGTCGAACCCTCCGTGTTTGGTGATTCTCGCGGCTTCTTTATGGAAACTTTTAATCAAAAAAAGTTCAATGAGCTTACGGGTTCGAACTACCAGTTTGTGCAGGATAATCACTCACGCTCCTCAAAAGGTGTACTTCGTGGTCTTCATTACCAAATAAAAAATGCTCAAGGTAAGCTAGTTCGCGTGACCTCGGGTAAGGTTCTTGATGTTGCCGTTGATCTTAGAAAGTCATCATCGACATATGGAAAATCATTTTCAATGATTCTCGATGCTGATGATAAAAAGTCGCTGTGGATTCCTCCGGGATTTGCGCATGGTTTCCTGGTACTGTCTGATACCACAGATTTTCTATATAAAACGACAGATTATTACTCTCCTGAATTTGAACGCACTATCTTGTGGAATGACCCAGCTTTAAATATTGATTGGGGCATTTCTGCTGAGCCATTGCTTTCTTTGAAAGATAAGAACGGAGTGCTGTTTAACGAGGCCGAGACATATTCATGAAAATTCTGATATTCGGTCAAACTGGTCAGGTGGGTTCGGAGTTGGTGCAAGCATGCTCTTCTCTGGGACAGATTTATGCCCCCGACAGTAAGATGGTTAGTTTTCTGGATGAAACATCCATAGTTAATTGCATAAAAGAGTATAAGCCTACTTATATAATCAATGCGGCAGCTTACACAGCGGTCGATAAGGCTGAAAATCTTGAAGAATCTGCTATCGCTATGCAGATCAATGGAAATGCTGTTGGGGTTATAGCCGAAGAGGCGAAAAAGATGAGTGCAAAATTCATCCACTATTCTACCGACTATGTTTTTGATGGTCGGAAATTCGGCCCATACGATGAATCCGATACTCCGTCGCCCTTGAACTCCTATGGCAGAAGCAAGCTAAAGGGAGAAGAGTTCATTGCCCAAATCGGCGGTGAGTCGGCGATACTCCGAGTGTCTTGGGTTTATGGAAATAGCGGACAAAACTTCTTTAAAACAATGCTGCGTCTTGGACAACAAAGGTCGGAACTAAAAATTGTTAGTGATCAGGTTGGGGCTCCGACATGGTCTCGAGATATCGCTACGGCCACAGCTCAATTGGCTCGCAAAAGTGTCCAATCAAAGTTGCAAGGAGTTTATCACCTGTCGCCGACTGGTAAGGCTTCTTGGTATGATTTTGCAGTGGAGATTTTCAAGAATTATCGTCAGTCAAACTGTCAGCCAGATTTGCTGGTTTCGACGGTGCTTCCAATTTCAACAGCGGAGTATCCGCTCCCGGCGGTACGTCCTAAGAATTCTCAGCTCGATAGTTCCAAGATAGCAAAGGACTTTGGCATTATTCTTCCAAGCTGGGATGAGTCTTTAAAAGCTGTATTCAAAGACTATGCGTCTCACGTAAAGGACCATAGATAATGGTTAAGAAGTATCGGGCAGATATTGATGGTCTACGGGCCATCTCGATTTTGGCGGTATTGGTTTATCATGCCTTTCCGTTACTATTACCCGGTGGCTTCATTGGTGTAGATGTTTTTTTTGTTATTTCTGGTTTCTTAATTACCAATATCCTGTTGTCTGAGTTTCAAGAAAATCGCTTCTCAGTATTGGAATTCTATAAAAGAAGAATTCGCCGAATTTTTCCGGCTCTTGTCGTGGTTTTATTCTTTGTATTGGTGCTGGGAAAGATCGTATTGCGTTCGCAGGAAATCGAGGCTTTGCGCGGTCAGATCGTTGCCGCCTGTTTGTTTGCATCTAACTTCTTATTTTGGAAGGAAGCGGGATACTTCGATAGCGCTTCGGATCTTAAGCCGTTGCTCCATCTTTGGTCGTTGGGAGTCGAGGAACAATTCTATTTTGTGTGGCCTCTGCTTATATTAGTGTCTCTCAAATATCGAAAGTATTTTTTATTGTTGGGAACAGTGATCGTGTCGCTTATTTTGAGTGCTGCATTCACGCATTCTCACTCGTCGGCGGCCTTTTATCTATTACCATTCAGATTCTGGGAGATGGGCATCGGGGGATTGTTAGCGGGGATCCATTTGTTTCCAAAGCTAAAAGGTCTTTCCGATAAAGCGCTCAAATTTCCAAATTTGCTTTCAGGCTTGGGACTTATCGGATTGTGTGTTGGTCTGATGCTATGCCGTAAAGGCAGTGTTTTCCCCGGCGTTATAGCTCTGGTTCCGGTACTGGCAAGTGTCTTTATAATTATGGCGGAGCGATCTTACGTAAATCGCGTTATCCTTTCGGCCTCTCCGTTGGTTGTTTTGGGTTTAATTAGCTATCCACTTTATTTATGGCATTGGCCTTTGCTTGCTCTTGGAAGAACTGTCGTCGGTAAAGAAATCGGGCCAGGTTATCGATTTGTACTTTGTCTGTTAAGTGTAGTTTTGGCTTATTTAACTTATAAGCTCATTGAGTTACCTCTAAGACGATATCGAGATGGCAAGACTGCTTTGGCAGTTCAGACGGGGGCTTTTGTTTTAGCTGGTGTTGCCGCTTTTGCGTTCTTAAAAGAGGACAAGAGCACCGCACATATGTTTGCAGATTTAAATCCTTCGATCACGTATGCAGAATTTAGCTGTCCTGGGGAGCTAAAAGAGGCAGGTCTTAATTATTGCCGTAAGAAAGGCCGGGCGGAAACTATTTTGATCGGAGATAGCCATGCAGAGCACTATTTCTATGGTTTGGATAGTGTTGCAAAAAATGGGGTGATGTTGGCAGGAAATAGCTCTTGTCCTGCAGTTCTAGGTATTTCTGTTGAAGGTGATCAGCCGAAGTGTCGAGAAAAGTACGAAGTAATTTCCCATTATATCGGTACCAATCCGGATATTAAAAGAGTTGTGATTTCTAATTTTTCCGGACATTTCCAAGATAAGAACTTTGCAGCAGATCATATTCTAAATCATACAGGTCCTGCTGAGATGAAGATTAATGGATATACTGATCTCGAGAATAAATACACGGCATATGTTCTTGGCCTAAAACAGATGATTCACAGAACGCTCTCGCAAGGTAAGCAAGTTTTTCTTTTTGCTGATATTCCGGAGTTAGACTTTATTCCTGCGGATTGTATCCCTGGAAGTCAGGCGAGAGTCTTCATGAAGGAGCTTTTAGGGGTTCCTAAGTTCGCTAATAAGAATTGCGCGATCCCCTCTGATTTAGTGAAGCAGAGACTTGCACGCTATAATCAGATGTTGAGTGATATTAGAGCTTCGTATCCTGAGGTTGTCATTGTGAATCCCACTGAATATATGTGTTCGGATAAAAGCTGTATGGCGATGAATGAGGCGGGATTGTTGTACCGAGACTCTCATCATCTATCTTTGACGGGAAGTAAATGGCTTCTACGTAAGGTCGTTGAAGATAAGAAATTTGATTTTTAAAACTGATTTTAATAATAGGAAGAAATAAACGTGCAACCAACTATCGTCGATTTAGTAAAGCGTGGAGATCACCGGGGCTCTTTAATTGCTCTCGAATCGGGTCTGAATGTTCCCTTTGAAATAAAGAGAGTTTATTATATTTTTGGAACGTCTCCGGACGTGCGACGTGGGTTCCATGCACATAAAAATCTTAAGCAAATTGCGGTGGCCGTGAGTGGGTCATGCAAAATGCAGCTGGATGATGGAAGTTCTAAGGTTGTTGTCGATCTGTCTGGTCCTGAGAAAGGCCTTGTTATTGAGGGACATATTTGGCGCGAGATGTTTGATTTCTCTCCAGACTGCGTGCTTTTGGTTTTGGCCGACCAGCTTTATGATGAGAGCGATTATATTCGTAATTACGAAGATTTTTTAAAATATATTAAGACAAGATAGAGTGAGATTATATGCAAGTACCATTTCTTGATTTAAGTGCTACCTACAAAGAGTTAAAATCAGAACTTGATGAAGTTTACTTTAGAGTAATGACTAAAGGTCACTATATCATGGGTGATGAGCTTTCTCGGTTTGAATCAGAATTTGCAAAGTATTGTGGAGCGAAATACTGCGTAGGTGTATCAAATGGTCTTGATGCCCTTGTTTTGTTGCTAAAGGCATATGGCATTCAGCCTGGCGATGAAGTTATCGTGCCTTCTAATACGTTTATCGCAACTTGGCTGGCGGTATCGTCAGTGGGAGCGATCCCTGTCTCTGTCGCCCCTAAGGCCGATTCATTTAATATTGATCCTGCGAAGATTTCTGCTGCTATTACTCCAAAGACAAAAGCGGTAATGCCTGTTCATCTTTACGGAATTCCTTGCGATATGGATGAGATCAATAAAATAGCAAAGCAGTACTCGCTCGTAGTTATCGAAGATGCTGCTCAGGCTCAGGGAGCCAATTACAAAGGCAAGTACGCAGGTAATTTAGGCGATGCTGCGGCTTTCAGCTTTTATCCGGGGAAGAATCTAGGTGCCTACGGTGATGCAGGTTCAATTACCACTAATGATCCGGTGATTTATGAAAAGGTATTAGCTCTTAGAAATTACGGTTCTGTAGAAAAGTACGTACATAAAGTTCAGGGCCACAATTTCAGATTGGATGAATTACAAGCGGGATTTTTGCGAGTTCGTTTGGCTCATTTGAGTGCTTGGAACAAAAAACGAGAAGATATTGCAAAAAAATATACGGAGTCATTTAAAGGATTGGAGGTAAAGGTTCCTGTTCTAGCGGCAGATGTTCATTCTTCATGGCACCTGTTTGTTGTGCAAACAAACAGAAGAGAAGAATTGAGAAGTTTTCTTCAGCAAAAGGGTATTACAACGCTGATTCACTATCCGATTCCGCCAGCAAAGCAAGAGGCCTATGCCGATAAAGAGTCTTTTATCGAAACTGAGAGTTATGATTCCAGTCAATTGCTGTCTTTGCCAATCGGGCCGCAGATGAGTGCAGAGATGGTGGCAGCTGTAATTGCAGGAGTAAAATCTTTTTACAATAAGATCTAGTAAGAACCCGCAAATCAGGAAATCATAGAAACCTAGGTTTCTATGATTTCGACGATGTCTCTATTTTTCAACATAAAAAAAGCGATCCTTTTTCCATTGAAAGCTACTGACGGTGCCGGTGGCGAGAGCAGGATTGCACGCAGGTTCTTCAGAAAAATCATGGCCTCATCAAAGTTATTTACCGTAAAACCATGATGATACATTTTGATCTTCTTGTTAATAAATCCGTTAATTGGAGAGTCCTCTGATAGAGGTGCTAGAAGCTCCAGGCGATAGTCTCCAAGTCGTAAAAAAACACCTTTAATTTTCTGAATCGGATCTGTGAAGAAATCTCCATCTTTTGTAAAGCCGAGTGCCGTATAGGACTCGAGATCCTTTTCGATCGTGGAGGTCGCATATCCAATGTGGTGGAATTTCCCTAGCGAAGACATTTCATTCATAGGAATCTCTCTGATAATTTCGCAAACTTTTCTAACACTTGCATTGTCTTAGGAAGTGATTGCGGAGTCGAATGGTGGATCGCATAGATTTCGTGTTCTTTTTCGATATTTAAAAACTTCAAGTCTTGATGCTGTATACGTGGGGCAAGAACTTTGTCGTGAAAAGCGACAACTTTTTCATTTTGTGTCATTGTACGACTGTAAAGGTGTTCTAAGTGTAAAATGTTAAATGCGATATCAAAAACTAGCAAAGCCGAAATCGGTGCTGCGACCGAGTCTTCTTTGATAATCCAGCGACCCCATTCGGCAGCTTTGATTTCTTTATTCACGTCATAAATCCCAATGGTACCTATCGGGCGATCTTTGTGTTCAACGATAAAATAGAAGTCGTCTTCTTTTTTTAGATAAGAACTAATCCAGTTTCTTTGATTTTCAACGTTGGCGCTGGTCGCATGTATAAAACGTGCGTTTCGTGAGTCCGTGCGAAGTTCAACAATGAACTCGGCATCGTCCATGGTTACCGGACGCAAACGAACATTTCCTCGTTGAGCAGTGATATTATGAGCCATGAGAAGATAGGATGCTTTCTATCGCCGTAGCCGACTTGATTTTTGGAACATCTTCTTCACTAAATCTTACGTCAAATTCTTCTTCCAACAAGACAACAATTTCGATCTGCTTTAATGAATCCCACTCTGAAAAATTCTCAGCAGTGATATCTTCAAATTTAACGTTATCAAGTTTTACTTCTAGAGCGGTGCTAAGGCATTTTGTGATTTTGTCGCGCATATTCTATCCTTCAAGATTCAATTTAAATTCAACAGCTGGAATGAGTTTATCAAGTTTCGCCAGGGCTTCGGCAATTGGAATCTCCTCGTTGGCCTTAAACCCAAGGGAGTTAAACCAAGTTAAAGCCGGCTCGTTTCTCTCTCCTTTTGTAACTTTGAAGAAGAGATGTTCAGCACTTCCTTGCATCTGCGTGAGGAATGTCTTCAGAGCAATATGCTCGACAAAACGTCCTAGAGCACGGCAGCTAAGTAAAATCTCTTCGAGAATCAAAGTTCTGCTATTAACAGAATAAATGAACCCTCCGATATTTCCGCTATCAGAGTATTTATCCTTTAGAGAGATTGAAAGGTAGCCACCACCTTGATTTTTGATGCTGTTAAGTTCTTCAGCCGTGGTTCTTTTGAGCGAAAGATTGAATTGATTTGTTTTTCTAGCGAGCTCTACCATTCTTTCAAAGTCGTGAGCTTTGTTGGAGTGAATGGAAATATTCATTTCGAGACTTGTTAGATAACTCGCGCTATCTGCGAAATTTACCGAGGCTTCTTTGCGAGCGATGTTGGCCTTAATGTCCTGGCTGCGCTTGTCTCGAGCTTTATCTTCTTGGATTTGGTAAACTCCTGGATAGTAAGATAAGACTTCCGTGGTTTTTTTAAAGTCGAGTGGATTAACCTGAATGATATTGAGGTCTGGAAATGTTTCCTTAACCTCCAAAACTTCTTTGGGATTATCATCAAGAAACAAGACATACTTTTCAGAGAAATTAAACGTGTCGATAATCTCAGAAATATTCTTAGCTTTTGAGTTCCAGTTGGCAGCAATAATTGTGAAGTCTTCTTTTTTTAGAGGTAAGGAGTTCTTATACCTTTCGAACATTGCGAAGACATCGCGTTCGTCGTTTTTAGAACTTATAGCGATAAGCTTGCCATCTTTTTTGAGCTGCTCAATCATCTTCCATAGAACTTGATGTTCCGGCTTGAACTTAATTCCTTCTAACCCATCCTCTCCTAGGATTCCCTCATACATCGTATTATCCAAATCCAAAATAACTGCGCGGATGGGATCTTTAAAAATAGATCCGAAAAGCTGTAGTCCTAGATGCTGAGAGACCTTAATTTCTGCTTTAGCAGAAAATGGTAGGTTGAATTCTTTGTCGTTTCTTGAGTCGTACCATTCCGTCAAAGACAGCAAATCATCTAGGTCCGCTATGACTAAATCGTTAGTTTCTTTTGCTAAAGCGATGAGCTCAGCATTCAATGTCCTGAAATGATTGATCGGGTTCGATGGAAGGCCGCTAAGAATCGTCTGAGACGAGGACTTGGTTGGCCAATTGTTAACCACAATTGGACCATTGTGATGCAGACGAATTCTTTGGATCAAATGTGATAAGTAGGTGTGTGCTGAAGCATCTTTACCCAAAAGTCTCCAGTCGATCCATACGACAACACATTTAACTTTATCAGCTAAAACCTGGTCAAGATCTGCAAACGCCATATCATAGGCGCTGTATTTAGCCGTTAGATCTACGCCCAAAGAACTTAAAATCTTTTTTGTAAGATTAAATACGCCATCGAACGGACAAGTTCTTAAAATAGCAACGGCGTTTTCTTTTGTCTTTGAGGCGGCAGGAGTCGCAAGTATATCGCTACGGCGTACATTCGGTGACGTCAATGAATAGACGGCATTCCAAGGGTAAGTATTCATACGGACAAAATACTGATTTAATCTAGAAAAAACAAAGAGCTAATCAGACTCGATGTGTCGGCATCCGCACTTTTTTCGCATTGCATTTTGAGGGGGCGAAGATTAGCTTCTTTAGCCATGATTTACGATTGTTTTGCATTTTTTAATGAGCTCGATCTTTTGGAAATTCGTCTTAATACGTTGGATTCGGTTGTAGATCGATTTGTAATCGTTGAGGCAACGCGTACGTTTCAAAAAAAGCCGAAAGAACTTTATTTTGAGCAGAATAAGGAACGATTTAAGCCTTTCTTGCACAAGATTGAGCATATTATCGTGGATGAGTACCCGGGTTTTTTTGCTAAGTTCCGTGTTCCTAAAACTTGGGACTATGATGACCATCAAAAAGAGCAGATCCTGCGTGGTCTCAAGAACTGTAAAGCCGACGACGTGATTATTGTTTCCGATGTCGACGAGATTCCTCGTCCTGAGTTGGTAAAGCGATATGCCTCGACTCCGGGAATAAAAGTCTTTGAGCAAAAGCTGTTTTATTACTACCTAAATTGTTTCGTTAAAAAGTATCCAGAACCAATACCAGTTAAAGATGGGTATATGCCATGGTATGGGACAGTGATGTTGAATTATTCTGATATCAAGACGATTAAAAAAACGCGTTTATATCGTGAAAATCGTGTTAGCTCGGGTAACATTACGGTGGTGCCGAATGGTGGCTGGCACTTTAGCTATTTGGGTGGAGTTAAAAAAGTGATCGAAAAGATCGAGGCTTATGCGCACAAAGAGCACAATAAAGACGAGTTCAAAGATCCTGCTGTCGTAGAGGCAATACTGCGTAAAGGCGGTAGTCTTTATGGGCAGGATATCGAGTCGGAATTCGTGAATATCGACAAGAGCTTCCCGATTTACATTCAAGAAAATCAAGAAAAATTAACAGAATTGATTCTCAAATAACCCATTTATTGGGTTATTTGATGACCTTCAAACGAGTGTGAATATTTCTTGCTGGAAAAATAAACGCATAATGCTTTTCGTAAGACTCTTGGCCAAGAACTTTTGCCAGTAGGCGAGGAATGAGGCTTCTTAGGGACTGATTGAATTCGATTCTGCTTTCAATAAGCTCGAATTCACCTACGACAAAGCTGAGGTATTCGCCTTTAAGAAGACGTCGATACCAGCCACTCGAAAAATGCCATAGGTGAGTGGGATCATTCCAAGAATCAATCCAAGAAAAATGAGGTGTTTCTATGATAACTTCTGCGTTGTTCGCTGAAATTCGGTGAATCTCTTTTAAGAAGTTCTGCGTATCCTTAACGTGCTCAATAATGTGACTGGCTTTGATCTCGAGGAAATGGCTTTCTGGTAGTGGCCAATTCGCGGAGTTTAAGTCAAAGACTTGATCTACACCCGGAAACGGATATTGGTCGACGCCGTAATACTGTGAGGATTTATTGGGACCACACCCGATATCAATTTTTTTCAGCATGTTTTCATATGCGCATAGTTTCTAAGAGTAGTACAATAAATGTTTATTATAACTCAGAGGGCTGTAGGATGTTTTTGACAGGAAGCTTAGGATAGTTTGATACTCCTAACTTCTAAGATGAAAGTTAATTAAAAATGGCCACACGGAAACATATCATTTTTCTTACTGAGCATCTCTCGTTCGGGGGAGCTGAAGTTGTATTGATAACCTACCTTCAATCCATAGATCTCTCTCAGTATAAAGTGTCTTTGATCGTACGTGATGATCTGGGGAGTGCCAATTTTTTAAAAGCGGATATTCCGGCAGGAATTGACGTTCATTATTTGTTCGCTCCAGGCGAGGCCAATGTTAAGCGCTATGGATTCCGCGGTGATCTTCTTAATCGACTAAACAGTATTTTAGATAAGATATCTCCTTACCATTTGATAGTGGATTTTTCGCCGGTTCTTGAAAAAGTAATGCCTCGTTTGAAAGACAAGAATATCGTTCTTTGGATGCATGGCGACAAGTCCCACATGGGCTTTTGCGAGCGCATGAAGTATCTCTTTAGAATTCGCCATTACAAGAGCATTGTTTTGTTGTGTCCTGAAATGGAAGCTCAGTTTTATGAGATATTTCCTTCTCTCAAAAACAAGTTTAAAGTTATTCCGAACCCATTTGATTTTAAAAAAATTCACGACAGGGCAGATGATCTTTCAGAATTCAATGAATTTGAAAAGGATCTAATCCAAAAACCCTATGTGGTTTCTGTTGCTAGGTTTGTTCCTGGAAAAGACATTAAATCTATTATCGAGGCCGGGCGAATCAACAAAAGTCGCGGAATACATTATCGACATTACATCGTGGGTGATGGCGAGCAACGTAATGCCATACAGGCGATAATTAAGAGCAACGATGTGCAAGATATGTTTGTCTTGTTGGGGGCAAAAAAGAATCCATATCCGTGGATTAAAAACGCTCAGTTTTTCGTGCATTCGGCAATTCGTGAAGGCTTCGGCTTGGTTATTGTTGAGGCCATGTCTCTAGGTAGACCTGTTATTGCAACAAGATGCCCAGTAGGTCCCAAAGATATCTTGGATGGTGGTGCATATGGCCAGATGTTTGATGTAAAGGATCATGTAGTTCTGGCTGATTTGATTGCGAAGTATTTGGAGAACTCTTCAGAGCGCAGTAAGTATGCAAAGCTTTCTCTAGAGCGCTCAACAGTGTACTCAAGGGAAGCCATCGTTCCTAAGTTGTACGATCTATTTGAAAGTTTTTAGTTTTCATTACAGTCCATTCCTATTTTCGACGAGCCGCCCAAAGACATCTCATTACTTGAAACTCAAGGCCCCCAAATATAGGGTATCTATCTGAAGTTACAAGGAGAAATGTCTTGGCTCAAACCATTGTTTTTGTTGTTAGATTGGTGTGGTAATGAGCACGGCCACGCTTAAGAAACTGAGTCAAAAGTTCTCATTAAATGCAGGCACGGTTATCTGCGTATTTTTTATTTCTCTTTTCTTTGTGCAATACATAGCTCCTTATTTCTGGGCGACGATAGACTCAAAATTGAAAAGCTACGAGAATTTGTTGATTCTAACCTCGGGGCTCGCTTTCTTGGGGTGGTTGATAGCATTATTTGCTGTTCGCCGAGGGTATATTCCCACCGGTAAGATATTTGTTTTCCGTGTGCCGAAGGTTGTTGATCAGCTTTTGGAAGTTTGTGCTTGGATGCTGTTTATATATTCTGCCCTGGCATTGAGTGGAAAATCGATCATGGACGCGCCCTTGTTCGTGGCCTTGAGTGGAAATTCTCCGGATAAGATTTTTCAGTCGCGCGTGAGTTTCGATCTTGCTAGGACGGGCACTGATTTAATCTATGTTTACATTCAAAATTTTCTTTCAATAATAATTATTCCATTTTACGTCTTAAGAGATGCGCACAAAAATACTAAATATTTTTGGTTTAAATTACTTATTGTCATCGTCATCCTGTCTTTCCCTCTCGCCAAATCCAATGGTTTGAAAGTATTTTTACCTCTTCTTTCGTATTTTTTCTTTACCTTTAGATTTAAGCGTTTTTTTGCAATGCTTGGAATTGCAATCATGCATCTTCTCTTGATGTATTTTTTGTTTTTTGGGGCGCAGAGAAGTGAGTTCTTAGATTTTAACCCACCGGATACTTCTACCTCGAATTTTCTCATCGGCTCTAAAGGTGTCGCAGGGATGTTGAATCGAATTCTCTGGATTCCTTACATTACTGGTGTGAAGTGGTTTGAGTATTCGGAGGTGGAGAATCTACCGGCTCACAAACCAGTCGTATCCAATCGCTCATTGGCGTTATTAATTCATGGAGAATATCGACAGATTGAGAAGCAAGTCTTCAGTTTTCAATTTGGCCTGCCGCCGGATATGTTGATTGGTTTTGCCAATACGACCTATTTTGTTGATTCGTATGTGAAATACTCGATGGCATCCTTTTTCTTTGTTATATTCGCCTTGCCGTTGTTCTTGGTGTTCTGCGCGCAGAGGATCGCTCTGCCTTATGTTCATTTGCTCAGTTATTTCCTGTTATTTTTGACGGCGAACAGTGCTTTTAGTTTTTTTATTCTAGGCGGCTGGATATTTTTAATACTAGCCAGTGTCGACGTCAGTTACGGGAAGTTCTCGTTAAAATTTGGTATGTCTAAAAAGAAATAGGTGGAATTGTTGTGTTGGTGAATGAAGCTAGACATGTCGATGTTTCAAAAAATCGTAAGTTTGTCTTTCCTTTTGTTTTGATTTGCATCTTCATGCTGTTTGTTCTTTACAGTGTTTCCGGAGTTGACGGATTTGCTCCGGGACATATGGGCTTTGCAGGTCCTGATTTGTTAGGCACGGCTCGTAATTTGGATCATACCGGATATTTTCTGGCAAGATTGGTTGCGCCGGATGGTGTTGTAGCGGCTTATAACCATCATCCGCCCATGGGTTTTTGGTTTTTTAACATCGTCACGGACACGGGATCTGATTCTTCTGATGTTTTGGCTGTAGCATACTTCTTTGCGGCTTTGATCAGTGCTCTTGGTTGGTTGTTCCTGTTTTACGTATTTTTTAAGCTCAAAAAAGATATTTTGAGTGCCACTATGGCCATTATCGCAGTTGGCAGTGCAATGTTGTTTGTGCACTATCGCGCCTTTACCACGTTCGACGTGTTCAGTGTTCTCTGCTCATCGATTTTGTTTTTGGCAGCTTGCCAGATAGTGTCCATTAAAGAAAAAATTGCGACGAAATCATTTTGGCTATTAGCGCTGGGGATGATCGCGGCTATTTCATTTTCTTGGTACTCTGTCTCCATTATTTTTGTATTGATCATGTATATGGGGATCCAGAACTTCCGTAATCGCGAGGTACTGAAGCAGGCGATCGGCCTCGCGGCGGTTTCAGGCGGATATTTTATCTTGCTATGGGTATGGATTTTGGGAAGTGTGGTGTTACAAGCGGGGGATTTGAGCTCTGTTAAACATTTCTTTGAGCTCAATACCTCTATGGTGGCGATTCCACAGCGTACATTTACCGCGGAATTTACGATTCAAACACTTCTGTCACATTTCAGAGCAACTCTTCCTTTGAAGTTTCTGGCGGTTAGTGTGTGCTTGTTTGTCCTAGGAAAAATTTTTTCCCTGGTCAAAAGGCAGAAAGTTCTTACGAGCATCGTGAGAGTAGATGAGCGCGGTACACTGATTGCGACTTGTTTGTTTTTATTTGGATGGCTTCTGTTCATTTTGCTAACTCGCGCATGGTCTGTTGTGCATCCATTTGCATTTTTGTATTTGGCCGCCCCTTTGGTTTATCTGACCTATTTGGTTGTTGAAGCTGTTTATTTTAATCGAGCATTGAAGGTTACTATTGCAATGCTGGTATTGGTTAATGCATTTGCAAATTACCGTGATCGTAGAGAGCAAGATCATACGGTGGGTAAGCTCACTCGCGGTCTATTAACCTTGTTAGATACGGAGTTTCAAAAAGGATTCGTATTTAAGGGTGATATGTTTAACTACTGTGGGCATGTGAACCCAGGTATCTTCTTTTACATGGCGTCGTCACCTAATTATGCGGCTAAGCCTGGTAGTGATTATGGCGACGACCTAGTTGAATTTAATTGTGTCGATAATCCCAAGGGAGTTATCGAATTCACTTCACTCAAAAAGAAAAAGATTTTCACTATTCGTAATGAGTCTCCCAACTATGAAACTCGAGATTTGGAATCTCGTTAAATCGGGGATGGAGAAATCTTATGTCTGAAATAAAGTCTAGCTTAGTGCTTCCATGCTACAATGAAGAGTTAAATCTTCGCGCGCAAGAGGCTAAACTCTTGCAAATCCCAGATCTCATAAAAGGTGAGTTGATTCTGGTCGATAACGGCTCACGAGATGGGACTGCAGACTTTATTCGATATTTGAATGGAAAGAATCCTCGAATTGTTCTTGTGTCGGTGACGGTTAACGAGGGGTACGGCAATGGAATTCTCTGTGGGCTGAATGCAGCTCAAGGGCACTTCCTTGGATGGACTCACTCGGATGGTCAGTTTGACCTTTTGGATTGTGTTAAGGCATTCAAAATCTTGTTGTCGCAATCGCAGCCTGAGAAGTTTTTTGTGATGGGGAGGCGTGCGGGGCGCCCTTTCGGGGATCGAGTCTTTACATTAGGAATGGCTATATTTGAATCATTGCTTTTCCAAATGGTCCTTTATGATATTTCTGCACAACCAAAAATTATGACAAGATCATTTTACTTGAGTTTAAAAAATGCACCTAAGGACTTTGCTCTGGATTTATATGTTTACGTAATGGCTAAGCGACAAGGTATGGAAGTTTTGCGCTTTCAGACTCCTCAATTGCCTCGAGTAAGTGGTGCCTCATCATGGAATACGGGACTTCGTTCACGTCTGAAGCTTATTAGGCGAATTCTGGGGTTTTCGTTAAGATTAAGGGTAGAACAGTTATGATTAAGCGTGTTCAGCCCTTAAAATCGGAAAAAGTTTTGTGGTGGGTCATGTTAGTTTCTGCCGCTTTCACGCTCACAGCCTTGTTTTTCTCAATAGGTATCATGGAGAGAATCAGACAGGTCTCATTGCCAGAGTTTGTATCGTCGAGATATATGATTGCTGCTGTTGCAGGATTGATATACTTATCGGCGCATTTCTTGCGAGCTTTGCGCCTTTGGGTCATGTTAATTGAAGACGTAAAAAAATTCAGTGATGTGGTCCGATTGCATTTCTTTTCTTCATGGATTGTCGGTGTTCTTCCTTTCAAGCTGGGAGAGCCCTTTAGGCTATTACAATGCGTACGAATAACTAAAAGTCCGTTATCTGGAACCGCAGTGTTTGTTCTAGAGAAGATCATGGATACCATATCAGTGTTAATTTTAACAACGCTCGGTACTTCGTTTATTTTAATGAAGCTAGAGGTGCGATTTCTTAATTTGTTCCTGGTTTTTTTACTTTTTGGGAGCGTTTTGCTATGGTTTTCGTCAGATGGTTTGATCAGCTATCTTAGAAAGATCATTCTGATCCAAAGTAAGTCTAAGCGGGGACTGGCGGCTCTTAAAATTATTAATCTGTATGAAAATTTGCTGCAAGTTTTTAAGGCCAAAATCAGTTTTAGGTTTTCTCTTCTTCTATTGATGAGTTTGACAGCTTGGATTTTGGATATCGTATCCTACATGGTCTTAGGTCGATTATTTAATCTTTCATTGCCTGAAATATTTCAGCAAATTATCGAGTATATAGAAAACACCATTGTTGAAAATCCCTTTATGCTTTCACAACTCGAACGCGCAAACTTACCTTTGATGGATTTGTCGACTTATATTTCTAAGTTTACAGTCTTTATTATGTTTGCTGCTGCTTTACTTGTGATGATGTTTAGTTTGAAGAAGATTTTAGCCAAAATATACTGCTCGCTAAGAATCCATGGTGAAATAGATGGAAAATAAGTACGTAGAATATATTTATGACGATAGATTATCGGTTTCTAATCAAATAGAAAATATTGTCGGTCACAGGCGATACGGTGAGATCATCTATAAAAAGAGAGTCTTGGTTGATTATGTTCAGACATTGATTATGAGTCTTGGACATAATATTCGCTTTCATAGAGTCGAAGATACTTCACAGCTAGAGGCTTTGCTTGCTGGGCTTCCAGAAAAAAAATCAATGGTTTTCTATCATCCAGCCTGGATTGTTCCTTTGAAGGGCCAGATCGAAGATCAGTTGAAAAAAGCGATTGTTGGGAAAACTTCAATTGTCTATGAAGTTGGATCCAGCCGAAGCTACTCGTTTCATTTTGAAAACCATAGGTATATTGGTAAGTCAGATATTTCGGATGAAGATCGTGGAGAAGCTCTCGTAGTAAATTTTGACGAATATGGGGTCAATATTTCGGATTACGGAACTTGTTTGAGCTTTTTTTCCGGCTCTTTTGATGCGCGTTTTTTCAATCAGGTGTCGGGTGATAGTAACTACGTTACGAAGAGCTCAACAAATGTGGAAAAGATGAAAGCTGAGCATGATTACTATTATATGCTACCTCCGGCAATGCAGTACTGGTTCGTGCAACCATTTGATTTTAAAGTGTCTTCCAGTAGTGCATCATACCGCATGGAGAGAATTCTATTTGCAGACTGTGCTCTACAGTGGATTCATGATGCATTCTCCGCTGCTGAGTTTAAGGCATTTTTGGAGAAAGTATTTTTCTTTGTAAACCAGCGTGATTCTAAAAATGAAGCGAAGGAAGCTTCGTTATCTCTTCATAAGAATCTTTATTTGGATAAAGTTCATGATAGATTTGAGACGTTAAAGAAACATCCAAGCTATACTCGCCTGGATAGTTTTATTCGTGCAGGGACTGATTTTGATGGTATTTCAGCGGTCTTTGATAGTTACTTTTCATTGTATGCCAGAATGAATGAGGCTGGCCGTGCGGTTTCATCTAAGGTTGTGATTGGACACGGAGATTTATGCTTTTCTAATATTCTCTATGATAAAAATACACACTTGTTGCGCCTAATTGATCCTAAGGGCGTAAAAAACGAGTCAGAGCGCTGGACTGAACCTTTTTACGATGTTGCCAAATTGTCTCATTCCGCTTTGGGAGATTATGACTGGATTAATAATAATCTGTTCTCGATTTCAATTGATGACAGTTTGAAACTGAAACTAAGTGTAAACCAAAATTCTTCTCAGCTGACAGAGAAGCGACTGATCTTTAAAAAGTTCTTAGAAGATAATGGTTTCGATTATTACAAAGTTCGTTTTTACGAGTCTTCTTTATTCCTGTCGATGTTGCCTTTGCACATTGATCAAGAAAAAAAGGTCATGGGATTCCTTTTGAAGGCGATCGAGATTATCAAGGAGTTAAAATCTTATGAACAAGCCAGATAAAACTTTAATATTCGACGTCGACGGGACTATTTGCCCGATAAAAAAAGTTTCTGAAAAGTACGAAGATTTAATTCCTGACCAGGAAATGATCGTCAAAATCAGAGAGCTTAAGAATGATGGGTGGAGAATTGTTTTCCATACCGCGAGGAACATGAAGACGTACTCGGGAAATCTAGGGTTAATCAATGCAAATACTTTACCTTTACTGGTGGCGTGGTTGAAGAAGTGGGATATTCCGTTTGATGAAATATATTGTGGTAAACCTTGGCCTGGTAGTGTCGGATATTATGTCGACGACAGAGCTATTCGTCCACGTGAATTGCTTGAGCATTCATTTGAAGAAATTGAAGATATCCTGAAACGTGATCGTATGGTGCATGCCGTGAACTCGGAGATATTGTCGTGAGCATCATTATTACTATGGCCGGTAATAGCACGCGTTTTCGTAAAGCCGGATACAATATACCGAAGTATCAAATCGTGACCAAGGGTCATACTATATTTGAGTGGTCGATGCGTAGTTTGGCTAAGTTGCCTAGGGATATGAAGATTATCTTCGTCGTTAAAAAAGAAGATGAAGCTTTCGATTTTATCAAGAGTGAGTGCCGCAAGTTGGGTTTTGAAACTATTGAAGTCATCGAGCTTGATGGCATTACGAACGGGCAGGCCACTACGGCTAAATTAGCTATTTCTCAATGTAAAGAAAACGAATTTCTAGGCATCTACAATATTGATACATACGTAAAAGCGGAGAATGTTTTCATTCCTAATGCTGATATGGATGGATTGATCCCTTGTTTTAACCCGCCAGGGAGTCATTGGAGCTTTGTTAGAGCTGACAAGGACGGAGTTGCACTTGAGGTCGTCGAGAAAAAGAAGATTTCAGATAATGCGACAGTTGGGTTTTATTGGTTTAAGAATCCCAAGGTCTATCTGGAGGCCTATGAGGTGACGTTTTCTAATCAGGATCAATTTGTCAACGGTGAGGCCTATATTGCCCCAATGTATAATTCGATGATCGGCAAAGGTCTTAAGGTCGGTTTGACGATTGTTCCGAATGATGATGTCTTTGCTCTTGGCACTCCTGAGGAGTTGAAGCAGTTTGAAGCAAATAATCTCTCCAATTTTTAGGAAGAATTTTTGAAGAACGATATTTTCTCTAAACTTTATAAGTTTCTTTTGCTCTCCTTTCCTGTGGCATCCGCTCTAAGCTGGAAGGTAATCGATATTGTATTTGTCCTACTCATTGTTACGATTCTTAGCGAAGGCGTCCTGACAAGATCATTTGTTGCTCAGTGGAATTCCTTTAAAGCTCTTAAGTGGGCGAATCTATTCATTGGCTTGTGGTTGGTAAGCTCTATCTTGGGATATTTTCTGGCAACCGATATGGGTCCGGAAAGAGTCGAGGAAATCTTTGGATTGCGTTGGATAATTTCGTTTTACGCATGCGTATATGCAGGTACTCGGGTTGATTTTTCTGAGAATGAACTTCGCTGGTTGCTCAGCATATTTGTCGGTGTTTTGCTTCTTGGTGTGGGTTATCAGTATTTGGTTATCAAGCACGGTCCTCGTTTTGAGGGGACCTACGAGAATGCCAATATTTTTGCATATACCTTGTTGATCCCATGGACAATTCTTTTGGTTTTTGAAGCGATGTTATACCGAAAGCGGAAGAGTACGGATCCCTTGTTGGCCTTTTCAATTTTTACGGTCGGTGTGATGATTTTCTTTACCATGGGGCGAAGTTCATGGCTGGCGATGGGACTTATTTTTACAGCCGTAAGTCTCATACTTAGAGTCCGTCGGAACATGTATGTTATCGCGGCCGGTGCGTTAGGGCTTCTTCTTGCCTTCCAATTCAATTTTTTTGGATTCAAGGATCGTATAGTCTATTCATTTGATTTTTCTTCGGGGTCTTCCCAATCCGTTCGTGTAAATCTATGGCGGGTTAATTGGGAGATATTTAAAGATCATCCGGTATTCGGCATTGGGTTTTACGAAAATATTCGCATGACAGGTGACTATTACGTCAAGATGGGGATTGAAAACTACGAGGTTAGTACTGACGGTATACGTTCGCCAGTTCCCTACCTCAATCATGCGCACAACCAACTATTACAAATCATGGCAGGAAGTGGTGCCGTAGGAACTGTTTCTTATTTGGCAATGTTTTCAATGGCCATATTTTATTTTTTTAGACGAACTCAAAGAGTGGGTTCGGAGAGAGTGAAGTATGTCGCTATGGCAGGTATGCTTGCCTGTCTGGTGCATCTTTTGACCGGTCTTGTGGAGTGTCCTTTGATGGTTCATCAGTCCAGAAGCTGGCTGATCTTTGTTGCCGGCATATGTTTTGGGATCTTGGCTGGAGATACCCCTGTGAAGGAGTCTAGTGAAGTCTAGAATAGCTAAACTGTTAGATGGATCTTTGGTGTTCATTAAACACAATATATGGGCTGGTCTAATAACTCTTATTAAGGCCTTCGCTCAGCTTATACTTTTGAAGTATACCGCTCTACAATTGGGGCAAAGTGGAATTGGTATTTTTGGTCAAGCATTTAGTGTAATTGTTGTTCTTTTTGCGATTTCCAATGGTGGCATTACGAATACCTTTATAACTAGTGTTCCTTCGTTGCGGATCGGATCAGAGGCGCATCGTCGTTTGTTGGCTGTTACTGGATTGTGGGGGTTGACGGCGGCCGTTTTGTTGTCGCTTATTTGTTGGCTATTTGGTGATCGCTTAGCCACGAGACTATTCAGTGATTCGCAGTTTCAAATATTTTTTTACATCATACCTGTAGCGTTGCTGGTGTTTTCTACGCAAGCAATTTCTCAAGGGACTCTTTCTGCTCAGCGAGAGGTTAAGAAGATATTCTTTTGTCACCTTGTGGGCTTGCTCTTCGGCGTAATCGGTTACTGCCTTTGTGTTTCGCGTTTTGGCGAGTTAGGAATTGGTATTGGTGCTGTTGTATTCTATTTTTCTCAAGCTGTTGTATTTAGCTTGTATTATCTTTTTGAGAGAAAAGATGACTTTGTGGCGTTGATGCCCCGTTGGCATAAAATCGAGTTTAATACCTTGTTGGGATTCTCGGTAGTTATGTTAGTCACGGGATCTTTAGGTATGTGTTATCAGGTGTTCTTGCGGACTTATTTGAATTCCGTTCTGGGTATGAGCTGGTCTGATATTGGTGATTGGCAGGCGTTGCTGAAGCTTTCTGAAATATCTATGTCTTTTATTGGGGTGACAATTTCGACGTCTTATTTACCGACGTTATCCGGTATTTACGACTCAGATGAAGTTCGTACTTTTGTCGAAAAGTATGCGTTGAAATTTTTTGCTTTGATATTTTTTAGTTGTGCGATCTTGATTGCGTTAGCGCCAATCGTTTTGCATGTTGTTTATTCGAAAGATTTTGTGAAGTTGGCACCGTTGATGCGCTGGCAGATATGTGGGGATCTTTTTAGGCTCGGAAGCTGGTTATTTACGTATTTCTTTTTGGCGAAACTATCTTTGAGATTTTTTGTTGTTTTTGAAGTGGGAACTCTCATAGTTTTGTCGATACTGAGTTTGGCATTTAGTCACCAATGGGGTGTGCCTGGCCTTATTGCTGCTCATGTGGCGACTTCGATATCGTGCCTTGGGGTTTCTTATCTTTTATTCAAGAAATTTTCTCTTAATTCGAAATCTTGGAGGGTTAAATAGTGCGTCCACAGCTAACGTACATTATTCTTTCATATAATCATTCGGCTTATTTGGATGATTGCTTAAACAGTGTTGAGCTTGATTTCCCTGAGTCCTTCGAGATCATTATTATGGATGACGGCTCGACGGATAACTCTCGCGATATTTTAGATCGCTGGGCTGAAAAGCATTCTAAGCATCCCATTCGGAAGCACTATCAAGAAAATAAAGGAATCGCGACCACTCTCAATACTGCCTATGCTATGGCAGAGGGAGAGTTTGTTCGTCCTATTTCTACAGATGATGCGGTTTTACCCGGCTCCACGGCGAAGATGGTTGAGTTGCTAAAAAAAGATCCCACTAAACTGATGGTTTTTGGAGATTGCGAGACGATAGACTCGCAAGGGGTTGTTTTGGCTCGCAGTAACATCGAACGCCTAGGAAGTACTGCTCAAGCATATAGTGACGATATAAAAAAGGCGATTATCTCTGAATGGGCGATTTGTGGGACCTGTCTTATTTATAGAAATGGTTTTTTAAATATAATGGGCGGCTATAATCAGGAGTTGGCCATTGAAGACTGGGATATGTATCTCCGTATGGCGGCGGGCGATCGCTCTGTATTTTATTCTGAGGGAACAGGTCAATATCGTATTCACGATACAAATACTTCTCGTACGAAGCTGGTGGCGAAGAGGATTTCTAATTTAACTTCGCAAATGAAGGCGGGAGAGGCAAATTTGCCAAAATTCTCTGGCATCTACAGATTGTTGTTGAGAGCGGAGTTGCGACTGCTGCTGGCTAAAATATCATATCTACAGAAAAAGTATGTTCGCACCTCCTATGAAGTGCTTGTATATTTTCTATTGACTGGAGTTGGGCGACTATTGTTTGTTTTTTCGAGAAAATAAAAAAGCCACCTCAGGGTGGCTTACTTTTAAAGTAAATTCTTTTGTCGAGATTTCAGTAGTGTCAGTGCGTATTTGGGTAAAGCTATGACTTTGCCTTTGAGTCGAAGAGCAGGTTTTTCAATATATCTCCAAGAAATAAATGCAACAGGAACAACAGATAGAATAGACATACAAAATAGTGCAATAGGTGATTCTGCAAATTGTGTATAGATAAAAATCTGTTGGATAGGCCAAGACAGTACATAGACTCCATAGGAGATATCATTCTTGAAGTTTAGTTTCGGAAGATACGCCTTGGGATGATATCCAAAAACCAAAGACGCATAAACAAATGCTACAACCTTGAAGACCCAGCTATCTATAAAATAAACCAATGCCACCCCTAAAAGCGCCACGACAAAGTTCAACTTGAACTTTTCACGGTAAAGATAGGCCAACATCCCTATTCCAAAACAAAAAGGGAGACTTAAGTAAGTGCTGTCATAGGTTTGAATGGCAAAAATAACTCTAAAGATATACTTAGCCACAAAATCAATTTGCAGAATTGAGCAGATCGTGAAAGTCAGCGCTAGGCAAAGCGCCCAAGTTCGACGTGCCAGCAAGCCTAGAAGTCCAACGAGAAGAACGAACAGGTACATTCTCAACTCAATGGGTAATGTCCATAAAGAGCCATTAGGTCCATTTATTGGCAAACCTTGGAACACATTATCATAGTAGTGAAAGCGAAGGGCTGTGGAATAGAAAAGATAGTTCCAGTTTTCAGAGTCCAGCATCAGGCCTAACAAATTCTGCTTTTTGACGATGAAGCTGACAAGCAGAACCGTGATAAGGTTTGCGAAAAAAAGTCCTGGAAATATTCTCAAGCAGCGGGCTTCCAGAAAGGTCTTCCAGGATTTTTGCTGAACAAAGCTCTGCGCAATCAAAAAACCCGATAGCCCAAAAAAGACGGCGACTGCTAGGAAGCCGAAAGCGGCGCTGTTGATGGAGGGCAGAATCTCATAATGTTTACCGGTAAACATCGCGAAACTGTGACCGAAAGTGACTGAGGTTGCGGCAATCAGTCGGATAATATTCAGATTGTTTTCACGAGACAGAGTATTAACTTCTGAAAGATACATAGATACCTGGCTTTTTAAGGTTACATTTCTATTTGTTGTCTGGTTTTTCTACAAATTGGTCAAAGGAATTAGGTAGGGGGCACAGAGGGGGTGACATCTGAAAACGCACCGCGTTTTCAGATGTGTGATTTTGGTGGTTCATGTAAACAATTACTGCGGGAGATTTTATGAAAAGTGTACTCATCACGGGCGGCGCAGGATTCATCGGAAGTTCTTTGGCCATTAAGCTTAACGAATCTGGCTACAAGGCAATTGTTCTTGATAGTCTAAGTCCGCAAATCCATGGGGCACATCCAGAGACGACTTCTGCAACATTCCCGAAAATTCTAAATATTTCTGAATTTCATAAAGGTGATGTACGTGACCGTGAGTTGGTTTCAAAGTTAGCTTCCAAGTCCGATATTGTAGTTCATCTCGCTGCTGAAACGGGCACTGGCCAATCGATGTATGCCATTTCCGAATATGCCAGCGTCAATATTCAAGGCACGGCGGTTTTGCTGGAAGAGATTATGAAGTCTTCCAAGAAGCCTGAGAAAATTGTCGTTGCCTCCAGCCGAGCAATTTATGGAGAAGGCAAATACGAGTGCTCACAGCATGGAGTGAAGTATCCAGATCAGCGTAGCGATGAGAGTATGAGTAAAGGTATGTTTGATCCTCTGTGCGACGTTTGTGGTAAATCTTTGAAGGTTGTGACTACAACGGAAGACTCTCCGGCTAAACCTCTGTCTATCTATGGAATCACTAAACTGAACCAAGAACAGATGGTTCTGACAGCGGCGGGTGCTGCTAAGATCCCCGCGGTCGCTTTGCGCTTTCAAAATGTTTATGGGCCGGGCCAATCTTTATCTAATCCCTACACGGGAATTTTGTCGATTTTCTCTACGCGTGCTAGGGAGAACAAAAGCATTAATATTTTCGAAGACGGTGAAGAGTCGCGCGACTTTGTGTTTATTGATGATGTGGTCGAGTCTTTGTATTTGGCCATTACTTCTCAGCACTCTGGTGCTGTGGCTTTAAATATAGGATCTGGTATTCCAACGACGGTGAATACGGTGGTTGAGCATATTATGAAGTTCTTTTCTTCCAAGTCGGAAGTCGCGATCACGGGGCAATATCGCGTGGGGGACATCAGACACAATGTGGCTGATTTGGAGAAGGCGAAACGAGTTTTAGGATTTAAGGCAACCGTGCCATTTGCAGAGGGGATCGCAAGGTTCTTGGGGTGGGCGACGGAGCAGCAGAATATCAAAGATGATTACGATAAGTCTTTGTCTGAGTTGCGTGAGCGGGGTCTTCTAAAGTAAATGGATAAGCAGATTTTACTGATCGCTCCTGAATTTTTTAATTATTATAAATTGATACAGGCAGAATTGGAACGCACGGGTTGGAAGGTTACGTATCTTGTAGACCGTCCTCCTTGCAATGCTTTGGTAAAAATCGGCATTCGTAAGTTTCGTTGGCTTTTTAATGGCTATCTCAATCGCTATTTCCAAAAAAATCTAAAAAAATTGGGGCGATTTGATCAGGTGTTGATTGTGAAGGGCGAGGGCATAACTTCGTCGACAATCAGGAGTTTACGCCAAAAGTGCTCCGGTCGTATTCAGCTCTATTTATGGGATGGTGTCAGGAACAGTCCGGGGGCTCTAGATTTGTCAAAGGTCGTGGATCATACGAGTACATTTGACTCGGTAGATGCGAAATCCTATGGGTGGCAGTTGTTGCCTTTGTTCTATGTAAAATCAGCGATTCACGAATTACCTCATCAAGAATTTAAGTTCGATTGCTCTTTTGTCGGTAGTGATCATGGCGATAGAATGAAGGTGATCGCAAAAGTGCGTAAGCAGATTGGCGGGCGCTTTTTTGCTTTTGTCTATTTTCCGAGCAAAATAATTTTCTATTACCGTAAGTTTTTCGATTCCTCATTTCATGAATATGGTTCGTCCGAGTTGAGTCTTAAATCGATCCCTAAAGCCCAAGCTGAAGAAATTTTTAAGTCGTCCAGGGCCGTTCTTGATATACATCATGTTGCACAAAATGGTCTGACGATGAGAACCATCGAGTCCTTGGCGTTGGGTAAGAAGTTGATTACTACGAATGCCACCATAAAAGACTATCCGTTTTATTCTGAGCAGGATGTTTGTGTTGTAGATCGAAAGACCCCTTCTGTGCGTCCTGAATTCTTTGCTTCTGAACCCACAGAGTCCTTACGGGTGAAAATGCAGGCTTACGAAATCCGTGAGTGGGTGCGCCGACTTGTCGGAGAGTCCGCATAGCGTAAATGTCATAAAAACATTGATAATTTCTTAAATTCATTAGACTTTTTATGGCTGAAAGAACTCGGTACGAGGCATGTAGTGCGTAAAGCGGTAGTCATTTTTGGTCGCGAATCCAAAGCTTTTCTTTTGTTTCTAGATATTCTAGTAATGATGGCGTGCTTTAGCTTGGCTTCGTTCATCCGATTCGGAGAGATCGAAATGAGCTTTTTGCTCAATGGCTCTTTGTACGCATTGGCTATCGCCTATGTTATCTCCTTGTACGTGTTTAGCTGCTATGATTTGGACGTCGAAGTGACCCTGTTGCGAATGGGGTTTAATTTTTTCGTAGCAACCTCCGTTTTTTTTGTTTTCGTGATCAGTTTGATTTATCTATTGGCTCTTCAGCCACAAGGTCTATTAGGTCGTGGGATTTTGATTAGCGCCCTGGCGGCATTTGGATTTATTGCTTTGTTGTTGCGCTTGGCGATCTTAAAGGTGTTGCGTGGGTTGCGCGCAAAGGCTCGTTGGCTTTTTGTCGTTTCAGATAATTATTACGGTGCAATTGTTGAGGATATCAACTCGTGGGGACTGCATGGGCAAGTGCATATCTTGGTTGCGGGACAGGATAAAATCGAGCGAACACCGAATGGTTTGATCTTGGGATCTATAGATGATCTACAGGGCTATCTGACGCGCAAATGGAATGCTGTGATTATTGCGTTACGCCCCGATGAGTTTACATCGGAAATTTCTCATCATCTTGTTAAGCACAAACTGCAAGGTGAACCCGTTTTAGATCTTGTTTCAGCTTATGAGAAATTTTGGAGGAAGTTGCCAGAGTACTATCTTGAGCCGACATGGTTTTTGAAGTATCAGGGTCTTTCCATCGTGCGAAATCCTTCTGTGGCAAGAGTAAAGCGTATTTTTGATATTGGTCTTGCTGCTTTGTTGTTGTTGATCACTTGGCCTGTAGTTTTGCTTTTTGCTGTGCTGATCCGCTTGGAATCGACAGGTTCGCCTTGGTATCGTCAAATCCGCACTGGTAAAGGTGGACGAGATTTTTGGATCTACAAACTGCGTTCCATGACCGTGAATGCGGAACAAAATGGTGCAGTATGGGCTCGTGAAAATGATTCCCGTGTTACTGCGATTGGACGTTTTATTCGCAAAACACGTATTGATGAGCTTCCTCAGCTTGTGAATGTTCTAAAAGGTGACATGAGCTTTGTTGGTCCTCGTCCAGAGCGTCCAGAGTTTAACACTAAGCTTGAGGCGGAATTACCTTACTATAGTCTTCGTCATTTGGTTCACCCAGGAATTACGGGGTGGGCTCAAGTTCGTTATCCTTATGGAGCTTCAATCCGCGATGCCCAAGAAAAGCTGCAGCACGAACTATTCTACATCAAAAACTTTTCATTTTTCTTGGATCTAAAAATTGTTTTACGAACTGTTCGTGTGGTTGTTTTTGGAAGTGGGCGATGAGAGTTTTGCTAACGGGTGGTGCTGGATATATTGGGTCGCATACGGCGGCAATGCTTTTGGATAAAGGGCATGCTGTTGTGGTGTATGATAACTTGTCTACGGGGTTTCAAGAGGCCATACCGAAAGGTGTCGATTTTGTTTTCGGAGATGTGTTGGATAGAACGCTTATGGCGGAAACACTCAAAAAATTTAATATCGACTCGGTTATTCATTTCGCAGCTAAATCTGTAGTTCCTGAGTCCATCGAAAAACCTGTTGAGTATTATGCTTGTAACACTGGTGGGATGTTGTCTCTGCTGCAGGCCTGCAAGGAAGCATCTGTTACTAATGTTGTATTCTCTTCGACGGCAGCGGTTTACGGAGATGGGGCCGGTGTTTTCAGTGAGACCTCGTCGACAAGTCCACTGAACCCTTATGGGATGTCGAAATTGATGGCCGAGAAAATCCTTCAGGATTCTGGCAAGTCTGGCGATTTAAAGTATATGATCCTGCGTTACTTCAACGTGGCGGGAGCTCAAGTTGGTGGTGGCAATGGTCAGCGTACTAAATCTGCCACTCACTTGGTTAAAGTTGCCGTAGAGGCTGCATGCCATAAACGCGAATCGGTCAGTATATTTGGTTCCGACTATGCGACGATAGATGGCACAGGCGTGCGTGATTATATTCATGTTGAGGACTTGGCAGAGCTACACATCTTAGCTCTGAGTCACCTTTCCAAAGGCGGTAAGAGCGATATCATTAACTGCGGTTATGGTGTGGGTTTTTCGGTGAGACAAGTGCTAAATGCCGTCAAGAAGGTAAGTAAGTCCGATTTTCAAATCATCGAGTCTTCACGTAGAATGGGAGACGTCGGAATGGTCATTGCGGATTGTTCGAAAGTTAAGAACCTCTTTGCGTGGGTTCCGCAGAGAAACAACTTAGAATTAATTTGTGAGACGGCCTACAAGTGGGAGCAAGGGTTAGAAAACTAACCTAGCCCCAATCACAACATCCAAATCCGCATCAACCTTCGGCGCCACATTCAAAGTCATAGCAGCCTCAGCAAGCAATTCCATCTTAGGTTCCGCAATATTAAAAGTAATACCCACCGGAACACGCGGTCCAAAAGCAGTATCGCCATCATACTTACCATCATTGATAAATACCAAACGAGCACCAGCCCCCGTATAAAGGTTCAAAGGACCTTCGCTAGCAGTCTCCCAGGACTCCAATTTATCAAACAAAAAAGTAGAGTGAATCTGCAACCCGCGCATATATCCAGAAGAAGCCCCAATACCCAAATCAACAGAGTTCTTCTCATTCAAAGACATGCGTCCTGTGAATCCAATAGGATCACCAATCATAATACCCGCGGCATACTCTGCGCGAGCTTGTTGGAAAGAAAATGTAGCAACAACAAGAAGCAATCCTGAAAGAACTTTATTGATCATTTGAAGCAATCCTCCGCGCTAAATTCTGTCGGTGAGAGCGAGGATTGTCTATTCGGAATTGAGATAACGCGTGAGTTATATCGCATGGCAGAACTGCTTCTGTTCCGCTATGCGATATTAAAATCTAAATTATTTGGCTGGCGTGCAAAGAGAATTGATTTCCTTCTCTGGAATCGTGAGTTTCACGTTGGAGATGATCTCACCCCATTCGCCGCAAGATCCATCTTTGCCATTTTGTCCGTTAAGACCGTCTTTACCGGGCTGACCATTTCTGGCCGGAGTGCACTTATCAGCATTTCTGCCGGCATTGCCACCAGGTCCGCCTTTTTGCCCTGGAGTTCCTACGCCACCTTTACCGCCAAGGCCTGGGCGCTGAAATATAGAGATAGCAAAGTTTTCGCTATTGGCAATTTGGATACTGATATTTCCAGTCGAGCCACCCTTCTGGCCATCTTCACCATTGGTGCCAGACTGTCCGTCTTTGCCATTTTCACCGTTTGTAGGATTTCTGTTGCACCATTGTTGATCGTCGCAACCGGTATTATCTGGTCCAAGGCACATGCCTCTTTTGTATGCGACTAGAGCATCAGCGCCATTGGATCCTCCGGCGGCAGTTGGTGGAAAAGTTGTCGGTGCAAAGTCTTTTGCATCACGACCATCTTTGCCATTGATGCCAATCAGGGCGACGGATAGTTTTCCCTCTGCTTTTTCAGCAGTAATTTGAATGTTGGAGTTGAACTGTTCGGATGGAGTATCTGACAATCTATAAGTTACGATGTGTGCCTTGTCTTCGGCATTACCATACTGTCCGGATTTTTCGGAAACTATGAGAGAATTTGTTTTAATAGAAAGATTGAATCCTTTTGTGATGATCTTCCCATCTTTGTAGAAAAATGCTCTTTCAACTTCAAATGACGTATGGGATGTGAGGGAGATTTCCTCTCCAATGATTAAATCTTTAGGAACTAATAATTCAGACTCATATGGAGAAAGAAATCTGCCACCATTGGATGCTGAGGCGTAGGCGCGAAGATTAAGAATCAATTTATCGCCATTTTTTACTAATTGTTTGTAATAGTTCTTTCCAGTAACGGTCGCTTGAAGACTTCTATTTATAGATACTTCCATTGAACCAACGGACTCTGGCCATTTTAGTGAAAGCAAGTAGTATCCCGGCTCACCAGGCTCAAAAGAAATCCCAACATTCGACTCCTTCAAATCCACGCCAGCATTCTTTTGATCTTCCTGCATCTTATTAGATACATCTTCGACCAAATTCTGCCTCTGCTGATCCTCGGCATCCTCCTTCTTAAACGCACAAGCGCCTATCGAAAGACACAAACCAAAAATCAAAACATGTCGAAGACTCAAAGACATAAAAACTCCTGGCCAAAGGCGGGCAGAAATAAAATTCGTATTGTTTATACCCGATCTCGCTCCCTCTGTAGAGAGGCCCCAAATCTCCTGGAAACAACTTCCCAACTGTCTGTTTTTTAGACAAATCACCACCCCTCAAATCCACACAGCCAAGTTTATAGTCACTGCCAAGTGCCTATATTTTGGACGCATAAATTCCTGCGCTCTGACATAGGTGGGGACTTAAGAAAATTGCATCGATTTCAATGATCTTCCTCTGGAATCACCCCCAATATGGGAGTACAATGAACCTCTACTCTCCAGTCCGAGGAGACCAACAAAAAGGACAAGCGCACCCATGAGAATCTATTCAGACATCACAAAAACCATCGGAAACACACCCCTCATCCAAATGCAAAGACTCGGTAAGGGACTTCCTGGAAACATCCTTCTAAAACTAGAATTCTTTAACCCACTCGCTTCAGTAAAAGATCGTATCGGACTTGCGATGATCGAAGCGGCAGAGCTTGAGGGGAAACTTAAACCCGGCATGGAAATCATCGAGCCTACAAGTGGTAATACCGGAATAGCGCTTGCGTTCATCGCCGCTGCCAAAGGCTATCCGATTACTCTAACAATGCCAGAAACAATGTCGGCAGAGCGCAGAACTTTATTGTTACTACTAGGTGCAAAAATCGTATTAACACCAGGGCCATTGGGTATGAAGGGGGCAATCGCGAAAGCGATGGAGCTTCAAGAAAAGAATCCAAAATCCTGGATGCCAGGTCAATTCGACAATCCAGCAAATCCAGCGATTCACAAAGAAACCACAGCTCTTGAAATCTGGCGCGACACCGACGGCCAAGTCGACATCGTGATCAGTGGAGTGGGAACTTCAGGAACTATGACGGGAGTAGGGCAAGTATTGAAAGCCAAAAAGCCTTCCGTAAAAATGATCGCGGTGGAGCCAACAGAAAGCCCGGTGCTTTCCGGTGGTAAACCAGGTCCCCATAAAATCCAAGGTATCGGTCCAGGCTTTGTGCCATCGGTAATGGATCGCACAATCGTCGACGGAGTGGAGCAAGTTTCCTCTGAGGAATCACTAAAGACAGCACGCGAAGTGATTAAAACTGAAGGCATCCCAGTGGGGATTTCATCAGGAGCAGCTATCGCAGCTGGTCTTCGTCAAGCAGCGAAGGAAGAAAACCGCGGTAAGAATATCGTAGTAATCGTACCAAGCACAACAGAACGCTATCTTTCAACGTTGCTCGCAGAACAAGAGCGTACCGAAGCTCAAGCATTGAAGGTTTCAGAAGTCGACGAAAAGTACTTAGCAAAAGTAAAGCAAGGATAACGAGTGGTTCCTTTTAAGATTCCAGCTCTAGAAAAAGTTCTAATGAAGGTAGGGGACGCCAGTCAGGTGCTGGCTCCCACATCTGAATTGAACATCTTCGTTTGGAATGTTTTTAAAGGACAAAAGGAACACATCTTTGCAAATGACTTCCGCAAACACGGCAGTGGTAAGGACTTTATCATGCTGCAAGAAGCGGTGGTCGATAACAAAATGCCACTCTTGTGGAAACAAGATTTCTCAACTTATGAGTGGCATCTCGCTCAAAGTTTTCACTATAAAAAAGACGAAAGCAGTACCGGTGTCGCTATCGGTTCCAAGTATACTCCTAAAGCAGTAGATTTTATCAGAGCCAGCACGCGCGAGTTCTTCTGGCTCACACCAAAATTAACTCTATTCAGTGAGTACGAGTTAGACGGTAAGAAAGTGCTAGTCGTATGCACTCACGTTTTAAACTTCGTAACCACAGGCGCCTTCACAGCATCGCTCTATGAGATCGCTGCTAAGATCTCAACATTCGATGGCCCCGTGATACTCGCAGGTGATTTCAACACCTGGAACGTAAAGCGTCACCTAATCATGAAAAGTATTTTCCGGGATTTAAAATTAGATCATATCGATTTAGAAAATGACGGCAGACTTTTAAAGCTAGATCACGTTTTTGTGCGCGGCTTTGACGTATTAAAGGCCGAAGTTCACAGCTCAGTGGTCAGCTCTGACCACTTCCCCTTAGAAATTAAACTCAAGCTGTAGCGACCTTCGGGTCATTCCCCAGTGATTATCTTATATAGAGGGTTTCAGTCGAGTCTGATTCTTGAATTATCTCATCCCACAATATTTCAATATAAAAATATGTATAAAAGTATGGGTATATGCTAAAAACAGTAATAGTCCGAGGTGCGTTCGAGTGGGATGAGGCTAGGCGGAAATGGACAAAATACTATGAGTGCGAAATCAAAAAAAACCTCTCAAAGAAAAAATAAAGCATATTCACGTAGTGAATACGAAGCTCCTGTTGGAAAAGTGACTCAAGTCGATGATTTCCTGCCCTCTCCCGATGTTTTATTTGCTGTAGATGATAAAGTGAAAATTACTATCGAGATCGAAGGGGAAACTCTTGATTTCTTTAAAAACGAGGCTCAGAAAAAAGGCAGTAAGTACCAGCGCCTTATTCGTCAGGTCTTGAAGCAATATGCAAAAAAATATAGTGCATAGTTGGCTGTCGAAATGGCTTTGAGTTGTGGGTACACCGCAAAACCGATCGGTTCTGCGGTTGGTTGTAATCTAGACAGCCTTTTTCAGAATATCATTAATCAAACTTTGATAGGGGATACCCTGTTTTTTTGCTTTTTTCTTAAGCTTGGCCAAAACATCCTGGTCAATACGAATTGAAATGGCTTTTCTCGGGAATAATGAAATTAACGGGCGTCCTGGGCGGACCATTCGGTCTAATTGCTCAGGCGTGAGTTCTGGAATATCAGAAAAGTCGATTTCGGAGTCTTTAACTGTTCTTGCGATACCTTGCTTTTTCGCTCTTGCCAGCACTTCTTGCAGAGATGATACGGCAATAGTGGATTTCTTTTTTTTCATAGACACTTCTCCGAAAAGTAAAAACAATTGCTAAAATTCGATTATTGATGGACTTTCCGATGGCTAAATATCGATCTTCTGCTTCTGAGTGTTTGTGATCTGCCTCAATTAATATCAGGCGATCGATCCAAATGCTGGCAGCTTCATCGAAGTCCACACCGTGCTTAACTATATTCTTATAGTTTTTGCTGGGATCCCATTGGAATAACATCCCCTCATTATGTATATACATAAATACTCTCTAAGTAAAGGTATTAGAGAGTATTCACTGTGCAAGAAGGATGAATTGGTATTTAGCAGATTGATGGTATTTTGAGCTTAAACTGAATCCGGGGTTCGGCAACGCTCTAGCGGCCGAAACTAAAAATCTTCCGCAAAGTAACCCGTGAAACCGAAGCCATCTCCGCCGCGACAATCGCACCAAAGATCCAAAACACACCAGCCTCAAATGAAATCCCTTGAGCGAGCATCGCAAACACACCCAAAGACAACAAAGCCAGTCCGCCAATGGAAAGCCCACGCGAGCGATTGATCACCAGCCACTCATCGTACGACAACAGCAAGCGGGCGATTACGAAAGTCACTGATAAATAAAAAGCACCACAAAATGCCTGACAAAACATCGGGGAGATTTTCATAAAGACATCCATCAAGCCTTCGCCCTCAAAAAACAGTCGAGTGCCAAACTGAGGGCAAGCCATCAAAGTCACCAAAGAGCTACCCAAATGAATAGCGCCCATTTTGAAAGCAACTGAAGACTTTTTCGGAGCCGTGCGAGCAATTTCAGCTTGAATCTTGTTAAGCACGAAAGAAGATCCTGAAGTTTCAGAAACTTCATTCTTAAAAGACTCAAAATCATTTTTAACGTCTTTCATTTTTACTCCTTAAGGCTTTCAAAGCTCGGCTCACTAACTGACGGATGTTGCTATCGGAAGTTTTCATTCGACGAGCCATTTCGTCGTATTCCAGCTCATCTAAATAGCGCAGCCGCAGAGCTTCTTGTTCCCGGGGCTTGAGTTCTCTTAACAAAGACTCAGCCTCTTCCTCATGTTCAATCATAGGAGCGGAGTCGTCGGTTTGTGACAGTTTATCGTCCCATTCGAAGTGATTTTTATTTTCACGGTTTCTATAGTCTTTAAGCTCACTGCGAGTGATGACATAGATCCAGGCCAGGGCCTGATGTTTAGGATCGTAGAGGTGTTTTTTACGGAAAAGCTGCATAAAAACGATCTGAAGGACGTCGTCTGCTTGTTCAGCAGTGAGCCCTCTCTTTTTAGCATAAGATAACACACGGCCAGAATGTCTCGAATAGAGATAATCCAATGCCTGTGCTTCGCCCTCTGCTAGAGAGATCAAAAGTTCTTCGTCTGTTTGATCGATTAATCTTTTTTCCATGAATTTGTCACAAACCCTTAAGCCCCATCCTAATAGTCTATGAAAGAACACTCAAGCAGGAAGTCATGCGAATGAAGAAGTTCATAATAACATTTCTCACACTCACAATATGGGGCCTTCAAGCGAATGCCCATCCTGTCTCCTATCAAGGAGCGACATCACTGATGTCATATAATAAGCCGGAAGAAAATGAAGTGCTCTTAACATATTCATTCAAGTCCTACTTGGCAGCAGGCATTTATTATTTCAGAGAGGGAAAAACAAATTACACTCTTCCCAGATTGAACTATCTGGCGAAACGATGGAATAACGAAGACTCTCAAGGAAATATCTATTTAAGCGCCGGATACGGACAAGAAAATTCTGCGAATGAAAATGTCGGCGTGGGTTTTGGCGCCATCGATGTCGATTGGGAGTCGCGCAAATACTATACGTCTGCCGCTTACAATAGATTCTTCAGAGAAGATTCCAGTCAACTCGCAAGACCTGACTTTGAAGTTATAAAACTGCGCGCTGGCGTGGCTCCGTATCTTGCGGAATACAACGAGATCAATGCTTGGTTTATTCTTCAAGCAGAGAAAACTAACGACAACCCAGTAGAACTCATTCAATTCATCCGTCTTTTTTATAAAAACGTGTTGATTGAGCTAGGAGCAGGCTTCAACGGTGACTGGGCATTTAACTATATGATTCATTTTTAAAAGGAGTTTATATGAAGGCCGTTTTATTAACCGTAGTGCTATTCATTTCACAGATTGCTCTAGCAGCAGCAGAAACCGAAACAGTCGGGGTGAAGGGCATGGTGTGCTCGTTCTGTGCTCAAGGAATTACAAAAAAATTCCAAGACCAACCTGAAATCGACAAAGTCGATGTAAGCCTCGAAAATAAATACGTGAAGCTTACATATAAAGAAGGCAAAAAACTTTCCCACGAAAAAATCGAAACTCTTTTAAAGGATGCTGGCTATGAAGTTAGCTTCGACAAAAAATAGTTTCATTTCTTACCTTACACTTTTTAGTTCAGCGGGGACGCTCGTTTGCTGCGCGCTTCCCGCGTTATTAGTAAGTCTTGGGTTGGGAGCTGTACTCGCAGGCCTTGCAACGAAAGTCCCAGGCCTTATCTGGATTTCTGAGAACAAAACTCAGGTGTTTATTTTTGCAGCAATCATGTTAACCGTTAACGGATTGTGGATGTGGTTTAATCGCAACGCTCCTTGTCCTATTGAGCCAGAACTTCGCGATGCCTGTATAAGAGGCAGAAAGTTCTCAGCTCGCGTTTATGCGCTTTCAGTGACGATATTTTTGATCGGTGTCTTCTTCGCATTTGTTGCTCCCAAGATATTATAAACCTCAAAAGATCCATCCAACGCAGTGGGCCTAAAAAAGCGAATCCGGACCACTGCCTTCGTTGACTAGATGCAATGTTTTGATTATCCCTAAGTCTTCGTAATTTAAACGAGAAATCAAACATGGAGTGCAACAATGTTTAGTAATAACTTGCTAATGTCTCCAGCGATCGCTGGGGTTATTGGTTTGGTGTTGGCAGTAGCTCTGTACCTTCGCGTGAAGGCACAACCGGCTGGCAATGAAACTATGAATCGTATCGCGGGCTACGTTCGTGAAGGTTCAATGGCTTTCCTTGTACGTGAGTACAAGGTTCTTTTTGTCTACGCGATCGTCGTAGGCTTGGTTCTTTGGTTCGCATTGGGCATGGTTGCCGCAGGATCATTCATCCTTGGTGCATTCTTGTCTTTGCTTGCTGGCTTCTTCGGTATGAAAGCTGCCACTTACGCAAACGTTCGTACGACTCAAGCTGCAGCAACTGGTTCTAAACCAGCAGCTCTTCTTGTGGCATTGGACGGCGGCGCTGTAATGGGTCTTTCCGTTGCAGGTTTGGCTTTGATCGGTCTTGGTTGCCTTTACTTGAAATTTGATGGCACAGAAGAAATGGGTACAATCCTTCACTCATTCGCAGTAGGTGCTTCTTCAATCGCACTTTTCGCGCGTATCGGTGGTGGTATCTACACTAAAGCGGCTGACGTAGGTGCAGACATCGCTGGTAAAGTTGTAGAGAACATTCCTGAAGACGATCCTCGTAACCCTGGCGTTATCGCAGATAACGTGGGTGACAACGTTGGTGACGTTGCAGGTATGGGCGCAGACATCTATGAATCGATGGTTGCGGCTATCGTTTCTGCAACAGCAATCGCTTTGACAATCCCTCTTGAAGGTTTGTCTAAATTGGTAGCTGAAGGTGCTGATGCAGCAACTGCTCGTACTGCGGGTGTGATGCTTCCTTTGCTTCTTTCTGGTCTTGGTATGGTGATTTCTATCATCGTGATCTTTGCAGCTCGTATTTTCAAAAACGGAAAACCAGCTACTGTTCTTCGTAACGCTTTGATCATCCCACCTATCTTGTTGACGATCGCTTCTTACATCATCATGCCAATTTTTGGTATTTCCCAAACAGTAACTGTTGCTTTGGCAGCGGGTGCATTCGGTGGTGCTTTGATCGGTTTGATCACTGAGTACTACACAGCTGCTCGTCCTATCCGTTTGGTTGCTGAGGCAGCTTTGACGGGTGCAGGTACTGGTGTGATCCGTGGTCTTGCAGTAGGTATGGAATCAACTGCGATCCCAATGTTGATCGTTGTAGCAGCTGCTTATGCTGCTGACCATGCTTTGGGTCTATACGGTATCGCTATCGCAGCCGTTGGTATGTTGGCTGGTACTGCAGTTGTAATGACTGTAGATGCTTACGGTCCAATCGCTGACAACGCTGGTGGTATTTCTGAGATGTCTGGTCTTGGTAAAAACGTTCGCGACATCACTGACGAATTGGATGCAGTTGGTAACACAACAGCAGCTATCGGTAAGGGATTCGCTATCGGTTCGGCTATTCTAACTGTTGTTGCTCTATTCTCTGCATTCAACATGGAAGTAAACCATGTTCGTATTAAAGCGGGTATGGCTGCAATGTCTTTGGAGCTAACTACTTCAGGTGTATTGATCGGTATCTTGATCGGCGCAATCCTTCCGTTCCTTGTTGGTTCAACAACAATGACAGCGGTTGGTAAAGCAGCTCAAAAAATCGTGGTCGAAATTGCTCGTCAATTTAAAGAGATCCCAGGCCTTCGTGAAGGTAAAGCAGAACCACAACCGGCTCGTATCGTAGACATCGCCACAAAAGCAGCTCTAGTAGAGATGATTTTGCCAGGTATGATCGCGATCTTGGCTCCAGTTGTAGTAGGTTTCTTGATGGGACCTCAAGCTCTTGCAGGTATGCTTGCAGGTTCATTGGCTGTTGGTGCAACAATGTCTCTATTCATGGCAAATGCCGGTGGAGCATGGGATAACGCTAAAAAATTCATCGAAAAAGGTGGATTGCCAGGTCATCCTAAAGGTTCTGACGCTCACAAAGCGGCAGTTGTTGGTGACACTGTTGGTGACCCGTTCAAAGATACTTCTGGTCCGGGTGTTGCGATCTTGATCAAAGTTATGTCTGTCGTATCTTTGTTGATCGCTCAATTGATTGCTTTGAAGTAATCAAAACTAAAAAGGGAGTCGTAAGACTCCCTTTTTTATTTCAAAAGACATTTATCCTTTTCCTGTCAGAACCCATATTCCGACGAGGATAAATAAAGTTCCCGATACGTATCTCATCATTTGTGGATTTAACAATTGTCCAAGATATTTTCCAAAGATGACTCCAAGTGCTCCGGCAAGACCCAGCGCTAAAACGACCGCTAACACCACTGTGAATGTGGATTTCGTCTGGCTAGACGCAGCGAGTGCTGCGAATTGAGTCTTATCTCCCATTTCTGCGAGAAAAATTGTGATGAATGTACTCGCAAAAATCTTCCAATCCATGGCAGGTCCTTTAGAATAGGGTGAGTCTCTATTTTAGGAAACGGGTAGAAGGGAAGGCAAATTGAAAAGTGAATTTATTGCCGCCATGGATCTTTTGCAGGAGGAAGCCACTCATGGAGATATTCCTCTTAAGAAGGTCTTTAAGCTTCTAGGTGATGAAGGTCATGGAATGATTTTGCTGATCTTGTGTTTGCCGTATCTTTTCCCCATCCCGGTACCAGGTCTATCTACGATTTCTGGAATTTTGATTATCACCGTATCGTTTTATCTTTTTCTTAAAAGACCACCATGGCTTCCCAAGCGTTGGGAGACCGTTACTATTTCAGCAAACACGATCATTCGACTTAGTAACTATGCCGAAAAAGTATGGACCTACGTCTCTAAAATCGTTCGCAAAAGAATGCTATTCCTTCACGAAATGCCAGCATTTCGTTTCTTGAATTTTTTGGTGATTGCGGTGAATGCTGTGTTGCTGGCGCTCCCGTTACCGATTCCATTTTCAAACACAGTTCCCGCTATTGCGATTGTCTTGTATGCCATCGGCTACTTAGAAAAAGACGGACTTTTCGCTATCTTCAGTTATGTGTGGTGTATCGTGGTGACAAGTTTCTTTACGTCACTTGCCATGGGCGCAAAACATTTGTTGTAAGGCAAAGCATTCCCAGACTGTACCTCGTGAAGTCGTTGAGGACTTAGAGTTTCTAGCGCTATCATAGTTCTGATTCCATAGGAGGAATAGATGAAATCAATGATCGCTTTGTGTGCTCTACTTTCTGTAATGGCTTTTTCTAATAGTTCAAATGCGCAAACGGAAACATCAACTCCATCAGTTGAGATGACTCCGCCAGCATCTGAATCAGCTCCTGCTTCTGGAGCAATTAAGACAGGCCCTTGTGCAAAAGATATGGATTTGTTGTGCCCTGGCGTAACACCGGGACCAGAGATGCACAAATGCATGAAGGATAATCACAAAAAAGTATCCAAAGAATGTAAAGCAAAAATGAAAGACATGAAAAAAGCCATGAGAGGCGTGCACGAAGCTTGTCACGAAGATGCAGAAAAATTCTGCGCTGATGTGAAAAAAGGCAAAGGTGCTATGATGAGTTGTATGAAGGATCACATGGATGAGCTTTCACAAACTTGCAAAGACAAGATGCAAGACATGAAATCAAAACGTAAACATAAATAGTAAATCAAAGCCGGTGATAAACCGGCTTTTTTATTTATTTAGATTTTTAAATTCGCGATGCAGTTCTTTATCTTGATAAGTATCAACAGGATTTGCGAGATCGGCATCGCTATAGCCACTTTCAATAGCAGTGATCTTGACCGTACGATCTTCAAGTGTGAAAACGCCACGCCAAGTGCGATATGCTAGAACAAAACGACCGTCATCTAAAGTCTTCACTCGTTTCTTTTTAGAATTCGTAGGTTCGTATTCCAATTGATGCTGCAGAAAGCTTCGCAGTTGGTCCACGCCTCGAGATTCAAGCCAGTCTAAAGACTCCAGCGCCACTTCTGAAAACTCAATATCGAACTTCTCAGCTTCCTTTAGCCAGTCAGGCTCAACGCCAGGAAAAGAATCTGCATATGCAACATAAGGTTTGATGTCGATGATCGGTGAGCCATCCAAGATGTCCGCTCCGGCAACTTCAATACTAAGCTTATTGATGGAAACCACATCCACGCAGCTAATACCGACGGGATTGGGACGATAAGGGGATCTGGTGGCAAAGACACCAATCTTGGTATTGCGCCCTCGTGGCGGCAGCACCATAGGGTTCCAGTGCTCATTGCGATGAAAGGCAAAGACCACCCAGATTTTCTTACAACCCGAAAGTCCTTCAAGCGCCTGTTCAAAGTTTTGCCCCGTTAAGAGCTCAATCACACCATTGGCATGATGGGAATCTGGCTGTCTGCCAGCTTCATAGGGATGAACTTGAGAGCTACGAAAGTAGCCAATAGGCGAGAGTTCTATTTTTTCGTGCGCCATTGTCTCGTCCATTCAAATCCAGCAACAGCAGCTGTTACGCCAACATTTAAAGAGTTCTTTCGTCCACGCAAAGGAATCACGCGAACTTCATCAATCACTTTCAAAATCTCAGGATCTAAACCGAAGCGCTCATTTCCCAAAATAAAGGCTGTAGGCTCTTTATCAAAAGATTCATAAAGGTCCGACGCTGAAGCCGCTGTTTCTAAGGCAACCAGGCGATAGCCGTCTTCTTTTAGACTATCCAGGCAATCCATCAAGCGGGGATGTTCTTCCCAAGTCATATACTCCTGGGTTCCCATTGCGGTCTTTTCGACCTTCCATTGAGTAGGATTCGGCGTATAACCGCATAGGCAAATGCGTTCCGCCCCCAGGCACTCGGCAGTTCTAAAAATAGATCCTACGTTAAAAGCAGAGCGAATATTGTCTAAAACAAAAACCAAAGGAAGAGTCTCTTCCGGTTTTTCTGATTTATCATTTTCAACGATCAAAAAATCATCATCTTGCAGGTTGCGATGCAGAAGTCTTTCAAACGGAATCGCATAGCTCACAAAATGCTTCAAAGTCATTTTTGAATTCAGATGGGCTTCAAGTCCCGCCAGACGGCTCACATCCGAATTATCAGAGGAGTTTAAAGCTGCGATCTTCTTTTTAAGATCAGTCAGTTTTACACCATCAAAAGAAAAATCCCCCGAGGATTTTTCAAGTTCAATAAAGAGCTTATGAATTTCTTCGAGGGATTTTTTATCTTGAGCAGAAAGGCTCATTATTTAACTCTTTGGCCGACCTGAGCGCCGTCATCAGGGGAAAGCATGAATAAATCACTTCCGCCAGTACCAGCAGCCAAGATCATACCTTCAGACATACCAAATTTCATTTTACGAGGTTTCAAGTTCACGCAAACCAAAAGTTTGCGGCCCAAAAGTTGTTCAGGCTTATAGGCAGCCTTGATACCAGAAATGATCTGACGAATCTCACCGTTTCCGATATCAACTTTCAAGCGCAAAAGCTTATCAGCTTCTTTGATTTCTTCAGCTTCAACAACCTGGCCTACGCGAAGTTCAACCTTCTCGAAATCAGCAAAATCAATCTCACCCGGCGATGTTGCCACGTCAGCGGGTTTGCCTGCCGCAGCTTTAGCAGCAGCAGGAGCTGTCGAAACAGCTTTTTTCGCAGCCTGAATCTCTTCATTGATTTTACGGCTCTCTTCAACCATCGCTTTCACTTTGTCAGCTTCTACGCGAGTCGCAAGATGCTCATACTCATTGATAGCTCTGTTCGTAAGAACCGTGTTGATGTCTTTCCACGTGTAATCGCCTTCACCCAAAAGTTTAGAAACTTTCGCAGTGTACTCAGGCAAAACAGGCTTCAAGTAAATCGCAAGCATTCTGAAAATATTCAAAGTAGTTGTGATAACTTGTTTTGTCCCGGCTGGATCTGCATCCAATGTTTTCCAAGGGGCCTTTTCATCGAAGTACTTATTAGCATCATCAGCCAGTGTGCGAACTTCAGCCAAAGCTTTAGCAAAGTCACGTGCCTCATAGTGGCCTGCAATCACTTCAGACTTAGCTTGAGCATGAGCAATCAACTTCAGCCCCTCAGCATCTGGAGTGCTCATCACGCCATCCATTTTTTTCTTAAGCATTTGACCGCCGCGAGAGCCCAAGTTCGTGATTTTACCCACAAGCTCAGAATTCACACGGTTTACGAACTCCTCAAGATTCAAATCGATATCATCTACAGAACTATTCAGTTTTGTAGAGTAATAGAAACGCAAGTACTCAGGATTTAAATGATTCAAGTAAGTACGAGCGGCAATAAATGTCCCTTTTGATTTGGACATTTTTTCGCCATTCACCATCAAGTGACCATGAACGAAAACTTGATTTGGCGATCTGAAATCAGCCGCCTTTAAGAACGCCGGCCAGAAGATCGTATGGAAGCGAGCGATGTCTTTACCGATAAAGTGGTAAATTTCACGCGTAGGATCTTGCCAGATATCTTTCAAAGTCTTGCCCTGGGATTTAGCCCAGATCTCTGTTGTGGACATATAGCCCATTGGAGCATCAACCCATACATAGAAAAACTTTTTCCCATTCGTTCCTGGGATCGGGAAACCAAAGTACGGCTCATCACGAGAGATATCCAAATCATGAAGATCTTCGTTGAACCACTCCAACATTTTTTTAGCAATCTCAGGCGAAGAGTGTTTTGGGATCCACTCTTCCAGATATTTTTTGAAATCATTCAATTTAAAGAAAATGCTCTCTGAATCTTTCAAAACAGGCGTTGTGCCGCACAAAGAACAATGAACGTCCTTCATGTCACTCGGAGAGTAAGTAGAAGCACACACATCACAAGAATCGCCGTATTGTTCTTTAGCACCACACTTAGGGCATGTGCCCTTAACGAAGCGATCTGGAAGGAACATTTTATCGTGATTACAGAAAAGCTGTTGAATCGCTTGAGTGCGCGTGTGGTTGCCTTCTACGAATTTTCCATAGAACTGTTCAATCAATGCTTTATTTTCTGGAGCATTGGTTGAGCCGTAATGAGAAAACTTAACTTGGAAATCAGCAAAGTCCGCTGTGTGCTCTTTGAAAGAGTTCGCGATCAATTGCTCAGGTGTGATGCCCAATTCACGGGCTTTAACCATGATCGGAGTTCCGTGAGTGTCGTCTGCGCAAATAAATACACATTCATTCCCGCGCATGTTTTGAAAGCGTGCCCAAAAATCAGCTTGAAGGTATTCCACCAAGTGGCCCAAGTGAATGTAGCCGTTGGCGTAGGGAAGAGCACAGGTCATCAAAATTTTACGCGGGGAACTCATCAATTAAACTCCGATTTTGCTATTGGCGCCACTCCACCTTGCCAGAATCTAGGTGATAAACGGCTCTCGTAATTTTTACCTCACCAGAGGCCATAGCGTCACGCAAGATTTGAGATCGCGCTAAAAGATCGCGAGCGACACCGTCCACATTTGCTGAGACTTCTTCAAGAATCTCTTCAGAGGGTTTACTGCTCGCGTATTGTTGCAAACGAGGCTTTAAATCCGCCACGAGGCCATTTAATGCGGGGCTGCCAAGGTCAGCGCCTTGCAACGAGGCTAGCGCGGCTCTGACAGCTCCACAGGAGCTATGGCCAAGCACAACAATATGGTTAGATCCCAAGTGATCCACGGCGTATTCGATGCTGCCGATCACATTGTTATCCAAAGCTTCGCCTGCTGTGCGAACTACGAAAATTTCTCCCAATTTTTGGTCAAAAATAAGCTCAGGCGGAACACGTGAATCGCTGCAAGACAAAACAATCGCGTGAGGTTTTTGTCCCTTACTTAAGCGAGCACGGTCTTTTGCCGCTGCTCCATCATTGCGCAAACTAGACTTCGTAAAACGAGTGTTTCCATTTTTTAACCAACCCAAAGATTTTTCAGCGGAGACAGGACCAACTACACGGGGTTTATGCTCGGCTGGGATCTGGTGGTGATCTTTATGATCGTGATCTGGGTGAATCTCAGCAGCAGGGGACGCATGGTGAGGAGTCGTTGTTGTAGGCAGTTCTTTGTCCGCTTGTTTGGCTTTTTCTGCAGCGATCGCTTCGCGTAATTCCTGAGCACGAGCTTTGTCAGCAGCTGTTGCAGAGTCTTCTTCGGAGGACGCTACTTTCGCAGGAGGAGAGCTGTCCCGTTGAGCCGCTCTTCTTGCAGAAAACATTGAACACGCAGACAAACTCATCGCAGCCGTTATAAGAGCTACACGAAAATACATTTGCATCCTCCTGATGTGTAACTCCATTTTCAGGACTCGGCATTGAGGGCGTCAAACTAAAAAACAAAAAACTTGCCAGAGTCTCTGGCAGTTCTGAGAATAGGGTGGAGCCAAAGGAGCCACGATATATGTCAGTTGCCTTACTAACCGCTGAACAAGTTCAAGCCAAACTCAGTGCCAAGAAATATCCAGCGCAACAGACATATCTTGCTATGTACAGTACGTGGCTTGAAGGTATCACGACGGAGCCGGGACTGATGACTATACCAATCGATGATCACTTGGTTCATCGTGGGGACGGGGTTTTTGAGGCTATCAAAGTCGTAAATGGCAGGGTTTTCTTAATCGATGAGCATCTAGCGAGATTAGAATCGTCTGCTGCCCAAATTGGTCTTTCGCTACCGATGAGTGTGGACAAAATTAAATCAGTCATCGCAGAAACAATGCAGGCCGCGAAAGTCCAAGAGGCTCTGTTGCGACTTTATATTTCCCGTGGCCCCGGGGGCTTTACCACAAATCCCTATGATTCGATTTCTTCGCAAATGTATCTTGTGGTGACAAGCCTTAAAACTCTTCCTCCAGAAAAATACCAACAAGGTGTGAGTATCGGAAAGAGCAAGATTCCACCCAAAGATCCCTCCATGGCGCGAATCAAATCCTGCAATTATTTACCGAATGTTTTGATGAAAAAAGAAAGCGTCGATCGCGGGATTGATTTCACGATCAATCTTGATGGCAACGGCAATTTCCTTGAGGGCAGTACTGAGAATATGGTGATCCTGAATTCCCAGAATGTATTGGTGCGTCCGTTCTTAAATCAAATGCTTAAAGGCACAACGATGATGCGAACTTTCGAGTTGGCTGAAAAACTAGTGGCTCAAGGAAAAATCGCGGCGATTAAAGAATCAAATATCACCGATGACGATATCAAGTCCGCCAAAGAAGTGATGATGATCGGTACGACTCTAGATGTTTTGCCGGTGACTAGCTTTGAGGGGCAGAAGATAGGATCTGGCGTGCAGGGATCAGTCGCGAAGGAATTGAACGAGCTTCTTCGTGAAAATATGAAACAAGCCCCTCTGCTTTAGACGAAAAAAAAAGCTCCGGTTTCCCAGAGCTTTTTAAAACTAAACTTCCAATTGAATTTTATCCAGCAACTCTGGATCAGACAAGACAGCCTCTCCGCCCATGGCGATTGCTGTTAGCGGATTCTCAGCAACTCTGACTGGCAAACGAACTTCGTTCTGAATGCGCAAATCGAAATCGCGAATCAAGGCGCCACCGCCAGCCAAAACAACACCGCGTTCGATAATATCAGAAACAAGTTCTGGTGGTGTGTGCTCAAGAGCTTTATGAACAGCATTGATAACTTCTTGAATACAAGAATTCATCGCAAGACCCACGTCTTCAGAGCTCACTTCCATCGTGCGATTCATGCCTGTATCGGCATCACGACCAGTGATAGTCACGAGCTTGATGTCTTTTTTAGGAACAGCCGTGCCGATTGAAACTTTCAAGTATTCAGCCGTCTGGTCATTGATGATCAATTTTTTATAGCGTTTGAAGTAATCAATGATTGAGTCATCGATCTTGTGTCCGCCCACGCGAACAGCTTCGCAATAAACGATATCAGCAAGGGCGATAACCGCTACTTCCGTAGTGCCGCCGCCCATATCAATGATCATATTTCCTTCAGCAGATTTTACGTTAAGACCAGAGCCAATCGCCGCAGCCATAGGTTCATCAATCAAGAAAACGTCTTTAGCGCCTGCACCTTTACAAGATTCAATAACGGCTTTCTTTTCAACTTCAGTAACGCCGTAAGGTAGAGAGACAACAATACGTGGACGAGAGTAAAGCCCCTTAACGCCCGGTTGACTTAAAAAGTGCTTAAGCATCACTTCCGTCGTTTCAAAGTCTGCAATAACGCCGTCACGGATTGGCTTTTGCGCAAAGATATTTCCTGGATTGTTGCCAAGCTTCTCTTTCGCATCCGTACCGACCGCGATCACGCGTTTGCGACCTGGTGAAGTTTGTTGGTACGCAATCAGCGACGGCTCATTCAGGATGATGCCTTTGCCGCGAGCTGAGATCAGAGTGTTTGCAGTTCCCAAATCAACGTAAAGGTCAGCAGCAGTGCCGGCTTCGTCTTTAAACAACCATGAAAACATACTAGTTACCGAATCCTTTGCTGCTCTCGAAAGGGAAAGTCGCGAAAATGCTGATATAAGAATAAGATTTATTTAAGTCTACACCGACTTCTCCGCCCAAAGTCATCGTGTCTTTTAACTCAGGATGATGCCACTCAGAGCCTACTGCCAAGTTCGTGGCGACAAAATTGTCTTCTTTGGTATTCATGTATGTAAATGGAACTGCGATGTAAGGAACCGTTGTGCCGTACTCAGTGTCGAATTTTTTGCTCAACAGGGGAGCCACTTGAACTTGCAAGATGTTGTCATCAACATCGCGTGCCCAGCCTGCGCCAAAACGAAAGCCCATGGCTGGTTGATTTGCCACGTCTGGAAATGGAATCCATTTAACACTTGCGAAGGCATTGAAATCAATGGAGCCCGCACCAATTAAAAATCTCGCACTCGTTGAGTCGCTGACGGGAAGATCGAGGAAGATATCGAAGTTAGGACCGCTTTCGCGATTGAGTAAAATTTGAGGTTCCAAACCGACTTGCATTAAGTTGGAAGGAAGGATTTCAGCGGACTCGCCGATGCTCAAGTAAGCATGTGCTGTCGAACTCAAAAACAGACATAAAACGAAGTATTTAGCAAATTTCATCAATAAAGACCTTTCGACTCAAAAAAATGGTATCGAGTTGCGAATCATTTGACAAGACCTTGATCGAATACCAATCTTAATTCTGTGACTAAACTGCCCATTTCCCTTGTTGTAATTGCTTTGAACGAAGAAGCGCATATCGAGCGATGCATTCGCTCTGTTCCCTTTGCAGACGACGTCGTAGTGGTTGATAGCTTTTCGACGGATCGCACTGTGGAGATTGCTGAAAAAGCAGGCGCTCGGGTCTTCCAGGAAAAATGGCGTGGCTTCGGTCCCCAAAAGGCGTTTGCCGCAGAACAAGCTAAAAACTCCTGGGTATTATCCTTGGATGCCGATGAGGCTCTCAGTCCTGAACTTGCCTCTGAAATTATCGAAAAATTTGCGAGTTTGGACACGGAGGCGGGGTATTTGTTCCCGCGCAAGTCCTTCCATTTGGGCCGTTGGATTTTGCATGGTGGATGGTATCCTGATTACCAGCTAAGACTTTTCAATAAATCCAAAAGTAAGTGGGATTCCGCGAACGTACACGAGAAAGTGAAAGTCGCAAAACAGCTCAAGATGACGTCACCACTTCTTCACTATGTGTTCGATGATCTCAGTGATCAAATCGTGACTAATGATCGTTACTCAGCTTTGGGTGCCCGAGAGCTTCAAGCGAAGGGGCAAAGGTTTTCATACTTAAAGATGATCTTTAAGCCATTTGGTAAATTCGTTGAGGCTTATTTCGTTAAAGCTGGATTTTTGGATGGGCTTCCTGGGTTTATTATCGCTATCGGAGCCGCTTATTCGTTATTCTTAAAGTATGCAAAACTCTGGGAGCTCGAGCGTGTTAAAGAGTCTAATTAAACTTAAAGTTGTACTTTCAGTTCTTTCTTTAACTGCAGTTGCAGTAGCAGCTCCACCCAAGTACCCATTAATTGAGGAAGTTCAGGGGAAAGTCTTTTTAACCGGTAAAGACGGTAAGAAAATCTCTTTGACCACGAAAACCCCACTTCAAGAAAAAGCACTCTTTGAGACGTCTGATGATGCCTCCGTGCGAATCGCATTGGACGGTGTCCGTCGTTTCACAGTGCTCCCTGGCAGCAGTGTTTTATTGCCAACGATCAGCTGGGAGGGCGGTGAAGCCCCAATTCTGATGCTTCGTTCGGGCAGTCTACGTTGGCAGCAAAAGGCAGACGAGAAACCAAACTATAATACGGCTTTGCGCACGGATCTTTACGAGTTCCTTCCGCCCGCGGGTGATTTTGTGTTTAACATGAATCCTCCGAAAGCCTACGGCGAAGTCAAAGTACTTCAAGGCAGCATCGAGTTTTCAGCTTTGAATGGTGAAACCTCTGCTCAGGCAAAAACAGGGGAGCAGGTGGGATTCCAAGGTCTCATTGAGGGCGGAGAAATTGCTTACGATGTTTTGCTTAAGGGCAAAAAGATTCCCCGCGGGAATTTAACTCCAGTAACTAAGATTTCAGATAAAGAGCTTGCTGGATTCAATGGAGCCGAGGCTAAACGCAAACAGCAAGAAGCTCAGCGAGTAAAAAAACAGCAACAGGCTGTCCAGGCGCAAAAGAAATCCGGCGCTATTTGCGCGAACCCGAGTGCCCGCTTTAATGAATGTGTTTGGACCTGTGTGGGGAATCCAAAATCAGAGAAAAAGCAGTGTTTATTGAGCAGCCGTGGGGTCTCCTGTCAGCGCCAGCGCTGCAACGCCAATGGGGAGTGGGCCGAATCAACCCTCCTAAATGCGCAAAATGCGAGCATCAACTGTAAGGCGCAACCCGTCGTAGCTACCTGTGATTACTAGGTTTTAAAGAATTTTGATAATCCGCATTTTTCCATCTTGCACTTTCCGCGGCTTGGCTCTATAAAAGACCTTCCTTTGTGGTGGCCGTAGCTCAGTTGGTAGAGCATCGGATTGTGATTCCGAGTGTCGCGGGTTCAAGCCCCGTCGGTCACCCCAATTTTCTTTCTTCAAAAAAATCCCGAAAAATAAAGATAAAAGTTCCGCAGCTCTCTCCGAGAGTGTCTGCAGATATTTTCCCGACGATCAGCTCTGCGAGAATAAAAAATATCTCGAGTAAATGTAGTTCATCAGACGAAGTTAAAAATCCATCAAGATGACTCCAAGAAAACTAAATTATTCTCAAATATCTCCATCTAAAAGTCTGCTTTTTCGTCTCAGTTAGTCTCTCTAAATTATAAAAATCTTTTTCCAATAGATGTTGTCTGGCATGATGACTTTTTACCAGTGCGTTCTTCCGTGATGAGCAGCGGGATTTTAAAGTAGAAAACGGAAATCTTAGGATGAGATGGTTGAGTAAATTTAAATATAGCTTTTTGTGGTTTGCCTTTGTCTTTGTGTACTTTATCTATGAAGTTCATCGCCGCGAAAATGCACTTCCCTTTGAATGGACGATTCAAAATCTTTCGCTAGTAGCACTCTCCTTGGCATTGATCTTCTTTGCGTTGGATTCGTTCTTTGTGCTATTTCGTTCCCGCCCAAAGCTCATGTTCTCATTGACGGCTGTCTTTACGTACGCCTACTGCATGCTCGGTTATTATCACCACAGAACGATCCAGGTCTTTGATTTTGCAATCGTCGCAGATCATTGGAAATCCATTTTGCGCCCAGGAACTTTCGGCCATTCGATGGGAGTGGTGAATGCTCTTTTCAGCTTTCCCCATTACTTCTGGTCAGGTGTTGGGGCGGCCATAGCCGTTTTGGCAGTTCGTGCTGATTTAAAGCGTCCTCAAGCTCAAAGAAAAGCCTGGGTGCTGGTGCCAGCTCTGGGGATCTTCGCAGTGATGATGTCCCATGTTTACGCTCCGGTGGATGAGTTCTCGAGCTTTTCAAAAACAGTTATGTGGAGAGTGGTCTCGCAAAGAACCGCGTTCCAAATGAAATACAAGCCTCAAAGCTCGAAAGAGTTTCCTCTGATCAGAACATTCAATTCCGTTCATTCACGTGCGGGCGAGCAACAACCCAACGTGTTCATTATTTTCGTAGAGTCATTCAATGGCCACTTTGCTGAATCCAAATCCAGAAACGGCAAGGAATACACCCCATTCTTTAATCAACTTATCAAACAAGGTCTTTATTTCGAGAGATTCTATTCCCAGTCTATTCAGACAGGGCGCGCCCACTTTGCTTCTTTATGTGGCGTCACTCCAAGCTTGTACGGTAAAGACTTCGTTGAGTTCGTAGATCGCAATTTTAATTGTCTGCCGCAAATTTTAAAAAACAACGGCTACGATACCATCTTTTCGAAGGCAAATTTTGACGTGAACTTTGATAACACTCATGAGTTCACAACTAAAAATGGCTACGACGTGATGAATTCCTTAGGTGGTCCTTGTGAAAAAGAAGCTCCTGGGGACTGTTGGGGTTGGGGGATTCGCGATGATATTTTCTATAAAAGATTTTTCGCGCAATTAGAACAGCAACATAACGGCAAACCTCTTTTCGGGACGCTAGCGACGATCTCATCGCATGTTCCTCATGACGATGTCCCGGTGAAAGATCGCAAAATCTGGCCAAACCCACAGGGACGCAGACAGCAGTACGCCAATGCAATTCGTATTACAGATGAGTATTTAGAAACATTTTTTGGTGAACTTAAAAAAAGCGTCTACGCTGACAATTCTGTTGTTTTCGTACTTGGGGACCATAGTATTCCCATGGGTGAGCACGACAACTATTTTATAGAAAACCTAGCTTTCGAAGAAAACTTCCGCACACCGATGCTTGTTCTTGATTTCAGAAAGAACCCCGTTATTAAACCTGGTCGAGAGAAAGAGGCCTATTCGCAACTGAACTTAGCCGCGACAGTTTTGGATCTTGCGGGCATTTCCACGCACACGCATTTTGTCGGCGACTCCTTGCTTGCAAAAGCTCCTGAATACATCCCAATGGTTCAGCCCTATGGTGGAATCTACTTCTCGGTCATCGGATATCCCTACAAGTACATGCTCTTTGAAAGAACTGGAAAAGAGTACCTGTTTGATCTCAGCCAAGATCCCAAGGAACAGACGAACTTGCTCGAGTACGGGGAGTCTCCTGTTTCTCTAGAGGGGTTCCGCAAAGAGGTGGGGCGGGTATGGCGCAATTACGATTTGGTAGTTGCTGACAAAGTATGGCCCCGTGAAAAAGAGGCCTTTTTCTCTCAGGTCACCCACGCAGATAACGAGCAATAATCGACGGCATGGTTTTCGGACTCTCTATTTTATGAATAGGGAGTTTTGCCATGAAAACGCGTATATTCGTAACCGCATTCATATTTTTGACAGTTGGCTGCCAACCGAGCAAAGACGGCTCTCTCTTGTCTCATTCTGATACAGACATTACAGGCCGCGGATTCCAAGATCACGGCACAACCCAAGTTAAGCAGCTTTCTGGTGGCCATAATCCAATTCTGCGTTTGCAAGGCAATTACTCTGCAGAAGACGTCTCGGCGTCTGCCGACCCAAATACTCAATTAAACTCCGAGCTGACCTCGGCCCTCTACGATGCCACTGTTCGCATGCAGATGGATCTAGCAGGCATTAAAGAGTACACAAACGAAACTCAGACTCTAGAGAAGCTCCTCACAAGCAAAGCGGGTCCTGATGGGGCTCCAGTTCTACAAGCTCTCAAAAAAGGCACTCTATCGATTGATCTTCAGAATCTAGGGCTCACGTCTGAAGGTATTAAAATATCCGTTATAGCAAAAGCCTTTAAGCAGGTCGCAGTTCAATATGGACTGAGCGAAGCAGAGCAAAAAACAGTCGAGCAGGCTGTTTTATCAAGATCCGTGATGTTAGCACCTCTGGAGTCTCATAAAAGCATGGCGGAAGCCAATGGGTCTCTGCTTCAATCAAAGGTGAACGAGGCCGTTATCGCCGTCGGTAAAAACCAGTATATCTGTGCTTCAATTGAATTGCTAAAAACAGCGGCTGCGAATTTTTACGGTAAAGAGGCGCACTACGTATTGCCAGCTTTGACTCAGACTAAAGGTAAAATCATTGCAGAAATGCTGAATGAGGTTTCCGAATACTGTATACGCGAAGATAAGGTGTCCAGAAAGGCAATGGCTGAAAGTCTAACCTCAGCGGTCGAAGCTATTTCTTTTGACCTGGGTTCGTTGGAACTCTATCTCCATCCAAAAGACACTTTTAATTGGCCGGAGTTCGAGAACTATAAAATTCGCTCCCTCGTGCAAGAAGTAGGTCTCGATGCAGACATTGCTTTAAGTGATATTTCCTGCGCATTAAATGGTAAAGAATTGCAACTTCGCGAGCCACAGCAAAGTGATTCCGCGACTGTTGTTGCCTTTGACCTGCCCATCGCGGGTGCTTATCCGTTGACGCTAGAAAAAAATAAAATGCAAAAGGGCGTGACACTTTCTTTTGTGGCAAGTGCTTCGCGTGTAACTCATTTTAATGGAATGACTCTAACAAAGATCAAACCGAATATTTTAGTTCCAGCGTTGAATGTGATTCCTGACCAAAAAATGTACGCACAATTTAAATTCACTACGTCAGAAAATTCGACAGAAAATAGCGTCGTATGTGAGTTAAAGAGACAAACAAAATAAAGTTTTCAAGCTTTCTTGAAAGTTGGTAATTCTATCTTTAACTAAACTCATATTAGTATTACAAATTGGGCTAGGCGGTCTCGCTTAGCCTCTCTTTTTGCTTAAACTCATATAGAATTAAAGCACACCGCTTGCATTGGGAAATTCTAAGGATGAGTTTACACGAAATCGAAATTCTAAAAAGACTCTTGCGCATACAGCAAGATGTCTCTTTAAAAGCAGCCACCTATCAGGGGTTGATGGATTTCATTTGTGCAGAAGCCCAAGACATTTGCAACGCCGATGGGGCTGTTGTTAAAATCCTTGATGATGACGAGATAGTTTATACCGCAGCCAGCGGTCTTTATGCACCCAGTATTGGTTCTCGATTGCCAGCAAAGCAAAGCTTGACCGGTTGGTGTATTGAAGAAAACAAAGCGGCCATCTGTAATGATTCTGAAACCGACGAGAGAGTTAATAAAGAATCCTGCAGGGTGCTCGGTGTACGTTCCATCGTCGTGGTTCCGCTTAAAGCGGGCATGACAGCTGGAGTACTCAAAGTTTCGTCTAAACGCCCTTATGCATTTTCGGAGGAAACTATTGAGGTTCTAACGATGATGCAAAGTTTTGTATCTTCGGCGTTAATCAAGCGTGAATCTGAAGAAAAAATCGTCAATGCGATGATTGCTACAAGTGAGCAAGTTAAATTCCGTGAAGCGATCTCATTCCTAGCGCCCGACGTTCTTTATATTTTTGATATCAAACAACAAGAGACGGTTCACTCCTCAAAGCACATCGGAACATTATTGGGATTTTCCAATATCACCGAAAGCTATAAGGATCAGACGAATTTCTTATTGTCTCGAGTGAACCCTGAGGATCTTCCTAAGCTTCAGAATCATGTGCATAATACAAAACGGGGGCTACAGAAGGAGATCGAAGAGATCGATATTCGGGCTATGGATGCAACTGGCGAGTGGCGCTGGCTGCGCTTCCGTGAATCTGTATTTAGTCGCAATGGCAAAGGCGAGGTTATGCAAACCGTCGGTATCGCCAGCGACATCACCGTTCTAAAGCAGCAACAAGAAGCCCTCACAAAAACCGTTTCTGAGCAAACCAACGAACTTCAGTTAATCTCTGAAAACATCCCGCAATTAATTTGGCAAACCGATGCCTCCGGAAAAGTCATTTTCGTAAATAACCGATGGAAAATGTATACCGGTGTCGGTGTCGAGGTTGAGACCAGTCAAGTCGTTCACCCTGACGACTTAGAACGCACTGATGTCACTTGGAATGAAGCTCTCATAAGCCAAGTTGAGTTCGCGATTGAATATAGATTAAAATCTAAAACCGGCGAGTACCGCTGGTTCTTTGTACGTGGTGTTCCAAGCTTCGATGCCAACGGGCACGTGTCTAAATGGTTCGGAACCTGCACCGATATTCACGAGAAAAAAATGGCCGAAGCCACAATCCGTGCAAATGAACTGCGGTTTAAAACCATCGTCGATGAAAGCCCTTTTGCAACAGTGATGCTCGCCCTTGATGGTCGAATTATCTCTGCCAATAAATCGTGGCAGGATTTGTGGAGTATTTCCGACGTGGATCTTCCGCAAATTCTTTTTGAGTACAGTATTTATAAAGATCCTATGGTTAAAGACCTCCAGCTGCGTGACCTCGTTAAACAGGCCTACAAAGGGGAGTCCGTCGTGTCACCGCCAATCCATTACGATCCTCCGACCTATGGTTATCCAGGGCGATCGCGGTGGGTGGAAGTCTATTTTAGACCACTAAAAAATCAATCAGGCCAAGTCTCTGAGCTAATCGTTATGTTTAATGACTTAACGCTCAGTAAAGAAGCTGAAATTGTAATTCGCTCAAAACAGGTTGAGCTCGAATCCATTTTGGATAACTCCAACGCCGTTATTTACATCAAAGATCTCGAAGGTCGCTTGACCTTCGTAAATCGCTCGTACGAGCAAATGGCGGGAAGACCGAAGTTAGAGTTAATTGGTAAAGACGATTACGAAGTCTGGCCTAAGGAGTACGCGGATCGTTTCCGTGCATACGATGAAAAGGTCCTGCGAGATCTTGTCGCGGTCAGTGAGGAAGAGTTAGCTCCTCATGAGGACGGCGTGCATACCTATATCTCCCAAAAATTTCCGCTGTATGATAAGCAAGGCATTCCCTATGCATTGTGTGGGGTCTCTACGGACATCACGGCCCTTAAAGACGCCGATCAAGCCAAAGCTCGCGCCGTGATCGCAACGCAAGGTCGTGATCAGCTTCAAAAGATGCTCGAAGAAACTCCCATCGCCATGGCCATGGTAGATCGAGATATGAACTACATAGCGCACAGTCACTCTTGGTTGCGTGAGCATAAGATCGAAATTCAAAACATTATTGGGAAGTCGCACTTCGAAATCCTTCCTCAATTCACAGATGATCGTCGTGAGAGTCATATTAAATGTCTTGCTGGCGAAACTCAGTCGAATTCCGAAGATATTTACGTCGATGCCACTGGCACTAAGAACTATATCAGTTGGGCGATGCATCCTTGGTATGACTTGCAGGGTGAAATCGGCGGTATCGTCATCGTGACATCGCAAATTAATGAGCTCGTTAAAGCCAGAGAGGAAGCCCTTTCTGCGACGAAACTGAAATCTGAATTCCTAGCAAATATGAGTCACGAAATCAGAACACCTATCAATGGTGTGATTGGTATGACGGGGCTCCTATTGGATACTCATCTGGACGAAGAACAGCGCGACTATGTCGACACCGTCAAGCGTTCTGGTGAGGCTCTTCTTACGGTTATCAATGACATTCTCGATTTCTCTAAAATCGAGGCGGGCAAACTTGATTTTGAATTCATGGATTTCTGTGTCATCGATTCTATCGAAGATGTCAGAAAAACCCTGGATCTCTCCGCTAAAAAGAAAAAAATCGATTTACAAGTCGAATACGCTCAAACGCTGCCTTTAGTAAAAGGGGACGCTGGGCGCGTGAAGCAAGTTCTTATCAATCTCGTCAGCAATGCGATCAAATTCACGAAAGAGGGCGTGGTCACTCTGCGTGCCACTCTTCTAAGTGCGAGTGAAGAGAGATGTCGTTTGCGCTTTGAGGTGCAAGACACAGGCATTGGTATGTCGGAGCAAGATCTGAAAAAGCTCTTCCGAGCGTTCTCTCAAGCCGATGCCTCAACTCACAGAAGATTCGGCGGGACAGGGCTAGGACTTTCTATTTGTAAGTCATTGGTTGAGAAAATGGGCGGCACAATCGGCGTTCTCAGTGAGCTTGGCCAGGGGTCCACATTCTGGTTCGAAGTCGAAATGCCTCGCGCCCACAAAAAAGAGAGCGACCAAGTTGACAGTACCACTTTGCTCAAGCCACGCACTAAGCGAGGTCGCATCCTTATCGCGGAAGACAACCCTGTAAATCAGGTTATTACTTCTAAGATGGTGCAGAAGCTGGGATATCACGCCGACGTCGTAGCGAATGGTAAGGAAGTGTTAGAGACGCTTTCATCAATTCCTTATGACTTGATCCTCATGGACTGCCAAATGCCCGAGATGGATGGCTACGAAGCCACGCACATTATCCGCACAGCTAAAAATATCTCAAACCCCAACATCCCAATTCTCGCAATGACTGCGAACGCAATGGCCGGTGATGCGGAGAAATGTTTGGATGTGGGGATGAACGATTACATCACGAAGCCCGTTGATATCAAAAAGCTCTCTGTCATTCTGGAAAAGTGGATGGCTGAGTCGCAAAAAGTCGGTGCTTAGCCACTCGAGCAGTTGCTAAATCGCTTAGCCTTCCATCGTATATTCATGAAATTGGAGTCAGCCGTTTCTGATTGTATAAAACAATCCCTCGCGATTTCTGTTGAGAGATTCCACCCAGTCGCACTTTGAAACTTCTTAATACGAGAATTCTTATTTTGAATTACGGATTTGCAAGATGTGTTTATTCTAACATTCGTTTGGTGGGGAGTGAGTCTATGAACTTTTTTGTCTCGATGCTCGTCGTATCTATTGTTGTATTCCAAGCTGTGAAGTGGGCTGGGCCGCTTCCGGAAAAAATCAATTCAAAAATAAACACCCAAATGTCAGATAGACAGCGCAATCTGCAAGCCGCTCTCATGGCCGATTACAATCCGCCGGCTGCATATTCTCCGGAGCCTCTTGTTGCTGCGATCGCCGTGGCACCAAGCCCGATTTATCCAGTAGCAACTCCTGTTAGAAGATGGGGCGATATTAAGCACACGAACAAACCATTGATGACGTTTGAACGCTACATCGCTAAGCAAAAGAAAATTAAAAAGCAGAAGCGTGCTGTGGCAAGCGTTGCTGCTCCCAACTCTAAAAAGAAAATCAAAGCAAAAAAATACCAAGTTAAAAAACCAGCTATTAAGCGCAATCAGAAGGTCGCCTCCGGCGTGACTCGCGTGTAGTAAATTGAGACGTTTCGCTGTAAAAGTTGGGAACATGTCGAGATTCCACTCAAGTGCTCCCAAAACTCCAGTGAATTCAGGAAGTTTGCAGAACGCTCCAGGCAATACTCACCAACTCCTAGTCATCTGAAATCAAAGCAGAGATGATTTCGCCCTGGCCCGGGCTTTGCTCCTTAGAAAACATTATCGAGGGGGATATATGAATATTCAATTTGCGACTGTAATAGGAATGATCTTTTTCTCTTCCATCTCTTTTGCCAGAGGTGATTTTCACTCTCTTATTGAGAGTTCGGGAAAAGAAGGCAAGGCTGTACAGAAATCTGTCTCCCGCATGGTGAATTCCGATAAGAGTTTTCAAGGCGATGTGGTCTCTGCCAAAAGAGTCAGAGCCTATAACCCTGTCACCTATAATCCTATGGCCCAAGAAGACGGCGGAGTAGAGGTGATTGTTCACCGCGATTCCGAGTAATAGCTGCCTATAGTAAAGGGCAGTGTTTAAAAATAAAAAGAGCAGGTATGTCACCTGCTCTTTTTATTTTTCTGTCTCTCAGCTAACTAGTGAGATTCAGTTGTTTCAGTCTCTGTTGTGGTTTTTTGAGAGCCATCAGAGTGTTTTTTAGTTTTCTTTTTCATTTTCTTCTCAGACTTAGCATCACCTGAGTGAGCTTTAGCTTCTGATTTTTCAGTAGTAGTAGTTGTGCCAGTGATTGGGTTTTTAGAAGTGTCTACAGACTTGCTGTGAGAGTCTTCATGGTCAGCTGCAAATGCAAAGTGACCTGCGAATGCTACAGTAGCTGCTAGTACCAAAACGTGCTTTTTCATATGTATCCTCCTTGTTGGATATTGAATTAACTCGCACGCCAAATGTTTGCAGGTTTACTGTCAGATAAAAATTTACATAATAGTAAGGTGTCACAAGACATGAGGTCGCAGCTGGAATCGCCGAAAAGCTTATATATAGGGTGAATTATGCCTATATAATAGAGCCCGCTTTCCGGGCATGAAGCGGTGCGAATCCAAAATCTGCCTATTTAGTCAGCAAAAACTGCAGTTTTTGCCCGTATAAGCCGCATTCGAAAATAAATAAAAAACCTGTTGCGCGGTTTGGGGATTGAGCCTATAACTCAGCCTCACCGCCGCGATGTTTGAAAAACCAAGCATAAACAGCTCACTTAACTTATTGATTTGTATTCAATATGTTCTGTTTCGCTGGCAGCAGTGAACCCGAACGATTTTCTGAATTTTTTATTTTTGAAAAAAATTGAGAAAAAAGTTTGAACGGGTGTTGACAAGGACTTCGGTCTTCGATACAACCGTCTACCTCGTCGCTAAGTAACATTAACGATGAGAAATGATTCGCTCTTTGAAAACTGAATAGCTAGAAGAAATAGATTTTTGGGCTCTTTGAATACTTAGTAATAAGTATTCACAATTTCAAAATTAAATATATTCGAACAAACATACAAGCGAGAGCTAGTAGTTTGGTTGATACAGAATTTAAACTGGAGAGTTTGATTCTGGCTCAGAACAAACGCTGGCGGCGTGCCTAATACATGCAAGTCGAACGGGGAAAGCTTTCGGGTGAGTACTAGTGGCGCACGGGTGAGTAACGCGTGGATAATCTGCCTTAGAGTGGGGGATAACTAGTCGAAAGATTAGCTAATACCGCATAAGACCACAAGAACTGCGGTTCAAGAGGTCAAAGGTTTTTCGCTCTAAGATGAGTCCGCGTAAGATTAGCTAGTTGGTGAGGTAATGGCTCACCAAGGCGACGATCTTTAACTGGTCTGAGAGGATGATCAGTCACACTGGAACTGAGACACGGTCCAGACTCCTACGGGAGGCAGCAGTAGGGAATATTGCACAATGGAGGAAACTCTGATGCAGCGACGCCGCGTGAGTGATGAAGGCCTTCGGGTCGTAAAGCTCTGTCGCAGGGGAATAACACAATGAAGGTACCCTGCAAGAAAGGATCGGCTAACTTCGTGCCAGCAGCCGCGGTAAGACGAGGGATCCTAGCGTTGTTCGGAATTATTGGGCGTAAAGCGGGTGTAGGTGGCTATGTAAGTCAGGTGTGAAAGCCTAGGGCTCAACCCTAGAAGTGCATCTGATACTGCGTAGCTTGAGTGGTAGAGAGGATAGTAGAATTCTTGGTGTAGTGGTAAAATACGTAGATATCAAGAGGAATACCGGTGGCGAAGGCGGCTATCTGGCTACACACTGACACTCAGACCCGAAAGTGCGGGGATCAAACAGGATTAGATACCCTGGTAGTCCGCACCATAAACGATGGATACTTGTTGTTGGAGGTATTGACCCCTTCAGTGACGAAGCTAACGCGTTAAGTATCCCGCCTGGGGAGTACGGTCGCAAGATTAAAACTCAAAGAAATTGACGGGGGCCCGCACAAGCGGTGGAGCATGTGGTTTAATTCGATGCAACGCGAAGAACCTTACCTAGGCTTGACATGTACTGGAATATTGGCGGAAACGCCGTAGCTCGCAAGAGTCGGTACACAGGTGCTGCATGGCTGTCGTCAGCTCGTGTCGTGAGATGTTGGGTTAAGTCCCGCAACGAGCGCAACCCCTGCATTTAGTTGCCAGCATTCAGTTGGGCACTCTAGATGGACTGCCGGTGTTAAACCGGAGGAAGGTGGGGATGACGTCAAGTCCTCATGGCCCTTATGCCTAGGGCTACACACGTGCTACAATGGTAGTCACAAACTGAAGCGAAGTCGCGAGATGGAGCAAATCGGATAAAAGCTATCTAAGTTCAGATTGGTCTCTGCAACTCGAGACCATGAAGTTGGAATCGCTAGTAATCGCGGATCAGAATGCCGCGGTGAATACGTTCCCGGGCCTTGTACACACCGCCCGTCACACCATGAAAGTTGGTTGTACCAGAAGTCGCTGCGCTAACCGCAAGGAGGCAGGCGCCCAAGGTATGGTCGATGATTGGGGTGAAGTCGTAACAAGGTAGCCGTAGGGGAACCTGCGGCTGGATCACCTCCTTTCTAAGGATTATGGTGATCGGCATTTCAAGCTTGTCTTGAAAAAAGCAATCACAATCTTAGGTCAACTCACTCTTCCCGAGTGGGTGAGTCCCAAAAATCTTTTCTAGCTGTTTAGTTTTGAAAGAGTGAAAACTCTTATCGCATCTAACATGGGCCAGTAGCTCAGTTGGTTAGAGCACACGCTTGATAAGCGTGGGGTCGGAAGTTCGAGTCTTCCCTGGCCCACCAACTTTCAACAAATTGAGTTGGTCTGTTAGAGGTGAATAAGAGATTTTTGCGCTCGAACGATTTTTCGTTCTTTGACAATTGAATAGATTGATTTAGTTGATTTTTAGCGAGGTTAGTTCCATTTTTTAAAGCTACAAAGGGCTTACGGTGGATGCCTTGGCACTAAGAAGCGATGAAGGACGTGGTAAGCTGCGATAAGCTTCGGGGAGTGGCACACACACTTTGATCCGGAGATGTCCGAATGAGGAAACTCATCATTTTATGATATCATTCACTGAATACATAGGTGTCTGAAGCTAACGAGGGGAAGTGAAACATCTCAGTACCCTCAGGAAGAGAAATCAATTCCGAGATTACCTTAGTAGTGGCGAGCGAACGGGTAACAGCCTAAACCTTAATCATTTATTTGATTGAGGGGTCGTGGGACCGCAATGTGGGACCGGAGAGTATAGAACAACAGTCTGGAAAGTCTGGCAAGATAGGGTGATAGCCCCGTGTTCGAAATGCTCAATGGCTCTAGCGGCATCCCGAGTACCACAAAACACGTGAAATTTTGTGGGAATCTGTGAGGACCACCTCATAAGGCTAAATATTCCTTAGTGACCGATAGTGAACAAGTACCGTGAGGGAAAGGTGAAAAGAACCCCGAGAGGGGAGTGAAATAGAAACTGAAACCGTAAGCTTACAAGCAGTTAGAGCCCCTTAAGTGGGTGATAGCGTACCTTTTGCATAATGAGTCAGCGAGTTATGTTTGCAAGCGAGATTAAGCCGTTGAAGGTGTAGTCGTAGCGAAAGCGAGTCTGAATAGGGCGTTTAGTTTGCAGGCATAGACCCGAAACCCGGTGATCTAATCATGGACAGGTTGAAGCGAGGGTAACACCTCGTGGAGGACCGAACAAGTTGAGGTTGAAAACTCTTTTGATGATCTGTGATTAGGGGTGAAAGGCCAATCAAACTGGGTGATAGCTGGTTCTCCCCGAAATATATTTAGGTATAGCGTTGAGTAAAAAGTATCGTGGAGGTAGAGCACTGAATGGGCTAGGGGTCTTTACCGGATTACCAAACCCAAATAAACTCCGAATGCCACAGATATGTTCCTCAGCAGGCAGACGCAGGGTGATAAGGTCATGCGTCGAGAGGGAAAGAGCCCAGACCAACAGCTAAGGTCCCTAAATGCACGCTCAGTGGAGAACGTTGTGGAGTTACTTTGACAACTAGGAGGTTGGCTTAGAAGCAGCAATCCTTTAAAGAAAGCGTAATAGCTCACTAGTCTAGTGACTCTGCGCGGAAGATACAACGGGGCTAAGCGTGTTACCGAAGCTTTGGATTAAGATATTTTATATTTTAGTGGTAGGGGAGCGTTCTAGCGTAGGATGAAGGTTGACCGGTAGGACAGCTGGACGAACTAGAAGTGATCATGCTGACATAAGTAGCGTTGAACTCGGGTGAAAAACCCGGGCGCCGAAAACTCAAGGATTCCTGGGTAAAGATAATCTTCCCAGGGTTAGTCGAGTCCTAAGATGAGGCCAAGTGGCGTAATCGATGGCAAAACGGTTAATATTCCGTTACCTAGCAAATTGTGTTTAAGGAATGACGGTATAGGCTATCTCAGCCTCTTATTGGATTGAGGTGTAAGCGTGTAGGTGGTGTCGTAGGCAAATCCGCGGCACATAACACTGAGGCGTGAATGCGAGATTCTTTGAATCGGAAGTGAGAAAAGCCATGTATCCAAGAAAAGTTTCGTAAATTTAGATTTGTTAGCTCGTACCGTAAACCGACTCAGGTGAGTGGGGTGAATATCCTAAGGCGATGGGGTGAATTTTGGTCAAGGAACTCGGCAACTTAACACCGTAACTTCGGGAAAAGGTGTGCCCGCGAGAGTGTAAGGATTTACTCCCCAAGCTTTTTCGGGTCGCAGAGAAATGGGAGTAGCGACTGTTTATCAAAAACACAGGTATGTGCAAAGTCTCAAGACGAAGTATACATACTGACGCCTGCCCGGTGCTGGAAGGTTAAGAGGATTAGTTAGCGCAAGCGAAGCTGAGAATCGAAGCCCCAGTAAACGGCGGCCGTAACTATAACGGTCCTAAGGTAGCGAAATTCCTTGTCGGGTAAGTTCCGACCTGCACGAATGGCGTAACGACTTCTCCGGTGTCTCGACCAAATGCCTCGCGAAATTGAATTCTCGGTGAAAATGCCGAGTACCCGCAGAAAGACGGAAAGACCCCGTGAACCTTTACTGTAGCTTGGCAGTGATTTTAGAGTTGGCATGTGTAGGATAGGTGGGAGACTTTGAAGCAGGGGCGCTAGCCCTTGTGGAGTCAACCTTGAAATACCACCCTTGGCACCTTTGAAATCTAACCTGCTCCTCGTCACGAGGAGAGGGACACTGTCTGGTGGGCAGTTTGACTGGGGCGGTCGCCTCCCAAAAAGTAACGGAGGCGCGCGATGGTCCCCTCAGCCTGATTGGAAACCAGGCGTCGAGTGCATTGGCATAAGGGGGCTTGACTGCGAGACCTACAAGTCGAGCAGGTGCGAAAGCAGGCCAAAGTGATCCGGTGGTCCCGCGTGGAAGGGCCATCGCTCAACGGATAAAAGGTACTCCGGGGATAACAGGCTTATTCCATCCAAGAGTCCATATCGACGATGGAGTTTGGCACCTCGATGTCGGCTCATCACATCCTGGGGCTGGAGCAGGTCCCAAGGGTTTAGCTGTTCGCTAATTAAAGTGGTACGCGAGCTGGGTTCAGAACGTCGTGAGACAGTTTGGTCCTTATCTTCTGTGGGCGCATGAAATTTGAGTAGACCTGTCCTTAGTACGAGAGGACCGGGATGGACGAACCTCTGGTGTTCCTGTTGTTCTGCCAAGAGCAATGCAGGGTAGCTATGTTCGGAACTGATAACCGCTGAAAGCATCTAAGCGGGAAGCAGACTACAAGATTAGATTTCACTGGGGCTTCGGCCCCCTAAAGACTCCTCGGAGACTACGAGGTTGATAGGCGGAAGGTGTAAGTACAGTAATGTATTCAGCTGATCCGTACTAATAGGTCGTGAGGCTTTTTTAAAAAATATTCTTCTAACTTTAAGTTACGAAGATTTCGTCTCAGTGACTTCTCTTAAATGAGAACGAGAGACTAGCTCTCTGAATAAGTAAGAGAGTTAAAACTTGGAACTAACAACGACTCGCTAAAAATCAATTAAATCAATCATTCAGTTGTCTGAAATAGAAAGTAACTTCTCCATTTGTATTGGAAGTAAGTTGCCAAGAAGAACGACGAAGTATAAACGTACTTCATCTTTGTATTAATAAACGCTTTGCTGGTGTTTATAGCAGAGGGGCCACACCTGATCCCATTCCGAACTCAGAAGTTAAGTCCTCTTGCGGCGATGGTATTGCATGGGCGACCATGTGGGAGAGTAGCACGACGCCAGCTCTTTTTTTACTCGAACCCGGTCTGGAAACAGATCGGGTTTTTTTATGTCTTTTCATCAAACAAGTTCATATTTGTTTTGACCATAAAATAGTCTATTTTTTATATCAAAAGTAGGGTCCTGAATATCAAAATAAGTCGCTCAAATTGAGATTGCTATTTGAGTTAAGTACTTGAATTCACGAAGTTAAATAAATTTAGTCCAGACGCGAGAGCTTTTTGTCAGCCGTCATGGTATTCTAGTTATATCAAAGACAGGAATTTTCTTCCTGTTCGCTTTTTAAGTCTTTTTTCCGCTAATGGATTCAAAAAAAGATCTCCCAGAGAGTCATCTGGGGCACGGGAAACGAAAACTGAATAAACGACAAGAAAGGTTCATCTTAAAAGGTGCTTTATGCCATATGCATATCTTGCGGCGGCAATTATCTTCGAGATCTTAGGTACTATCGGTATGAAATATGCGGATGGATTCACTCGGCTGGTTCCATCCATAATCATGGTTCTCTGTTTTGCTATTTCTTTTTTCTGTATTACGTTCGCACTCAAAACTCTACCGGTCAGCATGGTTTATGCGATTTGGGCCGGTGTGGGGACTGCTATCATGGCAGTTGTGGGTCTTTTTGTTTTCAATGAACCGTTGCCACTTCAAAAAGTGGTCGCAACATCTTTGATTGTTCTTGGTGTTGTGATGTTGAATTTCTCTGGTCAGCAATCTGTTGAGCAAGTTGCTGTTGAAACAGAGGTAAAACAACAAATTAAAAATGAATCTCCTGCAGTTGTTGCACCGGCAACCGTTGAGTTGCCAGGGAGAACGACTGTTATGAATCGTAATTCTGGATAGAATAAGAAAAAGCAAAGCAGCAGAAGAAAATCCCGAAGCTAAAAACTTCGGGATTTTTTTTGGTTGCAACAAAGAGAAATCAAAAAAACAATTCTTCAATTCTTCAATTCTTCAATTCTTCAATTCTTCAATTCTTCAATTCTTCAATTCTTCAATTCTTCAATTCTTCAATTCTTCAATTCTTCAATTCTTCAATTCTTCAATGTGGATGTTTTTCGTCGTGGCTTTGTTTTTGTTCGTTGAAGAATTCATTGAGTCTGTCGAAGGGCGCTTCTGTTCTCGAGGCGTAATGTAGGAAGTTGCCGATGAGTTTTCTCAATCGGTCGGTTTGTTTTTCGTCCTTGAGTTGATCTTTTTCGTCGAACGCGGATTCTGCGAAGGCGACGCCGAAATAATCGGGATAAACGAAGGAGCCCAGCACATGCAGTGGCACCCTGCTGTGGAAATTGCCTTTAATCGCTGCAAATTGACTTATAGACGCTCCAATTAGCAGAATCTGCTTCTGTGCTAGGGGCACAGGCTTAAGGCGTGACAGCCAGTCTATGGCGTTTTTAAAAGGTCCGGGAATGCTGCCGTTGTATTCGGGTGAGGAGATGATGATGGCGTCGGCCTGGGTGATCTTTTCTGCTAATTTTTTTACTCCTTCGGGAATGCCTTTTTCTGTTTCTAAATCTCCATCGTAGATTGGCATTGGGAATTCATTAAATTCACAGAGTTCGACTTGAGCATCGGGGTATTCAGCCGCGATGGTCTTCGCTATGCGGATAAGTTTTTTGTTGAAAGAACCTTTTCTTAAAACCGGTGCAAAACAGAAGATTTTCATCTGCGATCCTTTCCTTAGATATTATCAAGCCTCAGAGTATTTTTGCCTACTGCCGAGCTTTGGATAAGAAGGCTCCGCCTTTCCTGCCAACTTACATTGCTGTCTTGGCTTGAAACATAAGATTTCCGGAGAGCAGTGCTGGAAAATGAGACATTTTCAGAGGCATTTTTATGTTTTCTTTATATCTCGGGCCGGGCTTTTTATCTTCGGTTGAGGTCCTGAGTTCTATAGTGAAGCCAGTAAGAAGGAATGATTTATGGCATTTACTGGTGTGGATCTCGTGCAAATACTGGCGGCGTTGTTGGCCGTGACTTTTCTAACCCCTCTTTTGGGGAACTACATGTTCAAAGTTTTTACCGGACAACGGAATGTAGTGATCAATATTTTTCGTCCGTTAGAAGTTGCCGTTTATAAGATCGCGGGTATTCGCGAAACAGAGGAGATGAATTGGAAGAGTTATGCAAAAACACTTCTGATTTTTAATTTCTTAGGTCTGATTTTTTTGATGCTGCTACTGATGTTACAAGGAGTGTTGCCTCTGAATCCGGAAAATATTCCGGGCGTGTCTTGGCATTTAGCTTTTAATACGGCGGTGAGTTTTGTCACCAATACGAATTGGCAAGCTTACTCGGGTGAAAATACTTTGAGCTATCTGACGCAGATGTTGGGTTTGGGTGTACAGAACTTTGTGAGTGCGGCGACGGGGCTTGCAGTTTTATTAGCAATTGCTCGTGGGATCGTAAATAAACAAAGTTCAAATCTGGGAAACTTTTGGGTGGATTTGACTCGCGGAACTGTGCATGTGTTTTTGCCTCTTTCGATCATCTTTACGGTCATTTTGATGGGGCAAGGTGTGGTTCAGAATTTTCTTCCCTACGACCATATCAAAACCGTTGAAGGTGTCGAGCAAGTCATCCCTCAGGGGCCTGCGGCTTCGCAAATCGCCATCAAACAATTGGGCTCCAATGGTGGCGGCTACTTTGGTGTGAATAGTGCACATCCTTTTGAAAATCCAACGCCACTATCAAACTTTTTGCAGACGGTAGCTTTGTTAGCCATCGCCGCTGGCTGTACTTATCTCTTTGGTTTGATGGTGGGGTCACGTCGCCAAGGCTGGGTATTATTTGGTGTGATGATGGCGCTCCTAGTGACGACCTTATCTGTTTCGATGTGGTCTGAATATGCATTCGGTTCGATGGAGGGTAAGGAAGTTCGTTTGGGTGTCGCGAACACAGTTGTTTGGTCGGTGTTTACGACGGCCGCATCCAATGGATCGGTGAATGGCATGCTCTCCAGTATGACGCCGCTTTCGGGTGGTATCGCAATGCTCAATATGATGTTGGGTGAGGTTGTGTTTGGTGGTGTCGGTGCAGGTATGTACGGTATTCTTCTCTTTGTGATTTTAACTGTCTTCCTTGCGGGGTTGATGGTTGGTAGAACTCCTGAATATCTTGGTAAAAAAATTGAAGCTCGTGAGATCACTTGGACTGTTGTGGGTGTGCTCGCTCCCTGTGCGACGATTCTGTTGGGATCGGCGCTCTCGGTGATGGTTCCTGCGGGACTTGCAGGTCTTGGGCATCAAGGTCCTCATGGTCTGAGTGAGGTGCTTTACGCATTTTCTTCGGCGGCAGGGAATAACGGATCGGCATTCGGCAGTCTTTCGGTGAACACAGTTTTTTATAACGTCATGCTGGGTGTCTCGATGTTGATTGGTCGTTTTGCGATCATCATTCCGGTGTTGATAGTAGCTGGTAGTTTGAGCGCGAAAAAAATCTCTCCTCCCTCATCAGGGACTTTTAAAACGGATTCCTTATTGTTCGGCGGATTGCTCGCAAGTGTGATTTTGATTGTGGGAGCATTGACGTTTTTCCCGGCATTGTCGTTAGGACCAATCTTGGAACATCTTTTGATGATTTCACAAGGTTAGTAGGTGGTAGTTATGAATAGCACATTTTTTAATAAAGAACTTTTCTTGGAAGCGGTAAAATCAAGCTTCTTAAAATTAGATCCTCGCGTACAGTGGGGAAATCCAGTGATGTTTGTCACTTGGGTTGGAGCTGTGATCGTTACCTTAATCACAGCGTCTTTGATCTTAAGTGGTCAGTCCTTCTCTTTTGAGCTGCAAATTGCTTTGTGGCTTTGGTTCACAGTTTTGTTTGCGAACTTCTCTGAAGCCTTGGCAGAAGGTCGCGGTAAAGCACAAGCTGAGAGTTTAAAGAAGACTCGCACGCACAGTGTGGCTCGTAAGATGGTGAATGGTAAAGAAGAGAAGGTGGCTGCGACACTTCTGCGCTCTGGAGATGTGGTTGTTTGCGAAGAAAACGATGTGATCCCTGGAGACGGTGAGGTGATTGAGGGTATCGCTACCGTTGATGAGTCTGCTATTACTGGTGAATCGGCTCCAGTCATTCGCGAAAGTGGTGGTGATCGTAGTGCGGTGACTGGCGGTACTCGTGTGATTAGCGACCGCATTTTGGTTAAAATCACCGCGGATCCGGGACAAAGCTTTTTGGATCGCATGATCTCTTTGGTTGAAGGTGCGAGCCGTCAGAAAACGCCGAATGAAATCGCTTTGAGCATTTTGTTGGTGGCGTTGACGGTCGTATTTATTTTGGCTGTCGGTACTTTGAAATTCTTTGCAGAGTTTTCTGCGACAGCTGCCAAGCAAGATATTTCAAATATCGTAACTGTTACCGTGCTGATTGCGCTCTTGGTGTGTTTGATTCCGACCACTATTGGTGGGCTATTAAGTGCAATTGGCATCAGTGGCATGGATCGTATGATTCGTAAAAATGTGATTGCAAAAAGTGGTCGCGCGGTTGAAGCCGCCGGTGATATCGATGTTTTGATGTTAGATAAAACCGGAACAATCACTCTGGGCAATCGTATGGCGAGTGAATTCATTCCAGTTCCGGGGGGTAAGGATGAGGCTTTGGCGGAGGCGGCTCAGCTTGCGTCTTTGAGTGATGAAACTCCCGAAGGTCGTTCTATTGTAGTGCTTGCGAAACATAAGTTTTCTTTGCGAGCAAAAGCGTTGGAACCTCACATGGCGGACTTTGTTCCGTTCACAGCGCAAACGCGTATGAGTGGTGTGGATCTTAAACAAGAAGGTCGAGTCATCATGCTTCGTAAAGGTGCAGGCGATGCGATTCAAAAGCATGTGGAGTCTTTGGGAGGGACTTATCCGATAGCTGCCAAAGAGATTGTTGAGCGCGTGGCCCGTCAAGGTGGCACACCCTTGGTGGTTGCTGAAGGCAGCAAGGTCCTTGGTGTTGTCTATCTGAAAGATATAGTGAAGGGCGGTATCAAAGAACGTTTTGCTGAGCTTCGAAAAATGGGTATTCGCACCGTGATGGTGACTGGTGACAATCCACTCACAGCAGCGGCGATCGCGGCCGAAGCGGGTGTCGATGATTATATGGCCCAAGCAACTCCCGAGATGAAGCTTGCGCGTATTCGTGAGGAACAAGCTCGTGGTCACTTGGTTGCGATGACGGGTGACGGAACAAACGATGCTCCGGCTCTTGCGCAGGCGGATGTCGGGGTTGCGATGAATACCGGAACGCAAGCCGCTCGTGAAGCGGGCAACATGGTGGATCTTGATTCAAATCCGACAAAGCTTATTGAAATTGTTGAAACGGGTAAGCAGCTGTTGATGACTCGCGGGGCTTTAACAACATTCAGTGTGGCCAATGACGTCGCTAAGTATTTTGCGATTATTCCCGCAATGTTTGCGACTCTCTATGCGACGCAAACGACGACGGGGCCTTTGGCGAAACTGAATATTATGGGACTTCATTCTCCACAGAGCGCTGTCTTAAGTGCAGTTATCTTTAATGCTTTGATTATTGTGCTGTTAATTCCATTGGCTTTGCGTGGTGTGGATTACAAACCTATGGGCGCCAATGTGATTCTTAGAAGAAATATTATTTACTATGGTTTAGGCGGTTTGGTTGTTCCGTTTATTGGAATCAAAGTGATCGATCTCTTGATCGTGGCTTTGGGAGTTGTGTGATGAAAAATTGGTTAATTGGTTTTCGTGTATTTATAGCTCTTACAGTCGTTACGGGTCTGGCTTATCCGCTGCTTATGACAGGAGTTGGTCAGGCAGCGTTCTCTGGCAAAGTTCGTGGCTCTCTTGTTACCAAGCATGATGTTGCTGTGGGGTCGGAGTTGTTGGCTCAGAAATTTGTGGGTAGGGGATATTTTTGGCCGCGTCCCTCGGCAGCCGATTATAATGGTGCAAGTTCGGGGGCTAGTAATATGTCTCCGACAAATGAGGTGCTCAAGAAAGCCGTGGCTGAGCGTCAGACTCAAGGTGCCGTGAGGGATGGATTGTATGCCTCTGGCAGTGGTTTAGATCCTCATATCAGTCCGGCGAATGCCTCGGCTCAAATTGAGCGTATCGTGACGGCACGTAACTTAACGCAGCAACAGAGAGAGCTAGTCAGTGCCCTGGTTCAGGAATACACTGAGGGCCGTCAGTGGGGCTTCATGGGTGAGCCTCGAGTGAATGTTTTAAAGCTAAATTTGGCTTTGGATTCTAAATTATGAATGATGACTATCGTCCCGATCCGGATCGAATTTTAGACGGAATCAAAAAGGCGGAGGAGGCAGCTTATCGCGGCCACCTTCGCATTTTTTTTGGGATGTGTCCTGGTGTGGGAAAAACCTACGCCATGCTAGAGGCGGCCCAAGAACAACATCGTCAAGGTGTGAATATCGTCGTAGGTGTTGTTGAAACTCACGGACGTAAAGAAACAGAGTCCTTATTGTTGGGGCTTGAACTTATCCCTCGTAAGAAAATTAGTTATAAAGATTCAACTCTAGAAGAAATGGATATCGATGCCATTTTGAAAAGAAAACCAGAAATCGTCCTAGTTGATGAACTGGCTCATAGCAATGCGCCCACGTCTCGCCATCAAAAAAGATATCAAGATGTTTTAGAGTTACTGGATGCTGGGATTCACGTCTACACAACGGTGAATGTTCAGCATATCGAAAGTCGTGCGGATTTGGTTCAACAGATCACAGGCGTTCGTATTTTTGAACGAGTTCCAGATTCCGTTATCGATCAAGCTCAGCAAATTGAGTTAGTGGATATCAGTGCGCAGAATCTGCGCAAACGTTTGAAAGAGGGCAAAGTCTATCAGGGTGATCGTGCCGCGAAGGCGGGCGAGAATTTTTTTAAAGAGACGCATCTATTGGCTCTCCGTGAATTGGCACTTCGTTATACTGCGGAAAAAGTAGATCAAGACCTGCAAGATCAAATGGTTGTTCAGCGAGTGAGTGGGCCATGGAATACACAAGAGCGCCTTTTGGTGGCTGTCGGTCATAGTCCCTATTCAGCGCGATTGATTCGGGCCACTCGTCGTATGGCCTACGGATTGGAAGCTCCTTGGATTGCTTTGTATGTGGATACGGGCGAGCAGCTGAATCCTGAAGATCAAGCGATGCTGAATAAGAATTTAGCTTTGGCTCGTGAACTTGGGGCTGAGGTTGTTGCGGTTCGTGAGAGCAATATTGTTGAAGCGATTCATCGAACATCCCACGAAAGAAATGTGACGCAAATTATTCTGGGTCGCCCTGTGGGACGCTGGTGGGATTTTGTATTCCGCCGTGGCTCTTTGCTGGATCAATTGGTACGTCGCTCAAGTTTGGTCGATATCCATGTTATCCGTCAGGAAGAGCAAAAAGTTACTAAGAAGTTTCGTCTCGCTCCGCCGGTTTTATATGCGCCAGGGGCTTCCTATTGGAATGCGTTTTGGTTTGTCGGTGGAGTTACCTTTATCAGTGAATTTATAAATCCCTATATCGGCTATCGTGCTGTCGGGTTTGTGTTCTTGTTGGCGATATTACTAATGGGCTTTTTAAGCACATTGGGGCCGATTTTATTTGCGGCCATTTTAAGTGTTCTGGTTTGGAATTTTCTTTTTATCCCGCCGAAGTTTACTTTTAATATCAGCGCTCCTGAAGATGTCATGATGTGTTTTGCATATCTGTTCGTGGCGTTGATGGGCGGTTTACTGACGACTAAAGTTCGTCGTCGTGATCGTGATCTTTTGCAGCGTGATCAGTACAACCGTGCCTTGCTTGAGATGGTGCAAGATATGTCCACGGCGGTTACGAAAACTGAAGTGGCATTTTCGGCCGAGCAGAAGCTTGAGACTTTGTTAAATGGAAAAATAAAGATTTTATTTTCTGATATGGACGGAAAGCTTGAGCGTCGCACTTACAATGCGGCGAAGCTTGATGAAAAAGACCTCGCCTTGGCTTTGTGGTCCTTTGAGAATCGCAAGAAAGCGGGTTGGAAAACCGACACATTGACGGAGTCTCGCTGTTTGAGTTTGCCGTTAAGAGGAAAGAATAGTTTAGAGGGCGTTATGTTGTTTTATCCTCGAGTGCAAAATCCCTTGTCATTGGATCAAGAGAGTCTGATCGAAACCGTGGCATTGCAATTGGGGGCTTCCTTAGAGAGATTAAAGCTACAAGACACGCTCCAGGATGTGAAGGTTTTAGAGGCTTCGGAAAAACTTCATCAGGCTTTGTTAAATTCAGTTTCTCATGAGTTGCGCACTCCATTGACAGCAATTATGGGGTCGGCTTCGGCTTTGCAAGATCAAAAACTCAGTGCGGAGCAACCCGTAAGGCAAGATTTGATTGATTCAGTCATCGATTCTTCGCGAAGGCTAGATCAGGTCGTTGAAAATCTATTAGATATGTCTCGACTGAATTCAGGAGTTTTAACTCCTAAAAAGGTTTGGGTGGATCTGGTCGATTTCTGTGATGTTTTGGTGCAGAAGATGAAGCCAATTGTTCGCCAGCATGATTTGGTTTTTAATTCAGCAGAGACAGAGTGTTTGTTGCAGATTGATGAGAAATTTTTCGAGCACGCTTTATCTAATCTGATTTTGAATGCGGCGAAGTATTCGGCCGCTCATTCAAGTGTTCAAGTTTCTTTGAGTCGGGAAGAGAGAGTGGTGTTCTTGATTGTTAGAGATGAGGGCGATGGTATTCCGGCAAATCAGTTGGAGAAAATATTTGAAGCTTTTCATCGTATTCCTGGCTCAGCTCCTGGTGGTGTCGGGTTGGGACTTGCGATTGTAAGGTCCTTTATCGAAGCACATAATGGAAAAGTGTATGCAAGAAATCGAGGGGATCGAAAGGGAGCTGAGTTTGTGATTGAGCTCCCATATGAAAATCCTCCGTCGGCTTTGACCTCTGAAGGGCGTTTATGAAAGATTTGCGTCGAGTTTTAGTTATTGATGATGAAGTGGCTATTCGTAAACTTTTGAGAGTGACTCTTGAAGGGAACTCTTATCATGTCTTAGAGGCCGGGGATGCAAAGCATGGAATTGCTCAAGCGGCTTCAGAGCGGCCAGACATTATTTTGTTAGATCTTGGCTTGCCCGATAAGAGTGGTTTGCAAGTTCTGCAGGAAATTCGTGAATGGTCTCAGGTTCCGATCATCGTTTTGACCGTGCAAGATTCCGACGAGGATAAAATTGCAGCGTTGGATGGTGGAGCTGATGATTACGTCACCAAACCGTTCAGCGTTCCTGAACTTCTGGTTCGTATGCGCGTGGCTTTACGTCGCTCAATGGGAACTCCGGAAAAGACAGAGTTTACCTCGGGGCCGCTATCGATTGATGTTCCAGGGCATGTTGTGAAGGTTCAAGGAACTGAGATTAAGCTTACTGCAACTGAATTCAATATCGTGAAAGTTTTGATGAAGCATAAGGGTAAGGTTGTGACTCATCGGATGCTTTTGAATGAAATATGGGGACCTAATTCGGTTGAACACACTCATTACTTGCGAGTGTATGTGGGGGCTGTCAGGAAGAAATTGAAAGTCGACGATAATACGCCAGAGATTATTTCGACAGAAGCCGGCGTAGGTTACCGGCTTCTGGATTTAGATTAATTACCTAGGATAGAGCTTTTTAGTTTGGCAACACCGTCATCGGATGGTTTGCCAAGCCAAATAGCGAAAACTTTTTCGATAAGGCCTGCGGGTCCTGCGATTTCTGAGACAGTTCCTGATGTTGTTTCATAAGAGATTTTCTCTGTTCCATCTTTCAAGCGCGCACCTAGAATTGTTAGAGCTTTGCCTTCTTTGGCTTCTCCGCCCTTGGAAACAGCATCAAGGAACTGCTTGATGGCTGCATCGTCAAGACTTACTGAGTTTGCAGCAAGTGCTTCCTTGAAAGATTTTTGTACGTTGTCGGCATCTACATCACGTAGGAAGTGCAATTGGATGGCCACGGCTTTTTGGTCCTTAACAGAGCTCAAAGCATCTGTTTTTTTGAATTTAGCAATATCGGATACATACAATTCGCCGACATAAACTTTTACATTTACAAAAACGACTTTTTTGGCGCGAAGTCCAGATCCTACTTCTGTAAGCTTTGTTTCTTGGCCGTCAATTGTTGTTGAAGCGGCTGAAGAGAGTGTTACCTTCTCCAGTTTGTTAGTGCCCGGCTCTGTCTTTAAGAGAGCAGCTTGAGCGTTGAAAGAAATGACTCCAGTTAACATAAGAATAAATAGTGTTTTCATAATAATAGGATTCGGTTTAGGGCTTGAAATGTCAATGTAGAAAAGTTTTGTTGGCAGGCAAAGAGGCCATCAAGTACCATGGTTGAGTTGATGGGTGAAAAACGTCTTGGTTCCTTTTTTCGTCAGAAGCTGGAGCTCTTGCTGTTAAGTCAGCGTGAGGATGTTGTTGCGCGTGTGCAGAGCATAATGTCTTTGCATCACTTCACATTTAAGCATGTTCTAGCGATGGAAGATATTAAGGGGCGACCGATCGATCTGCAACGAGCTTTGGCGATTGTTGTAGCTCAGGAAGAATCTGAACATATCGGGGCTTTTACTGAACGAATCGTTTCCTTGGTGGAGCGTTTTCCACTGTCTCTGATTTTTACGCTCACTCATGAATCTCCCACGGATAAGAATATTTTTAAGGGCTCAAAGTTTGCACGCGTGTTGTTAGTGACGCCGTTTGATTTTTTTCAGAACTTTAAATTCGAATACATGCTTTTGTTAAGATGCCGAGCGCAGTTTTTTGAAATTGCACCGAGTGATCTGTTTTCAATGACGACTTTGCCATTTTCTGTTTTTGTGCGCATGCCACTGAATCAGAGAATCATGGGCGTGGCCTTTCGCGGGGCCGTTTTGTCGGATGCTAAATATCAAAAAATGCTTTCTAAGAGTGGTCTTTTGATTCAAGCGCGAGAAAGCAGTGCTTATTCAGAGTATATCGCGACTTATTTTGATCAATCTGGACAGTCATTGAAGAAAAGAACCCGAGCTATTTTTCTTTCGATTGCTCAAGTATGGTTGGAGCTCAGTGAGCTTATCATGTTTGAGTTCAAAGTGGCGAATGATGAAGAAATCGACTCGCTTCACAGTCAGTTGCTCCACGTGGGGAATCAACTGATAGAAATTATGCAAAGCCAAGAAAACTTATGGGATGCGCTTCGTGAAACCCTAGTGAACGACCTTTTTGAAAAATGGAGAAGTCCTTGGGTGGCTGCCTATGCAACCTATATTTCAGTGAAGTCGGGCGTAGGTAATCCACTAGATGCTTTCATGGCAGGAATGTTGTGCGACGTGGGTTTGTTGGATATTCCGGATAGCACCTATCAAAAGTTTTTGAATGAGGGTGAGGCTGGATTAGATGAAAAGCAGCGTGATGAGTATCGCAAGCATCCTTTGATGTCTTTAAATCGCTGCATTTTTAAGAAAATTCCAGTGAGTGAAGCGGTCAAGGCAATCATGGTCTGCGTGCATGAGCGTGCCGACGAGCAGGGTTTTCCAAGTCAGACGCCATTCGAGATGGTGCCCGCAGAAGCATCTCTGATTCGCTTTGCCGAACTGATTGATTTGGGAGTGCGGACTACAATGAAGGAAAATAATGTTAGTTTCCGCTTTATGAAGGAAAAAATCTGGGAAAATGAGAAGAACACCCCTGGAAACTTCTCTCCAGAGTTCCTTGATAAGATATCCGAGAGCTTGATTTAGTATTTCCACCTTTGACACCCATTGTAACACTCAGAATGTTTTTGCGCGCCATTAAGCTTTTGCATTTAATAGAGGCCTTAATAAGGAGTACTAGAAAATGCTTAAAAGATTGGCATTAGTGTGTTTGGCAGCATGGGCATTTGCAGGCGTTGCAGAAGCGAAGGAATTGTCTAATCGCTTGGGCGTTGGCGTAAAATCTCATGCGACTTTGGATCTTCCAGAGTTGGCAGTTGTTTACAATCCCTCATCGGAACTTCAAGTAACGGGTGGCCTTGGGATTGATACGCAAAAGGATCAATCTAAATTTGTGGTAAATGCAGGTGTTCGTCGCATTGTTTTCAAAGAACAAAACATGAATTTCTACATGGGTGGAACTTTGGGTTTGGTGAACTGGGAAGAAAGCGATGGCACGACAAGCAAGAAACAATCTGGTTTTGAATTGGACGCTGTCTTTGGTGGCGAGTTCTTTTTTACAGGTTTAGATTCTTTGGCGTTTACGTTTGAGGGTGGTGCAGGAGTTATTTCTGCTGATGATGTTCGTTTCAGAACTATTGCGGATAGCCCTTTCCGCGCTGGTATTATTTTTTACTTCTAATTTAAAAGGAATATAGCAATGAAAAAAATTATTCATACAGACAATGCTCCAAAAGCCGTAGGTCCCTACTCTCAAGCTGTTGCTATGGGCGACTTCTTGTTTTGTTCTGGTCAAATCTCTATTGATCCTAAAACAAATGAAGTTTTTACGGGCGATATCAAAACACAAACTGAAATGGTAATGAAAAACGTAGAAGCAGTTTTGGCTGCTAACAACATGAACTTTTCAAATGTTGTTAAAACAACGATTTTCCTGACTAACATGGGTGACTTCGCGACTGTGAATGAAATCTATGCAAAGGCCTTCACTCAAGCTCCTCCAGCACGTTCGACAGTGGCTGTGGCAGCTTTGCCTAAAGGTGTAAACGTAGAGGTTGAAGTACTTGCTCACCGCTAAAGCGCTTCTGCGCTCACGCACTTTTTGGATCGTGATTTTTTTGGGAGCGTTGATCACTCAACGCTTCATTCATGAATTTCACCAGATTGAAAAAGAACCGATGATCTCTTGGACGAAAACTCAGAGCGCAGATTGCGCTGTGGTTTTAACAGGCGGGGCGGGGCGTGTACGCGAAGGCTTTGATTTGCTTGCAAATCAAAATGTAAAAAAGCTTGTGATCTCTGGTGTGTATTCCAATGCGCGCTTGCGCGAGATTATGCCAGTGTGGCCTTTTTACGGAAACCTGAATGAAAATGATGTTGTCTTAGATCGTCGTTCTGAAACAACCTTCGGAAATGCGCAACAGAGCTTACCGATCGTTGAGGCTTTGAAGTGTCGTGATATTCTTTTAGTGACTTCGCGCCTGCATATGTACCGCTCCTACAAAACCTTCCGAGCAGCGTTTCCGGAGAACATTTATATCCAAAAGCATCCCATTGTGGGAGGCCGCTACGAGCCTTCGGTCGTGGAGACCGCATTTGAGGCACTAAAGTCGTTCTTTTATTCTATCTGGGCTTACTAAATCCAGACCTTAGTTTGTAAACGTAAGTACGATATTCACCGATAAATACCCTAGGAAACTGGGGAATTTTAAATGAACTCATTGCTCTTGCAAATCGACTCCCTCGGGAGATTTGTGACGAAGAATGTGGAGTACACGTGGCGTGTTCTCCTGATGGTTTATCTTTCCCTGCGTGCCACCATCTTAGATCAAACTCAAGGTGCGAGAGAGATCGTTCGAGTTATTTCCGCGCAAATTTATTTCACTGGATGGCAAGCATTGCCATTGGTAAGCGTTCTAGCGCTCACTTCAGGCAGTGTTCTTGTTTTGCAAGCTATGTCGAATCTTTCCATGTTCGGCGGAACGCAGATGATCGGAACATTTTTGATCGTCGGTATTTTGCGTGAAGCAGGTCCTTTGTTGGTTGCTCTCGTCGTAACGGCGAGGTCCGGAACGGCCGTTGCCAGTGAAATTGGGAATATGCGTGCCAATCGTGAAATTGAAGCTCTTGAAGTGATGGGGATTAATCCTCTCAGCTATATTGTGTTCCCGCGTGTTCTGGGCGGCGTGATCAGTATGCTGTGCTTGGCATTTTACTTTAACTTTGTCGCGATCATTGGTGGATTCTTCGTTACAAAATTTATTCAAGATATGCCATTTGCATTTTACGCGGAATCCCTGATGACGGCTTTTGCCTTAGAGGATTTCTGGATCTTCCTTTTGAAGAATAGTTTTAGCGGAATGATTATTTTCGTCGTCTCTTGCTATCAAGGGCTGTCGGTAAAAAAGAGTCCGACAGAGGTTCCGCAGGTTACAACTCAGGCGGTTGTGAACAGTATCATTTTCGTTGTGGTGTTTAATTTGATTGTTACAGCTTTGTTTTATTTAAATCAGTTACGGAACTTGGGGGTTATATAATGAAAATCGAAAATCTTAAGTTTGAAGGCGTTTCATTTTGTCACGAAGGGCAAGACCCCGTGGTTGCCAATGTTGAGTTCGATTTTCCTATGAATGAGATTTTGTGGGTGAAGGCTGAAGAGGGCGCGGGGAAAAGCTCGTTGCTTCAGATCTTGGCTGGCTTACAAATGCCTCAATCAGGCCAGTATACGATCAATGGACAGAATGTCTGCGACATGTCCTTTGAGGAGTTTTTGCCATATCGTCTGCAAATTGGATATTCATTTGATTACGGTGGATTGATTAACAATCAATCGCTCTTTGATAATATGATGTTGCCTCTTCTGTATCATAAGACTTTGAGTCCTGAAGACGCCAAAGCGCGTGTTGACGAGATCTTCAGAATTTTCGACGTAACGAAGTATGCTCACGACAGACCGGCCCACGTGCCAGGTCGTTTGCGTAAGTTAGTTTGTCTATTGCGTGCGATGGTGATGCGCCCGCAAATCCTATTGCTAGATGATCCGAGTGTGGGTTTAGGACAGGACAGCGTTTACACGTTGGTGGACTATATTCACCAATTACGTAAAGAAGGCTGTTTGCAACACGTTTTCATCAGTTCTTATGATGAGAAATTTATGAACTTGTTTAACTACCAAATTGTTCACTTGGATGATGGACAGCTTTATTATCAACCAGTGGATCCTGAGAAGAGAGTAGTACATCTATGATGACCGTTAAGTTCAATAAATTTGAACGAATAGCAGGGCTGTTTGTAGGGCTTGCGATCCTAGGTGTGGTCGTGACTGCGATCAGTATTGCGATTAAGCAGGGTTGGTTTGATACCAAGGTCTACTATACGACGACATTTGAAAATGCCGATGGTCTTCATCAAGGGACAACGGTGCAAATGGCGGGTCTGCGCGCGGGAGCTGTTGAAGAAGTAGAGCTTCGTGCAGACAATCGCATTCAGGTGAGATTCTATGTTTTAAGTAAGTTTCAAGAACGTGTTCGTCAGGACAGTATTGTCCAGATGAATCGACCGTTTATCATCGGGGAGAAAATCCTAGATGTATCGGTGGGATCCGAGAAGCTTCCTGTTTTAGCTGATAACAGCAAAATCGCATCGAGCGAAACAATGGATATCGTTGCGATGATGAGTAGTAAAAATATCGGCCAAACCATGTCTCGCGTGGGTGGTTTGTTAGAGAATATGCAAATGCTGATGGAAGCCTTTGCCGACAAGAACCGTGCGGCGAGCTTTGTTCGTGTGATCGATCGTATGGACCCGTTAATGAAGAATATGACAGTGATGTCGCAGGAAGTGATCAAGCTTTCAAAGCAAGCGACAAACAACGATTCGATGCAAATCCTCATGGCGAATCTGGCGACGACGACAACAGAAATAAATCGCATTCTGCCAGAGTTAAACAAACAGAATCCCGAGCTTGCGCATGACCTTGCAGTTATGACTCAAAACCTTGCAATTATGACTCGCGCGTTAGGCCCTGTCGTTAAAGAGGTTGAGCCAGAACTTCCTCAAGCATCGCGTCGATTGCTGGAAGTGATGAATGAGACTGTTGTGACTTTGAAGGCTATGCAAAAAAGCTTCTTTATGGAGAGTAACGTTCGTGAAGTTCGTAAAGAGGAAGCTCTGCAGCGTGTTCCTGCGAGTGACAAATCCGAGCCTAAATAGCTTATAAAAGGCTTGAATCCCACAACTTAAACAATAAGATAAAGAGATGCTAGTTGGGCATCTCTTTCGTCATTTTATCTTCTCTAAACGTGCTGGAGCTTTGATCCGTCGAATCGCATTTTTGTCGATCGGTGGAATCACGGTGAGCGTGACGGCGTTCCTTATCGTTCTTTTTGTGATGAATGGAATGAATGCCAGTATTCGCAAACGTATTTTGGGACTTGAACCACATCTTTATGTGACGGTGCCGGGATCCCAGAATGCCAAAGCCTTAGAAACGCATCCGGTGTTTTCGCGCATCAAAGAAGATACTACGACTCAAGCATATATCTATGAAACTCAAGATGTGATTTTGCGCACTCAAGATGGTCAGTTCCGTGGTGCGTTTGCACGCGGGGTGAATCGTCCTAGCCTTGAGCATTTTATTTCTCAGCTGGCTAAACTTGATGCTGATAAACCGCAAGTTTCTCATGGAGGGCCTCCTTCTTACTCTTGGGATCCCCAGGATGTTCCTGATGAAGGGGAGGTTGTGCTTGGTGTAGATCTGGCGCAATCATTGGGAGTTTTCGAAGGTGATTTTATCACTGTGGTTTCTCCTACAGGTTTGCTATTGCCTCCAGGGCAAACGCCGAAATTTGAGCGCGTAAGAATTAAGCGTGTGGTAACGACAAGTTTGACAGACGTCGACGCACAGTACTTGTTTTATCAGCGCGGAAAAGCTTTAAAGGCCCTTGATAACAGTGATTTAAAAAAACTGGGTATCGAGATGTGGCTTGCAGACGAAGCGCGAGTGAATACGGTTAAGAATGATCTGATGAAATTTAGTGATGTTCAGGTCGAGACTTGGATGGATCGTAACTCGGCATTGTTTTATGCTTTGAAGCTTGAAAAGTTAACTATCGGAAGCTTTTTAGGATTGGCCGGTATGATTGCGGCGAGTTCTATCCTGACAGTGCTTGCACTGTTGTTATCGCAAAAAAGAAGAGACATTGCGGTATTAAGAACCATCGGCTTGTCCGGTGCTCAGACCGTAAAGATCTTTACGCAGATGGGCTTTTTCCTTGCAGGTTCAGGTGTTTTAGCGGGAACGATTCTTGGCACAGGGATCAGTCTATATATTCAAAATAATCCGATCAACATGTGGTCGTCTCAGGTGTTTTACGATACGACGATTCCAAGTTTGGTTGATTGGTGGTTGGTGGTCGGAGTTTTGGTTGTGAGTTCAGCCATCGCATGGCTGGGGTCTTATATTCCGGCCCGAACAGCTACTGAAGTTCAGCCCTCTGAAGCTCTACGAATGAAATAAAAAAAAGCCCAACTTGATGTTGGGCTTTTTAGTTTTGATATCTGAATAAATTAAACGCTTACTTGGAAGTCTCTTAATGCATCCGTCAACGATGTCTTAAGATCTGTGCTTGGTTTACGTTTACCAATGATCAATGCGCAAGGAACGCCAAACTCACCCGCTGGGAACTTCTTCATTTGAGTACCAGGGATAACAACAGAGTTCGCAGGAACGCGGCCTTTCAGTTCAACCGGGCTATTTCCTGTGACATCAATAATTTTTGTACTCGCAGTGATTGTAACACCAGCTCCTAGAACAGCACCTTCTTCGATCAAGGCACCTTCCACCACGATACAACGGCTGCCGATGAAGGCATTGTCTTCGATGATAACTGGAGAGGCTTGAACAGGTTCCAAAACTCCGCCGATGCCCACGCCACCAGACAAGTGAACGTTTTTACCGATTTGTGCGCATGAACCCACAGTGGCCCATGTATCAACCATCGTGCCAGCACCAACGTAAGCGCCAATGTTTACGTAAGAAGGCATTAGGATCGCACCTTTTTCGACGAAAGATCCTTTGCGGGCAATAGCGTGAGGGACGACGCGAACGCCGTCTTCCTCAGACCATTTTTTTACCGGGATTTTATCAAAGTAACTAAAGTCACCCGCTTGCATCACAGTCATGTGTTGAACGCGGAAGTAAAGAAGGATGGCTTTTTTAACCCATTCGTTTGTGATCCAGTTGCCATCTTTTTTCTCAGAGACACGAACGCGACCGGCATCAAGTCCTTCGATCACTTCGAAGATGACTTTCAAATCGTTGGTCATCAATTGATCAACACGTTTTCCATTTTGGATGTCGGTATAGAGTTGTTCAAGAGCTTGTTGCATTTCGACTCCTTATTTATCGTAAACTTTTAGCGCGTCCAGAATGGCTGGGACGTGGATTTTAATAATGTCTTCTGCGGACTGACCACGTTCAATTTCGTAGGTCAATGTCGGACAAGGGCGTTCAAGTCCTGCGTAAGTTCCCAAGCAGCCTGGTGTTGGGTAGCCAATGTCGTCGTCGATCTTGTAGCCCGTATGTTTTGCCAAGACGTTTGCAAATTCATAGCAATCGCCATTGACGTTCAATACGGGTTGCCATGAGTGAAGAGAAAGAACCAATTTTGGTTTTTTCTGATCCAAGTAAGTCATCAAACCATGGTTTTCGACTTCGCTGCCGGCTTTCGGTCCCGGATGATAGCGTGGCGTTTTAATTTCTGGTGACCAGTCTTTCGTTGGCAAGTTGCGATTCAGGTCGACACCGTTGCCATTGCCGCGGGTTTTATAAATCACACCCTCGAGATTGAATTGCGGTACAACCGTTAGAGTGAATTTGTGATCGAATGACTTCATGAAGTGCTTAAGCAACTCTTGAGCGCAGATAACGCCCTCGATTTCATCGCCATGCACGCCACCCAAAATGAGCAACTCAGGTCCTGGGCCATTGCCGAACTCGTAAGCCAGAACAGGCATGCCTTTTGAGGTGTAAGTAAAAATAGAAGTTTTCATGACAAACGTCCTTTGTTCGGCAATGATGATAGCACGAGGTTTTTGTGGAATACATCAATAATGAGCTTCATTTTGGGCCGGAAAAAAAGAACTTATCTTCTCTTGTTGCGAACTATGTTCGGCCCATCTATGTCTACGACCTCTCATTCATAAAAAGCCGCTTCAAGCAGATGGCTGAGGCTCTTGCTGGAGTGCGTTTATATTTCGCTGTAAAGGCCAATCCGAATCCACAAGTTTTGCAATGTTTGAAGTCCTTAGGGGCGGGCGCAGATGTCGTTTCTTTGGGGGAGATTAAAAGAGCTCTTGAGAGCGGCTTTGCTCCTGAAGATATCGTTTATTCAGGTGTTGGAAAAACCAAGCACGAGATCACTGAAGCATTGAAGTTGGGCGTATTACAAATCAACGTAGAAAGCTTGCAGGAGTTGCAACGCATTGGTGAGATCGCTGAAAAAATGGGCAAAAAAGCTCATGTGGCTTTGCGCCTAAATCCGGATGTAAGCATTCAGACTCATCCCTACATCGCCACAGGTCTTCGTGATAACAAATTTGGAATGGAGTTATCCATGATTCCTGATTTGTCGGCGTGCCTTAAAAAGTATGCACAATCGCTAGAGCTTGTCGGAGTCAGTCTGCACTTGGGTTCTCAGATGATGGAATTTTCTGGCTACCAAGAGGCTTTAGTAAAACTGAAAGAATCCTATCAGAGCTTGAAAAAAGATTTTCCAACTCTTCGTCGTTTTGATTTCGGCGGAGGCTTGGGCGTGGTTTATGAAAAGCAAGATTTAGCTCTTGAGTCTCGTTTGCTCGCAGAATATGCGGGAATCACGAAAGGTATTTTGAGTGATTTGAATTGCGAGTTGCAATCTGAGCCGGGGCGTTGGCTTGTTGCCCACGCGGGCGTTTTACTGACACAAGTTCAATATGTGAAAAAAACCTCTGCGAAGACATTCGTGATCGTGGATTCAGGAATGAATCATTTGATTCGTCCCTCTTTGTACGAGGCTGAACATCAAATCCTGCCGTTGGTTAAGTCTGGCAAAATGACCACTTGTGATGTTGTGGGGCCGATTTGCGAGTCCTCGGATTTCTTTGTTAAAGATTATAGCTTGGATCAAGTTCAAGAAGGAGATTTCTTGGCTGTTACAGACTCGGGTGCTTATGGGTACTCGATGGCAAGCACCTACAATCTGCAGGAGCTTCCTTTGGAAATTTGTATCTAAACTAGATCGACAACTTTGAATTCATCCGCTTTTACGGGCTTTAAAATCTTTAAAGCCATCTCTGTAAAGTGAGCAGAGGAGTCTGTTGTCATGATTTCTATTTTTTGAACAGCGTCTTTGTTATTGCGGCTCAGGCGATTCTTTGAAAAATCTCTTTCAAGCCATCTCGCAATGGCTTCTCCAGAATCCACAAGTTCAATAGAAGATCCTGTGACTCTTGCGATGGAGTTTTTCAAGAGTGGGTAGTGCGTGCAACCCAAAATCAATGTATCGATCGAGTGCTGTAAAATCTGACTCAAATATCTAAAGACAATGAGGTTGGTGACGGGATCTGAGTCCCAGCCTTCTTCGGCCAGTGGCACGAAAAGAGGGCAGGCTTGATCAATCACATTTGCTGATGGATCGATTTCCATGATTTTGTGAGTGTAGGCCTTGCTATTAATTGTCGCGCGAGTCCCCAAGACGCCGATGCGTTTGCTTTCGCTGACTTCAAGAGCTCGTTGAGCTCCGGGGCCAATCACATTGTAAATTGGAAGGCCTTCAAGCTCCGCTTCAGGAACTTGAGTGGAGGCTGTGTTGCAGGCAATGACAATCGCTTTAACATCTAACTTTTTTAGAAACTGAATGTTTTGCTCAGAGTACTTGCGAATCGTATGAGCCGATTTTGATCCATAGGGAAGTCGAGCTGTATCGCCCAAGTAGAGAAAACTCTCATTGGGAAATTGCATAGCCAGTTCTTTAAGAACAGTCAGGCCGCCGATACCAGAATCGAATACCCCTATGGGTCTAGAGTCCATTAGTTTTTCACTCCATGTGCGCGAGACTCAGAAATACCATTAGAAGACATTTCCATAAAGAGTGCTTTCTCTTTTATCTCTGCAATGCTTGTTGCATTAATGTAGCTCATGCCGGAGCGGATACCGCCAGTGACTTCGTGGATCACGTCTTTAACGTGACCTTTTACATTCACTTGAGTGGACTCACCCTCTGGAGCCATACCTTCAGGAACGCCACCGCGCCAGTTGTCTTGCGCTGCACGTGAAGCCATCCCGCGGTATTGTTTTTTACCGTTTTTAATTTCTCCCGGAGTTTCGATTGTTCCGGAAAGCATACTGCCCAGCATGACTGTGCTTGCACCAGCAGCGAAGGCCTTAACCATGTCGCCGGATGTACGAATACCACCGTCTGCGATAACTGGAACACCATAAGATGAAGCAATCTCTGCGCAAAGTGCGACGGCCGTTAGTTGCGGAACTCCACAGCCTGTGATGATGCGAGTTGTACACATTGAACCTGGTCCAATGCCCACTTTGATAGCGTCTGCACCGGCTTCAATTAAATCACGAGCAGCGTCTGGTGTTGCCATGTTGCCCGCGATCAAATCGACCTTTGGATATTGATCCTTCAACCACTTCATCGTTTCCATCATTTGCACGGAGTGACCGTGAGCGATGTCGATTGTGATGATGTTAACTCCGGCATCAACCAAAGCTTTCGAGCGAGTTTTGAATTCTTCACCGACACCAACGCTGGCAGAGATATTTTTTACGCCGGCTTCTTTCAAGCGGCGAGCTTGGTCTGCTTGGTCTTCGATGGGAAGAAATCTGTGAAGGATCCCCATGCCGCCCAGTTGGTGCATAGCAAACGCCATATCGTATTCAGTGACCATATCCATATTGGCGCTGATGATTGGAGTTTCCATTGAAAAGTTACGAGTTACTTTTGTCGTCAATTGAGGGTCGCGACGAGAGCGCACGTCAGAGCGTGCTGGGATAATAAGTACGTCGTCAAAAGTAAGGCCTTTGCCGCGATTTTTGATATCTTTCCAGTTAAACATGAGTGTCATGTCTTCTTACCTCGTTTTGAAAAACATTAAATAAAAGCTGAGTAGAAATAATAATTAAATAAGTATCCAGAAGATTCAAAAGCAAGCTTGTGACGGGGGTCTCCCAAAGCAGTCTGTAAGAATCAAAGATACTGGTTAGAACCAATGGGATGAAAAGATGGAAGAGAATAAGTATCCCAAGAATTTTAAACCAATGTCTGCGGAATATTTTTGCCGAAGCTTGTAAGGCATCAAGTTTGCCATCGTCGTAAGGGACTGAACCGGTGACGACAAAAGGCACCATACTATACTCAAGATACTTCCAGATTCCCGGAAGAATAAAAAGCAAAGACCACAACAGGGTTTTTCCCCAAGTGCGAAGGGTCTCAATAAAAATCTGCTGGATGTACTTGCCATAGAAATCGTTAAGGCCTGTCGTAAAGCGAGATGACTTCATTGGGTACAAAGCTGTGGTGATTAGCAAAATCGGAAATATGATACTGCTGATGATAGATAGAAAGCCGAACCAATAAACGTGAGGAGCTGCACCCATCGGGTCGCGAAGGGCTTCTTCGACTCGAATATTAAGAAACTGATCGATGTTGCTAGATAGCACCACAAGGAGGAAGAGAGGGATCGCAACTTTTTTAAAAACCTTCAGGTTCTCGGCAAAGAATTTCACCACACAACTAAATCTAGAAACCTCAGGGGAGTCAAGGGGACCCTCTTCGCGCATACCTTGTTGCTGCAAGTCATCAGAGGACATTTTTCGATTCTGCCTATATCTGAGGCGCTCTGTGATTTAAGCTTTGTCCATGATGACAATCATCCCTAAGGATTCATACAAGATCATGCCTTGGAAAAACGGCAAAGGCACGACGGCAGAAATTGCGATCGGCCCTGAAGGAGCTCAGTTTCCGAATGATTTTCTGTGGCGTTTTAGTTCTGCGGAAGTCAGTAATAATGACCCATTTTCAAATTTCCCGGGTTGCGATCGTCTTTTGATGATCACTCAAGGCGCAGGTTTGGTTTTGAATGGCGAGGAGTTAAGACCTCAGCGGGTTTTGTCCTTTGCCGGTGAAACATTGATTTCTGCAGAATTGATAGAAGGTCCGATAGTGGATCTTGGTGTGATTTATCAGCGAGATAAGATTCAAGCCAAAATGCAGATTTTAAATTTGAGTGAGGCAGGGACTTTGGATTTAAAAGCCGGCGTGCATTTTATTTATTGTCTGAGAGGCATGTTGAAGCTCGGCGATCATAAAATTCATGCCGCCGACACCCTGAGAGTAGATGGTTCTGCGCAGCTTGAGCTCGATGGTCTGAATCACAGTGAATATGTTTGTGTGTCGATTTCTGAAAAAAAGAAGGGTCCCTAAAGCGGACCCTTCTAAGTTAGCTTAGTACTTCACGCTGCAGCCATAGGGCTTGCTAGTTTCTTTGGCGATCTTTTCGCCTTTCATAGCGCTATTCGTTGCTGCAACGATATAATTTTGTGCAGTTTCAACTGTCTTAGGATCCGATGAGTCATTGTTATCGATAGCTCCTGCATAACGAACCATGCCCTGCGGATCAATCAAGAACATATGAGGAGTGGTTTTTGCTCCATAAGCTTTTCCCATAGCACCCGAAGAATCTAGTAAAATTGCATTTGCCTTAGATCCTTCTTTAGTACCATTTGCTAAAGCGTCCGCGGCAGCAAGATATCCTTGTTTGCCTTTCGCAGAGGAAATCACTGTCAGCCACACAACTTCCTTGCCTGTCATCTCTGATTGGATTTTCTGCATATTCTTGCTGTCATAATGCTTACGCACGTAAGGACAGTCCTTGTTGTACCACTCAAGGATCACGTATTTGCCTTTATAGTCTTTAAGGTGCTGAGGTTTACCTTGAGCATCTGTCACTGAGAAATCAGGTGCGGGGCTGCCGATCTTGGCGTCAGCAAAAGCAAAACTACTGATAAGTGTTGTCGCGAGCATCAAAACGATTTTTTTCATGGATGATCTCCTTAGTTAGTAAATAGGTCGTTAATAATCTGTTTCGTTAGTATTTCAGGTAAAATCTTTGGTTCTTTGTCTGTCGCTGAATAGTAAATATAAAGTGGCAGAGAGTTTCTTCCAAAGCGAGCCAGCGCTTTAGTGATGACAGGGTCTTTATCTGTCCAATCAGCTTTATAGAGTTTTACATTTTGGTCTTTAAAAAGCTGCTGAATATCGTCGGTATTAAGCACAAGTTTTTTATTCACCTGACAAGTAATGCACCAAGCAGCAGTGAAATCTATAAATACAGCCTGCCCACTATTTCGATCTGCCTCGATAGCTTTTTCATCATAAGCACTCCATGCGCTAGTCGCCTGCTGGGTTGGAGTCGGGCGATCGGTAGGAAGAAGGCGAAGAGCGAAGAGGGATAATAGAAATCCAAGAACAAGGAACCACTGCTTCCAGCGTTCATTTTTAATTTGTCGTGATATCCAGATCCAAAATCCAATCACTAAGAACGAAACTAAAAGATAAAGAACAGCATCGACATCTACTTGCTGCGCGATCACCCATAGCAACCATAACACTGTGGCAAAGAGAGGGAAGGCTAGGAGCTGTTTGAATGTTTCCATCCAAGCTCCTGGTTTTGGTAGGAACTTTAAAAAACCGGGGAAGAAAGCGAGGAGCAAAAAGGGCAATGCCATCCCAAATCCTAAACCAGCAAAAACAACTAATGTCAGTGAAGCCGGCAAGGTCAGGGATGCTCCGATCGCAGCCCCCATGAATGGAGCCGTGCAAGGAGTGGCAACAACTGTTGCAAGGACTCCTGTCAGGAAAGAGCCCCAAGCGCCATTGTTGGTTTTACGTCCAGCTAAGTAAGTTAGTGATTGGCCAATTTCAAAAGTGCCTAGGAAGTTAAATCCGAGCCAGAAAAACAAAAGAGCAATGCCGCCTGCGACAATAGGGGACTGCAGTTGGAAGCCCCAACCAAGTTGTTCTCCGCGAGATCGTAGGAAAAGTAAAATAGCAGCAAGTGCCAAAAACGATACGACAACTCCGAGAGTATACAGCAGGCCTGAGTTGCGCAGTTGTCGGGAGTTTTTGTCAGGTCCAAGAAAGCTCAAAATTTTAATGGAAAGAACCGGAAACACGCACGGCATTATATTCAGGATCAATCCTCCGATCAGTGCCCAAATAAGAATGCTAGCAAAGCTGGGTCCCTCTGCTTTTAGGAGGGCAGCTTCGTAACCTGACTTTACTCCGTCCTGAGATTCTGCCACTAGCAAAAAACGAGATCCCGAAAAATCAGTTTTACGGGTGTCTTGAAGAGGTAAATTGATGTGGAGGGTATTGCCATCGATATCCAATGAAGGAGTCTGTGCTTTGAAAGCTTCGCCGTCTTCTGGAAAGATCTGCAAAGTCTTTATCGCTGGCATATTCGAAGGCCAGGATAATTTTGTCGCTAAAAAATCCCCTGCAACTTTTTGGATAGTCCACTGAAGCTCTGAGGGTGTCGGTGAAGGATATGTAAATCGAGAAAAAAGAGGATCTGCTTTCGAGGCATGTTCTGCGTAGGGGATTGTTAGGTCGAGTTCGGTGATGTAGGGAACGCACTCCACTTTGCAGATTAAAAACTCTAGTTTGACGTGAGTAGTGATTGTTTCAGGTCGATCCGGTGAGATTTCAAATTTAAAAAGAGTTTCTTTGTCGTAGCCAAGATTCACCATTCCCTCGATAGGAATTCGCTCAGGGGTTGGCCACAAGATATTCTTAATGGAGCCGTTCGTAACAATCCATTCCCACTTCGGTGGTGCCCCGGAATCTCCTGAGTTTTTCCAATAGATATGCCACTTATTTTCGAGTTTGAAGTGGAGTCCCACCGCGAGGCTTTCGTCTTTGTTCCAAGTAGTATGGGAAGTAAGGAGTTCAACGCTTCCCTGTGGAAACGTGAAGTTTCGTGGAGCAGAAAACGCCACCGAGGAAGCCAGGATCAGAAGTAAGCTCAAGATGAAATTCATAGCTGAAATTATAAGAACGAATTCAATTTTAATTCTAGCAAAACTGAGGGGGAGCGGTGCATTTCTAAGGAGTATTCTCAGAGTGTTTTCATTTGTGTGGTGTTTAGCACTGGTAAGTATTTATAGATGTCCCAATTACGTAGTGACTTAATACAAAATATTGTTTATTAATGTCGTAGGAGTAAAAATGGGTCTGAAGGCATTGTTGAGGAAAGAGTATATCTACGTCACAGGTATTCTGTTGATGGGAAGTGCATTTCATTTTTTTTATAGTGCTATCTACTCCGACTTTGAATTGTTTGCCTCGGGGTGCGCTTGTGTGCTCACAACAATTCTTTTGGCGGAGAGCTTGGGAAACTAGATCTTTTTGGCAACACCTGACCTCAATCTAGTAAATTTCTTTTAACAAAACACCCTATGTAAACAAACCCACAGTATAGTTTTCGTCTGGCTTTTCAGATTAATATAAACAAAAGCCTCGCTAGTATCCTACGCTCTTCTTGTTATTCAGCAAAAAGGGGCTAGAAATGGATTTCGAATTCCAAATTCTCAATGGTCGATTTAACGAGGCCGCACTGACCAATCGCTACGAACAAGCTTATGAGACATTCAAACAGACTTGGACTGCAGAGCTCAGCACGCTTAAAGGCCAAGATGTTCGTGTTCCTTCAAATGATTTCACTCGCCAAGACTATATCATCGCTCTTTATAAAGGCGACACATGTGTAGCCTTGGATTGTATGCGTGAAGTTTCCATCAGTAGTTATGTACAAACTGAAGACTCATGGTTTCAGCCTTGGGATAAAAAGCATTTTGCGACGATGCAAAAGCAAGGGCACGATCGTGCGATCGTAAATTCCTATTTCACTGTGCATAATGATTTCCGCAGAACTGTTCAAGGTGAGTCGGTGAACGCTGCTTATCTGGCGGGAGCTTTGTCGGTCTTATACCAAGTAGAATTGGATTGTTCGATCATGCTTGGGATGATGAGAAACAACCGCTCTATGAATGCCTTGGGAGCGAGTTTAGGCGGAGCGCCGATCGACACTATCGTTCACAATGATTTGCCAACAGACCTTTTTGTCTATGAAAAGGGCGCTGTTATCAAGGCCAGCCAAAAGTTTCCAGATTATGTTTTTGAAGTATTTAATAATAATCAAGCCATCAAGAAAGGGCGTCGTCATGAACGAGTTGCTTAAATCGAAAGAGTTCCGTTTTGTAGTGGATTATTTTAAAACTATGGATTTCACCAATAAAGAAGTCTACGCAAACTGGTTAGCGCAAACCTACTACTTTGTTTCTCACTCGGTTCGTTTGTCAGCGTTGGGTGCGGCTCGTTTGCCTGTAGACAGTGCAGTTGGTAAGCGCATGGTTGCGCATACGATCGAAGAAAAAGGTCACCATACAGTTGCAGAAAAAGACATCGAGAATTTAGGTCTTCGTCTTGCAGATTTCCCAGCGTTTGGTGTGACCAATGCATTCTATCAATCTCAATACTATAAAGTTATGTTCGAGCATCCATATCATCTTTTGGGACAAATCTTTATGCTTGAAGCCTTTTCGGTCGAGATGGGTCCATGGATGTACGATATCGTTAAGAATGCTCACGGGGACAAAGCTTGTCGTTTTGTGAAAATTCATGCGATGGAAGATATCGATCACGTGGAAAAAGCATTGGCAGCGATTCAGTCTTTCCCAGCAGAAAATCAAACTGGTACGGCAGAGAATTTCTATCAAGCGTGCGAAATGTACTACGGTATTTTGAAAAACATCAATGAAGCAAGTTATCGCGAGATCAGCGCGGTTGCTTAAGATCTATTAAAGGATGGAGACTCTTCTCTGAGGATCAAGAGTCTCTGCCTGGAACATAGATACGAACATTGTGTTTTCGTTCGTCGAGTTACAAACAAGAGGGCAAGCAAACGTATGCTTAATTCTGTATTGCCCTCTTTGCTCTGAGAGAGTTTCTTCAATCACGTAAGACGGGATGTGCTCAAGGCTCAGCATGCGCTTATCTTGTTTAAGTTTTATCGTTGTTTCGGCAAGAGACCCCAATACATATTGTGGTCTGTTAAATAACTCCCATGGGGAGTAAGCTTCATACTCTTCAATTGAATAGTTACCCAATTTGAAAAGCATATCGTTGCGATAAAGCTGATTCATGTTGAAATCAAGAATCTCCCAAGCAGAATTTCTGGTGATGTGTGTGAACACCTTAGGATCTGCGGGCTGTACTTTGTGGTAGTGGCAAAGGATTCTGAATTTTTCAAATTCTTCCAGGACGCCTTCGGTGATTTCCATTTGTTGTAATTGGCGGCCGGCTCTTTCGATCGCCTGGCGTTGGTGATCTTCGGTTCTTTGTCTTAGTGGACGTGACTTGTGCAAAGCAGATATCTCAATGCCTTTTTGACGAAGCATGTTTGATAATTCTGTAGCTACGATATCAAAGCTTTGTACTGCCGAAGATTCCATGGCCCTTTATTTAACTTTTGTAGTAAACAAAGTAAAGTCTAAGTGACGTTTTAGGGATTTATTGCACGTTATTCAGATTCAGACGGAGCTAACTTGTCTGAGTTGTGGACACTGAGGGTGAATTTAATACCCAAAGACTCCAAAAATTCTGAGTTCTCTTTGTTGTTCGATTTAAGGCCGTTGTTAAAAGCTTCCTCCAGGTTTTCCATGAAGATCTTAAGCTCTTTCTCTGCTCCCAAATAGCGACAGATCGAAATGAATTCATCGTCTGAGAACGCGATGCAGCCCAGTTCAAATGCTACATATTTATCTTCAGTCCAGCCGATGAGCTCTGAAAGAGTGTAGGGTGTTAGGGATCTTGCGGATCTATAGCGTCTGGCGAATTCTCCACACATCTTGCGATAAAAGAGAACTCGTTCAACGACTTCTTCGTCAGAAAGTTTAGCCATAGGATCACGTCTGCTTCCTAATCCATTCAGTGCAATAATTAAATAAAGATCTCGGATTGCATGATTCAAGGATTTAAATCTATGTTCGCGAAGCTCAAGTATCTCACCCATGCGGCGGAATATACATAACGGTGTTTATTAATTGCAAACAATAAACTAACAAATAACTATTTTTTGTATACTTTTGTCGCAAGGTTCCTCGCGTGTAATCAAAAAGCAATCAATGTTCCATGGCTGTTCCCATATTCTGAAACATAACATCTGTTGGGGATAAAATTCGCGTCCCGAACCTGGATTAACTTCTGTGATAGCGGAGGCTTTTCTTGATCAATCGGTCGACCATTTTAGTCGACATGAATTTCATTAAGTTCGCTTGAAGCTTGATGTTTTTTCCAATCAGATAATTCACTCGCGGCAAATGGCTTTGAATAGCATGAAGAATGGCATCCGTCGCAACCTGAACGGGTACGGCGTCCTTGGCGGTCGCCACAACACTCTCGCGCATGGACGACATCATGGGGCCATAGGCAGTGCGCACTTCTGTGGAGCATTTGTTGAGGACTTGATCGCTAACGTCGATAGACTTTGACCAGATCTCGGTGCGGATCGGGCCCGCTTCAATTAAGGAAACACGGACGCCGAAGTTTGCGACCTCTCGGCGTAGGGAATCTGTGAAAGCTTTAACCGCGAATTTTGAAGCTGTGTAAGGACCTAAAAAAGGAGCGGCGACGCGACCACTGATAGAGCCGATATTAATGATGCGTCCCTTGGTGGAGCGAATCAGAGGAAGAAAGGCCTTCGTCATTTCGACCATTCCAAAAACGTTGACGTCAAATACGCGTCTCCATTCGTCGAGATCAATTCCCTCTATCGGCCCGCCGCTGGCGATTCCCGCGTTGTTGACTAAAATAAGTTCTGTATCGGGATTCAGTTCTGTTTGGACTGATTTAAAAGCGTGCTTGATGTCGTGGGAGTTGGTGACATCCATTTTTAAAACGCGGAGATTTTCTGAATAGTCCTTAGCCAAGCGCTCGATGGATTCGGGTTTGCGAACACAAGCCCAGACTCGGAAACCTTTTTCGCAAAGAGTTCGAGTCAAATCAAACCCGATGCCTGTTGAGGCACCTGTGATGATAACTTGTTTCAAGCAAGCCTCCCTTGGCTACATCATGCCCTTGTCGATCAGATCCTTGAGCCATGCATCCTTGATAGTCAGGTTGTTCTTCCCGAACTCTGAATGCACTTGCGCGCGGTAGTTCGGGTCAAAGCCAATTGTTTTTGCGTCTATACCAGCATCTTGCAGGAATTTTTGCATTTCTTGAACTTGCTCTTCAACATTCAAGTTCTGTTTCGCGGAAAGACTGTTTTCGATTTGTTCGCAAAAAGACTTCGTAGCTCCGTCATGCGCAAGTTGGGGTTTTAGTGCAACAGCCTTCGCGATCATGTGGAGGTTGTAGGATTTTTGCACGACCTGATTCAGTTGAGTCTGGTTCTTTTGTAGATAGTCAGCGGCTCGGTAAATTTGACGATAGAGCTCGGCCTTCTCAAGGAGGCTGTCATCGCCGCGAGAGTCCTCAGACAGTTTGAGGACTTCTGTGATTCCCGGTGCGCGAAAGACGAAACGGAGAACCGGGGCAACTGATTCTAGTACTGGGTCCTTCTGACTTCCAGAAATGCCCTCGAAAAATTTCGTGGCTGTGCGCTCGGTTTTTTTAGGGAAGAAGCCGCTTTCACCAGCCAGTCCCAGATCTTTGCAGGCATCAACAAATGGTTTTTCGTTATTGGCTAAGTCGTTCAAAATCACAGACATTTCCTGTTGAGTCGCGACACGTTTTTGTGGAGCCATCGTTTCATTGGGTGACGAAGGGGAGACAGCAGTATCCGATGAAGTATCTCCCAAAGGGCTCGCGTTCTGTGGTGAGTTGGTAGTTGAGGTCGTGGAGGAGTTCTGCAATTTTGCAGAGGATTTGTTCAAAACTTCTTTTACTTTGGAAGGACCCGGGAGTTGAGTTAAGAGCCAGACTCCTAAAATGCCAAAGACAATGATGATCGAGGAGAAGGCGACTGCTGAATATTTAAGTAGTTTTTTCCAATTCATGGTTTCACTACAACACATTCGCATTTTCTGAGCAATTTCGAGGCAATGATACAGGTAGTTAATCAAATATTTCACAAATGAGTGATTGACCCGGGGTGCTTAAGCGCCTACAACTAACACCTCAGACATTCACTTGTCACTGTCGCGGGGTGGAGCAGTCTGGTAGCTCGTCGGGCTCATAACCCGAAGGCCGTAGGTTCAAATCCTGCCCCCGCAACCAATAAAGGCTCCAAGGTAAACCTTGGGGCCTTTTCCATTTCTAGGGCTTCTTCTTTTAGTTTTTCGTGGAAACAGTTGTCGCTTCGCCTTTGTCGTTCAATTGAACAACTTTGGTTTTGCTAACGCGAATTGTGGGAATGTCCGCAGCGCCTTCAGCCTTCATTTTTTCAATGTTGAAAGGCACGACTTGTTTGCGTGCTTTTTTGCCTGGGTGAAGTTTCAAGCCATGAGCGCAGTTTCTGGAACACGTGTCTTTTTTGAACTCAAGTTCAGCGCAGGCCAAGCAAACCATTCCTGGTTCGTCACAACGTAGGCAATCGATTTTGACTTCAGAAGGCTGTCCGCAGTGAGGGCACAAGCCATACTTCTGGGATGGCTTCAAATCCTGATCAAGAGCTACGCGGTGGTCGAATACGAAGCATTCGCCTTCGTATTGATCATTTGGATACTCTGCCAAGTAATTAATGATTCCGCCTTCAAGTTGGAACACATTGTTGTAACCTTGGTCTTGAAGTTCCAGGATGCCTTTTTCGCAACGGATTCCACCAGTGCAGAAGATCAGCATTTTTTTATCTTTAGCGATGCCTTGCGCCTCAATGTACTGAGGGAAATCAGTAAATTTTTCGATGTTTGGATTCAAAGCACCTTTGAACGTACCGATTTTGTATTCGTACCAGTTGCGAGTGTCGATCATCACCCAGTCAGTTTCTTCTTTCAAAACTTTGTTCCATTCAGAAGGCGTCAAATGGTGATTAACGCCTTCTGGAGGTTGCATTTCTGGAATGCCCGTCGTCACGATTTCAGAGCGGATTTTCACTTTGAAGCGACGGAATGGGGCTTTGTCAGAATAAGAGTCTTTGAAGAATTGGTTTGGAGAATCAAAGCGCTCACGGATGAATTGTTTGAAGAGATTGAACTCTTGCTCAGTGATAGCGGCTACTGTCGAGTTAAGACCTTCAGTTCCTAGAATGATAAGACCCTTAACGTTTAGCTCGTCGGCCTTAGCTTCAAGTTCTAGTTTTACTGCTTCTGGATTTTCGATTTTTAGGAATTTATAAAAAGTCGTAACATAATGCTTCGGGGCATTTTCGATAGTCATATTATCACCTTCAGTTATCCGATCCAGGTTCCAAACCAGGGGGAGTTGTTAGTTCGAGGTGGTTTATAGTACCCCGGTGGGTGGCTGCGCAAGGGGGAAAAAGACCGTGGGCGTTAATTCCATCCCGGGAGGGGATTCGCTTGCCCCTCTTGACATCATCGCTTAAAACCATTTTTTATAGTTAATTTAAAGGTTTAAGTATGTTAGCGACACCGCAGATTCAAAAAGAAATTCAAAGACGCCGTACCTTCGCGATCATCTCGCATCCCGATGCTGGTAAGACCACGCTTACGGAAAAATTACTCTATCACGGGGGCGTGATTCACGAAACCGGTGAGGTAAAGGGGAAATCTGGTTCCAAAGCTGTGACTTCGGACTGGATGGAGCTTGAGAGACAAAAGGGTATCTCCATCACATCATCGGTGATGACTTTCGACTACAATGATTTGCGTGTGAATCTTCTGGATACTCCGGGGCATAAAGACTTCTCTGAGGATACGTACCGCGTTTTGATGGCGGTGGATTCTGCAGCGATGTTGATCGACGTTGCCAAAGGAGTGGAGGAGCGTACTAAGAAGCTTTATGAAGTTTGTCGTCTGCGCAAAATTCCTATTTTCACTTTCGTAAATAAGCTCGACCGTGAAGGTAAAGATCCGCTGACATTGATCGATGAAGTTGAAAAAACTTTGAACATGCAATGCTATCCGGTGACTTGGCCTTTGGGTATCGGTCAGCGCTTCCGTGGTATCTACAATCGCCTGACTCAGGAAATCTGGATCTATGATCAGCGTCGTGAGGAAGTCGAAGACTACCAAAAAATCCCATTCGTAAAAGGGAAAGACGATCAAATTCTTTATAACTACCTTGATAAAGAATCCGCGGATCAAGTTCTTGAAGAACTTGATTTGATCGAGGGCGCTCTTCCGCCATTCGATGTGAACGAGTTTCTATCAGGCCAAATTTCACCTGTGACATTCGGTTCTGCGAAACAAAATTTCGGGGTGGATACGTTCCTTCAGTTCTTTACTAAGTATGCGCCAGGTCCTCAGGCTCGTCCGACGAAGGACAATCAGATCATGGATCCTTTGGATGCAAAATTCACAGGCTTCGTTTTCAAAATCCAAGCGAATATGGATCGTCGTCACCGTGACCGTATCGCCTTTATCCGTATCTGCTCAGGTAAGTTTGAGCGTGGGATGAAGGTTCAGCACTCGCGCTTAGAAAGAGAACTGCGCCTTGCATACTCTTCTCAGTTCGTCGCAGCCGATAAGGAAACTGTCGATGAAGCTTACGCCGGCGATATCGTGGGGGTTGGTGATACAGGGAACTTTGCAATTGGGGATTGTGTTTCTTCTTCTGGAAAAATCCAATTCGAAGACATTCCAAAATTCGCTCCGGAATTGTTCGGTCGTTTGAGTGTTCGCGACGCTTTGAAACGTCAAAAACTACAAGAAGCCCTTCGTCACTTGTCCGAAGAGGGTGCGATCCAATTGTTCATTGAACCACACATAGGTCCACAAGATCCTATCATCGGTGCCGTCGGTGAACTTCAATTCGAAGTTTTGATGCACAGACTTCAAGACGAATACAATTTGGAAGTGAAGCTGAATCGTCTGCCATACGGCGTATGTCGTTGGCCGTTGATTGATGGTAAGCCGGTTGCGAGCCTTAAGGGTGGCGCAAATATGGCCGCCGATCTTATTGGCAACCCAGTGGTTTTGGTAAATCAAGAATGGGATTTAAATTGGTTAAAACGTGAGAACCCAGATGTTGAGTTCAGCACAAGTATTTCGAGAGCGAGATAATGTTACCTTTAAAAATAGATAATCTAAAAAAGAAATACCCTTCCGGCCAAGAGGCCGTGAAAGGTATTAGTTTGGACGTAAAGCCGGGGGAGATCTTTGGTCTCCTTGGCCCGAATGGCGCGGGTAAAACGACGATCATTTCCACGATCACAACACTTGAGGAGCCCTCCAGCGGGGCGGTTGAAGTGTTTGGTCAAGACGTGATGGCCAACCCTCGTTATACAAAACAGCAGCTCGGCGTAGTTCACCAAGAGGTGATCACGTCCGGATTTTTCAGTGTTGATGAGATTCTGAATTTCCAATCGGGTTACTATGGAATTCGCAATAACAAAGATCGTATCGATTTTCTGTTACATAAGCTTTCCTTGTATGAACATCGCCATAAAAAAGTAAAACAGCTTTCTGGTGGTATGAAACGTCGTTTGATGATTGCGAAAGCATTGGTGCACACACCTCGCTTGCTTTTGTTGGATGAGCCAACGGCGGGCGTGGATATTGGTCTGCGCGAAACGTTGTGGCAGTTCGTTCAAGAGCTTCGTAAAGACGGGATGTCGATTTTACTGACCACTCATTACCTTGAGGAAGCAGAACAGCTTTGTGATCGTATTGGGATCATCAATCTGGGAAATCTGGAAGCTTTGGGCGAAACCAAAGAATTGGTTCGTAAATACACTCAGAAAAAAATCCGTCTGACATTGTCAGAACCGTTCGCATTCAAAACCGACCACATGTTCTTCCAAGAAGGCATGGAGTTTATGTTTGTGGTGCCGCCAGGAAAACTAATGGGCGAGTTTTTAAATGAAATCCAAGTTCCCGTGAACATCATCAAGGATGTGAAAATCGAAGAGGGCAATTTGGAAGAAGCCTTTATGAAGGTGGTGAGCAAATGATGACACCATTTATTGCACTTTTCCGTCGGGAAATTGCGCGCTTTTTAAAAGTGATCGTACAAACGATTGTAACTCCATTCGTTTCTTCGTTTTTGTATTTATTGATCTTTGGTGTGTCTTTGGGGGCAACGATGCCAACACATCAAGGTGTCCAGTATCTTTCATTCTTGATTCCAGGTTTGATGATGATGGGCTTAATGAATAATGCTTTTCAAAACTCATCCTCGTCGATTGTATCGTCGAAGTTCTCAGGGGATTTGGAAGATCTTCGTGTTGCACCTATCAGCAATCAAGAGATCATCTGGGCAATGAGTTTGGCGGCTTTGGTTCGCGGCTTCATCGTCGCTTTGATCACTTACTTTGTGGGTTCCGTTTTCTGTTGGTATCAACAGGGAGAGATCCTGACCATTGCTCACCCGATTTACACGATTTTCTTTACCGTTGTAGCCGGGTTGATTTTCGCTTTATTGGGAATTTCTATCGCGTTTTGGGCCACTACATTTGATCAGTTGTCGGCATTTTCAGCGTTTATTCTGTTGCCGCTGACTTATCTGGGTGGCGTGTTCTTGTCGATTGATCACTTGCATCCGTTCTGGCAGATGCTTTCTAAATTGAATCCATTGCTTTATTTGATCAATGGCCTTCGTTACGGAGTGATCGGTGTCAGTGACGTGGGAATGGAAGTGGCTGTGCCAGTTTCTATTTTGGGTTTTATTGTGTTCTATGGACTTGCTAATTTCAGCCTCAAACGTGGATCATTCCAGCGTTGGTAACCTGATTTCAGTAAGTTAACGCCCTTAGTTAGCGTGAGTGCTTTGTGATTCACAGGCCATGGGGTAATTAAATTCGATTATTCGGAGAATACGATGTTTGAGAATTTATCTGATAAAATTATGGCATCCCTTAAAAAGGTCCGTGGTCAAAGTAAGATCACGGAATCTAATATTGAAGATGTCATTAAAGAGATTCGTCTGAGCTTCCTTGAAGCTGACGTAAACTTTAAAGTCGTAAAGAACTTTATTGATCGCGTGAAGGCGAAAGCCCTGGGCGCGGAAGTTCTTCAGAATGTAAATCCCGGTCAGCAATTCGTAAAAATCGTCCATGATGAGTTGGTGCAAACATTGGGTGGCGGTGCTGTTGATATCAACGTGCGCGAAAACCCGAGTGTGATCTTTATGGTCGGTTTGCAAGGTGCTGGTAAAACGACATCTTCTGCAAAGCTTGCTCTTTATATTCGCCAAAAACTAGGTAAGAAGCCAGGTTTGATCCCTGCCGATATCTATCGTCCAGCCGCGATCGATCAGCTTCAAACTTTGGGTAAGCAAAATAATATCCCGACATTCCCAACACCGATTGGAATGAAACCAGAAGAGATTCTGGAAAAATCCAAACAATGGGCTCGTGACAACATGGTCGATGTGGTTATCGTCGATACTGCAGGTCGCTTGCAGGTTGATGATGAGTTGATGGGTGAGCTTGGCCGCCTGAAAGACATCTGGGCTCCACAAGAAATCTTGTTGGTAGCAGATGCGATGCTGGGGCAGCAGTCCGTGAATGTCGCTGAGGGCTTCCATAAGCGTTTGAACCTGACAGGCCTTGTGCTGACGAAGGTGGACGGGGATGCGCGCGGTGGTGCGGCTCTATCTATTCGCGAAGTAACTGGTATTCCGATTAAGTTCCTAGGTGTGGGCGAGAAAGTAAACGCTCTTGAAGTTTTCCATCCGGATCGTCTTGCGGGACGTATCTTGGATATGGGCGACGTTTTGTCGCTTGTGGAAAGAGCTGCGGAAGTAATCGATGAAAAAGCCGCTCGTGATTCTGCTAAGAAGATCATGAAGAACGAATTCACCCTGGATGATTTCCTGGGGCAGATTCAGCAGCTTAAAAAAATGGGTGGTTTTGAGACTATTTTGAAGTTTTTACCGGGTATGGGTGAGATTTCTAAACAGCTTAAAAACATGACTCCGCCAGATAATGAGATTAAGAAGATCGAGGCGATCATTCGTTCGATGACTATCCAAGAACGTAATAATCATAAGATCCTTAATGCATCGCGTCGTACGCGTATTGCAAATGGCTCTGGCACCCAGGTTTCCGATGTGAACAAGCTTATCAAGCAGTTTGAAGACGCTAAAAAGATGATGAGCGGTATGATGAAAATGGGTATGGGCCGTGGTGGGATGAAGTTCCCATTTTAAGGCTTGATATTTTAAATTAAACAAAGTACACAGTTGAGCTTACTGTTGAAAACAAGAGGTTTAGAAAATGGCAGTTGTAATTCGTTTGGCTCGTATGGGCGCTAAGCATGATCCTAAATACCGCATCACTGTTGCGGATTCTCGTCGTTATGTTACTGGTAAATTCCTTGAGATCCTTGGCGTTTACAATCCAACCCCACGTGGTAACGATAAAAAAGTCGAGCTAGATCTAGCAAAAGTAGAAGCTTGGATCAAAAAAGGTGCTCAACCTACTGATCGCGTAAAACACGTTATTAAATTGGCCCAAGGTAAATAAATAGTTGGCATCTGAGTGATATGCGATAAAATATCACTTAGGTAACTTCTGTTGGGGGTAATATGGATAGCTTGAAAGACCTCGTTGAGTTCATGGCGAAGTCCCTTGTCGATAAGCCTGAGAATGTTGAAGTGGATGAAATTCCAGGTCAGCAAACGACTCTACTTGCACTTAAAGTAGATAAAGAAGATCTTGGTAAGGTTATCGGTAAACAAGGTAAAACAGCTGCAGCGATGAGAACAATCATCCGCGCCGCTGGTACTAAGCTGAACAAACGCTATCACCTGGATATCGTTGAATAGTATTCAGAAGTATTAAAATTTAGATTTTTAGGGAAGGGGTTGTGTTACACAACCCCTTTCTGTTTCTGAGGTAAGTATGAAATTAGTAGGTAAAGTTAGAGAAGCTCACGGTCTAAAGGGTGACCTTTATGTCCTTATTTTTTCGGGTGAGATTTCTTGGGCAAAACGTATGAAGAAATTCGTTTTGCAGGGTAAAGACGGTTCAGCAAGCGAATTCACAGTAGAGCGCACGAAGCCTTTCAAAAAAGGTTTGATCGTGAAAGCCGCTGAGATCGCAGATCGCACAGCTGCTGAAGGCGTTGAGCACATGGAATTCTTGATCGACGAAGACTTGATGGTTTCTAAACCAGGCGAGACGATCTATTTGTCTGAAATTAAAAACTTCAAATTGAAAGATCCAGAACAAAAAGTTTTGGGAGAGATCGTTGGCTTTTCTAGCAACGGTGTTCAAGATCTTTTGGTTGTTGAAGCTGACGGTAAAAAAGTTGAGATTCCATTCGTAGATGCTTTCATCAAAAAAATCGATTTCAAACACCAAGCTGTTGTGATGGATTTGCCAGAAGGCTTGTTCGATCTAGAGAAAGCTTAATGCTTAAAATTGATGTGATCACTCTTTTCCCTGAGATGATTCAGAACGCAGTATCCTACGGTGTTCTGGGGCAGGCGCTTAAGAGTGATCGCTTGAATGTGCAAGCTCACACACCTCGTGAGTTTACCAGTGATCGCCACAAGACAGTGGACGATCGTCCTTTCGGAGGCGGCGATGGCATGATCATGCTTGCCGAGACTCTGGAGAAAACAATTCAAAAAGTGAAGCATAAAAATTCAAGGGTGATCTATCTTTCTCCGCAGGGGGAAGTGCTCACTGATGAAAAAGCTCGTTCGTTAGCGAATGAAGAACATCTGGTTTTGATTTGTGGTCGCTATGGCGGCATCGATCAGCGGATTATCAATTCCCACGTCGACGAAGAGATCTCTATTGGGGATTACGTTCTTTCAGGCGGGGAGTTGGGAGCTTTGGTTGTGGTTGATGCGCTCTCACGCTTTATTCCTGGGGTTCTGGGACATAATGAGAGTGCGGATAAGGATAGCTTTTCAGCGGGCCTGTTAGAGCATCCTAACTTCACTCGACCGCGTGAGTATTTGGGCGAGGAAGTCCCAGCTGTTTTGCTGGGGGGGAATCATAAGTTGATCGGGGAGTGGAAAAATAAAGTTTCCGCCCTGGTGACTTTGGTAAAACGCCCGGATTTGTTCCAAGGCTATTTGGACAAAGAAAATGAGCAGTACCGTTCTTTGAAAAAGAAAAAGACGGAAGCTCCCCTCAAGGAACTTAAAAAATTTTGGATGAATTTATCTGCGGCAGAGCGCGAAACCTTGGGTTTGGCGAGCCTCAGCGAGGAAGATTTTAATGGCTGAAAATACCTATGTGCCACGTCTAGCGATTGGCTTGGTTCACTATCCCGTGAGAGACCGTCAGAACAAAACGGTAGCTACCAACATCACGAATTTCGACATCCATGACATTGCGAGAGCGGCTCAGACTTTCGGAGTGGAAAAATATTACATCATCCATCCGATGCAAGAGCAGCTAATGTTCGTAGATCGCGTTCTGGATCACTGGAGAACAGGCCAAGGGGCGAAGTACAATCCGATGAGAAAAACGGCTCTAGGGACGGTTAAAGCGATTGAGAGCGTTGAAAAGGCCATAGAGGACTGGAATACCCCTGGAACTTTATTAATTTCGACTTCAGCCCGCGATGAAGGCCTTAAAAAGTACTCATTTAGCGAGTTGCGTCATGAAATGCACGTAGAAAAAAAGCCCGTATTTATGTTATTTGGTACTGGCAACGGCATGACCAGTGAGCTTCTAAGATCCTGCTCCGGAGTTTTAGAAAGCATTCGAGGGGCTCCTCCCCAAGATTACCGCCATCTTTCTGTAAGATCGGCAGTAAGTATCTGTCTTGACCGCGTAATGGGTCCATGGTAGACCCTTGTTTTACTTTTTGTGAAAATTTGAATGGCATAAGGGACTAAGCAATGGCTAAAGCTGTAAAAAAGACTGTAAAAGCAAAATCTGAAGTTAAAGAAACAAATCTTGTTCGTCGCGTAAGCATCAAAGCTGCTAACAAAAACATCCAAGCTTTCGACTCTGGTGACACTGTTAACGTATACGTTAAAGTTAAAGAGGGTGAGAAAGAGCGCGTTCAGCTTTACAAAGGTATCGTAACTAAAATCCAAGGTGCAGGCGCTGCGAAATCTTTCACAGTTCGTAAAATCTCTGCAGGTGTTGGCGTTGAGAGAACTTTCCCGTTCAACTCTCCAGCATTGGACAAAGTTGAATTGGTTAACGTAGGTAAAGTACGTCGTTCTAAACTTTACTTCCTACGCAAACTTTCTGGTAAAGCAGCTAAGATCGAATCTGAGTTGGTTTCCACAGCTACAGCTGAGTAGTTTTAACTACTGAAATTTCTGAAAATGAAAATTCAAAGACCTGGTTCTGACGAGCCAGGTCTTTTTTATTTTTCCGTGACCGCTATAAATCTCTCTGTCTAAAATCACCGAGCCTCAACATGGAAGCATCGGAGATACGACAGCATGGCTCAGAAAAAATCATCAGCAAAAAATCTCACTGTCGTTAAAGCAAAAAAAACGGCTAAACCTAAAAAGAATCTGGATTTGCCTAAAGTGGATTGGCGCGAATTTTCTCCATCACCAGTTATCGGAGTTGATGAAGTAGGACGTGGTTGTCTTGCGGGGCCTGTCTATGCGGCTGCGGTGATTTTTGATTCAGAAGATCTGCAAGATCTGGTGACGGACTCTAAGCTTTTGTCCGAAGAGCGTCGTGAAGAGTTGGCTCTTTTGATTAAAGAAAAGCATAAAGTGGGTATTGGTTCTGCATCTGTTGAAGAGATCGATGAGCTTAACATCTTGCAAGCATCACTGCTTGCGATGAAGCGCGCGATTGAGGCTTTGGGTGTGAAATCAGGACATGTCTTGGTGGATGGAAATCAAAAAATTCCGAATCTGCCAGGCTATGAACAAACGACAGTCATTAAAGGTGACTTGCGTGTGGCTCCGATCTCTGCGGCATCAATTGTTGCGAAAGTGACTCGTGATAATTTGATGAAAGAGATGGGAGTGAAATATCCAGTCTATGGCTTCGAAGGACACAAAGGCTACTCCACGCCAGTGCACAAACAATCCATCGTCGAACACGGACCGTGCGAACATCATCGCAAGTCCTTCGCCGGTGTTAAAGAATACCTCCGTTAGAAAAGCGTACTGGGCGCACGAACGCGGCGTTCAGTCGGAAGAATTCGTCTCTCAATACTACATTCATCGCGGTTATCAATTGCTCAAGCGTCGAGTGAAAACTCCGTATGCGGAGATCGACTTATTGTTCCGCACTCCCGATCGCCGAAATCTTTTAATGGTCGAAGTAAAGACGGCGAATCAGGCGACGTTTTATAACGTGCGCATTTCTCCAAGACAGAAATTCAGATTAAAAGGTGCTGCTGTATTTTTAGCGGCGCGATTCAATTGTCTGGTCGAAGTTCATTGGGCGTTTGTGACTCGATTCGGAGAAATCACAATCATAGACGATGTAACATAATGGTTGCTGCCGAATATGCCGCTTTAATTTGTGCAGCAGTTATGCGATTAGAAACCGAATTGATCGAGGGCTTCTGGTGGGATCGGTGGTTTTGGTGTTCCGTCGAAATTGAACTCGAAGCTTAGGCGCCAGTTCGTATCACCACCAGTAACCTGATCTTGAATGAATGTGATCATCCAGCAATCGCCTGGCGGTTTGAATTGTCCAATGTAGGCCCATGATTTCGGATTGTCATTTTGCGAACTCTGGATATTCGCATCGTACACGATACGTCCCATCAAGTTGATGTAGCGAGAAATGAAACCCGCAGACAGAGTCCAGTCCTCAGTTCTGGCAGAGGTATCGACCTGTTTTCCTGGAGAGATTTTGTATTGTTTCGTTAAGGCGATTTGCGCAAATTGGCCTTTATCGTTCATCACACGTACACGAGATGAGGCATTCGTAACACCATGGTACGGATAGTAGTTAAAGATCGAGTATGTCTGGAAGCGGTCCAAACGCACATCAAGTGTGGCGCTGAGGTCTGACCATGGCTCCGCTTGGGCTTTGTTCACTTGAGTGCCGTCGTAAGACTGAGCGAGTTTTAAATACCCGATCTGTTGATACTCGGGACGGTCGTTCAGCCAGCTTTTGCGAATCAATTTATTAGTCACCGCTAAAGTCACCAAATTGCGATCATAGACGCGGTCGGTGTAGTCGAACTGCAAGCCGTAATCAGAAGCCAAATCCAAGTCGGTGATGGAGTCTGTAGACGTATAAGGCGCATCATTCACTTGGCCTTGGCCATAGAATGAGTGATTGCCCTGATCGATCCACGGGATGTTTGTGTAAGAGATCTCTGGGATGATTTCGTGTTTGTAGCGAGTCGCTTTGGCATCGACTTGGTCGCCATAAATGCGACTGAAATCCATGCGACCTGCAAGCTCTGTACGGGCATAGCGACGAACGTAGTTTTTAGATTCGCCAACCTCGAAGTTGTAGTGGGTTTCGCGGTAGCTCACGCGAGGCAGAACGTCGATACCATCTGTCACTTTGATCGGATAGGACAGTGTTGGGAGGAAGTCTAAACGCTGACCTGTGCGAATCAAGTCAGTGCTTGGATCATAAGAGCCATCGTAAACTTTGTAGCAGCCTTTTTGATTCGACCAATCCCATCGGTTGCAAGAGTTCTTGATGTAACGAATTCTGTTTCCATCAACTGTGTCGTAAACCATGTCGTCGTAGGCTTGGCCACTGCGAGCAAAGTTTACGAAATCAAGATTGATCGTATAAACGAAATTTGTATCGCCGATATTCTTTTCAACCTGGGACCAACGGATTTCAGGCAAGCGGTGAACAGCATCATCATTGGCAGCCAGAGGATCTGCTTGCAGAAGATTGTAGTAGTAAGATGTATCAACGCTGGTGTGAGTGTCTTTGGTGTTCTTAGTGACAGAGAAACGGCTTTCCATGGCAGAGTCACCGTGATTCATCGTCTCAAGCGGGAAGTCTTTCGGATATTGCAGGTCACTCGCTAAATTGATTGTCGAGCGGGTGATATAGTCCTCTGGCATCGTGTGATAGTGTTCGTACTTAATATACCAACGCTCAAGCGGTTTATTAACCTCTTGCGGACTTCGGAATTCGTTCAGACGAGGATCTGTACCGAAGGCGCTGTCGTAAACAGTCGACGTGCTTAAAATACCGCTGCTTTCTTCGTTCAGCGCGTATCTGTATTCAAGCATTCCTTTAAGACCACGCTTTTCATAGTTCTTAACGGTGATCGTCGCATCAGTACTTCTGGAGATGGCCCAGAAATACGGTTGATAGATCGTGAAGCCCCCCTTATCAGATAACTCAAAACCAGGAGTTAGAAGACCAGATTGGCGGTCACTCTTCAAAGGAACAACTAAGTAAGGGAGCCACAAAACGGGGATATCAGAAATGCGCAAAATCGCATTTTTAATATAAGCATAGCCGCCCATTTCCGCGCGAACTGTGGAGCCGGAAAAACTCCAAGAGGCAGGGCAGTTTGTACATGTCGTATAGTCGGCATTGCTGACGATGAACTCTTGGTCGCCGGTTTTTTCTAGGACATTCCCGGTGAAGTTCACAGGTCCTGATGAAACGAAGCCGTCATAGATAATGCCGGTGTTATTTTCGTAGTCGAGATTCACACGCGAACCCGCGATGGTGTTTTTGGTGTCGGTGATCTCTACATTTCCAGTTAGTTCCGCGCGATGAGTTCTCAGGTGAACGGTCGCTTTGTCGGCCTTGATGTGCTGACCTTGATAGACGATCTGGACGTTGCCTTCCAGTTCAACGGTTTCTTTCTCGTTATCGCGGAACATGCTGTCCGCATTCAGTAAAATCCCCTGAATTTTAGCCGCAGGTGTATCCGCAGCCGAAGCCACAGAACTTGTCGCGAAGGACAGGACTAATGATAAAAACAAGATGAACCAGCGTAGATGCACCAAACTATAGTAGGTATCACTTGGCCCTTTGTCGAGCATGAAATTTGGACTCAAAACAGCAAGAATTTGCGCCGTTAAGTAAGAGTCTGATCAGTGATGAAAGGGATTTTTCAATGGATTTGAAACTCGTTTTGGACGGGGATATTACGATTATTTCTTTGAGCGGTCGCATCGAGATCGAAAAAACTCAAAGCTTCAAACAAGCTTGCTTAACGACTTTTGCAGATAAAAAAGTTGTTTTCTGTATGAAGAATTTGAACTTTGTGGGGTCTTCAGGGATTCAATCGTTCTTTGGGGTTCTGAATGACCTCAATAACGACAAAAAGATGAATGTAAAAATCGCGGGATTAACACCTGATTTCCAGCGCCTTTTTGCGTTTTCGCAGTGTCCAGCGCTGGAAGTTCATGAAAGTATCGAAGGCGCGCTACAGAGCTTTTGCTAGTAGCGGGCTTCGGAACCGAAGCCTACTTTCTTAATTCATTTAATTTCTGACTTAGCTCAAGGTTTAAGCGCTCTAAAGCAGCGGCTGCAGCCTTGAGTTTTTCGTTTTCTTCGTTCTTAGCATTCCACATAAAGCGCAAGCTTTCCAATTGCTCAAAATACTGGCGATTTTCTTTTTCCAGTTTCTGAATGGACTCTTGATCTTGCACTACGCGAATTTGTAGATCCGCATGCTCTACACCTAGTTTTTGATTCTGACGCGTAAGCTCGGACATGCGTTCTTGCTGACGATTGATCTCTTGCTCTAGGCGGTGGCGCAATTCATCTTTGCTGCGACGAACGACAACCAACTCATTTTCCAAGGTGTCTTGGCGCTCTAAAGCAGAGTGAAGTTTCGCTGTTCTAACTTCAAGGTCTTCTTGAGCTTGATGTAGTACTTGAAGTTCTTTCGACATACTTGTGATCTGGTCTTCATAATGTTGAACCATCTCTTGAGCTTTTTTGTCGGAAGTCTCGACTTGGTAACGAGCATTCTTAGTTACTTCAATAACTTGATGGCGTAAGTCACGCAGAAGAGCTTCTTTGTGATTTAGATCTGCTTCAAGTTCAGAAACGCGAACATCTTGGGCTGCAGAGTATTCTTTCAGCTGAGTGATGTAAGGTTTAACCTGGTTTTTGATGCGATCATGATATTTTTGATGACGTAAAAGCTCCGAATTCATGGAGCTCAATTTTTCGTCAAGCGCGCGTAGTTTTTCACTTTGAATTTCTTTTTCGCGCTCGATTTGATCAACCTTGTGTTTCCACATGTTGTCTTTTTCTCTCCAAACCAAAATTTGATCTGTGACAGAAGATTGCGAAAGGCGTGCTTTCGTATTTTCTTCGCCCAAACGTTGGTTTTCATTTTCCAATAAAGAGAGACGGCGGATCGCCACTTTCAGGCGTGCCATCAAATCTTCATTCTGGGAAATTAGATTTTCCACAGTTGAAGACTTTAAGATCTCTTTTGGTAAATGACTGACGTCAGCTCGTTTTGGGAGCTCGTCGGGAAGTGGAATAGCAGCAGCCGTTGGATGCTGTTGGTCCATATCAAAATCAAGATGTCCTAATTTAGCGCTCTGGAATTGTTCGGTGTCCATAGCCCTCCTCCATGAAGTCTAGGTCGCCCTTAATCTAGTTTCTCAATCCGAAACGGTCTCGTCAAACCAAAGGCTTAAGACTAGACCTAGGCCAAGTGAAATGGGCTTCATTGTTTAGGGGGATTGTCCGAAAAGTTCTCTATGGCTGTTCCTGCATTAAAAGACAATGCCGCTGTGGCATCGGAAATTAAGAAGATCGACGACGCAAACCTCTTTGATATGGGGTCGGTGGATCGTTCGGATTTGGGTAAGCCAGAGACTCTTCGTAATAAGATTCTTACCTGGGTATTGGCTGAGCGCTATGATCGTGCGATTGAGGAGCTGAAGGATTTCCTAGATGCTCCGTCGGATTATCCTGATTTTAAAGGCAAAGTGACTCGTTATATCCATCACGGCATCGATTTGATTTATGCGATTAAAGCGAAACGTGGATTTCCTGGGATCAACTCGCTGACTCGAGCTAAGCAGCAAGAGCTTCGTGAAAAGTTTAAAGAACACTTCAAAGAGCTTCAGTATATCCTTAAAACAATTGAGAAAGTTCAAACGGATCTGCGCATTGCGGATGCTCGTTCGACTATTTATGTGGTCCGTGCTTTGTGTGCGGCTTCGTTAGGGATTATTATCCTGGCATTCTGGTTGGATATCGTTCACGGTTTGGCGCAAACCAGTGTGATTGTCTTTGATGATGCCTTCGGGCGGCTTGCCAACTGGTTGGTAGAGCTTGTCGGGTTATAAAAAAAAAGCCACTCTCGCGAGTGGCTTTTTTGTTTCTTACTTCTTAATCGATTTATAGACAGCTTCAAGATTTAACTTTTGCTGACCGTTCGGCAGAAGTTTGCCGTTTACGAACACCGTTGGTGTTCCGGAAATCTGTGCGTCTTCGCCTTCTTTAGCCATTTCTGACACAAGTTGAGTTGTCGCTGGATCCTTCAAGCAGTTCTTGAGGTCATCAAGGGAAATGCCTGTTGCTGTTGCAACTTGCTCGATAGATTTATCAAGATTTTGCATGCCCATAAGTTCGTTTTGTTTGTCGAAAATATAGTCGTGAGCAGTCCAGCCTTTTTGTGCGATTTTCTCTGCGCACATCACTGAAGTTGCAAGTCCGCAGCGAATGCCATCTTTGAAGTTCACGGCCTTGTTGCAAGTTCCATCCAATGGGAATGGTTTAAAGACCAATTTCACATCGGGATGGCTTTCGATGAACGCGTGGATCGGAGGTGCTGCGTGTTTGCAATGCGGACAGAAAAAGTCAGCAAATTCAACGATCGTCATAACGGGAGCGTCGGAGCCTTTTTGTTTAATAAGACCCTTAGTTAGATCGAATTTTTGCTCTGGGAAAACTGTCCAAGAAGACACCACTTCAGTGGAGCGTCTTTCGATGTCGTTGAAGCCATTTTGTTCTGTGTACATCAAGTTCACCACGAACGCGATTACCGGAATTGCGATCAACGAGCCCAAGACCCATCTTTCGGAAACGAAAGTGTCCTTGATATCTTCAGTGAGGTTGCTAATAGAAAGGTCGTTAGCTCCTTGCCAAGCTCCAATAAATGTCAGGATGGAAAGGACATATGCTGCCATACAGAACAGGCAGTATGTTGTCATCGCTGTGAAAGAGATCGCTCCCATCACCAGTGAGCCAAGGAGAACCACGCTTGACATTAAGAAGGCATAGCGGCCTGTTTTATCGCGATCTTGCGTTAGATTCCAACGAGTTACACACAAAAGGAAAAGTAGAATCAAGTTTGTTGCTAGACCCCACATTGCCACTGGAATTCCTAAGAATTGAGCAAAAGTGCTGGAAGCTACAGTGTCGCAATTGAATGTTTCGTTGATGTTACAAACGGAAGCGCCAGGATCTGTGCCGAACTTAACAACATAAAAGTGTTGGAAAAGGTAAGCATGAACGCCGACAGCGATCAATGTTGCGATAACTGCAATTGTCAGGAACAGGTTTTTGCGTGATGTGTTTTTCATGCCCTATTGAATCTTAGATTCGTGTTTGAAATCAATAGAATTTATGCAAAAATTAAAGGGCTATCAAGGAAGACAGCTTTGAACGACATACAAAAGTGGATTCGAATTCGAAAAGATCTCTATTTGCAAATGGAGAAACAAGTCCGTCATAGACTCGGGGAAGATACTCCAGAGTTAATGCGTTATCATAAAACCTACCAAGGTGAGTTTGCTCGTAAATGGCAGCCGTCCACGCAGAAAGATCTTTGGGCGCAAATCGCTGATTCTCAAGTGGTTCTCATAGGGGATTTTCACGCTCTTCATCAATCACAGAAAGCCCAATTAAGAGTCTTAAGGAATATTCCTAAGGAACGTAATATTGTTTTGGCGGTGGAGTTTTTCGATGCCGCAGACCAGGCTAAGATTGATAAATACATGCAGGGCAAGATGTCTGAGAAGGACTTCTTAAAATCTGTTAAGTGGGGGGAGCGCTGGGGATTTCCTTGGGAGCATTATCGCCCGATTTTACGTTACGCACAGAAAAATAAAATTCCGGTCTATGGTTTGAATAAATCCTTCGCTAAGCGAAATGCGACGACTTTGAAATCGCGAGATATCTTTGCCGGTAAAAAAATCTCTGAATTGACGGAAAAGCACCCCGAGAGCCTGATCTTTGTGGTCTATGGTGATTTGCATTTGGCGAGCGAACATATTCCCGCTGAAATCCAAAAGAATCTAGGGAAGCCGTTTTTAAAAAACGTTGTCAGTATTTTCCAAAATGCCGAAAAAATTTACTTCCAGCTTTTGAATAAAGGCGAAGAGGGCAATACCGATCTTGTCAGAATCAATCGCAATACATTTTGCCTGATGAGCGTGCCTCCCTGGGTGAAATGGCAAAACTATCTGATGTATCTGGAGCAAACTTATGATGAAGGTTTGCAGTTTCAAGCTGATGAAGATGATGATTGGGATGATGACGAGGATTCTGACTTTGAACCGTTGGATTTTACCGATCATATAGGTCGTTATGTGAAAATCATGGCCGAAGAACTGGGGCTGGAAGTTTCTTTGGCGGAGCTGTCTGTTTACTCCGCTCATGATAGCTCTTTCTGGAGCCAAGTTCGTGAGCACTACAGTGTGACCCAGCAAAATTGGATTCAGCGTCTTATCGAGGATGAGTCGTCATTTTATCTGCCGGAAATCGGTGCGGCCTATTTGGCTCGCGCCACGGTCAATCACGCCTCTACTTTGGCGATGCAGTTTATTCATGCGAAAGTGAGTGGCAGCCAAGGGTTGTTCAGCGAGATGCCGAAGGATTTCTTGCGTTGGATTTGGATGGAGGCGGTTGCTTATTTCGGCTCTAAGATGATCAATCCTAAACGCAAGACCGATACCATCGCAGATATCAAAGCAAGCCTAGTGCACAAGGATTCCAGCGACATCGGTAAAGAGGCGTTACAGTTGGCTCTTGCTCAGAAAATGCATGAGTTGATGGTGATCACAGGTGTCCCAGGACACAAGCTACAAGCTAAGCCTCGTCGCAAAGCAAGCTATCTTGTTGCCGCCACTCTTTTGGGGGGCATGATGGGGGAGCGTTTGTTTGCCGGGTATCAAAAAAAATTGATCAAGGCATCAACCATGGCCTCGTTTGTGCGAAAGCCCTTGGATAATAAAAATTTTGAAGTCGCTTACTATGAAATTCTTGAAGTGGTTGAGTCTTTGCCAGCTCCATTTCACAGTAAAAAGGAAAAGCTATGAAGAAAACATGGTTTAGAAGTATCCAAAGACGTCCCATGGGGCCCTTTAGTTTAGAGGAAATGCGCGCCTTTGTTCATCGGGGCGAAATCGGCTTTCAAGATCTTGTTTTAGACGAGAGCAAAGGGGATGTGTGGAAGCCAGCGGCAGAGTGGGGAGTGTTTGAATTAACACTTTTTCCTGCGGGGCAATCGTTTATCCCAGGCATGCCTATCAATGAAGAGACGCCAGAATGGGTGATCTTAGTGGAGCAAAAAAATGCTTCTCCGCTGCAGGAAGGGCCGTATTCGGTGGCAGAGATTAAAGCGGGCTTAACAGCTGGCTTGATTTCGCCGTACCAGCACACATGGAAGACGGGGTTGAGTGGCTGGTGCTTGATTAAAGATCGTCCAGAGTTTTACGCGTGCATTACGTCCGAACAGCTTAGTTCAGAGCGTCTTTAAGGTCTTTACCTGGTTTAAAACGAGGTACGTGGGCGCTTGGGATTTTTACGGTTTGGCCGGTTTTTGGGTTGCGACCTTGGCGTGGTTTACGTGTCGCTTTTGAGAACGTACCAAAGCCAACAAGTTTTACGTCGTCGCCTTTTTTTAAGGCCTCTTGAATAACACGAAGGGTAGCGTCAAGAATATTTTCTGATTGTGCTTTCGTTGATTTTGTACGTTCAGCAACAATGTCGATGAGTTGAGCTTTATTCATGGCCAGCATCCTTGTAAAGTGCAGGGGACCGACACTAAATTTTGCGAATAAATTGGTCAAGTTAAAATACGTCCGAGGAGGAATCGATGAAGAATTTGTTAAGTGTAATCAGTGTTTTGTTGTTTCCTTTATTTTTATCTGCACAGCAAAAAATAACGGGGGAGCTCTTTGATTTTGCCTCGGAACAAAAGCAAAAGCTCTATGATTTAAATTTGGTAATTACTCCACAGGGGGCTGAAACCATTGTGCAGAGCGAATTTCGTGACATTCACGGAAATATCGCTGTGACCGAAAAAGGTGTTGTTTCTGGCGATAAATTAGTGAGCTTTGAGATCGTGCGCAAGCAAACTAACGAGAGTGGCAAGATCCTTGTGGATGGCGATAAACTGAGTTTTGAGTATTTCGATACCAACGGAAAAAAGAAAACAGCCGAGGAAAAAGTGAAGGGCTTTGTGCTGTGCTCTTCGAATTTTGGTGCTTTTGTGAAGTCGAATTGGGAGGCCTTTAAAAAAGGTGATTCGGTGAGTGTACGATTTGCCGTATGGGATCGCTTGGAAACTGTGGGTTTCACGATTCGCAAAATCAAAAATACCGAGATCAAAGGTGAAAAAGTATTAGAGCTAGAAATGAAGCCTACGAGTTTTGTGATTGCGGCTTTGGTGGATCCAGTGCGCTTTTATTACTCTGAAAGTGATCAGAATCTGCGAATGATGAAGGGGCGAGTTCCGCCGAAAGTACTTCGGGATGGTAAATGGAAAGACCTCGACGCGGAGGTCGTTTATACTATGGTCCAGAGTTCAGTCTCAAAATAATACAGTCTCAATTTTTACCAGTTTCCCGCCGATAAGTGGGGCATGAAGAATCAGAACTCTTTGTTTGTAGTTTTCTGCTTGTGCCTCACGATTGGTATCGTTGCCTGTTATGGAGTGCTTGTAAGGCACTTTAATGGCCATCAGAAATATGAAATTCAAATCTCCGCACTCAATGAAAGAATTGAGAAAGAGCAATTTAATAATTCGTTGTTAAGTTATCAACTTAAGGACTTTCAACAAACTGTTGCTCAAGCATTGCCAGACAACAAAACCTTGCAAGCTAAGTATGAACTTCAAAACTTGGCGTCAGCCGTTCGTTCACCAGCCAGTGATTCCTCTGTGGATCTGTCGCCAGTGATTTTTGAGCGTGCGAAAAAGTATTTCACGGCGCAAAGCTACGATAAAGCTATTAAAGAATTCAATACGTTGTTGACGAAATATCCATTGAGTTCTCATGGTGTGGAAGCGCATTTCTTTATCGCTGAAAGCTACTTCCTGAAAAAGGATTTCCGTAATTCTTTGGCGACGATTGATGACATGGTTACGCAGTATCCAGATAACGATCTTACTGGTTTCATTTTGCTTCGTATGGGGCAAATCAGTGAATACAACAACCAGGTGGACGAGGCTTCTGAAGTCTACAACACGGTTATTAAGAACTTCAAAAATGAAGACCTTCGTAAGCAGGCTCGTAAGCTTGCGCAAAGCGTGGAATTTAAATAATGAAGAAGCTCTTGCAAGTCCTTCTTTTTGTTTTGGCTTTTCAAATGGAGGTGCGAGTTCGCGCCTCAGCGGGGACGCTTGAGCAACCCGTGGCTTGTTTGAAGTCGAGCGAAAGCTGTGCTTTGCATGTGGTGGGTCCGTCATTTCACTTAAAGCAAGACGAATTGGAATTGCATGCGGTTGAGGGTTCGACCTTAATGCGTTTGTCGCAAGACTCATGGCGTTTGGTAAAAGGGGTGTTGTGGGTTGAGGAAGCTCCTCAAGTCACTGTCGAAACTCCCTTTGTGACGACCAAGGCGAATCACGGGCAGTATTGGTTGGTTGATCGCGGAGATCGTTTGATCGTACGCAACATCAACGCCGATTTGAATGTGGTTTTGCGTGATGGTAAGAAGCTTGAAGTTCCAGCAGGCTTTGAGTTCTGGGTTTCTGGTATTAATTCCAACGGTAAAAATGAATATGGCATGATCCAAACGGTCGACTTTAAAGATCACTTGGTTTTGTGGAATAAACTTTTTACGGGTACGAAAGAGCAATTCAAAACGGAAGTGGCTGAACTGCGTGAAAACTGGTCAGACCTAGGCGAACGTGGTGGCAGTCTGTATGAAAAGATCGCTCTTCGCCAAATTGCCTCGATTGAAGAAGGTCATAAAAAAGAAGCCGAGAAAAAGCGCCAAGCCCAAGCTGAGCGCCAAAAAACGCGTGAACTGATGTTCAAACGCGCCTTCGATAGATAATCCCTTAAAACTTAGGTCCTGATTTTATTTAGGAAGCCCAGAGTCCTGACGTTTCTTGGGCCTCAGCATGCTATTCTGCAGGCTGGGAGGATACGGATGTCTTCTATTTCATCATCAGACCGCTCGCGCCAGGACGAAAAACTCAGACAGACTCGCGAGGAATATGAAAACCGCGAATCTGAAAATACTAAGCGTCGTAATGCGGAAATCAAACGTCTTGAACAGCGTTATCATGACGAAGTTAAAAACATTACTGATAATTACGAATCCAAGATCGATAATTTGAAGGATCGCAATCGCGAGCTTTTGACAGATAAAGATATGGATAACAATCGTAAGATTGATGAAGTTCGTAATACCTACCGCGAAGCTTTGCGCAATAAGACAGAGGAATCGGCGAATGATCGCGCGATCCTTCGTCAATCGTACGAAAGCCAAATGGCGCGCCAAAAGCAGGTCAATGAAGCGCAAAAGAACAATCTTTCAGGTCAGTTGAACAGTGAGATTGAGTCTCGTGATTCGAAACTTGAACAAATGACCAATGAAAATCGTGAACGCGCTCGCGCAGATGTGGCAAACAATGCACGTCGTTTAAGAAACTCCCATGATAAGGAAAAAGATGCGATGGCGACATCTCATCAGCAACAATTGGCAACGAAAGATCGTGCGACCAATGACATGCGTAAATCCTATCAGTCTCAGCTGAAAGAAAGCGAAAGACGTCGTAACGAAGACAAAGAGATGTTCCAGCAACGTCTTTCTGATATGACTGTGAACGGCAGTGAAACTTATTCGGACAACTTGCAAATGAAGCAAGCGATGATGGATTCAGAAATCGATCGCGTGCGTGATAAGTATCAAAATACACTTGAAAAGAAGTTGGTCAGTATTGATTCTCAAAATGCAGAGTTCCGTGATTCTGTAAATGAGCGTCAGTCGTCGCAGGTTCGTTCTCGTGATTCGCAAATTCAACGTTTGAATTCTAAGTTGAATAACGAAATGGCTAAGAATGAAAAAATGCGTGGCATTGAGAGAAAAAATCTAACTCAGGCCTATGAAAAGCAGTTGGATATGGTTGAACAGCGTCGTGAAGATGCGGTTGTGCGTATGCGCGAGTTGTCAGACGAGCGTATCGACAAAATGAACCAAAACAATCAAAAGCTTTTGCGCAATGTGGATCGTGAATATCAATCTCAGGCCAATGTTTCCAATGCGCGTAATTCCGCGGACCGTGAAACTATGAAGCAGCAGCACTCGGATCAGTTGATTCAAGTGAATACGACAGCTGAAAGCCGCGTGCAAAAGTTAACAGATCTTTCCAATAAGAATGCAAAACGCTTAGGTCAATACTATGGCGATTCTTTGGAGCAGATGGAAGACAACTATACGCAACGCATGGAAGGTCAACGCCAACGCTTTGCAGATGATCAAATCGCTCAAAATAAGGCCATGACAGAGCGTTTCCGCGGCATGGAGCAGAGCTTCAATTCTAAGCTTGAGCAAACTGTGAAGTCTTACGAGGACAAATTAACTCAACTTAAAGACACTCAGGATCGCGAAATAAAACGCCTAGAAAAGGTTTATAACCAGCGTTTAGCTGAACAAGGTAAAGCTTCTAAGAATGAGAAAGATTCTGCGTCGATGCAGTATGAGGCGAAACTTGCGCAACTCAGTGAGTCGCATAATGATCAGTTAGACAGAATGAATAGACGCCACCAGGAGGATATGCAAAACTTGTCGCTTAAGATGAGTTCATACTCTAGGAAGGCATAGATTCAATGTTAGCAGACCGACGAGCAAAAATTGTAGCGACCATTGGTCCATCAACTCGTGACGAAAATAATCTAGCAAAAGCAATTAAGGCGGGCATGAATGTGGCTCGCCTTAATTTTTCGCACGGCACGCACGAGGATCACTATAAAGTGATTCAATCTCTTCGCAAACTTTCCAAAGAACTGAATGCGCCAGTGACGATCCTTCAGGATCTACAAGGCCCTAAAGTTCGTGTCGGTAAAATCGAAGGCGGCAAGATCGAAATTAAGGCCGGCGAGAAGTTTACTTTCACAACAGCTCCTGTTTTGGGTCGCCAAGGCTTAATTCCTTCTGATTTTAAAGAACTGCCTCTTGCTTGCAGCCCGGGCACACGCATCCTTTTGGATGATGGTTTGATGCAGGTGGAAGTGCTTCAAGTTCGTGGTGAGGAAGTGGACGTTGTCGTTATTGACGGCGGTATCTTGAAAGATCGCAAGGGCATGAATTTGCCAGGCGTAAATCTTCCGGTTGATCCAATGACTCCGAAGGATTTGGAAGATCTTGAATTTGGTATTGAAAATAAAGTTGATTACATCGCCTTGAGTTTCGTACGTCACGCTCGTGATATTCGTAAACTTCGTGAGATCATTGAAGCTCGCGGTTCTAAGGCAAAAATCGTAGCTAAGATCGAAATGATCGAGGCTCTTGAGAACTTGGAAGAGATCTGCCGTCTTTCCGACGCAGTTATGGTTGCTCGTGGCGACTTGGCTGTTGAAGTCGGTCAAAGTCGTTTGCCGGGCTTCCAAAAGCGTATCATCAGCGTCTGTAACCAATTGGGTCGTCCTGTTATTACAGCGACGCAAATGCTTGAGAGTATGATTGAGAATCCTCGTCCAACTCGTGCAGAGATCACGGACGTGGCCAATGCAGTTTTGGATGGTTCTGATGCTTTGATGCTTTCTGCAGAGTCTGCAAGTGGTAAAAATCCATTCAAGGCGATTCGTACTATGCACGAAATCATCCTTGAGGTTGAGCGCAATGAGGAAGAGTACTACAAAATCTCTTTGGAGAGCGAATTCCTAAGCACACCAGCGGCAATTGCAGCGAGTGCTTCATTGAGTGCATTGAAATTGAATGCGACAGCTATCGTGTGCCTAACCAGCACAGGTAAAACAGCAAGCATCATTTCTTCATTCCGTCCGAAAGCTCGCATCATTTCCGTGACTCAACATCATGAGGTGTTGAACTCTATGGAATTGAACTGGGGTATCCAAACTCATGGCATCAAGGCGTACAAAAACATGGAGGACATCTTGTCGGAAGTGGATCGCTTGTTGGTGACTCATGGTTTGTCTAAGACGGGGGATAAAGTGATCATCACGTTGGGTCAGCCGATTGCTGGCGGTATCAAAACGAACTCTTTGTACGTGCATACAGTGGGCGCAGAGAGTCTGACAAAGCTTCCGGATGAGCAATTGCCTTTGCGTTGCCAAGCCGATCCAATGATTGATTAGATCTATTTTGTTCGTAAATATTAAAAAAGAAAAAGCCCAGGAGAAATCCCGGGCTTTTTTTTGTTCTAGGAGCGGTGCTCCCCAGAAAGGTGGCAGGCGCCTTTTAGCGAAGTTTCTTTTTCAGGTTGTTTACCATGGCCCAGTTGGTGGCTTGGGGTTCAGCGAAGGGAAGTTCGACTGGAACCAAGACGGTTGTGCCGTCCATGATTTTTTCGCCGACGTATTTCTTTTCGATCAATCCATTCACATCGTCTGGTTTGATGAGTGAGCCGATTTCTTTCATCGATTCATTTTGAAGAACGTTCAGATCGACTTTGTTAAGGCCTTTTCTGTCGGTTTCTACTTTTTTAGCGAACAAGATCAGCGCTCCCAGAACTTTGCATTCTTGCTCTGTCAGAGGCTCTTTGCGGTCTTTTTCTTGTTTGAACAGCCAATCATTGTACCAGTCGACGAAAGAGAATAGCTCTGCTGGCTTAAGATTGGTGATCTTTTGAAAGCCATCGCCGCGATCTTCTTGAGTCACGTAGCCAAGCTCTGTTAGTGCATCCACCACGGATTGCATTTTATTTGTGGCCTCTTGGAAGATTTGAATTGTGTAGTTACGAAGTAAACCAGAAGAGATGCTGACACCAGTTGCTTCAGGTTTTCCGTATTTGTTACAAACGAAATTGAAAATAGAAATGAACTTATTGATCACGTGAGGTGGAAAGCGTTCTTGGTCGGAGTTCGCCGTTTCCAATTGTTTCAATTTTTTATTGGATTCACGAATAGTTTCATTCAGATTTTTCAGAATGGCACGAACCCACACTGGAAGCTGATCGAGCTGTTTATTCAAAGAATCATAGGGGAGAGCGATCACTTCAGTTTCTTTGATGGCTTTAACGTTGGCAGAGCGTGGCTTGTTGTCGAACAAACCCATTTCTCCCACCATCGATCCGGGATTGATTTCAGCAAGAGTTACTTCAGATTGACCTTTGGTTTTTGTGACTGCAAGCAAACCCGATTTGATGATGTACATCGCATCCGCGGCATCACCTTCGCGAAATAGATAATTATCTTTTGCAAGTTTCTTTGCCTCAGCCACGTGCAGGTCCTTCCCGAGAAATTGTTGTGTTTAGTATCTCGAAAAAGATGATCAGGAGCAATGCGTGGAAAACCACGAGCTAGACCTTGGGAGGTGTTCACTGCAGCTGTAATAAAAAAGCCCAAGTGTTACCTTGGGCTTTTGCAGAAATTCATTCTTAAATTTGAATTAGAACGTCATCGCTTTGCAGTTCGGTGAAATTGTCATTTTACCTTCTGTTGCGGCCAAGACTTTTTCCGGAGACAAATCTGGAGCGTACTCCGTTAAAACGAAACCTTTATCAGTTACTTCGATCACGCCGAAATCGCTGACGATTTTCTTGATACACTTGATGCCAGTTAAAGGCAGAGTGCATTTTGTACGAAGCTTCGAGTTTCCTTCTTTGTCCGTGTGTTGCATGGCTACGATTACGTTACGAGCACCAGCAACAAGATCCATTGCTCCGCCCATGCCTTTAACCATTTTGCCAGGCACCATCCAGTTAGCGATCGAGCCCTGTTCATCAACTTCCATAGCACCAAGTACAGTCAAATCAACGTGACCACCACGGATCATCGCAAAGCTGTCTGCGCTGGAAAAGAAGCTGGCACCAGGAACTGCTGTTACAGTTTGTTTGCCGGCGTTCACTAGGTCTGCGTCCACTTTGTCTTCAGTGGGATAAGCACCCATTCCTAAAAGACCGTTTTCACTCTGTAACATAACTGACATGCCTTTTGGAATGTAGTTTGCGACCAATGTGGGAATGCCGATACCAAGGTTTACACAGAAACCGTCTTGAACTTCTTGGGAAATTCTTTGTGCGATCTGTTCTCTAGTTAATGGCATAATTACCCCTTGCTCACTGTACGTTGTTCAATGCGTTTTTGGTAATTAGTGCCTTTGAAAATGCGCTGAACAAAAACACCCGGAGTGTGAATTTGGTCTGGATCAAGTTCACCCACTTCAACTAATTCTTCAACTTCAGCGACAGTGATTTTACCCGCTGTTGCTGCCATTGGATTAAAGTTGCGCGCCGTTTTACGGAAAACCAAGTTTCCGAACTTGTCGCCTTTCCAAGCTTTTACCAAAGCGAAATCACCCACAATACCACGCTCAAGAACATAGTCGCGACCGTCGAAGTTTTTGATTTCTTTGCCTTCAGCCACCAATGTTCCCACTCCTGTTGGAGTATAGAACCCGGCAATACCGGCGCCGCCCGCACGAATGCGTTCAGCCAGTGTGCCTTGTGGGCAGAATTCAAGTTCAAGCTCGCCACTCATGTATTGTTTTTCAAACAATGCGTTTTCACCCACATAAGATGAAATCATTTTTTTGACCTGGCGTTTTTGCAAAAGCAAACCCAAACCAAAATCATCCACACCTGCGTTGTTAGAAACGCAGGTTAAATCTTTCACACCGCGCTCAACTAAAGCAGCGATAGAGTTTTCGGGAATACCGCAAAGACCAAAGCCGCCAACGACCAAAGTCATTCCGTCTTTCACGCCCTCAAGCGCTGACATGGCATCTTTATAAACTTTTTTGCTCATGATGTTTCTCCAAATGTACGATTTTTTTTCGTCCGGAGTTACAGAAGGTGCGGATGCACCTTCCTTCAGAAAATACTCCGACGAAGTCGGAGTGCTAAATAGCCTCGATGATCAAAGCTACCGCTTCGCCGCCACCGATACACAAAGTCGCCAAACCATAGCGTTTGTTATGAGTGTGAAGAGCGTGAACCAAAGTCGTTAAGATACGAGCGCCTGAAGCACCGATCGGGTGACCGATAGCAACTGCACCACCGTGCACGTTTACTTTTTCAGCTGGGATTTCTAGTTCTTTCATTGCTACTTGAGTAACAACTGCGAACGCTTCATTGATCTCCCAAAGATCGATGTCGCCAACTTTCAAGTTTGCTTTAGCCAACGCTTTTTTGATCGCGCCAACTGGAGCTGTTGTGAAGTATTTTGGCTCGTGTGCGAATGTGCCGTGGGCAACGATTTTCGCAAGAGGTTTGATGTTACGTTTTTTAGCTTCAGATTCAGACATCAAAACGTGAGCAGCGCCACCGTCGTTGATTTTAGAAGCATTCGCCGCCGTGATTGTGCCAGCTTTATCGAAAGCAGGTTTCAATCCAGGGATTTTGTCGAAGTTCGTGTTGAATGGTTCTTCGTCTTTATCGATAACCACGTCACCTTTGCGACCTGCAACAGTTACTGGAACGATTTCGTTTTTGAAAACGCCATCAGTCCAAGCTTTTTGTGCTTTTTTGTAAGAATCAACTGCGAAAGCATCTTGTTGTTCACGAGTGAAGCCGTGCTCTTTCACGCAGATCTCAGCAGCACTTCCCATGTGGAAGTTATTGTATGGATCCCAAAGACCGTCTTTGATCATGGAGTCTGTCATTTGCGTTGCGCCCATGCGGTAACCCGTACGAGAGTTTTCAAGCAAGTGCGGAGCCAAAGTCATGTTCTCTTGACCACCAGCGACTGCAATTGTCGTGTTACCCAATTTGATATTGTCTGCGGCAAGCATCACTGCTTTCAAACCAGAACCACAAACTTTATTGATCGTCATGCAAGGAGTGTTGTTGCCAAGACCAGCGAAAAGAGCTGCTTGACGAGCAGGAGCTTGTCCTACGCCGGCAGTCAATACCTCACCCATGATGACTTCATCAATTTCGTTCGGAGAAACATTAGCGCGATTCAAAGCTTCTTTAATCGCAGCGGCGCCTAGTTTTGGAGCAGGTACTGCACCGAAACCACCTTGAAAGGATGCGACAGGAGTTCTGACGCTGCTGACAATCACTACATTTTCCATAATTCACCTCTTCATGTTGAAAATCGTAAAAAAATTATCTTAAATAGAGTCTGAGTCAATATTTCAGAATTTGGAGACAACGCATGTCAGCGATCACGGTCATCTTGATGAGTCTTTTTGTTCAGCCTCTTTTTGCAGCCACATTTGAGGCGCCCGTTCAGGATGGAACTCGCGTGGTTCTGAAAGGTTTGGAAGCGCAAGTGCTGTTAAATCCAGTGCCCGGCGCAACAACAGTGCGTATTTCTGGGGTGGATGAGTCAAGTTTCGAGGGTGCCTATGTGGTGTCTAAGAAAGATAATATCATTGAAGTTTCCATGAATGAATTTGGCAGCAAGAAAACCTGGATGAACATCGTACCGAAATCGAGTTCACAACTGAAAAAAATTGAGATCTCAGGTTTGCCCGTTCCCGTTGAAATTCAACTCAAAGGTGGCAGCGTTATTGCGCAAAAATGGAGCAAAGATTTGAAAGTGAGTATGACTTCAGGTCGTGCGGTTTCTTCGAATGGTACGGGCTCTTTGCAGCTTTATGTGCAAAAAGGCGAGATCAGTGTTTCTGATCACGTAGGACGTGTTAACGCCGATGGTTATTCCGGCACAATGAATCTAAAAAACATCCAAGGTGATATTGATGCGTCCATGTTCTCTGGACAGCTGAACATCGAAAAAAGCCGTGGTTTTGTTTCTTTGTCGACGCAGCAAGCGACAGCCAAGGTCAATCAAGGCACTGGCACAATTCAATTTGAAAATGGCAAAGGCTCTTTGAGCTTGCAGGCTTTCCAAGGTCGTTTGGAAGGACAAAATCAAGAAGGTAACGTCAGCATCCAAATGGTTTTGGATTCAGAAATTGATGTGAAAGCGAAGGCTGGAAAAATTAATATCACATCTCCAGCGGCTTCGGGAGCTAGCGTCAATCTGTACACTGTCGATGGTGAAATCTTTGTTCCCAATGAGTTGAAGGTGAATAAGTTGAGCTCTGAAAAAAGTGTTCGTGGACGCTTGCGTGGTACGACACAAAGAGGCAGCATTTCTGTGCGCAGCCAAGAGGCGACAATTCTAGTGAAATGAGTTGACACCCTGGCCTCTATGATTCAGGTATTTGAAGGTACATTTATCACCGCAACTAGGTAAAAATATGGCAAAAATCGTTAAAAAGAAGCCCGCAGCAAAGACTCCAGCAAAACCGGCTAAAAAAGCCCCAGTAAAAGCTGCGTCAAAACCTGCACCTAAAAAACCAGCTCCGAAGACTGTTGTTAAAAAGAAGGCGGAAAAAGCTCCTGTAAAGGCAGCTCCTAAAAAGCCGGAAGTTAAGAAAAAGGTCGAAGCTAAGGTTGAGCCTAAGGCGAAGGCAGCGAAAGCTGCTAAGGAAGTCAAAGAGACTAAAGCCGAAGTTGCAAAAAAAGAGAAAGTCGAAAAGAAGGCCGCTGTAGCAGCGCCTGCTCCAGAAAAAGCAGTTGCACCTAAGAAAGATGCGAAAGCACCTAAAAAAGGCGCAAAGGCTAAGAAGGAAAAAGACGACTCTGAAATGGAAGATGATTTTATCGCCGACGATGACGAGATGATGGGCGATGAGATTGGTGAGTACGAAGAGGAGCTTAAGGCCGTTGAAGAGGCGGACGAAGAAATCGACGTTGTCGATGAATGGGTTCCTGAAGAGAAAGACAAGGGCGATGAAGAAATCGTTCTAACGGATGCTGAAGGCCGCCGTTATTGCCGTGCTCGCGATTGCGATCAAGTGGCGATTGTTGATGTGTACTGCCGTTACCACTACCTATTGTTCTGGAAGAAAATCCAAGTACGTAAGAAGATCCTTACCGATGGTAAACTTGAGCGTTACGTTGAGGAATTGACGTCACGTTACCCAGATAAATTCCTAGAGATGATCCGTCGCGATCTTCGCACTGAGAAAGACTTCTTGGCGGCGATTCAAGAACTTGAAATCGATGAATCAGCTACAGAGAACGAATTCGAAGAGGATACGAACGCGTTCATTGAAGAAGTGCGCGGCATGGGTGACTCCGGCGGCAACGCATCGGATGACGACGAGTACTAGTAGTCTCGTCGCACGTCGGTAAATCCGATTTACCTGCGTTGCTGCGTCGTCGGCGTACGAGGAGTACGCCTTCCTTCTAGCGCCTTGTTAAATCGAATTTATCAGCACACTTGGTTCCCGGAGCGCGGTTTGGGGACGTTGAATTGAAGCCTCACTTTTTGGAGTGGGGCTTTTTTGTGTCTTGAGTGTGGCGCTGCGCGTAAACTATCGGTATTGTTTATGTATTGAGGATTTTGTAGGGGAATCAGGGGTTTACAATTGTTAATTGTAGAGTGACTTCATTCATGACTGCGTTATGAATGTTTGTAGTGCAAATTTAATTGCAAAGCGGAAATGGCGTTGGTACCAGTGGGGCCAAGTTACCTAAATATATGTCGGAAATACGGTCCGACGTTTCTACCTGCCACCATTTTAATGGCAGACTATTTGGAGATATAAATGAAGAACCTTTTCGTTCTTTTCGCGCTTCTTGTTGCTTCCGTTACGTCATTTGCCCAAGGGCAATTTCCAATCGGACCCGATCAAAATCTAACGCCAGGACAGTTGTGCAGTCGCCCAGATTCTCACCGCTATCCAGAAGGTATCGACTATTGCGAACGCGATGTTGATGGCAGCACGAAACGTGCTCGTTTCGCGGCTTACGATCAGTTGGGTTACCGCACTCGTCAAATGAATCGCCAAGACTTCAAAATTGACCACTACATCCCACTTTGCATGGGTGGTTCTAACGACGTTAAAAACTTGTGGCCACAGCATAAATCTGTGTACGAAATCACAGATTCTTTGGAACAGCTTCTTTGCGAAAAAATGGCTCAAGGTAAGCTTTTGCAAAAAGATGCAGTTCGCATCATCATGCAGGCTAAAAACAACCTAGATCAGGTTCCTGAGATCTTGGCTCGCGCACAAGCTCTATAATTGATTTGAAATTCTCTCTCAGAGGGGTCGGGCTCACTTCCATCATATGGGGTGAGCCTTTTTCGTTTACAGTCCTGTATTTTCGATAGGTTCCAGGCAAATACCGCACATTCCATCTCTAATATGATAAAAACCTTCATTCTTTGAAGGAGTTCCCTATGAGAATCCTAATTGCGCTATTGGTGACTTTTGCCGTAGCCAACGCCCTGGCGGCTTCTAGTGAGGCCTCAGAAAAGCTCACTTGTGGCGTGCTTTATAATGCTGAAAATAAGGCGGGCGGTGAAGTGCCCGAAGCCTACGAAGACATCGATAATTCCAAACTGGATATCAATGTGATCGTTGGGAAAAGTGCGACGGTGTCTGATGCTTTTGTTAAGGTTCAAGCCGGTATCAAAAAAGATCAAGACGGGCGCAATGTGCTGTCGCTGAATATTTGGGACGTAAAGTCCAAAGTTCTTTTGAGCAAAGTTAAGAACACTGTTTTAAGTAACGAACTGAATCTCTTTGTTCGTCTGCCAGATGAGACTCAAGCCCTGATGAAAAAGAAGGGTTTGGGACAAATAGCTTGGGCGGAACTTTGGTGTTCTGTCTCTAAAGATTAGAAAAGAAAAAAGCTCCTAGTGGAGCTTTTTTTTATCGTCATCATCGTCTGAATCTTCATCATCCTGATAATCGTCTTCGTCTTGATAATCTTCGTCGTCGCGGGGAGGGCTTAGTTCCTCGTTTTTTTCTGCGCGAGCCAAAGCATCTTCCGATTCATTTTCTTCATTTACCATGGCATCGTCGTCCACTCCCAAAAGTCTGTTGGCTTCTGCTTCCAGGTTTGAGTTTTCAGTGGAGTATTGAAGATAAAGTTTTTTGCCTTGGAATGGGAATTCTTGCCATACGTAAGGGAAATCAACTTCGCCTTCTTTTTCAAAGTATTCCATCATCATCGACGCTGCTGCATCCACGCAGTTATGAATGCGAGTGACGGCGTCTTGTTGCTCTTGAGAGTAGTTCATGGAAACTTCGAAGTTTGCTTGAGCTAAGCGGCCGCTTTCGTGATATCCAACGCGCAGCACAATTTCCTCAGTGTAGATACGACCTTCGATGATCAGCTCGCCGTCATCTAGGTATTGAGCGAAATTCTCATTGAACACCGCTTGAATTTGATCTGAGTACTCTTTGGGAAAATTAGTCCATTTTTTGGAACTTTTCAGTCTTGGATTCATAGAGAAGGGCTCCTCGAACTTTGACATTTCTAAAGTGCTCCTCTATAACTCACTTTCTTTGATGACACAAGAGGTAAGAACTGTGGATGAAGTGAGCCAAAATCCTGAAATCACAAATCAAATTCAAGGCATGAATCAAGATGTCGGTCAGGGCCGTGGTGTCTACATTTCTACTTACGGTTGTCAGATGAATGTGAATGATACTGAACGCATGCACTCTTTGCTAGAGATGCAAAACTTTGTTCCGGTGCAAACGCCGGAGGAAGCGTCTTTGATCATCATCAATTCTTGCAGCGTTCGTGAAAAACCAGTTCACAAGGTTTATTCCGAAGTGGGTACTTTCAGAAAAATGAAAGAGAAAAACCCCGAGCTACGTATCGGCGTTGGCGGTTGCGTAGGTCAGCAAGAAAAAGAAAACCTGATTAAGAATCAACCGATGATCGATTTCGTATTTGGTACGGATCAGATCGACAGTCTTCCGTACTTGGTTGCGGATAGCTTTATGGATCGTGAAAAGCGCATCAATGCTAAATTCCAGCATCGTGCGCCTTATCACATCGAAACAATGGTTCGTAATCCAGGTGTCGCGACTTTCGTGAACATCACTAAGGGCTGCGATAATTTCTGTACATTCTGTGTTGTTCCTTACACTCGTGGTCGCGAGAAATCTCGTCCATTGCAGCACATTCTGACGGACATTCGCCATTTGGTGAAACGCGGAATGAAGGAAGTGACGTTGCTTGGTCAAAACGTAAATTCATACTCTGACAGCGATGTGGATTTTGCAGATTTGATGGCCAAAGTGGCGACAGAGACGGATGTTGAGCGCATTCGTTTCACAACATCTCATCCCAAAGACTTTAACCAAAAGCTTGCGGATACGATGGCTAAGCATCAAGACAAAATCATGGAGTACATCCATTTGCCTTTCCAAAGCGGCAGCACGCGCGTTTTACAGCGCATGAACCGCATCTATACTCGTGAAGAGTATTTGGAAAAAATCGCGATGCTTCGTAAATCCATTCCAAACGTTGTTTTCTCGACAGACATCATCGTGGGTTTCCCTGGTGAAACTGAAGAGGACTTCATGGATACAGTTCGCATGGTTGAAGAGGGTGGCTTTGAAACGATCTTTGCGTTTAAGTACTCGCCTCGTCCATTTACGAAGGCTGCAAAATTTGAAGACCAAGTTGCTGAGGAAATTAAAACAGAGCGCTTAAATCGCCTGTTTGATTTCCACGATAAGATGTCTTTCGATATGGTGAAACGTTATGAAAACCAAGTTATGAAAGTCTTGGTTGAAAATACGGACCGCGAAGAAGGCAAAGTTCATGGTCGTAGTACTGGGAATAAGCTTGTTCACTTAAAGGGTTCTCCTGATTTGATCGGGAAAACAGTGGACGTTAGAATCACTCGTGCATTCCCTGCGACATTCCACGGAGAGCTAGTTCAATAATGAAACAAGATATTTTGGATTTAAAAAATCTAAAAGCGCAGATCATCTTTGCTGAGGAATCAGAAGACGAAGAGACATTTCACCAGGAAGACCTGGTGCGTTTGTTTCCGTATGGTCTTTCGGTGACAGGGGATGTGTCTCGTCCGTTTCTATTGCTGAAAGATGAAGCACATGTGCACACTCTGCCGGTGGCGGTTTCTCCGATCGAAGCGGGTGTGACTTTATCCCAGTCTAACAAAAGTATCGCAGAATCTACTCCCCATAAGTTCACACAACTTTTGATGGAGTCCTTAGGGATTGAGATTCGTCAGGCCGTATTTGTTGAGATCAAAGGTGCCAGCCAATATGTTCGTCTTTATTTGTCAGGTCATCCTAAGACCAATTCAATTAAAGTGCGTGCTGATGAGGCAATGTCTTTGTGTTTGCATTTGGATACGCCGATTTATGCGACAAAAAATTATATTGGCCGTTCGAAAGTGATGAATGCCGCTGTAGAAAGTAATTCTCACGTACTTCAAAACATGTCTGGCGAAAAGCCACGCTATCTGAATTAATATTTGTTAAAATGCTGTACCGCAAATTGTGTTAAAGCTCTGTTGTTGAAACAATAGGGCCATGATTCATCTACCACCATTAATTTACGATCTTGGGATAATTCTGGTAGTGGGCGCCTTGGTGACCCTGCTGTTTAAAAAACTCCGCCAACCATTGGTTTTGGGCTATTTGGTTGCGGGCTTCCTTGTGAGCCAACATTTCCCGTGGCTTCCGACAATTCAAGATAAGGCGAGTGTTCAGACATGGGCTGAGATCGGCGTGATCTTCCTGTTGTTCGGTCTCGGGTTAGAGTTCAGCTTTAAGAAACTAGTGAAGGTTGGTGGATCCGCTGGCTTTACTGCGGTTTTTGAAGTCGTCTTCATGGTCGGGCTCGGATATTTAGTCGGGCGTTTGATTGGTTGGAATTCCATCGACAGTTTGTTCATGGGTGGGGTTCTTTCAATTTCTTCTACAACGATTATCGTTCGTGCCTTCCAAGAATTGAATATGAAGGGCCAGCGTTTCGTTGAGCTGGTTTTTGGTATCCTGATCGTTGAAGACATCGTGGCTGTTCTTTTGTTGGTCTTGTTGCCGTCGCTTGCGATGAGTGAGGGGCTCAACATGGGGTCGCTGTTCACGGTGACCTTGCGCATGGTGTTCTTTATCCTGTTGTGGTTCGTTGTCGGTATTTTCCTGTTGCCGATTTTCCTAAGAAAAATCCGTTCCTTGTTAGAAGAAGAAACGACGCTGATTGTTTCGATCGGTCTGTGCTTGATGATGGTGGCGATTTCTTCGTTGGCGGGATTCTCTCCAGCGTTGGGTGCCTTCGTGATGGGTTCGTTGCTGGCTGAAACTCAAGAAGGTCACCACATTGAAAAGCTCATCAGTCCGGTGAAAAATCTTTTCGCGGCGGTCTTCTTTGTATCCGTAGGTACAATGATTGATCCCAACGTCATCATCAATCAACCGGGGTTGATCTTGCTTCTGACGTTCGTGACGATTTTTGGTAAGTTTATCAGTACTTATTTGGGTGCTTTGTTCTCGGGACAAAGTCGTAAGATCTCGATGCAGTCGGGTATGAGCTTGGCGCAAATCGGGGAGTTCTCGTTCATTATCGCGGCCCTAGGGACGACTTTAAAAGTGACGAGTGACTTCATTTATCCGTTGGCCGTAGCGGTGTCCGCGGTAACGACGTTCACGACTCCGTACATGATTAAGTCCTCGGGCTATTTGTCAGAGAAGCTAGATTCCTTGTTGCCGGATAAAATCAAAAACCTATTGGATAACTATAAAAAGTCTTTCCAACAATCCGGAGACCGCAGTGTCGGTTCGTTGATTGTTGAGGCCTTAGGCATGAAGATCATTTTGAATGTCGTGGTGATCTTGGCTTTGACGTTCGGATTTAAAAAATACGCAGCTGTCTATTTGCAGCAGTTGTTGCCAGATTTCCGATACGTGAATGGTTTAAGCTTGATGCTTTGTATGATCTTCTCGGTTCCATTCTTTTGGGGTTTGGTAAAGGGACGTCCATCTAAAAAAGCATCGCAAGACGTGGATGCGATTGCGCGCCTTCGTCGTTTGATTGCCGGTGTGACCATCGCACGTATCTTGTTGGGTATTTTCTTGCTGTCGGTGATGGTGGCTCAGTTTGTGTCGATCAAAGCGGCTTCCGGTGCCATTATCGGTGCGGTGCTAGTGATGTCGGTCTTGGGCTATCGTTACGGTGAAAAAGTTTACAAGTTTTTTGAGGGTGAATTCTTGTCAAACTTAACAGAGAAAGACCGTGAAGAGATCGCGAAGCGTGATGAGATCACTCAACTGGCTCTGCCTTGGGATGCTTCAATCAGTGTTCTTGAGGTGGCAACAGATTCTAATTGGGTTGGTTGCAGCTTGCGTGATTTGAAATTTAAAGAAAGTTTCGGCGTGACTATCGCTTCTGTGGTGCGCGCGGGTCGTAGATTCTTTGCTCCTTCTGGCGATTTTGTTTTATGGCCTTACGATAAAATTGTGTGTTTCGGAAGCGAGCAAGAGCTTGCGGATTTGAATCACAAAATCGAAGCTTATAAAAACGATACGAAATGGGTTGAAGCCGAATCTCCTAAGTATCAAATGGGTTCCTTTGTTGTTGAAAATGAAGAGTCCTATTTGGGTAAGACCATTCGCGAGAGTGGGATTCGTGAGGCTCGTAAAATCCTGGTCGTTTGTATCGAGCGCGGTGCTCAAAGAATCCTAGGACCCTCTGCAGGAACGGTTTTGCAAGCCGGTGATCTAGTCTGGTTTGTGTCCGAATAGAAATTTGACCACAAGCCTCTTCGGCGCGAAACTCATGAGAGTATCTTCAAGAGTTTTGTAAGAGGGGCTTCGGTCATGATTCATACAAAGTTTTCTAAAAAGATTCTTATCTTTCCCGTCTTCATTTTATTTGGGAGTCTCTTTGTTGGAGGCTCTACCTTTTTGCCGGATCAAACGGTTTCGTTTGATGATGAAATGATGATCCGACATCTTGATGAAGAACCGATGCTTTTCGGTGATGCCGAAAAAGCCATGAATCCCGCAAATCCTGATTTTAGCCAGAGCATGGTATGGATTCCTGGTGGTGAATTCTGGATGGGAAGTCAAAATCCTGAAGTCCTTGATGCGCAACCTATTCATAAAGTTCATGTCGATGGATTTTGGATGGACCAATACTTAGTCACCAATCGTGATTTCAAAGAATTTACCGACGAGACCGGATACGTGACGGTGGCCGAGCGACGCTTGGACCCGAAGGATCATCCTGATCTTCCGTTGGAGCTTTTGGAGCCCGGCGCGATCATCTTTAGCCCGCGCATCGAAAGAACAGATTTGGGAATTTCTAGTTCCGTGTATTGGCGTTGGCAGGTGGGAGCAAATTGGCGACACCCCGAAGGTCCAATGAGTAGTATCGATGGGCGTGAACTTATGCCCGTGATTCATATCTCCTATGCGGATGCTGAGGAGTATGCGCGCTGGCGTGGAAAACGTTTGCCCACAGAGGCTGAGTGGGAATTCGCAGCACGTGGGGGACTTGATCGCATGCCCTATACTTGGGGACATGATTTTAGACCCGAGGGAAAATTTATGGCCAACACCTGGCAGGGAAATTTTCCGTACTATGATTCTGCCGAAGATGGTCACAAAGGTTTGTCTCCAGTGGGAAGCTATCCTCCGAATGGATATGGGCTTTACGATATGACGGGTAATGTTTGGCAGTGGGTTTCTGATTGGTTTCGTGCGGATTACTACGACAGTCTTGCGGGGCAATCTGTGGTGGTAAACCCTGAAGGTCCGAAAACGTCAGAGAAAAGCAATGATCCCACTGAAAGAAAGCGTGTGCAAAAAGGTGGATCTTATTTGTGCACGGATTCCTATTGTTCAAATTTAGATCCTGGCGCACGTAGACGCGGCGATATCTGGAGTGGTTCGCCACAAGTGGGTTTTCGTCTGGTCACTTCAGATCCTCCTGTGGTACGATTGTTCCGAGGTTCTTATGAGCAGTCCTTTCGTTAAAGCCCGTGGAAAAACTCCTGTTGTTGGAGAAAAAGTATTTATCGCAGACAATGCACGCCTTATTGGTGATGTTGAGGTCGGCGAGGGTTCTTCAATTTGGTACAATGTCACGATTCGTGGTGATGTCATGCCGATCCGCTTAGGCAAAGAGGTCAATGTTCAAGACGGCAGCGTTGTTCATGGAACATATGGCAAATACGGAACAACTCTGCATGACCGAGTGACTATTGGGCATTTAGTTATGTTGCATGGTTGCGAAGTGGGTCGTGCGACACTCGTGGGAATGGGCTCCATTTTGATGGATGGCGTAAAAGTGGGGGAGCATTGCTTGATTGGAGCGGGTTCTCTTCTGACAGAGGGCACCGAAATTCCTCCCCGCAGTCTGGTTATGGGGCGACCTGCTAAAGTAAAACGCTCTCTGACAGATGAAGAGGTCGCTTTGCTTGAGAAATCAGCAGATAACTACCTGCTCTATAAAACTTGGTACGAGTAGTCTAGACCTGACAAATTCCTGAAGGTCTTCTTGTTGAACTCTGACTTGATTCAACACAGAATGAAAACCAGGAGTTTATATGGAACGTGAAATCCCTTTTGCGCTGACTTTCGACGATATCTTACTTCTTCCTCAATTTTCTGAAATCATTCCCACAGAAGTGGTGCCGAGATCTTTCTTTGCCCGCGATAAATTTTTGAACACACCTGTGATTTCTGCGGCAATGGATACTGTGACTGAAAATCGCACGGCACGTGTGATGGCTCAGTTTGGTGGCTTGGGTATCATTCACAAAAATTTTCCCATCGAGAAACAAGCTCTCGAAGTTGAAAAAGTAAAAAAATATGAAAGCGGTATGATTATGGACCCCATCACTTTGGGACCAGATCAACTTGTGCAAGAAGCTTTGGATTTGATGGAGAAATTTTCTATCAGTGGAGTTCCAATCACTGTGGATGGAATCCTGGTGGGGATTCTAACGAATCGCGATTTGCGTTTCGAAGAAAATTTCAATCAACCGATTCGCAATTTGATGACGAAGGAAAGCTTAGTCACAGCGAAAATGGGAACGACTCTTGAGGAAGCTAAAAAGATTTTGCAAAAACACCGTATTGAAAAACTTCCTGTGGTGGATGCCAAAGGAAAACTTAAAGGCCTGATCACGATCAAAGACATCGAAAAAGCAAAAAACTATCCGCAAGCAACTAAAGACAATCATGGTCGTTTGTTTGTGGGTGCTGCGATTGGCGTGGGTACGGACTCTGCAGAGCGTGCTGAAGCCTTGGTGACTGCGGGCGTGGATGTGCTCTGTGTGGATACAGCTCACGGTCATTCTAAAAATGTTTTGGATATGGTGAAGCACGTTTCGAAAAAATTCAAAGACGTGATCATTATCGCTGGTAACGTTGTAACTGCTGATGGCACGAAAGCCTTGGTGGATGCGGGAGCTGACGTTGTCAAAGTCGGCGTGGGACCAGGCAGTATCTGTACAACTCGTGTGGTTGCTGGTGTTGGTATGCCGCAAATTTCTGCGGTGATGGAATGCGCTCGCATCGCTAAGAAAGCTGGAAAAACAATTATCGCCGATGGCGGTATTAAATTTTCGGGAGACATCACGAAGGCATTAGCGCTGGGTGCAAATACGGTGATGATCGGTAACTTGCTTGCAGGTGCTGAAGAGTCTCCGGGCGAAACGATCTTGTTCCAAGGTCGTAGTTACAAAGTTTATCGTGGCATGGGCTCCATTGGTGCTATGGCTAAGGGTTCTAAAGATCGTTATGGTCAAATGGATATCGATGACAATGAAAAACTTGTGCCTGAAGGTATTGAAGGAAAGGTTGCTTACAAGGGACCTGCTTCCGGTATCATTCATCAACTTGTTGGTGGTTTGAAATCAGGTATGGGTTATTTGGGTGCTGCGAATATCGATGAACTTCAAGCTCGTGCGAAATTCGTACGTATCAGTGCTGCGGGTTTACGTGAATCTCACGTTCACGATGTCAGCATTACTAAAGAAGCTCCGAACTACAGAATTGAAAGTTAATATATTATGCTACGTGGTTTTATCATTTTGGATTTTGGTTCGCAGTTTACTCAGTTGATTGCGCGCCGTTTGCGTGAAATGGGATATTATTCAGAGATTCATTCTTACAAATATCCCACTGAGGAAATCATCAAAAAGAATCCGTATGGGATTATTCTGAGTGGCGGCCCGAATTCGGTTTACGAACCCGGTGCTCCGCAAAGAAATATCCAGGAACTTCGTAGCATAAGTCCTTTGTTTTGCGTTTGTTATGGGATGCAGTTACTGACTCATTCTTTGGGTGGGAAAGTTACAAAAGCTCAGCATCGTGAGTACGGCCTTAATTATGTAACATGGACTGACGTCGTAAAGGGTGTTCCGCAAAAACAAAAAGTATGGATGAGTCATGGCGACGTGGTTGAAACTCCACCAGAGGGCTTTAAAGTCATCGCAAACTCTGATGGTGATCATCCCGCGGCGATTCGTGGTGAAAATGTTCTGGCGGTGCAATTCCATCCTGAGGTGGCACACACGGAACATGGCTTGGATTTGTTAAAGCACTTCACTGCGGATATGTGTAAAGCCCCTGCTGACTGGGATGCACCTCATATCAAAGATCATTTGATGGAGGACATTCGTAAAAAAGTAGCTCCCGAGGACCATGTTCTTGTGGGGTTAAGTGGCGGTGTTGATTCAACAGTCGTAGCGACTTTATTAACGAAAGCTTTGGGAGCAGATCGCGTTCATTGTGTCTTTGTTGATAATGGACTTCTTCGTAAAAATGAATACGAAACAGTTTTGAAAAACTATGAAGGTCTTGGCTTAAATGTTCGTGGCGTGGATGCGTCTCAGGAATTTATGTCTGCCCTTGCTGGTAAAACAGATCCGGAAGATAAACGTAAGGCGATCGGTCGTGTGTTTATTGAAGTCTTTGATAAGAGTTATGATAAGTCTTTGCCGATCAAGTGGCTTGCTCAAGGAACGCTTTATCCCGACGTGATTGAAAGTGTTTCGTCCATCGGTGGTAGCGTTACGATCAAATCCCATCACAATGTGGGTGGTTTACCAGAAAAGATGAATTTGAAATTATTAGAACCTGTGCGTGAGCTTTTCAAAGATGAAGTTCGTGCGATGGGTGCTCAGTTGGGACTCGCGCATGATTTATTGTGGCGTCACCCGTTCCCAGGCCCTGGTTTGGCAATTCGTGTCTTGGGTGAAGTCACTCCAGAAAAATTGCGTATCTTAAAAGATGCGGACGATGTCTACATCTCTCAACTGCGCAAACATGGCTTGTATGAAAAAATCTGGCAGGCCTTCTGTGTACTTTTGCCAGTGAAAACTGTCGGCGTACAGGGTGACTCTAGAACTTATGATCATGTTCTGGCTTTGCGTGCTGTCACTTCGAGTGATGGTATGACTGCGGACTGGTATCCGTTTGAGTTTGCCTTCCTTCGTGAGGTTTCTAATTTAATCACCAATAAGGTTAAGGGCGTAAATCGCGTCGTGTACGACGTGACTAGTAAGCCTCCTGGCACTATAGAGTGGGAGTAATTTCTTAAGAAAGCCGATGAAACATAATCGTTAGAGCGACTTGTGTTTTGACTTTGGATCTAGTGCTTGTCGGGTAATTTGATAAACCTAAAAGCATCAGATTTGAAATTAAAACACAGGGGGTCTTTCGGTGAAACGCTTTAAGTGGGTGTTGTTCGGTATTGTCTCCATGGCTGCCGCTGCTTTCGCAGTGGAGCAGATCTTTTATCAAACGGCAGGAACCTCGAGTTTCGGTTACGTGACGGATCTAAATAATCTTCGTCAGGTACAAAAGAGCATCCAAGATTATGAAATGATCGTGCGCTACAATCCGGATATGACTCAGAGTCTGTTCTTGGTGGACAGTCGCTTGAAGCGTAAATACTCGTTGGATGTTGATGGCATCACGGGGCTTTTAAAATTAGAAATTTTAACGGGAAATAATCTGCAAACCTCTGTTTGGAAAAAGACCGAGGACGCTACTTATCTTAACTACGATCACGAATTTGGTTTGGTCACGACAGGGCTTGAACAGTGTTGTGGCGCCAGCACGGGATATCGCATCTATGATGTGGCCAGTGGTTATCTGATTATTTCTTTCAACTCCTTTAGCGAGAACTCTTCTGTTCAGCATCCCTTTGTGTTGGATGTTCCAAACTCCACTTTGCGCCAACGCTATATTGGCGTGATCAATGCGGATAGTACGCGGGATACGGACTTTGGCGCTCCTGCCTCTGGCAAAGTAAAAACGGCCTTAGTTAAGATGGGAATTGTCGGTAAGTTTTATCAGCGCTTACAGATCGATATGGAGGTCGATAACGGTTTTGCACCAAGTGTGCTGGCCGTGACTTTAGAAAAGAATCCAGCGGCTGCTGAGAGCGATAAAATTGAAATTTCTCGCGACATCGCAACTCTTTGGAATATTGATGGCAGTACAGATGCGAATTCTGTCGAGGGCGTGCAGATTAAGATTTTGCTCAACGGTGGCTTGGGAGATAAAACCGTGATCATTCCCGTCGTGAAAGATCGCTTGAACCTAGAGCAGGCAACAGTTCCATCGGGAGTGAGTCTCAGATCTCTGGCGCTCTAAAATTCATTTGATTTACTTTTGTTAAGCGTTTCTTGCTAAAATCGGGGAGTTTCATTATTATAGCTCATGCTCATTAATGTGACTCCCCTTCGTAAGTATCGTGATTTCCGCCTTCTTTATTTCGGACAAATGGTTTCTCTTTTAGGAAGTATGGTGACGTACGTCGCTGTTCCTTATGAGATCTATGAACTCACCAAAGACAATTGGTTAGTGGGAATGTTGGGACTTGTTCAACTGGTTCCCGTTCTTGTTTTCGGAATTTTAGGAGGAACTTATGCAGATCGTATGGATCGTCGTAAGTTGCTTCTGACTTCTGAAATTATCATGACGCTCATTATTTTAGCGCAGGCCTTGAATGCGTGTCGTGAAAAACCTTCTGTTCCGTTGATCTTTGTGTTGGTGGCGATTTTCCAATCCGTCATGGGTTTTCATCGTCCAGCCATGGAGGCGATGACTCAAAAAATTGTCGAGCCTCAAGATTATCCTGCGATTGGTGCGTTAGGAAGTTTCCGCTGGGCTGTGGGTGCGATTGTGGGACCTGCGCTGGGTGGTATTCTGATTGCAAAGTTCGGCGTAAAGGGTGCTTACTTTTTTGACGTCGTCAGTTTTGCCGCGGCCTTTATAGCATTGTGGATGATGAGTCGTATGCCAGCGCCGGAAAAACGTGATGTTTCTCCTCTGGAAGATGCAAAAGTCGGCCTTAAGTATGCTCTTTCAAAGCCAGAATTGATCGGCACTTATGTGGTGGATATTGTTGCGATGGTGTTTGCATTTCCGGTCGCCTTGTTTCCGGCGATGTCGGAAAACTGGGGAGGCGCAACGGCTGCGGGAGCTTTGTTTTCCGCAATGGCTGTGGGCTCTTTAGTGATGACATTATTCAGTGGCTGGACGGGGAAAGTTGTTCATCACGGTCGAGCAGTTGTGATCGCTGCCACCTTGTGGGCGGTCTTTATTATTGGTGTTGGTTTTGCTCAAAACTTATGGGTCGCAGTTCTGTTTTTAGCTCTGGCGGGTGCCGCAGATATGATGAGTGGTTTGTTTCGCGGAATTATTTGGAATCAAACTGTACCGAATCATTTGCGGGGTCGTTTGTCGGGGATTGAAATGATCTCTTACATGTCGGGACCTCTGTTGGGAAATGCTCGCGCCGGATGGGTTGCTGCGAAATATTCTGTCCCTGTCAGTGTTGCGAGTGGTGGTCTTATTTGCGCCGTTATGGTGGTTCTGACAGGCTTTTTATTGCCTCAGTTTTGGCGCTATAAGAGTCAAGCTAAAGATGACTCAAAAGTAGTGCCTACAGAGGGGTTAACGCAAGGCTCCTAATTTGAATTAAGGACATAGCTAAGATATGAATTTAGCATGTCTTTTGTTCATCTTCACGTCCACTCAGAATACTCCCTTTTAGAAGCTGCCTGCCGAGTAAAAGCTATCGCTAAAAAAGCGGCGGCGATGAATATGCCGGCGGTCGCACTGACTGACAATGGCAACATGTTTGGTGCCGTTGAGTTTTACTTTGCTTGTAAGGACAATAACGTCAAACCTCTTTTAGGTCTTGATGCTTATTTGGCTCCGGGTTCTCGTTTGGAGAAAAAACAAGATCGTGATCAGGTGGCGCAAGGTCCACGTCGTTTGGTGTTCCTGGCGCAAAATACAAAAGGCTATCAAAATCTTTGTAAGCTTTCAACGATTGGTTACCAAGAAGGTTTCTATTGGAAACCACGTATCGATTACGAAGTTATCAAAGAATACAATTCTGATTTGATCTGTTTGACGGGTGGACTTCGTGGTGAAGTCGCTGAGGCTTTCATGAAAGAGGGCGCAGATGCCGCTCTTGCAAAAATCCGTCAACTGAAAGAAATCTTTGATGATCGCCTGTATTTGGAAATGTGCCGTACTGGTGTTCCTGAGTGGGATCAAATCAATCCGTTCTTACTAGAAGCTTCTAAAATCACCGGTGTGCCTGTGGTTGCAAGTAACGATGTTCACTACATGACTCAAGACGATCAGATCGCCCAAGAGGTTTTGATCTGTATCGGTACCAATAAAACTTTGAGTGATGAAGGTCGTTTCCGTTTGGGAACGGATGAATTCTATTTCAAAAAGCCAGAGCAAATGGTGGACCTGTTCTCGGATATCCCAGAGGCAGTCAGCAATACTTTGCAAATCGCAGAACGTTGCGATGTTAAATTTAAACTTAAAGACGACGCTGGTAAGCCTATTTATCACTTACCAACATTCCCGACTGACGAAGGTGTAACTTTGAAAGACGACATCGCTCGTCGTTCAAAGGAAGGTTTGCTTGTACGCTTCGAAGAAGCCGCGGAACGCGGTGAACCCGTCGCTGAAGATAAAAAACCAGATTACTACAAGCGTTTGGATTACGAGCTTGGTATCATCGATCGCATGGGATTCAACGGTTACTTCCTGATCGTCCAAGACTTCATCGGTTGGGCTAAGGATAACGATATTCCTGTGGGCCCGGGTCGTGGTTCCGGTGCCGGTTCCCTTGTCGCTTACGTTTTAAAAATTACGGATTTGGATCCACTTCCAAACTTCCTACTCTTCGAACGTTTCTTAAATCCAGAACGTATCTCCATGCCCGACTTCGATATCGACTTCTGTCAGGATCGTCGTCAGGAAGTGATTCGTTATGTAACTCAGAAGTACGGACAGGCTTCTGTGTCTCAGATCATCACGTACGGTAAATTGCAAACTCGTGCGGCCTTAAAAGACGTGGGTCGTGTTTTGGGAATGCTCTTCGCTGAGGTGGATCAAGTAACAAAATTGATTCCAGATAAATTGGGTATCTCTTTGAAAGAGTCTCTAGAGATGGAGCCTCGTTTGACCGAGATGATGGAAATGAATCCAACGGTTGCGACTTTGATCGACCTTGCACAACGAGTGGAAGGTATGGTTCGAAACGCAGGTATCCATGCCGCCGGTGTTATCATCGGTGATGGTCAGTTGGTGAAGCATGCGCCTTTGTACAAAGGTGCTGATGGCGAGCAAGTCGTTCAATACGATATGAAGCACGCCGAAAAAATCGGTTTGATCAAATTCGACTTCTTGGGTCTGAAGACCCTGACTCATATCAACATGGCGTTGAAACATATCAAAAAGAATCGCGGTAAGACGATCACGTCTCGCATGATTCCGATGACCGATACGCCCACTTTCGAAATGATGTCACGTGGTGATACAGCGGGGGTGTTCCAGTTCGAGGGCGAGGGCATCACCGATGCCACTCGTAAAATCCGTCCGTCATCATTTGCCGATATCACTGCTATCACGTCATTGTACCGTCCAGGTCCGATGGCCAACATTCCTGATTTTACGGATCGTAAGCACGGTAAAGCTCCGGTTGAATACTTGCTTGAAGATACCCGCGAAGTTTTGTCAGAGACTTACGGGATCATGGTTTACCAAGAGCAAGTTATGGGTATCGCCTCCAAGATTGCCGGATACTCACTCGGTGAAGCCGACATGCTTCGTCGTGCGATGGGTAAAAAAATCAAAGAGGAAATGGATCAGCATCGCGAACGTTTCATGAAGGGTGCGATCGAAAGAGGACACAATAAGGAACGTTCTTCAGAGTTGTTTGATCTGATGTATAAGTTTGCGGACTACGGTTTCAATAAATCCCATGCCGCTGCTTACTCTGTTGTTACGCTACAGACTGCTTGGTTGAAGTGTCATTATCCGGTTGAGTTCTTTGCAGCGTTGCTGTCTACCGAGTTATCGGACACAGAAAAAATCGTAAAGTACTCTAAGGATGCGGCGAAACGCGGTATCACCGTTAAGTCTCCGCATGTGAACTTCTCTGAATACTTCTTTGGTGCCCATGGTGACGAAGTTTACTTCGGTCTGGGGGGTATCAAAGGTGTCGGTCAGAATGCGGTTGAAGCCATTGTCGAGGCTCGTGAAAACATGCCAGACAAAAAGTTCAACTCTTTGGATGAGTTCTTTAATGCGATCGATCTTCGTCGCGTGAATAAAAAAGTGATCGAGTGTTTGATTAAAGCGGGAGCCTTTGATGGTTTCGGCGCACATCGCGCTCAGTTGATTGCTGGTTATCAGAAGTTCTTGGATCGCGCACAAGGACTGCAAAAAGACCGTGAGCTAGGTCAGTCTTCGCTTTTCGATTTGGGACCTTCAACAGAGACTATTGTTAAACTGGAAGAAGTGAAGCCTTGGAATCGTACGGCGTCTTTGGCCTATGAGAAAGAGGTCTTGGGTTTCTATCTGAGTGATCACCCTTTGAAGGGCTTTGATACTCTGTCTGAGATCTTTACAACTTGTAAGGTCGTGGATCTGCCAGCGCAAATGCCGGCTCAAGGCTCGCCTGAATGGGAAGCCATGCAGGCCGCGAAAAAGGACTGGAAGAATCGCGATGCCGCGAAAAAACGCGTCATCGTGGCTGGTCTTATTACCGAGCTTCGTGAGTTGATCACGAAAAAAGGCACGCGTATGGCTTTCGGTAAGCTAGAAGATTTAACCGGATCAGTGGAGCTTGTGATCTTCCCAGATGCGTTTGCTAAGAATGGGGAGATGCTGAAAGACGAGCGTCCGATGTTGATCGGTGGCGGTCTTGAGGTCGAGGAAGGCAATGCCAAGATCATGGTGGATTCTGTCTCTCCTATGGAAGACATTTTAAAGAAAACCAAGCGCATGGTCTTTAGGCTGGATCGTATCCCGCACGAGGATTACGGGCGACTCCATTCTTTGATGAAAGAGAATCCCGGTCCAACGGCAGTAAGTCTGGAAATTGATATACCAGACGTCAGTCGCCGTGTGATGATGGATATAGGTGAGTCTTCCGGCGTAAATGTCAGCAATGAATTCTTTGAAGGAGTTCACTCTCTGTTTGGTCGAACGGATTTTATCGAATTGAGGTAACGGATAATGCGATTTGCAGCTTTGATTGGTTTCTTGTTATTTTTCTCTACTTCCGTTTTTGCGCAACAAGCAGATTTGCTTGAGCGCAACTTTGCGGGCGCCAGCAAACAGACGACACCGCAAGCCGCGAAAGCGGATATTCAAAATCAAGCAGCTCAAAAGATCTCTGAAGAAGTGATCCGCGATCTGATTGGTGAAGAACGCTATACAAAGAATAAATCTTTGATCGCCAATAAAGTTATTAAACTTTCTGCGCGCTATATTCCTTTTGTGAAGCCTTCGGCGATCACGCAGGAAGGTGAAGAATTCAAAATGAATGTGGCGATGAAGGTTTCATTGTCGGATTTGAAACAGCTTTTGCAGATCAACTCGTTGCTGAACGAAAATGACACGATCCCTGTGGTTTTACCTGTGGTCAGCATGGTTGATCGCGTGGAAGGCCGTAGCTACCGTTGGTGGCAACAATCTTCGGATAAAAATCAAAGTTTTCTAGTTAAACAAAGCCGCACTCTCGAAGACGCTTTACGCAGCTCTTTCCAAAAGAATAATTTCTTTGTGGTAAAACCTGTTGAGGCGGGCTTGGGTGCAAATGTTCCGACAAGCTTTCAGAATGAACGCGTGGCGGGTGATGATGCTCAGTTTTTTGCTCAGTACTTTAATGCGCCCGTTATGATCGATGGTCAGGTGCTGATGAATAAGGCGGATAAGGGTTATCGCATTGAGGTGCGTATGACGGCTATCCAGGTCAGTAATGCGCGTCCTATCGCTGACGTTTCTCGTCGTTATGATGTTGAAGGTTCTTTTGAAGGCGCGGTTGATAAAAAGCTCCGCGAGGTTTCTGAGGCTGTGGCTAATGACCTGGCTTCGCAAGTGTTCGAAGCTTGGCAGCGTGGGTCCGTGGGCACTTCGGTTATTCGTGTGACGATCACGGGTAAACACACTCTGCCTTCTATGGAAGCGTTGAAAGAGCGTATTCGGTCGCAATTGACTCAAGTTAAAAATATTAGAGAGCGTTTGGTAAGTTCAGACTCTGTCAGTTTTGAAGTGGATACAGCTGCTTCATCAACGGAACTTGCAACAAAGCTGGAAGCTTTGGATGTGAATGGCAAAAAACTCGTGAAAGTTTCTGAAGACCGCGAAGAGATCGTTTTGAAACTGGCGCAATAAGGAGGCCTCGGTGAGAATGTTTTTGGCTTTGGCAGTTGTGATGTCCATGGTGGGATGTATGACTGTAGATCGCTCGGGTGGCCCCCGTCGCGAGGTTCGTGATGAGAATCAAGTGTCCCTTAAAGACGATGCTTCTCCTCGTAAACGCCTGATGGTTCTTCCGTTCCTAGATAGCTCTGATAAACGTCCGCAAAACCTGCGTGATCGTGCTCGCTCGGCATTCATTATGGATTTGAATCGTTCCGGTGATATTATCGCCTTGGATAGCCGTGAACTTAATTTAGATTTGTCCAAAATGATGGATCCACAAGGTGGATATAAAATGACCGATGTTGCTAAGGCCGCAAGTGCTTTAGGAGTGAACGCGGTTCTTGAAGGTCGCATCTTGGATATTCGTATTAAAAGAAAATCAGATAATGTGGGTGTCGTTAGACAACTGACAACTGGATTCGAAGTTGTGGCACAAGTGCGTGTTGTTTCCGCTCGTGGTGGAAATGAGATCTTCAACACTGTTAAAACTGTTGTTTTGAAAGATCAGGGTGTCCGTGTTGCTGAGCGTGTGGAGAGCGACAAGTTTTTGCAAAACAATCCCGACATGATTGAAGTGATTGTGAAAGATGCGTTTTTGGATTTCACTCCGCAAGTAATGACCGCTCTGGATAAAATTTCTTGGGAAGGTCGTATTGCAGCTATTCAAGGTGATCGCATTTACCTGAATGTTGGCAAAATTTCTGGATTACAAATGGGAGATCTTCTAAAGGTCATGGAAGACGGTGATGATATTTATGATCCAGAGAGCGGTACGCATATTGGACGCGCTCCAGGTCGTCTTAAAGGAACTCTTGAAGTCATTTCCTATTTCGGTACAGATGGCGCAATTGCAATCATTCATAGTGGATCGGGTTTCAAAGAAAACGACCGCATCGAACTCTATTAATCTTCTGTCTTTAAAAAATAATTAGGGATATTATCAAAGTGTGAAATCAATTTTTGCACTTTGCTTTCTTATGATGCTCTCTTCAGTCTCTTTTGCGAAAGACTGGAAGGTGGCCGTTCTTTATTGGAGCATGAAAATCGATGGCCAAGTGGCCATGCGAAAAGGTCTCGAAGAACAAGTCGAAATCTACAACAAGGAAAACAAAGGTAAGAACTCGATCGTACTGGTTCCTTACGTGGCCGGAGAAGGTCGCAAGGGTATCGAGAATCAAGCTACGCAAATGCAACAGGCTCTGAAAGAAAAGCCTGATGTCATCATCATACAACCAACTGATAATTCCACGTTAGCGTCTTCCTTGCAGGAAGCGAATTCTTTAAAAATCCCAGTCATTGCTTACGATCAGTATATTGTGAATGGAGAGCTCACGGCTTTTATCACGAGTGCCAACTACAATGCCGGTCAAGACAACGGGGAGTACGTCACCTCACTGTTTAAATCTGACCAAGTTATTAAGATTGCTGTCTTTGAGTATCCCGCAGTGTCTTCAACAACGGAACGTGTGGATGGATTCTTTGATTCACTTCGCGCGCAGAATACGCGCTTTAAGGTGGTTGGTGTTTATCAAGCGGTAGATCCTGATTCCGGGCGTACGGCTGTTAAAAAATTTCTTAAAGACTTTCCTGATAAAGGCAGTGTTGACGTTGTCTTTACAGTGAATGATGGAGGTGGTCTGGAGATCGTTAAAGAGCTTCAGGCTAAGAAACGCACCGAAATCAAACATGTGACCTTTGATGGAGACCCCGCTTCTGTCGAGAATATCAAAGAGGGTAAGTCGACAGTTATAGACTCAGCGCAGTTCTGTGGTGAGTTGGGGCGTGAAACAGCGCGCTCCCTGATTCGCGTGATGAGCGGGAAACCAGTAGAGAAGAAAATTCGTGTTCCTACCTTTCCGATTACCAAAAAGAACTTGAGTGAATATCCCGGATGGATGGGAGTTCCAAAAGCCCCTGTGGCGAAAAAAGTAGAACCTACGCGTTCGGCGGTAATTCCTCGCGAAGAGTTTGATCGCAACCAGAAACGTATTTTGCGAATCGGGACAACGCCCCTTTGCCCTTATATTTGCGAAAAGAGCCCAGGGGTTTGGACCGGATATGTTTTTGAAATCTTAGGCGAGGTGGCACGTGATCTGGGGGTCGAGCTGCGTTTGGAAAACGTGGTCACGACTCGTTTGAAACAGGGCCTAGAAAATCGCAAGCTAGATTATATTATCGCTCCAGAATATCTGGTTCGCTACATGGACGATATTATGGTGGTAGGCCCACAATTAGGCGTTAACTATACGGGTGCGATGCTTTCTAAGAACACCAAAGCTCCCAATGTGATTGATCGCTATTCTTTAGAAAAAATGCGCATCATCTATTCTGACTTCGGCATGCAAGACGGTCGTATCGAAGCGGAGTTTACAGGTCTTAAGATGAACAAGCTTTCAGGTTCAGATGTGGTTGAGCGCATGTTCAGAATTGTCGCTCAAAAACGTATGGACGTAGCACTCGGTGATTACAACGTGCTTCGCTACTATCAGCTGCGTGACAAGGGGCAATTCACTCTCTACCCCACGTCTATAACGGGCTTTAGTTTTCTGGTTTTGGTTGGACTTAAGAAGAATCCTCAGGTTCACCTCTTGGGTGATGGATTGAATGAGTGGTTCAAGCAGTCTCGTAAAAACACTCACCTTCAGGAAATTCTGGGTCGGTACAATCTGACTGATTGGAATATGCTGACTCGCGATTAAAAATCAGTCATATTTGACTACATATGCGTAAGTTTATTGTATTTGTGTGGTTGCTGGTTTTTTCTCTCCCTGTTTTTGCTAAAGAGTGGAATGTCGCAGTTCTTTATTGGAGTATGAAAATCGAAGGTCAGGTTGCTATGCGCAAGGGCCTCGAGGAACAAGTCCAAACTTTCAATGATCAAAATAAAAGTAAAAATCAAATCAAACTGATTCCCTATGTCGCCGGCGAAGGTCGGAAGGGAATTGAAAATCAGGCAGTGCAAATGCAACGTGTTTTGCGCGATAAACCTGACGCCATCATCATTCAGCCTACAGACAATTCCACTCTGGCATCGAGTCTTCAGGAAGCAAATATATTAAGAATTCCAGTGATCGCTTATGATCAGTATATTGTGAACGGGGAGCTTGCGGCTTACCTGACTAGCGCAAACTATGCTGCGGGTCGTGCCAATGGCGATTACTTGGCAACTTTATATAAAGCGGATCAGGTGATTAAGATTGCCGTGTTTGAATATCCCTCGGTGTCTGCAACAACAGAACGAGTGGATGGTTTCTTTGATTCACTTCGTGCGCACAATGTGCGTTTCAAAGTTGTGGGCGTCTATCAGGCGGTGGATCCAGCTTCTGGTAAAACAGCCGTCGAACAATTCTTGAAAGAGTTTCCAGCGAAAGACAGCGTCGATGTGGTTTTTACCGTCAATGATGGTGGAGGCATTGAAGTTGTTCGTGAGCTTCAGGCAAAAAAACGCACGGAGATCAAGCATGTTACTTTCGACGGGGATCCGGCTTCGATTGAAAACATTCGAGCGGGTAAATCCACGGTTATCAATTCAGCTCAGTATTGCGGAGAGCTGGGGCGTGAGACTGCGAGAACTTTGGTTAAAGCTTTAAACGGACAATCGGTCGAAAAGAAAACGCGCATTCCCACTTTTCCGATTACGCAAAAGAATGCTGATCAGTATTCTGGCTGGATGGGGATTCCGAATTTAAAAGACTCCAGCAAGAACTCCGCATCGAAAGCTCACTCTCGTAAGGAGCTTGATCAGAATCAGAAGCAAATTGTTCGTATCGGAACGACACCGCTTTGTCCCTATATCTGCGAAAAAAGTCCCGGTGTTTGGACCGGATATGTGTTTGAAATTTTGGGAGATGTGGCGCGCGAGATTGGAGTTGAGCTGCGTTTGGAAAATGTGGCTCCGTCACGGCTTAAGCAAGGTCTGGATGGGCGTAAACTTGATTACATCATCGCACCCGAATCACTAGTTCGTTATATGGATGATGTGGTTGTGGTTGGACCTCAATTAGGTGTGAATTATACGGGCGCTATCTTGCCGAAGTCGAGAAAAGCTCCCCTGGTTATTGATCGTCAGTCTTTGGAAAAATCTAAGATTATCTATTTCGACTTAGCGATGCAGGATGGTCGTATTGAAAACGAATTTAAGGGCCAGAAGCTGCATAAATTGGCAGGATCTGACGTCGTGGAAAGAATGTTCCGCATCGTGGCACAGAAGCGTATGGATGTCGCTTTAGGGGATTATAACGTTCTTCGTTATTATCAGGTCCGGGACAAGGGGCAGTTTAATCTTTATCCGACCTCTATTACCGGTTTTAGCTTTTTTGTTCTGGTGGGGCGTAAAAAGAATCCCCAGGGAGAGGTTTTGGGGATGGGAGTGGCGGACTGGCTCAAGCAGGCCCGCCGCAATGGACGTCTTCAGGAGATCTTGGGTCGCTACAACTTAACCGACTGGAACATGCTAACTCGCGATTAAAATATTGATTTTATAGCGAAAAATACATAATCATAGAAGGTCAGTTGAAAGGGCTTTCTATGCAAACAACTCTGGTTAAATCACTTTTTAGAGAAACTGAAAAATTCCTGGATAAAGAAATCCATATGTCTGGTTGGGTTCGTAAGATCCGTGACCAAAAGAATTTTGGCTTTATCGAGTTGAATGACGGCTCTTTCTTTAAAGGTGTTCAGGTTGTTTTCGATGAAAAAATGGCGAACTTCGAAGAAGTTGCTAAGCTTTCCATCGCAAGCTCCATCATCGTAACTGGTAAGGTTGTAAAATCCCAAGGGGCTGGTCAAACGTTTGAAGTTCTAGCTTCTAAAGTGGAAGTGATTCAAAAAGCTTCTGCTGAATATCCATTGCAAAACAAACGTCACAGCTTTGAGTACCTGCGCGAGATCGCCCACTTGCGTCCGCGTGGTAACACATTCTCTGCGGTATTCCGTGTGCGTTCTGTGTTGGCGTATGCGATTCACAAATTCTTTCAAGATCAAAACTTCGTTTACGTGAACACGCCAATCATCACAGGCTCTGATGCTGAGGGTGCGGGCGAGATGTTCCGTGTAACAACATTGAAATTGGACAATCCGCCAAAAACGGCTGATGGCAAAATCGACGCTTCTAAAGATTTCTTTGGTAAAGAAACGAACCTGACTGTTTCTGGTCAGTTGAATGGTGAAACATTCTGTGCAGCTTTCCGTGATATCTACACATTCGGTCCAACATTCCGTGCAGAGAACTCGAACACGTCTCGTCATGCGGCGGAGTTCTGGATGATTGAGCCTGAGATCGCATTTGCTGATTTGTCAGCGAATATGGAATTGGCTGAAGACATGATTAAGTACATCATCCGCTATGTGATGGAGCAATGCCCAGAGGAAATGGAATTCTTCAACCAATTCATCGAAAAAGGTTTGTTCGATAAGTTGAACAACGTTTTGAACAATAACTTTGCTCGTGTGACTTACACTGAGGCGATCGACATCTTGAAAAAGTCTGGTAAGAAGTTTGAGTTCAACGTCGAGTGGGGAATTGACATGCAATCTGAGCATGAAAGATTCTTGGCTGAAGAGCACTTCAAACGCCCTGTGTTCGTGACGGATTATCCGAAAGAAATCAAAGCGTTCTATATGAAATTGAATGCGGATGGTAAGACTGTTCGCGCGATGGATTTGTTGGCTCCAGGTATCGGGGAAATCATTGGTGGTTCACAACGTGAAGACAACCTTGAGGTTCTTGAAAGCCGCATGACAGGTCATGGTCTGAAACTAGAAGATTATTCTTTCTATACAGATCTTCGTAAATACGGCAGTTTCCCGCATGCGGGTTACGGTCTGGGCTTTGAGCGTATGTTGATGTACGTAACAGGTATGACAAACATCCGTGACGTGATCCCATTCCCTCGTACGCCGAACAACGCTTTGTTCTAGTATGTCTTTTAAAAGGCGCTCCCAGGGGCGCCTTTTTTATTGTTCCTTATTTGAAACAATGTAATTCAATTTTGTCTTCTTACCTCTCCCGCCGTTTTCATAATAATTTTAAAATGAAGAATTTAAAGTGGACTATCCCAGTCGGCGCCATCGTTCTGTGTGCGTCTGTATTTCTGACGGAAAGGTTGAGTATGAATCACAACGAGAACTCCTTAAGGTATCTCTATCGCCCAGCAAAGGTGCAGGCAGGGGTGAAGGCTCCGGTGATTCTATTATTGCATGGAGTGGGCTCTAATGAGGCCGACATGTTTAATCTATCAGAGGTTATCGATCCGCGTTTTGCAGTATATAGCCTGCGTGGGCCTTTGACGTTGGCTCAGGATAGCTATGCTTGGTTTCATGTGAACTTCACAGCTCAAGGACCGCAACACAACCGTGACGAAGCGGAAAGTTCGCGAGTGATTCTGAAAAACTTTATTAAAAATCTTTCTCATCTGAATCCCGAAATTGATCCTAGTCAGGTTTTCCTTTTGGGTTTTAGTCAGGGCACTATTATGTCACTTTCTTTGGGGTTCACTGAGCCCGAATTGGTGAAAGGCGTCGTTGCGATTTCCGGCAGAACTTTGCAAGAAGTTGCCGCGCAGATAAAGGGGCGCAGTTATTCGCGCACACCACAGGTCTTATTGGTTCATGGTGTGGAGGATGGAAAACTTCCGTACAGCTTTGCGCAGAATACAGAATCTGTATTGAAAGATGCGGGTTTTAAATATCAATTCAAAAGTTATCCAGCAGGCCATCAGATCACTCCAGCGATGTTACAAGATATTCGTGAGTGGCTTAGTCAGAAATGACAAGTGGGACTTGAGGTCTTATGGGCCAAGCCTGGGTAAAGACCACCGCGTCCGCTGTATTAAATGGACGACAATTTAAAGCGGGACGGCTGGATTCGACCTCCTTTTTGGTCGAAATCCACAACCGCTTCGGTTACTGAGTGTGTCATTTCTTGCGGATCGCCTCTGCGCCAGATAGATTTATTCTTCCAATTATGTGCGGATATAGCGTAGTTGGTAGCGCGCTTCCTTGACATGGAAGAGGTCACTGGTTCAAGTCCAGTTATTCGCACCAAATTTTCCTCTCTAAAATCCTCAACACTCCGAATGTTTGAATCATTGCTTTTTGCAAGTGATGGGCGTTCAATTTCATGTGGAGGTTCATCATGATCGATTTTTACACAGCTCACACGCCGAATGGTCGCAAGGTTTGGATTTTACTCGAGGAGTTAGGGATTCCCTACAAGCTTCATGAAATCGATCTGAAAAAGAACGAACAGAAAACACCTGAGTTCTTGGCGATGAATCCAAATGGTCGCATTCCTGTGATCGTTGATAACACTCCTGTTGGTCCGGTCACGATCTTTGAAAGTGCCGCGATTCTTTATTATCTGTCTTCAAAATATGAAGGCCGCTTTTTCGGTTATGGATTGGATGAGCGCGCGCACGTGATGGAATGGATGATGTTCCAAATGTCAGCAGTCGGTCCTAATTTTGGGAACTTAAACTACGGCCACAATTCGATGGATCCTAAGGTCCCAGCTTTTATCGAGCGCTTTGATAAAGAAAGCCGTCGTATCGTGGGAGTGCTAGAAACTCAACTAGGTAAGAATGATTATCTGGCTGGTGGCAATTACACCATCGCAGATATTTGCACGTACCCTTGGGTGGCTGCGATGCTAGAAAAAATGCCAGATGTAATGAGCGGAGCGCCGAAGCTTAAACAGTGGGCTCAGAAGATTTCGGAGCGTCCTGCTGTTCAGAAGGGGATGGCTTAAGTCCTTTAAAATCCCACAAAGCCTGGTCCAACATTTGGCTGGGCTTTACGTTCCCCATCGCATTTTGAATGGTGGCGTAGATGTTCGGAATTTCTTTTTCTAAATCGCGCACTAGTTTTTTTACGCGTTGGCGTTTCAAACCATCTTGAGAGCCGCACAGGTTGCACGGGATCACCGGGAAAGCCCAAGCTGCGGCAACTTCTTCAATATCACGCTCAGACACATAAGCCAGAGGACGAATTAAGATATTACGTCCATCATCCGAGCGTAGTTTTGGCGGCATAGCAGCCGTTTGGCCCGCATAAAACAGATTCAGTAGAGCTGTGTGAACCGTATCATCGCGGTGGTGACCTAAAGCCATTTTCGTGAAACCTAGATTATGGGCATAATCGTATAAAATGCCGCGACGAAGGCGAGAGCACAAAGAACAGAATGTAGCTCCCTGGGATTTTTGTTTTACGATGGAGTAAGTGTCTTTTTCGATAACGTGAAGTTTTACACCTAAGGACTCAATCCAGACTTTGAAATCAGTGGCATCAAATCCAGGTTGTTTTTGATCTAAAATAGCCGCCTCAATTTCAAAGCGACGTTCAGAACGTTTTTGGATCTCTGTCAGCAAAGCTAAGAGAACGCTCGAATCCTTACCGCCGGAGACGCAAACCATCAGTTTGTCGCCGTCCTCGATCATATTGAAATCATTCAAAGCTTGAACGATTTGTTTGCGGATTTTAATAGCGAGCGGAAGCTCAAAGTTTACTGGTGACATCAGGGCTATTTTTAGACGAAATCTCGACGACTTGTCGAGCTAATTTCACGCCTGCGGCCGTCAGTTCTGCGAATCCACGCGTATAAACCTTGTCGCCAATGCTGTATTGGGCGCTGTAATGGTCAATAAAGTAAATTATTTTCAGTTCCACCCAGTGTTCGTTGGCGTCGGAGACATAGGCCCAAGGAGCTGGAATCCCACGAACCTCGCCAATCCCTGCGACCACTTTCTCTAGGATCTGCTTAGCAAGCTCTACGTTCTCCCCATAAGCGATACGGAAGACCAAGCGACGTAAAATCGGGTTGTCAGGCGGGGAGAAGTTTGAAATCTGTGCATTCGCCATAAAGCGATTTGAGAAAGTGATGATCTCGTCAGAAAAACCCACAAGCGTCGTCGATCTCCAGGAGATCTCCTTAACTTGGCCTGTCGCTTTTTGAATCCCGCTGGTGATTTCTAACCAATCACCGATTTCAAAATTGCGATCCAGCTGCAAAGAAATCCCTGCGAATAGATTTCCCAAAGTATCTTGCAGAGCCAAACCCAGAATCACTGAGGCAGCCGCGGACGTCGCAAGTAAGGGCGCTAATTCCAAGCCAAAGATGCGGTTGATGCCCCAGAACAAAAGCGCAATGGACATGATCAGTGAAAAAATATTTACCAGAAGTAAGGGAACACCGTGCTTCATGGAGCCTAGGAAAAGGTACTGCAAAACTGTTAGGCGCGCGGTTTTTACGAAAACAATGTTAGCCCAGATAAATGTCAGGACCGCGATGTAAGGCGTGAAGCGATTCAGACTTCCTAATTGCGCCTCAGAACTTTGCATAAAGATAAACAGCACAAAAAGGAAACTTAGAATAACGAAGTGACGCAGTAACAATCTGAAATGTTTACGAATACTTTTGTGACGTTCTTCATTCACTTCTTTTAAGAAGAACTTGTAAAAGAGCCACGCAATCGCGAGCAGACTTCCAATCAGAATGTAACCTTCAAGCTGAAGGATATCGTACAGTACATTAATTTTGATGAGCTTTTCTGCCATGATTTTCGCGTCCCCGTTAATCATTAGTATAGTGACTATTTTTTAGTCTAGTCGAGACAAATTATTTTTCCGAATTGGGTTTGGAACGGTGCTCGCTGAGCCGATAGGCTCTGCATGAGAAAACTAATATTGTCTATGTCTGCATCCGTCTTACTTGTTGCCTGTGGGCAGCAGTATCCCGCTGCAATTGATGGTATGGCCTCTCAGACCGTTTCAGATATCGCCTGCAAAAATCAGCAGCTTGAAGAAAAACTTTATGATGGACTTAAAAGCTATTTGATAGAGCAAAAGTCCATTCCGTCAGCAATGGATTTAAAGTCCGCGATGAAATCCCAAGTGGATAAGCTCGCACAAGAAAATCCGCGCATGACTCCAGAGCAAATCTCCCGCTTGCAAACTGAGCTGGATAGTTTGGTGGAGTCTTTGTTGTCGGAAACCATTCAGGGTGAGCGCATTGAAACATCCGATCAGTTGCTTGGTTTGTTATCAGCCATTGATGTGGGTGATCGTTCAACGACATTCCGCTCTTACATGCAGGACCGCGTGCGTGGAAACTTTGACAAGCTCTCCACGACAATCAAAGCGATGGATTTAAACTGTCCATCAACAGATTCAAATACAGCTGCGGGTTCAACAGAAGACACATCAAGTCCTTCAGAGAACTTGGTGCCTGAAGTTCAAGCAAATGCCGATTACGAGTATCACAAGAAAGCTGCTGTGGAGGCCGGTGTTCCTTTGGCAGTGTTTGGTGAGCGCTGGGCGTTGGCCACGGCTTATCAATCATGTAACAGCTTGGAAGTTCCAGCTTTGGATGATTCAGTCGCAGATATTAAAGGTATTGCGATCACGGGGACGCATTCCGATGGCGTCGGCAGCAAGCGTATGATTGCAAGCCTTGCGCAAGTTCAAGCGACTCACCCTTATTTGAAGGAAGTCACTGAGTACGGATCGAGCTGCTTTAATGTTCGTAAGAATCCTTTGATTTATGATTACGGTGGTAAGCCTTATGCAACCACATCTTCATCATCTCCGATTGATTTATTCAAAAATGGCGGCGATGGCACGAGTGTTCTTGGCATTGATTGTTCTGGGTATGTCTATACATCGATGGCAACAGCAGGTTTACGTTTAAAACAAGGTCGCGCGTTGAAAGCTTCTGATTCTTGGGCATGGGGTTCGACATCTTACGTGGAACCGCAAAACAATGGTCTGACTTGTTTAAGCAAAATTACGGTGACTCCTTCGGTGAATATCAAAGCGGGTGACATCGTCGCAGTTCGTGGTCACGTCGTATTGATAGATCGCGTGGGTGCAGATCCCTTTGGTTTGGCACGTGCTCAAACGGTTGCTGATTGCAGTAAACTGACTGTGGATGGTTTCGACTTTACTGTAGCGCAAAGCTCTCCAAGTAAAGAAGGTGTCGGTATCAATCGCTCTTTGGCGAAAGATTATCTGCCGACGAGTGAGAAAATGCAGGCGGGTCTAACCAAGTATGCTTACTATGCGTGCTTGGCAAAATTTAATGCAAAAAACTACACGCCAAGTATCGGAACTCTTTCAGTGGTTCGCCATAAAGGAACTTCCGCTTGTATGGATAAACGCGTCGTATTAGCTCGTGAAAGCTGCATCCAATCATGTCCAAAAACGGCATTTACGCACTGATTTAAGTGAAATAATTATAAAAAAGAAATATCGTACAGAATTCTAGGCGGGGGAGGCTTTCTAGGCTATAACCCCGGGCATGAAAACACTTTCTTTATTTCTATCTTTGTTCGTGGTTTCTGCTGTAACAGTGGCTCCTCATCAGGCACTGGCTGTGACAAGTTCCTACTGTGATGATCTAGAGCGTTTGGATAATCTCTATCATCTGACTCCCCACCAATTTAAAAATTTCTTTATCGACGGCACTAAGCTTGATCGCATCATCATTTCTAAAACTCGCAAAAAACTTTATATCTTGCGCGATGATGTTGTCTTGAAAACTTACGATGTGGCATTCGGTTCAAACCCATTTGGTCACAAGCAGTTTGAGGGCGATAAAAAAACTCCAGAGGGCGTTTATAAAATCGATGGCAAAAATGCCGAAAGCCTTTTTTATAAAGGTCTTCATATCGATTATCCCAATAAAGCAGACCGCGCTTATGCAAAATCCAAAGGTCGTTCTGCGGGTGGCGATATTATGATCCACGGATTCCCGAACGATCCCGCGCAAAACACGTTGGTGTCGGCTGTTCATCCATTTTATAATTGGACGTCAGGATGTATCGCGGTAACGAATACCGAAATAGATGAAATTTTCTCGATGGCTGGTAAGGGAACGCCGGTTGAAATCTGTAAAATGCCACCTCCCGCAGAGCCGGGTCCTGTTGACCCAGCGAATCCGCCGGAACAATAAGGCAAATCAAGCCTCCCAGTGAAAAGGGAGGCTTTTTTTATGTCAAAAAAGGTCTAGGTCTTTTACAGAGTCCTTCGAGAATTTGAGGAAATCCCTTAACATGATAGATAGTTTGTTTAGCCAGAATAGCATCGACGAAGGTCTTGAGTGAGCAAGGGCTGATATCTCAGTCTGAGACGACATCTTGGGAATCGAAGTTAAGTGCGGGTTCTTGTTAAGTATTTAGCGTGATGTACCGAAAAGAACCACAACTATGAGGTCGTTATGAGATTGAAATTGAAGCCGTTCAAAGCACTGAAAGTACTTGCTGTCAGTACATCTGTTTTTACATTTTGTATGGCGCCAGTCGCGCAAGGCGCAGCAGCGGCTAATCAAAAGCAATTAATCAACCAATTCCTGAAGGACACTAAGATCTCTACAGAGAAACAAACTGTAGGTCAGTTCTGGCAACGTGTTCGTCACGTTTTCCCTAAGAAGCCTCAGAGCCAATTGGATCAATGGGTTCGCATCAATCGCGATCAACCAATGCCTTCCGTTGAAGCTTCAAGCTTTAAAGGACCAGATGGTAAAGAGCAAGTTCGTTTGAACTTCCTGATGAAGGATGGAAAAACGATGACAATGACTTTCACAGGTGACGAGGAAAGATTTGTAAAAATCAATTCCGTTTATTTGTCTGCGAAAGACTTGCAACGTTACAACAATTTCGACCAAGTAGTTGCTAAACTTGCAAAAGACCCAGTGATCAAAAAATCATTGGAAGTTCCTGTAGAAAAAGTTCCACCTAAGAAAACAAGATACACGACGCAAAAAAGATTCTTGAAAGGTCGTGAGATCGCTCAGCTTCCAACTTTGCGTCAGCAAGTTGATGTTTTGCTTCGTATGCGTGAAGCCTCCGAGGCTGCTGACAAAGTTTTCACTTCTGGCGGCGGTAAAAAAGGCGCGATGAATGAAATCTTGAACCGTGATGCGATTGAGTATGTATGGAGCATGTTGCTTCCAGACGCTCACGCAGCAACAGGTCCTTGTGTGGCTTCCGGTTGGATTGCTAGCTATCACCAAAACTCTTGTGCTCGTGCCGATGTAGGTCGCGATACTTTGTTGGCAAGTGCTAGTACGCTCCCATTTAGCCAAGCTATTAAAGATAAAGTTTCTGCTTGTGCGAATAGCGGCGGTCTTCCATGTAATCCAATGATCTTCGGTTTCGAAGATAACAATGGTAACCCGCATTGTATTAAGTCATCAGTTAAGACAGCTACTGCTCAATGTAACGATCGCGCACCGTTGTCTGCTTCTGGTAAAGAGAAAATCATCCAATCTATCGTAGCGGCTAAAGGTAAAGACTCAGCTCTATGTAAATTGAATGGTGAATCTACGGTTTCTGAAGCTTGTTTGAAAGCTCTTGATAACTATACGGATGGTTTGAGACAGCATTACTCTAATGCAGCTGATTTCTGTACAAAAGGTGCAGTAACAGGTCCTGAAAACCAAGATGCATGGTCAACTCGTACTGACGTTAAAGGCGACCAAGTTCAAGCTTGTGAAGCTCTTAAAAAGCGTTACTTCGGTTTGGCAGCATTGGTTGAGCAAGGTCCACCGATCGTGATCGCTCCGCCGCCAATTAAAGAAGACACTTGTGCGCAAACAACTCCAGGCACAAAACTAGATGCGAACGGTTCATGCGTTTGTGAAAACTCTGGTAATCCACCAGAAGAAACAGGCGAAATCGGTCAAACTAAAATGGGTTGCCCAGCTGTTGCCGCAGTAGGTGGCGTTGGCGGCAAAGTGGCTCCTAAAGAAGAAGAATGTTCTGAGTGGAGCTGGTGTAAGAAAAAAGGTCTCTACATCGGTGCAGGTATCGCTGTAGCAGCTCTTCTTGCATGGTTGTTGTTGAAAAAAGATAAGAAGAAAGACAAAAAAGATCCAGTTTACGAGGAGCCAGCTCCAGTACCAGAGCCAACTTCGACGGCAACTGTGTCGCCGACTCCTGGAACTACGATCACTCCAATCGACCCAGGCCCAACAACTCCGACGTGTGATGCTCCAAATACACTCGTCAACGGAGTCTGTACGCCACCGACGATCGTATATCCGGAACCTCCTCCATCAGAGGGTGGTACAACAACCGGATCGCCAATCAGCAGCGGTGTTCGCTAGAAGCTAGATGGCAAATACAGAAATAAACAGAAAAGAAAATCCACAGCGGGCTCCTCGGAAACGAGAAGCCCCTGTGCCTTTAAGGGGTCCACAAAAGGACCTTTTTAAGTCTCGTGGGGAGTTGAATTTCTCAACCGGGACGGGTTTTCAAGGTGGACCTTCACGCAAACGCAAAGGGTATCGTCTGGCTCTGTGGTCATTGATGGCTTCTGTGATTGATGGTTTGATTTTAGTCGCTATCAGCTGTGCCTTTTTGATTTCATTTTCACTTCTGATGAAAACGTCTGCGGCAAGTGTGATTAATACGTTCTTTCACACACAATCGCAGTTGATTTTACTTTTAGAAATCTATGCGGTGAGTGCTTGGGTTTACCTCATTGCGACTCGTGTTTTAACGGGCTCTACGATCGGTGAATGGGCGTGCAATATTCGTCTGGGGCAACCCCATGAGCGCATGGAAACTCGCTATGTATTGCGCGTATTAAAGCGTTCGACGCTGATTCTGGTAACAGGTGTTGTGGTTTTACCTGCGTTGTCTTTAATTTTAGGCGGCGATCTGACAGGAAAACTCTGCGGGCTTCGTCTATTTTCTTTGAAATAAAGCTAAAACTTCATAGTGCGCTGTCTGTGGGAATTGATCCACAATTGCAAGTTCGGTAATCTTATATCCGAAGGATTGCAGGCGTTCTGCATCCACAGCCATGGATTCTGGAAAACACGACATATAAATAAAGAACGGCGGTCTTTCTGAGGGCGATAGCTCTTCTAAAGGATTCAAGAACCCCATCAATCCTGAGCGCGGCGGATTTGCTAAGACGCCATCAAACTGAGAAAAATCCTGAAGGATCTTTTTTTGAAAATCGCCGCGGTAAATAGTCAGTTTTTCAGAGAGAGATTTAAGATCAGAAGGTAACATAAGAACTGTTTTCTCAAGTCCCTCTAAAGATAGCGCATCGATCTCACAAGCTAGAACTGATTTCGCTGTCGCCAGCGCTGGCAAAGTTAGATTTCCAATCCCAGATCCAAACTCGATCATACGAGCATTAGGATATTTATGAACCCAAGCCGAGATCTTATCTGCAATCAGTCTGTTTGCCTTTAAACTTGGCTGAGTGAAGCTTGCAACATGGCAGTAAAGGTTCACTGGGACTTCATTCATCCACGTTGTAAACCAAACATGAAGCTCTGGATCTTTGAGTTTGTATTCGCTGCCATTCCATACCGGAACTTTGCGACGTTGACCGATTTCAACAAAGGCTTGGGACTGCAAAGATTTTAAAATTTCTTTTTCGTCTAACAAGGCTTTGATGTCGATATTTGCGAAATCAAGCCACACACCACGTTCACCTTGGGGGCCGACTCTTAAGCGAATCGAACCCTTAGTGAAAGGCCATTTGATTTTTCTAAATTCTGTATACCAAGCTTGAAGCTCCGGAGATAGCTGCGCACAAACTTCGATGTCGACGATTTCGCGGGAGTTCTTGCCGTAAAGTCCCAGTCGGCCGTCTTGCAGGCTGTAATCCAGGCGATCGCGCAAATAAGCTGCACCTTGAGAGAGGAATTGGATATCTTTGGGATGTTTGAGGTTATGGCTCAAAAACAAAGCGCGCAGTTCGTTCTTTTTTAACTCAACCTGCTCCCCATAGGGTAGCGCCAGCAACTGACAGCCAGAGCAGGTGCTTTCATAGGGACAAGGGATAAGAGTTTGTGGTTCAGGTAGCATCATTTAGAACGGGGACCGGGCTCCAATTTGTATATGCAGCTGGCAGCATCTTTTTTCACGCCATCTTCATAGTGTAAGTCGCGCTCAGTATACCCCAGAGTTACGTGTGGGAAAAACAATTCTGGGTTAAATTCACCAGATTTCCCACCCTTGCTGATATAAAGTTCATTGATGGCTTTGCGGATTTGGAAAAGAGCTTCCGATTCGACCACCGCGAAATACGTGTTTTCCTCTTCTCCGTTGATTTGGACCGATCCCTTACCCACGCAAAGGGGGCGATAAGGGCTTTTTTGTAAGGCCATTTTTTCAGCCACCTGATGGATGTCTTTCATTTTCAAATGGCGGCTTAGGACTTTGTCGAATTCAACTGGATTGATCACTGTGATGTGAGCTTCCGCGCGATTTCGTAAGGGCTCATGGAGAGCTGATTCAAGGTCCTTTAGAATGGATTGCCATCCTGAGTAAGTCAGATTCATTGCCAGATAGTTCTTGAAAGGACCGCTGCCTTCGTGGGCAATGAATGGCGCTGGAGTATAAACCTCGTCCGTGTAATTGAATTCCCGCATTTGATTCTTTGTGGATGTCGCACATGAACTTAGCAAAATCATAATGAAAACCCATTGAATTGCGCGCACAAGCATCCTCCCAAGTTGTTTGACTAGGTCCCCAGTTACTCCTAGCCTACACACACTATGAAAAAAGAGAAAGTGCTACTTAAATATCTTCTACCTCTTACGGCGCTAGCAGCGATGAGTTCGTCCTGCCAAAGCAAAGAAACTAAAACTTCTGCTCCAGAATCTCATGGTGGAACAGTTGGTGCGGTCTTCGTAAACTCCCCGAATAGTTTGGTTAGTGAAACACGTCAGATGACGTTTGTAGGACCCAAATCAGGTGAGGGTTATTTCAGTCCAGACGGTAGCCACATGATCTTTCAAAGTGAACGTGAGCCTGGGAACCCTTTTTATCAGATGTATGTGATGAATCTTAAAAGCGGTGAAACTCGTCGTGTCTCTACGGGTACGGGTAAAACCACTTGTGGCTGGATTCATCCTTCGATGAAAAAAGTCATGTTCTCGTCCACTCATGCAGATCCTGATTCTAAAAAGAAAATGACTGAGGAGATCGAGAACCGTAAAAAGGCCGTTAAAGCTAAGTACTCTTGGTCCTTTGATGAAAACTACGACATTTGGACTTCTGACCTTGAAGGTAAGAACCTGAAGCGTCTGACTAAAGAAAAAGGCTACGATGCGGAGGGCGCTTACTCCCCAGATGGGAAGCATATTGTTTTCGCCTCCAATCGCGCGGCCTATACTGAAAAAATGTCTTCAGAAGACCAGAAGTACTTTGATCAAGATCCGTCCTACATGATGGATATTTATATTATGAATGCGGATGGATCTAATGTGCGCCGTCTGACGGATGCCAAAGGTTACGATGGCGGTCCCTTTTTCAGTGCCGATGGTAAAAAGATCACTTGGCGTCGTTTCAATGCCTTAGGAACGATGGCTGAAATCTATACGATGAATATCGATGGCAGCGAGCAAAAGCCCGTGACGAAATTGAAGTCCATGTCCTGGGCGCCTTTCTTTCATCCATCAGGTGATTACATTGTGTTTGGGTCGAGTGTCTTGGGCTTCACAAATTTTGAGTTGTTCATTGTGGATGCTGCGGGAAAATCAGATCCAGTGCGTGTGACTTTCGCCGATGACTTTGATGGTCTTCCGGTTTTCACGCCAGACGGCAAAAACTTGTCCTGGACCCACAGAAATCAAAAAGGGGATTCACAGATTGTGATGGCTAAGTGGGACGATGCTCAGGCTCGTCGTCTGTTGAAATTACCCACTAACGATCCAGCCAAAGCGTCTTTATCTGCTGACATCAATGTGACCGATCTTAAAACTTGGGTGGGTTATTTAACACAGAATGAATTTGCAGGCCGCAGTACGGGTGGCACTCAAGAGAAAGTTTACAGCGATAAATTAGCGGAGCTATTTAAGGCCTGGGGATTAAAACCCGCAGGAACTAAAGGGACTTACTTCCAAACCTTCGAGTTTACTTCAGGTGTGAGTCTGGGTGATAAGAACTTACTTGAGGTTATTGGTAAAGGTAAATCAGATCTCAAGGTCTCTCAGGATTATCAACCGCTTTCGTTTTCTAAGAACGGTCCAGTCAGTGGTGCGCCGATTGTTTTTGCAGGCTACGGCATTAAAGCCCCCGCATCTGACAAAGAGGCCGCTTATGATTCTTATAAGGGCCTTGATGTTAAAAACAAATGGGTGATGGTCTTTACGGATCTTCCCGAGAATATTCCTTCAGCCCGCCGCCAGTATTTGAATCTATACTCAAGAATGCAACATAAGGTTACGGTTGCAAAAAATGAAGGAGCTGTCGGCTTGATCGCTGTTTATGGTCCTTCAAGTCAGCGTTCGGATGCGTTTGGTTCTGTTAAATTCGAGGGTTCACTTTCTGAATCCAGTATCGCCGTGATTCGAGTGTCTGCGAAATTGGCGGATGACTTGCTAAAACGTGCGGGGAAAGATCTTAAATCTGAGCAGTCCGTGTTGGATAAAGGCGAAGTTACGCCAGGAATTGCCATTCCTTCTACGTATTTAAAGGCAAATATTGATCTGCAATATCAAAAATCTAAAGGCATTAATGTCATTGCTGAGCTTCCAGTCAAAGGTGCGAAGTCCAGTATTTTGATTGGTGCTCACGGAGATCATTTAGGATTGGGAGTTGCGGGAAGTTCGCTAGCTAAAAAGGACGAACAAGGTCTTCCTCACGGTGGAGCTGATGATAACGCTTCGGGTGTTGCTGGCGTGATGGAGCTTGCTCATTACTATGCAAATTTGCAAAAGACCCAACCAGGAAAGCTTAAGAAGAGCTTGATGTTTGCTGTGTGGTCCGGCGAAGAGCTTGGGAATCTTGGTTCCACTCACTTCACCAAAGAAATGGGCACTCGCAAGATCGAAGCTTATCTAAATATGGATATGGTGGGCCGCCTGCGTGATCGTCTGTTTGTGCAAGGCCTGGGGTCTGGTGACACCTGGACTGCAATGGCAGAGCAAGTGGAAGCGAAAACCCTGGTTCCCATGGTGACTCAAGAAGATCCTTACTTGCCGACAGATTCCTTGGCTCTTTATATGGCGGGAGTTCCGACGGCGCATTTCTTTACAGGGGCTCACCAGGAATATCATACGCCACGTGACACGATGGATTTGTTGAACTTTGAAGGTCTAGTGAAAGTTTTAGATGTCGTGAAAGGGTTTAATGACCAGATCGCGATGTCGTCCAAAACTTCAGTAAAATATGTTAAGGTCGCAAGCTCACAGAATAATATGGAAGGCAGAATCTTCCGAGTCTATGTGGGAACAATTCCTGACTACACTCAAGAAGGCATCAAAGGAGTTCTGCTTTCAGGTGTTTCAAAAGACAGTCCAGCTGAAAAAGCCGGACTTCTGGAAAAAGACGTCATGATCGAGTTTGATAACACTAAGATCGATAACATTTACGATTACGTTTATGCACTTCAAGCGGTGAAGCCGAACAAAGAGACGACTTTAAAAGTCTTGCGCTCCGGAAAAGTGATTGAGCTTAAAGTCACACCGAAACTGAAAGAGTAATTTTCAAAAATGGGGCTCAGGGGAGTCCAGGAAAAGAAAAAGGGGAGTGGTTAACTCCCCTTTTTCATTAGATTTCTAGTTTGCTGGAAATTTCAATTTCGGGCATTTCGTTTTTAAGTACTTTGCCAAATTCTTATCAGAATATTTGATGTAGGGATCGCCATCAGGGCTGTAGGTGAACACATCACCAATTAAGATATTACATGAAGTTCCTGCGGCATCGATAAACTTTGCCTTGGCTTTTGGAACTCCCGTAGGTGCTGAGCCGCGTTTGAATCCAGCGTCCAGGATCAAGCCTTGATACTTCTTAATCTCTACGCCGCCGTTGTTGTAAGGTGTGATTTCAGAAGCGACCTGAACTTCAGCCTTATTCATCCCAGACAGTTGGGCTGTTTCATAATCGAAGTAATATTCATCTCCCACAGTCGAGGTGACTTCCAAACGACGAACTTCTTCATTCCATTTGAATGTCGGGTTTGTGTGGCGACGCGGAAATGTATAGAACTCACGCGCTCCCGTGGATTCTGAGATAGGTCCAGTTCCAAAGGAGTTAAAGATCATCAGGTTCCCGTCTTCAGCAAAGACGTAGCCGCGGTAAACCATCGAGTTGCCCTTGAAGTTACTGACCGAAACAAAGCACGATCCTGAGGCTGTGGGGCGCATTTGCACCTGGATGCTGCCGCCTCTCTCAACACGATCCTGACAAGACTGACTGTCCTGAGATTGGGCAAACGCCATTCCTGGCAGAACGAACAAAAGGGAAAGCAAAAGTTGCATAAATACCTCACTGGTTCTTTCAGGAGAACGCAGACCAAAGCTGCTGTCAGCAACGGAAACGGAGCAGCAAAAAAATACCCAACAAAACTTTAACCAATTCTGGACTCGAAGAACATTAACCTTTTGTGTTCTTATATGAGTCTCCCAGCGAGAGGGTTTGCCAGATGTCATCTACTTTTTCCGACGAATTTAGAAAGTATCAAAAACAGGAACGCCGCCTAACGGCTGCGATCGTATTGGTGTCTGTGATGGCACCGGTTTCGTTTTCTATTTTGCTGGACAAAAAGTTTCACTGGATCGTGTGTGGGATTACAGCGTTGATCTTTTTGGTGGCCGCTGTGGGCTTGCATGTTTATCGTGCGCAGGTTTCTCAGAAGCTTTTAAAAAAGTATGAAACCCTGGATGTGGGTTCGGTGTTGGCGAAAAAGATTTCTCCGAAGGCCCCGAGTCGTTTTGTGATCACGAATACTGGCTACAATCATTTCTATCTTCGTTGCCTGAATACAGGTGAACAAGTTCTCGTGTCTAAACACAGAGTTCGCGAAGATTTCGACATTGCAAATTGAATTTAGAGTTTTCATGACGGAGCCTATTTTAAATGGAGGCTCCCATGAGAAGTCCCGCGCTGTATCTGGCGCTATTTACTTTTCTATATCTAAAAACATCTCTGGCAGGTGTTTTGGATTATCATTGTTCCTCTAAAATATTCTCTGGTGTGAATACCAAATACTGTATTAATCAGGTGGATCGCACTCACAATAAAGACATCATTTTTTTCTTTCATGGTATTTCCGGTTCAGAACAATCCTGGTTTAAAAAATCAGACACTCGATCCATTGCAAAACACTGGTTGGCTCGCAAGTACGAACCCACAGTGATTTCAATTTCCTTTGGTCCGGTGTGGATGCTGGTTGCAAATCAAAAGTTCCAGTATCTGAATTTGTTTCGCGAGCAAATCCTGCCTTACTTAGAAAACGAGGTCGGCGGTTTATCTGGTGGACGACGGATGGTTATTGGGCAATCCATGGGTGGATTTAATGCCGCCGAAGCTTCCTTAAGAAACCCCGGCATGTTCTCGCGAGTGGTTTTGTTATGTCCCGCTTTGACAGTGATGGGGCCTTTTGCGACTCCGGACGAGATCGATGACTATAAACAACGAACCCATGCTGAAAGTCTTTTAGTAGATTCGATTATTGATATTTCAAAGCGTTATATCGTAGATCAGGCAGATTGGGATCAGCACGATCCGATGAAGTTACCAGCGATCTATCCCACCGAAATCTTGAAGCCGCTCTATTATGTTTCAACGGGTCGGGGAGATAATTTTGGTTTTCAAGAGGGTTCAGAAATTTTCGTAGAAACAATTAAAAAATATGGCTTCCAGGCGCAGTGGGCTCCAGTTTATGGATGGCACTGTAGTTTCAATCGTCAGGGAGCTGCTGATTTTATCAGAGGAGTTTCGAAATGAACGATATGGAATCATATAAGGGGTTTAAAGACGAAAATCGCATTAAAGGCGATGATGTCAATGCGGATGAATACCGCGAAGAGATCCGTCTGTTGATTGAGAAGCTGGTCCGCTATTTGGTAGACCAACCCGACACAGTTACGGTGACTACTTACGTGGGTCCAAAGACCACGGTGTATAGAGTGAATTGCGCGAAAGACAACCTCGGGCAAGTGATCGGTGCTCAAGGGAAAACTATTATGGGACTTAGAGCTGTGGTTCACGCCATGACAGCTAGAAATGGAATTCGTTCCATCGTGGAGATCCCGGTCTAGGTGGTAAGATGACTAAAAATTCCTTGTTCCTGCTGGTCGTGATCATTGTTGTGGGCTTTGCTGTTTGGTTTGCAAAATTCGGCCAGGATCTTAAAAGAACACAGGAAATCGTCTCGGAGCAAAACGATGACACGCAAAGATTGTTGCGTCGTCGAACAACAGCGGCGGTGGCGGAACCTACTGTCGCAGCCTCTTTGCCAGATAATAGCGTTCGGAAAAACCAACTTCAGCAAGAGATTCAGTCTCTTTCTAATCAATTGTATCAAGAGAACCAAAAGCTCGAAACTCAGCAGCAATACATCGATGATATTCGTCGACGCAGTAATCCCACGCAAACCGAGCTGAGTTACCGAAATCAAATCAGCAACGCCACTCAAGAGATCTCCTATCTTACAGACCTTTTGCGGGGAGATCAGATGTCGGAGTCAGATATCCAGCGTGAAGCTCAACGTCTGCAAACCGAGCAAGATACTTCACTGCGCTTTTATCAAGAGCAAATGGATCAAAACATCCGTGATCAAGAGGCTTTACTAAGAAATACTCAAGAGGAAATTGCATTCTGGAATTTGAATAACAACTATATAAACGAAAAACAGGCTAGACTACAAACATTGCAACAGCTTTTGATCGATCAAACACAGCAGCTGCAAAATATGAAAGTGCAGAAACTCGAGCTGTCTGCTCGGGCATTAGAACAATCTCAAGCGATTCAAACTCAGGCACGTCAAGTTGCCAGTGACAATGCCCAAGCCCGTGAAGAGACTCAAAGTGAAATCACCTCGTTAAGAGAAGATATTCAACGACTTGAGTACGCCTATAGGCAGCGACGATATTCCCAGATGTCGGGCCAATCTCAGGCCCAACAAGCCGAAAGAAATTTACAAGGACAACAGGAAGTGATTCGATCTATTCAGGAGCTCTTGCGAGAAAAGCAAGCTCAACTCAATCAACTTCAGTAAGGTCGTTGTTCATGAAGAAGAAAACCAAGAAGCATCTGGCTCTAATCGCACACGATGGTAAAAAGGCGCTTATGGTGTCCTTTGTTCGGGATCACATTGATGAGTTTAAGAAATACAATATCTCTGCTACTGGAAATACAGGGCGTTTGTTGCAAGCCGCTGGCTTGAAAGTGACTCGTCGTTTGTCAGGACCTTTAGGCGGTGATGCACAAATCGCTGCCGAAGTCGCAACCAAGAAATGTCAGGGCGTGATTTTCTTTAGAGATCCATTAGGAATGCATCCCCATGACCCCGATATTTCTATGTTGATGCGTTTGTGTGATGTGCACAATGTGCCGTTGGCGACAAACCCAGCTTCGGCGGAATTGTTAATCCGCGGTTTGATGGACTAGTACTTTTTGTAAATGCGGTCTTAGGGATTCCATAGCTTTAAGACCGTTAAAGACCACTTCAAATTCTAAATCTATTTTCCCAGTCCATATTTCATCACGCTTAAGCACGTCATAAGTATTCACTTCGACATCTCCGCGACGATAAGCTTGTAAAAGTTCCTGTTTTGAAAAAGGAATTAAAACCGGCTCGTTGCCTTGAAATTTAAAATAGTTCACAGCAAAGTGAGTTTTCGCACCGAACGGTCCTACTTTAATGGGATTGCCTCGAGCCCATTGTATTTTCTCTGAAGCATTCATCACCCGAGAAAGCTGAATTTGATCGGGGAGACTTGAAAGATAGACTTCGCCTTGATCAACTAAGCGAACAGTCTCGTGTTCCAAATAAGCAGCCTTATAGCGCTTCACTAAAGGGTCATGATGCCCCTCTTGTCTGAATTGGAGGGATTTATCCATAAACGCGGCAACACCATTCGAGCGCACATATTCGTAGCTGATATCGTCTTCGTCGACGCGACTTTTTAGTTTCACGATAAAGACGCCGTAACCATCAGCGAACTTACCCGGCATGAGTTTAACACTCTCCACAGAATAATCAGACAAACGAATGGGATTATACACTCGCCCTTGCTCGACATTTCGTGAGTTTGCTTGAAAGAGCTTTTCAGTCAGCTTCAAAACGTTAGCGAGAGTCTTTTCAGAGTCTATCGATTTATCATTCAAAGGTTTGCCGCCAAGGCGCTGGTAAAAGGCCTCAGGGACAGTCGTTAATTCTGCCGCAAAGACGTACTCACAGCTATGAGCCGCCAATGCCTGTAAAGGCATGACAGCTGTACAAGCCATAGCCAGCATAAAGGCTTTCAAAGCCATTATAATGAATTTGGGGAGCAGAATTCTCATGTCTTTTTAAAAATGCAAGGCGGGGGCCTGACTTAAAATGGCATCTGTTCAGAGTGTTATCAGCGGCCTCTCTCTGAGGTCGGTTATATTAGATATTAAGGCGGCCTAGAAATCGCACATGGAACACGCATGCAGTTCGTAAGTACTAAAGCCAAATTCCTAATTCAGCTCATTGTTATTGCCGTGATGGCTTTGGTAACCTCCTTTGCGAAGGCGGAAACCAACCTTCAGTGTCGCTCGATTTTTTCTGATAAAATTCTTAGATCTGCCCCCCTTAAAGAATCTGTTTCGGAACCTCTTTTAAATGACGTCATCATTGAAACTATCGAAGGCCATGGTCAAATCACTAGTCGTTATAGAATCAATCAGACTGAGGCTTTATCCTTGGGTGAAAAATGGATGGGTTCTGGTTATAAAGAAATTGGCCAACCTGGCAGCGGCGTTTATTTAAGTGCTGATGGCCGTCGCAGATTCCGTATCGATAATAATTCCGTCCTGGGAAATCACAGCCCTCACAAGCCCCATGTTCATTTAGAGCTTCTGGAGCCGATCTCCAACATAGTCATCGTAAATAATCATATTATCTTAAACTAATTTTATGGTGTCCTGAGGTCACCGGTATCGCCCTGAGGCCGGATTCAACCGGTTCATGGAAATGGTTACCAGAAGGCACCAAGCTTATAGACTTCTGAGTGTTTGCCCACTATATCGGGGCCATGATTTCTCCATTAGAATACCAAGATTATCAGGGTTTTTTGCGGGACTTATTCTTAAGCAAAGTTTCTCATCGCAATATGAGTTTGCGAAGCTTCGCTAGAATCGCCGGCATGAGCCACTCTTACTTGTCGCGAGTCATGAACTCCCAAAAGACTTTATCTATTGGGGCTGCCAGTAAGATCAGTCAAATTTTGGATCTTTCTCCTGAAGAAGAAGCTCATTTAATGAGACTCGTCGCTCGCGATCAATTGATCGAGACCTCACGCAGCGGCCAGCAATTACGTGCACGAATTCTTAAAACTCAAAAAGCCCCGAAAACTGTTCTTTCTTTGGAGCAATTTAAAGCTGTCGCCGACTGGCATCACTTTGCGATTTTAGCCTTGTTAAATACGAAAGATTTTCGTGGGACGGGGAAATGGATCGGGGAGAGATTGGGGATTCCCACTGAAGTTGCCAAGGAATCTTTCCAGCGCTTGTTAAAGCTTGGGTTTATCAATAAAGAAAATGGCAAATACGTGGCTGTTAATGATGGTGATATTTCCACTCCTCATGATGTGCCATCGCAAGCGGTTCGTGAAAATCACCGCCAGCAATTGCATTTGGCGGCAATGGCTTTGACATCACAAACTGTTGAAGAAATTGAATTTCAAAATGCTTCAATTCCGATTTTGAAATCAGATATTCCCAAAGCAAAAAAACGTCTTCGTTTATTTATGGATCAATTCATTCGTGATTTAGAAAAAAATCCGGGCGAAGAAGTTTACCAAGTTAATTTGCAATTTTACGCACTTTCTAAATCTTCCAAAAAGGACCTCGTATGAAATGGATGTTATTTCTAATTTCATTGCTTGCTATTGATACAGCGATCGCAGCTCCGCGCGTGAATAATGGCGGCGGCGGTTGGGCTTGTCGTAAAAACGATGGTACCGGGAAAGTCATTTGGATTAAATCTGCCGATTTGACGAAGGTTGAGTTTTACATGGCCCGTGGCCTTAAAGAAAAAGAAGGCAACGTTTGGGATTTGCTTCATGAGCAACGCAAATACATTAAAGACGTCCTTCCGAATCTTGATGCTATTTTAACGGAAAAAATTCTACCAATTGGTAGCTCTTTGGTCGCGATGGACGGGGCCTTAAGTTACATCCCAGATGCAGAATTACTTTATAAACCACCAGCAACAAGTTGCCCTGGTGGTCTGGTTTCTTATGTTCAATTAGCGACAGCCACAATGGATGGAAAAATTCTGTATTCCACACGCGTATGGGATACCTATGAGTTTTCATCGTATCAAAAAGCGGCGGTTCTGTTGCATGAACAAATCTATTTTGCTCTTCGCAAGAAATTCGGCGATGAAAGTTCATATAGAACACGCCAAATTATCGGGCTTATCTATACAGGATTGGAAGAGTCTGAATTGCGCAGACAAGTTGATGAAGTTTTAAGTGATTTACCGCGCTCTGAAACTGGCATCTTTGGTTTTACCAATACGCCGGCATTATTTAATGTCGATGTGACTTGTTCTATTGAGCTTAATGACGACCAGAATATCTTCACTTGGAAACCTGGAGTGGATCAAAATGAACACCTTTATAATCAAGGTGGATTTGAATTCAGTGTTCGCACTTGGATGGTTGATGGAAGCCCGATGAGATTGCAAATCAAAGATCTTGAAACCAAGATCAGTACCATTGTCGAAATCCCAGATGCGATTCCCATGTTCAATGCAACAGGAAGAGTTCAGGCCTTTTTAAAAGGCGAAAAGAGAAAAGCCAGACTTCGCTGCGAATCTAGAAGCTCTTTGGATCGTGATCCTTTATAGTTAAAACCACAGAAATAGGCGTTAAAGTGGGCTTTGGAAAAGGCCCATAAAAGCTTCTGATAAGTTATATTATGTAACATCATATATGTGTCAGATCTGATATAACCATATTAGAGGCCTTTTTCAGGCCTAAATACCTAGGTTCTTAAAGCTCAGTTCGTTGCGATGATTTGATTCATTCTTGGCACAACGACATCCCAATTCAAATCGCGATTTATACGCTTTCTAAGCTCATCTGCAGATTGGCTTTCTCCATGCACCAGAAAGACTCTTTCCGGTGCCTGTGGGCCTGATTTAAGCCATCTTAAAAGCTCGCTTCTGTCTGCATGTGCTGAAAACGAATCCGATGAAACAACTTTGCAGTTTATATCTACATAAAGACCATGGATTTTGATCTCTTTAGAGCCCGTTAATAAACTATGTCCACGAGTTCCTGGTGTTTGAAATCCAGCCAGCAAGATCATGTTTCTTGAATCAGGTGCCAATGCTTTCACATGATGTAAAACTCGGCCACCAGTTAACATTCCGCTCGCTGCGATGATGATTTTTGGGCCCGATTTATCATCGTTTAAAGCCTTAGAATCTTCGGCCGTTTTAACTGTGTGAACTTCAGACATAATCTCTGCAAATTGACCTGATCCGAGACGATGAAACCCATGATATTCCTCATAGAGTTTTGCCACCTCATGGCCCATTGGCGAGTTAAAGTAAACGGGGATTTGGGCGGGGACTTCCCCGTTTCTTTTTAATTCAGTGATTTCAAATAACAGATTTTGCGCCCGCCCTACTGCAAAACTTGGAATTAACAAGACTCCCCTGGATTTTGCGATCTCTAAAATGCAGTTTTTAAGGACTTCTTTAGATGAAACGTTTGAATGATCGCGATCTCCATAAGTAGATTCCATCACCACATAGTTTGTTTTAGACAAAGCTTCAGGTTCAGGCATTAAAGGGTCTGAATACCTACCTAAATCACCCGAAAAATGGATCTTTTTAACACCGTTTGAAACTGATGCTGAAGCAGCCCCTAAAATATGTCCTGAACTAAAGAATTCAATCGTTAAAGATCCAATTTGAAATGGCGTATGTAAATCGATGGGTTTTAACATCGGTAAAGTACGTTCAACATCTTCAGTGGTATATAAAGGCAGGGCTGGACGGTGTTTGGAAAAGCCTTTTCTATTAGCGTAATCAGCATCTTCCTCTTGGATCTTGGCGGAATCCATTAAGATGATTTGCGTGAGTTCTAATGTTGGATGTGTGCAGTAAATAGGTCCTTTAAATCCACGTTTCACCAATAAAGGCAAAGCACCACAATGGTCCAGATGAGCATGAGTTAAAACAACAGCGTTAATATCTCGTGTATCAAATGGAAAATCTTGCCAGTTTAATTCACGCAGATCTTTGAATCCTTGAAACATTCCGCAATCAACCAGAATGCGCGTGCCTTTATCGTTCACCAAGAATTTTGAACCTGTGACAGTTCCAGCGGCACCCAAAAAGGCGATTTCCATTTACGACCTCCTGATTTCGTAAACAGAATCTCACCTAAAGATGTCGAATGAAATGAAAAATGGCCGATGAAACGATCAGCCATCTTTAAGACTACTTATTTGAATTATTGATTATGTTTCATTGAACAAAGACCTTACTGCAAGATCCTGCATTTAAAGGCCTTTCATTCAGTTCTTTAAAGAAAGCAAAACCATCGCGTTTATAGTTCGCAATATCGATCTTAGGAACATCGCTCATGCGCTCCCAAGTCTTAGGATCATTGCCGGTTTTAATCGCGATCTTTTCCATCAATTCTTCATACTCATGGTTTCTGAAATGACTTTCTTTAAAGGCAACCACTTCATCTGGAAAGATTATTAGCGGAGCTAAAAGTTCGATTTCTTTCCCAAACATCGAAGGAAAGTTTGGAAACAAACGTCTTGAATCCATCTGTACCGCTAAAAAGCCACCACCTGGCTTATAGACCTTGTTTCCATCAATTACAGTGCTTTTATCACGGCCAATAAAGCGTGTTGCGACACTTGGACTGTACGTAAAAGAAATAAAGCTTGAGGCTGACGGATTTTTTGCGTGAGCACTCATTTGGTCAGATATTTTTCCAACAAAAACACTGTCTGTTAAAACGTCGGCGGCCACATCACCATTTTTCACGCGATTTGTAGACAGAGATCTTAAACGTCGCGAGTAACTTCCTTGATTCTTAGTTAGAACCGTCGACATAAAACCAAAACGTTCTTCGCCGGATGGAAGCGTTAGACGTTGAACTTTATCCGTTGAATAATCTACGCCACGGAAAGCCACAGCCATTTTCGAGTTATCGGGAAATTCAATCGCCTGAAGCCAAATTTTCCAAGCCTTAATCTCCCCTGGCTCCATCACGGACCAAGGTAAGTAAGCTTCCAGCATACGAGCAACACCGGCGCGATCGTTTTTAAGGATCAAATCATTGAGCTTTTCATCCATAGACTCAAAATTTTTTAGAGTCCCCGATTCATCTCTTAATTTATCCAAAGCTTTCTGTTGTTTTTTGGCCTGAACTTGCGCTTGCAGACGAAGTTCTGCTGATTTCTTTTCAGCGATTTCAATCTCTAGCGGCAAACGACTTTTTGCGGTGCTGGAATCTTTAGTAAGAGCATTGATAAATTCAGTATTCACCAAGCTAACATTAGAACGCAGAAGCTCTAACTCGATATCTTGTAGGCGTGATTTTGAAATAACACTACCATCCAGAGCATTTCGTTGAGTCTCAACCCAGCTATGGGGAGACTCTAGAACTGTAGCCAAGAACGGTCTGTGGGAAGAAATATTATTTACTTCGTGAAAACGTGTCAGAACCGTAAAAACATTTAAGTCTTTCAACATTAATTCAGGGTTTTTGACTGCGATTTCATCGTACTGAAAGGTCAAATACAATCCATCCACACGATATTCAGAAACAATCTGCGTATGGTTGTCGTTATTAATAAAACTGACCTTCTCAGCTTGAGCAAATGTCGAAGTTCTTAAAGGATTCGGATCGCTTTTAAAAAAGCCTACATTCTTGCTGTTGATTGATTTTACGAACTCCTGCATCGACTCATCAACACTGAGCTCTTGAAAAGAGGAATAAACGCCTCTACCAGTCAGTTTATCGATCAGCTTCGACAAAATACCAGCCTGGGCTGGAACCACCGTCATTTGGAAAGTCGCAATAAGAATTAACGGAAAACGGCTTCGCACTTTACGCCTCCAGCAAGACCAGGGATCTGTTTCACACGATTTCTGCCAGCATCATCGACTTCGCTAATGAAACCAGCTTTATGCAAGACCTCTTCGCGATATAGCTCGTAGAAAGAGCTGTAATCTTTTGCCAATGTATATTTAATTTGGCTCGTCGGAGCCTGCTTTGCTTCAACCATCTTGAGGTCAAAGTATGCATTCAATGCCTTATGAAAGAACGGCCAACGGTCGCCCAGGGATTGCTTCATCGCTGCGACAGATACGCCTTCAGGCAAAACAATAGTAACTTCGGTTTTCACCTTCGGGTTGTAAGTCCCGTTGAAAATCTCATTAGCAATGATCCCAATCGGAGATTTTTTGGTAAGTCTATTTTGTACGGTATGCAAAAGGCCACCTAGCATTTTTAAGGGAGCATCCATTTGCCAGCGATCAAATGCAGGTTCTTTTTTCAGCAAAGCTTCTAGATCTTCCACAGAAGTTTTACCATTACGAATTGCCACCTGAGTAATCTGGAACAAAGATAAAATGTCTCGTGATGGACGAAGCTCTTGAGCTTTTTTCAAAGTCGTTCTGAATACCGCATCACCTTGAATAGGTTCAAAGTTTGAAATAGGTGCCACGATTCCGTTGCTGACAAAGAGGTTTTCAAGCAAACGCAGTTGGCCATTTTTTCGTTTGGAAGAAGACTGAGCCGCATGAGCTAATGTTTCGCTCTCAGAACCCACAACATCTGAAATCAAGAAATAAGCCTCTAGTTTAGTAGCATAATCCAACTGTTGGCGGAGATATCCTGTTTCAACCTCCACGATATCCATGCCTGGACCTTGCTTTTTAAGCCACGTGTCTGTCTCCTCAAATGGGGTGTGAACTTGACCAACGACGTAAGGACGCTCTGAAGGTGTCGGTTGTAATTTACCCTCAGAGAATGGCAATTTGTGTCCTTCATGAGTGGTAACGTAAGAGCCAGCGACTACATCGCCGACTTTGAGGCCCTTACCATCAATAGCACCAGCAGTACCGATGTAAACGATGTCCATATGATTTGTTTTACGAAGAGCAATGGCGATAGGCTTAATCTCATCGCCCCAAACCGCAGAGATCACTCTCCAGCGTTTTACGTTTCCATCCTTGTCTAAAAGAAGATAATCAGAGAACTCATGGCTGGCTTGTTCCGATGTGAACTGAGCATAGTTTCTCGCTACGGTGTCTTTCGCGTTTTGATAAGCGACATCAACCTTAACCGGGCTTTTTTGTATAGCTGAAAGCTGGAAAGCACTTGTTACTTTAGCATCAGTCACGATCTTGCTGAATTTATCAGCCTTGTTTTGCGGAAGAGCCATTGAATTAAGTGTCGATTGAGTGTCTGTTGTCAGAACACTCAGCATACCTGCATTTTTAATCGCATCCTCAATAGCACCCTTTTGACCAATAATGACTTTGTCAGCCTTTGGAAGGCGTCTATAGATATCGATCAAAGCATTTTCTTGGCGTTTGTGAAACTCAGCCACGTCACCAAAAACACGAACCTTGTCTTTTTTATTATCAAAGAAGGTCTTTCCCTCGAATTTAATCAAACGCAATTGAGCAATCAGATGTTTGACTCGGTCATCGCCAGAGATCAAGTTCATCATATAAGCATAACGATTGGTTCTCTCATCATAGACAAAAAAGATCTTATTGTAGTTGTTAGCCATCGGCTTCACTTCATGAAGAATTCTAATTTTATTAGCCTTTACCGTGTTTTGGAAATCCTGTTGATTTCCCACGTGGAAATAAAAATCTCGATCACTAATGATGGCGTCCCAGAAAATCGCTCGAGTTGTTTTCTCTGCAATATATCTTTCTGTATCTAGTAGGTACTTTGTCCCAGAGATTTTAGGCACAGATCGTTGAGCTGGGGCCTCAACCTCGACTAGATTAATAGGCTCAGCTTTGCGGGCCTCTTGATATTCTTTTAAGATAAAGCGCGCGGCCATTTTGTTTTTAAAGAACTCATAATTCCATTGCAGCTTTTCCGCTAAAGCCGCATCCGTGATTTTAAATCCTTTGTCTGCTAGCTTTTGAGAAACTAAATCAAGAATGGCTTTGTGCTGATTGATTGTCTTAAGATAAATACCTTTACCGCTCGGATAAAGATCCTCAGGCGTCACGCTACGAAGTGCTTTGATGATTTCAGGATCAACTTTTCCTTCAAAGGCATCAGCTAGGTTTTGAGCATAGAAATGGGCTCTATCAACAGTTAGAAGCATTTCTAATTGTTCAATGGCTTCGCCGTGCATTTTAACGTCTTGAACGTATCGATCCGACGAATCTACGGGCTTTGCGTAAACTCTTACCGAGCTTACACCAATAGAAACCGACAGCACTGCCAGAAGCACCTTTTTAACCATAGAACACCTCAAGGCATTCAAAATGCAAAAGGAGTGCGAGGTTAAGTTGTTGAATTTAGGAACTATACGGGGAGTTTCCAGCACTCCCCGCGAGAATCGTCATCTAGGTGTACGTAATAATGACGTCTCAATATGAGACGGTGGGGCAGATTACTCTGCAGTCCACTCTTTAAAGCCGGCTTTTTGAGCGGCCGCTAGATCTTTGCGATCGATTTCATACACGTTGCAGTTACCAGTGGGGCTACCGCAAACTTGGATGCGCATCATGCCGTCGTTTTGATTTTTGCTAGAGAAAACTTGGATAGAACCCAGTTCCTTTTGCATATCTGCCACGGGGATTCTTTTCCCCTGGCCACATTGCAAAGAACCATCTGGTTTAAAGACTTTTACGCGATCGGAAGCATTTGAAGTAGTCGCCACAGCAGCTCCTGTTTCAGGGTTTGCTTGAGAGTTTTTTCTTTTTTCACCACGGCAGTCACCATGTGAACAGGCCGCTAAAATTAGAACCGGAATAAGCATTGTAACTAGTTTTCTCATTCAACTCTCCCCGACTTTTGATTTAGTAATTGCTACGAACCCATTGTGCATCAACGGCGTACAAATTAGCTTCCCCAGAGATGAAATACACACGGTTACTTTTTTCATCCACTTGCGGGGAGGAAAGAATACCGCGACCTGGCTCCATATTGCCCAGGACTTGGCCTGTAGAAGCATCCAAGAACTGAAGGCGACCTTGGGACTCCCCAAATGTCAGAATGCCTTTAAAGAGTTTTACTTGAGTGGCAATACCGTCTTGAACTTTAAAGCTCCAGACTTTTTGACCATTGGCTTTATTCAATGCCAGAACTTCGCCACCTGTCGTTGGATAGTAAATACGATCTGGACCTACCAAGACAGAACTGTATCCGCCTTGATCTACACGCCACATGACTTCGCCTTTTGTGGCTGAAACAGCATAAAGCTTGTCATCGTAACCCGCGATATAGATTTGATCGCCATCTAGGATGGGACTTGCATCGATATCACGGAAACGCTTGTTGCGATTTAACTGAAGCTCCCATGTGATAGCGCCTGATTTCGCATTAAACGCCACCAAAGAGCCGTCAGAGAAACCAATATACAAGTTGCCATTACGAATTGCTGGCTTACTGCCGCCGCGAATAGAGAACACAGATGTGTCTTGGCGAGAGTACAACCAAACCTGACGGCCTGTTGCTGCATCCAACGCATATAGAACGTTATTTCCAGCTAGGAAATAGACAATACCTTCATCAAGTAAAGGTTCAGATAGGTTTTCTGATTTAGTTGGGAAAGTCCATTGAACACGGCCTGTGCTAGCTTCGATAGAATAGAAGTTTCCATCACTCGCACCAACAAAAAGACGATCACGAATCAGTGTCGCACTTGGTTCAACACCATTTTTAATAGGCAAAGACCATTTCAACTGACCGTCTTCACGGCCATAAGCAGAGATCCCGTCCATACCGTTACCTTGAATCACCAATTCACCAGCCAAAAGCGGTGTCATACGGTTGATTTTACGGAATCCCAGATTGTCTTTATGAGTTGTTTGACGAACCCATGCAGTCTTTACTTCGAAAGTTCTCTTGCTGTTATTTAGGGCGCGCCATTGGTCCATCGTTTTATCAACCGATTGATCAATTGTCGTACAGCCCGCCATCAATAGAGCCAAAGCCCCTAGGTACAAAAACTTCATGGTCTTGTTTCCCGACTATTAAAGATTCTTTTTAGCTTTCAACAAACGAAGGTACTTAGCTGCTTCACGAGAAGAAACAGAATCCATCGTTTGCGGATCAGCTGCAGGATTAGAAACCTCAGTGTAAAGAGCCTCAGCCTTAGCTGTGTCATTCAAAGACTCATAGCAAAGACCTTGGCGCAATTTTGCTTCGTCATGAGCAAAAGAGAAAGCTTTAGAGCCAACGATCACAGCCCATTTGTCGATCGCAGCTTTGCAATCACCTTTATCAGCCAATACGTTGCCCATTTGCATCCATACAAGTCCTGAAGTCAGGTCTGATTTATTCAAACCAGCTTCAACTTTAGTCAATGCAGCCATAGCTTCATCATATTTTTTGTAAGAAACAAAGATGTCGCTCAAATTCAATGCTGCCATTTGGCTAGCTGTTGTTTTTGGAGCTTCGTTGATCATCGCTTCAAAGCCAGTGATCACAGAACCGAAATCCTTCTGAACGTCGCCAGAAGCTTTTTTGCTAAGATCAACAGCTGGAGCTGTCTTTTTGTCTTTAGCGTTAGCGGCTGTCGCTTCAGCGCGAGCCACCTCTTCAAAGCCACGTTTTTTCTCTGTATAGGCTTTTTCCAATACGAAGTATTTAGCCTGTTCTGCGTTTTCTTTTTTAGTAGAGAAGTAATTCATCAAAGAAGCGCCAGCGCCAACAACGATGAATGCGATAACAGCAGTGATCACGATTTGGGAGTGAGTTGTCGTCCAGACAAATCCTTCTCTCAATGTTTTTGTGACTTGGTCAGGGCTTTTCAACTCTTCTTTAGTAAACTTCGTGCTCAAGATAATTCCTCGCTGTTAATAAATACTTAGACCGAATAATTGTTAAACTGGACCCTATGAGAGTCAACCCCGAGAGACCTCTAGTTCGCTGCGTCGACAGGAATAAAAAAAAGGCCCGTTACCAGAAGGTAACGAGCCTCTAAAAGTGCTTTTAAGCTGCTTCAGCTTACGCGCCGACCGGCGCTTCAGCTCTGCCGGCTGCCGCCGATTATCTGTTGTAAACTTCTTTCAACGTTGTGAATGAACGAGAAGATTTACCTGGGTGACGTTGTTTCAAGCGACCAATTGTGTTGATACGCTCTTCAGCCATACGGTCCGCAGCAGTGTGTGTACCGATATTGTCACGTTTTGCGATCTCGTAAACTTTAAGAATGTTATCGTAAACGCGTTTTGTTTTCTCAAATGCGCGCTCTGGAGAGTAGCCCTCAAGTTCAACGAATACGTTCATCAAACCACCGGCGTTGATTACGTAGTCTGGAGCGTAAAGGATGCCCAATTCTTTCAATTGGTCACCGTGACGAGCTTCAGCTAGTACGTTATTCGCGCCACCAGCGATAACTTTCGTTTTGAATTTAGTGATGGATTGATCGTTAACGATCGCGCCCAATGCACATGGAGCCAAGATATCGCACTCAGTGAAAAGGATTTCATCAGAGCTAACAGCTTTAGAGCCGTAAACTTCAGAGATCTTTTTCGTACGAGCCATATCGATATCAGCAACAGTGATTTCTGCGCCTTCTTCTTTAAGGTACTTAACAAGGTTGGAACCTACGTTACCAAGACCTTGAACTGCTACGCGCATACCTTTCAATGAATCTGTACCGAATTTTTCTTTAGCAGAAGCTTTAATACCCATCAAAACACCGTGTGCAGTGTATGGAGATGGATCGCCAGAACCACCAAAGTCTTTAGGGATACCAGTTACCCATGGAGTTTCCATGTAGATATGTTCCATATCTTGAACTGATGTACCCACGTCTTCAGCCGTGATGTATTTACCATTCAAAGAGTTTACGAATTGACCGAAAGCGCGGAAAAGACCTTCAGATTTTTGTGTCTTCGCATCACCAATGATAACGGCTTTACCACCACCCAAGTTCAAACCTGAAGCAGCAGCTTTATAAGTCATACCTTTAGACAAACGAAGAACGTCGACCAAAGCTTCATCTTCATTTTTATAGTTCCACATACGAGTTCCACCCAAAGCTGGACCCAATGATGTGTTATGAATTGCGATGATAGCTTTAAGACCTACAGCAGGGTCGTTACAGAAAACAACTTGCTCGTGATCACCATGTTTAGAGATTACCTCAAACGTTCCCATGGAAAATTCTCCTTAATTAGAATTGCCTAGGGATCATTGTTCCATTTGAGTAAAAAGACTAGTACTTACACCCAGCGCTATACACGCCGGGTTAAATGCTCTCAATAAGGTTACATCTTTTCTGGAGCTGGCATTCCAAGAACTGCCATACCTTGCTTCAAAGTCGCTCCTACAGCAGAGCTTAAAGCAAGACGTGCTTCACGAACTGATTCGTCTTTTTCTGTTCCGATCGGACACTCATGATAGAAGACGTTAAATTTTTTCGCCGTTTCATACAAATAAGTACAGATCGCAGCTGGCTTATAATTTTCAGCCGCTTGCGCAACTGCCGTATTAAATCCAGACAAAGCCTGCATCATTTGTTTTTCTGCCGGATGAGTGAGCAACGCCCAGTTCACAGATTTTTGCGTGCGCGGGAACTTACGCAACAAACTTTGAATACGCGCATGCGAGTACTGGATAAATGGTCCAGACTCCCCATCAAGTTTTAGCCATTCATTCATATCGAATACGATTTTTTTATTCGTATCCATACGAAGCATTCCATAGAAAATAGCGCCTTTTGCAACTTGCGATGCAATCAATTTGATATCTTCTGGAGACCATTCGTTGGCGTAACGAGCTAGATATGTCGTTTTAACGTGCTCTTCCATATTATGAACAAGAGCATTCAAAGGAACGATATTTCCCTTACGAGAACTCATCGCGCCATCTGGAAGCTCCACATAGTTGTACTGAAGATGGAAGCAGTTCTTAGCTTGCTCAAAGCCCAGCATCTCAAGAACGCGGAAGACTTGTTTAAAGTGCAAAGCTTGGCGCATATCTACGATATACACAGATTTTTCGATATGAACGTCTTCAAATTTATGACGAGCCAAAAGCAAATCTTTGGTCGCATAAAGACCGGTACCATCGGATTTCAAAAGCATACAGAAACCCAATTTTTCAGCTTCTAGATTCTTACCGATCGCACCTTCTGATTTTTCCAGTTTGCCCTCAGCATAAAGTTCTTTAACCCACGCTGCAGAGGGAGCATCCATTTCGGATTCAAAATACCACTCGTCAAAAGTGACATCCGCCCACTTATAGACAGACTTCATCAATTCAATTGACCATTCGCGAGTTTCTTTCCACAAATCAAAGTATTCACCTTTGCCTGCTTCAAGTTGTTTCAAGATAGCGGTCAATTCCTGGCGATTCAAATCTTCCTGGGGAGTTCCGTTTTGATCTTCCAATAGCAAATTCGCTTTGGAATACATGCTACCCAACCATTCACCTTTTCCAGTTGCAGGAACAGGTTCTTGATTGTGTTTTTTCATATACCAAAGACATTTCGCCACGTGAGTTCCCATATCGCCTGGGAAAGTCGCAGAAACGATTTCGCGACCCGCATATCTCAACATACGAACGATTGAATCACCCAGACACAAGTTACGCATGTGACCCACGTGAAGTTCTTTGTGAGTATTTGGCTGAGAGTACTCGATCATTGTTTTCGGCGCTTTTTCAACAAGGGCTTTTTTAAAGTGTTCGCCTGTCAAAATAGGATTCAAAACTTTTTCACCGAAAGCTTGAGGCGCGAAAGTTAGATTCAAATAAGGTCCAGCCGCTTGAGCCTTAATCAAGTTGGAATCAAGCTCCATATTAGCAGCTAACTCGCCAGAAATTTGCGGAGGGCCTTTTTTCAAAGATTTCGCCAAAATGAAGCAGCCATAGGCCAAGTCGCCAAGGTCAGAATTTGGTGGCTCAACCAGAGCTTTATAGATTTCATCGGCCGACAGGTCGTGACCCATCTTTTGAATCGCAGCTGCGATTTTTTCAGTGGCTAAAAGGCGGATTGAATCGTGTTTAATCATATAAATTTCCAAACTAAAAAGACGGCAGCCCAAACGAGCGACATAGAAAGAATGAATATACTGATTTTTCGGTGAAATTTAAGGTCTTTTTTAAGCTTTGCGACTTCTGCATTCAAAGCCTGCTTTTCAGCGGAAAAACCATCCAATTTGCGCGATAAAACCGACATTTCTGCCTGTCTTTCGGCTTTTTCCGATTCCAATTCCTGCAAAGCCTTCTGATGTAAGACCTGGGGGCTTTGATTCATGAAATATTGCGGCGTCAAACCAGGGATTTTTTCGTTCAAAATCGAATACCACTGAAGGGCGCGCCAAACATGCGGGGGAGCTTCATCACCTTGCTTAGTCCATCGAGTCCAACTGCTTGGATCGACCATCAAAAGCTGGCTCATTTTGCGTTGTGAAAGCCCCAATCCCAAACGAATCGATTCCAAATCCCCCATCTGACGACGAAGAACTGAAATCTGGGCTTCATAATGCATCCTTAAAGATGTCTTTGAACGGGGAGTAGTCTCCCCTGCCTCGATTTCAAATGCAGAGCCTAAAGAACCCTCGATATACCCCTCGTTTAAAACGTCCTTTTCGTGGGGGTCCATACCTAGACCCTGGGTCTCCATATCCATTTAAAGCCTCCCAGACTGTTGTATTTCACAATATTAGTGTTGTTATACGCATTGAAATGCGTTGTGAAATACATGTATACTTTAAAAGGTCCCGATGGGGAGTCAAGCTAAGTCTTTGAAACCACAAAAGAATCCGCCCTGGGTACCCCTACATACCCCTTTTTCAATTCAGACTATAGCTTATAGCCATAAGCTATAGTGCTATGTGTATGATATTACTGTTTATTTTATATGGCCGTTTTTGAGTAAATGGCTTCGACGCGTCTAGTCTAGTATCTATAAACAAAAATTATTTACCTATCACCACTTTAGATGCAATGCGTTATAAGATATCGATTGCCAGACCCCATTTAACTTTTGAATGATGAATCATGGCTCCGGCACCTAGGTATCAACTTAATAAGAACAAATATCTCCTCGAACCCGAGGTTGAACGTTTGCGAAAAATTCTCACGGATTTTGAACTCAAAGATCCACGCAATTGTTTGATGTTTTGGGTGGGTTTAAAGACCGGCGCCCGGGCTCAGGAAATCCTTAATATTCAAAGGTCAGATCTGAACCCCTACGATGAAAGCATCTTTATCCGGGGGCTTAAGAACTCAAATGACCGGGAAATTCCAATTCATTCAGCTATTTTTGAACGACTTCACAGATTCGCCGAACAGCAGGCCAAAGAACAAACAGGTAACCTGGTATTCCCCATCACCTATCCCCGACTTTATCAAATCTGGGAAATGTATCGCCCGGTCCCTAAAAAGTTCCACTCTTTAAGGCATACTTTTGCGATCGAACTGTATCGAAAAACCAAGGATTTGCGCCTGGTGCAGGTCGCTTTGGGACACAGAAACATCGCAAATACGATGGTCTACGCAGACTACGTTTACTCTCAACAAGAGCTTCGTAAGCTTATTCTATAGTCGATTCGACTCTTTAATTTGGATGGTATTCCGGAAATAAAAAAAGCGCCGGTCGGGGGAAACCAGCGCTTTAAGGAGTGCACATTTTTGGGGGTTGGGGAATAAATTTGGATTATTGATCCATGCTGCGAATTTCGTTCGCAAGACGATCAAACTGTTTGTCTTGAGATGGAGCTGCAGAAGATTTCTCTTTCGCGAAACGCAACATCTCTTTGTTCGTTGGTGAATTATAAGAAGTACCTTTAGCTTCAACGATCACAATCTTTTCACGATCTTTAGCTACAACTTCGCGAGTTTCTTGAAGGTTGCCGCGAACAGATTCATGAAGTTCTTTTTGCGCCGCTGCGTTTTCAGTAATCATTGAACCGAAATCAGCAACTTTTGCGAAAGATGTCATTGGGATCAAAGTCATTAGTGCGATCAATACTTGCTTCTTCATAATTCACTCCTTGGTAATACAGACTACTAATGCATCGTCGGTGCCACCGCGTGCCAGCTTTTAATCGATCTGGCACCGGGGTGTGACCTTCCGCGCTCCGCGGGTGTAAAGGAAATGATCATAGTCGCTTGCGCTTAGGTGTTTTTGAGCCTAAAGTCTCAATATTAGACGGGAATTTCGTCTCAAAATTGGATCAAACTGGCAGGTTCTGAATGATTAAAAGCCTCTTTCCTACATTTATCTATTTCGCCCCCCTTCAAGACAAAGCAAAGATGGTTCCCTTAAATAAAGACCTTAAAAAGGAAGCCCTTAAAATCGCTGAAATAGATGAAGAGGGTCACGAGTGGTGCAAAAAGAACTATAAGGGCGGCTACACATCTTATGGATCGATGGCGCAACTTCATCAGTTCTCTAGCACCTTTGGAGATCTGGAAAAGCTCCTTAACAAACACGTTCGCAAATTCGTAAAGCATTTAGAAATGGATATCGATCCCAAAGAACTGCGCATGAGCTCTTGCTGGATTAATATCATGCCGCCGTCAGTGAATCACACGATGCACCTTCACCCGCTATCAGTTATTAGCGGGACTTACTATTTGCAAACACCGAAAAATTGTTCAGCGATTAAATTTGAAGATCCCCGTATGGATTCTTTCATGGCCACTCCGCCACGCAAGCACGATGCAAAGGCTCACAATCAACGCTATCACTCGATTGAACCGCAAGAAGGCGCTGTTGTGCTGTTTGAAAGCTGGTTGCGCCACGAGGTTCCTGCAAACAATGCAGACAAAGAACGCATCAGCATCAGCTTTAACTACGACTGGGTTTAAGAATGCGTGAAAGTTCCGGGATTCAACTTACTAACTTAAAGAAAAGCTTTGGGACAAAAGATGTTCTGAAGAGTTTCAATTTACAGATCGCAGAAAGCTCGTTCTTGTCATTAGTCGGGCCCTCTGGATGTGGCAAATCGACAGTTTTAAGATTGATCGCCGGACTTGAAAATCCCACATCAGGTGAAGTTCATAATTCTCAGGCCAATCATTTTGGATATGTTTTTCAAGACGCAAACTTACTGCCTTGGAAAACAGTTTTTGAAAATGTCGCGCTCCCCTTTGAGATCAGTCCAGAACTTAAAGCGATTTCAAAAAGTGAAATTAAATCCCGCGTTTTATCGACACTTAAAAAAGTAAACCTTGAAGGCAGCGAAGATCTTTTCCCTCACCAATTGTCTGGGGGTATGAAGATGCGAGCCTCCATTGCCAGAGCCCTGGTTACGAATCCAAAGCTCTTATTGATGGATGAACCGTTTGCAGCCCTAGATGAATTCACGCGTTTCCAGATGCAAAAACAGCTGCGCGATCTATGGATGAGTGAAGGAATCACAGTTTTATTTGTAACACATTCGTTATCAGAGGCTGTTTTCATGTCAGAACGCGTGGTTTTACTGGGTAAATCCGGCGGAAACATCGTTTTAGATCAGAAGTTAGACCTGCCGAAACAAAGAAACGACGAACTAAGAACATCCAAAGAATTAAATGACGTCATCAAAGTGCTTTCCGAGGGCTTAAAACAATGATGAAACGAATGGCGCCAGCTCTTGGATTTTTTCTTTTAGTGACCTGTGTTTTACAAGTTTTAGTGAAGCAAAATATTATTGCTGAAACTTTGATTCCAGCACCGGAAACCATCGTAAAAACTTTGATCGAATTAAAAACTGATTATGTTACATCGTTTTTGCAGACTTTAACGAATACTTTGAGCGGTTGGATTTTAAGTATTTTATTTGGAACGACATTAGCAATCCTGTTTTCCTTATCGAGCCTTTTAAAACGCGCTATTTTGCCATTTGCAGTGTTTTTTCAGACTGTGCCTATCATTGCGGTGGCTCCGCTTTTAGTGATCTATTTCGGCTTTGGAGCGCCAACGGTGATCGCTTCCAGTTTTATCGTTTCGATCTTTCCGATTATCGCAAATACTTTGATGGGTCTGGAAAGCGTTAGTGCCAATCAACTGGATCTTTTCAGAGTTTATCGCGCAAGCTCCTGGCAAACTTTATGGAAACTTAAACTTCCGGCTGCGTATTCTTATATCTATTCTGGATTAAAGATCTCAGCAGGTCTTTCAATCATCGGCTCTATTGCTGGCGAATTTGTCGCTGGTGGCGGTCTGGGGGCTATGATTGATGCCGCTAGAACTCAACAACGCGTCGATATAGTGTTCGGAGCCTTGATTTTACTATCAGTTATGGGTCTATTGATGATCGGTGCTTTGACTTTAAGTCATCGTCTTTTACAAAGCCGCAGGCCTTATTCCACGGGAGATTTATGAAATCACTTTTACTGTCTATCATTTTGCTTTGTGGAACTCTTTCGCTAGCTGCTGAGAAAACATCTACTGCAGCAACGGCCGTCACTTTGGCACTTAACTGGAAAGCTGAACCTGAATTCGGTGGATTTTACGCCGCCGCAATCGATGGTGATTATCTAAAAAATGGAATCAGCATCAACATCCAAGAAGGTGGATCTGGAACTCCCACAGTCCAAATGCTTGCGAATGGTAAGGTTGATTTCGCCATCGTCAGCGCTGATGAAATTGTTCTTTCTCAAGATCGCAATTCTAAAAACAAGGTCGTTGCCTTGTTCGCCGTTTATCAAACAGCTCCTTACGTGATTATGTCACACGCCGAAAATGGTTTTCAAAACCTGAAAGATGTCTTTGCAGGCGAAGGAACTTTAGCCGTGCAAGCGGGTTTACCTTATTATCAATTCCTGGCGCAAAAATTAGGAAAACCCAAAGCCAATGTGGTTCCCTACATGGGGGGAGTTGCGAACTTCTTGAACGACAAAAAGTTCTCGCAACAAGGCTTTATCGCCATTGAACCTTTGGTCGCTGAAAAATCCGGAGCCAAAGTAAAAAGCTTTTTGGTTGCGGACGAAGGATTCAATCCCTACGTAGTTGTTCTTGCGACCCGCGCTGAAACTCTTAAAAAGAATCCTGAGCTGGTAAAAAAGATGACTGAAGCCACACGCAAAGGCTGGGAATCTTATTTAAAAGATCCCACGAAAGCCAATCAGCACATGGCAAAGCTGAACAGAGCTCTGGATTTAGCGACCTTCAATAAGGGTGCTGAGATTCAAAAACCTTTGATTGAGACCAAGGGAGCTCTTCTGGGCTCGATGAAGACTGAGCGCTGGGAGACTTTGGTGAAACAAATGAAGGATTTAAAGCAAATTAAGTCCTCCCCGGCCGCCAAAGACCTTTTTACACCGTAAAAGGACTCCAATTCCCCACTCTGATCTTGACCAAGTGCTTCATTTATCCTAAAAAGGAGCGCTTGTCGGAGTCTATTATATGAAAATCAATCTTGCAGAAATTCCTGAAGACGGACTTACCTATGTTTGGAACAACCAAACCGGGGAAGTTAACGCTATTTTATCCGATCTTATCGGTAAAGAAGCCTATACAGCGGAGTTTACAATCCGCCCGTTGAACTCTAAAGACTTTGATATGACTGGGAAAATCATCACAAAGGAGCCTTGTCAGTGCTCTCGTTGTGGTAACGACATGAAGTTGCCTATTGATGCGAAATTCCATGAGATCTTAATCCCTCAGCAAGACCAGCCGCGTAACGGCAAATACGCTAAAGTAAATCACTTAAGCGACCTTCACGAAGGCGATATCGATTTCTGCGAATACGACGGTCAGCATTTCGATATGGGCGAATACCTCCACGAGGTTATCGCTCTAGCGACTCCGTTCAATCCAGTTTGCCCGAAAGAAGACAACCCGAACTGCTCAATTTACACGAATCCTGAGCCAGAACAGGGCCTTATCTACAACGAGGAAATGCCTGTAGAAAAGCCAGAAAGTCCTTTTGCAGCTTTAAAGAATTTAAAGCTTAATTAAAGACTTGATTTTTATTGCAGTTTATATAAATTACCGTACTTCTGATTCCATATTGTTAGATTTAAAAGAGGTTTGAAATGCCAACTCCTAAGAAAAAAACATCCCGTTCTAAACGCGATATGCGCCGCTCTCATGACGGTTTGTCTGCTCCAGCAGTAGCTTTGAACAAAAAAACTGGTGAGCTAGTTCGCCCACACCGCGCAACTAAAGGTGCTGACGGCGCTTTGTACTACAAAGGCAAACAAATCAGCGCAGCTAAGTAATAACTTAGGGTTAGGTTGATATCCATGGCAGGAATTTATCGATCTCGTGTAGCAGGGATTGGGTCGTATCTACCGGAAAAGATTCTCTCAAATTTCGATTTGGAGAAGATGGTAGAGACGTCCGATCAATGGATTGTAGAACGCACTGGGATCGAACGCCGCCATATCGCAGCCGAAGGTGAAGGTACATCTGACCTTTGCGTTCGTGCTGCACAAAAAGCTCTTGCAGACGCCAATCTTACAGCTCAAGACATTGATATGATCATCGTCGGCACCGTTACTGGTGACCGTCAAATGCCTTCCACAGCTTGTTACGTACAAAGTAAACTAGGCTGCCGCAATATCGTGGCTTTCGATTTGAATGCTGCTTGCTCGGGCTTCCTTTATTCCGTTTCTATTGCTGATCAATTTATCCGCACAGGTATGTACAAAAACGTTCTGGTTCTTGGAGCTGAGGTTCTGTCTCGCTTTGTGAATTTTAAAGATCGTGAAACATGCATTCTCTTCGGCGACGGTGCTGGTGCATTCGTTATTTCTCGCGCACAAGATGGCGATAAAAACGTGATTGCTTCCACTCACCTTCATGCGGATGGCGATTTAGCTGAACTTCTGACACTTCCAGGTGGCGGCAGTTTGATGCCTCAATCCCAATATGTTCTAGACAACAATTTGCACTACGTTTCTATGAAAGGTCGCGAGATCTTTAAGAACGCAGTTCGCACAATGGCTCTTTGCTGCAAGGAAGCTTTGGAAGCAAACAACATGTCTGCTGATGACGTAGACTGGATTGTTCCTCACCAAGCTAACAAACGCATCGTTGAAGCTGTTGCTGATCAATTCAAGTTCCCAATGGAGCGCGTGATCCTTTACTTGCACGAAACAGGTAATACATCTTCCGCTTCAATCCCGTTGGCCTTTGACTGGGCCGTTCAAAATGGAAAAATCAAACGTGGTCAAACGATCTTGCTTACTGCATTCGGTGCAGGCTTGACGTCTGGTTCCGTTCTATTGAGGTACTAAAAATTATGTTCACTCTGGTATTTCCCGGACAAGGCAGCCAACAACCTGGCATGGGCCGTTTTTTATCTGAAAACTTCAAAATCGCTCAAGAAACTTTCGAAGAAGGTTCTGAAGCACTCAAACAAGACATGAAGAAGCTTTGCTTCGAAGGCTCTGAAGCTGATCTTGCTTTGACTGAAAATACTCAACCAGCGTTGTTGTTGGTTTCCACAGCCACACAAAGAGTTTTGCGCTCTGAGTTTGGTATTAAAGTTCAATCAGCAGCAGGTCACTCTATTGGTGAATATGCAGCCTTGGTTGCAGCAGATGTGATTCGCTTTGATCAAGCGATGCAAGCTGTTCGCACTCGCGGACAAGCAATGCAATCTGCAGTTCCAGTAGGTCAAGGCGGCATGGTTGCTGTTCTTGGCTTGGAACCAGATCAAGTTGAAACTCTTTGCCAATGGACAGTTAAAAATTCTGGCTTTGGTCCATTGTCTGCGGCGAATTTCAATTCCCCAGGTCAAATCGTTATTTCTGGTTCTATGAAAGCTGTCAACTGGTTGAAGGATAACTTTAAACCAGAAGCTATCTGGGCCGAAGCTCCGAAGCGTGCCAAATTGATTCCTCTTCAAGTGTCCGCACCGTTCCACTGCGAAATGATGAAACCTGCCGAAGACACTATGCGTTTGGTTTTGACCGCGATGGAGTTCAAAACTGCGGCATTCCCGATCGTTCAAAATTTCCACGCGAAATTTGAAACGGAAGGCGCTAACCTTCGCGAGAATCTGATCCGCCAGGTTTCGGCACCAGTGCGTTGGACTCAATCTATGGAGACTTTAAAGACTTCTGGACACTCTCAAGTTATCGAATGCGGCGCTGGAAAAGTGATCCAAGGGTTGCTAAAGAAAATTGATGGCGAATTCTTTAAAGTAATGACCACAACTTCTATGGAAGACCTCAAAACTATTGAGGATTTTTTGAAAGCTACGAGTCATTGAAATTTCTTGAGCTTTATTTCGAGTTCGGACAGAGTGGACTCGCATAAAAATCGATGAGCTTTTGCCCTAGTTTTTTTATGACATAGCTTAAGGAAAGATTAATGAGCGGAAATTCACTTCAAGGTAAGAAAATCGTCGTCACTGGTGGCAGCCGTGGTATCGGTGCTGCTATTGTTAAACTTCTTGCTGATGAAGGCGCTCAAGTTGCTTTCACTTACTCATCTCGCGAAGAATCTGCACAACAAGTTGCTCACACTCTAAAAGGTGAAGGTCACTTCTATATCAAGATGGACGTTGCTAACGAACAATCTGTGAATGAAGCGGTCGAGCACATTCTTGAAAAATGGTCTGAAGTTGACGGCGTTGTGAACAATGCTGGCATCACGAAAGACCAATTGTTGTTGCGTATGAAAGCAGATGATTTCGATTCTGTTGTTTCAACAAATCTACGCGGAACTTTCTTGGTTACTAAAGCTTTCACTAAACCAATGATGAAGGCTCGTAAAGGTTCTATCGTTAATATCACTTCTGTTATTGGCCAAACTGGAAATGCAGGACAAGCGAACTACGCAGCTTCTAAAGCTGGAACTGTGGCTTTCGCAAAATCTGTTGCTTTGGAATTGGCTTCCAGAAACGTGCGCGTGAACAACGTGGCTCCTGGTTATATCTCTACAGAAATGACTGACGTATTGCCTGAAGAAGTGAAAGCAAAGATTTTAGAAAAAGTACCTTTGAACAAAATTGGCGAAGGTGCTGACGTTGCTCAAGCTGTTAGATTCTTGCTTAGTGATGAATCAAAATACATCACTGGACAAACTCTCAGCGTGAACGGCGGAATGTTTATGGAATAACGCACCCCTGGTGCGATGGAATAAACGCCCAAAAGGCAAAGTTTAAGTTTAAAAGTAAATTGGAAATGACCCAGGAGGATTAAATGGCATTGCATCCAAAAGTTAAAGACATCATCGTAGAACAACTTGGCGTAGATCCAGATAAAGTTAAGCCAGAGGCTTCTTTCATCGACGATCTTGGTGCAGACAGCTTGGATATCGTTGAGCTAGTAATGGCTATGGAAGAAGAATTCGATCTTGAAATCCCAGACGAAGATGCTGAAAAGCTTAAGACTGTTCAAGACGTTGCTTCTTACCTAGAAAAAAAAGGTAAAGCGTAGTCTTTATGTCATCCCGATTTGAACGTCCATCCATCACACAAAGAAGAGTTGTTGTAACTGGTGTTGGCGCCGTGACTCCCCTTGGTAATACTATCGAGGAGAGCTGGTCTAACGCTAAAAAAGGTGTAACTGGTATCGCCAAGATCACTAAATTTGATACAACAGGCTTCGACGTGACTTTTGCCGGTGAAGTGAAAGGCTTTCAAGCCGATCAATACATCGAGAAAAAAGAGCAAAAGAAAATGGATGAGTTCATTCACTATTCAATCGCCGCTTCAAAAATGGCGATTGAAATGGCGAAATTGGAGCTTTCTGAAAAAGAGAAAGCAACAACGGGAGTTATCATTGGTGTAGGTATCGGCGGGTTGCAAAACCTTGAAGAGACCTCCATCAAGATGAAAGAAAAAGGACCTGGACGTGTCAGTCCATTCTTTATCCCATCCGTGATCACGAACTTGGCTGCCGGCCAGGTTTCAATCGCATTGGGACTTAAAGGTCCAAATTATTCTGTTACATCGGCTTGCGCTTCTGGTGTTCACTCTATCGGAGATGCAGTTCGCTACATCCGTGACGGTGTTGCTGACGTGATGCTTGCTGGTGGTGCGGAAGCAACTATCTGCCGTTTGGCTGTTGGTGGTTTTGCTGCGATGAGAGCGCTTTCGACTCGCAACGATGCTCCAGAAAAAGCCAGCCGTCCTTGGGATAAAGACCGTGATGGTTTTGTCTTGGGTGAAGGTGCTGCGATTTTGTGTATCGAATCTTTGGAACACGCTGAAAAACGCGGCGCTAAGATCCTTTGCGAAATCACAGGTTACGGTGTTTCTTCAGATGCTTACCACATGACTTCTCCGGCTCCAGAAGGTGCTGGTGGTTATGCGGCTATGGCAATGGCGCTTAAAGACTCTGGTCTTAAAGCAACAGATATCCAATATATCAATGCACACGGAACTTCGACTCCAGTGGGCGATGGTTTGGAAACGGCCGCGATCAAACACCTTTTGGGTGATCACGCGAAAAACGTGATGGTCTCGAGCACGAAATCTATGACAGGTCACGCGTTGGGCGCGGCTGGTGCAATTGAATCTGCTTTCTGTGTGATGGCGATTCGCGATCAGATTGCTCCACCAACTTTGAACTTGGAAAATCCAAGTGAAGATTGCGACCTGGACTATGTACCTCACAAAGCGCGTGAGGCGAAGATCGACAACGTTCTAAACAACAGCTTCGGCTTTGGTGGAACGAATGCTTGTATGATCTTCTCTAAATTGAAAAACTAATTAAAAGCCCCTGAACTCCAGGGGCTTTTTTCTTTGTACGACTTCAAGGGATTTATCATGATTATTTATATCGGTTGCGACCATGCTGGCTTGGATCTAAAACTTAAAGTGATGTCTGCGTTTCCAGAATTTGAATGGAAAGATCAAGGGACATTCACTGGGGATTCTGTCGACTACCCCGACTATGCTGACAAAGTTTGCAAAGAGCTAACTAAGGTTGAAATCCTAAATCAGAAGTCTGGCGTAATGGATCCTCTTACTGGACCAGCTATGGGTGTTTTGATCTGCGGATCCGGACAAGGGATGGCGATTCGTGCAAACAAATACCAACACATGCGTGCTGCTCTTTGCTGGAATGAAGACATCGCTAAACTTTCTCGTGAACATAATAATGCTAACATTCTAGTTTTAAGTGCTCGTTTCACTTCTCCAGATCTTGCGATCAAGATGGTGAAAGAGTTTATGAACACGAAATTCGCCGGCGGCAGACATCAGCAACGCGTAGATAAATTGGCAACCGACACTGGTTGTTGAGACTTTTATATTTCCGAGACTCGAGTGATACTTTACGCCTAACAGTTTTCCTTCCATCGGAGCTTTATCTATGAATTCGACATCTATGACATTGAACCAAGTTGATCCTGAAGTTTTTGGAGTGATTCAAAAAGAATCTGAGCGCCAACAATTCGGTCTTGAGATGATCGCTTCTGAAAACTACACATCTAAAGCTGTGATGGAAGCTCAAGGTTCTATCCTGACAAACAAATATGCTGAGGGTTACCCAGGCAAACGTTATTATGGTGGTTGCGTAAACGTTGATACAGTTGAATCACTTGCGATTGAGCGCGCGAAAAAACTTTTCAACATGAACTTTGCGAACGTACAACCGCACTCTGGTTCTCAAGCAAACATGGGTGTTTACTTGGCGGCTTGCAAAGCTGGCGACACAATCCTGGGAATGGATTTGTCTCACGGTGGTCACTTGACTCACGGATCTCCAGTGAATTTCTCTGGCATGCTTTTCAAAGCGGCTTCTTACAAATTGGATCCAGAAACAGGTCGTATCAATTACGATACAATCCGCGCAGTGGCTAAAGAAACAAAACCAAAATTGATCATCGCGGGCTATTCGGCTTACCCACGTGTTTTGGATTTCGCGAAATTTAAAGAGATCGCAGTTGAAGTAGGCGCTGACCTTTTGGTTGATATGGCTCACTTTGCAGGCTTGGTTGCTACAGGCCACCACCCGTCACCTGCGGAATACGCTGATTATGTAACAACGACGACCCACAAAACTTTGCGTGGTCCTCGTGGAGGCATGATCCTTACGAACTCTGAGGAAAAAGCGAAAGTCATGAACTCTCGCATCTTCCCTGGTATTCAAGGTGGTCCATTGGAGCATGTGATCGCTGGTAAAGCTGTCGCATTTGGTGAAGCATTGAAACCAGAATTCAAAGACTACAGTGGCAAAGTTATTCAGAATGCAAAAACATTGTCAGAAGAACTTTTGTCTCAAGGCTTTAAACTTGTAACTGGTGGTACGGACAATCACTTGATGTTGATTGATCTTTCAGATCGCGAGATCACAGGTAAAGTTGCTGAGATTGCCTTGGATGAAGCAGGTATCACTGTGAATAAAAACACAGTACCGAATGAAAAACGCTCTCCATTCGTAACAAGCGGTATTCGTATCGGAACACCTGCTTTGACGACGCGTGGAATGGGCACTTCAGAAATGAAGAAGATCGGTCAATGGATTGCGCAGGTATTGAACAATGCCGACAATACGGATTTGAAAAACAAAGTTCACAACGAAGTTAAGGAAATGTGTAAGCACTTCCCGATTTACTAATCTCTGCTTTTCAGAGACGAAAGCATCTCTTACAGAGGGAAAAGGCGCGCATTCGGTGCGCCTTTTTTGTTTTATTTTAGAGCGAAATCACCTCGACCACTGTCTGGATAAATAACTCTATTCCTGTCATCGTCTTTTTCTTATATCTTTGCGAAATGATTGAAAAATAGGCAATTAACATTTGTTATTTTTGCGTCATATTTTATGGGTATTTTGGGCAAAAAATCCTTTGGATACGAGACCTTGTACGTTATAGTTAACGATATGACACCAGGATGGAAACAACTCGTTAACTTTGCAGGATGCATTTTCGTGACAGGACTTTTGGGTTCCTGTGCGACTTATCACACACCCCTTTCCAGAGATCTGATGGCTAATGGTTCAAGCTCTCCCAATCGCGGGATGGCTTCTGATCAACCAATGACCATCGAGCAAGAGATCGGCTTTGATTGGCCGGTTGATAGTGCTCGCATGACTCGTGGATTCTTACCTAATAAACGCAGACCACATCTTGGCATTGATTTGGCCGCTCCTAAAGGAACGCCTATATTGGCTGCCCAAGGTGGCACAATCATCTATGCTGGTCGTGAGTTTAAAGGGTACGGAAAAATGGTTCTAATCGAGTCTGGGACAGGTTGGGCGACATTGTACGCTCACTTCGACAAGATCTTGGTTTCCGAAGGTCAAAAAGTTCGCAAAGGCGAAGTTATTGGAGCCATGGGACGCACAGGACGCGCAACCGGAGTTCACTTACACTTTGAGATCCGCAGAAACCGCGGCCCGATCGATCCTCTTCCGCTTCTTCCAACAACAGCGGCAACATCAACTGCTCAGCTTTAAAGCTTAAAAATGCAAAAGGAGGGTCCCCCCTCCTTTTTTTATTCAGCACACGCACGCTATTCAGAAATAAAAAAAGGCAGCCTTTGTGGGGCTGCCTTCTCTATGTCTTTAACTCTTTGGGAGTTATTAGAACAAGTTGATGTTCGCAGAAAGCGCAACGTTTGTTCTGTCTGCACGGATGTCTTTAGGTGCAAACTGGATATTCGGATACAAGTAGATATCACGAGTTACAGAGATACCGATACCCATAGATTGGTATGGCTCTTTTTGGTAGAAGTCAGTGCTGTTACCGTATTCGTCTTTGTCTTTGTAGAATTCAAAGTAACCGAAAACTGTACGGAAAGAGTATGTATCGTTGAAAGTGTATTCAGCGAATGGGTAGATCGCTAGGATCATATCTGTACGTCTTGCCAAACCGCTTGCGTAGTCAGCTTCAACTTCAGCATTCTTAATGCCGCCGCCGTAAACTTCATAGTCGAAAGAAGCATTCAAGCCGCCAGACCAGTTAGAGTTGCCAAGATCAGCCAAGAAAGTTTGGCTCGCCATGATCGCACCCTTTGAGTTTGTATCAGAGGAGTCAGAATCAGTGTACATAGCAACAGTTGCATCAGAAGCCATTTGCATGCCCCATGCTTTGTAACCACGGCTCCAAGTCATTGAAGGCGTAGAAACTTGGTAACGAGGAGCTACTTGATCAGCATAACGAGGATCTTTAGCTGGCTTAGTGATGTCACCATGGAATGGATCCATAATAGTGATGCCTGTAGAAAGGCTCAAGCTGTCACGTTCAGTCACACGGTAGTTGATACCAACATCACCGCTCAATGCAGTCAAAGTTTGGCGAGCACCGTAACGGTATGCTGGGCGCAAAGAGTCCATTGGTTTTTCGATAGAACCACCGTTGTAACCCAATGAAGATTTGAAAGACCAACGAGATTTAGAACCCAAAGTTGCACGAAGGCGTGCATTTGTGATTTCGTTGTCGATATCACCAACTTGCTCGTCCTTTTTTTGAACGTCAGTTACTTTTACTGTGCTTGTGTTTGCGCTTTGGTTTTCTTCAGCTGCGAATGCAGAAACTGCTGTTACCAAAGATCCTGCCAAAATAAGTGAAGAAAGAATTTGTTTTTTCACCTGATTGATTCCCCTTGTTTCGTTAAACGTTGTTAATTGTTAATACCTTTTAATAAACTCAATTTTATTAGCACTATTCCATCAGCTCTTTGTTGCTTGTCGTTTAACATTCACCACGATTTCAACTGGAGCGATCAACTGGTCCCAAAATGGAGCCAATTTGAATATAAGCAATGAAAGTGCCAGGTCTTTGGTCGCATTTCAACACCAAATCCTGACAATAACCTAATATTTCCGCTAAGAAGACGCGCTGAAGCCTAAAAATTGAGCAGGTTCGATTTCGCAACTGCTATTCAAGTGATGTTCATTTTGGCTCCAGTTGCGCCTCAGATAAAAACTTCACGCGCCGCGTTCCTGAAAAGCGGCAGGCGCCTTTTAGGGATGCAATGCTACATGTTGAGGGGTTGATCTCCCCTTCGCATAATTCTTTGAAGGGGGAGTTTATGGTGGATCGGGAGCTATATAAAGAGACCGAGTTTCTTCATGACGTGGGTACGAACCTTAATGCGGCTCTTTTTATTATCGATCGTTTGATTGAGGAAATTAAGGGCGAAGAAGGTCGACTGGAAACCGACTCTGAAACGGAGAAGCTCTTTCATCATCTGGCGACTTATTTAAATAAGATCGATCGCACCGTGAAAAGTCGCCGCACTCATCTGTCTGAAGTTTTAGAGGCAGAGCGCAGAGCGGAGCAAGAAGCTTATCGCAACAACAACCCCTGAAAATAAAGAAGGGAGCCGTGGGCTCCCTTAGCGAGATCAATTTACTCTTTCAATAGAGTGGATAGTAAAAATAAATTTGCTATCTCGGTCTCGTCTTGAACTTAGTTTCTCTCTCGCGACAGAAAATCGCAAGTCCGGAAGGAGTCTTGTTTCATGTCGAACTTAGGCCTGGTACTTTCTGGTGGCGGCGCACGTGGTGCATATCAAGTTGGTGTATTGTCAGCTGTCGCTGAATTATGCAGAGAACTTTCAATCGACAATCCTTTTCAGATCTATACCGGAGTCAGTGCGGGCGCCATCAACGCCTGTGCTTTAACAGCTCATCCGGGATCTTTCGTTGAAGCGTGCGAATCCTTGCGAGGAATTTGGCGGCACTTAGAAAGCCCCGATATTTTTGTTTCCGACACGATCTCACTCACAGGTGTAGCGATGCACTGGCTGATGGATCTTTCCAGCGGCGGGATGAAAAGCACTCCGGGAAAATCGCTTCTGAACACCGCTCCCCTTCGCGCCTTGATTGAGAAAAATTGTCACTTTGAAAATATCCAAAAGAAAATCGACGCGGGAGTCATTCAAGCCTTAGGAATTTCTGCTTTAGATTTTCACACATCATCGACAGTCACTTTTATTCAAGGAAGAACGGAGATACCTTTATGGGAAAGAGTGCGAAGACAAGCGACACGTTCACCAATCACCGCCGATCATATCATGGCGTCCGCCGCCATCCCGGTTTTATTCCCGCCGATTGCGGTGAATTCCCGATATTACGGGGATGGATCGATTCGGAACTTCAGTCCGTGCGGACCCGCTATTTACATGGGAGCGGACCGATTGCTTGCGATCGGTGTCAGACGCAAACAGGATATCTGTTTTACCACGCACGAAGTATCGCCGACGGAAATGCCGAGTGTTGCACGTGTGGCGAGCGTCCTTTTACATGCGATCATGAGCGATGGGATCGAATTTGATATCGAAAGAATTGAGCGCATCAATTTAGCGCTGGGAAAAATTCACCATTCCGAGCGAAAACATCTGAATGTTCGACATGTCGATGCCTTATGGATCTCTCCCTCAGAGGACTTTTCAAAACTTGCAGCAGAAACAGCTCAAGAACTTCCCAAGATGATTCGCTATTTACTGCGAGGCTTGGGAAGTCTGGAAGAATCCGCAGAGCTTTCAAGTTTTCTATTATTTGAAAAAGCCTATGTGCAAAAATTGATCGAGATCGGTCATGCAGATGGTTTGCGGGCTCGTGATGAATTGACTCGACTGCTGACAGGTCAAAAAATGAAAGACCCACCAGCAGAAGCTCAATTGCAAAACTAAATTTCGACCTGAATACCCACTTCGATCACTTGATTCGGTGGGATACGGAAGAACGCTGTTGGACGTTGGGCATTTTTAGACATCACTGCAAACAAACGCTCACGCCAGTGTGACATGTGCGGCTCATCAGGACGTGAAGGTCCTTTAGTCGCGATGATTGTTTCACGTCCCAACACAAATGTCGTTTCGTTCACATTGAAATTGATATCTTTATTACGGCAGGCTTCTAGGATGTGTTTCATCTTAGGAGTTTCCATAAAGCCGTAATAAGCCAAGATACGATAGAAATTTGGAACGATCTCTTGGATCGAGATATTGTCTTTCTTAGAAACAAACGGAACCTCACGCGTTTGAATCGTTAAGATCGCAATACGCTGATGCAAGACTTTGTTGTGTTTCAAATTATGTAACAACGGCGCTGGAACACCCCAAGGATCTCCAGACATATAGATCGCAGTTCCTGGAACACGAATTGGCGGCTCACGCAAAAGCTTCAATAAGAAATCTTCTGTCGGCATCGAGCGCTCTTTCAAACGACGGAACAAAACCTGACGGCCTTTTTGCCATGTCGTCATCAAAAGATAAATCACAGCACCAATGACCAATGGAACCCAACCGCCATGAGGGATCTTATGGAAGTTCGCCCCAAAGAAAGCCATATCGATCACAAAGAACACACCGAAAATACTGAAAGCTTTTAAAAAGCTCCAATTCCATTTTTGGCGAGCAACTTCGTAAGCCAGAATCGTGGTGATAACCATCGTTCCCGTCACCGCAATACCGTAAGCTGCGGCAAGATTACTGGATGTTTTAAAGGTAAGAACCAACCAGATCACACCCACGAACAGCGACCAGTTGATCGCTGGAATGTAAATCTGTCCGATTTCTTGAGACGATGTATGCACGATATTGATACGAGGACAGAATCCCAATTGAATCGCCTGACGAGTCAAAGAGAAAACTCCAGAAATTAAAGCCTGGGAAGCGATGAAAGCCGCCGTCGTACTTAAACAAACCATCGGAATGATCGCCCATTTCGGAGCTAACAGATAGAATGGATTTGAAATAGAAGCCGCATCCGTCAGAAGGATCGCACCTTGACCGAAGTAGTTTAAAAGCAAAGCTGGCAACGCCACAAAGAACCAAGCCATACGAATCGGCGTCTTACCAAAGTGACCCATATCCGCATAAAGCGCTTCACCACCAGTAACAACAAGGACGACAGAACCCAAGACCAAGAAGCCATGCATCCCATTGCGGAACAAGAACTCCACAGCTTGCTGAGGCCATAGTGCTTGCAGGATCGCGGGATTTTCAATGATAGCGGCTCCACCGAGGAAGCCCAATGTTGTGAACCACAAAAGCAAGATGGGACCAAAGATCACACCGATGCGACCTGTGCCGTATCTTTGCATAAGGAACAAAGCATTGATGATGAAAATCGTGACTGGAATAATGTAAGGATCAAATTGATCGGTGACGATCTTTAAACCCTCCATCGCAGACAGGACCGAGATCGCCGGCGTAATCACACCATCACCATACAAGAGAGCGGCACCAAACAAACCGATGATCGTCATAATCCAACGACGATGAGTGATGTCTTTAGTATGTTGCGAGCGAACGGCAAGAGCCATCAACGAAAGAATCCCACCCTCACCTTTATTATCTGCGCGCATAACGAACGCCATGTACTTCACGCACATCACAGAAAGAAGTGTCCAGAATATCAGAGAGAGAATTCCCAAAACGTTTTCCGGAGTGACCGTCAGTCCATACTCACCACCGAAACACTCACGAAGAGCGTACAGAGGACTTGTACCGATATCTCCAAAAACAATTCCCAATGCGGCCAGAGCTACCATCGCTAGGTTGGTATTTTTATGACTATGGTCTTGGTGTTCGATATCGTACTCCCATTTTTTTTAAATACTTCCTTCTGCGAAGCAAAAGGGCATATCGGCTAAGTGTAGGGAATCGCAAAGCTCTTGTCAGCAGCTGGACTAGAGGTCCTAACGCAGCACTTCACATTGCAGCTTCTTCAGTTGCCTTCTTTTTGAGCGATAAGGGAAAATAAAGACTCAGGGAGTAAACTTATGTTTCGATCTGACCTTAAAAGTTCGCTGATTTATGCCTTCACACACTCAAAGTGGGCCTTGGCATTATTGATACTCGTGGGATTAGTTTATTTTGAAGTTCGCTTGAACGAAAAAACGCTGGCTGACAATCGCCAACCAGCGACAACAACTACTTCTTTGACGCAATAACTGAGTTTGCATCCAGTTTGAATGCAGACAGCGCAGAAACAAAGTTTCTGAAGCCTGTGATTTGCTTCACGATCAACTTTTTGATCGTCTCGTCTTGTGGCTCCCCGTTATCATTCAGAACCTTCGGAGCATTCGTAATGAAAATACGTTCTGGATAGATAAAGGCATTTCTATATCCAAAGATCTGTTGCAAGTGTTCCACAGGACGAAGACCACCAAACATCCAACCCAAGCCGATAAAGCAAACAGGACGATATTCGAAAGTTTCAGGGAACTTCATATGATCGATGAAGTACTTCAAAGCACCTGGCATAGAGCCATTGTACTCTGGACAGATCACAACCAAACCTTCTGAAGCAACCAGCTTATCAAGATAAGGCTGAAGACCAGCGTGCTCTTTTCCATAGTGAGGGCCGGTGTGCAAGTGTTCCTTAACGTCTTTGAGGTCAATAACCTCTACTGTTTCACCTTGTTCTTTGTAAAGCCCTTGAATGTAGTATGCGAGCTTAAGAGTTTTGGAATCAGGACGGTCTGTGCCTGCGATAATGTACTTCATTGGTAAATCTCCTAGACAAAGTGATATACCTTTCGCTGTAATAAAAGCAATACAGATTTCAGAAGGGTGCATTCGCAATGTCGAAAATTTGGTTTATCTTAAATGACGGACAAGTCACTGGCCCTTTTGAACCAGGTGAAGTTGAATCACAAATTGCATCTTTCAAGGAGCCTTTGATCTGGGGCCGCGGCCAGGTTGAATGGGACACTCCCAGCAAATGGCGAGTTAAAGTCAAAGAGATGGTTCCAGTCTCCGCTCCCGGCGATCAAAGTAAAAACTGGATGACTCGTATCGAAGGCAAAGTGAACAAAGAAGCCTTCAAATATTCTGACATGATCGTACAATTAAAAAAGATGACAGATCTTTCTCAAGTCGACATCTCTACCGATGGCGGCAAAACTTGGAAAGAAGTCTACGCCCTTCAACAAGTTGTAGATGATTTGGGAATCAGCCGCAGATCTCACCCTCGGGTTCCGATCGTGGGAACTTTGGAATTTGAAGTCGGCACAACCAGCGCTACCGTAAAATGCCGAGTGATCTCGATCAGTGAAGGCGGCCTGGGCATTAACGATGCTGAAAGCCTGCAAATTGGACAAAAATTCTTTGCAACTCTGACGAGCCCCAATCTTTATCAGACCATCACCACAACTTGTGAAGTGGTTTACATGGGGAATGACGGTTACGCAGGTCTGCGCTTCGTAGGATTGCCAGAGGAATTTAAATCTTCGGTGATTGAATACGTAAGAAAGTTCGCGACACTTTCCTAAGATTCGTAAGACTTAGATTTTACAGCTCTAAGTCCAGTTTCAAATTGGATCCAGCATAGCCTTTTGACAAGTCCTGCATGCACTCAGCATCGTTGTATTCATGCTAGAACTTTTATTCTCTTTATTAGTGTCTCCATCAGCTGCTCCTGTAGCGAACTACACTACAGTGACGCAAACTCTTCAACAAATTCAACAAGCCAATCCGACAACGTCAGAGTTGTTTGAATTAGGTACGTCTGACTCTGGACTGCCTATTGTAGGTATTAAAATTGGCAATGGTGAAACAGCGGATTTGATCGTGGCTACTCACCACGGCAATGAATACGGCTCTACAGCAGTAGCCATGGGTGCGGCGGATGCCTTCGCTAAGAATCCTATCAAAGGCCACACTGTCTATATCATTCCGGTATTGAACGTTTCTGGTTTCAACTCTCGCTCTCGCTATGAGCGTTTAAGTGGTATGGGCTCCGTCGATCAAAATCGTGATTACCCAGGTCCTTGTGTTACTGGGAAATCATTCAAATCCAAAGCAACAAAGGCTTTGGCTGACTTTATCGATCAAAAAAATATCGTGAGCTCAGCAACTCTTCACACTCACTGGCCTGCAGTTCTTTATCCTTGGGGATTCTCAACTCGCGATGTGATGACGAAGGACGATGCGAAGTTCATCCAGCTATCTAAAGATGCTGTGGTGGAAAGTGGTTATGAAGTAGGTAACTCTAAAGACCTTCTTTATGCAGCTGATGGCGCTTTTGAAGACTACGCTTACTGGAAACATGGTATCTGGTCTTTGTTGTTCGAAATGGGCAACACTCACACGCCTTCTGAATCACAAATGACTCAAATGGTTTCTGTTAATGTTCCAGGACTGCGCAGATTCTTTGAAAATGCGCCCAAACAACGCGCTCAGGATCACGCCTTCACTGGTAAATGTGATCGCAGCATGTTGCAAAGAACTCACTTAGAATAGCCTTTAAATAGAAAATTCCGTGGTTGGAATTCAGAGCCCAGTCTTTCGAGACTGGGTTTTGTTTTTTAGCCCCTATTCCCCTCTGTAATCTCACCGTATTTCACCGAACCTCCCAATCATCTGTTCCCTAAAGGGCGCCCCAAAACGTCACCTGTGACAAAATAGGGCCCTATTTTCGTGCCAAGTCCATTTGAACGCCTCCGTTACTGGCCTACTGCTTGCTCCAAAGGCAGCGGGAAAACTTTTAACCCCGGAGGAATTACATGGAATTTTTAATGTCACTTGGTCGCGGTTTTACTTCAGCTGATGCTATCTGGATGTGGACTATTTTGGCTGCTCAGATCGTTTCAGTAGCTATTATTGCTGAGCGCTCTATCGCGCTTTTCATGAATCGCAAAGTAAATCAAAAGGATATGTCTAAAACAATCGCTGACGATATTAAGTCAGGAAACCTGGATAAGGCTCTACGCCGCTCAATGCAGTTGGGTATGACTCAACCTATGGGTGTTGTAGCTTCTGCTGGTATCCAAGCTGCGATCGATATGGGTGGCAAAGAAGAAATCCAACTTAAAATGGATGAAGTTCTTCTTGAAGAATCAAGCCGTGTTGAAAAACGCATTGGTTTCCTAGCGATGTTTGCCAACGTAGCTACTTTATTAGGTCTATTGGGTACTATCACAGGTCTAATCCACTCTTTCGCCGGTATCGCGAATGCGAACCCAGCTGAAAAAGCAGCGATCTTGTCACAAGGTATCTCTTTGGCGATGAATACAACAGCTTACGGCTTGATCGTAGCGGTTCCAGCTTTGATCATGTACGCGGTTCTTCAAAACAGAGCGACTCGTTTGACTGAAGACTTGAACAAAGGTGCTTTGAATTTGTTCATCCAACTTGGTTACCACTACGCTCCAGTTTCTGACAAAAAAGAAAAAGCACTTAAGTAATTAAACGAATAACTCTGAGAGGGCTTTATGAGCGCATCATCAGGTAACGGTAACGACAAATTAAATTTCGAGCTCAATATCCTACCGATCTTGGATATCCTCTCTGTACTCATCTGCTTTTTGCTTTTGACTGCAGTTTGGTTGCAAATCGGTACATTGGATACGAAACAGGCTATCGGAGATAACTCCACTGCTGGCGCAGTAAACCCACCGTCCCTTTGGGTGACGATGGAAGCTGACGGCAGCATGCAGCTTTCTTTGCGCGATATTCCTAAAGCTAAAACTTTGGAAGAGCGCATTGCTAAATCATCTCAAGGCGTGGATCTAGCGACTCTTGAGACGCGTTTGCAAGCTTTGAAAGCGCAATGGCCTGATCTAAAAACAAGTGTTGTTCGTCCCGGAGCACAAACCAACTATGGTGATGTGATTCGTGTGATGGATAAATTGAAGCAAAACTCATTCGAAGGTGTGGGCTTATCCCCACTAGGGTAATTTTATGAGAACTTCATTCTTAAACGCCAATCAAAAACGCTCTCCTCTGTCTGAAACGCAAAGCCTAAAACCAGGTGCGCGTAAAAAATCAGGCGGCGGTAGCAATCTCGCATTGGCTTTGCCACTGACTTCTTTGATCGACGCTTTTTCGATCATCGTGATTTACCTTCTTATTGGTACTCAATCGACTGGTATCGAAGTTAAGTCCGGTCCTATCAATCTGCCGATTGCGGACCACGCGACAAGCGTAGAAAAAGAAATGCCGATCTTGAGAATTGAAAAAGGTAACTACTTTATCAATGACGAAAGAGTCGCAGGCAGCCAACTTGGTTCAAAATTAGAGTCTTTGAAAAAAGACCCTAAAGATAGCATCGAGCTTATGATCCAAGCTGACACCGAGATGAAATACGCTGACCTTGACCCAATTATCAAAGCGGGTTCGTTGGCTGGTATTGAAAAACTTAAATTTGCGGTGGTACCAAAACAATGAGAACACTAAAACGCCTCCTCATTCTTAGTCCTATTCTGGCGGGCGCTCTGTTCACACAGATCGCTCAGGCAGAGAAGATGAACAACGACACGCAAGATCTTGTTGTCGGCAAGATGGAGCGCGTTCTCTCCGCGATGGATTCAAAAGATCCGTCATGGGTACCTACTCAGCAACGTTTGGCTGATGTTCTAGCAGAAAGAGCTCGTTCGCGCTTTATGCTAGAAGTGGAAGCTAACTGTGATGGCTGCAAAGGCTCTAAAGCGGATCGCCAAAAAGCGATTCAAATTTACGAGAACTTGCTTAGCAAAATCCAATTGAATGAACATGGTCCTGTGTTGTTCCAATTGGGGCACTTGTACGAAATGGCTGGTCAAACAGATAAATCTATCGAATTGTTTGAAAGCATCGTTAAAGACTCTAAGAAAAAATCAATCTCTCCTGAAATCGTATCCCGTTCTCATGCAGAATTGGGTGATTTGTATTTCCAAAAACAAAAGTTTAAAGACGCTAAGAAAAACTACGTTATCGCTTTGAAGGATAGAAAACTTCAAAACCGCTCATTGGTCATCTACAATATGGCTTGGAGCGACTTCAATGATGATAAACTAGTATCTGCTATCAAAACTTTGGAAGGCTTGTTAGGAAAACCAGAGCTTATCACTCGTGATACAGAGGCTGGCTCTACTTACGATCCTGTATTCCATGCTGATATCGTTCGTGACCTGGGTACATTCTATGCGCGCAGAGCTATCACGATCAAAGATATCGCTCGTTACGAAGTGCTTTCTCCAAAAGAAAAGCGCAAAGAACTTCTTTTGAACTTTGCTCAAGAAGCGGATCGTATCGGTCAAAAACAAGCTGCTCACGACATCTTGAGCCGTTACTTGGATCAAGAAGGTTTGACTGACACTGAAACTCTTGAAGCTTTCGTACGTATGGCGAAAATCAACTACGATCGCGGTCAGGCTGCTCAATCTACACAAGACTTTGCTAAGGCAGCTAAAGCCTTTAAGAACACTTGCAAAGATCCTTCTAAATGTGAAGATTTGAAAAAGACGATGAAGTCCTATGTAACTGAACTTCACCGCTCTAAAAAATTGAAACCAGACCAAGATCTTCTGAACTCATATGTGATTTACTCGAACACATTCCCAGAAGACACGGAAATGACGACTCGCGGGGCGCAACTAGCAATGGATATGGGTAAACCTGCCGTTGCTGCTCAATTGTACCGCGCTATCAGCGACAACTCTTCATTGTCAGAAAAAGAACGCCAAAACGCTCTTTTGAATGAAGTTGCTGCTGGTGAAAAATCAGGCGACATCGCAATTCAAAAAGCTGCCTACATCAATTTCCTTAAAAAAGGTAAAGACGAAGGCAAGACTTTCGAAGTTCGTTACCAAATGGCTTACTTGAGCTACCAACAAAAAGAGCTTAAAGAAGCTGCCGTTGCCTTTAATCAATTGGCAAACGATAAAGATGGTAAACCAGAGCTTCGCAAAAAATCAGCGGACCTTGCTTTGGACAGCTTGGCTCAGTTGAAAAACGACGAGCAAATCCAAGAGCTAGCAAATGATTATGCTAAACTTTTCCCAAATCACCGCGCAGAATTCGAAGCGACTTCACGTAAGGCTTTGATGAATCAAGCTGCGGCTTTGGCGAACAACCCAAACTCTAGCAAATCAGATATGCGCACGGTTTTAAAAAGAATCTCTGCGACTAATCTAGCTGCAACAAAATCTGATGAAAAACTTCTGTTCTATTCGAACGAAGCGATCCTAGCTCAAAAATTGGGCGAGGAAGAAGTTTACGTTCAAGCTTTGAATAAGCAAATTGCAGTTGCTGAATTGCCAGCAGCTAAAAAAGAAGCTTTGCTTGAGCAATTGACAGGTTACTACGAGAAGAAATTGGATTTCGCGAACGCTTATAAAACAGCTTTGCGCCTGACAATGCCTAAAGTATCTGACAAAGACCGTGAATTCCGCTTGGGTACTTTGGCGGATCTTGCGAACCTGAATCCAGAAAGACACTACCGCGCCTCTTTGCGTGCGGGCCTTAAAGGTGACCGTGCTCTAGTTATGCGCACTCGTTTGGTATTGCTTTCTAAAAACCCAGTAGCTGAGTTGAAAAACCAAGCTCCTGAATTGAGACGCAAACCAGTTCTATTGAACGACACAGCTTTGTTGGTATTCGCTCGCACGAGCAATGCAAACGGCCTTAAATCTGTATTGGATATGAAAGAGATCAGAAACCGTTCTGCTGCTCAATTCATCCAAAAACAGCCGTTCTATAACAAGGCTCAAACGTTCCGCAGTCAAATCGCGGTTCATATGATCGTAGCTAAATCTGACAAGCAAATGCAAAGAGGTATCTCTGAGCGCATTAAGCTTTTGTCGAAGGCTGATGGTCTTTTGACTGAAGCCAACCGCACTCGTGATATCGCAGCTCAATTGATGGTTCTAGAAATCATGGCTCAAGAAAACCATAGAATGGTTCGCGATTTGGCGAATCTTCCGATGCCTAAGGGTCTGACTCCACAGGAGCAAGCTCAATACATCGATATCTTGAAGCAAAAATCTAAGCCTTACTTGTGGAAAGCGAAGTTCGCGGAACAGCGTGAGCAGGATCTACTAAATAACTCCCCTGCTTTGGCTCAATTGGCTCAAGACTATGCTTCTGCTCGCCCTGAGGTGCAAAACATCCTTAAACGCGAGATGACCATCATCGCTCAATTGCAGATGACGGGTAAAATGAAGTCAGCGGTTATGAGTGCGCTAAATTCGTCACCGGTACAGACTAGTGATTTGGCCTCCGCGCGCAAATCAGTGGCAGCTGAGCCTAACAACGCAGCTGAGATTGTAAAACTTAAGTCTCTAGAGACAAAAATGGGCCATCCGCTAATGGTGTCATACCTGGAAGGCCGTTTAAATCAATTACAGAGAGGTAAAAGCCTATGAAAAAGCTAATTTTATTGGCCCCCTTCTTGCTCCTAGTGCTGAGTGGCCAAAGCGCCTTAGCAGCAAATAAAGCTAAGAAGGCAGTCGATGGTAACAAAGCCCAATTAGGTACCTCCTTTAAGTTTGATGGAAGTGCTCTACGCGGGAAATACCAAAGCTCTCTGAACACGAAAGCCACGGTAGAAAACGATAAATTATTGGAAGATCTTTTGGCCGGAAGAAAAGAATTTAACGACCGAATCCAAGACGATCTAAACAGAAACTAGGACGTAATATGAACGCAGCAAAACTCATCATTCTGGAAAATATCGCGGGACAAAGAGTCCGCACATTTGCCGTGGATTCAGAGTCCTTGAATATCGTGTATTTGAAGGACCAACGCCGTATTGAAGCCTTGGCTGATTTGAAAGTTCTTAAAGATAATGACGTAGAGTACAGCCTTGTTAAAAAGATCAATCTTTCTAAGATGACGGCTAAAGGCGAAACTCTTGAAGGTTTGGGTCGTATCCGCTTGGCAAGTCCAGACGATATCGCAAGCCCGAACTATGAATTGCACGACGAAAAAGACCAAGAGCAACTTAAAACTATTTTGACTCGCACGACTGTTGGTCACTTGGTTTTGGTTGGCATCATCATGATGGGATCTTTCATCGTTGCAAACTACTTCTCTAAAAAAGAAGAAGCTCCTTTGGTTACAATCGTAATTCCAAAAGAGACTCCTAAAGTTGTAGAGAAAAAACAACCGGCTCCTCATGTGAAGGTTTCTGAAAAGAAAATCAAACCTTCTAACAAGATCTATAAACCAGTGGTTAAACAACAACCATTGAAAACGAAGAAGTACACAGTAAACACTAACAAAGCCCGTAGCGTTCAACGCGTTGGTGCTTTGGCGGCTTTGGGTGGAACACCTAAAGGAACTCGTGGTTTCGAAGGTCTTGATAACAACTCTATGAAAGCTATCCGTGCTGCTGGTATCGGCAACGGTGGTGGCGGAGTTGGTTCTGCAGGTCGTGGCGGTATCAAAGGTTACCTACCAGGTAATGGTTTGATCGCGGGTTCTGCAGGTGAAGGCGGTCGTGCACAATCAGCTGGCGGTTACGGTACACGTGGCGTTGGTGGTGGTCGTGCTGGTTACGGTAAGATGAATATGGTTGGTGGTACTTCTGCTTCCAGTCTTCCACTTGATGCGGAAGCTACTGTTGAAGGCGGCTTGGACCGTGACCAAATCATCGCGGTTATCAACCGTAACAAAGGTCAAATCGTATATTGTTATGAAAAAGGTCTCCAAGCACAACCAGCTATCGGTGGTCGTGTTGCGGTTGACTTCGTAATCGGTCCAAATGGCCGTATTACAACAGCTCGCGTAGCTCAAAGTTCTTTGGGTTCTGCGATGGTTGAGAACTGCATGTTAGCTAAAATGAAAAATTGGCAGTTCCCGAAACCAGTTGGAAAAGTAAACGTAGATGTTCTTTACCCATTCGAATTGATGCGCGTATCTGCTCGCTAGTTTGAACCACGGTACTTGAGAGGTTTATATGAAGACGGTAAAAAGTTTGATGATCCTAATCCCAGCAGCAATGACTATCACGGCATGTGATGGTTGGCAGAAAAGTCCTTCATCGGACCTTGAAGACATGCGTGCTCAAGCTAAAGTGATCACTCAAATGGGTCCAGATAAACCTCAAACAATCACTAAAGAAGTGGTTGTGACAGAACAAGTTCCAGTGGAAGTTGTTAAAACTGTTGTGGTTGAAAAAGAAGTCGAAGTGAAAGTTAAAGAAACAGACATCACTCGTTCAATGATCCTATTGACGGCTGATTCTGAAATGACTTTCGCAGAAGGCGTTTCTTCTACTTATAAAATCCGCGCGTCCCTTCCAATCCCTGGCGCGACTGTGAGCTTAACTGCTTCAAATCTTCCAGAAGGTGCTTCTTTGAAGCCTTCTAGCGAAAAAGACGTTTACGTTCTTACTTGGAATCCTCCAATGTACACAGTAGACGCTGGTAAATCTTTGAAATCCATCCCAGTGAAATTCACTGCGACAGTTACTAATGCTGGGACAGCAAAAGGTGCTGAAGCGGTTAAAGGTATGATCAACGAATTGGATAAAACTCTTTTCGTGACTAAAAACCAAGTGGCTCCAAGTGCATTGTCTGTAGCTGGCATCGCTGGCGAAATCATGGAAGACCAACTAACACCGTTCTCTGTAACAGTCACTGTTCCAGGCATCGATGGTAAATCTTCTCAAAAGCCACGTTTCGTTATCACTTACGATGGTAATGCACTAACTGCTGGTAATGACTTTATGGAACTAGACGGCGCTCGTTACGTGATCGCTGATCTAAATAAAAAAGACGCTGAATACATCGGTGACTCTAAATGGAAAATCAACTTGATCTTCGATACTAAAAATATCGCAGTTCAACCACAATTAGCTAAAAACGGTACTATTATGTTGCAAGCTAACGGAACACGCGTTCGCTTCAGCATCAAAGCTTTCAGCCCGAACGGTCTTTCTACGGCAGAACAAACAGTTCAAACTAAGATCGTTTACACAAAAACAATCACAGCTCCCCGCTTCGATGTTTCTGGTCTTGGTAAACAAGGTCTAGAAGTTTCTCCGGGCGAAAAAATCGTCCTACGCTTCTCTGCTTCTTCAAGCAATAAGAACGCAGTTGTAGCGGTTGAATCTAAAAACTCTGCTCTACCAGGCAACCCTCAAGTAACTTGTGAAGATTCCTCTACTGGCAGCAACAAACAAGACTGTACTTTGACTTGGGAAGTTCCTTGCGATGCGACTGCTAAAACCTTGAAGGGCGCAGTTGAAATGTCTGCAACTGGTAGCTTCAATGGTCAAATCTCTAATGTAACTGAGTACTCTTTGAAAACTTTGAAAGCTGCAAAAGCGAAAAACCTTTGCGCAGCTCCTGCTAAAACTGCTGTTAAAGCTGCGGAGGCTAAATAGTTATGAAAAACTTTAAACTTCTTTCTGCAACTGTTTTGTTAATCGCCCTTTGTTCGCAAAATTCTTTCGCGGCTCCTGCTAAAAAAAGCGGCCCAAGAAAGGCAGCAGCTCCGGTTCAAAGACAAGCCCCTGTTGATAACTCAGACATCACTTCTGATATCGACTCTTTGGGTGGTAACGAAAAACTAATGAACATGGCTCAAAACATCAAGTCTGAGAGCCGTTCTCGTATCGTTCAAGATCGTATCGTTGACAGACGCAACCGCCTTGAAGTGGGTGTTAACTACGGTATGAACTTTGGTGGCGATGCTTACACAAAAACTCAAGCGATGGGTGTTGCGGCAGATTTCCACATCACTCCACGTTGGTCTTTGGGTGCAAGATACTATGACTTTGGTAACTCTTTGACTCCAGAAGGTAAACGTATCTTTGATCAAGCAAAAGCAAACTACGCAGCTGGCGGTCGTGCTTACGCGGTTGATATCGACTACCCAGAAAACGCAGTGATGGCTGTTCTTAACTGGTACCCAATCTATGGTAAAACTAGCTTCATGGATATCGGTGTTACTCAGTTCGATATGTACTTGCTTGGTGGCGGTGGTCAAATCACTCTGTCTAGCGGTTCAACTGCGGTTTACACGGCAGGTCTTGGTATCGGTGCTTGGATCACTAAACACCTAACTGCTCGCGCTGAAATTCGTTACATGAACTACAACGATCAACCAGTAACTGGTGAGCGTAACTTGAACGTAGTAACTGGCAACCTTGGTTTTGGATGGATGTTATGATTTCTAAGAAGTCGATCGTCTCTCAACTCCTAATGGTCACAGTTCTTAGCGTTGGTCACAATGCTATGGCTGCTGAGCGTTTCTCGGTAGAAGCCTGGGGTAAATCCTTGCAGTCTTCTTTGAAAGAGAAATCCGGCAAAAAGACCCTCGAGTTGCTAGACTTTAAAAAATTAGAAAATGACGTGGTTGTTTCAAAAGCTGACGCCAGCATGAAACAAAAAATCAAAAAAGCCCGTGAGCTTTTTGCTCAAGGCAAATACAGCCAATCCCTAGCTCTTTACAATGAGATCCCACGTGGTTCTGACTACTGGTTCCAAGTTGTAGAAGAAAAAGGTTGGTCTTACTTCCGTCAAAATGATTCTGAAAAGGCTTTAGCTCAATCTAAAACTTTAATCAGCCCTCAGTTTGCGGAAGTTGTGAATTCTGAAGCTTATTTGTTGCAGTCTTTGTCTGAATTGAAAATCTGCGACTATAAATCAGTATTTAAAACAACTCAGATGTTCAAAGAAAAACAACGCGAGCGTATCGCGGCTGTTCAAGCATTGTCTAAAGAAGGCTTTAACGAGTCATTCCTAAACGTGCTTAAAAAAGCTGATAAGTTCCCATTGCAAGCTTCTGATGTTGGCGAGTCTTTGTTGAAACTTCCAGTTCTTTACTACAAGGATGTGGAACTTCAAAAACAAATGCTGCGCTTTAAAGTCAGCCAAAAAGGTATGGACGTTTTAGCTGCTAACAACACGCAATTCACATTGCAAACTCAGCTAGACCAAGTGAACGAAGACGCCTTCGCAAAAATCAAGGCTCGTTTGATGACTTTGGCTGTTAACGAAACAGCTGATAACAAACGTGTTATTGGTAAGTTGAACTTAGTTGAAGTTGAAGCGATCCAACGTGTTCATACAGATCAAAGCTTGGATGAGTCAGCGTTCACGAAAAATGACTTTAAGAAAACGAACTCAGATCAATTGGTATTTAAAGACGACGGCCGCCCTTGGATTGATGAATTAGACAAGTACGACGTTGTTTCTAAATCTTGTGCTCAAAATGTTAGGAGAAAAATGTGAAACCACTTATAGCTCTTTGCATTTACCTTTCGGCTTTCATGTTGTTGTCAGCTTGTGCTCAGGAATCTGGCACAATGATCGCGCAACAACAGCTTGTTGACGAGAAAGCTGAACTTCCGGTTTATCCTGAAGTCCAACAACCAGCACAAGAACCTTTGCCGGTATTTCCTGAAATCCCAAAACAGGCCTTCACATGGGTGACTGAAGATGGTGGTCAAAGTCAGCTTGATTTCAACCCTCGCGTTGACATCTTGTTTGTAACTGACAACTCGGATTCCATGAAATCTGCGCAAGCGAACTTGATCAAAAACTTGAACCGTTTCACTAACGGTATCACGAACAACAAAATGATCGATTACCATATTGGTGTGATCTCTACTTGGGATAAAAAATGGGAAAACCCAGAATCCAAGAAAGCCGATCCATACAAAATTGGTGAGCTTCGTTTTGCAAAAACGATCGCTGGTACTGAGACTGCTCAACGTTATGTAACGAAAAAAGACTCTGCAGGCGTTCTTGCGACAACTTTGAAAATCGGTGTCGTAGCTCTTAAAGATGGCGGTCCAGAGAATGAAGAATTCTTCTCTCCTTTGGCTGCGGCTTTGGAAAACAACGGTCGCGGTTCTGCGAACGAAGGTTTCTTCCGTGAAGACGCTCAATTGGTTGTGATCTTTTTGACAGATGCTGATGATGCTTCATCGCGTATCAGCCCTGAGCAAATGGCTAGAACTTTGATTGATTTCAAAGGTGGCCGCCAAGATAAAGTTTCTGTGTACGGTGTGTTGGTAGACGCTAAAGATCCAGATCAATACAAAGACTGGGCATTGCGTGTTCACCCGACTTACCATCCAGAGTGTTTCGTTGGTCAAAAGAACAACGGTAAATGTACTGGTTTCGGTCCTGAGCGTTTGGAACAACTGATCGTTGCTGCAAATGCTGGTTCTGGAAGTCCAAAACAAATTCGTGATCAATATATCATGAGCATCGTTTCCCCAAGTTTCGGTACTGAGTTGGGTCGCATGGGTGATTCCATCACAGTTAAAACTTTGGAAAAACAAATCTTCTTAAGCCAAATCCCACGCGTGGATGATGCTGGCAAATTGATGTTGCGTGTTCGCTACGGTACAGCTGATGTTCTTGCTCAAGGCAAAGGTCAGTTGATCCCGAACAAGTTGAGCGGTGGTTGGAACTACAACCCAAGTTCAAACTCTGTGAAATTGTCTGGTGATATCAAGTACGAATACAAAGATGGCGCTCGTTTCGCCGTAGACTTGGTTCCAGTTCCCCTAGCTAACTAGGAAAACAAATAAATTCCGTATCAATTCAAAGAGGAGACAGTTGTCTCCTCTTTTTTTTATTTCACTTCTAATATTTTATCTAATTCGCCGTCCGCTTTCATTTTTTCTAGGACGGAGTTAAATTTAGTATGAAGCTCCCGGCCCTGCTTGTTATCTTTAAAGGCGAAGTAAACGTTCAAGGTTGAAATCGGCATGGTTTTATCGAAATCAATTCCAGTCACACCACTCATCCCAAGAGCTTTGATTCCGGAAAGCTTTTCCACAACAAACGCGTCGATCGTCCCCTCGCTAAGACGCTTGATATTAGCAACATCATCGTCAGCGTATGAAAATCTAATGCGCGAGTTTCCGGTCAATTCCGTCGTATAAGGATAACGGAACGTTAATCCCACGGCTTTACCCTCTAGATCCTTGATGGTTCTAAGAGGCTTATCTTTGCGATAGAAAATAAAATCAATTTTCGAATAAAAGGGCACGCTCTTTAACGCGTTCTTTGGCATGTTCACATCAAGACCAGGAAAGATTCCATCGACATCGTTATTGGTGAATTTCAATATCGCCTTATTAGGAGGCAGCACTTCGATCTCATAAGAGACATCGACTTTTTTTGAAATCTCTTTGGCAAGATTGATAAAAAGACCTTTGTCTTTATTTTCAACCATAAGAGGAATAGGAAAAGTCACCAGACGGGCCGTCTTGGCTTCCACTGAACCAGCAATACAAAATAATGGAAGGATAAACCAGAACCTGAACATAATGTGCCAATTAAACATTCATTTAAGGTCGATTAGCAAACAAATTGTGTTTACAACTCAAGAGACGAGGAAACCTTTAGTTCCCAGAGTAGATCCTCTTTTGGAGAAAAATCCGGCCCGCTCGGTGTAGACAAAACCTTGCGCCTGTAAGGCCCGCTTCAAAGCTCCCTTTACCGCATATGTACTGAGCATGCTGTTTTCAGTAGAGGCTTCGCGTAACATTCGATTTAAAAACTCCTCACCCCAGAGATGAGGATGAGTTTTGCCACTGAAGGCGTCATAAAAAAATCCATGATAGCGAGAAACGAACTGAATATCTTCATGGAGAGCTCCATGAATGTCCTCGAGTTTTACAAAGTGCTTCTTCAAGAAGGACTTTAACTCTTGAGGGGATATCTCGGTCCCCTTCAAAACATGCATCAAAACATCCTCATAGACCTGCAAAACTTCCGGAGAAAACTCCTGCACCTGATCGTGCAGCCAAAGATAAAAGAACTCTCGCAGCTCAGGGATGCTTTCATAGCTTGTAATCAACCCCACAGACTTACCCCGCAGAAGGGCTTCGCGAGCGATATTCATTTCGATATAACCCAAGCCAAGGCCCACTACGACGAAATGAGGGTTGTCGATTTTAGAGAGAACGGCAGCAGCAACACTTCCGTAAAGATGAGTCGTCTCTATACTTGCCCCGCCAGAGTGATGCATAGATTCGCCATGGGGCTTATCGGGGCTTAAGGACTCCAAAAGACGCAAGGTAGGACTCTCATCCTTGGTAATTTCGATCTCAAACCCAATGTCTTTCCATGACTTCATAGAAGGCTTTCCGTCGTTGACTTCCTGCAAAATAAAACTCATAACCGCCCTATGGAAAAAGGCTGGTTGGGACTTCCCTATCACACTATCAGTGAACACTACAATCAACTGTTTGGCGAGAAGGTCTATAAGATCCCCGTCACTGTTGTTGATAATTGTCCCAATCGCATGGGCCTTAAAGGCATGCAGACATGTGTTTTTTGTGATGTGTGGGGTTCCGCTGCTAACGCAGAAGCCATGACCATGGAACTTCGCGAGCAGATCGAAAAATACCACGCTCACATTGCCAACAGATACAATGCTAAAGCCTTTCTGATCTACTTCCAGGCCTATACAAATACCTTCACCAAAGTATCTGCTCTTCGTAATAACTTTGATATCGCTTTGTCTTATCCTTGGGTGAAAGGCTTTACCCTAGGGACTCGCCCGGATTGCCTTTCTAAGGCTGTGATGGATCTTTGGAATGAGTATAACGAGAAATCCTTTGTGGCAGTTGAGATGGGCGTGCAAAGCTTCTTTAATGATGAATTAGAGTTCATGCGTCGTGGACATAGTGCTGAAGCGGCTGTTGAGGCTATTCATAAGATTGCTGAAAACACCAAGGTCGATCTTGGTATTCATTTGATCTTCGGAAGTCCGCAAGAAACAGATGAACGCATTATTAAGACAGCAGAGATCGTAAATACTCTGCCGATCACGAACGTAAAACTGCACAACCTCCACGTTTTGAAAAACACTCCCCTCGAGGGCATGTATCACAGTGGAGAGTTCAGCCCCATCGATCAGGAAACCTACACTCGCCGTGTGGAGTTGTTCTTACAGCACCTCTCCCCGCGCTTTGCTCTCCATAGATTGGCCGCTTATTCGTCTCGCTGGGATGAACTCGTGGCTCCTGATTGGACAAAAAATAAAATGGGAACTCATCAAGCGATCATCGATCACTTAAGAGCCCATGGTTCCTATCAATCGCAGTTTTTTACGGCTTCTGATGAGCTAGAAACCTCCGCTCAGGCACATTTGTTTAAAAAATCTCGTCGCATGGACGCAGCACTTTGCTGAGATTCTGCTCTATTTAAGTTCTTGTAAGATCACGACAGGTAAATTTCAGGCTCAGCTACCAGAAAACGGCTATTTAGGGCTAGACCAATGGTTTACCCTCTAGGAATAGGGGCTACTTGCACTCTTTTTTCGCAGGACAGACGTGTCAATCGTAAGGATTCATCTGCTTAAATGATGAGCAACGTCACAAAAAAATCAGCGTTATTTCAAAAAATACTCTTGCAACTTCACGGAAAGAATTACACAGTTGGAATTGAGAGAGATACCCGCCTTATTGATGAGGCACCCGGGACCAACCCCTAGATATAGGGGTACAACAGGGAGGTACTAGGACGTTTCAGCGAAGCAAATTTTATGTTTCGTTAACGAGAGAAACCTACAGCTAAGGATTAGCGACTCAATCTCAACCAATCTACATCTTATATATTAACCACGTCTGGATTTTTGCGAGGGGCAGAATCTGGCGGGGATTTTTTTGCCCAAAAGGAACTGGGCAGAGGGGATTTGCATCATGTTGGAAACAACAGCTCACATCATGAGAGTTAAAAAGAGAGACGGAACTCTTGAACCAGTCGACGTAACGAAAATCGTTGAACGTGTGACTCGTAATTGCCAAGGTCTAACTCAAGTAGACCCACTTCGTGTAGCTACGAAAGCTATCAGTGGTCTTTATGATGGTGCGACAACAAATGAGTTGGATAATCTTTGTATCTCCACTGCATCTCTTTTGATCGGTGAAGAGCCTGAGTACTCTCGCCTAGCGGCTCGCCTTTTGAGCACATATGTAGACGAAGAAGTTCGCTCTCAAAAAATCCAATCTTTTGCAGATTCAGTTAACTTCGGCTTCCAAGCTGGTTTGTTGTCTGAAGACACTAAAAACTTCGTAGATGCTAACAAAGCAGCTCTTTGCGCGGCTATCGAGCCTTACCGCACAGACCGTTTTGAATACTTCGGTCTTAGAACTGTTTACGATCGCTATTTGTTGAAAAACCCAACAACACGTCAGGTGTTTGAAACACCTCAATACTTCTTTATGCGTGTGGCTTGTGGTCTTGCTCAAACAGTTGATGAAGCTATCGAATTCTACCGTTTGATCTCTTCTCATGACTACATGGCCTCTACGCCAACACTGTTCAACTCTGGTACTTTGCGCCCTCAGATGTCTTCTTGCTATCTTTTGGATTCTCCATCAGATGATTTGGAAGCTATCTACAAAAAGTACACAGACATCGCTTTGCTTTCTAAATTCGCAGGCGGTATCGGCGTAGCTTACTCTCGCATCCGTTCTCGTGGTTCCTTGATCAAAGGTACAAACGGTCACTCTAACGGTATCATCCCTTGGTTGAAAACTATGGACTCTTCTGTGTCTGCAGTAAATCAAGGTGGTAAACGTAAAGGTGCTGCTTGTGTGTACTTGGAAACTTGGCATGCTGACATCGAAGAGTTCCTTGAACTTCGCGATAACACGGGTGACGAAGCGAAACGTACTCACAACTTGAACTTGGCAAACTGGGTTCCAGATTTGTTCATGAAACGTGTTGAAACTGATGGCATGTGGTCTTTGTTTGACCCACGCGTAGTTCCTCACTTCGTTGATACTTATGGTCCAGAATTCGACGCCGCTTTTGAAAAAGCAGAGTCTGAAAAACTATACACAAAACAAATCAAAGCTCGTGAACTATACTCTCGCATGATGAAAACTCTTGCGCAGACTGGTAACGGCTGGATGACATTTAAAGATGCTGCCAACATGAAAGCCAACCAAACTGGTGAAGCTGGCAATGTGATCCATCTTTCTAACTTGTGCACAGAGATCCTAGAAGTTACTTCAAACTCTGAAACCGCAGTTTGTAACTTGGGTTCTGTAAACTTGGGTCGTCACGTAGAAAACGGTCAATTCAACTTCGAAAAACTGGCGAAATCTGTTCGCACAGCTGTGAAGTACTTGGACCGCGTTGTTGATATCAACTTCTACCCTATCGAAACTGCTAAAGACTCCAACCACAAATGGCGTCCAGTTGGTTTGGGTGTGATGGGTCTTCAAGATGCCTTCTTCTTGTTGAAGTTGCCTTTTGACTCTCAAGCGGCTCGTGAATTGTCTGCAAAAATCCAAGAAGAGATCTACTACAACGCTCTTTTGACTTCTTGTGAACTAGCTGAAAAACACGGTCCTCACGGTGCTTACGAACAAACTCGTGCTGCTAAAGGTATGCTGCAATACGACCTTTGGGGTGTGACTCCTTCACAACCAGAGCGTTTCAACGCTTTGAAAGCGAAGATCAAACAACACGGTTTGCGCAACTCTTTGTTGATCGCTATCGCTCCAACAGCAACTATCGCTTCTATCGTAGGTTGCTACGAAGCGATCGAGCCTCAAGTATCTAACTTGTTCAAACGTGAAACACTTTCTGGTGAGTTCATGCAGATCAATAAATACTTGGTGCAAGATCTAAAAGCGATGGGTCTTTGGTCTGAAGATCTTCGTAACGAAATCAAATTGAACGATGGTTCAATTGATGAAATCGCGGCGATCCCACCACAACTTAAAGAGTTGTACCGCACTGTTTGGGAAGTTCCGATGAAGTCATTGATTGAAATGGCTGCAGCTCGTGGCGCTTACATCGACCAAGCTCAATCTTTGAACTTGTTCATGGAAAGCCCGACTATCGGTAAAGTTTCTTCTATGTATATGTATGCATGGAAGCAAGGTGTGAAAACGACTTATTACTTGCGTTCTCGTCCAGCGACGAAAATTGCAAAAACAACTGTGAAGTCTTCTAACAACGGTATGGGTATGACGACTGCTGCTGCAAACACTATGGATGCAGCTCCAGTAGCAAAAACTCAAGAAGCTGCTGCTCCTAAGAAAGAATACACAGATTCAGAAGTGATCGCTTGCTCTTTGGAAAATCCAGAAGCTTGCGAAGCTTGTCAGTAATAGTCAGCGAAAGCTGATCCAGAGCTGAAAGTCCGAGGGGGGCTTTCAGCTCGAAAAAGAGCGCCGGCGCCGTTCGCCGGAAAAACGTTTAGGGACTTTTTATGATTTTAGATCCAGGCTTTAACTTAACTCTTCGTCCAATGAAATACCCAACTATGTACGAAATGTACAAAAACGGTATCAAGAACACTTGGACTGTAGATGAAATCGATTTCTCTACAGACCTTGTAGACCTTCACTCAAAAATGACTCCGGCTGAAAGACATTTGATCTCTCGCTTGGTGGCGTTCTTTGCGACAGGTGATTCTATCGTTGGTAACAACCTTGTGTTGAACTTGTACAAACACGTGAACGCCCCAGAAGGTCGCATGTATTTGTCTCGTCAGCTTTACGAAGAAGCTTTGCACGTTCAGTTCTATCTGACACTTTTGGATTCATACATTCCAAATCCAGATGAGCGCGCAGAAGCATTTGCCGCGATCGAAAACATCCCTTCTATCAAAAAGAAAGCAGATTTCTGCTTTAAATGGATCGACTCTATCAACGAGTTGGATCAATTGAACTCGAAAGAAGACCGCCGTCGCTTCTTGATGAACTTGATCTGCTTCGCAACTTGCGTTGAAGGATTGTTCTTCTATGCCGCGTTCGCTTACGTTTACTTCTTGCGTTCTAAAGGTTTGTTGCAAGGCCTTGCATCTGGCACAAACTGGGTATTCCGCGATGAATCAATGCATATGGCGTTTGCGATCGAAGTGATCAAAACTGCTCGCCAAGAAGAACCAGATCTTTTCAATTCTCAAATGGAAGATATGGTTACACAAATGCTTGAAGATGCTATCGAATGCGAAATGGAATTTGCGAATGACGTTTTGCAATTGGGTGTAGCTGGTCTATCTCCAAAAGACATGCGCCAGTATCTTGAATACTGCGCAGACCAACGCCTTGAAAGCTTGAGCATTGCTCCTCGTTACAACGTGAAAAATCCGTTCGACTTCATGGAGCTTCAAGATATGCAAGAACTTGCAAACTTCTTCGAAAGACGTGTTTCTGCATACCAAACTGGTATCAGCGGCTCGGTAGCCTTCGATGAGGCGTTCTAATTTACTTTGGGTATTACTATTTTTAGTATGCATGGGGGTGGGTTTCCTACACGGGTACCTGCCCCAAGGCATTTCTAGGGACTACATCTTACGCCCGACCAAGATTCGCGTTCTGGTGACTGACGAATCTCTTTTCCCACGCAATATTCAAGAACAGCTAGAAAATGATTTACGCATTAAGTTTGAGGTGACTGTCACTCGTGACTGGAACTCGATCTTAGCGAAAGTCATTGCATCGCCATCTCAAGACATCGTGCTTTTACCTTCGTATTGGGCAAATACGATGAATCAACAAAAGCTTTTGACTGTGAGTGCTGAAAACGAGCTTTCGATTAAAATTGCTCCTGACTTTTTAGCTCCGGTTATCACGAACCGCAGTTTGTATTTCTATCCTTTGTTTTGGATGAAAACAGGATTCAAAACTGCCAACAAGGCAAGTTTTGAGGACTTCCTGAAAGACAAGAAAGCAACGACGCTGTTCTTGCTGAATGACGAAGATCTGCTTTTAAATCACTTTCAAATCTGGCAGGAAAAAGGCTGGTTGGGATTGGTTCAACAGAAAAAGATTCTGACTCTGCCATTAGATCGCCTCGTTTCTAACGAAAACCAAGATGGCGCGAAAGAGCTGCCTTTGAATGAATCTAATCCCGATCTAACGATCCAGGATGACCTAAGCGCCCTTTTAGTGTGGGGGGCCGCCATTCCACAAGCCTCTGACAAGAAAGACCTCGCCCTGGAAGTTTTAGTCGCAATGACAGCGAACAGCCTGCAGGAAGAAAACCTGCTTAAAACGCCATTCAATAGCACATTGCAAGGCCTGACGTCGGCAACACTGCCACCACAACGTCGCGCCACTCATATTCGTGAATTGAAATTAAAAGGCACCATCTTACTTGGTACTAAGAATCTAGAAGCGACGAAAAAGCTTCGCGATGATTTTAATTTGATCTTATAGCGGTATAGCGAGCAACAGCATTACCGCTTGTCGCAGCCACACTGGCAGAGTCATAGCCCGTCAATATCAGTACGATATTGTTCGTACCTGTTTTCATTGAAGCGCCTCTAAGAACGATATTGAAGCGGCCATTGCGGCAAGTGCCGTAACTTTGGATCGCAGCACTGGACATATCATAAACCGGTGTCGCAACCCCACCCACCGTCGCAGTAATTCTGTGAGTTGGATAGGTTGAAGCAAAGCAAGCACCTGTTAGCTCCAAGTAACGATCCGAAGTGATCGTGCTTAAGCTGTAAGTGTCAGCCACCAATTGCAATTCTGTCGAAGTAGGATCTGTGTTCAAAGAATGGGAGTTTGGATTTGATGGATCATCCGTCAAAAGCGAATTATCCGATACCTGACTACATGAAGCCAATAAGGCAATCATCGAAAGGCTTGTCGCCAACTTCAATAGTTCGGATTTCATAGAAACTCCCCCGTTCCTTTAGGATAACGGAGGGAGCGCCTAAAACTGTATCAATTTCTGGATAAGTCTAGCTTTGAGACGATTTTATCCTGTAAAGCGATGGGACTTAGGAACAAGAAGTACGTGGAAAGCATTATAGTCGCAAAGGGCATTAGACCCATGAAAATCCCGATCCCCATATGCATTCCGACGCCCATCAAAAGCCACGCATGACGACTCTTATGCCAGACCACCATCGGTGGGAAATAGATCTCAAAAATGATGGTCATATAACCAATAATAGGAATGATCCAAGGGATCTCACGCAAGAAAGTGAAATCCATTGTCGTCATCTGTGGATTTGCGAGAACACTCCACAAAGCCGTTCCATCCCACCAGCTGCCGCCTTTTAGCTTTTCCCAACCTGTGTAGGCATAGATTGCCATGATCTGAACTTGCATCATGCGAATCATCATACTGGACAGAGCATCTGATGCTTGGAAGGATTTCTTTTTACGAATCAAATTCAGCACACTCAGACGTTCACAGGAATTCGTGAACATCATATAAAACAAAAACAAAGATCCAATAACGTCTGCACCGAAATTCACTGGATAATTACGATAGATAAAACCGATATTGATCACCCAAGCAAGAGCCATCAACACCCGGCCGCCAATACCAATTGTCAGCAATGCAAATAGCAAAACCAACAATGAAAGCATCGGCACATTCATTGAGTCCGGCCAGAAATTCCAGGCAAATAAAGGCCGACCTAATTCAGGTAAAATCAATAGCGCTTTATCACGACTGACCCAACTAGCATCTGTGAAGAATGAGAGATTAAAAAATCTCATCACGCTCATATAAAGCAAAGTTCCGCACAACATCACACGCATGAACGCCAGTGGCAGCAGATTCTGCGAACCAAACCAGAAAGCATCCCACAACGCCCAAGCTCTTTTTATTTGAAACTGAAGATGCTTCATAGACTCTCCTCATCTCCAGAACTATTGCAGTGAACTGAGGCTTTGGCATAACGTCGCTCTTGTGACATTTCTAACAAATTCACTTCACGATTTAGTACGGCTTCATCCAAAAGCGGAATTGTCTCTATCACGTGCTCCATATCAACGGACTCAGCCCCTGGATACTGACGACACAGCCATGGACCAAAAATCTGGCGGAGCCTGCGCGGATCCATCACCATAAAGCGCATCACCGCCCATTCTCTTTTACGAGTCAGACTAACGGTCTTTGCTTCGGATTCAGGATCAGGATAGGCAGTAATCAAAGGATCGCGGTAAGAACCATCTTCATTCTCTGGATAGTTCACAACAACTTTTAGATACATGGGATGAGCTGGCTCCGGGGAAAAGAAGTTCCAACCGGCATTAAGCCCTACCAGATTTGCGTAAGGCCCAACAAACTTAGAAGCGGTACGCCCAAAGTAAGAACCTACATTGGGCATCACCATCAAAGCACAGATATTATAAACGATCCAAACACTCGCTAGGATCTTAAGTAACGGCTTCACCTTCGCCATCGATCTCGTCCGCCTCTCCATAGAACGGTAGTTCATCTTCATCAGATGACTCCTCTTCTTCGTTATCAGCGTACATTTGATCGTCAGAAGCCATCTCGATGTCATCATCATTGTCGAAAGCTTCTTCGGCCGCAGTCAATTCATTTTCTAACTCAGCATCTGCTGACAGTTCCTCAGAACCTTCTACGTTTTCAGCCGCAACAGAATCCTCTGTTCCACCCTCAGTAGATTCTTCAGAATCAGCAGACTTACCAGCTTTCAGTGCCGCCATTTTCGCAGCATTCTCTTCGGCTTTCATTTTCACCAAAGTTGTACCAGCAGCCAAGGCATCGTCATATTTTTTCAACCAATTCGCATCACGAGTTGGCACCGGCTCATCCATTGCCAAAGCATCACGGATGTTTTGAGCGCGCTCAAGATCACGCTTTTCAGCTTGGCGACGTTTTTCTTCTTCAAAGAAATTAGAAGACGTCGTGATCTCTTCAAGTTGATTCGAGATTTTCATCAATTCTTCTTCACCAGAAGAATAACTTACGTTCTCAACTCCTGTTGCTACCAATGAATCTGTGATAGATGCCAATGTCGGTTTTTCTTCCGCCATTTGTTCGTCCATACCTTCAGGCAACAATTCATCGATTTGCGACAACGTTGGAAGCTCTTTCAATGATCTTAGACCAAAGATTTCCAAGAACTTACGAGTCGTACCGTATTGCATAGGACGACCTGGAAGATCTGATTTACCTTCGAAGCTCACTAGATTTTTTTCCATCAAAGCGCGCAACAAGTGACCAGACTCTACGCCGCGGATTTCATCCACGTCTGATTTCACGCATGGCTGTTTGTAAGCCACTATAGAAAGAGTTTCCAAAGCTGGACCAGAAAGCTTGAATTGACGAGCTTTCAAAGTACGTTTTAGGAAGTCCATGTTGTCGATTTTAGTGCGTAGTTGGTAACCACCTGGAACTTCTTCCAAAGTAACACCACGACGGCCACCAGCGTATTCAACAGCCAATTGATCAAGAGCACGACGAAGTTTGTCGCCTTTGATGTTTGTGCCCTTGAATAGCAATTTCAATGAAGCCAAAGAAACGGGTCTGTCAGACGCGAACAAAACGCTCTCTACGATACTTTCAAGGCGCTCTTCTTCAACGAATTCAAGCTCTTCGATATCAGCAGATTCAAAGCCATCAAGCTCCGTGCCTTCAACAGAAACATCGTCTGAACTTTCATCAGAAGCTTCCATTTCAGCAGTTTCTTCATCTGTACCTTCCGGCAAGAAACCTTCAGATTCTTCCTCTTCTTGAAGGAAGATAGAAGCATCAGATTCGATACCATCAAGTTCATTCAATTCTTCAGCTTCTTCAGAAACTTCAGCCTCAACTTCAGTCTCTTCAGCTGTCATTTCCATAGTTACTTCTTCTGTCTCAACTTCTGTCGTTGCGGCAGCTTCTGTTTCCATGATTTCTGTGTCTAAAACTTCTTTATTCTTTTTGGAGTTCTTTTTCTTCTTAGACATCTCTACGCCTCAGCTTCGTTCTTAGGATCAGTATCAATATATTCTTCAAATTTTAATTCAGATTCAGTAACCACATCATCAGATGTAGCAACCATTTCAGCAGCAACTACAGCCACTTCTTCTGCTGGTTCAAAAGTCACTATTTCTACGTCAGCAAGCATTTCTACTTCAGCCGTTTCTTCGACTTGAAGTTCAGCTTCCTCTACAGTTTCTTGAGCCATCTCAATAATTGCTTCTGCTTCTAGCAAAGCTTCTTCTTCACCAACTTGGTGGGCTTCGACTTGAGCTTCAACTTCAGCAACAACTTCTTCGGCCATTTCAACGACGTCCGCAGTTTCTGTTTCTAGAGTTTCTTCTAGTACTACAGCCTCAGCATCTAGCTCGCCTTCAGCGGCCAAAATTTCTTCGTCAGAAGCTACTTCCGAAGCTTCGTTTTCAAGGAAATCTAGCTCTGCATCCATACCAGCGATTTCCGCCGTCAGATCAGACATACCCGCAGTGAAATCCATTGGAGTTTCACCGAAGCTCATCTGTGCTGATTGCTCAGTCGCAGCTGGCGCTTCGTCAAGGCTGTCATCCAAAAGATCTTCTGTTGGATCTGCTTTTTTAGCATCAGCCATCATTTGTTCAGCAATTCTGTCAGCACCCATAGAGTCGTACTCTTCTACGCGTGACAAAACGTCTGTTTCGATCGGCTTTTTAGTGTCTACCCAGATGTCAGAGTAAACTTCAGTCTGATAAAGACCGACGAAACCCATTTTACCTAGCTCAAGAAGCGACAAGAATGTGATCAAGGCTTGGCGCGCACGATCTTCAGTCGCTGTTACCAGCTCCATCATCGTAACTTTTTGACCAACAAAAAGACGGTCTTTCAATTCCAAAACACGGCTGGAAATAGATTGAGCTTTCGCTGCAACCTGATGGACTTTCTTTTTCACGGAACGCAAAACTTTGCGGTAAGAAGAGATCAACGAGAACAAAGCATTGTCCTCAAGGATGATTTCGTCCTCTTTTTCGTCCAGTCTTTCACGAGTTCCGCGCAACCAAACATCACGACCCACCAATGGGCGGTCATAAAGAAGCTTCGCAGCCTCTTGATATTTTTGATACTCGAGAAGTTTTTGAACCAACTCTTTACGTGGATCTTCCACCTCAACAACTTCACCGTTTTCGTCGTATTGAGGCAAAAGCATACGGGATTTAATTTGAATCAAAGTAGAAGCCATAGCGATGAACTCGCCTGCAACTTCCAAATCCAGCTCTTTCATCAAGCGGATGTAATCAAGGTACTGCTTTGTGATTTCATGGATTTTGATATCCATAATGTCCATCTCTTCCTTGCGGATGAGATAAAGCAATAAGCCCAGTGGCCCCTCAAACTTGGGCAATTGAACTGTAATACTCATGAAGATGGTCCCCTCTACCAAAACGTCCTGAATGATCGTGCATCTATATTAATAGATGCCGAAACCACCCAAAGCCAACGTCAGCAAACTCTGTGCACTCCAAAAAACGGGAATTGCCAGAATACGCAATGCTCCCGTTAAAACCAACGCCATCAAAACCATGCTGGTAAGATGTTCGTTTTGTTCCAGTTTATAATTAATTTGCGCAGGCAAAAATCTTGCGAGCACTTTACCGCCATCCAAAGGATGAAGCGGGATCATATTGAAAAACGCTAAGAACAAATTTGTCATCAAAAATGCTTTTAGAATTTCAATAGCCCCTTTGGCATACGTCGCCATTGGGAAAAACTTAGCAACCACCGCGATCAAGATCGCCCCTACGATGGCCAATAAAATATTAGAAAGAGGACCTGCTAACGCAATCCAGAACATATCCACGCGGGGATTTTTTAGATTGCGAGAGTTTACAGGAACTGGCTTGGCCCAACCGAAAAAGATCGGTGTTGCCAACACGATGGAAACCAAGGGAAGAATAAGTGTCCCGATCATATCCATATGAACGATAGGATTCATAGAGAGACGGCCCATTTGTTCTGCGGTGTTGTCACCACGCAAACGAGCTACCCAACCGTGCGCGTACTCGTGAAAGCACAACGCAAAGAGGAACGGGATAAAATAAATGCCAATCTTGGCGCCAATTTCTGCAATATCCATATATTTACCTTCAGAGATTAGACGGCAAACCTAGACCCTTGTCTAGTGTGAGACATCATTTGCACATAATAAGTGCAACCATCATAACACAGTCCGTTAAGAGAAAAGCTCCGTTCCGCCCTGCCTCTTGAATAAAAATCGCGATCTGGATATGGTCTTCGGACTTGTTAAATAACGAATGAGGGAGAAACCATGTCTGACGTAACTAACGCACGTCCAGCTTTGACAACACTATCTGAAGACGAAACGGCTTTCCGCGATGCTGTAAGAGCATTCGCAGAATCTGAAATCAAACCCCATGTGACACACATGGACGAAAAAGCTGAGATGAACAAAGACATCCTTAAAAAGCTTTTCGAAATGGGTTTGATGGGTATCGAAACTCCAGAAAAATACGGCGGCGCAGGCTCCACTTTCACAATGGCTTGCTTGGCTGTTGAAGAAATCGGTCGCGTAGACGGTTCAGTATCTGTTCTTGTTGACGTACAAAATACTCTAACTACAAACGCATTCCTTAAATGGGGTACAGAAGCGCAAAAAGAAAAATACTTGGGCGCAATGGCTTCTAAATGGGTTGGCGCTTACGCATTGTCTGAATCTTCATCTGGTTCTGATGCATTCGCATTGAAACTTAAAGCAGAAGATAAAGGTGATAAATGGGTTTTGAACGGTTCAAAACTTTGGATCACTAACGGTAACGAAGCTGACGTATTCATCTGCTTCGCAAACATCGACATGGCTAAAGGCTACAAAGGTATCACAGCGTTCATCGTTGAGAAATCTTTCAAAGGCTTCAAAGTTGGCAAAAAAGAAGACAAACTAGGTATCCGTGCTTCTTCAACTTGCGAGTTGTTGTTTGAAAACTGCGAAGTACCAAAAGAAAACGTACTTGGCGAAGTTGGCAAAGGCTACAAAATCGCTATCGAAACATTGAATGAAGGCCGCATCGGTATCGGCGCACAAATGATCGGTATCGCTCAAGGCGCTTACGAAGCCGCTTTGAACTATGTTAAAGGTCGTGAGCAATTCGGCAAACCAATCGCTCATTTCCAAGGCGTTCAATTCCAATTGGCAGAAATGCGTACTGAATTGGAAGCAGCTCGTTTGATGGTTTACAATGCCGCTCGTTTGAAAGACGCGGGTCTTGATTTCATCGAATCAGCAGCTATGGCAAAACTTTACTCTTCACGTGCAGCTGAAAAGATCACTTCTAAGGCGATCGATTTGTTCGGCGGTAACGGATTCACTAAAGAATACCCAGTTGAGAAATTCTGGAGAGATGCAAAAATTGGTCAAATCTACGAAGGTACGACTAACATGCAACTTCAAACTATCGCTAAAATGGAATTGGACAAATAGTCCAGACGGATTCAAAATGGTCGGATGAAACGTATTCTTCTGGCCCTTTTAATTTTTGTTTCAGTCTCTTATTATCCAGATGCTCAAGGTGCTGATTCAAAGTCAGCACCTTTTGTTTTTCGCCTTCATCTTTCTGGCGAACCCAATCAGATGGACCCCAATCGCCAGAAGACATCCGCATCCAGCTACCTTCTCGCAAATCTTTTTAGAAACATCTATATCTACGACAATGAGAAAGGTTTGGTTTCAGACCTAGGCTCATGCTCTCGTGATAAATCCCAGAACTTAGTCTGCAAGTTAAAGAAAGACCTGCAATGGAGCGATGGCTCCTTACTTACTTCCGCAGACTTTCTAAGAACTTATAAGAAGATGTTAAATCCAAAAGTCACAGCTCCCCGTGCGGATTTATTGTTTAAGGTCAAAAATGCGGAGGATATCTATAAAGGACTTAAACAGCCCGACACTCTAGGAATCACAACTCCAGATCCACTGACTGTGCGCTTCGAATTCCAAGGAAAAGCTCCGGACTTTGAATACAATCTGGCGAGCTTTCTGTTGGCGCCAACAAAAGAAGACATCAAAGTTTACTCCGGCCCTTATAAAATCAAAGAGTGGCTTCAAGGGCAAAAGATCGTTCTTGAACCGAATTTGAAATATCAGGGTGGCCACCCTCAACGCCCCCAGGTCGAGTTTCTTTTTATCGAAGAAGACACTGTGGCTTTGCAGTTGTATGAGAAAAACCAACTGCAGCTGCTTCGCCGTCTGCCGACTTTGTTTATTCCAAAATCAAAAACACGCGAGGACTTTCACTGGATCCCGGTTGTTCGGTTTGATTACTTAGGTTTTGGCCCCGAACTTCGTAACAACGAAGACCTCCGCAAAGCTTTGACTTATTCTCTTAACTATTCAGAACTGCAAAAGCTTTTCTCCGCCAAAGGCCGACCGGGTTGTGCGGGACTTCCTGATTCTTGGTTTCCAGAAAAAGCTCCGTGTTTTGATTTCGACCTCAAGAAGGTTCCTAAAGTCAAAACGGACAAGACATATACTTTGATGTTTTCCTCTTTGGGTGGTGAAGATCACAAACGCGCCACTGAGTGGATGCAATCGCAGTGGTCTAAAAATGCGGGACTTAAACTTCACCTAGAAATGAAAGAGAACAAAGTTTATCTGAGTGAACTGCAAACCAATCCGCCAGCTATTTTCCGCAAAGGTGTCGCGACGGATCGCCCGACTTGCTTGGCCGCACTTGAGATATTCGCAAGTCACAGTCCCGAAAACTACATTCAGCTGAAAAACTCAGAATATGATCAAATACTCACACAACTTGGCAATGCCACTAAAGCTAGCGAACAGAAAAAATTATGTCACATCGGCGTGAAATTTTTGATGGATCGACATTTGATAATTCCGATGGGAGCTTTTGATTTCGCAATGTTGATCAAGCCTGATTTTGTTGGTTGGAAAATCAATCAAATGAATCAGCTGGACTTGTCGCAGTTACATTCAAGACCTTAATATGTATGCATATGACATTGTTGCCTCAATCTGTGGATATTCTGAAGGATCAGATCGTTTTTACTGAGGGGGACGCGGGAGACTGCGCCTACATCATCGAAAAAGGTCGCGTACTTATTTTCTTAACCAAAGATCAAGAAGAGATCCCTATCTCCATCTTAGGTGAAGGTGAAATTTTCGGAGAGATGTCATTGATTGATAATCAAGATCGCTCCGCTTCTGTTAGAGCTCTTGAGGATGTTCGTTTAAGTATCGTAACTAAGCAGCAGTTATTAGAGCGCATTTCGATGGCAGACACAGTTGTTCAGCTTTTGATGCGTGTTCTTTTGAAAAGACTTCGCCGTAATACCAATATGAATTTGGGTGGCAATTTGAAAATCGCCGACATGCAAATCGAAAGCATGCTTGAGGGCGATGATGGCGCAGCCGACGCTTTACAAAAAATCAAATTAGAAAACGAAATCTTTCAAGCCTTCCAAAATAAAGAATTTGAACTTTTCTATCAGCCGATCGTTGAACTGAAATCCCGCAAAATCAAAGGCTGCGAAGCCTTACTACGCTGGAAGAGCCCGACTCGTGGTTTGATTTCTCCGAATGTGTTTATTGATGTTATCGAAAACTCTTCAATGGTAATTCCTATTGGTCACTGGATTATCAGTGCTGCCCTTAAAGAACTTAAAGTGATTCAAGAACACTTGATCGCAAAGGGTAAGAAAAAAGAAGCTGATGAGTTCATGATGAGTATCAACATCTCAGGCCGTCAGTTTACTCACTCAGATTTTCTAGAAAACCTAGAAGACCTTCGCGAAAAACAAGGTTTGGAAGCTAAAAACATCAAACTCGAAGTAACCGAGCGCGTGATGATGGATGGCGTTCTGGCTCTTGAGACTTTGCACAAGTGCCGTCAGCATGGCTATGCGATCTCCATCGACGATTTCGGGACCGGCTTTTCAAGTTTGCAGTATCTGACTCAAATGCCGATCACTTACCTAAAAATCGATCGTTCCTTTGTGATGAAAGTTCTAAGCGATCCAAAATCCAAAGCCGTTGTCAGTGGTATCATCTACCTGGCTCGTGAAATGGATTTTGAAATTATCGCAGAAGGTATCGAACACCAGGATGAAGCCTTGGTTATCGAAACCTTGGGTGCACAATATGGTCAGGGTTATCTGTTTTCGAAACCTGTGGACCACTTTGCCTTCATGCAACTCATTTAAATTCACTTTAAACCATAAACTAGCGTATCAAACTGAGACCATGTAAACCCATGGTCCAGTTATTCGAACTTTTCTCCAGGCAGACTCAAGTCGGTTAGACCAACGCCGATAAGCTCTATGTCTTAAGACATTTAACCAGCTTAAGATTTACAACTGGGGGTCACTAGATGGCTGACAAAAAGTTTGAAAAACAAATTCCAAATAACGTAGTATCTTTAGCTTCTGAAAAATGCTGTGGCGAAGGCTGCAAAAAGAAAGCTGAAAAAGCTTCTTTCTGCGCAGAGCATTTCATGTGGTTCAAAGAAGGTTTGATCACTAAAGAAGGTGCTAAGGCTGCAGACTTCGATAAGAAGTACTATCAGTTCGTAGCGCGCAAAGCCGCTTAATTTTCGTTCCTATTTAAAAATCCGAAATCCGTTAAAAGCCAGGACTCCCATCCTGGCTTTTTTTATTGCCGCGACCACTGGGTGAACATACGGTTCCCATTTCTGTCACCCCACTCAACTCATTTTCATCTCACCTCACCAGATCAAGCACGTTCCATCAGAAACTAAGAATCTTGGTCTCCCCTTTGCATTTTCTAAGGGCATGAGAATTATCGCCTTCGTGTTTCTATTTATGTCTCAATTTGGGACTGTCAATTTGGCTGCTGCCGCAGGCCCACCTTTGTGCATGCATGTTTTCTCGGGAACTCCCTGGGGAGAATTGCGCACGGATTTTAAACACAACACAAACTACAGCAAAGAAATTGCGCAAGAAACAGCGATTAAGAATCAATGTAATTTAGGCACCTGCCATTTACATTCATGGCTGGCGTCCCTTGAAAAAACCTACACTCTGCGCACCGGAGAGACTTTACCTCTTTCAAATCATTACCTAAGCGCTCAGCAACTCTTAACTCGCTCGTTGGAGCAAATGCGCATAGCTGACGACAAAGCCAATATTGAATTGGGTGCAGGTCCTTTGAACTCGCGCGATAGTATTTTAAAATATGGATTGATGCCCGAGGGCGTTTGGACTCCGAAAACTGAATTTTATAAAAATCCAACAGCGCAAAAACTCAAAGAGTACTTTGAAAACATCATTGCTCGCACTAAGGCGGCAGCAGCGAAGGCCAAGACTCCAGAGCAAAAAGAGCGAATCATCCAACAGGGCTCTGAACAGTTAAAAGCACTCTTTACTGATGTCGTTGGCGAATTGCCTGCGAAATTTACTTGGCAAGGGCGCGAGTGGACTCCCCAGGAGTTCGGGAATCAATACTTTAAATTCTTTACCGGTGCACAAACGCAAATCATCATTATGGCAAACCGCAAAGGGATGATTCATGCAGAACAAGTCGGCAGAGACACCCGTCTTTATACTCACCTAGATCAAGCCGAACAAACAGCCACAGCCCTGATTGACCGTGGGCAAATGGTTTACCTGGCTTACGAACATCACGCTGAATACGTTGATAAAACCACAGGCATTATGTCGATCCGCGCTTTCTATACGCCGTCCTATGCAAAGCCTTTGCCTCGAGAGCTCCGCACTCAATTCGATAAAAATGGCGGCGGCCATGCAGTGCAAATCGTGGGTTACGAACGCGATCCGCAAACAGGCAAAATTTTAAAATGGAAAATCAAAAACAGCTGGGGCGAGCAAAATGGCGATGAGGGTTATTATCACATGTATGATGATTACTTCAGAGCCTTCGCTAAAGGCATTACCTATTCGGAAAACAACCCCGGTGTGGTCCTAAAAATGTCCGTAAAAGGCAACTAGGATCGCCGTCCCGAAAATGAAATATTTAAATCCAATAGAAGCAGCTTCGCGCAATGACATGACTTCCTATCGGCCGTGTCCTTTGTTAGCATAAGTCTTACTTTGAGACAGGGGTCCTAACTATGAAAAAAGCAGTCGTCATCACCGGTGCATCCAGCGGTATTGGAGCAGCCACAGCCATTCACTTTGGTAAAAACGGCTACTTTGTCTATCTGATGGGTCGCAATAAAGATCGCCTCGCTGAGGTCGCTGTGCAATGCCGTGCGGGTGCTTCCCTGATGAGCTGTGATTTAACTGACGTAGCAGCCTTGAATAAACGCATCGCAGAGATCCTAGCGACGAATATTCATCGCGTGGAAGTCCTTGTAAATAACGCTGGAATTTTTGATGTCCATTCGACAGAGCAAGGCACTGATGAGCTTTGGCAGCGTGAATTCGAAGTCAATCTCATGAGCGCGGTTCGCCTCACTCGTGCTTTTTTCCCTTATTTTAAACAACACGGTGGCGGCTCTATCGTCAATGTCTCCTCGTCACTGGGACTAAAACCCACAGCTGCGACTTCAGCTTACTCTGCGATGAAGGCAGCTATGATCAATTACACTCAAAGCAACGCCTTAGAGGGTGGAGCTTTCGGCATTCGTGCAAACTGTGTCGCGCCAGGTATTGTGGACACGCCTATTCATTCTTTCCATGCCCTGGACGAAGCGATGAAAGCAGAAAGCGTTGCGAAAATGGGCCCGATGCAACCTTTGGGACGTATTGGAACTGTTGATGAAATTGCGAAGGCCATCTACTTCCTAGGAAGCAATGATTCCAGCTGGACGACGGGCGCTGTTTTGCCAATTGATGGTGGGATCACAATCTCATGATTTTAACTTTAAAGAGCGGCTTTTCCAGCGCGCACCTTTATCACCAACCCCTATGGAGTTCAGAGGAAAACCTCAAGAACTTTGGCAGATGTTTTACCGAACACGGCCATGGGCACAACTACACACTTGAAGTAGGTTTTCATCTGACGGAAGGCGAGCTTCAAGTAAAGGTTGAAGAGTACCAAGGCTTGCTAAAAAGCCTCACGTCTGTGCTGGATCACGAGCATTTGAACTTTGTGATCCCGGAATTTAAGACGCAAATTCCCACCACAGAGAATATCGCCCTGTATTTTCTGGAAAAGCTCAAAGAGCATTTGCCAGCTAGCAAGATCGCCCATATTCGATTGTATGAGATGAATGACCTGTGGATGGAGATCCAACCATGAGTGAAGAAAAAGAAAAAGTCCGCTTATCCAAGCTAATGGCTGAAAGAGGCATCTGCTCCCGTCGTGAAGCGGATGATTACATCTCTCGCGGCTTGGTCATGGTTAACGGGATCAAAATCGATCAATTGGGAACAAAGGTCGATACCGACGTTAAGATCACTCTGGAGGCAGCGGCTCTTAAGCAGCAAAAGCGCCTGGCGACGATTCTTTTGAATAAGCCGGTAGGTTATGTCTCCTCTCAACCAGAGCCTCAGTACATCCCCGCTATTCGCCTGATCACGGATCAGAATCAGTTCGGTGAATCCAAGCAGCGTTTGAAACCAGAACACCTCAAGGGCATCGCAGTTGCGGGTCGTCTGGATATCGACTCCCAAGGTCTTTTGCTTTTCACGCAAGACGGTCGTATCGCTAAAAAAATCATCAACGAAGAAACGAAACTCGAGAAGGAATACATCGTTCGCGTTCAGGGCCATCTGCCAGACGATAAATTAAAACTACTTCGTCACGGGCTTTCTTTAGACGGTAAAGAATTGAAGCCAGCACAGGTTGAATGGATCAACGACGACCAACTTCGCTTCGTTCTTAAAGAGGGAAAAAAACGTCAAATCCGTCGTATGTGTGAGGCTGTGGGCTTAAAGGTCACGGGACTTAAACGCGTGCGCATTGGGAACATCCGTCTGGGTAAACTCCCAGAGGGAAAATGGCGCTTCCTCGAGGAAGACGAGAGCCTTGATTAGGACTCAAAATGGGTGCCCCTAAGGGGCACTTAGACAGTTAAAACTCTGTCAATTCCACTATATTCCCCCTCATATAAGCACCTGGCTTGCATAAGAATTTCCATGGAACAACCCATAGGATGTAAGCTGGAATATGAAAACACTTCGTTTCATTAAATACATTTTAGGTGCCTCAATCGCGGGACTTTTAATCTCCAGCCAAGCCCTTGCTGCGAAAACTTTCTGCAGTATGACCCTAAACTCCAGCGATGAAATCGCGACCTTCCAGGCCGCCCTGACTTCTCAAGGCTGGAACTTTGTGGAGTTGGTTCCCGACAACAAAGACCCCCGTTGGTTTCAAAATGCTTGCAGAAGCGGTCTGCAATGTGACGTGCTTTTGATCTCTGGCCACTTTGGTGGTTTGTTCTTTGGTGAGGGCACTTCGCAAACGATCGATATGGCGGAAATGGAAAAAGCCAGCTGTGATAATTCTTGCCCTGGTATCTTGAAAAATCCTAAAGAAGTCTTTTTGATGGGTTGTAACACGCTGGCAAGTCAAAGCCGCGACCACCGCACGATTGATCAATACCTGAATGTCCTATTGAATGATGGCATTCCTTTGGACTTTGCAGAACAAGTTGTGGCCTCTCGCTATTCCCAACAAGGCTTCAGCCTTGAAAAGCGTTTTGCTTCGATTTTCCCTGACACTCAAAAACTTTATGGCTTTTACAGCACCGGTCCTTTGGGAAAATACGCAGCTCCCCTTTTGCGCAATTATATTAAAAATGTTGGTAACTACGGCTCTCACTTAGACAGATTGTCAGCCGCTCCTAACAATGCCCTTTTAAACGCGTTCAAGGGCCAAGCATTCCGTGAAACCAATCCATCTAAAGCTGTCCCTCCAGACGCTCGTGGATTGTATTGCGCCCTTCGCTCGTCAGATAAATCTGTGCAAAGTAAAGCCGTCACTCAAATCGCTCAAGAAAATAAAGTCACAATGTACTTTGATTCCCTGGCAAGCCAGCTTTCCTACGGTGACAGCATTTCTGGACAAATCGATGCTTCGACAAAAAATATCATCAAACAGTCCCTGACAAAAATTAAGAACAACAACTCCCAGTTAGTGACGATCCAGCATGATGTGATGCAGGTCGCGGGAAGTCTTGGCTTAGTTGATCCTATCACTCGCGACATGCAAGTTCGTATGCTTTTAGATCAAGCTTACGGTCAAACGATGAATTACGCGAAGGTTCGCCAAATCTGCGGGATCATCCGTGATGAGCCTGGCTTTCAGAATATGACTTACCTTCGTCTGCAAGAACTTACAAAAAAGTCTCCTTACTTTATGCTGACCTTAGGTTGCTATGATTCTTTGAACGATGATACGAGAGATTTCCTTTTCGGAAAAATCGGCATGCCCGACAAAGAGCACGAACGCACGATCGCCTTGCAAGTTATGAAGCCTTTCTGGAATCAAAACGATATGCCATTCTTGTCGATGATTCTAAAAAATGCGGACTCTGATTTACGTGCTCGTATCTTTATGAGTGCTAACAAGATCCTTCAGCAATACAAATACTCCCTACTCATGGGCCCAGGCCTTGCGACCTGCGTGCTGAATGCTGAAAACAGAACCGAATACAGCCAAGGCAAAGAATGGAGCTGCTTGAGTGAAAATCAAGCTAAGCTTTCCCCAGATGTTTGTGACTATTTTGCCAATCGCAATCCTGATCCAGAAAACGCCGATGATATGCGCTGGTATTGCTGGAGCAATAACAAGCCACGCTTTTTGAATTCTCGCCCGGAATGCTATCTTTTGGCGGAGACTTTCAAAATTCGTGGTAATCAAATGAAAAATATTTGGAATTGTTCAAATCGCGATATCTATGGCTACTAAGTCTTGTGACTAGATCCTCACCTGCAAAGTGACGATAGCTTTCGGGTGCCAGATACTTTTTTACGATCTTTAGCAAGGTCCCATCCTCTTGCATCTCTTTAAATACCTGACGAATGCGCTTTCTTTCTTGAGCAGATAAGCGCGTCGTCGACATAAAAAAACCCGTCTCTACCAGCGGAGACGTCTTATCCTCGATAATGTGGTACTGATCTGCCTGTCCGCTGCGAGTGATATAGTGATAAAGAACAAAAGGTCCCGCGAAAAGTGCCTGTATCTTGTTTTCTTTAAGCGCGATCATTAAATCTTCAGGCAAGGGATACTCTTTCAAACGCTTTTCCGCAAAAAGCTTAGTTAACTCCTGCTCATTCAAAAAAAACTTTCCACTAATTAGATTTCCAAAAATCATTTTCGAATCACTGACAACGCTCTTCACATCCGGCAATGAGGAGCCACTCGCATCTTTACGAACCACAAGATATCTGGGGAGCTTCCAAGTGAGTATAAACTCTCCCTGAGCCAGCTGTGCTGATGAAAGCAAGGGGCCAAAAAGATCGACACTCCTTCGTCCAAAAGACGCAATGAGGGAGGAATTAGAACTAATCATATCGGTGTACTTGCACTGAAGTCTTCTAACGACCTCAGTAAGAATATCGTAGCCAACCCCGGTCTTCTTACCTTTCTCGACGAAATAACTTGGCGGAGAATTCATCACAGCAATGACATAGCGTTTTTCGCATGCAGCAGGCGTGCTTGCAGGATCTCGGAATTTAAACTGAGCATGCGACGGAGTTAGACTAAATAGGATTAGAAGCCATGCGAGCATGACTTAAGAATATCGAGAGAACGAAACCGCTGTCATGATTTCAAATTACAGGCGACCAACGTCCTTAGTTTTTTCCGGATGATAGTAATCAAAATCTTCGGGCTGAACGTATTTCTTTTGAATATTCAACAGCGTCCCATCCTGACGAATGCCATGAATCAGACCTTTTATCTTTTCACGCTCTGTTTTTGAAAGCCTGTTAGTTGAAAGATAAAATCCCAATGACTGCCATTCAGACTTATGATCGGGAATAACTTTGAATTTTTTCAGCTTATCGCTCTTTCCTAGATAATAAGCGGTAAATGCTGGAGAGCTGAATGTCGCCTGCGCTCGTCCCTCATCCAAAGCCGTATAGATTTCCGAAGGCCCTGGAACCTCACGGAGACGATGTTCCTTAAAGAGCTTTTCTTTTTCGCTCTCTTTTATGAAGAACAAACCACCGATAATTCCGACAAAATTAATTTTTTTATTCTTAAGCACACTTTCGATAGTGGGCTCAGTCAAGAGCGCATCTTTACGAATTACCAACGAGCGTGGTACGCGATACATCTCGACAAACTCACCCGTCTTATTCATTTTTTCAGATTTATTGGTGATACCGAAAATATCAACACGATTACGAACAAAACCTTCTGTGCTCGCAAAGTGAGAGCTGGTTTCCTCAGTGACTTTACACCCCAGACGACGAATCACCTCTTGAAGAATCTCAAACGAAGAGCCCTGCTTGTTGCCTTTTTCATCCGTAAAGAATCCAGGAGCTGCGTTCATGAAAGAGACCACATAGCGTTTTTCACAAGCAGTGTCTGGACGCAAAGCCAACGGCCCCTCTGCGCGTACAGAAAACGAAAATGCAAGTGTCACTAAAAGACTCAACATATGTCACGAGACTATCGAACGCGTGTGTTTAAAGTCAAAACAAAGACCAATTCCTAGAGGAATTGCTGGCTTCCCATGGGAATACGAAAAACCATATCGTGTTTATTATTGGGAATTTTTATGACTTCTGTGTGATTGCGGACAGCGGATTGATGAAATCTAAACGCAGACTTTCGTAGTACTGGATCTCTTCATCAGTGAATCCCGCCTTACCACGAAGGATTCGATTGATCGGCTCCACACGTTTCGGCAAACGATGACGAAGATCATCCATGCGTTTTGGAAAATCCACAGTTGGATCAATCTTGTCTTGGCGACAGATCTCACGATACCAACGTGATCCGAATTCAACGTGACCGATTTCTTCGAAATTAATCTGCTTCACAATTTTTTGAATTGTTTCTTTACCTGACGTGCCCTCTAAGCGACGAATCAATGTATCGCCTGCATCCAGACCACTGCCTTCAAGATAACGATGCACGATCAAGATACGATCCAATAAAGTATCTTCGGGAGCCACGGCATACCAAAGAGCTGCATGAACGGGCCAGTCGCCCCATTTGAATCCGAGTTTTTCAATGCCTTCCAAACACATGCGCAGATGTTGGGCCTCGGAAACAGTGACTGCGACCAATTCCTCTTTGAATCCTTGTGGAGCCTCTGGATACTCCGCCAACGTTCGAACCCCTAACTCCATGGCTTGAAGTTCTATGCTCGCCAAATCATGGAGCATGCGGGCTTGGCCTTCGATGGTTGAAAAACCCTTCTTGGGTGGATGATACTTTGGATGCAGCAAGTCAATATCGCGATTCGGGTCCTTGGGAGCCAAATGAGGGGCTTTAAGGTTAAAAGCCTCCTCACAAGACTGCTCAATCTGATTAATTTTTGCCCAAACATCGGCGATTTCGAAAGTTAACATGGGGACGGTTTTACATGTAGCTCCCCGACTTGCCAAATACTTCGTGATTTGGTGAAATTCCTCTCATGGGAAAATCATGGAAAACCGCAGGTAAAGTAGAGAAAGCCCAACAAAAGGGTCAAATATTCACAAAACTAGCGCGCGAGATTCAAGTCGCGGCTAAAGTTGGAGGCCCTGATCCGGCAGCCAATGCACGTCTTCGCTTGGCGATCGACGCTGCTAAAAAAGTATCTTGTCCGAATGATACAATCGATCGCGCCATCAAAAAAGGTGCAGGTCTTTTGGATGACGGCAAAATCATCGAAGAGTTGATGTACGAAGGCTACGGCCCTCACGGTGTCGGCGTTATCGTTGAATGCCAAACAGACAACAAACACAGAACAGCTCCAGACATGCGCCACGCTTTTAAATCTCATGAAGGCAATATGGGTGAGACTGGTTCCGTTGCGTGGATGTTCGAACACGTAGGTCTTTTGGAAGGCGTTAAAGCTGGAACTTTTGATCCAGACGAAGAAGCTATCGAAGCAGGCGCAAACGAAGTTGGTCCAGGCGAAGACGAAGGCTCTTACGAGTTCTACACAGGCTCTACAGATCTTGATTCTGTTCGTGATGCTTTGATCAAACGTGGCTGGAAAGTGACTAAGTCTGAGCTTTCTTACAAAGCTAAGAACATCACTGAGCTTAACGATGACCAAAGAAAAGACGTTGAGGAGTTCTTGAACTATCTTGACGATATGGACGACACTCACCGCGTACACGCGACAATCTAAGGAGTTTAGAAATGAAATCAGTTATTATCGCTCTAACACTTCTGGGTTCTGTTTCTGCTTTCGCGCAAGGTGCTCCGAAAGAGCATCCTTGCAACCAAGTTAAAGCAGCCTGCGAGGGCGCTGGCTTTAAAAAAGGCGAACAAAAAGACGGCAAAGGCCTTTGGAAAGATTGTATCGATCCAATCATGAAGGGCAAACCAGTTGCAGGTGTCACTTTGACTAAAGAAGCTATTGACGCTTGCAAAGACAAACACATCAGCACGAAGTAATTTAACTTCTAAGACAAAATAAAAAAGGCAGGATCATCTCCTGCCTTTTTTTTATTCTTATCGATCAATGTGCGACTATTTTAGAGCAAAATAAGGAATTGCAACTTGCTCACCATTAATTATCACTGACATGTAACCTTTGGCTTTTGTAGTGTTGACCGAATCAGCACCTACAATTCGCGAGGCCATCAACAAGTCACCATTCTCATTACCACCGATTCCGGCTTGTCCATTGTGCAGACTAAAGCGCGCTGGTGCATTTTCAGTCGCATCTCCTGGAGCTTCCTTAGCCATGACCGGGTCGAAGCGTAAGCACATCCCAGCCTCATAGCGATCCTTACCGTTACTTTTCATTAAGATACTAATCATTGGTGTCCAGTTATTGATCTTAACGTATACTTTAGTATCTGTAGCGGTCCGTGCCTCAATTCGCACTGCCAGCACGGGAGAACTTCCTTCCGCCGACCAAGTGGCTTCCGCCTTGTTATTCCCTTTGCGTTGCAAAGAAATTGTAGCTTTTCCCCCAGTGGTTTTACCGCCAATCAGATTCGTCAAAGCCTGACTGCCGCCGCCGGCGTTATATTGTGTTTGACCAAACAGCTCAATTTCCCAACTGTCACCCATTGTCGGCGTAAAGAAATTGCCTATCTGAAACCACTCAGCCGAGCCGGTATTGTTGCTCAGTTTATAACTCGAATTGATGTGACCGTACTTCAAACTTCCGTCGACGATGGCACCAAAGGACTCAACTCTCGTCGAACCCATCTCCCATGCACTCAACCAGCGCTTCGGGTTATCGCCAGTATCGGAATTGTCAATGCTGCTTCCAGATTGCAAATTAATCTGACGCATATTCAAGCGCGAGTAACGCGCGTTCAACGGCTTCGTACAACCTTCAAGACTTAAGGCATCAATAATCCATTGTCCGTTGGAGATATCGCCTGGATTATCACAGTGCTCAATCCATCCATTAGAAATTAACGACTGACTACAACGTGGAATGTTGAACACCTTTCCAGCTGTGCATCTTTGAATGTTGAAGTTGGAAAGCTCAATCGCCGTGCTGTGATCCCAAGCTCCAGCTTCTTGGTCTGACCATTGAGCTCTAACGATATCATTTATACAGGCATTGGCATAGAATTGGTCAATTTTGCAATCTAGCGTATCTACCAGACTTAAAGAAGCCCCTCCGACATTCTGAAAGCGTAACTGGGACCCACGGAAAAACTGTCCACCTTTACAAGTGTTGTGATAGAACCCTTGGTAATTAGTAAATTTATTAATCTGTCCATCAAAGATCATATTTGAAATCTCTGCTCTGCGCGCATTGACCTTAAACAATGGAGAAACCTTGCCATCCGAGACCAACGTTGTCGCCGCAAAATAGCCGAAATTAACAGATGCACCCGCCAGACGGAAAAATGGAATCTCTGCCGTTCCCATATCTACCTTAGATACAAAGAATCTGCCCGCAGGAAACTGAACACCAATTTGTCTTAAATTGGCAGCTACTGACCACTCATACATCGCTTTGATCGCCGCCGCCGAATCAGTTACACCGTCGGGCTTTGCACCAAAATCAACAATAGTCAGATTGTTGGGATCATTGATCACGCGACGCCAATGAAAGCCACTGCCAGCAAAGACAGTCCCGCCATCATCTACTCCAGTTGACAAGTAACCGATAAAGTCACCACCACCAACGTTAAGTCCCGAATGGTAACTTCTTACTGTCATCTTAGCGCCATTAATTGAAGGACGTGTCGAACGCAACTCGATGACAGACCCGATGTCTCCCTGAGAGTAACTTGCTGGTAAAGCAGCCGCTTCAGCACGGTTGGAAATAGCACCGACTGATAGAGCAGCAACAAAAGAGGAGGCAGCGGATTGCAAAACTTGTCTTCTTTTCATTCATCATCCTTTTGTTAAACGATCTTTGCTCTCTAATGTTCGGCTCGTACGAATAACCAATCAATAGCTTAGACAATTTAAAGATCTTTCTGACGAAGAAAGCGATCCAACAGAATTCGTTGAGGGAGTTTTGCGATCTTGGAGTAATGAGAAATATTGAGGAACAACGCTTACTTGGAAAGCGATTCTTTCTTTGAATTATGAGGCACTCTGACTTCGACTTTTCACTCTGTAGTCAGGACTATAATAAGACACTCGAATTTATTGATGTCCTTAGTAACCAATCCAGATCTACCATTTTTTAGACAGTGATAAAGACGGATTCTCTTTTCGATACAGACATGCGCAGATGAAAAAATAAAAACGGCTGCTTTATGAGAGCAGCCGAAGTTTTGTCTTCAATGAATTTCATACAGAAGCAACTAACTACTTCTTAAGCTTCAACATGTAATCGAAGGCTGTCGCGTAAAGCTTGATTTGCTTTAGCATCGAGTGCAAACCGTTGGCGCGGCTTGGGGAGAGATTTCCCTCGAAGCCCAAAGCGCGCAAGAACTCCGGTGGCGTCATCAAAACTTCATTAGGCGTCGCACCTGAATAGACCTTTAACAACAGCGCCACAAGGCCTTTAACGATCAATGCGTCGCTATCGCCGACCAACATCATCTTGCCATCATCAGACATCGCAGCGTGAAGCCATACTTGCGACTGACAACCCTTAACGATGTTCTGCTCGGTCTTTAGCTCTTCGGGCATTTCAGGCAAGGATTTACCCATTTCGATGATTTTCTTATAACGATCTTCCCAATCCGTGAATGCGGAAAAGTCAGAAATGATTTTGGCTTGGCGTTCTTGAATTGTAGACATCTTAAATCACTTTCAACGTTGGAAGGATCTCGAACAAAGTTTCCTCTAAGGACTGACCTTGCTCCCCTATCATTTCGTGGAAGGCTTTTTTATCTAAGTTTGACACGATCTCAAAGCACTTTTTGTAAAAGCCCTCTTGATCTTCGTGATAACCGTTCCAAAGCTCTTTATGCTTCTTAGCGTCCATACTCCACGACTTTTTCTCAGCCGCAGTGCCGTCCGTGCGATTGTGATAATCTAAAAGCTGCATGGTTTGACGTGGAGAGAAATCCATCATCACCAGGGCTTCCTCTAAAAGAGCCAACTCAACATACCAAAGGTAGTTATTGAGGCTGTCCCAAAACTCGATGCCACGGTCCCCGTAGGAGCTTTTGCAGAAAAATGTCGTGCAAACAACGCCGCGATTTCTCCACACGTTGCAGTTCTTTTTTTCTTTGTTATAGTACGGGCAAAGCCAGTCTTCACGCTGACCAAAGTCGCCCTCTTCACGATTATTAAAAGCGACTTGATATTTAACCGGAGCCACCATACCAATCGGCAAAGCGTACTCACGGTTTTCCATTTTAGCGCGAAATATGCGGTGGGCTTCAGTGGCTGTGGGATCGCTGAACAAGGCACCCACCATGAAATTAGGAATGAACGGATGAAACGTGCAGCACTTTAAATCCTCGCGATAATGGATTTTACCTTTTTCGCGAGGACGAGACATCGCGCAAGTATCACATGTAGCTTTAGTTTCCTGCGGCTCGAACTGCAGGACTTCGCGGGGAAGTAGGTTGTGATAAACTTGCGGAAGCTGGTATTTCAATATCATTAATTCGAGCAGCGTTTTTCTATCTTCGCTTTGAGTTTTTCAAGCAAAGGATAGTTGCTGATTTCGTGGTCCCAGGACCAGATGAAATCGCGGCATTCCACAAAGTATGGGAAGGCCATCACTCCTCGCTTTGGTTTCCCCTTTTCTGCCACAATTCGTGGTACCAAGTAATCAACTAACAGGCGCACTGAAGAATTTTTCAAAAACCCTTCTCTTTGTAACACCAGGGCCACCTCAATCGGAGTCACGAAATACATCTGACCCGCGTAAAGCGAGGCACCCTCGCCACCGTATTTGCGAGTGTTATAGACATCACGAATGAACTGATGAAAGCGCACTCCAGGGTACATCTGAGCGATCGTATTATAAACCGCCGCATCGACCTCCCCATTATCCCCCAACATGATCACGTCAGCCGGGCGAGTGCGATCAATAATGGCCTCTAGGGTCTTAATCTTGTGCTCATCCTTTGAGTAAACCGTGCGGGGGAAATAAACCCCATAAGGGAAATTACCGCGGTTAAGGGACTCTCTGTGCGTATTCCCCATCAACCACTCGGGAGCGCGGGATACGTAAAACATACTGACCTTAGAATCTTGAACTAGGACATTGAAAAGCTCGCTCATTCCGATGAACAGGCTTTCTTTGTCGAAGGCATACTTTGCAGCCTCAGACAGATCCTGCACGTATTGAGGACGGATCGTATCATCGATATCGCTAATCACAATCGTTTGCGCAGAGGCCGATAGGCCCACGAACAACAAGACGAACGAAACTAATAACTTTTTCAAGGAATCCCCTCCTGTCAAAACCCTCTACAGGGCTTGCACCATTCACGTCACCTGTCTCACAACTGAACAGGGGTCTTTCGTGGCTCAAAGTGAGATGAATTAGATCAACAATTTCGTAGACTTACAAAGCCCTTTTTAGGTGCTGTGCACGATATTCTGGCACGCCCCGTGCTTTACCTATCAATAACTAACAAAAACGAAATCCTAAGGGGGATTCTATGAAAGCACTTTTAACTATCTTCGTACTAGCTTACTCATGCAGCTCTTTTGCTTGGATCTCTAAAGATGCCGTTCAAAAGGAATATACGTTCAAATACAAGCTTTCAGGTGAATCCTTTGAGGTTAAGAAACAAGCAGCGAGCTATGAAGACGCCTTCCAGGTTGCTGCTCAACAGTGCTTTAACCACTTTAAAGGTGCTGGCAAAGTTTCTGAAGACCGCGGCCTCGACATTATCGATGTTTGCGCAAACCCACGCTCTTAATTAATTCAACGCATTACGGCAGGATTTCCTATTCCCCCCTTGGAAGTCCTGCTTTATACTGGCTCCTGTATTTATCTAAGGAGCAGCTTCACATGGGTATCATGAAATCCGTACTTGAATTCTTAACTGGCAAAGACCCAGATATCTTCGACGAAAAAGGTAATGTCTCCCACAAACTCCCTAAGAAAAAATGGGAAGCTTGGCACAACCGTACTAAAACGGACCCTCAATACAACTGGAGAAACCACACTGGTATTACTGGTGCTCCTAAGAAAAAATCGAACTAGATCTTAAAACCCACTTACAAAGTGGGTTTTTTATTTCTCCCTCTTTTCATCATTCGGATCTTCATCATGACAACATCTCAAGCGCACCCGAATAAACTTTCTGCGACGACTGTTTGGATCATGGCTATCGCCACCGGTCTTAGTGTCGCCAATCTTTACTACAACCAACCTTTGCTCGCAGAACTGCAAAAAGAATTCGGGGTGAGTGTTAAAGAGATTGGAATTATTCCCACACTCACGCAGGTGGGGTATGCCTTGGGGATGTTGTTCCTTGTCCCTATGGGAGACATGTTCGAGCGTCGCCGACTTATCGTCATTACTTCCCTCTTAGTCACCATTGCCTTGTTGATGGCTGCAACAGCCACAGGACTTTGGATGATGATCGTGGCAAGCCTCCTGACTGGTCTTTTCACTATGGTTCCGCAATTAATTATCCCGTTCGCAGCCCACTTGGCCGGAAACGAAAGTCGCGGCAAAGTCCTTGGCATTATCATGAGTGGATTACTGATTGGGATTTTATGTTCACGCACCATCGCGGGTTTCATCGGAGATATCTTTGGTTGGCGCGTGGTGTTTTACGCGGCAGCCGCCCTGATGATGGTTTTAGCAACGTGCTTGTGGTTTGCACTTCCGGCGAGTGAGGTGACTTATAAAGGATCTTATTTTGGTTTGCTTAAATCCATCGGCACCTTAGTCAAAGAAGAACCTACATTGCGAGAATCTGCGATTGTTGGTGCCATGATCTTTGGTGTTTTTAGTTCTATCTGGGCAACTTTGATTTTTCTTTTATCCACTCCCCACTTTGGAATGGGCGCGAAAGAGGTTGGACTATTCGGTTTATTAGGAGCGGCGGGAGCGCTGGCTGCACCAGTCGTGGGTCGTATTGCTGACAAAAAAGGAGCACGCACCGGGATCGCAATTGGTCTTGGCGTATTGGCATTCTCTGTCCTGATTCTTTGGGGATCAGCAACCAGTTTGGTTGGATTGATTGTGGGTATTTTCATTTTAGACTTCGGAATTCAAGCGACTCACATTGGAAATCAAACTCGGGTCTTTGCACTTCGCGAAGACGCCCGCAGCCGCTTAAATACCGTTTACATGTTTTCTTATTTTATGGGTGGAGCCTTTGGATCACTCCTTGGATCTTATGCCTGGAATGCTGGGCAATGGAAAGGTGTTTGCATCGTCTTGACTGCAGGGACTTTACTTGCCACGCTAGCCTTTCTAGCAGGACGTAAAAAGAAAACCTAAGACGGAGCATACGATGATCAAAGCTTTCGGGATTTTTGCATTACTGATGATGACAGCGGGAATCTCTAAAGCGTGCGTTGGCTTCACGGGTGCTTACTCGACATTCCGAGCTGCCGCTGGAAACTATCATGTGATCGTTTTAGAACAAAACGACTGTAAAGCTGTCGCCGTGGGGTCTTTCCAACTGGATGAAAAAACCAGCGTTGTTTCAAATGAAGTCGAACCTAAAATTTTCTATGTCGACAAAGACCACGCTAAAATGTGCGAGCTGACCACGTGCCGTGTTTTCACCACAAATCGCAACGGTTTAGAATTCGCTGAAAATGCTTCTTTGTATATCGATGGTACGACTTGCCGCTATGATCGTGTTTACTGGTCTCGTGAAAACACTTGGGATCTTAAGGTGACTTATCGCCTGGTGGATTCTTCCTCGGCTTGTCGCAAGTATGGCCGCATGCACAGTGTTCTTTTAAAAGACATCAAACACGCAAACTACTAAGCGATTGCTAAAAACTGTACACCCATAATTTGCCCACCATCAGGAGTGGCTACTTCCCAGCGAAGCTGACACTCCACCGTGACCCACTCTTGGTTTTCTAACTGATAAAGCACCGATACGAATTCTTTAAGGCCGAACATTCTTTCTGGCAAATACAGGCGAGCACCTTGCTTTGCAAAATCCATAAAGCGACCTTTGCGCTGGCGGATACTATCTTGACTGACCCAGTTGGTACTTTTCACTAAGGCCGGGGCACTGGTTTCTTGTCTGACTGCGGACCTCATATAGACAGGATCGCCATCAAAGAATTTACTAGTTAGGAAAAAGGCCTGCAAAATATCCGATTTCGGAATCAACAAAAGATCAGGATGGCGAGCATATTTCTGATAGACAGACACATCTATAGACTTGGCGATCACAATCAATCGCATACGTCCTTTTAAGGACATAAAGGCCTTCACGTGGCGCGAGGTGCAGTAATCGAACTCTGCCAAAACCACGACTTTCTGGTTTTGGGCTAATTGCAGTTTTAAACCTTCAAGGCTGTGACATTGACGAAGCAAGCACCCACGAAACACAGTCTCAAAATGAGACAAGGTTTTAGAGGAGACCAATGATAAAACTGTGCGCTGTTCACGAAGGGATTTTTGCATTCTAAAAGGTTTTGCAAAAACAAGGCTCAGCAAAAAGCAACCTGCACGCCTCACCCCTTCAAAGTTTTAGACACCCGTCCATAAAACTCTGAACATAGAAAGATGCCTGGCACCTTTTTTGGGGAGCCGTGCACCTAATCTGCTTCACGAACAAACTATTCTGTTAGATTGAATTTCTTTTGTAGATCTTGAATCAGCTTTTGTGGATCACCGTCCGCTTTCACCATAAAGATATCGTCCACTTGACGACCCCAGGTGTGCACGCGGGCTGATTTCACATTGGCGTTGCTTTCACTTAAAGCTTTCGCCGCCGCCGCCAACAACCCCGACTGATCGGGACCACGGAAACTAATCACCCATTCTTTATCGTGGGCACTCATCAACTGGATGCTGTCGAACTTAACCACAGGAATCAGTTTTTCTTTCAGCTGTGAACTTTTTAGAAGCTGTTCTAAGGTTTTTAAATTCTTTTGAGTGGTAACTTGGAACCAATCGTAAACACCCACTTTAGGGAGTGTATGAATGGAGGCATGGCGAATTCCCAAGCCAAGGGAATAAAACTGCCCCACATAGTCCGCTAGGATACCTTTGCGGTCTCGTTTTTGGTGAAGACGAATCCAGATATCTCCTTGGGACGTTTCCATGATTTTAGGAGGCAGGGATTCGGCTGAGTCTTCTGCTTTTTTTAGATCCTCTACCAGATCTTTCATCGAAAGACTGTCAACTAAGACAGGTCCAAGCTCTTCATAGATCTCTTCGGAAATATCTAAATGCTTTTTTACTTTCAAAGTTCTGAAGGCAAAATAATCTTGAGCTTTCTTACTCTCTAGATTTTCAACCAATTCAGCCAGTAAACGGGCTTTCCATTCATTCCAGGCTTCGGGGTTCGTTGCGCGGATATCAACCGCAGTAAAGATCGCCAGACGTCTTAAAGCACTCTTCTCAACGCCCTTATCGTGAAGCTCTTGCCACACGCGAGGATCTTTGGAGTTTTTACGGAAGGCCGCCTGTGAAAGCTCTAAATGGTTTTTCACCATCCACTTCACATCATCGGTAAAGGTTTTCTTGAAACCGAAAGCTTTGAAATCCCGAGCAACGATATCAGTTCCGACTTCGGCGTGATCTCCACTATCCAAACCTTTTGCTAAATCGTGATACATACATGTCCACGACAAAACCTGCCAATCATAGGCATTCAGACTTTTAGCAACAGCTTGCAAGGGCCCTAGCTCTTTAGGCTTAGCAAAAACACGTTTGATTTCACGGCAAGCCTGCAAAATATGCGAATCCGCCGTATAGCGATGATACTGATCATGCTGAACATAACCAACCAAACGAGTAATTTCCGGCACAAGTTTATCGATCAAACGAGAACGGAAAACGCTAAAGATAAATTCATCAGCGGCTTTAACACTTAAAACTTGATCGAGTTCCTGCCCACGCAGTTTGCCCAGCTTTTTTACCTGAGCGGGCGCGAGCAAATGATCCAACTCTTCACGAACTTTCTTTTGCATCAGAACGCTGGAGTTTTTCTCTAATGCAGAAAATAAATCACTCGGCTTATAGAATTCCGAACGTTCGATTTTTTTAAGAACTTCCTCAGGGGCATCAGCCACAGCGATGATCCAATCAGAATAGAAATTCACACGGGACAGACCGCGCTGCAAACTTCTCATAAAGTCTTTATGAGATTTAAACCCCATCCATTTAGCCATATCAAACTGGGCCGCACTGGACAGAATATCGCTATAGCCTTCCAAATGAAGCTTTTGGCGAATGCTTAAAAGATAATCGCGATAATAATTTAAAACATTCAGCGCATGCCCCGGATTTGTGAAACGTTCAGCGAACATTTCATAAATCTGCAAGCCTTGCTCTAAATCTCTTAAGCCACCAGGGCCGTATTTTAAATTGGGCTCTAGGTAATTGGTGATAGAATCAAATCTTTGCTCACGGGCTTTGCGCTCTTCTTTAACAGCTTTCAGTAAAACTTTGCGCCACATGTTTTTCTTGGCCCAAATCTTCTTTTGCTGTTCAAAAAGTTTACGTGCGCCTTCCGGAGTCAGTGGCTTTGCTTTTAATAAGGCTAAAACGTCGAAGGCTTCAACCCCTTGAGTCCAGTCCTCCGGATTTTCAGGCATGCGATAGCGAAGCTTCAAACCTTGTTCGTTGAGCTGAGTCGTAAACTCGCGAACTTTGGCTTCGTCACCACAGAATAAAATATCGATATCAGATTTTGGCGACAATTCGCCGCGAGCCCAAGACCCCAACATGATGGGATGAGTTTCGCGCCACAGAGGATTGTTTTTTAAAGACTCTTCAAGCTTTGCGCCCAACCACAAAGAAAAGTTCTGGCTTGAAAAACAAAACACCTGACGGACATCTCCATCAGGTGTCATTAGTGGTGGATTTAGAATTTCATGAGCTTGAACAAGCTGCTCGCTGGAAAGAAACGTCTTGGCTGCCATATCTAAAATGATCAGCCAATTCAGTCCCTATTGCAAGCTGGTGTTTTCAGCGATTTCCTTCCACTTAGCAACCTGGCTCATCACTTCAAGTGGGCTTGTTTGCATCAATGGGTATTTTCTCATCTCGTCCATAAGCGATTTTACGTTTTCTGGAACCACTGGGACTTCCACAGAACTGATTTCTGGGGAGACATGAGTCTCATCCACGTGATCTAACAACGACAACTGGCTGCTGGCTTGAACACGCTTGGACTCGATTTCACGAAGCAAGCTTTTCGCACGCTTCGTAACCGATGCTGGCAAACCTGCCAATTCCGCAACTTGAACCCCGTAGGATTTCAAAGCTGGACCTTTAACCAAAGTATGAAGGAAGCGGATTTCGCCGTTTCTTTCAGCCACTGTCATATGAGAGTTCGTGATTTGACCATAGCTTTGATCAAGCGTCGTCAACTCATGGTAGTGAGTTGCAAAGAACGTCAGTGCTTTTACTTCACTCAACAAATGCTCAAGGATTGATTGCGCCAAACACATACCATCGAATGTGCTCGTACCACGACCCACCTCATCCAGAATTACTAGAGAGTTTTTAGTCGCGTTCTTAAGCATCGCGGAAGTTTCTGTCATCTCAACCATGAAAGTTGAAAGACCTTCTGACAACTGATCGCTTGCACCGATACGGGTGAAGATCGCATCAAAGATCGGAAGCTTCGCTTCGTCCGCTGGAACATAAGATCCCATTTGAGCCATAATGGCATTCAAAGCCACCTGACGCATCAATGTTGATTTACCGGCCATATTCGGTCCAGTTAACAACAAGCACGAGTGCGGGTGAAGTTCGATATCGTTAGCGACAAAGTTTGTTTTTACAGTTTGCTCTACCACCGGATGACGGCTGGCTTTCAACTGCAACGAATTATTTTCTGTAAATTGAGGACGCGTGTATTTTTCCTCAAGACTTAACCAAGCCAAGCTTGAGATCACGTCCATCTCGCTGCACTCATGCGCCAAAGTCAAAAGCGCTGGGCATTGAGACAAAATATCCTTACGAAGAGCCTCAAAGAATTCAAACTCTAGGTCGGCACGTTTCGTATTGGCAGAAAGAACTTTTCTTTCAAGCTCTACCAACTCGTCTGTGCAATAGCGTTCTGCATTCGTCAAAGTTTGCTTACGTTGATAGTTCGCAGGAACTTTGTCTTTGTGAGAATTCGTAATTTCAATGTAGTAACCGAAAACGTTGTTGTAGCGGATTTTCAGACTGGAGATTCCCGTCTTTTCTTTTTCTTCCGCTTCCATTTTAGCAACAAGCGCTTGTGCATTTGTCGATAGATCGATCAACTCATCAAGCTCTGTCGAAACACCGTGACGGATCAAGTAGCCTTGCTTTGTCGCCAAAGGTGGGTCTTCAACCAAAGTGCGTTCGATACGGTACGCTAGCTCGCGAAGGTGTTCAAAATTACCTGTGGAACCACTGGCTTGAATGAAAACCTCAAGCGCAGAAATACCAGCATGCACACTGCCCGCTAATGCTAACAAATCACGACCATTGCATTGAGGTTGTGAGATTTTACCCAAACGACGTTCGATATCGCCCATCTGACCCAAGATCTGACGAGCACGTTTCAATTCCAAAACGTGATTGCGCCAAAACTCGACTGAATTTAGACGATTCTCGATCGCTTTTATATCGCGAAGTGGGAAGCTTAACCATTGACGAAGCAAACGGCTGCCCGCAGATGTTTGCGTACGATTGATCGCATGAAACAAACTGCCTAGGCCTTCACCCTTATAAGTCGAGAACACTTCTAAGTGTCTTAGCGTTGTACTGGAAATATCCAAACGGTGTTCTAGGTCTCTTTCCACAAATGGAGAAAGAGTTTTTAGAGCCTCATCGCCGGACAACTGACGAACATAACTTAAAAGTCTTGCTGCTGAATGTGGAGCTGCGTTCACTAGAAGTGTATTGTCAGATTCCATCAACTCTTCGTGATAAGAAATCAAAATGCTCTCAAGTCCCGCAAGCAAGGCTTCGTGTTCTTTTGCGATAACGATCTCTGCCACTGGCAAGATCTGTACGAAACGCAAAAGCTCCTGAGGATTTTTAGATTTAAAGAAGAACGCTTCACCTGTCGTTGAATCCAAGAAACTGATCGAGTCTTGATCCAAAGAAACCAGGTAGTGAGGTTTTGTTCCATCCAAAGTGTCAGAGTCATAAACCATGCCCGGAGTTAGAACGCGAGTCACCCCACGCTTCACAATCCCCTTCGCCGCTTTAGGATCTTCCAGCTGATCGCAAATCGCGACCTTAAAACCGTGCGCTAAAAGTTTATTGATAGGACCCGCCACAGAGTGGTGAGGCATACCGCACATCGGAGTTTCATCGGCAGATTTTTTATTTCGCTGAGTAAGAGCGATCCCTAAAACGGGAGCCGCTTTGACCGCATCATCAAAGAACATTTCAAAAAAGTCGCCCATGCGGAATAGGAGAACTTTATCTTGATGGACAGATTTAATGTCCCAGTACTGCTTCATTAGTGGTGTAAGATTCGCTGACATAGGTGAAAAAAGTTAGCGAAACCCCTGGCAGGTTTCAAAAGAAAACGACCGTTTCTCCTCGGAATTATCACTTATGCCGCAGACCATTATCAGAGTATAAGTTCCAGTCATTTATTGGATCACTTTTTGCCCTCAATGCTAAAAATGAAGGCATTACTGCCGCCTGACAATTTCACTTCGTGTAAGATATTGACGAACCTCTTTTTCAGGAATAGTTAAACGTCCCATGCCGAAGAACTCACTTTCCAACTCAGGCCAAATTCAACACCCGCAAGGTTTTTACCAACTTGGAAAATTTCAAGATGCGATTGAATCTGCGTTGGCAATCTGCGCCTCCACCTCGCTGGCCGAAAACAGTTCACTCTGGATTCAGAGTGCTCGCATCGCTTTTCAAAGCCACAACGAACTGCTCACCACGCAGGAAGTAACGTTCTTACGAAAAGAACTTTTAGAAAAATTAGATCTCGTTCCTGAAGAAATTGTTCCCGAAGCTTTTCATCTCTTGGGCCTTTGGGAAACTGTCGATGGGACTCTGCCTAAAGCTCAGAACTATTTTGAGCAAGCTTTGGTAACGGCCACCAAACACCAAAACTTTGAATATGTCGCGAGATCTCTGCATGCTTTGTCCTTTGCGGGGGTTATTGGTGGCAAGCCCCAGAAAGCGATGTCTTTGGCAGATAAGGCACTGATCATTCTGGATCAACTGCAACTTGAAGACTTAAGAATCAGCTGTCTGTTTTTAAAAAGCCACGTGTACGTCGCTCTGAAAGAGTACGACAAGGCCTCTGAACTTTTGTGGTTATGTTACGAAAAAGCGATGAAGGGCGACCTTCATTATCTCAGTCTAAATATCCTGACTCAGTTGGCGGTAATTCACAAACACAGTGGCAAGAATTCCTCTGCGGAGATTTATATTACGCTGGTGGTTCGTGGCTTAGACCAAAAGAAACACCCTCGCCTGTACCATATCGTAAATCAAAAGTTCTCCCAGGAAGAGTCCAATGCTTTTGAAAGTGATCTGATTATCGATCCTGAGTTTTTCAATGTGAAAGCTAGAGATAAAGGCAGTGTGAATTTCAAAAACCAACACATCCTCTTTGATCTTTTAACAGCCTTCGCCGCAAACCCAGGCCAACGCTATACCAAAGAAGACCTGATCGAAAAGATCTGGAATCTCCCTTACGATCCGTCCGTGCACGACAATTTAGTTTATGTTTCGATAAAAAGACTGCGAGTCTTGCTAGAACCCACCCCAGACTCGCCAAGATATATTCTCAGAGACAGAGCGGGCTATTACATCCCGCAATCCATCTCCATAAAAATGTCCTAAAGGCGCCTGCCGGTTTTTAGGAACGCATTGCATCCGGGATTCATACAAGTAAATTACTCAAATCAACGGTAAAGTAAATTGCCTATGGAACGACTATGGCAACCCCATTAGCTATGCCCAGAAAAATCATTCCAAACTCAACCGAACTTCCCTATCACATTACTGCTCGCTGCCTAAATAAAGATAACTTTCCGATTCCAATTAGCCAGGTATGGAACATTATGGAAGACTACCTGTTCTTTATTTCTAATGCTTACAAGATCGACGTATTGTCTTTCGTCCTTATGTCCAACCATTTTCACCTGATAGCAAGGTCACCCGATGGTAACTTGAGCGAAGCGATGAACTATTTCATGGGTGAAACAAGTCGCCAAATATCAAATGCGTCTGGAAGAATTAATCAACTCTATGGAGGAAGATTTCATAAGTCGCTTATCGACAGTAATTTCTATCTTCATCATGTCTATAAGTATGTTTATCGAAACCCTATTGAAGCGTGCATCTCAATTCGTGCGGAAGAATACGAATTTTCCACGCTGCATAGAAAATTGGGCAAAGGAAAACTAAACTTTCCAATTAGTCCTGACTCATTCTTACAATCAGATATCGATAAAGTACTGCGCTGGGTAAATGAAACACCAGCCTCTGGCGAGGAAGACCTGATTCGCACAGCCCTCAAGAAAAAAGTCTTTAAGGTATCAGGGAAAAATCAAAAGACAGGGCGAACAAACGCCCTATCTTCTTTAGAAATATAACGGATTGCGTTCCTAAAAACCGGCAGGCGCCTTTTAGAAGCCGTCGGTTGTTCCTACTTTACGGTCATCGCCCTCGTCATCATCGAATGGAATAATGTCGGATGAGGTGCCCGTCTTTTTTAGGACTTTCGGTGCTGTAGCCGCTGGAGCTGATTTTGGTTGTGTTTTGAATTTCACGACGTTCGATGATGAGCTTGATTTCACTGGCGCTTTGGTTGCAGATTTTTTTGCAACTGGTGCGTGAGCCTTTTGCTCTTCGTGAACTACGGATTCTTCGGATTTTGTTTTACCCAAGACATTATCACTCAACTCAACAATCAGCTTATTCATTTGGCCTGCTTGTGAGGCAATTTCTTCTGAAGTTGACGCGATTTCTTCAGAAGAAGCCGCATTTGATTGAGAGCTTTGATCCAACTGATTCATCGCCTTGCTGATTTGCTGAATTCCCGTTGTTTGCTCGGAACTTGCTGCTGCGATTTCGTTATTAAGATCAGACACTTTCTTAATCGACGTCACGATATTATTTAATACCGCGCCCGATTTATCAGCCATATCCGTTCCCTCTTCAATTTGCTGAACGGATTGTTTAATCAAGCCAGTGATATCTTTTGCAGCCACCGCAGATCTCTGTGCCAGCGTACGAACTGCCTCTGCCACCACAGCAAAACCTTTACCCTGCTCACCAGCACGGGCCGCCTCTACGGCTGCGTTTAATGCCAATAGATTTGTTTGGAAGGCGATATCGTCGATCACATTAATAATCTCTTCGATCTTTCTAGATGACGAAGAAATACCATGCATTGAATCCACAAGTCTTTTAATCTCACGTTCCCCGTCTTCCGCAGAGGAACGGGAATTTTGCGACAAGCTTGCTGCCTGTTTCGCATTGTCAGAGTTCATTTGTACCATCGAGCTCATTTCCTCAAGAGCCGCCACGGTTTCTTCTAAAGAAGCCGCTGATTCCGTCGAGGATTGTGATAAAGACTGACCAGCTTGAGAAAGCTGTGCGATCGCCAGATTAACTTGGCTCCCCGACTCTGTGATCTTATGAACTGCACTTCCCACAGAAGTACTTACACGCGTACCGATGAAGTACAACACTGCAAACACAAGGAATGCACACCCGGCACTGATACCGAACAACCATTGAAAGATCTGCTGAGTATCTGCTTTTTGTTTCGCATTGTTGATTTCGATCTGTTTTTTATAAAGATCATTGAGCTTAATCGTCGTTTGCTTTACTTGAACTGAAGAAGCCTGATAAGGACCTTCCGCAGCGGCCGCACGAACTTTTTCATAGGATTCAGGAGTAGGTACTTTTAAATCAGCGATAAAACCAGTCACGTAGCCCACGTATTTTTCGTGGTTCGCTTTCATCGGTGCATAGATTTCTGCTTCCCCCGCCATATTGGCAGAGTCCTCATAATCTTTGATCGCAGCTTTGTATTCGTTCAACGCTTCCTCAAGCTTCGTAACATAGATGTCACGGCGTTTTTGATGCTCAAGGTTCGCGACAGCTCCCCAAAGATACTGACCGATACGAGCGCGCCCACCCTCAACTTCGCCTAAGGCTTCAACATTCGGAAGCTCATTTGTGTAGGCGTTGTTCAACATTCCACTCACATAAGAAACACCTGTGTAAGTGAAATAGCAGACCGCTGCAAAACCAAACATCGGTACGAATGCAGCTAAAAAAAGTTTCCCTTTAATGCCTTGAAATAAGGATTTCATTTCTTCCTCTTAACGTTCGTGGATCATTCTAGACCCTGCTTTATCGGCGTTTAGTGGAAGAATTGTAGGATTCTCTAAATGAGATAAGAGACTGTTAAGGAGTAGTTAAAGAAATAAAAAAGCCCGGTATAAACCGGGCTCGTAGTATTTACTCTAATGCTTTCATCAGCTTGGTATAGATGCCATCGAAGCCACCGTTCGACATGATCAAAATCACATCTCCACGTTTCGCGCGAGCCTTCAATGCACCCACGATTTGATCAGCACTATCGAAATCTTCCGCAGTTACACCTGAAGACTTCAAGTCAGCGACCAACTCGTGAGAGGAGAAACGATTAGCTTCATCAATTTTCGTTTGATCAAAAGCTTTTGCCAACATCACTTCGTGAGAGCCTTTAAATGCTTCCACGTAATCTTGCTGGAAAACTTTACGGCGAGATGTCGCACTTCTTGGTTCAAAAATAGAGAATACTTTTCTGCCTGGATATTTCTTTTGAATACCTTTAACAGTTTCACGAACAGCCGTTGGATGGTGAGCGAAATCTTCGATCACTAGAATACCATTCGGCTCACCCAAGATTTCCTGACGACGTTTCACGCCCTCAAAAGATTCCAAGGCAATTTGGATTCTATTTTCAGAGAATCCAAGAATCTTAGACATCGCAACCACAGCCGTTGCATTCAGGATGTTGTAATCCCCTGTGATTTGCATATTGTAAGGCCCTAGAATTTCACCTTTATGGTGAACTTCGAAACCAATGCCTTTTTCATTTTGGAACATCACTTTGGCTCTAAAGTCAGAATCAGCTGCAAACCCATAAGTGAATGAGTTTTTAGCTTTGCAAAGCTTACGAAGCTCCATCACGTTTTTATCTTCGGCACAAGCTAGCAATGTTCCATTTTCAGGAATCAAATGCATAAGCTTCGCGAAAGAATCTTTCACTGCTTGAAGATCTTTATAGATATCCGCGTGATCGAATTCCACAGAAGTCAAAACGACGTGCTTTGGTTTGTAGTGAACAAACTTTGGAACTTTATCAAAGAATGCCGTGTCGTACTCGTCACCTTCGATAACGAACAGATTGCCTTCTGGATTTTTAAAGCTTTGAGAGAAATTCTTAGGAATACCACCGATTAAGAAACCTGGCTTCTTACCCGCATTTTCAGCAACCCAAGACATCATAGATGTCGTCGTAGTTTTGCCGTGAGTCCCAGAGATAACCACACTCTCGCGGTCACCGATAATGAACTCGCCCATAGCTTTAGGCAAAGACGTATATGGGATTCCAAGCTTCATCAACTCTTGGGCCTCTTCGTTGTTCGCAGAAATCACATTTCCCACGATCACAAAGTCTGGCTTCGGGTTCAGGTTTTCCGCTTTGTATCCTTTTTGGATGTTAATTCCCAAGCTTTCCAGCTGAGTTGACATCGGAGGATACGGGTTCATATCACTGCCTGTGATTTTGTAACCGCGATCTTTTAACAAACCCGCAAGCGACGCCATTGCCGTCCCGCAGATCCCCATCAAGTGAATATGACTACCAGGTTTCAAGTCCATCTTAAACTCCAGATCTTCTGTAATTTTCAACAATCCAATTGTGAATTTCTGAACGCAATTTTGCAAAGGCCTTATTTTCAGAACCATACAAAACGCGGTTAGAAAGAATATTTACGCTCATGTCCATCTTAGGATCATACCAAACCGAAGTTCCCGTGAACCCCGTGTGTCCGATAGAATCAAGCGAGAAGTAATTTCCACAGCTCGCAGATCCCGGTGTTGGCATCATATAACCCATTGCCCAGTCGCCCTTACCTTCTGGCAAAGCACGCTTAGCAAACAACTGAGCCGTCTTTTGACGGATGCTGTATCTTGCAATCCCTAAAATCTGGGAGCGCAAATGCAGTGAGTACCAACCCAAATCATCGATGCTACCAAAAAGACCGGCATGCGTAGAAACGCCACCAAAAGACCAGCAATTCAAATCGTGGACTTCACCTTGCACAAGTTTTTTACGAACAGGGCACTCTTCAGTCGGCGCAAACAACGAAAGCTTCGTCGAAGTCACGTTGTCTGGATGGAACTCCAAAGTCGTTCCTGCATAGAACTTGTTCTTTGTATCTGTCCATACATCCAAAAGTGGCTTTTCAAAGATCACTTCAAGAATATAACCCAAGACCAAGAAACCTACATCGGAATAGACAGCCGTTTCAGACTTCTCAAGTTTCAAATCCTTGATGATATCGCGCAGTTGATCGCGACGCTTTTCACGAGACAACGACATATTGATCTCTTGATAAAAAGGCAACCACCAAGGCAAGCCTGAACTGTGAGTCAGAAGCTCTGTGATTTTAGTTTCTTTGGAAGGAAACCACGGCAAAAACTCTGCGACTTTAGAATCGAAAGTCCATTTACCCAACTCGTAAGCGTACATCATCGCTTGCTGCGCAAAGATCACCTTCGTAACGCTGGCGAAATCATAATAAGCGTAGGTATTACCAACAGCCACGTCACAAATAATGCGACCACCTTGATAAGCACGCACCATAACCCCAGGAGTCGTATCACGAATACGATCTTCAAGTTGGCTGATCAAATTCTTTTCAAGAATTGAAAATTTCATTAAGCTTTTCCTCCTGTTTCGATACTGAGATGGACCTTACCGTTCTTTTGAGTCAGAACGCATGAAGTGTTTAAAGGTACCGGTCTCTGAATAACATCGTGACCCGCTTCAAGACCTTGGAAAATAGGAATCTCCAGGTCTGCAGACCAACGTTTGAATACTTGTTTTAATTTACTGGAATCAGATCCAGGTTCATTGCCACCAATGAAATCACCTAAGATCAAACCGTGGCATTGCTTAAACACGCCCGCCTGGCGCATATGCTCAAGCATTTTATCAACGCGATAACCGCGCTCACCCGTGTCTTCAAGGAACAAGAAAGACTTCTTCGCATCAATCTGCCAAGGAGTTCCCAAGGTTGTTTGTAAGACAGCCAGGTTGCCACCGACGATACGGGACTTCATAAGTTTTATGTTACGTGCCTGATCATTGAGTGGCTTTAGTTTTTTAAATTCAATTTCGGTCTCTTTACCGAACAAAACATTGTGCAGCTCTTTTTCAAATTTCGGAGCCACCAAGTTACGTCCCAAACGATCCAAAAGAGGTGCGTGCAACGTCGACCAACCCCACTCCTGAATCAGGAATGTATGGAGTGACGTAATATCACTGATACCGATCAAAAGTTTCGGCTCTTTTGGTTTCTTAAGCTTTGCAAGCATAGGGATCAGGCGGTTGCTTCCGTAACCACCACGCATGCACCAGATCACTTTAGAATCTTTGGATTGAATCGCAGCCTTCAAAAACTCAAAACGCGCCTCATCCTCATTCGCATGCAAGAAGTGCGGCTTGATGATGTCTTTAGGAATGCGTGGAACCAAATTCCATTTCAAAAGAAAATCACGAGCACCATCCACCTCATGGGGCTGCGAAGGGTAACCCGGAGCTACCACATCGATGATGTCGCCTTCTTTAAAAAACTTCCAACGTGTCATTACGCTTTTACTCTCTTGATAATATCTTTGATCGATTTTTTGTGTTTCTTACCCGTAAAGATCTCTTCGATCTCTTTTGGTTTCAACAGCGCACGAGCTTCGTCACTGCCCATCAAGCGGTCTTTTAGATGTTCACCAAAACCCAAGGAATGACAAAGTCTTTGCACCAATGCATAGGCATCTTCACGACGAAGACCTTTCGCAACCAATGCCAACAACACGTGAGAACTGAACAACTGCCCTTGCGAGCTATCGATGTTGTCACTCATGCGTTTTTTATTCACTTCTAGACCATCCAGCAAAATACTCATGCGATGAATCGCATAATCAGCAACGATGAATGCATCTGGGAAAATCACCCGCTCAACAGAGGAGTGACTGATGTCGCGTTCATGCCACAAAGCCACGTTTTCCATCGCTGTTAAAGCATAGCCACGCAACAAACGAGAAAGTCCTGTGATGTTTTCTGCGCTGATAGGATTTTTCTTATGAGGCATGGCTGAGGAGCCTTTTTGTCCCTTCGTGAAACCTTCCGTTACTTCGGCAACTTCACTGCGTTGCAAATGACGAAGCTCCACTGCCAAGCGCTCAAGTCCTGTCCCGATCATCGCCAAGGAAATCATCATTTCTGCATGACGATCGCGTGGAATCACTTGAGTCGCAATCGGTTCTGGTTTCAATTTAAGCTTGCGCGCCACCATTGCTTCGACTTTGGGAGATTGGCTTGAGTATGTGCCAACAGCACCACTCAATTTACAAATCATCATGTTATCCAAAGCTTCTTTGACACGTTTTTTATTACGACGAAGCTCCATCAAGAAGCCAGCCATTTTGAAACCGAATGTCGTTGGCTCTGCAAACATGCCGTGGGTTCTACCCGCACACAAAGTTTCTGCATGTTTAGCAACCAAAGACTGCATCGATTTTTCTAAACGAATGATCGAGCCCATCAAAACTTGACCCGCTTCGCGAACCTGTAAACTAAAAGCAGTATCCAAAACATCCGAAGACGTCATACCGAAGTGAATGTATTTTCCGTGAGGTCCCACATTTTCAGCCACGTTACTAACGAAGGCGATCACGTCGTGCTTAGTTTCTTTTTCAATTTCAGAGATGCGCTTAACATTGAAACGTGATTTTTGCGCAATCGCCTTGGCTGCGACTTTAGGAATCAATCCCAACTCCGCTTGCACCTGTGCGACTGTGATTTCAACTTGCATCATCTTGCCAAATCGTTGATCTGCATCCCAAATAAGACCCATCTCAGGGCGTGTGTAACGTTCGATCACTGACCGGCTTCCTTTCGCTTCTCTTTTTGTTCTTTCAAAAGTTTTTCTTTCCACCAATTTTGGATGTGCATCAATGACAACTCATTGCGAGCAAACATTGCTGTCCACGCAAAATGCGGCCATACTTCAGGACCATCCAAATGCAAATTCCCGAAAGCAACACGACCACGACGTGACGTGTGCTTAGACGAAAACACTGGGAAGCGCGGAGCTCCCAACTGGGCATAAGTATAATAATATTCTTGCGGGAAGCTTAAAACTTCCGGCGCCGCCAAAGACATACGGCGAAGCAAAATATCTTTCATACGCAAACTGCGATTCGTTAGATATTCTTTATTGAAACGTTGGACGGTTGGAATTCTCATCCACACGTCGAACTGTTCTGCAGAAGATGTTCTTTGTAAGACCATCATGTTTTCATGAGTCCAAGGAGAACTCACATCATCCAGCAAAACTGTGTGCAGCGGAAGACCATCACGCTCCGTGCAACCTTGCAACGACACGCGATAGCGCACCCAGCACCATTCAGATTCTAGCGGTCCTTCGTTGAAGAAATACTTACCCAAGCGTTCGTTTAGGAAATAAGTTTCCTCTGAAGACAGAGTCCAAACGAGTTGTTCTAGTTTCAACAGACCTTGGTTTTCACCCGCGATCTCAAGACCCGTGATTGTCTTACCAGCACCGAACGAAGCATCCACGATTTTTTGTGGTTTAATAACTTCAACGCCTTTATCACGCAACCACGCAAAAGATTTTTCCAAACCATCACGTGTCGCCTGACGAACCAGGAATGAAGAAAACAAAGGCAGAGATCCACCAACAGTCGCTGCCGTCGCATTGGGCTTAAACGTTGTTCCCGCCCACTGATGAGCAAAATGCAAAAGCCAGCTCTGATCAAAATCAAAAGACGTCACATTACGACTGACTGATCTTTGCAACTTATCTGGAGCATTCGTCAGCAAGACTTCTTTCACTTGCGGAGCTAAAGACGAATTTTCAACTTTGAATTTTGTCAAAGGCCCCTTGCACTCAAGAGGACCTTCCGGAAGCCACAAGGTAAAACCGTTGTGCAACTCTTCGAAAGAGTCGTCGGAATACAGGCGTTCCATTTGTGATTCAGAAATGCGTTCGTTACGGAAAAAACCGAAAGGACCTTCTAGATCTTCGGAAGGCCACACGCCCAACTTCGAAGACACATCAACAAGAGTCGTCTTGATTCCCTCGCGTGAAAGAGCTGCTGCCAACCAATGACCGCGACCAAAAGCAGAGACTATGACTATGGGACTGCGAAGCTCCATCTAAATCACCCCAAAAGTTAGCTAAGATATTCAAATCAATTAGAAATTCATACTATCCCCAAGTCAAAGATTCGCACTGCGCCAAATGGGAAAATGCCCTCTTGGACTGGGCTCTCCGTGCAAGCTTGAGAGGGGGAAGGGACGCTACTCCGCGACACGGCATCCTTGCCTCACCGTCGCCGGCTTTGCCGGTTCGCGCATCGTGCGCCGACGGAGGTCGCTGCGTAGAGTCCCTTCCCCCTCTCAAGCTTGAAGAAGTGCTTTGTTTGTGGGCATTTTGCTTTTTGGTGCGTGCTTCATTGGGGTTGTTTTTGCCAGGATGGCGCGTATCATTTGGAAGTGATTTTACTACAAACTGCATGGGGAAATTTTATGTTTCGTTCTTGGGTTGTTGGCTTTGTTTCTTCAGTTGTTACTTTAACTTCTTTGGTGGGGTTTGCTCAGACTTCGACTGAGGCTAATAAGACTTCTTCGGAGAAGGTTCAGAGTTTTTATGAGCTTTCTGCTAATGATATTGGTGGGAAGAAAGTTAATTTTTCTACTTATCGTGGGAAGGTTGTGTTGGTGGTTAACACGGCTTCGCAGTGTGGGTTTACTCCGCAGCTTAAAGACCTAGAGATGCTTTATAAGAAGTATGCGGATCGTGGTTTTGTGGTTTTGGCTTTTCCTTCTAATGATTTTAAGCAGGAAAAAGGCGACAACTCTGAGGTGCAGTCTTTTGCTAAGAAAGAGTATGGATGCACGTTTCCGTTTTTTGATAAGGCGCCGGTTACTGGTAAAGATAAACAGGCTGTTTATCAGTTCCTGACGGAGCAAAAGCCGGGGATTATTTTTAAAGATGTTAGCTGGAACTTTGAGAAGTTTTTGATCAATCGTAAGGGCCAGGTCATTGAGCGCTGGACTTCGATCACCAAACCTTCTTCGGATAAAGTTGTTGAAGCGATTGAAAAAGCACTGAACGAGCCCCTCTAGGAAACTTAGGTGTCTCATATTGAAACAGGCTCTTGGAACTTCGGCGTATTTCTCAAATTTGTCTGAAGTTTTTGGCTGTTTCTCTCGATAATATTAAGAGGGGGAACTGTGAAAACCACGGGAACTATTCTACATTCTGGCCTTCTGGCTTTTGTGTTGGCTGCGGGAATGCTATTGCCTTCTTACTCCCATGCCCAAAGCTCTGATCAAAAACAATATCTCATCGCTCAATCTGATCCCGATGAGGCTTTCGATCCATTTTCTGATTACAGTGAATTTGACGAGGACTCTGACGAAGAGGCCGACGTTAACTTTTTCCGTAACGGTCGCTTCTTTACTGTCGGTCTAGCCGGTGGTTATCGTGGCTTTACTGGTAACTTTGCTGACCAGTATTCTGCGGCACCGTCTTTCGGTTTGTTCTTGAGTTACTTCTTTGATCTTCGCTTGGCTCTGAATTTGGGTTTCCAAACAGGTGACCATGCCGTGAAGTTTTCGACGATCGATGCGGGCGGTAACCCTGTGAATAACTACAGCGGTACTGTTTCGATGACTTCGATCAACTTTGACTTGAAGTACTACTTGAACACGCAAAACGTAACGCGCGGTTTGGCTGATTTGAACCCTTATATCTTAGGTGGTCTGGGTCAGTTCTATCGTACGTATACAATCTCTGGTATCGACTCTTACAGCCGTGACTCAACAATGGGTTTCGACGTGGGTGCCGGTGTGGAGATCCCATTGATGCGTAAGAAAGCCTACCTGGGCCTTCAAGCTGCCTATCATTACGTTAACTTTTCAGATGAAAACAAATCCTATGTGCAAGGTTCAGAGAAGCTAGAAAAGAATCTTTCTGGTGACCTTTATGACTTCACATTTATCTTGGGTATGAATTTCTAATTATCGTAAAACAGAGCGATCACCTGCAGACCGAACCCTAACAGGATCACTGCGGGTGCAACCCACTTCAGAATAATAATCCAGTGTGAATACATCGAGAAAGAAACGAATTTATCGCGATCGATAAAACTGGTTTCTTTTTCTTTTTCTGTGGTGCCTTGATAAAACACCCACAAAATCCCAAGTGCCACGAGCGGCAAGAACCAATTGATCAAAATAGAATCCAGAGACTCAATCAAAGAGCGACCACTGATACGCACAGTCTTTAGAACTGAGCTAGAAAGCGCTGGCAAGATCGCAAGCACTAGGGCCGCCGCCCCCGCATACCAAGTCGCACGACCGCGCTGCATGGACTTATTACGATCCACCAAGTTCGATACGACAACTTCCAAAAGACCGATGCTGGCATTCAAAGCTGCCAAGTAAAGACAAACAAAGAAGATCAATCCGAACAAGGCTCCACCAGGAATCCCCAACAGATAACGAGGTAAGACCTCAAACATCAATGCAGGATCCGTCAATGGCACGTTGGAGGCTTGGAAAGCCACCGGGAAGATCATCACCACCGCAACCAAGGAAATCAAGGTATCAACCAAGGCCACACGGAAGCCCGCAGTTGGAACGTGATCTTCGTCGCGCAGGTAAGACCCGAAAGTCACCATCGTTCCAAAACCCACAGACAACGTAAAGAACACGTGTCCCAGGGCGTGAATCAACGACGACAATGTTAACTTAGAAAAATCAGGATAGAATAAAAAGCGCATGACTTCGGGTGTGGATGGCAGCGAGAAAGACTTCACCAACAAAACAGCCACCAAGAAGGCAAAAAGAGGCATCATATAGCTGATCCATCTCTCCAAACCCTCTTGAACACCTTTAAGTACGACGACGACAGTAATCAGGACGTGGGCACTGGCAAGCATCACTTGCAACCAGCCATTCGACATCAACGCCGCCAAATTCGTTTTACTAGCGGCCCCCTCGACATCCAAAAACATCGAAGTAAAGAATTGAGTCATGAAATGCAAAACCCAACCACTGATAACTGCATAGTAAGAAAATACGACGACACTGACTAAAACGGCTAAGCGCCCAACCCAGCGGAAATTCTTTTTTGCCTTCTGCCCCATCATGTCTGTGGCTACGATCACGGAGCGGCGGGTGTTTTTACCCAACATCAGCTCTGCGATCAGCATTGGTGCACCGACAGCTAAGGACAAGAACACATAAAGCAAAATGAAGGCACCGCCTCCATTTTCACCGACCACATAGGGAAAACGCCAAAGATTCCCCAGACCGCAGGCAGAGCCTACGGCCAACAGGTAAAATCCAAAGCGTGTTCTCCACGAGCCGCGTTTAAGCATTATTCCTCGATGTTCGCACCACGGCGAGATTTCATACAGAAGATACGAATCGGCAAACCGTGAAGATCCCATTTTTCCTTGATGTGTTTAATCAAGAAACGGCGGTAAGAGTTCGTAACGCCATCTGGATGATTCGCAAACGCGATAAACGCCGGAGGACGTTGATATGTTTGAGTCACATAATAGAACTTCACGTTCGTAGTACCCCAAACCGGAGCTGGAGTTTTACGGATCGTCTCAAAGAAGAAATCATTCATATCACGAGTTGGGATACGGAAGTTGATTTGTTCAGAAACCTTTTCGATCATCTCGAACAAGTCATCAATACCTTGACCCGATTTTGCGCTCGTAAATACGATATTTACATCTGTGAAAAAGTGGAACACGCGCTCACACTGGTCACGGAATGTTTTACGGTATTCAGGAATCTCAGCGCCACCGATGTCGGATTTATTCGCAACAACGATCACACCTTTATGGTCTTCCAAGATAGACTGCATGATACGCGCATCTTGATCTGAAGGACCTTGAGTTCCATCGATCATCAACAAGATCAAGTCAGCTCTACGGATAGACTCCTGGGATTTAAACGCAGAGATGATCTCTAGATCTTCTTCACGACGGCGAGATTTACGCAAACCCGCTGTATCCACCAAAGTATAGTTCTTATCATTGTAAACGAACGGAGAGTCCACCGCATCGATCGTCGTACCTGCGATATCAGATACCATCATACGGTTCACACCCAAGATACGATTACAGATCGAGCTCTTACCCACATTCGGCTTACCAACGATAGCGATTTTCATCCCTTTGTCGTAAGTGAATGTTTGTTCAGGAATTTGATCTACAACCCACTCAAGGATCTGACCGATACCACGACGTTGCTCGAACGCCGCTGAAACAATGTCGACACCGAATTCATAGAAATCAGTTTTCGCCATCTCTTCGTCTTGAGTGCTATCCACTTTATTGATAACCAACAAGAATGGTTTACCCGTTTGCTTTGCTACGCGGATAATATCACGATCTTCCGGAATCAAACCTGCACGACCATCCATCACCGCAATGATGTAGTCTACAGAGTGAAGAAACTCAGAAACTTGTTCTTTGATCAATTTAGAGAAAATATCACCAGCTTCAGTAATACCACCTGTATCGATCAAATCGAATTGCTTACCCCAGATATCAACAGGTTCGATCATGATATCGCGAGTGACTCCAGCCTGATTTTTAACCACGGCCTTACGAGTCTCAGTGATAATATTGAATAGAGTAGATTTACCTACGTTGGGGCGACCAATGATCGCCACCTTAGGAGCGAACTCAGTCCTCTGATTCTGTGACATAGCCCAACTCCTTCATAATACGTTTATTATCAAACCACTCTGGTTTCGCTTGGACTTTTAGATCCAAGAATACTTTTTGATCCATCAGCTTTTCGATCTCTTTACGAGCTTCCATGCCGATTTGCTTGATCACAGATGCACCTTTACCGATAACGATAGCTTTTTGGCTTTCGCGACCGACCAAGATCTCAGCGTAGATCTTAGGCATAACACCCGTTTCATCAAATTTTATGATACGTACTGCAATATGGTACGGAACTTCATGGTGAAGATTATCGAAACATCTTTCACGGATGATTTCGCAAACCATGTCGCGAACATTTTCATTCGTGAAGATTTCAGAATCATACAATGGAGCTGGAGACTCAGGCAAAATACCCAAGCACTCGATCAAGATAGCTTCGCGCTCTTCAAGGTCACCTTTGTAGGTTTTTGCAGAGACTGAAATCGCTTTACCGCCCTTATCTTCGATCATCTTTTTCAAAATCAAAACACGGTGAGCTTTGTCTTCGATATCTGTTTTAGTAACAACACCAATCCAAGGCTTCTTAGAAGAGGAAACCAAGTCGATGATTTTTTCAGCATCGTCTGATTTCGCTTCATCAATACTCACAACTGCCAACAAGGCGTCGGAGTTTCTGATAACTTCTTCAGCTTCTTTTGCTAGGAATGCATTCAAGCCTTTATCGGCTTTAATCAAACCTGGAGCATCAACAAACACCACTTGGCCTGCGTCGGAAGTCCACATACCCAAGATACGACGGCGTGTTGTCTGCGGTTTTGCAGATACGATCGACACTTTTTCGTCGACAAGGAAGTTCATCAATGTGCTCTTCCCGGCATTAGGCTGCCCGATTAATCCTAAAAATCCTGCCTTATAACTCATAACTATTTCGTCTCCTTAAACTTTGCATCTAAAGCGCTTTTGGCCGCGTCTTGCTCGGCATTTTTCTTACTGCGTCCGCGCCCCTTGGACCAGATTTCTTCTTTAACTTTTACACACACTACAAACTGGCGATCATGCGGAGGACCTTCCTCAGCCAGAACCTCGTACTTCGGCGTTTCTTTCATCGCCTTTTGTACAAGCTCCTGCAATCGTGTCTTGTAGTCTCTTTCAAAATCTTCGTTACAGCAGGTCTTATCACAAAGTGGTAAGAACTCTTTACGAACAAAGACTGAAGCGGCGGCAAAGCCACCATCCAGATACATCGCCCCTACGATAGCCTCTAATGAAGAAGCCAAGAGGCGAGGTTTTAATGCGCCCCCGGTTTGCGCCTCACCCTTACCTAGCTGAAGAATTTTGTTGAGCTCCATATCACGAGCTAATTCAAACAAAACCTCTTCATTCACAATCGATGCACGTTTCTTAGAAAGGCCGCCCTCGTTGTCTTGTGGGTACTTCTCATACAAGAACTCCCCCACAACCAAATCCAGAACAGCGTCTCCTAAGAACTCGAGCTTTTCATTGTGCTCAGTATGGTTCTTAAGTTCATTTGCATAACTCTTGTGCGTAAGAGCACGAGCTAGCAAAGCCATGTTTTTAAATTTATATCCCAGACGTTGCTCGAGTGAATTCATGTCAGAACCTCCCCGATCAAGTGACCTTCCATATGGTTTTTATTGGAATGATCATAACCTGTGATTTTTAATTCAACTTCTTGTCCAGCCCAGTGAGAAAGGAAGCTTTCTGCACCTGGAATGTCCACCGGCCAGTAATCATGGCTTAAGCCCTGACCACCTTTAGCGGCATTTTTCAAAACCAGAACCTTCTTAGTTGTTCCGATTTGAAGCTTTGCCTGCTCCTCATAACGAGCGATGCTTAAATCGCGCAGACGAGCTGCACGCTCAGCACGCACATGAGGGTAGACCGAAACATCCATCGCCGCTGCACGAGTGCCTTGGCGCTCGCTGTACGGGAATACGTGAAGTTTAGTCCAAGGAAGCTCAGCCAGAGTTTGGTAAGTGTCCTCGAACTGCTCAGCCGTTTCCGTTGGGAAACCAGTGATCACGTCCATACCCACGAAAGAATTTGGAACGCGCTTTTCAATAGCTAGCAAAGACTTACGAACATCGTCTTGAGTATATTTACGCTTCATATGGTGAAGCACTTCTGTGTTCGCACTTTGAATGCTCATATGGAAATGAGGGCAAAGTCTGGAATCAGTATACAAATCCAAAAGTCGTTCAGAAACTTCCACCGGTTCCAATGAAGACAAACGGAAACGTGGCATTTTAGTTCTAACCAAAAGATTTTCGATTAGATCTTCCATCACCATTTGCTTGCCGTTGATTTCATCTTCGTAGTCACCGATATGAACACCGGTTAAAACCACTTCACGTGATCCTTCGGCATAAAGATCGTTGATACGTTGAACCAGGTTCGCAATTGAAATCGAACGAGACTTACCGCGAGCATAAGGAATAATGCAGTAAGTGCAGAAGCTATTGCAACCGTCTTGGATTTTCAAGAACGTGCGAGTGTGGTGTTTTTCAATCCCCCCACCCATTTCCAGATCTTCTTTTTTAAAGATGTTGGATTTAAATACTTTTTCAGTCAGCTCGCCACGGAAGTGCTTATTCAAAAGCTCTGGCAAATTTCCTTTATGGGAATTTGCCACAACCAAGTCCGCCCCTGGCAATGACGAGAACGATCCCGTATCCACCTGAGCCGCACAACCCGTCACCACGATCGTACAGAACGGATCTTTTACTTTTAAGCGACGAATATAGCGAACGGCTTCTTTCGTAGCCTCTGCAGTCACTGCACACGTATTCAAAACGTGAATGCGCGCATCTTTTTCGCCACGGATCACCGGAGCAAAACCATTCGCATTCAAGTTCTTCTGAATAAGACCCGCATCGTAAGTATTTACCTTACAACCAAATGTATGAACCTGATATTTCACATCACGATTCACTTGCGCAGGCTGAGGTGTCTCTACAGAGTGATCCATCCGCCTCCTACGAGTTCGCGTTCGCGATAAAACACAGCGGCTTGACCCGGAGTCACTGCACGTTGTGGTTCTTGGAATTTCAATTTAAATCCAGTTTCAGTTTTATAAACCAAGGCTGGAGAACCTTTGTGTTGATAACGGATTTTTACGTTCATCAACTCGCCATCTTGCAAATCACCCAACATGTGAGGGTCTACAACATCGACTTCGTGAGCAAATAGATACTTTTCGTCACCAACCCACACCGTGTTGTCTTCCGCATCGATTTTGATCACGAATAGTTTTTCGTGGTGATCCATACCTAGCCCCTTACTTTGACCGTAAGTGTAGTTATGAATGCCTTCGTGCTTAGCCATCACTGTGCCATCTGGGTAACGTTTCAATAGACCTTTTTTAGAATCCAAAACTGCTTTTGGAACTTGGCCTTTGATAAAGTTTTGGTAACCAATACCACCCACAAAGCAAATGCCTTGGGAGTCTTTTTTCTTAGCCGTTACCAAGCCCATTTTCTCAGAGTACTCACGCACTTGAGGTTTCTTCATGTCACCAATTGGGAACAAAAGTTTTGGAACAAGCTCTGGATCAATCGTGAACAAGAAATACGTTTGGTCTTTCCAGTCATCTGTTGATGTGTGGATTGCAGACTTACCGTTTTCATCAGTGACGACTTTCGCGTAGTGGCCTGTCGCCAAGTAATCGCAATCAAGTTCTTTCATCTTTTTCACCAGATGGTCGAACTTTAAGTACGTATTGCAGTTCACGCATGGAAGTGGTGTTTGACCTTCAAGATAAGCTTTCAAGAAAGGATCAATAACCGCTGCGCGGAATTTTGCTTCGCAGTTTAATACATAAAATGGAATGCCCAAACGATCCGCGACTGCGCGCGCATCATCCACATCGATCGACGAACAGCATGTGCCGTTGCCTTCTTCGATATCACAAGTTGAGTAATCCCAAACTTGCATTGTGGCCCCAATAACTTCATAGCCCTGTTCAACTAACAGCGCAGCCGCGGCAGAACTGTCCACGCCTCCGCTCATAGCAACAAGTACTCTCCCCTTAGACATGGTAAGTCTCTCCCTCTTCATGTTCTATGGATCGTAAACGCGTTACGACCTCTTTTAATGCCTCAACAAATCCATCTACTTCAGCCAATGTGGTTTCCCACCCTAAGCTCACGCGCAAACTGTTTTGCGCTTCCTGACGAGTCAGCCCCATCGCTAGTAACACGGGACTTGGTTCCGGGTTCCCACTTGAACAAGCAGCCCCCGTACTTACCGCATAGCCTTTGATATCCAACGACATCAGCATTGTTTCGCCATCAGCACCCTTGATAACCAACGAGCTCGTATTACCCAAGCGTGGAGTTTCAACAGCTGTGATTGTCACATCTGGAATTTCTGACAAGATACGTGCTTCCATGTGATCGCGAAGTTTGCTGACCTCGAAAGCGCGATCTGCAACCAGCGGCGCTCTTTGCGCCATCAACCCCAAGCAAGCAATACCCAAAGTGTTTTCAGTGCCACCACGACGATGACGTTCCTGACCACCACCGTGAATCAACGGACTCACGTTCATGCCTTTTTTCATGTAAAGCACGCCCGTCCCTTTGATCGAATAAAACTTGTGACCAGAGATCGAAGCAAAGTCGACATTCAACTCTTTAAAATTCAAAGGTGCTTTACCGAAACCTTGCACAGCATCTGTGTGAAACAAAGCGCCCTTTGCGTGAGCCATCTCTGCCATTTGCTTGATCGGGAACAACGTCCCTGTTTCGTTATTGGCAAACATCACAGAAACCAATGCGGTTTCCTCGCTCAAATTTTCTGCGTAAAATTTCAAATCGATCACACCTTCGCGACTGACCGGAATATAACTTACGCGAGCACCTAGGGCTTCAAGGTGCGCCATCGTTTTCATGATGCTTGGATGTTCAACCGCAGAGCACATGAAATGCGTGCGACGACGTTGCTCTGGAGCTAAGAACTGAGCTGTGTGATAGTAATCAAACAAGCCCTTCAAAACTGTGTTGTTGGCTTCACTGCCACCAGAAGTAAATACGATTTCTAGCGGAGAAATATTGAATGCTTCAGCGATTGCTTTACGCGCATCGCGGATTAAATTCTTAGGCCCTCTTCCACCCCAATGGATGGAGCTCGGGTTGCCACCAGCGGTCGCAAATTCCGGAAGAGCTGCTATCACTTCAGCGCACACAGGTGTGGTCGCATTGTGATCGAAATAGTGAAGAACTTTGGTCTGAAGCATAAGTGGGCGGAGACTACCATATTTGCTAAGTATTGAAAACCTCTATATTTTTGCCGTCTACCTAGTACGCAATGCTGCAAAAAATACAGCCAACCTAGACCTAGACTCAGGTTTCCCTCGGTTTGAGCCGATAAACACTACAATGAGCACTACTGAATGGTTTGAGCATTTTAAACATAAACTTCAAGGACTTACCGAGTCACACTCGGTCGCGGGATCGCCATTAAGCCTCCTTGCGTATGCTTTGAAAGAAAATCAACTCCAACCTGATGAATATTTCCCTTGGGCAATGGCTCATTATAAACTCCCTCGTCTTCAGGCACGATTTTTTACAGAAACTCCTCCTCGCAAAGAAATGTACGCTAAGTGGGCGACTCATTACTCATGGACGGTGGAGTGTCTGCCTGTGGCGGAGTGGGATGGCATTCTTGTAGTGGCATGTCTGCAACCGCCGCAGGATTTCCCTTTAAATCCGACGGTTGTTTTTGTTTTGGCTCCCCAAGAAGCTCTAGAATCTTGCTGGAACTCTTGGCAGTCCTCTGAAAACGCAGCTGCACCTTCTTTGCAAAAATCAGAATCTGCTATGCCGGAAGGCATGGCTGCTTTGAATATCGCTCCTGCTAAAAAATCAGGCGACAGCTTCTCGTTTGAAGATATGGGAATGAGTGAAAGCTCCAACCCTAGCATTGAAACTTCTGAAGAGGGTGAAGAAACTCCCTCCGAAGGCACGGGCGAAGTTATGGGTGGACTGGAAGGTATCTTTGATACTCCAGTGGTTAAACTTCAAGCTCTTGAAGTGGCTGCCCACGAAACAACACCTGTTGATGATATCTTAGTTTCTCAAGACGCTCCGGCTGAAGAAGTTCAAAAAACTTTTGAAAGCACGGTAGTTGATACTCGTCCGGTTTTACCAGCGGCAGCTCCGGTTGCAGCTATTCCAAAAGCAGGTCCCCCGCCTCCACCATCTGATGAAAATACAGGTGATGTAGTCAGCGAAGACAGCTTTGGCAACAAACCTGTTCCAGTGGTAGCTCCACGCCCAACAGGTGTCGCAAAACCTACAATGAATCCTGTAGCGAGCGGCAGTTTCCTAATGGAAAAATTGAAAAAGAAAAACAACACTATTATCGCCGACAAAGTAAAAAGAGTTCTTTCAGAAATGAAAGCACACTTTGAAAAATCCATGATTTTGACTTTGGATGAGCAAGAATCTCAAGTGACAGCGTTCGCATGGGACGAAAACTTCCATGACATCAAAGACACGTCTTTGCGTGTGCCTTTGAAAACTCCAAGTATCTTTAACATCGTGGCTTCTACACAAAAGCCATTCCATGGTTATATTTCATTGAACGAAATGAATGAAAAATTCTTTGAGCAATGGAATCAAGGCGCGATCCCTGATCACGTCACAATCACGCCTATCGTGGTTGAAGAAAAAATCGTGGGTATGCTAATGGGCTTTGCTGAAAAGTCTGCTTACAACAAGACTTCTTTGAATCTTGCAGAAAAGCTTTCCAGCGAGTTCACTAAAGGTCTACAGGCCGCTTAATTTCGAGCGGCTTCCCATTCTCGACGAAGCTTTCCATACACTTGAGTACTGCGGTACTTGCCATTGATCAGAGAGTCTTCACGCAACTCCCCTTCGAGTTTATAGCTGTTTTTTAGAGCGACGCGAGCGGAAGCTTCATTGAAGGAAGCGCAGCGGATTTCCACTCGGTGAAAGCCCGCTGTAAAACAAGCATCTTCAAGAAGTTTGACGGCTTCGCTGATGTAACCTTTGCCTTCGAACTCTTTGCCGATCCAGTAACCTAGTTCACAGTGTTTGAATTCCCAGTTGATGGAATGAACGCCACAACTACCGATGTACTTGCCATTCACATACATGCCGTAATCGAACAACGCCAAGTTATCCCATTCGGAAAAAGTCGCATTGATCCAGTTTTTAGAATCTTCGATGGAGTTCGTAAGTTTAGTCCAAGGCATGTCTTGGAGATGCTCACGATTGACATCAATCATCGCAAACATCTCTGGCGCAAGCGACATAGAGTGCTTTTCAAGAGTGATACGCGAACCTTTTAAAACGGAAGGCAAAGGACGTTGTGAGATCATCACATCATTCTATTCACCTGGATCGACGAGTGCAAGCGAGAGGCGCCTTTTAGAGGAAGAAGCCTTTTCCTTTTTCTCCGGCCTGCAGGAATATTTGCCAAGCGAATTTCTTTGCGTTTTTTGGGGATGTCACAGACAGGGCTTGCGAAGTTTGTGGTTCAGAGGAGATTTGACTCATAGGATTTACCTCCTGATGCTTTTGATTTTACTCCTGTGGACGCAAAACCACGTTAAAGCTCAGACAGCTTTCAGAAAAAAATCATGTCATTCAACTACAGAAGGCGCGAGGTAATAATACGCTCGGTTTCGCCCGAGCCTTTGGTGATACTGACTTCGACTCGTTGCCAGTTTAGGGGTAAATAGTCGTAATCCAAACGTTGAGCCCACTCGACCACGACGAAACCTTTTTTCGGCGCGAACAAATCCCAAAAGCCGGAGCTCTCCAAATCGTCGTCATCGTCCAAGCGGTATAAATCCAAGTGATCCATCGTACGACCTTGAGCATTTTCATATCTCAAGTGAATGGCAAAGGATGGCGACTGCACATCCTTCATTCCCAAAATCTCAGCCATGGCTTGCACGGAAGTTGTTTTTCCAGCACCGACATCGCCACTCAAAAGTAAAACACAGCGATCACTTAAGTGTGGCAGGAATTCCTGCCAAAACACTTTAAGTTCCGCTGTTGAATTGATTGTTCTTTGGGAATTTAGAATTGAAGACATAAAGTTTTACTTTAAGATCTTACGCATCTTTCTTACAGACGCTTCAAGTCCATCTTCAAGAGCGTAACATACCAGGGAATGCCCGATGTTCACTTCTTGAAGGTATGGCAACTTGTTGATTTCCTTAGAGTGTGCGTAATCTAGACCATGGCCTGCGTGAACGTTAAGACCCAAGTAGTTCGCCCACTCAGCCGCCTCAACCAAACGCTTCCACTCTTTGGCTTTTTTTGCACCCGTCAGGTGAACCCATTTACCAGTGTGGAATTCCACCGCATCAGCGCCCACTTCAAAAGAAGCTTCAACTTGTTCGATGGATGGTTCGATGAACATAGAGATCTCGATTCCAATGCGTTGAAGTTTTTCAACCATTGGAAGCATTTTCTTAAAGCCCTTCTTAACGTCCAAGCCACCTTCAGTTGTTAGCTCCGCACGTTTTTCAGGAACAAAGCATACCCATTGAGGGCGATACTTTTTGGCAAACGACACCATTTGTGAAGTCGCAGCCATTTCCAAATTCAAAGGAACTGGACAAGACTTAGAAAGAACTTTCAAGTCTTCCAATTGGATATGACGACGGTCTTCACGCAAATGAATCGTGATTTGCTCTGCACCGCCCTTTACAGACTTCTTAACCATCTCCAGAAGGTTCGGGTAAGCTGTAGTGCCGCCGCGAACCTGACGAAGTGTAGCGACGTGATCAACGTTCACGCCCAAACGAATTTTATGTTTCATTAGCTTAGTTCTTTCTCTAGGAAGCCTGCGATCTCATCTGCATAATGAGAGATTTCTGTTTTGTCTTTTCCTTCAACAAGGACGCGGATCACAGGTTCAGTTCCAGAGAAACGAACAAAGACACGGCCATTGCCAGCAAGTTTCTTTTCGATATTCGCGATCATATCGTGATAGCCCTTGATGTCTTCAAGTTCCATACGACGTTTTACACGAAGGTTAATCAACACCTGAGGCATATCATCAAACACGCGCGCAAGATCACTCATGCGCTTATTAGTTTGCTTCATCACCGCAAGCACGCTTAGAGCTGCGACACAGCCGTCACCTGTTGTTGTGTGATCCAAGAAGATGATGTGACCTGATTGCTCACCGCCCAGGTTGTAACCATTTTTACGCATCTCTTCGACAACGTATTTGTCACCCACACCGACTTTAACAACTTTGATACCAGCATCGTTCATGGCTTTTTCAAGACCGAAGTTCGACATTTGCGTTGCTACCAAAGTGTTGTTTTTTAGAAGCCCACGCTCTTTCATATGAAGAGCACTGATAGCTAGAATACGGTCACCATTTACGATCTGACCTTTTTCATCCACCATGATCACGCGATCCGCGTCACCATCAAGACTGATACCAACGTCAGCGCGGTATTGAACCACGGCTTCAGCCAATTTTTGCGGATGCAAAGCACCGACTTTATCATTGATGTTCGTGCCATTTGGATCATCACCCAATTGGATCACTTCAGCACCCAACTCTTGGAAAATCGAAGGAGCCACTTTGTAAGCCGCACCATTCGCTGTATCTAGAACGATACGCATACCATCTAAAGTATATTCCAATGGGAAAGTTGATTTTACATAAACGATATAACGACCTTGGGAGTCGTCAATACGACGAGTGCGCCCAATTTCTTTACTTGGAGGAAGAAGCGCTGTTAGGTCTTCTTCAAGAACCAAGCGTTCAATTTCGCGCTCCATCTCTTCAGAGATTTTAAAACCATCGGCACCGAAAACCTTGATACCGTTGTCATGAAATGGATTGTGAGAAGCAGAAATCACGATACCAGCAACCGCACGCATTGTACGAGTCAGGTAACCGATACCAGGAGTTGGAAGTGGTCCTACCAATTGCACAGCCACACCCATAGAATTCAAACCGCTCGCTAGAGCTTGTTCGATCATGTAACCAGAAAGACGCGTGTCCTTACCGATAACGACCTTACGAAGTGAAGGGTGCGCATTGTATTTTTGTTTTTGTAGGATGTAACCGATCGCCTGACCGATTTTAACAACCATATCCGGAGTCATTGGATATTGATTGGCTGTCCCACGGATACCGTCTGTACCAAAAAGTTTCGCTGATTTTTTTTCCACTTTATAGACCTTTTTGTTCTTCTGCTGCTTCTTCGGACTTGTCTTTGATGCGTACAACTTCCACCTGAATCTGATTCGGACGAACCCCTAGGATTTTAACCCCTAGCGGAACCTCGATCTTATTCAGTGGAATATCCACATAAACGACGCCTTCACCCTTTGAAGAGATATCAAGATTGATATTCTGTGACAAAGAGCTTTCCATAAACTTCTTCAAAGCCGCTCTTGGCCCTGAAACCTTTACCTTGATGTGGTCAGTTGTCTGCGCCACCACATGGGTTCCAGCGGCTGGAATTAGATCGACCTCGATATTCTTGCTTAAAACGAAATCCCGGCGGCCCAAGATGGTCAACCACAGGATCAGAGAGATAAACAAAGCCACTACTTTATAGCTGAAATTTTCCGTCACAGCATCGGACCAACGACGTCTCACGACAGATCTCCTTGCTGAGAGAAGGCTTTGTATTTAAGACCGAAAGTTTCGTAAAGAGCCTTACGGATATCACCTAGCTCCACGTTAGGACTCAAATGGCCCCCTTGAACGATACCAATGGATTTATTTTCCTCAGAAACCACAAACACCAAGGCATCTGTTTCTTCGGTCAAACCAATCGCGGCTCTGTGGCGAGTCCCCAAGTTTTTATCCAATGCTGGGTTTTTTGAAAGAGGCAGGAAGCAACCTGCTGAATTGATCTTACCGTTACGGATCAAGACCGCCCCGTCATGCATAGGACTTTCCGGATGGAAAATAGACGCTAGCAACTCTGCCGACACCTTAGCTTCCATCTCTGTTCCAAATTCAATGTGATAATCGATCACGATCTCACGCTCCACCACCACAAGGGCGCCAAAGCCTTTTTGAGCTGTTAGGATAATACCCTTAGCGATCTCTTCGATAACTTGGGTTTCTTGGATTGTAGAGGCATCTGTAAAGAATGGGTTCGATCCGATATGAGCCAAGGCTCTGCGAATCTCGGCCTGGAATAAGACCACCACGATCACAAACAAATTAGAGAAGAATTTTTCTAAGATCCAATTAAAGGTGAAAAGCTCCAACCAGATACTGAGGATGTATCCAATCGCCAAAACTCCCAATCCTGAAAGCATTTGGATCGTTCCCGTGCGCTTGATCAAAACCAAGATACGATAGACCACCATCCAAACAAGGATCATGTCGATCGCATCTTGCACGCGCAAGTGCTGAACGATGAAGACAAGATTGTCGATAAACTGCTGCAACATCATGGTGCCCAATCAAAAACGTAATGGGGTTAAAGCACAAAAAGCTCCGAGTTTCCTCGGAGCTTCAAAAGAGACCTTAAATTGTTACTGGCCCCGTGTTTCCTACCGGATCAGATCCAGAGGAATCATCTTTCTTGCCGATGCCTTGAGCTTCGGCCAATGCCAGATTTGTATCGCGGCGGTTGTTTCTGTATTTTTCAATTTCAGAAACCGCAGCCCCGTTGATCATCATATCAACTTCGTGACCATCAATTGTTTCATACTCAAGCAACGCCTGAGTCAAAGACTCAAGAGCTTGCTTGTTGTCAGTCAGGATGCGAACCGCAGTTGCGTAACCTGTATTGATGATTTTAGAAACTTCCGCATCGATCTCTTCTGCTTTCGCTTCAGAGTATTCTTTGTGGGATTGGTGACCGTATTGCATACCCAAGAACACTTCGCCGCCTGATTTCTCAAACGCCAAAGGACCTAGTTTCGACATACCCCATTCGCAAACCATACGGCGAGCGATCGAAGTTGCGCGCTCGATATCGTTACCAGCGCCAGTCGTCACATCTTTAAAGATCACTTCTTCAGCGGCACGACCACCGAACAAGAAGGCAATCATGTTCTCAGCAGTAGATTTCGACAAAGACACAGATTCTTTTTCTGGAAGAGTTTGAGTTACACCCAAAGCCATACCGCGAGGAATGATCGTCACTTTGTGGATTGGATCCAATCCTTGAAGTTTCTTATTCACCAGCGTGTGACCTGCTTCATGGTACGCAGTCACTTTTTTATCTTCTTCAGAAATCACCATGGATTTTCTTTCAGAACCCATGATCACTTTGTCTTTAGCTTTTTCAAAGTCTTCCATCTCAAGATACTTTTTATCAGAACGAGCTGCCACAAGAGCTGCTTCATTCACAAGGTTCTCAAGGTCTGCACCCGAGAAGCCCGGAGTACCACGAGCGATTTTAGAAGTATCAACGTCAGGTCCAAGTGGAGTCTTACGCGTGTGAACGCCCAAGATTTGCTCACGACCTTTAAGATCTGGCTTATTCACAACCACGCGACGGTCGAAACGACCTGGGCGTAGAAGAGCTGGATCTAGAACGTCAGGACGATTCGTCGCTGCAATCATGATAACGCCTTCAGAAGATTCGAAGCCGTCCATTTCAACTAGCAACTGATTCAGAGTTTGCTCACGCTCGTCATGACCACCACCCATGCCGGCACCACGATGGCGACCTACGGCATCGATCTCGTCGATGAAGATCAAGCAAGGAGCATTCTTTTTACCTTGTTCAAACAAGTCACGAACACGAGAAGCACCCACACCCACGAACATCTCTACGAAGTCAGAACCAGAGATTGTGAAGAATGGAACACCTGCTTCACCCGCTACTGCGCGTGCAAGCAATGTTTTACCTGTACCCGGAGAACCCACCAAAAGAACACCCTTTGGAATACGGCCACCAAGCTTCGTGTATTTTTTTGGATCCTTCAAGAAACTTACGATCTCTTGAAGATCGTCTTTCGCTTCGTCAACACCAGCGACTTCTTTAAACGTCACACGATTTTTGTGCTCAGTTAAAAGACGGGCACGGGATTTACCGAAAGACATCGCTTTACCACCGCCCACTTGAATTTGGCGCATGATAAACAAGAACATTGCCACGATCAAAATCAACGGCAACCAGTTCACGATCAATGATTGGAAGAAACCACCGTTATCAGCACGCTCATAGTTTGGCGTGATGCCGTTAGCTTCTAAGAATTTGAAACCTTCATCTTGAGTATTACCCACGATTTGGAAATGAGTGCCTTTGTACTTTGTTTCAAAGTCAGGCTTCATCTCACCAATGATTTCACTTGTTTCTTGGCGGAAAGTTACGCTGGCAACTTCCTTAGCCTTTACAGCCTCAGTGAATTTTGAGTAGTTGAATTCACCAATTAGTTTTTGGTGCTTGCTCTCATAGGCTTGAAAAAGAAACACTGCCATAATGATTAGGAAAAACCATAGAGCTAGCGTTTTCTGTGTAGATCGCATTTCGATTCCTTTCGCTCACTTCTCTCGTCCAGATAGAACTATCTAAGACTATCAGAAGCGCTTGGCTAATTAAAGCAACTTTACGTAGTTTCTCGAGAGGAAAATGAGGAGCCCCAAATCAGGACTCGACCTTGATTTGCTCTGCGTTAATTTCCCAATCACAACCACTGACCTTAAACGTGATCACTTTTTGAGATTTGTCCAGGCGCTTCTGAATTTCCTCTAATTGTGACTGAGAAAAATCACGTTTTCCGAGGGAAAATAGGTACTGAGCAAGCAGCCTGCGCTGCTCAAATTGATTTAATGTCAGATAAAAAGCACGAGAGATGCCCTCTACGCCTTGTGGCTTATTAGCCTCATTTTGACTCAGCAAATCAGTTCCCGGTTTGTGCTCCAAAGAATGAAGCTCCTGGGCCAAGGTTTCTAAGGACCGAGCTAGGCTATTCACCGCGCCTTTTTGCCTTTTTTCCAAGGCCTTCAGCCAATCCTCACGGACCCAATTTCTGAATGGGTCCAGGATGGCATTCGATGGATCCTCAAATGCCCGCAAACGTTCGCTGCGTAAGTATTTTCTGAGCTCCACTTTTGGAGTCTCCAAAAAGGGACGAAACACACCCTGACTGTAGTAGGACATAGCAATCAAACCTTGCGCCCCCGTCCCGCGCACGATGCGCATCAAACGAGTTTCCAAAAGATCATCACTGTGATGCCCCGTCGCTAAAACTTCAAAGTCGTGCTCTTTTTGTAAGCGTTTTAACGCCTCATAACGCTGATCGCGGTATTGAGCTTCAGATTTTGCCAAGGATTTGGATTTCAGCGCAAAGAACTGCACCCCCAGCTTTTTACAAAGCTTTTCACAGAAAGCCTGAGCTTCCTTGCGATAATCCTGATTTTTATCGTCGCCGTGATGGAAATAACAAGCGCCCAGTTTTTCGGCCTTAATAAGTTTTGAAAGCACCGCCAGAGTTGCCACAGAGTCTGCACCACCCGACAAAGCCACCAAAAATTTCTTATCTTGAAGATCAAATTTTTTAATTAATTTCCAAACCTGATGATCTAAATCCTGCTTGGGCCGCGTGCCGCCCGTCACTCTCTTCACTGAACTGCTCCCACACCGACGGTTTTCACATTCACAAATTCCATGATACCGAAATGACCCAATTCACGGCCATAACCGGATTCCTTCACTCCCCCGAAAGGAATGCGTGGATCTGATTTTACAAAATCATTAACCACGACGAATCCTGCTTCCATTTCTTTTTCAATCAGCTCTTTACCCTTTGCAAGGTCTCGGGTAAAGATCCCCCCGCCCAATCCGTAAGGAGATGAGTTGGCAATTTCCATCGCCTCTGTCGCATCTTTAGCGACGAAAACCATAGCCACGGGACCAAAAACTTCCTCGTGGTGAACTTCTGGATTGTTCTTATCAAACAACACCAGTGTTGCTGGATAAAACGCACCCGCCCCTTGCGGAGCCGTACCGCCGAACAAAACTTTTCCGCCCCAGCTTTTTAATTTTTCCACCTGAGTGATGATAGTGTCTTGAAAGCGTTTGCTTGCTAGCGGAGCGAGCGGCAAGACTTTCATTTCGTGCTCCATGGCGTTTAAGAATTCTTGCAAAACTTTTTCAACGACGACGAAACGTTTTCCGGCCACGCAGCTTTGCCCGCAATTTTGCAAGCGAGTTTTAGCGCAGGCTTTAGCCGCAGGGATCACATCGGCATCTTCTAAAACGATGTAGGCGTCACTGCCCCCCAACTCTAAAACAATCTTTTTTAAGTTTTTAGCTGCGGTTTGCGCGACCGAACGACCACCTGCCGTGCTGCCTGTGAAAGTCACCCCGCGAACCATGTTGTGGCCGATGATTTTTTCAGCGACCTCGTGATCGACCTGGCAGTTTCTAAGCAAAACCATATTCGAAGTGAGGTCTTTAAAAATCTGACCGATCTTTTCAGAAACGCCCGCGGTCAAATCAGCATGCTTAAGAATTATTACGTTACCTGCCATCAAGGCCGGAGCGGCAAAGCGAATCACCTGCCACAAAGGGAAATTCCACGGCATGATGCTGAACACGACGCCCAGGGGTAAAAAACTGACTTCGGCACTTTGATAAGGCGAAGCGGTTTTTTGATTCTGCAACATCGTCGCGGCTTCCTTAGCATAGTACTCACAAGTGACTGCGCATTTTTCAACCTCAGCTTTACCTTCAGGAATGAGCTTCCCCATCTCTAAATGCATTTGCAAAGCCAAATCATCACTGTGTTTACGAAGACTTGCGGCTAAATTATTAAGAACTTTCGAACGTTCTGAAAATGAAACTTTACGCCATTTTTCAAAGTCGTTTTTAGCATCCAAGATCATGCGTTCCGCTTGATCCCAAGTAGCATGTTCAAATTTTTTGAGTTGTTCCCCGGTTGCGGGATTAACAGTAGAAAAGGAGCTCACAAACACCTCCAGGAAAACTGCATAACAGTTCACCTGAACAGTGAAGCATAGGATTTAGATTGTTGTAAACACCTGATAAAATGACACAGCGGTACCGACCATAAAGACCGAAGTCATCATTGCCCACGCCATAATCTTGTAACCCTTGCCAAGCTGCATGGCTCTAAAAGCATAAGGTCTTTGATTAGCGAAAATAGGAATGGGTGCCACCACCGCATGAATCAACTGACGGCAGCAAAAGCAGAAAAGTACGACTGAAATAAAAGTTAGGAATTCCGTTTCCATCATCATGGATGACTTATCGGCGCAATCTGCCTCAACTTGAGACAGACAAGAGTCTAGCTTTCTTTGGAATCCTTCGCGGGATCTTTTTTGATGATATCGATTTCGGCAGAGATTTTGAATTTATGCGTCTCTGCGAATTTAGAAAACTCTTTTACGAAATCAATTTTCTGAATGATGCTGACGACTTCTTTGGTCACACGACCCGTGATTTCGTCTTTGGATTTATTAGCACCTTGAATTAACAAATTTAAAGCTTCTTTAGGAAGTTTCAACTCTGACAAATAAGATTTCAGACCTTCTTCGCTCATAAAAGCGGCAGAAACTCCGGCAGTGAAAACCTTTTTCACCGTATCTCCCAGCAGACCTTTTAAGTCCCCTGGAGATTCTTTTTCGTCTTTTTTAGAGTTGGAATCAGACGCCATACAGTTGCTTCACTCGCTTGTGATATGAACTCATCATATTTGGTAAGTTCACACTGACCAATGCATTTGCGATCGGCCCTGGAACAAACATGTTGAAAGTTGCTTCTACAGAGTATGTTGCGCGAGTTTTACCAGCTTCGTCTTGGATTTTCCAAGAGCCCACAGAGGTTTTAAACATGTCACCGGAAGCGAATTCCCAAGTGATGCTGTTAGGTGCAGCCTCTGTCATCCAAAGTGAGTACTTAAAGGTTTTTACGACCGCAACGTTGTACTCGACAAGTTTACGGTTGCCTTCAGTTTTTAAAACTTTGCATTGTTTCACTTCCGCCAAAAACTCATGGTATTTTTCGTAATCAGAAATGATTTTAAAGAATTGCTCAGGTGTGCAGTTGAAAACTTCGGTTGTTGATGCTTTTGCCATATGTGAATTACTGTGACTTTCAGATCACATACAGTCAACGCTAGCCTAGACCTGCGAATCAAATGAGAACTGTTATGTTACATCGGCATAATGTTGCGTTCGCCCTCTGGATGTTAACTGGACAACGGTATAAACAGATAATATACCTTCACGATCCTAAGGAAAGGAGTCAGCACATGAAGCCGAAAATTTTGATCGTCGACGACGAAAAAGATCTTCGCGACCTGATCTCCTACTTCCTGACTCGTGCGAACTATGAAGTAGATTTGGCTGAAAACGGCTGTATCGGCTTTGAAAAAGTTCAAACCTGGAAGCCTCACCTGGTTATTAGCGACATCCGCATGCCCGTCTGTGATGGCTTTGAGCTGCTTAAAAAGATCAGCAACGTTCCAAATAACGACACACCTGTGATGTTCATTTCTGGCTACGTCGGTGGTGATGAAGAAGAACTTCGCAAAAATCCACACTGCGTGGGCTTTATCCCAAAACCAGTTAATAAGATTGAATTATTAGAAATGGTGAAACAAGCCTTACCGGCTTAAGAGTTCTTTTTCGGCAGACGAATCACGAAGCTTGTATGATTGTGATCGATATCCACGTACAGCTGCCCTTGATGAGCCTCGACCAATCCTCTGGAAATACTCAATCCCAAACCGGTGCCCTTACCAATTTCTTTGGTCGTATAGAACGGTCTAAAGATCTCTGCTTGGATTTCAGGATCGATACCAGGTCCACTGTCAGTGATGCGCAATTCGATTTGCTCACCCAAATCTGAAACACCGATCGCGATCCATTTTTTTGGAAGATCGCGAATCGCCTCAAACGAATTGTTCAAAAGATTCAACAAGACCTGAGAAATCTGCACCGGGCGGCACGGTAAAATTAGTTTTGTCGGTGGCGGCAAGATCAAGTCCACATTCGCAAGCTTGAATTTTTCATAGCAAAGCGAAAGTGTATTATCGATCAAAGTTTGCACGGAAATCTCTTCGATTGGATCCTTCGTGCCATCACGTGCGAAAGTTCTTAATCCACGAACGATGGTGGCAATACGATTGGTTGTTGATTGGACTTTCTCGATCGATTCTTTCATCGACTGACGATCCAAATTGCCGTCCTCAAGAAGATCCATCTGCTGTTCCGCTGAGAGCAAAATCACGTTCAGTGGCGTATTGATTTCATGAGCGATACCACCCGCCATCTCCCCCAGGGAAGCTAACTTCGCTGAGTACTCTGCACGGGATTTTTGATTTAACAATTCGTCTTGAGTATTTTCGAGTTGCTGAATAGCCAACGTCAGATTTTGTTTTTCAATATTTAAAGCTTCTTCGGTCTCATAACGGGTGACCATGCTTTCGTAAAACTCACGGGAGTTTCCGTAAACATACACTACAAAAGTGAACACGAAGATCGTCCAAACACCGTAAGGAAGTTCTCCGTGATGACTCGAAAATGCTAAAAAGATCCCGGGCATTACGCCAACTAAAGCTAAGAAATAAACCGAAATGCGCGGACTCAGGGAAAGCGATGTCGCCGATCCCGCCATAATAGCGCTGATTAAAAATGAAGTTACAAAAATTTTGGAGTCGGGATTCATTGGATCCCAAAAACCAAATGAACATACAATCCCAAGCATCGTTGAACTGATAAGAATCACCACCGAGTGAAGTGGTGCCCACTTGTAGAGTGACTTCACTCCTTCACGACTGATTTTGATACCCAAGAATAAACGAATGATGCTGCAAAGAAGAGCGGTGCCCGCTGCCAATTGATGCCACAAGAAATAAGAAGGTGTAGTCACGACAGGTTTGATTAACAAAATAGCGAAGACCACCGTGAACCCCACGGCTGCTGCCTTACTACGACGGCAAAAATCTAACTCTATATTGTCTAAGACCGCGCGACTTAATACCTTCATGCAAAATAACCTTAACAGACGTACTGTATGCTGTCACGAGTACGACTCCAAATTTCCCAGAATGTGATGGCGGATGGCGATAAATTAATTGTACGCAATCTTCAAAAAAGAAAACGTGCAACGGTTAAGTCGCACGTCTTCGTTCTCGCGAAAGTCAGTGAATTTAATTTCAACCCTCTACTAGTGAGTTGAGTTATTTCCTCTGCGATCGTTCGAATCTTTGTTAATTAAACTTTCTCGGCCAGAGACTTCAAAGTCAGTCTCATCATCAACATTGAATGGCTCTTCGCCAACATTGCTAGATGTAGACTTCGCTTGATTTACTTCGGTCTGACCTAATGGTCTCAGCGAAGGATCAGCTTCTGACGCTCTCCTATCCAACCCCGGCTCAGTATCCGCTTTTGGATTGCTGACCTCAGTTGCTTGATGCTCTTTGTGAGTATCTTCAGAAAATTTTGGCGGCACATCAGCTTTTCGATTTTGCTGCGCACCTGATGATGGATTCTTTTCCGGCATTTGTGGATTAGCCATAACTTCCTCCTTATAAAAAACTCTGCAAGGAACTGTCTTAGTATTGGCCAAAACCAACGCAAAAACCACCAACCAAAGCCCCCATTTGCATTTCGATTCTGCAAGCAAGGTCACCAAGGTCTTAGAGTTCAGGAACAAGGTAGTATGTTATTTTTTGAAATTGAAAAGAGCGTCGGCGGCGGCTCGCAGTTTCGCGGCTTGATCTTCCTGACCAGCTCCGCCTTTGCGTGGCGTGAAGTAATCACAGAAGTTTGCGCGTTCTTTTTCGCGCACGACGTCTGCTTGGGTTTCGCGGCATTCGTTATAAACTTTGGGATCGTAGAAATCGCAGTTTTTGCAGACGTGCACATCGGCACGACAGTGAGGGCATTCCTCACGACGGCCGATGTTACCTGCGAAGGTCATCTCTTTTTTGCAACTGAAACAAAAAAGTTGAGCACTCATGGCTTAGGATTTTTTCTTTTTCCAAGTGAAATCGTGGAATGATTCAATCGTACGGATTGTGCCCGTCGCTGAACGCATGACGATCGAGTGGCTCTTCGCTTTACCATCTGGCAAGAAGCGCACGCCTTTTAACAATGAACCATCTGTGATCCCTGTTGCTACGAACATCACCGAGCCACTTGCAAGCTCGTCACAAGTGAACTTTTTGTCCAAGTCTTTAAGACCCATTTTTGAAGCACGAGCTTTCTCTTCGTCGTTTCTCCATTTAAGGCGACCTTGGAAGTCTCCACCCAAGCATTGCATCGCTGCTGCCGAGATCACGCCTTCTGGTGCTCCACCGATACCGATTAGCAAATCGATACCAGAGTCAGGCCATGCCGCAGACACCGCTGCAGAAACGTCGCCGTCCCCGATCAACTGGATGCGCGCACCTGTTTTACGAACTTCATCGATCAATTCTTTATGACGAGGGCGATTCAAAATCACAACTGTCATGTCGCTGACTTTTTTACCCAACGCTTTCGCAACAGCTTCCACGTTTTCAGTCGGAGTTTTATCGATATCGATTTTACCTTTTGCTCCTGGGCCGCAAGCGATTTTATCCATGTAAGTGTCAGGTGCGTGAAGGAATTTTCCTTTTTCAGCAACAGCGATTACGGAGATAGAACCCGGTCCGCCCGTTGCACAAATCGTCGTACCTTCCAATGGGTCCAAAGCGATATCCAATGCCGGAGCATCGTCAGTTTTAGTCCCTACTTTTTCACCGATATAAAGCATCGGAGCCTCGTCGCGCTCCCCTTCACCGATCACCACAGTGCCGTCCATACGAAGAACGTCGAAAGCTTTTCTCATGGCATCCACGGCTGCTGCATCGGCTGCTTTTTCATCGCCTCTACCCATCCAACGAGCGGATTCAAGGGCTGCTGCTTCGGTCACACGTACAAATTCTAAAGCCAGGTTTCTGTCCATGATTCTTTCTCCACTGCGGCCTTAATTTCGGCCGGTAATCTCATCAATTTTAAATCTTTTCCCAGGGCCACGTGAACTGTCTGTGCAACAGAACATGTGCTATTTCCCCTGCCGCGCATGCGGTACTGAAAAATCAAGCGAGTGCCCTCAACTCGGGCCTGCACTTCAATTTCCAGGTCATCGCCAAAGAACGTTGGTTTGAGGTGTTTCACTTGCGTCTCATAGACCGCAAAGTAACTGGCAGATTCCGGTTTTTGATAGTCGATTAAGCCTTTGCCAATCGCCCACGCCACCCGGGCCTCCTCATAAAAACGCAGGTAATTGCTATGATGGACAATTCCCATGAGGTCTGTTTCGTAAAACTGAACTTTATGACGATGAATAAACATTGATTATTTCTAGACTAAATTGATAGTTTAAGTCTACGCATTATTTCCTGGAGAGCTGATGGCAGTCACTGAGTGGCAAAAAAATCTTCCGACTCGAATCACGATGAGCCGCATCTTTATGGTGCCGGTCGTTGTGGGCGCTATGTATCCGAACACTTTGACTTGGAATATTTGCGCAGCACTCCTGTTCCTAGCTGCCTCCACCACTGATTATTTTGATGGCTACTATGCTCGCAAATACGGTGCGGTTAGCAATTTCGGTAAATTCATGGACCCGATTGCGGATAAAATCCTGGTCACGAGTGTCCTAGCGATGCTTTTGGCCCTGGGTAAAATCGACGCCTGGATGGTGATCGTGATAGTGGCTCGCGACAACTTTATCGGGGGCATTCGCTCCGTTGCTGCGGCGGATCAGATCATTATTGACGCAAAGCCAGCCGGAAAGTGGAAAACGGCTATGCAAATGTTGGCCATCCCCCTTGTAATTATTGGAAATGTCGACGAATACGTGCCCTATTTGGACAAAGTTGGCTACGGCGTCTTGTGGGTTAGCGTCATTTTGAGTATAACTAGCGGTATTGAATACTACTATGGATACATGAAGAGCCGCAAAAGCTCCTAGGAACGTATGCTTTTACACCTATCACCAAGTAATTGGTTTTTTATCTTCTTAGCTCTTTTATTGAGCAGTTATTTGAAGATCGCTTCTGCTAAAACGCAGAAGCCTGTGTTCTTTGCTTCTTCCTCAGTATCTCGTCTGCTTCGTTAAGATATCTTTTAAAAATCCTGCAAACCTAAAATGTCTTTACAGATATCCATCTGGCGATCGATTTCCGCGATCGCCTTTTGCAATTTTAGGGCATCTCTTTCATCCACTTCAGCTTCAAGTGCTGCTTTAACAATCGGATGCTTTTTCAACCACGCTCCTTGTTTGGATGCGTAGTTTTCAGGAACTCCGGAACGGAAAGCTGCGAGTCTGGCGTTTCCGTCTCGTAAATACTCCACAATAAATTTTAACGTTTCCAACGTAAGCAATTTACGATGGGCCTTTAAGCGAGATGAAAAACCGACTTGTCTGATGCGCATACTAGCGATGATACACACCTCCACCCCAGTCGCAAACATCTGACGTTCAGCACGACGTGAATTTCTAATTAAACTGAACTCCCTTTACACTCTGTTTTATTTCTCTTACGCTTTAAAAGCATAAGAAAGGATCTTCATGAACCAACCAGATCAGGAAATGAACTATAAGGCATGGATTGCCGTTTTAATTTTGGGTGCTCTTATTTGGATCACGCCAACTCCGCAAGGACTTGACCAAGGCGCTTGGCATTTATTTGCGATTTTTATCTCTGCCATTTTTGGTATCGTCATCAAAGCTGCCACGATGGGCAGTATCTCGATGATTGCTATCGCTCTGGTTGCGGTTCTTCAATTGCGTGCTCCGGGCAATGTCGCTCAATCAGTAAAACTTGCGTTGAGTGGTTTCGGTAACGGAACGATCTGGATGATCACGATTGCTTTCTTTATTTCTCGTGGTTTTATCAAAACAGGTTTGGGCCGTCGCGTGGCTTACTGGTTCATCGTTAAACTTGGTAAAACTCCACTGGGCATTGCTTATGGTTTGGCGTTTTCAGATTTGGTTCTGGCTCCAGCAACACCAAGTAACACGGCCCGTGCCGGTGGTATCTTGATGCCGATTATGAAATCTATCTCGATGGGATTCGGTTCTGATCCTGCAGATCCTAAAACTCACCGTCGCATGGGTGCTTACCTGACATTGAATTCCTACTACGCCAACCTTTTGGGTGCGGGGATGTTTATCACGGGTACGGCTTCAAATTCTATGTGCCAAAAGTTCGCAAAAGATTTGGGCGTAGAAATTTCTTGGGGTGGTTGGGCAATGGCCGCACTCGTTCCCGGGATTGTATCTTTAGCTTTAACTCCATGGTTGCTATTCAAAATTTATCCACCTGAGTTGAAAGACACAAAAGCTGTTCAACAAGAAACAAAACAAAAATTGAAAGATCTAGGCGCTGTTACTCGCAATGAGTGGTTGATGGTGACTGCGTTCTTGATGCTTTTGGTGATGTGGATCTTTGGACCACAATTGAAAATCGATGCGACAGTTGGCGCGATGATCGGTCTTTCATTCTTGCTTCTAAGTGGTGTTCTGACTTGGGAAGATGTGAAAGGTGAAAAAGGCGCTTGGGATACAATGGTATGGTTCTCGGCCCTTGTGATGATGGCAGAGGGGTTAAATCAACTCGGCTTCGTCAGCTGGTTCAGTGAGATCGTAAAAACTCAACTGGGTCATTTACCGTGGTACTGGGCTTTCCCTGCGGTGATCTTGGTTTACTTCTATACTCGTTACTTGTTTGCGAGTGCGACGGCTCACGTGGCTGCGATGTACTCTGCCATGCTTGCAGTCGGTATTGCGGTTGGGATCGATGGCAAACTTGTAGCCTTGATGTTGGGCTTCACAGGTTCATTGTCAGGAGTTCTAACTCACTATGCGCACGGACCTGCGCCGATTCTGTATGGTATCGGCTATGTGGACCTTAAAGACTGGTGGAGAATCGGTTTCATCTTCTCGATCGTGTATATCGTGATCTGGATGGGCCTTGGCGCCGCTTGGTGGAAAATCCTCGGCGTTTATTAAAAGGCGCCTGGCACCTTTTAAGGGAGCGATAGACCGAAGAGAGCGGCGTGCAAGTGTTGAGTATTTCAATGTTTTTCTGACTTACTCAACTGCCGCAATTCGGCCTCTTTTTAGCGGTTAGACGTTCCCTTAAAGTCAACAGCTCCTCATATTACTTTGTGTTTATGACCAATCCCCCGTCATTTCAAAGACTTACTTAGGAAACACCCTCTAAGGAATCACCTGGCTTTCTCCTTGCTCTAAAAAGGGCATAAAGAAAAATCAGGAGATTTACCATGACTAAAATGAGACACAAAAGCCGCGTGATGATGTTATCGCTCGCCGTTCTCTTAGCGTTACCTTCATGCAAAACAGGGCCTTCTCAAGATCCGAGAGATTCTTTCTGGAATGGTAAATTCCCACGACAACTAGAGTGGATGCGCAGTCAGGTGCGTGAGCTTTCACAAAAAGAGCGCGACGCCATCGTGATTCGCCAAGAAAAAGACGCACGCAGAACAGATCTATTACGTGTCGGCGTGATTGATAGCGGTGTCGACATTGCTCACAAAGATCTTCAAGCACAAATTGATTATCGCATCGTCGATGGCCGAGTGGCTGGCGCCGGTATTGATATTATGGGAAACGGTCCATCAGGAACTCACGTGATGGTCGACCCCACTCTTTTCGCTTTCGGTGCTAAGGCGATCAAGAATGGACTTATCGTTGAGCCCGTAGAAAGCCCTTTGCAGCTTATCAAGGAATCAAACACACTTTTCGTTGAACATTTCTATGCGGCTCTGCAAAACGATCCGGAGATTAAAGAAAGTGTTTTCATTAAACTTCCGAAAGAAGCAATCAGTCTGCGTGGAGCCCTCGAGGTTACAAAAGGCGCCAGCTGGCCAGAAATATTTGATCGCATCAAAGGAAATAAAATACTTGATGCCGAGATGATGGAAAAACAAAGAATTTATGACTTTTATACGGGCCCAAAATACTATACTCCAAATATGATCTCCGTTGGCCAATCCTTAGAACACGGTCAAAGATTCTTTGAACTAATGAAAGAATCCATGGAATACGTAGACCAAAAAACGAACCTAAACAAAAACATCGAATTGCTTCAGCAATTCATGAAGCTCCAAGAAAAGCCGGCCCTAACTCCAATCACCCGTGCGAAAGCAATCGACAGGCTCGATGCCTCATTTAATATGGCAATTTGGGGTTACGATGCATTCGATCCACTCACTCAATTAGAAAAAGCCATTAACAGCACAGCAGACTTTAAAGGCAAAAGCACGGTCGAAGCCGCAGAACTCCTTATTACAAAAGGCAAAGAACGCTATGCTAAGCTCTTACAAGACCCTTCCCTTAGCAAGGAAGACAAACAGTCCATTCGCAATGCGATGAAGCGTATCGAACAATTAAGACCGCTAGCAACAGATCTTAAAAACTTCCAGCAAGATCCTGTAGCTTATGCAAAAATGAAGTCCGATCTACGCCGCTACGTTATTCGTACCCAACATCCCTATCTAGATAGCAGCAGCAACTCCAATAGCCATGCGACCCATGTCTCAGGCGTTATTGCTCGTCAAAATCCAGATGTTCGCATCGTTCCAATTCGTGTTACGACCGGGCCTGTAGCTCTTGCCCCTGAAAGACAAAAGGAGATTATTGAAAGATACTCGAGTGAATTCTCTGAGTGGCTTAAACTGCCTATCGTGAGCGAACTGATCGCGATGATTAATAAAGAATACACGGGTGTTAAAATCACCCCTGTTCGTGCAGAAAAAATTCTGAAAGATTATCTTGGCACACTGAAAGGAACGCTTGATGCCGTTTTCATCGAAGACGTACTCAAAGCCATTGAAGCCGCAGGTAAGCAACAACTAAAACTGGCCAATGTTTCTTTAGGTATGACATTTAAAAAGGAATACTCGCTTGATAGAAAACAGCAATCTGCTGTAACAGATTTGTTCTCTGAGTTCGTACGCTACAAAATCGGCCAGACGATGCAATTCAAAGCACCAGGTACATTGTTCGTCGTAGCCACAGGTAACGACGGTGGCTGGATCGATGGCGTTACAAAAACAGGTTTCCCTGTGGGAATCACATCGACACGTTTTATTGAAATTGCAAAAAACAAAGGACTGCCAGACACTCCAAACAATGCTTTGAAAAATATCTTGGCAGTGGGAAGTATCAACGAAAATGGTACGCTGACTGCATTTTCCAATATCTTAATCGACCCTAAAGTACCTCAGGTCTTCTCAACGGGTGAAGAAGTCTACTCTTCTGTTCCAGCAAAAAGCAAAGAACACTCTACGAATTTAGTGAAGAATGAATTTAAAGAAGTCATCAAAGCAAACGATCTTGCTGTTAAATCTCTCGACCCTCTCCCTATCTCTGAGAGACTCACCACTCAAAGCAAGATCCTGATGGAAGGTCGAATTGTAGATTCATTTCAAGATGCAATGGCAACCAAGATGACATTGGAATCTCCTCTGGGTCGTCAAAACATGTCAGGAACATCGATGGCAACACCAACGGTGACCGGAATTCTTGCAAATTACCTTATTGATAAAATGGCGAAAGAGCACATCTCTTCCAAAGACGCCTACCTGCATCCAAGCTTGATGCCAGAACAAGTTGTTAAAGAAACTTTGGCAATGGCTAAACTGAGCCCGAACTCATCGGTGATCACCATTAGAATGCTGAATGAAGGCATTAAAAAATGGGGCATCGCTAAAGAACAAACGGCGCAAAAACAGAAAATACAGCAGATCCTTCGTGCTACTGTTATCCGCTGCGAAGCTGTCTTTACGAGATAACTTCCTCAACAACTTCAGGAATTGATTCCCAGAGCTCCTCCTTGAGGAGCTCTGTTTCTTTAAGACCCAGCTCTTTCATGTAATCTCGGATCAGCTCAATTTTTAATCTTTTAGAGGCGCTCTCATCCATCTGGAGAGTCTGAATGATTTCCTCCAACCGAGCACTGGGAATAGTCTGCTTACCTGTTAGGATGCGTGAGACAAAGCTAGGATTGACCGATAGGTCCTTTGCGAAATTGCGGAGCGAATATTTAGGATTCAAAGACTGCCTCTGCTCCAAAGCAGCTTTTAAAATTTGATGGACTCGACTCACGATGACTTTCCCCTTCAGTGCCACTTTGCCATCTTGCAAAGCTGGTAAGAGGTAAAAAGCAATACGTGTACCAATTGTATCTGGTTGCGTTTTAGGACTGTTGCAGATTCAGGCAACACAAAAAAGAAAACCCGATACATTGCTGTATCGGGTTCATAAATTTCAAATCAAAATTTTGGAGATAATTATCTGCCGTTGCCGTGTGGAGGTTGGTTACCGGAACCACCTGCAGAACCGCCGCCAGCGAATGCACTTTGGCTTGAGCCAATAACTAGAACAGAAGCAATAAGTAGTGCGATAAAGAATTTCATAACTATTCGTTCTCCAAAAGCGTATCAACAACAGTGAAAGCAAATACAGGGATATTTCCCTTAGCGTTAGGTTTTTCCAGAAGTTTTACACGCGCTTTAAAGGCGTCTTCTTCAATTTGAACCCATTGCTTATATGTTTCTTCACTCACTGTTTCGAAGTAAAGAGACATAAAGTTGGCGAAGTTGGAATCAGCGTTAGCTGGCTTCAAATATCGCTCTGTGAGTCTAATTCCTACGGCTTTAATAGCTTCCGCAGAAAATGGTGCTCTCACCTCACCTTGACCATAAAGTCCATTCCCGAGGGGTCGGAGAACCTTAAGGTCTACCATGCGTTCGAGCACTCCAAGACCATAAGAACCGAATCTCTGTTGGACAAAATTAGCATCGAAAGGACGTGTTTCAGACAAAACATAAAGCTCTGTGAAACATGGATCTTTTTGCAAATCTGCATCGAGATCAAAATTGTAGCGATGAAGAGGCGAAGATTTTAACTGAGGGTCCGTCTTTTCTAGTTTTTCGCGAACGACCGGAGGAACTTTGGTCACAAGATGATTAAGGTCACGAGAATCTAGTAAGCAGGAATACAGTTTGTAAAGAGTTGCATAGTTTGGATTGTGAGTTTGTTCACGCAAACGATTCAAGGTCTTTACATGGATCTGGGACTTCGTCGCCAACATGGTAAGGCCCTTTTTAGGGTCCTTAAAACGCGTCAGGTAGGCCTCGATATCCAGAGCTACTTGCTCAGGAATCGAACTAACTTGGCTGCGCTCGTTCATTTCGACGTTAATTTCCATTGTTCCCCATCAATTTGATGGCTTTCACTATCGTAGGACGGAGTTCAATGCAACGAGACAAAAAAATGGGGCTCTGCGTTAGAGCCCCAAGTCGAACTAGTTAACTTTAACAGATTCGCAGTTAGGAACGTTCAATTGTTTGTTGAACAAGAACTTTTCGTAACCGTTTTTAGTGTGAAGAGAGCGAGAAACTTTAGCAGTTACAGTCAATGGGTATGAGCCAGAGATAACTTTGTCTTCGCAATTACGGTGTTCACCTTTAACGTCCCAGTTGCATTCCCAAGCAGTACGAGTGTAGTTGATTGGAGTAGTCAAGTATTTAGAACCTTTGTAGATTTCTTTACGTTGGTTTTGACCCAAGTAAACAACGTCGTACTGAGCTACTGCTTTTTTAGTGCGAAGGTTAGCACCGTCAACACATACGAAAGTGTAGTCTACAGAAGAACCCATGAATACTGTGCCAGCTTCGATTTTGATTGTTGGGTCTTTTTCAAGAACTTCCCAAGAAGTGTCAGCAGAGTAGTTAGCTGCGAATGCAGAAGAAGAAACCATAAGAGCGATCATTGCTACGAATTTGTTCATTTTAATTCCCTTTGTTAAAAGTGTTTTTGTTTTAAAAACTTGTTCGTTTCGAATGAGATGGTGTTTCTCCTTTTCCGGCGGAAATGTAAATTCCAAATAAAAGGGGTTTTAGTGATTGATGGACAGACAAAACTTTGTCCAAAGTTTGCCGGGACAAAGTTTTGTTTGTCCCGCTTCTGGAGCCATTTTTAGGCGCACTGCGAAGCCGTATTGAGAGTTTTTTGATAATAGTTAGGACTCTGTTTAGGAATTTGCCTTACGCTCGAAGTACTGAAGGTCGACAAAAAGGCCCGAAACCAGGATTAAAGCGCGCTCTTCATCGCTTAAACCCATCTGAGTGAACTCAATTTGAAAGTTATCAGCATCCATAAAGGCTTCTTTGAAAAGCCCTGACCACTTTTTACGAACAACGGCGATCTGTCTGGAACCTTTAAAGATCGGGAATGTCCAAAACTGCAAAAAGCCCGATTCCATCGTCAGCAAAACTTTGCCTTGAGGAGTTTCGATATCAAATTTCTTTTTGAAGATACCAAAGCGCTGCTGAATAGCTCCCAAAAAGCGTCCACTATCGGCATGCACTTCTAAGCGCTGAAAGAAAAATCTAAAGGGATGTCTTGCGGTCAGAACATGCCGACGTTGATTATTAAAAAAGTGCAGATCAAAGGATCTCCAATGCCCCAGGAAGTGGCGAACGATCATACCTAGAAAACCTTGGGATTGTTCTGCACAAAAGCCGACCACTCCACCGTGCTGATCACAAATCTCATACTTGTTACGGGTTTCAAATCCCAACAGCTCCCCGAGTTCTCTACGTTGGCGAATGATAAGTTGGTTTTGATCTTTAAGAGTCTCTAGTAATGACATGCAGTTATTCTACACACCTCCCCCAGTTAGGGAAGACACTTTTTGTATTAAAACAGAGTGTGGACATTTCTAAATCAGACGATAATAATCTGGTTCATGGGAGGTCTGCTATGAATATCTTTTTATGGATTCTACAAGGAGTGATGGCTCTTCACACTTTGGCTGGTGCTGTTTGGAAACTGTCCCACACGGCAGAGCAAACCATGCCCTCACTTGGAGTTATCCCTCCCCCGATTTGGTCTGCCATGGGCGGATTAGAAGTGATTGCGGCGCTGTTTTTAATTGCTCCACTGTTTAAAAAACGTTGGTTCAAACTTGTTCCCATCGGGGCAGGCTTTATCGTTTTGGAAATGATCGCATTCTGCAATATCCACTTAATGAACGGCACGAACGACAACAGTCCTATCTACTATTGGGTTGGAGTTGCGTTGATCAGTGCGATTATTCTGATTGGACGACTTTATAAGATGTCTCCTAAGGGAGGACCCATCGCCGCTGGACCTTTGACTTAAGAAACATTACTGACCTCATCGAAACTAGACTCGAAAAAGCTGCATTTTCGAGGAAAAATTCCGATTGTAATGAAGATTTCTTAACAACACTTGTTCTAGGCCGTTTATGAAAAAGATCCCGTTGCAGCTGAAGCTCTTATTAAACATCTTGGTATTCGCAGCTCCGATCATCGTTCTGACTGTGCTGATGTATCGCTCTGAATCCGTAAACATTGATTTTGCACTGAAGGAAAAACTGGGGACTCAGTTGCAACGTCCTTATGAGGATGTTCTGCAAGAACTCGATTCCGCCCGTCGCGGAAACTCAAATGATCTCAATAAAAAAATGAATGAGCTTAAGGCTGTCTATAGTGAAGTCGGCCCTACTCTTTCATTTGATAAAGAAAATCTGAGTAAAAGGAAGCGCGAGAACGCAAGCTTCGAATTCCTCTCTGAACAGATCAACAAAAAGAACTGGGATGATGCTACAGCATCCATTAACACAGCAATCACTCACCTGGGTGACATTTCCAATCTGATTCTTGATCCAGATTTAGATAGTTACTATTTGATGGACATCACGCTGCTCGCTTTGCCTCAAATGCAAAACCGTATTCAGACTATTTTGCAAAACAGCGATGTTTTCTTTAACGGCGAACTTACCACGGCTACAAAAATTCAAGCGGCTCTCTATGCGACTCAGTTGGAAGAGTCTGATTTGAATCGTGTGGTTGCGGATGCTCAAACGGCGATCAATGAAGATCCTAACTTTTATGGAACTTCGGAGAGCCTGCAAAAGAATATCCCAACAACAGTCACGGCCCTGACTGATAAAACTAAAAAGGTTATTGAAAGTCTGCGCGCTATTTCTCGTGGCGAGTCTGTGGATAAAGCAGCCTTTGATACGATGACGACCACTGCCCTCACTCAGTCTTTTTCGACTTGGAAAGACGCCGTGAATGAACTCGATGTTCTTCTCCACAACAGGACTTCTGCTTTGCAGGCGGGACGCCAACAGTCCTTGATCTATTCAAGCTTAGCCTTGTTGTTTGCGGTATTACTATCTGTCGTGATTGGTCTAAGTATCCACCAAAGTATTAATGCGATTTTAGCGTCTGTGCTTAAACTGAAAGAAAGCTCCGAGACCTCTGGCTCTATCAGTGCACATTTAAATACGATTACTTCGAATGTGAAATTGCGTATTCAAAGCCAAGCACAAGGGGTTGAACAAACTGCTGCTGCAATTGAAGAGATGAACAGCATGATCAACCTGAGTGCTGAAAACTCCAAGGAAGCTTCGGAGATGGCGGTCAAAGCCAACCTTGCGGCGGAGTCGGGACAAAAGCAGATCATGGGTGTTTTGAATTCCATGGCGGATATCAATGCGGGCTCTAAAAAGATCGTCGATACGGTCTCCGTTATTGATGACATTGCCTTTCAAACGAATCTTTTGGCATTGAATGCATCGGTTGAGGCTGCTCGCGCTGGCGAGCAAGGTAAAGGCTTTGCTGTGGTTGCGGATGCGGTTCGCACGTTGGCGCAAAAAAGTGCTGTCTCGGCTAAAGAGATCAATGAACTTTTAAAATCGAATGTGGAATTGGTCAGTTCAAGCCAACGACGAGCGGACGAAGCGGCTTCCATGCTCAATGATATTGTTAGTTCAATTAAGAATGTTTCAACTCTAAGTAACGAAGTGGCAAAAGCCACTGAGGAACAATCGATTGGATTAGCACAAATTGCGAAAACCATGTCGACTTTTGAAAAAGAAACTAACGACAATCAAGACAATATGAACGAGGTCGCTGAGGCTTCTAATAATATCTTAGAACAGTCTGATACTTTGAATTCGATCATTGTCAGCCTCGAAACGGAAGTTCGAGGCCAGTCTAAATAATTTCCTAGGACCGCGGGACTATTGCTCCTGCGGGTACCATTTTAGCTTTGCGCCATCCCAATAGATATAAGCGGATTTAACGTACTCTTCGGCAACCAGAAGGCTGTCGCCCTTAGCCTTAGGAGCTTTCCCCGCCCCTTTGCTTTTTTCGATTTTACCTTTGTGCAACTGCCATGTCGTCATCCAGATAAAATCATCGCCGCCTTTATCAAGCTTTGTTCCCGCACCCACGACAGCGGATTTACCAGAGGAGAACTTGATTTGAATCCCGCGCTTCTTGGCGGCACCCTCCACTAACTCTGCCGTATCCAGCTTTCCGTCCCCATCGAAGTCGCCTTCGATTTTGCAGGGCTGCACAAAACAATGTGAAGTGTAGGATTGCTCTTTGGCTTGAGAAACCGCTGCTAATGCGCTGATGATTAAGACAACCAAAATGTTTTTCATAGCTTCACCGTTTTTCCTGTTACTTGCCCTTGCTCAAAATCAATTTCACAAGCTTTGATGATAGTTACATTCGGATGAAACTGCACCAGCATTTTCCCTGAAGTAAATCCTGCGGACTTAGAGGGAGAGAATGTGCCCTTATTAGCGCCGTTGATAACTTCGCCACCAGGACCGCTGAATGTTAGATGCTCAAATGAGGAAGCCCCCACCGACTGCATGACCTCATCAACAGTTTTTCCATTTTGGATAGACTCACAAAAGGCTGTTGCATCGGCGTCAGCATTAGAACTTGCTGATTGCTTCTTAAACACAACCAATAACACGATTGCGACAACAACAATGACCACAGCTGAAATAACTTTTTTATTTTGCATACATTGATGCTCAGTTTGAAGCATCAATATTGTCAACGATTTAACCGCTCAATTACCAAGAGTTAGCATAAATTAATTGTAAAAATATTTATTTAAATTTCTTTCACGCACCTAAAGCCATCTACGTTTTATTTGATTCTGCAGGGATTTTTATAAGACTTTTATTTGAGATTGATATCGCAGACTGGCAGCTTCGCGCACATCTAAACAAAGGAGTTCAAAATGAAAATGTTCTTGTTGTCTATATTAACTATCGCTTCTGCTCAATCTGCATCTGCAGCTATCTCTCAAAATTCCTCTTGGGAAGAGATCCTGGCAGCTAAGGGTTCATATGTTATCCACTCTCCAGTGGTTTACATGGGTCGCGCTATTGACTATACATTCGTTTGCCGCGATGGAGCGAACCTTCACACGAAAGCGCCTGTAGATATCGTTTATGCTATTCAAGAAGGTGCCGGACGCACAGTATTCCAAGTGGTTGGCAGCGAAGTTCTAACTACGCCAATTAATTTTGTTCAAACTGAAGACTTCTGTGATTCATCAGGCAATAAAACGATCTGCAAACCTATGACTTACAAAGGTACTTACCCGATGACAGTTGATATCCAAGTAGGTCAACAAGTTGGTAACGGTAACGAAACTTTGCTTTTCACTAAATCATACACAGTACCTGCGTGTGACTCCGCATCAGTTCAATAGTATCTAAGATTACGTTGTTGTAGAAGCAAGAGGTCACTCCTGTGCCTCTTGCTTCGCTTTTATCTGTGAGGCACACTTTATCCAGTGGAGGTCCTCAATGGCTGCAATTCCTCAACCTAATAATCCCTTCTTACAACATATGGGCATCAACCTTTTGCAATGGTCTGAAGGTTACGCTGAATTTGAAATGCCGATTCAGGATTGGCATATGAATCGCCAGGGGGCTTTACAAGGTGGAGTCGTTTCAACATTGGTGGATGCAGCTTGCGGTTACGCAGGTCTTTACTCCCCTGCTGGCAGCCCGGAAGTTCATGGCGTGACGATCACATTGAATGTGAACTTTGTCTCGAGTACTAAAAAAGGACGTTTGATTGCTAAGGCCAAGAAGATTGGCGGCGGTCGTAATATCTTTTTCGCAGAGGCGGAGGTTTACTCCGATGAAGGAATCCTTATCGCTTCAGGACAAGGATCCTTTAAATATCGTCGCTAAATTAACGAGATTGTTTGAATTTTCTTTTAAGATCTTCAGTCGTTTCGTGGATTGCGGCCTTTAAAACAACTTCGAATAGCTCTTCAGGATCGACTTTGTACATGTTGCCGATTTTTTTAAGTGTATCAATCGGAGGATTGGAAACATTGCGCTCCCAGTTTGAAATAAACTGAGGAGTTGAATAACCAAGTTTAGTTGAAACATCGCCTTGAGAAAGACCAGCAGCTTCGCGTGCAGATTTTAGAAAGTCACCAAGTGTAATCGCTTTACCCATCAATCCTCCACCTACTGTTGATGATAGAGATATTGAAAATACGGTCAATACATCTTTAATTAATTCAAAAAAATTTTTCTCACAAAAAAGTTATTCTCCGAATGAAAATATACATTTTTATGTTTGTTTATTTAGTCTAGGTGCGCAGATGCAATGTTCAAAATATCTGTATTCGTTGAAGTTAAATTCTTAATTTTTATGCGTAAGAAAATCACTGCGAATCTTACTGAAGATCACAACAACGACGACGACTGAACTGATTTATTCAAATAAGGTGGCCGATAAAAAACGGGATTGGTGGAATTTCGAAGATACGGTTATCGAGGTGCCTGAGCCGGAGCTTGCAGGGAGGGAGCCGCCGGAAGAGGTGACTTTTGCACGTCTTTCCCCCAAATGTAGCCCACAAAATAAGCAAAACAGCCTATAAGGGCCAATAACATCCATTTTTTCGCGCGGTTCATCAAAATTGCTTTCATTTTTTTAGTTTTAGCCGTTGACAAGAGACACTGGCAACAGTAATTTTGGCTTCTCTTTGAGCGCGGGAGTAGCTCAGTTGATAGAGCGATGCCTTGCCAAGGCATAGGTCGCGGGTTTGAGCCCCGTCTCCCGCTCCAATTTTTTTGGATAAAATTTTAAAACCCCGATAGCAATATTGGGGTTTTTCTTTTTCTAGCTATTGTTTCTTTTTATAAAGTTCGCGATTCTTCTTCTTACGTAGTTCAAATTCGTCCTCTGACATATTGGCATCTCGTCTGCTATGACAGCCTGCTATCCCAAAATGAGACTCTTGCCGGATGTATACAACATCTACAGCTGAGCGCGTAAAACGTAATAGTTGTACATAAAGTTCACACGGCTTCCCATTTGGTTACCGCTGAGATTGGCACGCCCGGTGGAAGACTAAGTGATTATGAAAAACCTTTTTGCTTTTTTAATAGTTCTTCTGAGTCTTTTTAGTCAGCAAGTCTTTGCACAAGAACATACGATTCTTCGCGAGGTGCCTGCTGCTTCTCGAGCTTGGCGCGAACAAGTGACTGAATCCGATTTCAGAGAACTTCTAGCTTTAAAATCTAAAGAATTACCCGAGATGTCACAGCTTTGGGAGCATCTTGAAAAAAATCCTGAGGCACGCGGACAGGTATTTTTAGCTGGTGGGATCTTGCGAGGCCTCATGAATTGGCTTGATCTTGAATTACAAAAACATCCTCTTTCGGAGGTGCGAAAAATTCCACCTCCACGTATTCATAGTCTTATTATTGAGGGCGCAGATAAGGATATCTTTATCCTAGGTGATCTTAAGAAGGAAACATTGCCTCATACATACTCTTATTGGTGGGATGTTCTCGAACGTGAAATTCTTCAAGAAGTTGTCAAAACAGGCGGAGCGAAATTGGATAAGATGGGCGTCAATCCGTATGGCGTCAGTGATCCAGTTAACGCTCTTCAGGATTTTTTAAAGGGCCGTATTGAGTTTGTAAATGTTAACGAAGCTTTATTTGCAAAATTCCGAGGAGAGAGTGAGAAGATTGTACACAACACCAAAATGGCATTAGTTTTAAGACACCTTAGATTCTTAATCGCAATGGAGGGGGTTGAAATCAAAGCTAGTGATTTAAAATCTCTAAGTGTTGTTCTTAAAGATGAAGAGGCGCTTTTGAAAGACCGTGTCGGTAGTCGCCATTTTATTGAAAAAGCCCTTCAAAAATTAATTGCGCAATCTAGAACGAGTAACGTCAATTACCTTTCAGTTCTTCGGGACGCCGGGGCGTTGGGTATTTTGAATAGGAATGGTTTTTTGCCGCCTGGTAAGACATTTCCCATTTCGACAATTCGTCAAGCATTCGATCAAAAACGCTCGGACCGCATGGATCTGTTAGACATTTATATGCGATCATCGGAAGCCGATGGGAGAGTTGCACTTGAACTGATGGACCAGGCCGCGCGGGAAGCAGCTACGGTTCAAGAGTTTTTCAGAGCGTTGGATCTGAGAGTTAAATTTCCTCCTCAATGGTTTGTTGATCAGGTTGCTGATTTGTGGATTAAAAATGCAGCCCACTTTATACTCCTTCGACCTAATGCCGATGATTGGAGAAAGGTCGAGAGTGCACTTTCTGATTCGGAAGCAGGCAAGACCCAAGGACGCAGAGTTCTGTCAGAGATGAGTAAGCAATGGCATACAACTTCAGCGGTACGCTGTGAAGCTGTGTTTTTATAGCTATTTCGTATCGTCATATAAATCCCTGGTGCTGTTGCCCTGGGGATTAGTGAGTCTGTTGGATTTTGCGTCGCGCTCTTTTTGATTGGCTTCGGCTCTTTGCTTTTCTTTCATCTGCTGTTTTACGTCTTCTTTGTTTTCAAAAGTTCGATCTCTTTGCAGACGAGTTTTCACGCCGTGAATTTCAGCTGTCGGCGCACCCTCTTTGAGTTTTTGATTAAGATCAGCGTGATCCTTCGCGACTCTTTCGCGAGCTTCAGTGCGTTCTGGGGATTCATCAGCACGCGGAGGCGGAACATCTTTTTGTGTTTTTAAAATAGACTGATCGGCCAAAGCCATCGACGAAACAAAACTAAGAATTAGAAAAGCGTGGTAGTTCATAAACTGCCTCCTTGTCGCTGAAATAGAATAACGACAAGAAGGGTTCGAGGCATTTTGTATATTTGCAGACCGAAACGGTCTTATGATCAAAGAAGAAACAAGAAACTTAAACTAAAAACACCCACCGCAGCGAGTTTGATCCATTCGTACTTAGTAAACATCAAATGATGATGGACCATTCGCTTTTCAAAAGCAAACCCTAGAGCGAAGAAATAGACCGCAATTGTGCGGTTTTATCATTGATGTTCGACTTCAATGCGAGTTTCTGTTTAGGAGTCAGGTTCAACATAATTTGCGAGACTAATTTTTGTAGATTCAGCTGATACACTTCGTAAGCTGCACGATATTCAGGCATATCAAACTTATCTGCTTGAGTTGTATAATCCCTCACAAATTTTTTCATCTCATCCATTGAGTCTTGATGAGTGATGAACTCTTTGAAAATGTAAGCTTTATTCTTAGCTTTCAACTCAGAGGGATAAGGAGACTTCTCAACACTCTCTGCAATCCACTGCTCTTGTTCTTTGGTCAATGTTCCCAAAAACATTTCAAAAGCATCCGCGTATTTTTCACGCTGAGTCTTTTGCAGTTTCGCTGTGTTTTGTGCTTTCTCGATGTCCTCTTGGTTCTTTTTATTAAAGGACTTCTTGAAGTACTCTATCTGACTTGCTTTGGTATTACTGATAAAATCCACAGCCGTCGTTGCGAAGTGCGAATTGATTTGATCAACATCTTTAAAGAATGAAGCGAAGTACACGGCAACCTTGCTATCACTTAAAGTACCACTTTCGATGTCTTTTTGGATACTCTCTAAGCGCTCTGTCCATTGCGGAAGCAAAGATGTTTTTAAAACACCCAGGTCTTTCTGAATATCTTTTTTGAGGGCTTTGCTTTGCGCAGAGGAAATATCGAAATAGTCATCCACCTTAGAGGCAATATAGGTATCCGCCCATCGGTAGGCCATATCCAGGCGACTGCAACCACAAATAAAAAGGACACCAAGAACCAACGTAAGATAGATCTTTTTCATGCAACCTCTTCCTATCAAGGCTATCAAATCCTTGCTGGAAGCGGGAAACAGAGTGATCTATCCAGACCTTGGCTCTAGGGAAAGTTATGCATTTTCATATTCCGCAGTATTAAACATGGCTCGGATAGTCTGCCGGAGGCGGTTCCACCGTGGAAGCGTCTTTAGATGTCATCGACCCTGGAAGTTTATCTGCCAAGATATCCATACGCTCCACAATCGGTGGACGTGCAAACAAATCCGGAGCACGGGAAATCATCGCTGCCGCCACTTTACCTTCCAAATGCGCACGACGTGCGTATTCATCAGGGAAAGCCGCAAACAATGAAAACGTCGAAGGGCCGATTCTGCATGCGAACCACGAGGTCGATCCCATCTCATCACGCACCCATGGGAGGGCATCGCGCAGAAAGTTCTCAACTTCAAATTCTCGTCCCGGCTTCGCTTCTAAATGGATGTAAAGTCCCAACGTTGTCATAGCAACTCCTTGCCATCACGATACTTTTTCTAGGAAGTGTCTCCAAGTGAAACGATGTTGTTTCTAATCAGGTAAATTTTAGGAAATCTTTGATGTGTCCCTTCTTAAGTCCTGAAAAACTCCGATAGGAACTCCATAAGGCCCCGATGAGGGACCAACATCAAGGAGTTCAGTATGTTAAAGTTCACAGCTAAGATCGCACTTGTAGCAGCATTTTTGGGTTTGGGCGCTTGCGCAACGACACAGTATGAAGAGCCGCGTTCTCCACAAAGCGTGACTGAAGATGAGTCCGCAAAACCAAAACCATGGCACTATCCGTTTGTGCAAAAGGGCGCTTCAAAAACGTCTTACTACTAAGACTGATTTGAAATTCCATGAATTGAAAAGACCGGGTGTAAACTCGGTCTTTTTATTTACAGCGTACGACAAATCTCCGCCCTGTCTCATCTTGAGACACCCTCTCCGCCGCCATAATTAATACCGTGAACTTAAAGTCCTCCCAATTGGTATCAAATTTGAACATCCCTGCAATATGGGAAAGATCCGCTTTCTAGCTATTGCTATTATTTCAAGCCTTTTGGGAATCGCTTCAGCGCATGCTGCGGGCGAAGTGACGCTTTATCAATGGCTCGCGACCGGGCATATGTCAGCCCCACTGATCCTTCCCGTTAAGTCTGGCGAGACACCCGAAGCGGCGGCAGAAAGATATTTTTCTAATTTAGAAAAACATCCCGATCTTATGGAGCTGTTTCAGGGACAACGCCCCGCTATCCGTGTCGAAAACCTCACGCCCCTAAGTCTTGAGAGAGAAAATCGCGCTCTGCTGATCGCAAATCTTCCTAAAGACTACGGAATGAATTCGCAACGCGTGAATAATTTTAAACGTATCTTTAAGCAAGCGGGACATATTAGCTATCTCCTCCCGATCAATGCAAACTTAGGTCTGACACTCGAAGAAACACGCAGCATGTTTAATAAGATCTCTGAGAGCTTCCCGATGATGGTAGCTATGGGTGGCGACGACGTAGAGCCATCGATGTACAAAAAAGACAACTATCACTCACGCAATACAGTCCCCACTCGTGATCAATTTGAAATCTCTTTGATCAAGAGCTATGTGGCCGCAGAAAAAGGATTCTTGTTAGCAGTTTGTCGAGGTTCACAAATCACATCCGTGGCTTTGGGTTATAAGCTTTTACAAGATGTCCCTGTACAAGTAGGCCCCGAACTTCCTCACGGGAATGACTGGCATGAGATCAAGGTCAACAAAACCACTCATGGTATTCTTGCATCCCTATTGCCACAAGGCTCAGACAAGCTATTCGTAAACTCTCTGCACCATCAAGCTGTCCAATTCAAACCGGGTGGCCCTTTAGAACTTGCTGCAACGGCGGCGGATGGGGTGACTGAGGCCACGGAGTTTAAGAATGGTCGAGGTATCTTACTTCAATTCCATCCTGAGCTTATGGAGAATGAACTGGGTGATAAAATCCTCTATAAAGTTCTGAAGCAAAAGACGAAAGTGATGCCGCCAAGCTGCTCTAAGGTCTTTTAGATCAAGGTCTAAATTTCTGCACGAAATTTGAACACTCCCCATATTCTGCCGATCTCATACCTACATCTTTCAAAGGTAGGGCGTTATGAGATTGAGCTTTTGGATGACGGCTTTTGCATTTACATCTTCATTGGCAACCAACGTTGCCCAAGCACAGACTGTCGAAATCATGTGGGCTGGGAGTGAGCATCTTTCATTGGGTGAAAGTGGTGCCTTCGCAGCTTGCCGAGATCTAGGAATATCAAAGGCGGATTGTCCGGTTATCAACATTCCCCGCGCAGATAAAAAAGTTTCCTTCCGTTACGGTGAGATGCTGATGTCAGCAGACTTCTATAACAGTCCTGACGAGCTTTACGTCGATAAACGTAAAGGCATCAAACATGTTATCGAGTGCACTCACAAAGAAATTCATGGCGAGTCTTCTGCTAGCTGCAACAACCTAGGCACAATCATCGCAATGCCAAAATACTTGGGCGTAGTGACTAAGAACTACAACCACTTCGGTTGGTACAACATGAAAGACTATGTGAAGTACCATCAACAAGCGATCGACAAGGCCCTTGAGTCTTACGAGCTTCGCGATTCAAATCCCGCTAAGAGCGTTACACTTTTCCAACAAGCCATGGTTGCGAATGCTTTCGCCGATCATTATCTGACGGATGCATTTTCTTCAGGACATGTTCGCGTTCCTCGCGTGCAAGTTGTTGAGTGGGCGAAACAAAACCTTAAGGGCTTCTTAAAAAAGAATCGTGGTGATTTGCTGACGATGCTTATGCATGACAACGAAAGTATCAACCTGCGTACCGGTGCCGACGACGGTTTGCCTGTAGCGAACTCCCAAGGCGACAAATGGGTGACTCGTGGTGATGGTCATTTGCATATTGATGAAAATCCATTTGATCCAGTTCGTGTTCATCCTGAAAATGCGGTTAGAGAATCCGTTAAGGAAGTTTTGATCGCGGGCCTTTATGGTATTGAACCGACGGCAACATTTGCCGCGGCTTGGATTGTGCCATTCCACCAAGACCTGCCGATGTCAGAAAAGTTCTCTCCGGAACATCAGCAGATGACGAAAATGAAACTCGTGAACTCGTTCTTTAAAAAACAGCCAATCATTCGCGCCACTCCTTTTGTGCGCTATGATTTGGGTCTTTGCTTAGGTGCGCTGCCTCAGATTTTCTCTGAGTTCAGAAAGGCCGTAAATAAGGACATTAAAGCAGACCCTGAGCTTTCCCGCCGTCTTCCTGCTGGCTACGTCGAAGCCTTCCGTAACGTTAATTAGCAAGAGCAGCAGCACTTTGTTGCATTGGCTCGTGACTCCCTAGATGCTATGAGTTAATTCCTTAGCATCTGTGGGGGATTTATTAAAAAGCACGTTATATTCGCATCGTTGTTTTCTGCTGTTTTAGCTATCGCTCTTCTGTTTGCTTTGAATTGGTATCAAAACCGCCAACCCGAATTGGGTGGTAACTTTCAAGCCAACTTTAACGGCACATCTTGGAACTTTTCTGACGAGCCTAAATCTTTAAATCTTTTATATTTCGGTTATGCAAAATGCCCTGACGTTTGCCCGATGGCTTTGTCGTTTACGGCAGAGGCTTTTAAAGGCCTTACAGATGAAGAAAGAAAAAACGTTCGTATGATTTTCGTGAGCGTTGACGTTGAACACGACACTCCCGCTAATGTTGCAACCTATGCTCAGCAATTCAACCCAGACTTTATTGGATTAAGTGGCACTAAAGAGAACATCGACACAGCGGTGCATTTATTTGCAGCCAGCTATATCGAGGAAAAAGATCCAAAATCCTATCTTGGATATTCCATTTCTCACTCAGATCGTATTTACTTTTTAAATAAAAAAGGCATCGTCCTGGACACCCTGCCGAACCCACGTTCTGCAGAATCAATTGTTACAAAAATAAAGGAGCACCTATGAAATCTATGATTCTTTCAGCAGTAATGGTTTTGGTTTCTTCCGCAGCGCTAGCGGCAGACATTGAAATTACCAACGCACGTATCTTCGTTCCAATCAAAGGAACAAACACAACAGCTGGTTTCGGCACTATCAAAAACACGACAAAATCTGAAGTGTCTATTAAAGTCGTTGAAGCAAAACCGTTCAAAGCGGTTGAGCTGCATGAGTCTTCTGAAAAGAACGGCCGCATGACGATGGCTAAAATGGAAACTATCAAAATCGCAGCTGGCCAATCATTTGAACTAAAACCAGGTGGCCACCACATCATGCTTTTCGACGCTGAAAAACCAGTGGAAGAAAAACAAAGCATCGCAATCAAATTGATGGTGAACAACAAGGAACAAACTGTAAACTTCCCAGTGGTTTCTCGTTTAACTAAAGAAGCTCCTGCTGATAAAAAAGAAGAAGCTCACCACCATCACTAAGATCTCTTACCAGGGAAATAAAAAAGGCTGTCCCAAAGACAGCCCTTTTTTATTTTAAAGAGTCGTTTTAAATCGTTGCCAACTAAACCCAATGGCAGCAACGGCCATAGCAGCCAGGATCGACACATCAAAAAGGATCAGGTTCGCATCCCCGCCCTTCAGCATGATATTCCTTAAAAGATCGATGTAGTACGTAATGGGATTTACGTAAGAAAACATCCGCATCGCCCACGGCATATTTTCAATCGGAAATGCCAAACCTGATAACAACATCGCAGGCAGCAGGAATAAAAACCCACCCATCATCGATTGCTGCTGATTTTTAGCGAGTGTTGAAATCATCAGACCAATACCCACAGTACAACAAACGAACATCACAGATGCCAGCATCAACACCAATAAACTTCCGCGCATAGGAACACCGAATAGGAATACAGCCACGGCCAGGATCAAAGGAACATTACTCATCCCTAAAATCACGTAAGGCACGGTCTTCCCCATAATCACTTCTTCAGGTTTGACGGGCGCCGCAATCAAGGTCTCGAACGTGCCGAGTTCCTTTTCTTTGGTGATCGACATGCTGGTCAGCAAAATCGTAATCAAGCAAACGAGCATGCTCATCACGCCCGGAACCAAGAACAAAGCTGTGCGCATCGCGGGGTTATAAAGAACCCGTACATCGAATTCTAAGGGAGGTGCAATCTGAGATTTGTTCCTTTGCATTTGAATCTGCGTGATATAGCGTTCGATACTTTGTCCGCGAGTTACATTGGTGGCGTTGATCAAAAGTTGCAAATGCCCCTCACCACGCCCGATGCTCTTATCTAATCCACCTGGCGGCGCCACTAGGACAGCATCAGCCTCGCCCCCTTGTACTTGAGTGTATGGATCTGAAGTGCTCACCTTGGCCGGAATAAACCATCCTGAGGCAATGCAATCACGATACAACTCCATCAACGCAGAATCCGTAGGCGCACCGAACACACTAAGTCTTATGTTACGCGCCTCCGTCGATAAAGCGGTCGCAAAAATAGTGAGCTGAATACATGGAGCCAAAAACAAAAGAATGCGCATGCGCGGGTCACGCAAAGTTTGCAGCATTTCTTTTTTCATAAATCCCATCAAGGTCTTCATGGCTCGACATCCTTTTTAAACTTACGCGCGGCGATGGCTAGCATTCCCACTAACAACAGGCAGAGCATTCCAAATGAAGGCAGGATTTGCCAAAAGCCACTGCCCTGTAAAAAGAGCTCGCGACTGATTTTAATAAACCATCGCGCAGGCAAGATCATGGTGAAGTAATAAAAGAATGGCGGCATATGCTCGGTCGGAAAAATAAATCCTGACAGAAGCATTGAGGGCAATAGTCCCGATAGCATCGCAAACTGCATACTAAGCTGCTGACTGCGCGTCACCACTGAGATCAAAAGACCTTGAGCTAAATAGGTGCACAGAAAAATCAAAGCCGAAAGCATATACAAAAAGAAACTTCCACGGAACGGAACCTGGAAGACCGACTTAGACATCATAAATACGAACAGAATCGAAACGATCCCCATGACAGCATAGGGCAAAAGTTTTCCGATGATAATTTCAATGGGCTTGACCGGAGTTCCTAATAACAACTCCATCGAACCATTTTCCCATTCTCTCGCAACAGTTAAAGCCGTTAACAAAATCGAAAGAACGGCGATAATAACGGCGGCAAGTCCAGGCACCACGAACCACTGACTATTCAGCTCGGGATTAAAAAGAAATCTAGAATGAATTTCCACGGGAGTTTTTAACACAAGTCCCGGAAACTCTTTACTGAGTGCAAGCTTTTGCACTCCCCCTAAGTACCCGACAACGGAGGCCGCAGAGGAATTGTCAGCACCATCAATTAGGATTTGTGCCTTAGCCTGACGATGAGGCATGAGGTCTCGCGCGAATTCAGGCTTAATGATCAAAGCCGTTTTAGCGCGCCCACCATCTAAGGCTTCGATTGCATGGGCGGGACTGTACACGGCTTTTGGAATAAAATAATTAGAACTAACAAAGGAGTCGATCAGGATTCGCGATTCCACTGTTTTACTGCCGTCATATACAGCTAATGGAATTTTATCCATATTGAATTCAATCGCAAAACCGAAAAACAAAACCATCACGATCGGCATGATGATCGCAACGGCCATCGTGAATGGATCGCGTACAATCTGATAGACTTCTTTACGAGCCACCGCCCAGATGGAGCCCTTCATCATGAGGCACCTTCAACTTGGGCAATAAAGACGTCTTCCAGAGTAACACTCTTAGGATTTTTATCCGGGAAGCTGGCTTTTTTTAAATTTACTGGAGAATCCAGAGCAATCAGCTCCCCATCCTTCATCAAAGCAATACGCCCGCACTGCTCGGCCTCATCCATGTAATGAGTCGTCACGAAAACGGTTTTACCACTCGCCGCCAACTCACGAATCAAGCTCCAGAACCTTTGGCGATATGCGGGACTCACACCCGCCGTCGGCTCATCCAGAAAAACCACCTGCGGATCATGAAGCACAGAGGCCACCAGACTCACCTGCTGTTTAATCCCGCCCGGCAAATCCCGAACCATAGTTTTTTCAGATCGTTGGAATTTAATAAAATGCAGAAGCTTTTCTTTTTGCTCTTTGAATTTCTTATCGTCGAGTTTACGGAGTGAAGCCGTGAACGCTAAATTTTCAGCCACGGTCATATCATCATACAGAGTAAACTTTTGGGACATGTAGCCCACTTGCTGTTTTACCGCTAACGAATCCGCGCTCACATCCAAATCACAGACATTAGCATCACCTTCGCTGGGAATCAGTAAGCCACACAAAACACGAATCGTTGTGGTTTTGCCAGCTCCGTTGGCGCCCAAGAATCCAAAGATCTCCCCGGACTCCACAGCGAAAGAAACATTTTTAACCGCATAGAAGTCGCCAAACTTAACAGAAAGATTTTTTACTTCGACGGATTTCAAGGGGCCGCCTCCCCTGTTGGTTCTTCTAACGAAGAATCATAGCGTAAGAACACTTCATCAAAGGTATGGCAGTTTTCTTTGTGCAAGATTTCTTGCGGAGGACCTTCTAGCAAAGTCTTGCCATCAAATAACAGATGCACGTCTTCGCACTTCAAGGCTTCATCCATATAGGATGTGGTTACTAGAATCGTGATTTTTTCTTGCTCGCGGAATTCATAAAGTAATTTCCAGAAGTCGCGACGGCTCAACGGATCGACACCATTGGTGGGCTCATCTAAAAACAAAACTTCAGGTGACGCTAGCAAAGCACAGGTCAGACCCAGCTTTTTATACATTCCACCCGAAAGCTGAGAAGCCAGTCGATCTTGAAAGGGAGTAAGCCTGGTCATTTCTAAAAGTTTTTTTCGGCGCTCTTGATAAAACTGCTCGTCGATTCCATACAGAGTTTTAAAAAACTCCAAATGTTCATGAATACTCAATTCACCGTAAAGACTTTGTGTCTGTGGCATGTAAGCCATTTTTGAACGAACCGCTGCAAAATCTGCGCGTTGCTCTTGATGAAAATACTGAATCTCGCCTTGATCTGGTTTTAGCAAACCCATCAAGTGGCGTATCAAAGTCGTCTTACCGGCTCCCTCGGGGCCGATAATTCCATGAACCAACCCATCAGCGAACGTCATGTCGAGTCCTTTGAGGGCGGGCACGGTCTTCATTTTTTTATGAAGATTACGAACCTTTATTTCCATTCCAAAGTCATTCCCGGTTTCAGGATGCCTTCTTTATTTTCAAAACGAATCTTTACGCCATAGACCAAGCGCGTGCGCTCATCGCGAGTTTGCACATTCTTAGGCGTGAACTCTGCCTCGGGATTTATAAACTCAATAACTCCCGGGAATTTCTTATTGTCCATTTCAGGTAAGGTCGCTTCGACCTGTTGATTCATTTTCAAAGAAGCGATTTCATCGTGAGGCAAATAGAAGTAGGCATAGACCTCTTCCAGATTTCCGATCGTGAATAACTTCGCCCCCGGATTTACCATCTCGCCTTCTTCAAAGTACTTGGTTAAGACAGTTCCTTTAAGAGGCGACATCACTTCACACCAGCCGACGCGGGTTTCAAGATCGTCTTTTTTACTGCGAACCTGATCGAAGGCTTCGGCCGAGATATTGCCACTGCGATAAAGGTTGTTGTTACGGCGATAATTCGATTTAGCTAATTCATAGCTGATTTTTATGTCTTCGCAGGAAAGCGACAAAAGCTTTTGGCCTTTTTCAACGACCATGCCTTCCTTCACTGGCAACGAATCGATCACAGCCTGAACACGAGCAGGAATATCGACTTTAGTGACCTCCACTGTTCCGGCATAACTAAAGCTTGTTCGGAATAAATACTGGCGAATTAGAAAAGCGACAATGATAAGAACAACGATAACAACGACAGGAATAATCTTCTTTTTGTTCATGCTAAAAGGCTAGACCTTCACAAAAGAGAACACAATCGAGAAAATAAAAAAAGCCGATGCTATTAAACATCGGCTTTTTATTCTTAGCTTAAGCTAACTCCAACAACTAGTTGTTGCCTGGGAAGAACCAGCAAAGAGGTCTTGTACCAACAGTCTCACGTGGGCTGTAGCAAGAACCTTGTTTGTAATCTGTGTCGCTCAAGCGCTCAGAGATTGCAACCGGGCACAATGCACCTTGGAAGTATGTATCCAAACGGCATTGAGTTTTAGGATGAGAATCATCAGTGCGACGAACTACAGTTTTATCTGGAGTATCGAATTTTGGAGCAACTTTATCTTTAGAAAGATCCATGAATAGGTTAGCTACTTGCTGACCAGCTTCAGTGATTCTTTGGCAGATCAATTGATCTTGAAGATTGCTGTATTGAGTTTCGCAACCAGCTTTAGCAACTGGATCGATAGTCATACCAGCAACGATAGCTGCGTTGTCGTCTTCAGCGAAGAACAAACGTAGACATTTCAAAGAAGCGAAATAGTCTGAAGCGCCTTCGTTAGAAGCCCATGCACCACCGTACCAGCTGTTGATTTTAGGAGCGCCTGCGTTATGGTGACCCATCTCGTGGCAAGCTACTAGAGCCATACCTTCAACACCGATCGTTTTATGACGAGCCAAACCGCCGTACATATTAAGAACGCGTGTGTTACCTTGTCTTTGAGCTGATGCGTTTACAGTGCCATCAGTCCACAAGCGATTGATTTTCAATTTATCGCCAGCAGCTTCAACTTCTGGTTTGTAGATCTTTTCGATACGATCCATAACCATCATGAATTCATCTTGAGTGATACCGCCAGTAGCATACAAACCTACAGGAATGTACATTGTGTTTTCCGGTACGAAACCGTGGCAGCCTTCTTCCGTGTGCGTTGAGAACGTGAAACCAACTGTTGCAACTAGTGCGATAACAGCCAATCCGCGACGTAGTGTCGAATTTGTCATGACTACTCCCCTCCTTGAGTCTAGACGTTGGAAAAATGCTACTCTTAAGTCCGCAACAATTACAAATATAAAACTTTAGTCCTGTCGCACAGCAATAAAAAACCCAACAAGCAAAACATTAGTATGGAGTCGGGGTCATGGACTTTCGGGGGTCTTTTTGTCTCATAAAAAAGCGAGTCAAGAAAATTTGTAAAAGAACGATAAAGGTAATTATAAGAGGAGCCCAGTTTATGAATAGTTTGAAATCTTGGTTTCGCGGTCTTCGTGGAAAGTTATTGTTCTCTGCTTTCTTGCCAGTGATCGCGTTCACATTGATGACGGTTGTCGCTGTTCGCAGCACAAACAAATTAGGTGAGATGCTTAATGCAGCCTATACCGACATCGTTCCCAATATGGATGCCTTGGGACAACTCGCGATGCAACGTGCTCGCGTAGGTTATTTCTTCTGGGCATCTTTGGGAACACACGGTCCTTCCCGTGAAACGTTCATCAAAAAAACAGCAGATGCTTGGGCGGATTTCAAAGAAGCACAAGCTTATTACGAAAAAACACCATTTGGTGAAGAAGAAACTAAGAACTACCAAATCGTAAAAGACAACAAAGCTAAGTTCTATTCATTGACTGAGTCTTTGATGGAAGATTTGAAAAAGCAAAATGCTGAGGTTGATGCCGCAGTTCAGAAGTCACTAAATGGTGGCGAGTGGCACATCATCGCTCAACAAGTTCAAAAAATGTCTGAAAAGAACTTTAAATACTATCAAGACGTTGCTGACGAAGCGAACAAACAACAGGTGGCGGACCGTAAAGCTCTAACACAAATGTTGATCTTGATTGCGGGCGCTTCGATCTTTGCTTTGTTTGGTATCTTGATGTGGATTGCATACCGCGTATCTAATACAGTTAGCGGCATCGCTTCTAAATTGACTGATTCCGGCAGCCAAGTTTCCACGGCTATCAATCAGTTGTCTGTGGCGGGTCAAACTCTATCCACGGCTTCTACAGAATCTGCAGCTTCCCTTGAGGAAACTGTCGCTTCCCTTGAAGAGATGTCTTCAATGGTTAAAATGAATTCTGATAACGCGAAACAAGCTGCGAGCCTTTCACAGACTTCAAAAGACTCTGCGGAAGAAGGTCAAAAAGAAATGGCTGCATTGATCCAATCTATGCAAGGCATCTCTCAGTCTTCTAAAAAGATCGAAGAGATTATCAATGTTATCGATGATATCGCCTTCCAAACGAATCTTTTGGCCCTGAATGCTGCGGTTGAGGCTGCTCGTGCAGGTGAACAAGGTAAAGGTTTTGCCGTGGTTGCTGAGGCCGTTCGTGCCCTGGCTCAGCGCTCTGCCGTTGCGGCAAAAGACATCTCTGTTCTTATTAAAGACAGTGTCAGCCAAGTGGAAAACGGCGCTAAAGTAGCAGACCGTTCTGCTGAGGTTCTAAATACAATCGTGACTTCCGTTAAAAAGGTTTCTGACCTTAATAATGAGATCTCTGCGGCAAGCTCTGAGCAAACAACAGGTATCTCTCAGATCTCTCAAGCGATGAATCAATTGGATGCTGGTGTTCAAGGCAATGCGGCGTCTTCTGAAGAAATCGCAGCTTCCTCTGAGGAAATCTCTGCTCAAGCGGAATTGATGCGTCGACTTGTATCTGATCTAAATGAAGTTGTTGCGGGCGAGTCAGAAACTGCCCCAACAGAATTCCGTCACTCTGAAAAGTCTGAAACGGTGGCAAAAGTGCTTCCGTTGAAGGCAAAAAAATCGCAATCCCCGGCCCCTGCGTCAGCAAAAACTAGCGCAAAAGCCCCGGTTGCGAAAAAGTCACAGAGCAGCGAAGCTGCGGCGATGATCCCATTTGATGATGAGGGTCCTCGCGGTAAAGTCGGCACAACGGATGGCTTTTAATCCGTTGCCGAGCTTCCCGGCTTAGTATTACTATCATGGGGCATGAAAATTCCATTTAACTTGCCCCCACATAGTCAGAACGAAGAAAAATACATTTCTCAGGCCATCGCCAACCGTAAGTTGTCTGGCGAAGGCTCTTTCAACAAAAAAGTTGTCGAATGGTTTAAAGCTCATCTTGGTTGCGAGATGGCTGTCGTTACCCCAAGTTGCACATCTGCACTTGAGATGGCGATGGTGCTTGCTGATATCGGACCTGGCGACGAAGTGATTCTTCCTTCATTTACGTTCACCTCCACTGCCAACGTTATTGCTCTTTATGGAGCGACACCGGTTTTCGTCGATGTTGATCCTAAAACGATGAACATCAATGTTGATGCGATGGAAAAAGCCATCACGCCAAAAACTAAAGCAGTGATGCCCGTTCACTACGCCGGCGTTGCTTGCGAAATGGATCGCATCATGGCCTTGTCTGAAAAGCATGGCTTCGTGGTTGTGGCTGACGCTGCTCAAGCGATCTTCTCTTCTTATAAGGGTAAACCGACAGGAGCTTGGGGCCACATGGCTGCTTACAGCTTCCATGAAACTAAGAATATCGTCTGCGGCGAAGGCGGAGCCTTGGTTATCAACGATGCACGCTTTAAAGCCCGTGCTGAAATCGTTCGCGACAAAGGCACAAACCGTCAGCAGTTCCTCAATGGCCAAGTTGATAAGTACACATGGCAAGACAAGGGATCTTCTTACCTTCAATCAGAATTGGCTGTGGCGTTTCTGCTAGCACAATTAGAAGAGGGCGAAAAGATCACGTCTCACCGCCTGACTCATTGGAATCAATATCACCAGGGCTTTGCAGATCTTGAAAAACAAGGTCGCCTGAATCGCATGCAAATTCCTGGGGATTGCCAAGGCAACGCTCATATCTATTATTTCATGTGCAAAACCGCTGAAGAGCGTACAAAGCTTTGGTCGTTCCTTAAAGAAAACGACATCCAAGCAACTTTCCACTATGTGCCTTTGCACTCTGCACCAGCAGGGATCAAATATGGCCGAGTGGCAGGTTCAATGGAAATCACCGATGATTATTCGGCTCGTTTGCTGCGTATGCCGATGTATGCGGATCTAACGAAAGAAGAAGTCTCTTACGTTATCAATAAGGTTCACGAGTTTTATAAATGAAACCGGTGCGCGTCCTTCATGTGATTCATTCCTATGCTTGGGGTGGCTTGGAGCTTTATAGCACTGAGTTGATTCGCCATTTACAAAGCACCAACATCGAACAACACGTTCTTTGTTTTGAGGGATCGCGCATTTATAAAGAGCTTTCTGCTGCCGGGGTTAAAGTCATCCCTACACCAGGCCTTAAAGTCTCAAAGTTTGCGGCGATGGCTTCGATTCGCTCCGCGATTAAAAAGCACAACATCACTCACCTGCACTCCCACACTCGTATTGATATGTGGGCTTGCTCTTTAGCTCGCTGGTTCCGCACGGACATTAAACATGTCTATAATCTGTATATGAATGCGGTCCCTAAGCAGGACTTCGTTCATCGTGCCTTGTTTGCCCGAGTGGATGCGCTATGTAGTTCTTCTGAAGATATCCTAAAGGATGTTAAACAGAACTTTCCGATTGATCCGCACAAGCTAAAGCTAGTTCGCTATGGCCGGGAAACTGACAAGTTTCATCCTTACCCTGAAGAGCGCGAAAAAATCCGCGATCACTATCATGCAAAACCAGGACAAATGGTGATCGGAACACTTTGCCGTATTGATGCGGGTAAAGGAGTGCGTGAGGTCGCTGAGTCTTTGGATTACCTATCAGATGATGAGCTTTCCCAAGTTCAGATTTGGATTATTGGCGACCGTACGGTCCTAGGCCAAAACGAAAAAGGCGAAACTGTCTTTGAGCCAGAATCACAAGCTCTTTATGAATGGCTTAAGACACGTGCTGAAAGTGAACGCTTTAAGGGACATCTCTTCCATATCCCATTTCAAAAAGACTATGTTCCTTATATTGATGCGCTGGATGTATTCACACTTGCTTCGTATAATGAAACCTACTCTTTAAGTGTCATTGATGCCTTGATGATGGGTAAACCTGTGATCGGCACTAACGCTGGAGGCACTCCAGAACAAGTCGGCGGATCAGAGCGTGGAATCTTGGCAGAGCCTCGCTCGGGGCAATCCATTTCAGACTGCATTCGCTACTACCTAAAAAATCCCGACAAGGCTCGCAAGCACGGCGATAAGGGTCGCGAGTGGGCTCTTCACAATCACAATTGGCCGAACACCTTGAAGCATTTCACCGAGCTTTATCAGAAGATCTAAGCAAAATGCTTCACTCTGAAACGTTGAACTTCGCGACATCGTAAGGAGTTCAACACTATCCCGCTAAGCCTGTGAAATCAGGTGCTCCCTGTGACTCCAACTAGTTAAAAACACGAAATTAAGGAAACAATTCCCCTATCTTTAGAGCGAAATTACGGGACTTTCACGAGTGTTCCACTCGGCACGGCCTTTGTATATTCATCTAATTGGGGTGGATGAGATGAGAAGATTAGTCGTGTTGTTGTCAGTACTAGTTCTAGTGATTAGCTTCCAAAACTGTGCGGAGCATTCCTTCACACAAGTTCCAAGCGACAACTCGAGTCAGTTAACTCCTGATGTTGTACTTCAACAAAGCCAACAATCATTCTCTTCTGAGACAACTCGTAAAGCCATCGATATGGTGTGGGTGATCGATAACTCCGCATCTATGACTAAAAACGTGAACTTGGTAAAACAGAACTTTTCGGCTTTTGTTAAGTCGTTAGGCTCGCAAGTGGATATCAATGTTGCGTTGATTTCTCGTGCCGATGCTTTGTCTTATAATACAGAGATTCGTCTTTCTGACTATTCTTCTGCGGGAGTGCAAATTCCTTTCCTAGTACACAGCTACAATCCAATGCTTGTTGCTGCGGCTTCTACTTGTCCTAAAAGCCCAAGCGCTAGCGATGCCTTCTGCCAAGCAGTTAAAGGTAACAGCCGCTATGACAGAGTTTATGGTTCACTAAATAGCTTCTTTAGAAGTGGCTCTCAGAAAGTATTCGTCTTTGTTTCTGATGATGACTCTGCAAACCTTGCTATGGGTGCGAAATCCACAATTCAATTCGATAAATCGAGCGATCCAAAAGGTGCGAGCATTGATATCGTATCTGTCAGTTCATTAACAGAAAATGTGGACTACATCACACCAGCTGCTTTCACAGCTCGTATGAAAACTGCTTTTGGTAGTTCGGGCTCATTTAAAAGTTTTGGTTTTATCGCTTATGACAGCAAAACTAGCCCGTGCCTAGCTCGCCCAAGTAACAACTATAAATCTTTGATTGAAAGCAGTGGCGGCGGTCATTTCAATATCTGTAATACAAATTGGGATTCAGCGTTTACGAATCTAACTTCTCGTGTGATCAACTATGCAGCTGCAACTTATACGGTGAGCGATTCAAACTTCCACAGCATCGATGTTGTAGAGTTGAATAAACAAGCTTTGAAACTAGGTACGGATTATACAGTGAATGGTAACGTGGTGACCTTAAGCTCTGCCCTGGTTAAAGGCGTAGGAAGCTATTCGATCACCGTTCATTACCAACGAACAGAAAGCAAGTAATCTAAGGGACGCCCATGGCTCTTAGACCCTGAACCACAACGACCACTAAGATGTAGGCCGCAAGATTGAATGCAATCAGCTGGCCTACAGCCATTTTCATAGATCCGCTTTCCTTGGCTTGAATCGCAACCGTGGTCATACACTGAAGCGCAATCATGAAGAAAATCATTAATCCTATGACACTGCTGACGGTAAAGACCTTTTCGCCGTCTTTATTCACGGCTGTACTCATTTGCGTGAGTAGCGACTGTTGCTGAGTTTCTTCGTTATCGTCAGTGATATTAAACGTCACTGCCATAGAAGAAACAAAGACCTCACGAGCAGCAAAGGCCGAGATAAGACCAATACCCACGCGCCAATCAACACCCATTGGAGAAACAACAGGCTCAATCACTTTACCCAATTGGCCCGCGTAAGACTGCTCAAGCTTATCGTGAGCGTCCTCAATGTTGTAATTCGGGAAGCTTGTGCCCACCCAAATAATCACCGCGAATACAAAGATCATAGGACCCGCGCGTTTTACGTAGTTCATTGTACGAGTCAAAGACTGGCGCAAAAGAACACGGAACTTAGGTCTGCGGTAAATTGGCAACTCCATCATAAAGAACGAGTTGTCATTATGCGGAAGGAATTTATTTACGATACCTGCGGCGATACCACCCACAACCAATGAGCCCAAATACAAAGCAGCCAATGTAAAGCCCGCTAGGAATGGCGATTGATCATGAAACAAGAACGCGATCAACAAGGCATAAACTGGCAAACGCGCAGAGCATGTCATCAAAGGGATCACAAACGACGTAATCCAGCGATCACGAGCCGAAGAGATATTTCTGGTTGCTATGATTGCAGGAACCGCACAAGCGAACCCTGACAAGATAGGAACGAAAGAACGACCACTCATTCCCAATGCCGAAAACGGACGATCAATCAAAGTCGCCGCACGCGCCAGGTACCCTGAGCTTTCCAAAAGACCGATACCAAAGAACAAGATAAAGATCTGCGGAACGAATACCAAAACCGCACCGAAGCTTGAAACCACACCGTTCGCAGCAAAGTCTGCCCACAATGTGCCTGGGCCAAGATTTGCGACCACTTCATTCAAATAGCTAAAGCCTTGATCGACATAATCCATGAACGGAGCCGCCAACCAGAAGATGGAGGAAAACAAACCACCCATGATGACCAAGAACATCGCCAGACCAAAAGTCGGATGAAGCAAGAAACGATCTAGCTTTTCAGTCGTAGCAACAATGCGCTTAAGACGAGCTTCTGGATGATCTGTTTTATGAGAAAGAGCTTCGTTTGCGATCTTCTCGCACTCTTTCATCTTTTTATCTAACTCATCGAAATCCCAAACGCGGGGACGTTTTGGAAATGAATCTAGAGGAATCTGCTGAGCCGCTGCGACGATTTCTTTCAAACCACCCGCAAGCAATCCATCAAAAGGAATCACCGGGCAACCCAAAGTTTTGCTTAGGTAAGCAAGATCAATCTCCACGCCTTCTTTGCGCAAAAGATCCGCCATAGTGATTGCGACCACCATCGGGAATCCCGTTTCCTTCACTTGCAAAGCCAATTGCAAATGGCGAGACAACTGAGTTCCATCGATAACTACAATGATACCCGTTGCTTCACCGAATTCAGGATTTTCATAGATAGATTTAATCGTAACAACTTCGTCAGCACTTTTCGGATGCAGGCTGTAAGTCCCTGGCGTATCCATCGCAAGGATGCCTTCACCCAAGTGAGAAGCAAGCTTACCCAAAGAGTACTCAACCGTTGCACCCGGATAGTTCACCGTTTTGAAACGTGAACCCGTCAGCCAATTGTAGAGAGTTGTTTTACCAGAGTTCGGAGCGCCGACAAGCGCGATGACACGCTCTTCTTTACCGGCAGCTGCAACGTTTGTTACTTCAACGTCACTTGGGCACATGCTGCCTCCTCATTTCGCAAAGCCAGGAAGCTGTTTTTAAAACGAACCAACAAAGGTCCTTTAAAAGGAGCTCGCCCTAAAATCGTAAGCTCCATACCGGAGCGCAAACCCATTTCATGAAGACGTTCACGCAGAAGGTGCTCCCCTGCGATACTGAGAATTTCGACGGTCTGACCCGGCTTTAATTTGGCGTCTAACAAAGTCATTTTTCCCTCTGAAATTGAGTAGTAACCAGTTAATGTCATCACGCTGCAAAGTGAAGTCCTTTTGCCCCTAGCCTAGACCATTGAAAACCAGTTGAGAATGTGACGACAATGGTCGTGATTTTGCGAGGTTAGATCAAGTTAGCAGTTTGAACTCCGATCTAAAATCATGGCTCAAAAAACTGCGAAAATCACCTTAGGGACCCTGATACTGGCAACAGCGACTCAAAGCCCTGCGGCCGAGCTGTTCTACTCCCCCGGCTTTTGTGATCCCAAAGCCCTCACCATCCATGTTCAAAACAAAACTTCAGAACACGAAAAATGGTGGACGCAAGTTCATGAAAACGGCGTGATCAAAGAGGGCTACCAAGAACTCGACGGCGGTTCTGAAATGAAAATTTCGGGCGCTGACTTTTTGCCCGATAAACGCGGCTTTTCTTTGAAAGCTGGAAACGCCAATGCCCTTCGCTTTACCGCAAGCTGCGATGGCCAGAAAACTCTTTTGAATTCTGTGACCTCCCCACAAGTGGTTCATTACTTTCCTAAAGGTCAGACAGCATTTAAACTTTCACTGTTAAACCTTTACGTGAACAAAAATGATTTAAAATTAAAAGCCTTTGATGATGCTGGTTTTGTCGTCGACAGAAAATCATTCAGTCTTTCGAAACATTATGAAACACAAAATCTGAAATTCACTTTTGATCGTGCGATTGCGCGCATCGAAATCAATGGATCGGCCCGTTTTCACTCGGAAGCTTTCTATGGCGACGATGAAAAACAAAGTCCTCCACTGGCTCTATCCCCTGTGGAACTTCCAGTGAGTGCTGCTAAAAAGTATTTTCTAATTTCGACGAAAACTCCGAGTGAAAATGGATCTTTTGTTATCGCCTTGGATGATGAAGACACGATCAACACAGCCCGTGAACAGATTCGTCGCCCTGAATTAGAAAAGATTGTGGTTGCCCGCGTGGCCTTGGGTTCTGGCGGTGTAAATCGCAACTTTCAAGCGCGCGACAAATCGCCTTACTCTTGGAACGTCACTTATGTTGATGCTTTTGGGGACCTGGCACACATTGATTGCGATGGAAATCCTGATTTAGTCGAAGAACGTCTGCAACAGCGCTTGAATGAGGGCGGCAGAATTTGTTTCTGGAGATACCGCGTGGTTCGTGAACTCACTCCATTTGAAGTGAGCACGGGATTATTGAAGCCTTAGTTCGGAATAGTGGTGGAAGCGCCTTGTCCGGCTGTTTCTTCCACTGTCACACTCACCGCTTGCACACCATACTTAGAAAATTCCTTGAAGAAATCCTCTGCTAAAATTCTAGAGAGATTTTCAACGCTGGTATTTGTCACTGGTAACAAAATCACTTCGTTCAATGGGAACACATAGAAACGATCGCGGAATGTTACTTCCAGTGATTTGTCGGTTTTTTTAAACTTCATGTCAGGATGTTTTTCTGGCAACAGGACGATCTCATCCCAGCGATCCAAAGCAGCCTTGATGTATTTCTTGAATACGTTGAAATCCATGAAATAGCCTTCAGAGTGCTGAGCCTCATCAGAAGGGGCTTTGATGTCCACTTTTACTTGATAATTGTGGCCATGGAGTTTTTCAGCATGCTTTTCATCAAAAATCAGAAAATGGGCAGCTGAAAATTTGAAATTTTGTTTGGCCAAATGCAAGGTGGTCGTGGACATATGTCTCCCTAATGGTAATATCAATAGCATGAAATTCGAACTGAAGCAGCATTTTCAAATTGAATCCGCCCGTTTTCTGCCCCATTTGCCGTCAAGCCATCCGTGCTCACGTATGCATGGCCACAGTTTTAAAATTGTGCTGACTCTGGTCGGCCCTTTGGATGAAAAAATTGGATGGGTGATCGATTACAACGACATTCAAGCTGCGATGAAGCCCATCTTAGATCAGATCGACCACCGCGTTCTGAACGAGGTCCCTGGGCTCGAAAATCCCACGTCAGAACTTTTAGCAAAGTGGATTTATGGGCATGCTAAAAAAGCCCTTCCGATTGTAACTCGTGTGTCCGTTGCGGAAACACCTTTGACTGAGTGTTCGTACCCAGCATAAGGCCAGGTCTAGTGATTTTAAAGGCAGTGATTCTATTCAGTTTTATGATCTCGAGTGCGGCCTTCGCGGCTCCTGCGACCTCTGCCAAAACACGTGCGACGAATCCCGCGCCAACAACGACGCCTGCAAATAAAAGAGAAGTTGTTCCCCCTCCACCACCGCCAGAAGGTGCGACAGAGCGCAGACTCACTCCGCCTCGTAAAAATGGTAAAGAGGAAGAATACGAAAATTCCATCCAAGCCGGGATGATTCTAAAAACATTGAAAGCAACAACTTCTGGAGCTGGAGACAATCACAATATCGCTCTGGATCCAAATACTCCCCCGGGTTTTGCCTTGGGTTGGTCTAACCGTCCTTTGGGAATTTCTTTAGAAGCAAACGTTGCCTATGGCGGCGCTCGTCCTGACAAAGTGGCGACCTATGCTGAAGACTATCAGCTGCGCTATTTTACCGGACGCCTGGGAGCTGAGTTTATTTATCAGCGCTATCGTGGTTTTAATCAAAGCCCCACATCGGGAGCTAACAACGACGGCTTCATCACAACCGATGAGTACTCCTTGCCTGATTTAAGTATCTCGATGCTGCAAGCGCAGTTTGAATGGGCTTACTATGGCGTAAGTGCCCTTGAGGCGTTCGGGCCTACTTGGAAAAAGCCTGCGATGGATGGCTTGGCTTTTTATGTGATCGCCAGTCTTTCCCAAGTGGAAATTGAAAATCCCGAACCATTTTTGCCGCAAAGTAATCCGCAAGATTACGGCGAGGACGCGACACTTGTTAAAGGAAAATATCAAAGCTTTTCATTGGGAGCAGGCACCTCTTACGTGTGGCAATGGACTCGTTTTTACGTGGCTGTGTTCGGCAGTGCTCAAGCTGGACCTCAAAAGCAACTCTACGAAACGACCACCACTCGCTGGGATAATCTGAAATACACATGGTGGGTCCAAGCAAAGATGGCGATCGGTTATGACTGGGGTCCTTGGTACATGTCGATCATTGGCCATACTCAACCGGTGAACGTCGATTTGCGTACGATGGATATGTCGTTTTTCTCGCAAGCAGCTGGTCTGTACGTAGGCTCGCGTTTCTAGAGGGAAAACGGACTCAAGTCTAGCGTCTTTTTACTGCAACAAATGTCTTATCGATCCGATAAGATTGCTATGAAAATTTCCAAAGTTTCTGCACTTATTCCGCTCGTTCTAGTTTTCACATTCGCTTATCTTGCCGCAAGAACTTGGGATCAAAAAAGTACGACTCCGACGCTCAATACTTTTTCAAAAAAATCTGAGCCTGCTGTGGGTACAACAGCTACAACTCAACCACAGGCGATGAAACTTCCCGAATCTTTGGATTCCGTCTGGTCACAGAATCGCAATATCGTAAACACTTTGAAATCCGCTCAAGGTGCTGTTTTGTTTAACAGCCTTTTTAAAAATAATATCTCTTGGTCACCGCAAATGTACGATGCTCTTCAAGAGCGTTTTGCCAATTCCTACAAGGATAATAATATCCAAACGGAACTTACCAGCCGCCTGGGAATTCTTAAAGCTTTGGCACAACAGGATTCAAAGTCTCGTTCACCAAGTTCAGTGATTCCAGCGGAGCTTGCAACACTTTACAAAACAATTCTTTCAAACGATCAAGAGCACTGGATGGTTAAACGCCAGGCATTTAAAAACTTGAAATCTTCTCTTTCGGCTGAAGAGCTGAATCAATACTATGCAACCTTAGACAACCGCGCTGTCCATCATTCCAATAAATCAGAATCAGAAATGCTAACCGAGGTCCTCAGTGAAAAAGTCGGATCTAACTAGCTATTTCTGCTTTCTCATTGTGGCAACTGCCGGTGCGGCACTTGGGTTTTATCACAATCAGACTCTTGGCAACCATAGCTCCGATCTCAGTTCAACTGCGAACCCATCTGCCAGTTTGAACGACTATAAGACTTTGCCATGCCCAAGTGATGCGAAATACAAAGAGTTGCAAGAACGCATTCATCTGACTCTTCCGAATGGCACCAAAGGCTGCTCCACAGACATCACTGCAGGTCTTGGGAAGATTTTATTGCTGATGGAAAAAACGGAGTTACAAACTCCGAAAGACTGGCTGCCAAAAATTCAAGAGGAGCTAACGCATCCTCTCGAGTATTTAGCAAAGCAAGTTGATAACATGCATTTCGATCTTTCAGAAACAGACGCCTTAGCTACAAACATGGGCGACCGCTCGATTGTTCTCGGTGGCGGACTTTTGATGAATGATCCCTTCAACTCCATGTCGACATTGATTCATGAAGCCAGACACTCCGACAAATCTGCTGTGATTCATGTGGAATGTATCGCGGGCGATCTGCCACGCACACGCGGTGGTTGTGATGCGAAATTTGATGTGGGTCCCCACGCAGGTGCTTACGCTTACGATGTGATCTTCCAGTCCGCTTTGGCATTTTTTGGAAAAGACTTAATTGCTGCAGACCGCGAGTACCTGATGAGTTCTGCGTTAGCAATTCTCGGCACGCGTTTTAATGAGCTCCCAGCATCCCTCGCGACCCATGCGGATATGCTTGTCACCTTGAATAAGGAAAACAAACTCCAACTACTCCACCCTTTTACGAATGACCTATTGCATATCGATCTGCCATTCAAAGATCGCAAAGAATTTGTTGAGAACATTGATTTTTCCGTTCGCGACAGTGGCGTTTTGCTTTTCACAAACAAGAAACGCCTTTTAAGCTGGACTCCCCGCCGTGGTATGGGTCCTTTGTATAAAAATATTTTTCATAACGATATTAAAGTCAGCGAAGCTGCTCGTATCACTTTACCGACAGAATCAGGTCGCAGTCGTTTTGTTGCGCAATCCACTGATGGCAGAATGTATTGGGTGAAATTCAGTCCGGAAAAATTAGACTTTGTCTTGGCTCCCTACCCTTATCTGGAACTGGACAAATCACAGATTAACAAAACAGTTTGGTCGCAGTTCTTTTTGGCAAGCTTTGGCGAGTCGGTCTTTTTGACTGCCGATGGAAAAGTCTATCTGGGTGGTCATAATAAAACGGGTCGCGAAACCTTTGTCCTTCGCGAAGACATGCAAGATCCTTCCGGCTGGGTGCACGGTACAGGTGGAATTAGTTACGACAATCTTTACTTGATCAACGGTCGTGGTGAATTAAAAATTGCGAGTGTCTCGTTGCAAGAGATCGACGATTATCATTCAGTCACAACATACTCTTTCGCCAATGTGGACTTTCAGGCTCCGTCTGCGATCAAGTATCTGCAAGGTCTGCAAACCCAAGTGCAGTTGACTAAAAATGGCGATCTGTACTTGCAAGACTACGCTTCAAAAAGCACTCAGACCGTCGAAGGCCACGGCTTTAAAGACTTTGCCTTTGCTCAAGTCGCGACTCTCGATCAATCCATTGCACCTTCTAAAAACGAATACGCGAGATTCAGAAAAATCTGTCAGGTCAAAAAGCACATCACCGATCCATGGTTTGGCCAAGGCATCGGTATCGACTCGCAACAGAGATTGGTTTTCGCGGGAAACAAAGAACACCCTTGCTTGATTCGCAAAGGCCTTCCTCCAGTCATTGATGTCACTCTTAAAGCCGACCCTTCGAATAAAGGCATGGGGTTAGAGGTGACTACATCTGCTGGTCCTCAATGGATCGCTCCTTACAAGTAACCGACACCTCGGCTTAGCCACCTTGTCGACTTATTGAACAGCCCTGAAAGGCCTACCGAAACTCCTTAAATCAGCACCAGCCAAATCCATGCTATTGCCTATAAGGCGGCCTGGGCTTTGCAAAAGTGAGCTCCGATATTTTCTTTAAACCTTTGGAGCTCTTTATGAAGTCCTTCTTGAAAATCGTTTTCGCTGTTGTTGTTTCGGGTCTTACTGCATGCGCAGGCTCTGGCGACTCCGGGACAAATGAAGTTCCTGGCCACGTCCAAGCGATGGCTATGGATAACGATTTTCCAAATGTCGATGGTACTTTATTCGGTAAATGGCATGCAGGTGAATATAGCAACCCCGAAGATGGCGCAAAATTCGTGGCGACTTTTTACTTTAACAAATCCAAAGTTGGAATGTCAGCGAGTTGCACAAATCCTGCAGGTAAAACAGTGTTTACATCACTAACAGTTCCCGCTGTCTACACCAAGGACAGCTTCGAAATCTTGGAAGAGAAAGAAGTTAACACTCGCAACGGAGATCGCGACTGTTTAGTTAATACTGTAAAGGTCAAAATGCTCTTTAAACTGGTAAAGAATGATCAGTTGGAACTTAAGGGCGACAAGAATATGAAAGCCTTCAAATTGAAAAGAATTAGATAATAAAAAAGGCTCCTCCAGGGAGCCTTTTTTTATTTGATCAATGATGCGTTTACACGAACCGAAGGTCCAAGATTTAATTCATTCTGGAATTTTTCTTTAAAGACTCTCGGATACAACATCACAATCGTTGAACCCATGCGGAACATTCCAAGTTCATCGCCCTTTTTAACCGGGATGCCTGGAGTGTAGCGTTTTGATTTCATCACAAGATCGTCTGATTGATTACCACGGATAGACTCATCGAAGCTTAATACGATATGGCCTACGTTTGTAGCACCCACGAACATAACACCCACAGGTCCCAAATCCGTTTCGATCTCTACTAGAACTCTTTCGTTCACAGAGAACAGATTTTTAACGTTTGTCGTGCTCCATTCGTTCACAGGCCACAACTCACCCGGCATCAGGCGAACATTTGTGATCATCCCTTCAACTGGAGAGTGCACACGGTGGTAATCCGTTGGGCAAAGGTAATAGGTCATAAAGAAACCCTCACCCCATTTATTTTCACAATCAGCATCCTGAGTGAAGTCTTTCAAAGTGTAAGTGTGCCCCTTGGCCTGAATCAAAGTCCCCTCGTTGATCGGAGAAGCTTGAGTGATCACGCTGTCTGCTGGGTGAACGGCCCATGACGTACCTACAGGGCGGATACCTTGTTTTAGGTGTCTTACGAAGAAATCTCCGATACTGCGGTATTCGGTATAAGGCTTTTCTGCCTCATCCAGGGCAATGTTGTACCAGGAAGCAAAGCCCTTGATAGTGAGACGTGCCCACCATTTAGGCCCTTCAAAGTGCATAATTTTGCCGACAAGGCGGCTGAGCTGTCTTTTTGGTAAAATACGAGTGATTGCTGACATATATAAATTATCTAACTGAGTTTCCCCCCTTTGTCACCTTAGGAGGTTTCTGCTATAAGCGTTGAAAACAAAATATTCACCAGTTTGGCCTTTAACACAGGCCCGCGAGGTAAAAAGATGGCGAAGATATTCAATAATATCGAGATTCCTATTGATCAGGACCTTGAAGAAAAACTTCAATGGATGGTTCCTGAGCACGGTCCCTACCGCATCCTTCGCCAAAGCGTCGATGCTCGCAGAGCTCACTCCCCGCACTTCGTTTATTCGATTGAGGTCGCTGAAAAAGGCGAAACCCTTAATATTCCAGAATTCAATCTAGAGAAAATCGCGACTCCTAAAGAGAAGCCTTTGATCGTGGGGACTGGTCCCGCGGGTCTATTTGCAGCTTTACGCTTTGTGGAGCGGGGAGTTCCATGCGTCTTGTTTGAACGTGGTTCTGATTCTGGCAATCGCATGAAGGGCATCAATCAATACTGGAGACATGGTAAGCTCGATACTCGCAATAACGTTTGTTACGGCGAAGGTGGCGCGGGTCTGTACTCTGACGGTAAATTGATCACCCGTATTAAATCTCCGCACATTCCTTACGTAATGAATCGCTTGGTGCAATTCGGTGCTCCGGCGGAAATTCAGTGGCTCTCGAATCCTCACGTGGGTTCTGATCGTATCCGTCGCGTGATCCCTAAGCTTCGTGAATACTTAAAAGCCAATGGCTGTGAAATCCATTTTGACACTCAGGTGACTGAGATCTTGATGGAAGGAAAACAAACTGTCGGCGTTCGCACAGAACATGGTACAGAGTTTAAATCTCCGCATGTCATCTTAGCTACAGGTCACTCAGCTGAAGACATGATCAATCACTTGAACGACATCGGCGTGCATTTGGATGGTAAGTCTTTTGCGATGGGTTTGCGTATTGAGCATTCTCAAGCAGAGATCAATAAAATCCAGTATCGTCAGTTTTCAGAACATCCAAAATTGGGGGCCGCAAACTACAAGCTTGCTGACCATGACGATAAAACCGGTATTGGTGTTTACTCGTTCTGTATGTGCCCAGGTGGTTATGTTCTGTCTGCGGGAACTGAAGCAGACGGTATCGTTTGTAACGGGATGAGTAACTACAACCGTAACTCCCCGTTTGCAAATGCTGCAATCGTGGTTTCTATCGATCACAATAAACTTTTTGGAAACGATGTCTTTGGCGGGATGAAACTTCGTCGCCAATTAGAAACTCAAGCTTTGAAATCAGTACGCGAGGCTGGTGGCACAAAAGAATTGCCAGCTCAAAATCTATTGGATTTCTTGGGTGGCCCATCTAAAAAAGGCCCTCGCAACTTGCGTGTGGGCTCTTCGCCTTCTGGTGCTATCAACATCCGTTTGGATGAGATCCTGCCTGCTCATATGACAAAACGTATTCAAGAAGGTTTGAATAAGTTTAATCGCAATATGAAGGGCTTCGTGGTTGAAGACGCACAACTTTACGGAATTGAGTCTCGTACAAGCTGCCCAGTGCGTATCACTCGTGATAATGAGTCGCTTGAGAGTATTTCCCACGCGGGACTTTACCCTGCGGGCGAAGGTGCCGGCTATGCAGGAGGGATCACTTCTGCTGCGTGCGACGGCATTAAGATCGCAGAAAAAATCATCGAAAAGCTGACGTAAAAAAGGCGCCTGCCGGTTTTTAGGAATGCAATGCGTTCCTGAAAACCGGCAGGCGCCTTTTTCTTGCTGACGGAGATAGCCTAGTTATTCCGGTAACTTTTAGAGTTCGAAGCTTCCTGGATGGCTTGGCGATTGCAATTTAGCTGGGTATGAAGGTTAAGTCTTTTATATTTAGTTTAAAGCTAGCACTGGCAGCCCTTATTGGGGTCACTGTCTATTCTTTAGACACTAGGGCCGTGGCAAAGACTTTCGTTCCTGTGATCAATACGGTTCAGCTAGGACAAAAAAGCCCCACCTGTAATGTCGTTACCGTACACGCGGTTACCGAGATCAATGGCAAATCCTTCTATCAATCAGGAATCGGCTGGGTAGTTATAAGCAAGAACAATGAGCGAGAAGTCATTACTCCCGCACATGTGATTCATGGGGCCACAAAGATCATTGTTCAGTGTAGCACACTCAACGTATTCGCTACCATCAAAGGCGTGTCTGTCACTAAAGACATCGCTGTTTTAAAAATTCAAACAACGACTGCAACAACTTGGGCAGAAGAAAACTTCCTAACGGCACTAATCTATATGCAGGAGTATCAAGATTTTAAAGCTAAATATCCAGGCGTAGGTTCGGATGCCCCCGATCACACTGCTTTAATGGATAATAAATGGTTTGATAAATCAGGCTTCAAGCGTTGGACTTATGTCATCGCCAATCAAGGTCGCGAAATGAACACATCATTTGGTAAAACAAATGACCAAATGATTCAATCCACACCAAAAGTTTCTCTGCTTTCTAATAAAAGCTCCGCATCTTATGGCGGCAGCGACCTTGTTGCTGTTGAAACCTTTGCGATCCGCCCTGGATTCAGCGGAACACCTTTGATTTTTCAAGACGAAGCTTCTGCTCCTGGCAAAGACCAATTTTCATTTATGAAAAATGGCAAGTACGTTGCCGGAATGCTCATCAGAACTGATATTTCTGGAGGGCGTTCCTTAGCTATTACTATCGGTGATGTTATCAGAACTTACTTTGAAATTTCTGACGTCACGGACGCAACGATCGTTTTCAATGCACCTTTACGAATCGAAAGAGCAGACGCCGTTACCGGACCTATTATTCGCTATACTCTGAAAGCTGGTGAACAGGCTCTTTCAAAAACTCCTGTTTTACTTCAATCTATGGGCGGCGCTCGTTATTACCAAGCCACTGAAGTTTGTAAAGACTCTTACCAAGAATCTTCTGACTGGATTTCCACAAAAGGAATCAACTTTGATAAGGGCGACGCGAACTTTTCTGAAGCAGAAAGTATCGTCGATAAAATCCGTGCAGAGAAAGAAAATCAAACTAATGAGATCTTGAGAAAGAATCTTTTAAAAGAGGACTTAAAAAATAAGTTCTCCGATAAGAATCTGAAGGACAACCTCCTTAAAGGCGGCACGAATAGTACGCTTCTAAAAGTTGGCGGCGGCGACTATACAGAGGGTGGCGGCGGCATAATGGCTGCGATAAACTCAACATTTAAGACCGATGCGATGCAATCTGAAAACATTCAGAATATGTCGACCTCTATGTACCGCACAGAGACAACTTGCAAAACAGCGGGTATTTTATCTCCAAACAAGCCTGATGCAATTCTAGTAGGATACGTCGACTCCAAAGGTGTAGGCCATAAGGTGTCTGACTTGAATGACTTAACTTCTGAACTGATAAATAAACCTGCGCAGGAACGCCTGAATAAGATTTCTGAAATCTACGCAGGGGCCGTTTATGCGACGAAGGGCTCTTTCGACCTCCGCCCTCTTTGCCAAAGTCCTTTGTTCCATAAATCTAAAAAACGTTCATTCGAAGGCGTGAGCTCTTTAACTTTCAAATATGACCAAGGCACAGAGACTGCTCAGAAAAACTACGGTGTTTTATCGTCAAACGATAATGCCAACAACTATATCGCATGCAACAGCAGTGATTCTTTCGAATTCAGTATAGATCAACGTCAGCTTAAATATGCTTACGGTATCAAGGGTGCAAATAGCTTCCCTATGACGACTCTTAAGATGGCGGTGAGCAAAAACTCCGCGATCGTCGGCCAGGCGCAAATCGGAGACAGCTGCAAAATTGAACTTAATCAAAATAACCTTATCGCTGCGAATATCTGGAAATACCAAATACGTGATCCAAAAATCCATGCTGATATCAGCCTGGACACGAAAGATCGCATTATCAGATTTAAGATTTTCTCGGTCGCACCGGAATGCCAAGTCCTGAATGCTCAAGGCCAAACGCCTTGGTACGCAGAAACAAATATCTCAGAGGATATGAAATGAAGCTTCATCTTAAAAACGAGTACTTCGAATCATTGAATGGCTTGATGTCTGGTCACCAGGACAACATTCTGGCTCATATCCGCGCCATCCGCTCGCAGGAGATGGTTTCTTTTGAAGAACTGATGGAGCAAAAGATTTTGAGTTTCCGTGTGGCTTTAAAAAGCAGTGAAACTTTACCAGACGTCGAAGAACTAAAAGCGGAACTAGTTGTTTCCCCGGATCTTCGCGCCGAAGTTTATTTTGTGCGTGGGATGCTCTTTATGCATTCACAAAAACACGCTGAAGCTCAGGATGCTTTTAAGAATGCCTTCGACTGCTATGCCTTCTGTGAGAATCACGAAAAAGGTCTAAGTGCAGAATTCAATATGTTGATCGCTCAGTCCTTCCTGCAAGAAGAGCCTTTGCATATGGAGTTTTTGAATACTCTTGAGAAAGCCCAAGGCTTAAAAAATGTGCGCATTCAAGCTTCTTGTGCTCGTCAGCTTTCTTATATCTCTTTTGATCAGAAAAATTATGTTAAGGCAGAAACGTTTGCTTTGATGGCGGTCAATCTGTTCACTCAGCTTCAAGGTATTTCAGATCTTCACCTAGCTTTGGCAAACTGGGCTGACTGCTTATTTGAAATGGGTAAGATCAAAAGCGCGTTTGCCGCCCTAGAGAAAATCACCGGCACTGTTGATCAGCGCGTGCAGTTCCCTTTGGCCTATATCAATGCCAAGCTTAATTCTGAAAAGATTGAGATCCGCCAGTTTGATTCGATCAACCCTTACTGGATGCAACGCTATCGCCAAAGTTCTTCCTTTCAATGGAAGCAGACGGCCGTGGAGTCTTGGGTTTTCAAAAAAGCCACAGGCCTTCTTTATAACGAAAACGGTAAGCTTATGGGTCGCGTGAAAGCTCAATCTCTTGAGGGGCAATTGCTCAAAATCCTAAGCGGTGGAGCGGCGAACCGCCACAAACTGTGTGAAACTCTATGGCCTGAATATGCTAACGATGGCAGTCTGGATGACCGTTTCTATCGCCTGATCAGCCGCTTGAATTCTAAAGTTGGAAATTTGGTTATTTCCGACGGCAAGAACTATCACTTAAAGATGGCTTTAAAACTTAAATAAGCTAAATCCTGCCATCCAACAAAGTCACTTGATTAAGTCCTCGACGTCCCCAATACTTTCATTTGTGGAGGTATTGGAATGCATATTTTAGGTACATTGTTGATTGGCTTCCTAGTTGGACTTGTAGCGCGTTTCTTTATGCCGGGTAAGCAAGGCTTAGGCATCATCATGACAACGATCCTAGGGATCATTGGTGCAGTTGTAGGGACTTATATCGGTCAATTCCTTGGCTGGTATGCCGAAGGCGAACCTGCGGGCTTCATTGCTTCGGTATTTGGCGCGATGGTGGTTCTGTTTCTTGCGAAACTTTTTGCTAAAAACTAGCGTTACATTTCATCAAATAAAAAACGCCAGGTTCTCTGGCGTTTTTGTTATTCATCTCTTATTTAATTTAAATCCTAAAAAAGGGAACTGTTACCTTTTCTATCTTTTTTCCCAAGCAATTGTATGGAACGAATGAGCCTTCGTCTCTTGTTCCCCAGACACCGCATTGACCGCTGTCATAAGAACATTGACGCCTGCTAAAATGATAGTCACGTAAACCACTGTTTTTTTGAGTTTGGATACTTTGTTTTGCATATGACTTTACTAATGCAATCGCGGGGCCTAACTCAGAGTGGCACAAACAAATATGAGACGCCATGAGTTCGTTCTCAGATGGAAATTCCCGTATTGAGACGGTAGTTTGAACTGCGAATTGTTCCACTTGTGACAATGATTGCAAACAGCCCTGGTATTTTTACCAAGGCTGCATTTGCGGAGCGATCTGCAAGGCGCGACGTTTGAGGTCAGGGTCTTGGATACCCATATTGCGAATCGTGAAGGCAGAGCGCTTTTGCACGTCAGGATTTGATGAGTTCAAACCTTGAGCGACGACATCGACAACTTCTTTCGATGGGTTGCGAACATTGCCTAATACACTCATCGCTGAGGCAGAAATACTGATCTGATTTGAATACAATAGGTTCGCGACTTTCTTTTGTAGAGCTGGATCTGTCGCAACACTTGATTTCACCATTCCTAGCGCTTCAACCGCTGTATCGGGATCAGAGCTATCCAACTGACGACTCAACTGTGAAACCACCGTTGTTGGCAGAGATGTTTTTCCAGCAGTACCCTGCCAGCATCCCACGACCGTGAGGAAGTTGCTGTCTTGATACCACGCCGCTGGCGCATTGAATTTACTCATATCAGGAGGATTGCGAATCGAGCAGAAAGCTTGAACCTTTGTATTGGTCAATCCCTTACCTTTCATCGCAACCTTCATAGTATCTTCTAATTCTTTACTGACCTCATCCGGAGACATCCAGCCGACTTTACCCGCTAGATCTACCAAGGGGAATTTCGTCTCTAGAACGGAGTTTAGTTTCGGCGTGATTGCTTTTAATTCATTAGCCGCCATCGTGTTGCTTTTAATACGACTAAGAACATCTTTTTCGTCAGCCGAGAGGTTTTTCATATCAATACCGTTTAGGTACTCTTCAACCACCAAGAAATGGTCTTTGCGATCAGGGCTATTTAACAGAGACTCTACAGTCAGCATTTTTTCATACTTAGAGGCTTTATCATCGAACAGAATACACTCTTTACGTTGCTCATCCACAGCACCACTACAAGCGGCGTAGGCCGTACCCTTCATCGCTGAATTCCAGGGATCTGAATAGCTGGAGCTAATATCACTAGCCTTGGTGATTTGATTCATCACCTTTTCAGCCTCCAATTGGTCCAAGCGCTTAGAGTAGTTAGGAATTTGATCTAGGTATTTTTTAAGAAAAGAAGACACCGTTTTCCCGGAAGGACCAATGGAATCAAATCCATAGATTTGCGGAACCCCCGAAAATACTTTTTGCATCGTAGATTTAAATGACTCCCCAACAGGGCTGTATCGAGCCGCCACGATGCGATCAACGTAGGCTTCCGAAATACCATCATTCAGCAGAACCTCGCGGTATTGCTCTGGAGTGCGACGATCTTTAGCTTTATCAGCCAGAGTGTTGCAACCAAAGAGATAGACTTCCTTAGGTTGAGACAAAATCCCCTCACAGGTTTTAGAGCAGGCTTTTCTTTCCATTGTTTGCAGTGGCAAAGTCAGATTGGTATCTTCACCAAAGAAGGTGCCGCCAAAGTGTCCTGAGATAATCAGGGAGTCACACTTAACTCCACTGGCACAGGCTTTATCGAACCAATTTTTATCGTCGTTGCTGCTTTTAAAATCGGTGAGCTCTTTAAACTCCACGCCCTCTTTTTTATAACGAGAGGTGAAGATCTTTTTCTCATGCTCGGAATTCAGAGTGATAGTACAAACCGTTCGCGCCATCACTGGCAGCGCAAATAGACTCAAACAAAAAGTTAACCATAGGATTTTTTTGGAGTGCATTACCACTACTATAGCAAAATCAGCACCATAGAGTGAGAACAAACTCATCGCTTAGGGAAAGACCAGGACTTAGACAGTGGTAGTTAGGCTAGGCAATTTCTCAGAATGAGAAAGGGAGTCTTTCGACTCCCTTTTAAATAATTAACTTACAGATTACGACGGTATTGACCGCCGACTTCATATAGAGCGGTGGTCATTTGATAAAGACTGCAGTATCTCGCAGCGTTCATCAAAGCAGCGAAGATATTTCCGCCGTTTAACACAGTTTCCTTAAGCTTGCTCAACGCCTTATCACCTTCGGATTTGTGGTCGTCTTGGTATTTGTGAACGTTGTCGAGCTGTTGGTTTTTTTCTTCGTAAGAAGCACGGGCCAATTCAATTTTCGGTGGAACGTAGTCCGCCGCCATTGTTTTTGGATCGATGAATGTGTTCACACCAATGATTGGCAAAGTGCCATCATGTTTTAGGCGCTCATAATACAAGGATTCTTCTTGGATCTTAGAACGTTGGTACTGAGTTTCCATCGCACCCAAAACACCACCGCGTTCGCTGATTTTTTTGAATTCAGCTAATACCGCTTCCTCAACCAAGTCAGTTAATTCGTCCATGAAGTATGAACCCTGCATTGGGTTTTCATTCATAGTCATACCGAACTCACGGTTGATGATCATTTGGATGGCCATCGCACGACGAACAGATTCCTCCGTCGGCGTTGTGATTGCTTCGTCATACGCGTTCGTATGCAAGCTGTTGCAGTTATCATAGATAGCTAGCAAGGCTTGCAACGTCGTACGGATATCATTGAAGTCAATCTCTTGAGCATGCAATGAACGACCTGACGTTTGGATATGGTATTTCAATTTTTGTGAACGATCGTTCGCCTTATAAAGGTCACGCATTGCTACGGCCCAGATACGACGAGCCACACGACCCAATACTGAATACTCAGGATCTAGACCATTCGAGAAGAAGAACGACAAGTTCGGAGCGAAGTCATCGACTTTAAGGCCTCGCGATAAATAGTACTCAACGAACGTGAAACCGTTTGAAAGAGTAAATGCCAATTGAGAGATCGGATTCGCACCCGCCTCTGCAATGTGGTAACCAGAAATAGAAACGGAATAGAAATTACGGATTTTTTGCTTAACAAAGTATTCCGCAATATCACCCATCATTTTCAAAGCGAAATTGATCGAGAAGATACAAGTGTTTTGCCCTTGGTCTTCCTTCAAGATATCGGCTTGAACTGTTCCACGCACTTGCTGAAGAGTCCAGATCGCAAGATCGTTGTATTCTTCAGGAGTAACTTTACGACCTAGTTCCTTTTCTTTCTTTTCAACCTGCTGATCAATCGCCGTGTTGAAATAGAATGCCAAGATCATCGGTGCTGGACCGTTGATCGTCATAGAAACAGACGTATTTGGATTAATAAGATCAAAGCCCGCAAAAAGCTTCTTCATATCATTCAAAGTACAAATACTTACACCCGACTCCCCGACTTTACCGAAGATATCCGGGCGGTTGTCAGGATCTTGTCCGTACAATGTTACAGAGTCGAAGGCTGTAGAAAGACGATGAGCTGTTTCACCTTTAGTTAGGTAATGGAAACGACGGTTCGTTCTTTCAGGAGTACCTTCACCCGCGAACATACGCTTAGGATCTTCATCGGCACGTTTAAGAGGGAAAACGCCACCTGTGAATGGGAATTCACCAGGAACGTTTTCAAGTTTCAAGTAACGGAATCTGTCGCCCCAGTCCTTCATTTTAGGAACTACGACTTTACGGATTTTTGTACCACTCAAAGACTCACGAGTCAGTTTTTGACGGATTTCCTTGTCACGAACTTGGAATACCAATTCGTCACCAGAATAACGCTCAATCAACTGATCAAAGTTTTTAAGGGATTCCAACTCTTCGGCTGTAAATTCAGCTTCAAGTTGAGATTGGACTTTAGAAACAGTTTCCGCAGGAGTCCCCAACATGGGAGCAAGCTTTTGCAAGCTGCCAAGTTTGGAAGCTTCTTCAGCCAGGTCTTCCGTGCGTTTTTTATATTTATGAATCGTGGATACGATTTCAGCCAGATAGCTTTGACGATCTGCTGAGATGATCCCGTGTTCTTCCGCAGACAAGATGTTTGCGCGGAAGGCTGGGTCTACAACCCAACGGCCTTTTTGTTTTTCTTCTAAAACGTCTGCAATCCTAAAGAACAATTTATTAACGCCGCCATCATTGAACTGAGAAGCTTGAGTTAAATAAACCGGAACCTCGACAGCATTGTCGAAGATCTTACGAGAGCGTTTGTACTGCTTAGATACGTCACGAAGAGCATCTAAAGCACCACGGCGGTCAGCTTTATTCACGGCGATCAAATCCGCGAAGTCGATCATGTCGATTTTTTCTAGCTGTGATTGCGCACCGAAATCAGAAGTCATCACGTACATAGAAATGTCGGATACTTCAGTGATCGCCATATTGCCCTGACCGATACCGGAAGTTTCAGCGATGATGAAATCGAAGTCCAATTGACGAACGAATTTCAAGATCTCTGGCAAGCTTGAAGCGATCTCACGGCCCGAACCACGAGATGCCACAGAACGCATGAACACTTTTGTACGAGACAAAGAGTTCATACGGATACGGTCACCAAGCAATGAACCACCGGTTTTACGTTTCGATGGGTCCACGCAGACAACTGCGATTTTTTTATCAGGATATGCATTCAAGTAACGTTGAACCAACTCGTCGATCAATGACGATTTACCAGCACCACCAGTACCTGTGATACCCAAAACCAACGGAGCTTGTTTCGCTTTGAATGATTCCAAACCATACGAAGCCAACGAAACATCTTTGTTACCATTTTCGATTGCGGTCAACGCAACACCAAGCTCAACAGATGGAACTGTGTCACCTTGGAAGATGTTTTTCTTAGTTTTAAATTCTTTTTGTTTTTCCAAAAGATCGAAATCGCAACCTTTTACGATCATCTCGATCATACCTTCTAGACCTAAACGACGACCGTCGTCTGGATGGAAGATTTGCGAGATACCGTAGGCTTCAAGTTCTTTCTTTTCGTCGTAAACGATTACTCCGCCGCCACCGCCGTAGATTTGCACGTAGCCTGCGCCTGCTTCATTCAAAAGATCGCGCATGTATTTGAAGTATTCCATGTGACCGCCCTGATAAGAGCTGATGCACACGCCTTGCGCGCCTTCTTGCAAAACCGCTTTAACCACATCACTCACGGAACGGTTGTGTCCCAAGTGGATCACTTCCGCGCCCATATCCTGAAGGATACGTCTCATGATGTTGATGCTGGCGTCGTGGCCGTCGAACAATGCCGCGGCTGTGACAATTCTAACTGGATGCTTTGGAGTGTATGCCATAAAAACCTTATGTAACATCAGCGAGGAGTTTCACCTCGCTGATTTAAGAGCTACTCCGGCAACGCCGGAGTGAGAAAAGCTACTGACCTTTGAAGGCCGCTTTACGTTTTTCGATGAAGGCACCAGTGCCTTCTTTAACGTCTTCTGTGTTGAAAAGTTCAGCGAAGATTCTTGCTTCGTTTTTCTGAGCTTCTTCAACGTCCATGTCCCAACCTTGGTTGATAGAGCGTTTCGCCATACCAACTGCGATTGGAGCTTTAGCAACGATCGCATCAACTGTTTTCATAACTGCTGCCATAAGTTCAGACTGTGGAACCACTTTGTTCACCAGACCGTATGCCAAAGCTTCAGGAGCCGTGATCATGTTACCTGTGTAAGTCAATTCACGGGCTTTACGAGCACCGATTGCACGAGTCATGCGAACCGTACCGCCGAAACCTGGGATCAGACCAAGGCTCACTTCAGGCAAACCGAATTTTGCATTTTCAGAAGCGTAAATGAAATCACAACCCAGCGCCAACTCACAACCACCGCCTAGAGCGAAACCGTTAACGGCCGCGATCACAGGGATTTTCAAAAGAGTCAGTTCGTGGAAAACAGATTGACCACGTTGTGCGAAGATCATGCCTTTTTCTTCATCCAAAGCATTGATCTCTTTGATATCAGCGCCAGCTACGAAAGCTTTTTCGCCAGAACCAGTGATCACCAAGGCACGAGCATCCACGTAAGGCATTTCGCCGATTTGACGAAGAGCCTCACCCATTTCTTCAAGGACTGTAGAGTTCAATGCATTCAAAGCTTCAGGACGATTGATAGTTAAAACCCAAACGCCGTTTGCTTTTTGCTCAAGTAGAAGTGTTTTATAATTAAAACCTGCCATAGTTTTTAAATCCTATTTTTGAGAGTAGTCGTAGAAACCACGACCTGATTTACGACCCATCCAACCTGCTTCAACGTATTTCACTAGAAGCGGGCATGGGCGGTATTTAGAATCACCAAGACCGTCATGAAGAACGTTCATGATCGCAAGGCATGTATCCAAACCGATAAAGTCCGCCAACGTCAATGGACCCATTGGTTGGTTTGTTCCCAATTTCATCGCAGAGTCGATAGACTCTACAGAAGCAATACCTTCATGAAGAGTGTAAACAGCTTCGTTGATCATCGGCATCAAGATGCGGTTTACGATAAAGCCTGGCATGTCTTTTACAGACTCAACGAATACTTTATCCATTTTTTCAGCCAACGCGCGAACAGCTTTGAAAGTCTCATCCGAAGTTTGCAAACCACGGATACCTTCCACAAGTTTCATCAAAGGAACTGGATTCATGAAATGCATACCAGCCACTTTGTCTGGACGTTTTGTCACAGCAGCGATTTTAGTGATAGAGATTGAAGACGTGTTAGAAACAAGCAAAGCACCTTGCTTTACTGTTGCATCCAAGTCTTTAAAGATTTTAAGTTTAAGGTCGATGTTTTCAGTCGCAGCTTCGATCACGATGTCGCAATCTTTTAGGCCTGCTGTTTCTTGAGTTGTTTTGATGCGACCAAGAAGTGCCGCTTTATCCGCTTCAGTCATCGTCGCTTTTTTAATCAAGCGATCACAGCTGCCAGAAATTGTTGCCATACCTTTTTCAAGAGAAGCGCCAGAAACGTCCATCATGACGACGTTGAAACCGAAGTTTGCTGCCACTTGAGCAATCCCGTTCCCCATTTGTCCTGCGCCCACAATACCGATCAATTTGATATCCATATACCACTCCGTGTTATTTTTCTTTTAACAAAAGTAGTTATAGATACTTTACTTTAGTAGCCCGGTCACTCTGAGAGCGGCAGGCCAAAGCTTCTGTAATTCACTTTGGCCACACGAGTCGAAAGCTGAAAATGCACTTCACTTAAGGCTAGTTAGCGGATGTTCTGGTCTTGAGGCTCTGCACCTTGGGACCGCACAATAAGTGAATGCAATCGATACTTTCGGCCGTTTTCCCTCTACTTTTAGCAGCCCCTTCTGCGTATGCAGCTTTAGCGACCGATGCAAGTTCTGCGATTTCATTTTACCGCAATAAAGAGAGCTCCTTTCCCTCAGGCCAAACCACTCGTTCTATTTTAGAAAACAAACTTGTTTCGACGCAGATCGAAAGCACGTTCCGCGTTCGTTGGGATCGTAAAGAGTATGAACTTGAAGGCCGACAGCTTCTGAAAGACATCCACGTTGCAAAATTAGTTGATACCAACTCTGCTTGCCAGTTGCTTTCAGCAAATCGCAATGATTCGGGTGCCATCAAAGTATTGGGACCTAATGCAACGGTTGAGATTTTAGAAACTGATGACTATTGGGCGAAAGTTAAAACTTACCGCGACAATGTTATCGGATGGGTGCCACTATCGATGCTTAAAAATCGCCATGATGACGTCGGTGTTTTTGTGAACATCATGGACACTTACTTGCGCAAAGAATCCTCAAGCCTTGCCAAAGTCATCACCACAGTTCCCCGCCTAAGCCGTATCACTCCCTTGGGTTTTGAAAAAGGCTTTATGAAAATTGCCTTTAATGGCAACACAGGATTTGTCGACGTCAATCACTTTGCATCCCGTGCTGATTTTTCAAATTTAGCTTTCGTAGATAACAAATGGATTCCGATCACTCATCGCAATGGCGAATATGTTGTAACAGCTCAACGCGCACAAATTCCTTTGCAAAGAGTTCAGGGTTTTGTCACTAGCAACACTCGTGGTGTTGTGACTCGTGCTGTCCCTGGAGGCCCTCAGCTTTTATCTCGTGTTGAGATCACGAAACCAGAAGCTAACATCTGGGCTTTAAGTAAAGTCGATGGCCACGGCGAAGTCTGGTGGAAACGAAACTCAAGCTCTTCAGAATCCCATGCCTCTTCTGACAAAGTCGCGACCCTAACAACTGAAGAACTGATGAAGCGTGAAATTTACTCGATCGCTTTTGAAAGTAAAACTTCTGTGCGTGGAATTGTTTCGGCGGAAGGCATCTACACAACTGAAGATGGTCTGAATTGGAAACAGGTTTCATTTTTTGGCAAACAAAACTACCCGGTCTTCATTCACCCTAAAGGTCAATGGTTTGTAGGCTCTTACAAGAGCTCCAACCAAGGACAGAGCTTTGAACCCTTCATCCGCTGGGAAGTTGTTGCTGATGCCATTCAAGCATCTTTACACAAAAATCCTAAGCTCATGCGTTTGACTCAGATTGAGGCCGTGTCTAACTCCCAAATCATCATCAATGTTGATACGGGATCTTCTAAGATCAAACTTGCAGGATCACTTGCTGACTCTACGAACTGGGCTGTCGTTCGCAAATAGTCGCCGTTCTCATATAGGTAACGAAAACCCGAAAGAATCTGAAGAATTGTGCCTCTATATCATTGTGAAACAGGCACAATAGTTGCCTAGAGTATTCCTTATAAACGGAGACTCTATGAGCGACTCAATTAAATCGATAGCAGAGACTAACCTCGTCAAAAAACTAAACAACCGCATGACAATATTCGCACTTGCGAATTTGTTGCTAGCGGTGACGCCTGCTTTTGCTAGGGCTCAAGCGCCATCATGCGCTGCTGTTTTCGTTAAAGAAGATTTAATTCTATCCGTAAGCGAGGCGACAACTCGCGAATATCAAAAGAACTTCGCGCGCATGTTTCATGAGACCAGTGGCATGGACAATTATGCCGCCTACGAAAAAATGATTCGTTCGCGCACGGAACCAGAGATCATTAAAGCTATTGAAATCTTCGATAAACACCAGGTTGAAGTAAGTATTCGCGCTCCAGAGGAAGTCAGGGAAGCTATTGCCACATCTGGATTTAAAAACACCTTTGAGACAGGAACCAATGCCGGAAAGGAAAGACCCGCTACCAAATGGAGGGATGAAGTGGAAGCCCATGTCTTCGGTTTCAATTTATCAGAATACGCCCAGCTTCCAGCCGCTGCTAAACCAAAATACGGATCTCTTCAACCTAAACAAGAATCCGGACTCATCTCCCGCACTGAGGGATTAGCACCTTACGGATCAGACTCTTATCAACTAAAAACCGAAAAGATATCCTCACGCCTCACTTTTACTATGGATGACTCATCGTCTGTAACGCCGATGATTCCAATTACAGCAACAACGAAGGACTGGTTTGACTCCGTTCAAAAAGGGCGCACGTGGCATAACGCCGCAATTCCATGGAATCAACGTCTCCTGGCTGCTCCATTTCTGGCGAGAGCGATTCAACACGGCAATCTTTTTATGTCTACAAGTTTTAATAGCGCTTACAAAATGAATTTAGAGGGACCTAAAGTAGAAAATGGCTCTGCGTATATAGAAGCTCAGATCTTTGGTAAAATTGATTTGGATACAGTCTCTTCTTTTATGTTCGCAAAAACTCCGCCATCAGGACAATTCCTTGTGGAGCTGAAAAAGAGAAATATCACAATTCTTGATGGTCGTTCGCAACCAGCCAGAGAATGGTCTGAATGATTTAGGCGGCGTCTTCTTCGATCTTTCTGATTTTTGCGAGGGCGTCGTCGAGGTTACGAGCTTCGATCCAGTAAACGCCGGAGCTGTATTCACTTTTTGCTTCAAGTCTTTTCGCCGACATATTCGACAGCGGGCTGTATTGCGACGAAATTGAAATCAGGTACTTCACCTTCGATGTCGCCATTCTTGTACCGATTTCTTTTTTAAGGAAGGTCACGCTTTCGGTTGAAAAAGCCCCCTGAGCCATGGAGTTATCCATAATATGAATGCGGCACCCCTTGCGAAGCACGAAGGGAACCACCTGTTTTATAATAACTCGCTCAATATCTGCGGGAGTTACGTCATGAACATCCATCCAACAATCGACGACGCAATTCAACTCGTCATCCCAATAGGAATTTAGTTTTTTAGGGATATGAGCAATCAGTATTCTTGCCATGGTAGTTTCCTTGTTTTCAGCAACTAAGCAGCTTTATTCCCGAGCAAACTAGTAAAGCTTAAATAGATCAAATTTAAAAAAGTATTCTTACGGTAATCAGCAACGTTAATAATTCCTCGAGCATCAGCCTGGAATTTTTCCGAATAATTGTTCAAACACCATTTCAGGACCTGATTTTCTGACTCTCGATCCACTTGAAGTATCTCTAAAACGGCATCAACGACCAAAGCTAATCGAACTCCATCTTGTTCCGCGATCAGAACTCGGCGATGGTGATGCTCTGCGGAGCTTTCTTGAAAGCCATAATAGGTCGGCAAATACACCAATGGCATCTCCACATCCTGATAATTAAATGTGGAGGCACTGATGTCCGTATCCGCAGCTGGCTGAATAGAAACCACCGAACTTATTGGCACAAACACAACCTCTCCAATATCAACTTTTAAGAGGTACATCAAAGAAGCTTTCTTCTGTGATTCTGCCAGAGTCCTAGCTGGAGACGGAAATACTTTTGTATAGGCATGACATAAATCACTTAAAAGCTGCGACCCAAATCGCCCTTCAAGATCTAATTTATGAGGAACACCTCGCTGAGACCGTGAGACTTCAGAAACATCATCCACAGCCACGCCCACTTCGACGCCACCACTCTTTAAAACAAGGACCCTGCTTGAATGACGTGTGAGATCAGCCCCTAAATTAATAACTGGAATAGTGTTATGCCCTCCGAAAACATAGCCTTCTGCTTCATCACAAAGTAGATGATAGCGAATAAGATCTTTAGGTGAGTACACCTTAACCACATCATCGACAGACATTTCATAGGTTTCGTTATTGATCTTAAATTTTAAAAGGTCTAATAGCTTCTCTGCAGACTCCAGAGACTCCTGAGCGACATGGTTTTGTTCTTCGACAACATCGCCCTTATTAACGAAATAATCTTCGGGAGAAATAAAGTTGATGGGCGCTGTTGATTCCTTAAAATCAGACACTAGGCCTACGAACAATACACGTTCCGCGATAAGGGCAACGTGTTCGGATCGATTGCTTAATAAAACAACCTGTCGCCCCGCGTGGCTGCCTTGATGCATTTTTTGGTAAGTGTCTTCAGAAAAATAAATGGGTGCATGAACCAATACTCCCCCAGGAAGAGCCTCGCCTAAGAACTCACCACTGATGGATCTGCCTAAGTCCTCCATTTTAATGTGAGCACGGTGCAACGAAGCGACTTTCGAGATCGGAATCCCGAAATACTCCTCGCCCATGATCCAAATGCAGAAGACTTCTTCTTTAGACACAACTTCACCGTTACCGTTAAGCTGCTTTTACTATGGTCGAAGACTCCTCTTCGACCTCAGCGATTTTTTCGATCTCAGACTTGATGGCAGTTGCTAGATTATTTTGTTGTTTTGTCGAATCACCAATTGTGGCTACACCATTCGCTGTTTTTGAAATTCCCTGACTTAACTCGAAAAATGCCTCGACCACTTCTTTGGAATAAGACTGGTTGTTTTTTGCTAACTGAAGCGCCTCAGACACCAAAGATTCGATCTTAAGAGCTGCCTCCGCAGACTGATCGGCAAGTTTGCGAACCTCGTCAGCGACAACAGAGAATCCACGACCCAATTCGCCGGCACGTACAGCCTCGATCGTCGCATTGAACGCTAATAAATTAGTTCTATCCGAAAGGTCTTGAATTTTACTGACGATCCCAGAAATCGTGTTCGCTTTAAGTTCAAACTCTTCAGCAGACTTAATAACCTGTTGGACTTTTTCTTTACCAACTTCAGCATTGTCACGACTTTGATTGACGATGATTTCTGCTTCAAAGGAAGCTGACGCAATCTGATTGGCCGCGCGACTTAACTCATTAACGTGATCAGTAATATTGATCCCAGCCGCTTGGATGATCGTAGCGGTCTTTTTCTCGAGCGTGATGTCTGTCGCGAGCTTCATAATTTTATAGGTTTTGCCTGAAGCATCGATAATAGGATTGTACGTCGCTTGAATCCAGACCTGGCCACCATCTGAAGCCACTCGTTCAAAGCTATTGCGAATGAATTCGCCTTTTTTCAGTCGTTCCCAGAACAAAATGTATTCTGCTGTTTCTGTGTATTCACGTTTACAGAAAATGCGATGGTGCTTACCCACAACCTGTTCTTTATCGTACTTCATCAAATGCAAAAAGGCGTCGTTGGCATCCAAGACATTGCCGTCTAGGTCAAATTCAATAACGGCTTGAGAGCGTTTGATCGCCTGAAGCTTACCGTCCATTTCAGCAAAGAGATTTTTTTCTTCGGTGAAGTTCGTCGCGTATTTAACGATTTTAAATGGCTTTCCATTGAAGTCATAAATAGCACTGTAGGTCGCCTTCAACCAGATGGCAGCACCGGATTTCGTATAACGGCAGAATGTGCCCTGATGAAATGTTCCTTTTTTAAATGAATTCCAAAATTCTTGGTATTCATTTGAAGACGCGTAGGCATGATCACAGAACATACGGTGATGCTTGCCGACGATTTCGTCTTCGCTATATCCCATGGCAACTAGGAAGTTTTTATTCGCCGAAAGGATATTTCCCTCGAGATCAAACTCAATGGATGCTTGGCTATTAGAGATGGCTTTAACCATTCCCTCAAAATTCAATTCCTGTATTTTTCTGGCCGTCACATCACTCGCGAACTTGATGACCTTTGTGACCTTACCGAAAGTGTCGACCACAGGATTGTAAGATGCCTGAATCCAGACTTCCCTGTGTCCCTTACCAAAACGTCGGTACTCCCCAGATTGAAACTCTCCGCTTCTAAGGCGGCTCCAGAAGTCTGCATATTCGCTGCTAGCAGCATAGGTTTCGTCACAGAATATACTGTGATGCTTGCCTACGATTTCACTCATGGGATATCCCATGGCATTCAGGAAATTATCGTTGGCAGTTAAGATATGACCGTTAATATCAAATTCAATGGTAGCTTGAGATTTACCCAAGGCCGAAACGATACTGGATTGCTCGAGACTTAGATTTTTTTGTTTGGTAATAACGCTGGCTACTTTGACTACACTTTGCACGACACCTTGTTCATCGCGAATCGGATTGTAGCTTGCTTGAATCCAAACGATATGGCCTGACTTAGAATAACGGCAGTATTCACCGCTTTTACTTTGCCCTTCGCCGAGGTCTTTCCAAAATTTTCGATAATCTTCGGTTAAAACATACTCTTGATCACAAAAAATTCTGTGATGACGACCGACGATTTCATCGCGTTGATAACCGAGTGCGAAAAGGAAGTTTTCGTTGGCATTGATAATGGTTCCATCTAGCTGGAATTCAATCATCGCTTGGGAGTTGAAGATGGCGCTCATGATGGCTTGCGCTTGAAGAGCTATTTTTTTATCCATTGATCAAGATTCTCCCCATTTCGGTGTCCTCCTTATGTTTCGGCGACATCATTAGTAATCTTCATTAATTTTTGGATACAACCTATGTACTAGGGTTACAAAAGAGAAATTTGTTTTGTAGCCTTCCTCAATTATTGAGGATTCTCAGTTTCTCGTGCCGAAACACACTCCCTCGCAATTTGTTCCCTTCAAGAGATCTTGATAAAATTCGGATATGGAATTGGTACGTGCGACTTCCGAAGGTTTATATTGTCCACAGGGTGATTTCTATATCGACCCTTGGCGCCCCGTGGAGAAAGCCATTATCACGCACGGTCACTCTGATCACGCTCGCTGGGGCTCTAAAGAATATCACGCCAATGAAAAATGCATTCCGATTTTGAATTTACGCCTAGGCCAAGACATCGCAGTGAATGCCTATAAAGCCGGAGAGAAATTCAAACTCGGCAACGCCTGGGTGAGTTTTCATCCCGCAGGTCACATCTTGGGTTCTTGCCAAGTGCGCATCGAGTACAAGAATCAAGTGTGGGTTGCTTCGGGAGATTACAAACGCACCCCCGATCCATCCTGTGATCCTTTTGAAGTGGTTCCTTGTGAGACTTTTATCTCGGAAGCGACTTTTGCTTTGCCTGTTTACAAATGGGATCCAGGGCATGTCACAGCAGCCAAGATTTACGAGTGGTGGCAATCCGATCAAGATCGTCCCAGCATGTTATTTTGTTATGCTTTAGGAAAAGCCCAGAGAGTCTTAGCGGAACTGAGTCAAATAACGGACCGCAAAGTCTATTTGCATGGAGCGATGGAATCGATCACACAAATTTACCGAGACGCCGGCATTCAGATGCTGCCCACCGCTTCCGTACAAGAGCATGATAAGGGTTATAATTTTAAAGGCGACCTGATCCTGGCCCCACCATCAGCGCATCGCTCGCCTTGGATGAAAAGATTCAAAGAACCACAAACCGCATTTGCTTCGGGCTGGATGCAAGTGCGCGGAACACGAAGACGCAAAGGCTATGAAAAGGGTTTTGCGCTTTCAGATCACGCTGACTGGAATGAACTCAATCAAACCATCACGGAAACAAAAGCTTCAACAATATATCTGACTCATGGACGAACCGACGTCTTACAACGCTATTTAAACGAGCAAGGTAAAGAGGTAAAACTATTCGTCACACAATATGAAGCCGAAGAGGAGGCTTCATGAAGGAGTTCGCAGCCCTTTACGAAGAACTCGACTCCACCACTTCTACCAACGAAAAAGTGGCTGCACTTAAAAAGTATTTCACCAATGCCACGCCAGAAGATTCCATGTGGACATTGATGCTGTTAACCGGAAAAATCTCTAAGCGTGCGATCACATCTAGAACCCTCAGTAGTCTGTTTTTAGCGAGCACTCATTATCCTGAATGGCTTTGGCAAGAAAGCCGAGATCACGTGGGTGACACCGCTGAAACATTAAGCCTGCTTGCTCATTCGTTGAATTTATGCAGAACCACGTCCAGCTCGACACATAAAAGTCTAACCGAATGGATGGAAGAGGAAATTCCATCGCTTGGGAAAATTAAAGATGAACAGAAACAAGCGGATCATTTATTAAAACTCTGGAAAAAGTTAACCCAGCAAGAAGTTTACATTTTAAATAAATTAATCACTGGCGCCTTCCGAGTGGGAGTCAGTGACAAGTTAGTTATTCGTGCGCTGTCTGAGGTCTATGATGTCGCCACCGACCAGATCGCACATCGCCTTAGCGGCAGTCTTGAAACAGGTGCCGAGGCCTTTGAAAAAGTCGTGTCTCGAGATGCTGTAGCAGTCACTTTTAGTCAGCCCTATCCATTCTGCCTGGCTCACCCTTGGAATGAGCGCAGTGAAAAACAATTTGATCCCAGTGAATGGTGTATCGAATGGAAATACGACGGTATTCGTGCCCAAGTCATTCGCCGTGAAAGCCAAACATGGATCTGGTCCCGTGGCGAAGAAGACATCACCGCCACCTTCCCCGAGCTAGCAGAAATATTCGATGCACTTCCCGAAGGTACGGCTCTAGATGGCGAAATCTTGGTATTTAAAGATGATCGCATTTCTTCATTTCAATCTTTGCAGCGCCGCCTGGGGCGAAAAAAGGTTTCAGCGCAAATGCTGAAGGAATTTCCGGCTGGCTTTATGGGATATGACTGTTTAGAAATTAACGGCCAAGACATTCGCCAGGAAACCTTAAAGAACCGCAAAAAACATCTCCACAAGGTTTTAAGCAAATTCAAAAATCCCCAAATTAGAATATCCCCGGTTGTTGAGGTTCAGTCTTTAGAAGAACTCAATGACCTGCGCCAGCAATCCCGGGACAAAGATTCCGAAGGTCTCATGATAAAATGGTGGGCGGGAGTTTACTCCGTCGGAAGAAAAACCGGCAATTGGTGGAAGTATAAAGTCGATCCCCTGACACTGGATGCCGTCTTGCTATATGCGCAATCAGGCACGGGTCGTAGATCCAATCTCTATACCGACTACACCTTCGCTCTTTGGAATGAGAATCACGAACTGATTCCATTTGCCAAAGCATACTCGGGCCTAGATCAAAAAGAAATCGACGAACTTGATGCCTGGATTCGCAGACACACCAAAGAAAAGTTTGGACCGGTACGTTCCGTTGAAGCAGAACACGTATTTGAAATTGGGTTTGAAGGCATCGGAGCATCCTCTCGCCATAAATCCGGAATTGCAGTGCGCTTCCCGCGAATCCTGCGCTGGAGAAAAGATAAGAAAGTTGAAGATGCTGACACTCTGACCTCTGCCCAAGAACTTTTAAAGGCGGTAAGCCAATGAGTCGCGAATTAAAACCCATCTATGATTTCTTTGCGACTAAAAAATGGAAGCCCTTTCCATTTCAAGAACAAGCTTGGAAGGCTTACTTAAAAGGCGATTCCGGTCTTTTACACATCCCTACCGGCTCAGGAAAAACTTATGCAGCCATCATGGGACCCTTAGCAAAATTCATCCATAATCCTCGTCCTGGATTAAAAGCGCTGTATCTAACTCCCTTGCGCGCACTCACCCGAGATATCGAAGCCGCAATCCAAGAACCTATTGAAACAATGAAGTGGCCCATCAAAGTAATGTCCCGTACAGGCGACACTACTTTTGCGAAAAAGAAAAAACAACTGACAAACCCGCCAGACCTGATGTTGACCACTCCGGAATCGCTGGCTGTTATGATCTCACAGCCGGATGCTGAAGATTTCTTTAAAAGTCTGCAGGTCGTTATTTTAGATGAGTGGCACGAACTGATGGCGAGTAAGCGTGGAAGCCTTTGCGAGTTATCTCTTTCATACCTTAGATCCATCAATCCAGAACTGCAAACCTGGGCCATGTCAGCCTCCATCGGGAATTTAGACGAGGCTGCTAAAGTTGCCGTGGGTCGTGGGCAAGAGCCTGTCGTTATCTCGGGAGGTTCTGATCGCAAACTGGAACTCGACTGCCTGCTACCAGAAAAAATCGATCGTTTTCCTTGGGCGGGTCATTTGGGATTTGCGCTAAAAGATTCCTTAATGGAGACACTTGATCCCGAAGTTTCAACATTGATCTTTACCAACACCCGCTCCCAAGCGGAACGGTGGTTTGAAGCTCTGCTTGCCGCACGTCCTGACATGGAACCTTTCATGGCCCTGCACCACAGCTCTCTTGAAAGAGAGGAACGGGAAGCCGTGGAAGAGGGCGTAAAAAACGGCGATCTGAAATGGGTTGTCTGCACATCGTCTTTAGATTTAGGTGTCGACTTTCAACCCGTTGAAAGAGTCGTACAAATTGGCTCGCCCAAAATGGTTGCGAGGATGATTCAAAGAGCGGGACGTTCGGCTCATCGCCCTGGCGGAAAAAGCCGTTTACTGTTCGTACCGACGAACTCTTGGGAAATCCTTGAACTTGAAGCCGTTAAAAAGGCCTTATCCGATAAACATATCGAGTCTCGCCGCCCCATCAAAAAACCTTTGGACGTATTACTTCAACATATGATGACCCTTGCCTGCGGCCCGGGCCTGCGAATGGATGAATTATGGCTCTCGCTCAAAGAAACCTTTTCGTTCTCAGAAATCACTCAAGACGAAATGAATTGGTGTCGTCGGTTTTTAACTCAAGGTGGTGAAACATTGCAGTCCTATCCGCAGTTTCATAAACTCGTGATGGATGAGGAATCAGGGAAATATCGTCCCGCAGATCCACGCACCGAAAAACTGCATCGTATGAGTATCGGGACAATTGTTTCCCGCCAATCAGTGCAAGTTTCCTACACCAATCGAACGCGCATAGGCTCCGTTGAAGAAAATTTCATTTCGAAATTAAAAAAAGGCGACGTCTTTCAATTCGCAGGAAAAAAATTAGAATTTGTGCTGCTGAAAGATATGACCGCTTATGTGAAATCCAGTAAAGCTCCGACCAATACCATTCCTTCTTGGGACGGGGGACGTTTTCCTATTTCTGAAACCCTTGGGAATGCGTTTCGCGAGGTCTTAACTGAAAAACATCCCGGCCTAGATCGTTTTTTAAAACCACTGCTTGGTACGCAAAGCGAAATGTCGATCCTGCCCGATCCCAACACTTTACTGATAGAAAAATGGACCTCCAAACAAGGAACCCATATATTTGTGTATCCTTTTGAAGGACGCTCGGTGCATGAAGGTTTAGCTCAGCTATGGGGCTATCGCTTTGCTCAACGAGCCCCGACAACCTTTTCGTTTTCTTTAAACGATTATGGTTTTGAAATCATGGGCCCTCATGACTATGACTTCGAAGGTCTATTTGACGACGACTTTTTTTCTGATCACAATTTGGTCGACGAAATTGGGCAGTCCTTGCAGATTGGGCAACTGAGCCAACGACAATTTAAAGAAATTGCGCAAATCGCGGGGTTAGTCTTTGTTGGTTATCCGGGCTCCCCTAAAACCGGAAGACAGATGCAAATCAGCGCATCCCTGCTTTACGATGTCTTTAAAAAACACGAGCCCAACAATTTACTGATCCGCCAAAGCTTTGATGAGGTCTTAGCGAACTCACTAGAAAGCGGCCGGATTCGCCGCACACTACAACGTATGAGCAAAATGAAAACCGCTTGGATCAATTTGCCGTCTCCATCGCCTTTGTCATTTCCGTTAGTCGTGGAAACCATCGCTACCGGAAATCTTTCCAATGAAAGTTTAGAAAGCAAAATCGCACGACTTAAAAAAAGTTGGGAAAAGAAAAATGATCATTCAAGCAGCCCAACAAAGCATTGAACTTTTGCCAGAAAAAGCCTTTGTCTGGAAATCAGAGAAGCTACTAGGTCTCTCGGATCTTCATTTGGGCAAAGCTGAAAGTTATCAGGCGGCAGGTGTTCCATTGCCCTCCGGAGGACATCGAGAGGATTTAGATCGACTCAGTGATTTGATTCATCATCATCATATCAAAAAGGCCGTGATCTTGGGTGACTGGATTCACAATCGCTTTTCATTAAGTGAGTTTGTGGTGCGTGATTTTCTGAGTTTTTTTGCAGCTCACGAAAATGTTGAGTGGACTCTGCTTTTGGGAAATCACGAAAAAGGTTCTGACGAAATTCTAAGAAATATGCCTTTTCATTTTGTCGAAGAAGAACTGACCATTGGCCCCTTTCTTATGACTCATGGCCATAAAAACCCACACTCCCCCTTATTCCAGATTCAGGGACACATTCATCCGATCGTGAACATCCACCAAGGAGCATTGCGCCTGAAGCTTCCCTGCTTTGTTCTGGATAGCAATTCCCTGACTATCCCCGCATTTGGCAGCATGACGGGGGGATTTACTATTAAACCTCAACTGAATAGGAGAATACTCGCGATAGGGCACGGAGAAATCTTTGAAGTGGAACGACCTCAAATTTGACTTATAACAAACGTTGGTTATGCTTAAACTATGAAACACTGTTTCACCGCGACTTTCATCACTATGTTCGCTTTTGCGTCTTTCGCAGCAGAAAAGACAGAGATCGTCTTTGGCGTGAACATGGACTATGCGATGCCGCTGGTGCAATTGCAGACCGAAAACAATTCAACAACTCTTGAAGGCGGCATCTTAAAAGACCTCGGCACCGCTATCGCTAAGGAACTTAAAGTTACCCCTAAATGGTTTTTGGTTCCCAAGCGCCGTGTCGGCCCGAATCTGTCTACTGGTAAAATCGATATCCTTTGCCACTTGAATGAAGTCTGGCAACCAGCCATTAAAAACGACGTCTGGTGGACCAATAAACTCTATGCAAGCTCCAATGTTTTGGTCTTTCTGAAAGACAACAAGCGCATCACCTCCGTTAAAGACATCGAAGGCGAGGACGTGGGAGTGGTTTTAAACTTTATTTACACCAGCCTAGATCCCCATTTCCAATCCGGAACCATCAAACGCGAAGACGGGCCTAACAACCTCGCCAACATCAAAAAGCTACTTAAAGGGCGCATTCACTATATCGTGATGTCGAACCTTGAGTTTGCGTACTACAACAGCCTCTATCCCCCTCTGCAATCCGCCGACCTGGGGATGGATTCAGTGCTGACGAAGTGTGCTGTCTCTAAAAAATCGTCACTCAAAATCGAAGATGTAAATAAAGCCATCGCGGCAATCACTCGCAGCGGAACTCTGGACAAAATTCTGCGCTCGTACTACTACACGGCTGGTGACTCCAAATAACTCTCGCCGTCCGAAGTCAGATATACGTTTTGCGCATTATATATTACTTTAAATGTACTTTACGAATTATCCACCGGCGGGCTAAATCCTTGGCATCACATTAAAGGATAACTCGATGAAACACTTCGTTCTTGCTCTAACTCTTCTGTTCGTATCTACCGGTGCATTTGCGGCGGCTGACTTTTCCAAAATGATGGAGCTTTGCGCTCTGCAAACTTCTGACGATCCAGAAGCTTACGAAAAGGCTTTCTCTGAAACATTCATCTACGTGAATAAGGCAAATAGCCTGACTCCCGCACAACTTGACATGATCAACCAACACTTGATTCAACAAGAGTATGTAGAAGCTCCTTTGACATTATCTGAGATCAAAGCGCTTTTTACAAAGGGTGAACAACAGTACAACGACCTTTACCTTGTTACGATGACTTCTAAAACTTCAGGAGCCGTGTATTACGAGGCGAAATCCTACCCAGGCGACAATCCATATGGGTTGGTATTCACTGCGGACCACAAGCTTGCTGCCTACAACCAAGATGACAACATCACATTGGTTCAAGGTTCCGAAAAGCTTGAGTGCCCTTGGCAGTAAGACGATCCCTAATTAAATAGTCCCTTAAAAAGCGCAGCCTTCCGATCTCGACGTCAGGAACTGCGCTTTTTCTTTATCCTTTCGCGTCCTTAGCAACCAGAAACAGCCCAAAATGGTGGCATTTTATCCGGCACGCTTCTTGGAATAACCCAGAACGGAAATACTAGTTCTTTGGATAATGGTGCCTATATGGCACCTGGAACGTTAGGGGCCGCGATGAAGATGTTTAAATTGAATACACAGCAGAAATATTTTTCAACTCTTCTGTTTTCAGTTCTATTTATAGGGGCTTGCAGCCCTTCCCAACCCAATTCTCCGATCTTTAAATCGGACCTATTGGATGGCCTTTACAGCACCCGTTCTAATATTAAGTCTCCTGAGATCTTTATCGCTAAGCTCTCAACTCCTGCTCTATTAGAAACAGCAAACCGCCAAAACGGTAAAACTATTATCGATGAAAAGCAGGCTGCCGCTATTAAAGCGGAGCAAGAAGCGACTATCGCTGAACTGCAAAAGATCTCTAAGGATATTCGCATCCTTATTCGCTACCGTCTGGTTTTGAACGGCCTGGTGGTTTACGCCCCAGCAGATACATTAGAGGCTATTAAAAAGATCCCTAACGTTGTTATGTCTGAAAAAGCGGGTCAATTTGCTCGCCTTCAAGACGACGACGTTGAAGCAAGCCCAACTGGTATGGTGGGACCTAAGACTTCGGTGAAATTCATCGGAAGTGAGGCGGCTTACGCGCAAAACATCCGCGGCCAAGGCATGCGTATTGGTGTGATCGATACAGGTATCGACTACACTCATAAAATGTTCGGCGGCGAAGGCACTGTGGACGCTTATAAGGCTGTGAATCCTTCAGCTCCGACGCCCGCTTTCCCAAATAAAAAAGTTGTGGGTGGTATCGACCTAGTTGGTAGCAACTGGTCACCAAGCTCTTCAAATCCTAAAATCCGCATTCCACTTCCTGATGAAAATCCCATGGATGAGGCCACTCATGGCACTCACGTAGCGGGTTCTGTTGCGGGTATCGGTGATGGAGTGAACACTTACGACGGTGTTGCACCAGATGCATTGCTTTACGCGATCAAAGTTTTCGGTAAAGGTGGCACGAGTGATGAGGTTGTGATCGCAGCTCTTGAGTATGCGGCGGACCCAACTGGTGATTTGAGTTTCTCGCAACAACTTGACGTGGTGAACTTGTCTTTGGGTTCTAGCTACGGGACTCCGCACATCATGTACAATGCTGCAATCAAAAACTTGGTTCGTGGTGGTACAGTTGTAGTAGCATCTGCGGGTAACTCAGGAGACCAAGCTTATATCGTGGGTGCACCGTCAGTTTCTGATGATGCGATCTCTGTTGCGTCTAGCATTGATGATATGTCGCAAAACGTAAGCTTCCCAGGCGCTGAGTTTGAAGCGAATGGTACGAAGCTTTTGGCTGAAATCAAGGAAGCGCAAAACACACCATCTCCTACTCTTGAAAATGGTAAGGGTGAGTTGATCTTTGCTGGCGTTGCTGACAAGGACTACTCTGCTGAGGAAGCTGAAAAGATCAAAGGCAAAATGGCTTTGATCGACCGTGGTGTTGTTTCTTTCGGTGATAAAATCAAACGCGCCCAAGCGGCTGGTGCGATCGGTGTGATCGTTGCCAACAATGCTCCAGGTGATGCTATCACGATGGCCAACGAAACAGCGGCTCAAATCCCAGCTGTTATGATCGACCAAGAAGCTGGCAACAAGATCAAAGCTGTGTTGTCTGGTGGTCAATCAGTAACTGTGAATTTGAAATCCGAGTCTAAAATTGAAAAACCTTGGTTAGCGGATACGATCTCTCCGTTCTCTTCTCGCGGTCCACGCTCTGAAGACGGTTTGATCAAGCCTGAGATCTCAGGCCCAGGAACAAATATCATTTCAGCAGCTCGTGGAGCTGGTGATAAAGGTGTTTTGATGTCTGGGACATCTATGTCTGGTCCGCACGTTGCGGGCGTTATGGGTCTTTTGAAACAAAAGTTCCCAGAGCTTTCTGTGCCTGAATTGAAATCCGTTTTATTGGGTCACGGTAAAGTGATCAATGACGAAAAGAAAAACATCTACTCTGTAAGCCGTCAGGGTGCGGGCCGTGTTCAAGTGGATAAATCCATTGAAGCAAAGGTTGTGTCTTCACCTTCGACGTTGTCTTTGGGCTTGGTTGATATCGAAAACCAAAAACTAATGACTATGGATGTGACTTTCAAAAATATCTCTAAGGATGCGATCCGCTTGAGCGCGAAATGGTCGGGCTCTAAAGCCCTGCAATTCCGCGTTCCTGAAGTGACGATCCCTGCTGGTGAGTCTAAGAAAGTGATCGTACGTATTCAAGTCGATAGCAGTTTGATGAAATCTGCGAACGAAGAGTTGGATGGTTTCTTGTCGTTCACTCAAGGCGAAGAAATCTTGTTGCAAATGCCAGCATTGGCAGTAACTCGTAAGATTTCAAGAATTGAGGCGACTTCTTTGGCCGTGGCTTCAAGCTCTAAAGCAGATGCTCCGGGTAGCCTAGCCGTTCTTAAAATCGCCAACAAGGGCATCAATGAAGGTAAAGCATATATCTTTAACTCCCTTGGTAAAGATGATCGTAAAAAAGATCCAAAACCAGACATGGCTCACAGCCGTAACTGCGACCTGCAGTCTTCTGGTTACCGTGTGATCACTGGCGAAGATGGCAAACGCTATATGCAAGTAGCCTTGAAGCTTTACGAAGGCCTTACAACATGGCACCGCTGCGAAGTGAACGTACAAATCGACTCGAACGACGATGGTATTGCTGATCAAGAATTGGCAGGCCTTGTAGGCACAGACCTTCCAGGTTTGGCTGTCGAGAAATTCGTAAGTCTTTTGTTAGACGGAAACAAAGCTCGCGCTATCCGTAAGCAATACGAGACGGATGCTTTGAGTGGCAAAAAAGTCGTGGAAGACTACAGAGCCGCCGTGATCAATGTTCTGCCGATGACTGTGTTTGATAATTCGACTTTGGCGATTATCACAGCTGACGTGAACGACTTGGTTGTTGCCTCCACCGGCGAACTAAAAATCAAAGTATCAACTACGCACAATGATTATGGTGCGATTGAGTACGATGACTATTTGGGTAGCGCAAACAGCTGGAAGAAAGTTTCTTTAAGCGAGCTTGGACAAGCTTACACTGGAATGCCAGATGCGATCACACTGCCTGGTCATGGTGAATCCGCGGTTCGTTTGACGAAGGGTTATAGCAACGCAGACCTGATCCTTTACTCGCCACAAAATATGTCTGTTAGAGACGTGGTGGCTGAAGATACTCAGTCACAAATCGTAAAACCTGCTTTCATAAAAAAGTAGGAAGCAAGCTACAGAAATAAAAAAAGAGCGGGTTTTATCCCGCTCTTTTTTTATTTAAAATTTGAAAGAACAAATTAGTTTTGCTTGTGGTTCTTTTTGACCTTATTTTCCACGATTTCAGATTTCGTTGGGGCTTTTTTCACCGCTTGGATGAAAGGAACTTCTGACACTTCCCAAGTTTCAGCCGCAGGAGAGATCATCGACTGTGTCTCGTGTTGAGACGATGTCGTTGCGCAGGCTGAAAGGAAACTCATTGCGATTAAAGCTGTGATCATTCCAATTGTTTTACTCATCTTAGGACTCCTTACAACATTCTACAAGTATACACCATTATCGGTATGCAAGGAGCTGACCAAAAGGTCTGTATTTTAAAATCTTCCTCGCGGCAGATCAGTGTGTAAGAAAAATCCAGCTGGCCAAAGTTTGCTAGTCACGATTATTTCGATTTGATGTAGCTGATGATTACTTAGCCTTTGCAAGTGTGTTGCGCTGAGTTTGGACTTGCGTGAGATGTATCAGTGTCTCATAGAGCTTTTCAGATTCAATAGGCTTAGTAAGGTAGTCATTGCAACCAACATTGATACAACGCTCGCGGTCTTCCTTCATCGCATGAGCGGTCAACGCCACAATTGGCCCCTTATAGCCACGCTCACGCAGCTCTCGAGTGGCCTGATAGCCATCCATGCGTGGCATCTGCATATCCATCAAGATCACATCGAATTCTTTATCCACGGTTTTCTGTAGAGCGACTGTGCCGTCATTCGCAAATTCACAAAGAACGCCACGCTTTTTCAGATAATGTTCGATCAAAACCTGATTGTCTTCAGAATCATCAACCACGAGGACATCCAAACCACGCAGTTGTTCCGTCATAGCTTCGACTTCTTGTGGAGTTTTAACTGCTGGCTTTTCGGCCTTGGCAATTTCTCTTTGAGGAATCGTGAGTCGGAATACCGAGCCCTCGCCAGGCGCGCTGCGCTTTAAGATCACGTCGCCTCCCAAAGACTTAGCTAACTTTTTAGAAAGTACCAACCCCAAGCCCGTGCCCTCGTACTGGCGCGTGCTGGAAGCGTCCACCTGGAAGAAATTCTGAAAGAGCTTGCCTTGCTGCTCTAGGGGAATACCAATGCCCGTGTCACTCACCTCGAAAAACATTTCATCGTGAATCGCACCGACCGTCACTTGCACAGTACCGTCATGAGTGAACTTCAAAGCATTGTTGATCAGATTCACCAAAATTTGCTTCAAGCGATTTCTGTCAGTGGCGATAACAAGATTTCGCACTGACGCCAACACTTCAAACCTTAACATAGAACCCGTTTTTAAAGCCTTCACATGCATCATGCTATTAAGCTCTTCAATAAAGGCATCCATGTGAACGCCGGTGAACTCAACTTCCAGATGCCCAGCCTCCACCTTAGTGATATCCAAAATATCATTAATCAAACGCGCAAGATTATGCCCGGTGCTTTCCATGACATCTAGATACTTGCGTTTTTCTTCATCGCTGACTTGCGGGTCTTTCAAGATATCAGTCATACCTAGGATAATTCCCAAAGGCGTGCGAATCTCGTGACTCATGTTCGCCAGGAACAAGGTCTTCACCTGATTGGCATTTTCAGCAAGCAAGCGCTGGGAGATATTCACATCGAGATCATGGCTCATTTTATTGATCGACTGAGCCAACTGACCAAGCTCATCCTGAGAGTGCACAGGAACTGTGATTCCAAGATTGCCCTGCCCGATTTCTCGCGTGGCATGATTAAGCTCAAGCAAACTGCGATTAAGCCCTTTTGCGAACGAGAATGTTAAAAACAACCCCGTTCCCTCAATCGTGATGACCGCTAAAACCAACAACATCATTAAGATGTTTTCCAGCCATCGCGAGCCCTCTCCCAGAACACTGGAAAATTCCGTCTCGTACGCTGTGAGTTGTTCATTCAGAACATCGATCTCGGCCAAGATCTTACGAACTTGTTCTTGATCTACGTTATTTTTAGAAAAGATCACGCGCAGTTCTTCTGCTTTTTGAATTAAGACTTTAAGTTTTTCATCTGCATGAGTCCACGCAACCACAGCTCGCTGGATATAAGAGATATGCCCAAATCTTTGCAGCATGCGAATGACACCCGGAATATCATCGGGATGAATTTCACCTTGAATGAAACCTGCGCGAACCTCATTCAAATCAGGGTTCGGCTTCATCAACTCTAAACGTGCTTTTCGATCCCCCAAAGGGATCTGCATGTATTTGTGAAAGTCGTCGTAGTAATGCTGCTCTTTAGTGAAAATATAGGAAGACAGCGAGTGAATGGCGTTCTTTTGTGCCTTGGACCAAAGCCCCTCGCCACCCACGAAGGCTCGGACGGAAGACAGCGTGGACAAAGCAAAAACCAGGGTGCCCAACTCGATAGCAATCAACAATGCCATCCCGCCGACGACAACATAGAGCTTTTTTACGACCGATAGGTTCTTCCAAAACTTAAACACGTTCCAATTTTCCCCAAGAAAGCATCTTGTAACGAATGTTATGGACACACTTCAAGCACTATTCGACAGATGTAGGGTACCTTACACACTCGCAATGAAGATTTGTTTACAACGAGTATTTTCTACGTCAAAACACGCATGTAAGGCTCTGCATCATACTTAGTTTTATTTATGACTTTACTATGCGACTAAGAACTGTGGTCTCCAACTTGTTTATCTATGATTCTTGCCACCATAGATGGATCCGGACTGTTCTGGCTCACAATCTAGACGGATCATGGGACATATAAATCCAAGGAGGATCTCTCATGAAAAAGCTCATAGTTTTTACCTTTGCGATGATGGCTTTTAGTTTTGCCCACGCGGAAAAAAGCCTGCTTGAAACAGTTATGCAGGACAGAAACTCTAGCCCCGCAAAACTAGATACAACCAATGAAGCGCGCAGAGCTCGTCAGGCCAGTGCCATCGAGTATCTGGAGCAACGCGACCGTCCTACAGAGAGGATCTATATCGAAGAGCGTATTACAGTTCCTGACTCTCGTGAGCCAGGATACAGAGCACCGGCCGACAGCTATTAATTTCATGACTGTCTAAGGTGTTTACAAGCTCCCATCGATTGATTTTCATTTTGCCACGACCGGCGATGAAAGTATGGAAAGGGAGCTTTTTTTGTTAGAACGGGGCTCTCAAATGTTAAGGAGTCCCCTATGCGCAAACTTGCGTTGTCTGCCCTTGCTTCCGTTCTTTCTTTTTCAGCCCTATCATTCGCGGTTCCAATGGATGGCGATTTGGTTTTGGAATACAAACACTACTATTCAGAATTCGATAAGTACGTTTGCAAAAACACTTCGGAAAAAGCACTTTCCACGGTGCCTCAGGAAATCAAAGATCTTTATCTTTCTTTCGAAGATTTAAACGTCAGCATCTTTTTGGATCAAGCGTTGCTAACAGCTGATTTTAAAGATGGCGATACAGAGTGCCGTTACAGCGTGCTTTACGCTATCGACAAAAATGCCAAGACATTAACCGCCAGCGAAACAAAGGCTTTCGCCATCGACAGCGACAAGAGCTGTGATGCAGGCAAAGGCAAAGTCGATTTGTTGCTAAAGAAACTCGACTACGTTGTTTTGCACGATCATCTGACTTTGAAATTGCCAACGCAAAGTTTGAAAGAAGCTTGCGGTGCAGATTCTGACTCTGCGATCCTTGCTTTCAAACGCATTCATCGTAAATAATTATTCATGGCAAAAGAACCGCAAGAGCTTTATTGGATCGAAAACCTTCTCCCTGAAGAGGGTTTTCGCCGTAAAGCGATGTTCGGTGGTTTTGCTTATTATCTGGACGAAAAAATCATCCTGATCACTTTTGAATCAGGCACCAAAACCAATTGGAACGGCTGCATGTTCCCGGTTGAGCATGAACACCAAGCCGAAGCTTTAAAGCAATTCCCGATTCTCTCCCCTCATCCGATTTTACCCAAGTGGTTGTACCTGCCGATTGAAACCGAAGGTTTTGAAGAATGGGTTTCAGATATCTTGCGAGTCGCACTTCGCCCGCACAGTTTGTGGGGAAATTATCCGAAAGAGAAAAAGAAATCCGCCGCTGGAAAAGCTAAAAAAGAAAAGCTTGTGATCGATACCAAAATCGACACGCGCAAGCCCCGTATGTTTTCTGATGCGGCCCCTGAAGAAGTGCTGCAAAAGGCCAAAAAGATCTCCGACCTCAAAAATGTCGGCCCCGTCCTTGAGGGTATGCTGCATGACGCCGGAATTAAGACGCCGCAGCAAATGTTCAAACTCGGATGGCAAAAGGTCATGACCAAGATGGTTAAAGTCCATCCTAAATCTAATCACTCTATGTATGCCTACGCAATCATCGGTGCTCTTGAAAATAAGGACTTCAATGCCCTTACGGAACAGCAAAGAATTGATACACGAGCGTTCATGAAAACCTTGCGAAACAAGCTCAAAGACTAAACCGTTTTGTTATTGACTCAATTTCTTAATTGGGAGGATAGTCTTTGGGTCGTTCACGACACTTATAAAGTGAAAGGTTTGAATTATGAAATCTCTAGTTATCGCTTCTTTGATCGCACTTTCTGCAACTGCTGCTCACGCAACTCAAATGGACGTACACTGCACAGCGGGTGATGCTGTTGTATCTGCTCAATTGACTATCGAAGGCCGCGACATCACTGGTGATGTTCAAGCTAACGGCACTGGCGTTGAAGATTTCAAAGGCACTGCAACTGGCCGCTACATTTTCTACCCAGCTGGTTCTTACTACAAATTCGACGATCTTGAAGTGATCGAATTCTGGTCTGCTTCTGGTGACCAATCTGTTGGTTTCAAATCAGTTCGTGGCGAAAAAGGTTCTTACGAACAAACTCTATTGGTTAACAAAGAATCTGTTCAAGGTTCTTGCGTAATCACTAAAGAGTAGTCTTTAGCACAAGCTTAAAAATAAAAAGGCGCAGATCTTAGATCGGCGCCTTTTTTTATTCTGGCAAAAGGTACAAGCAATGCGTTTCTTTAGTAAGTACGGACTTACTTTCAGTAATGAAACTCAGAAACGTTTTCACAGTGGAACTCTGATCCTCAGTTCTCCAAAAAACTCGTACAGGCAAAAACATATTCTTTATCGGAACGAACTTAGTACGTTGTGGAGCAAAGTTGGCATTGCTCGCAATAGTCAAAGAAACACCCTTGCCTGTTGCAACCAGAATCGGACAACTTTCATCATCAGCTTTAATATATATTTTAGGTTTCTTTGTAAGACCGTTCATCAAATGAACGATTCGATCATGAAACTCTTCGGCTTCTTTTCTGGAGTGCAGGATAATCGTCTCGTCCTTCAAACTCTGCAATGTAACTTCTTTCTTTTTAGCCAAAGGATGAGAATTTGGTAAAAGAACCCCCAGATTTTCCTTAAGAACTTCGACACTGTCCAGACCTGGATGGGCTGTCACACCTTCTATGAAGCCAAGATCAAACTTACCATCCGCAAGCTGCCTCAAAAGATCCTTATTACTCACCTCTTGATATTGAAACTTAATCTTTGGATACCTTTCGTTAAACTGCTCTATGACTTCTGGGAATCGCGCCATAAACGAAGTTCTTGAAAACCCAATTCTCACAACTCCCGACTTAATACGACTGGCGGAGCGAATCTCGCTTTCAATCCGGGAAATAGCCGCAGCGATCTCCCGAGCTTCCTTCAAGAGCAATACTCCCGCTCCAGTCAACTTAACAGAGCGGGTTGTTCGTTCAAACAGCTGACTCCCCAGCTCTTTCTCTAAGGACGAAATCAATCGAGTTAGAGGTGGCTGAGACATCCCAAGGATCTCTGCACTTTTCCGGAAATTCAATTCTTCAGCGACCACTATAAAGGCCTTTAGCTTGTCAAAATCCATATGTACTAATGATACCTTTTAGGTATCAATTAATCAACAATATGGGGAATTATCGTCTCCTTGTAACAGTGATATCCTACATTCGATTTAAATGAAACGAACGAGAGGATTTATATGATTTTCGACTATGAAGTATTAATCGTTGGAGGAGGCCCCGGAGGATTAAGCGCCGCTATGACCTTAGGACGAATTAACCGCACGGCCCTAGTTTGCGATGACAACAATCCCAGAAATAAGCCGTCTTTGCATGCAAATAACTTTCCTGGCAACGACGGCATCCATCCCTCGGAATGGCGGTCTAAGGTCCGAGATGAGCTGAAAAAATATCCAACAATTAAACTCCAAAATAGCACTGTCGTGGAAATTCACAAAAAAACTGACGGATTCGAAGCTTTACTGTCTTCTGGTAAAACAGTTGCCATTAAAAAAGTCATTCTCGCCTATGGTGTTAGAGATCGACTCTTGCCGATTCCAGGATTCAAAGAGCTCTGGGGTCAAAGCATCTTTCATTGTCCCTTCTGTCATGGATTTGAAATCAGTGGATCGAAGCTTGGATTGATCGTTAAGAACAGCTTTGCTTTTCATCCACTGCCTTTGATTGAAAGTCTAGCCTCTGATTTGATTCTATTTACTGATGGCGGAGACCCATTCACTGCTGAGCAACTGCAGATTTTAGAGCGGAAAAACATTCCTGTTATAAACTACAAGATTGAATCCTTTGATTACAGCGGAACCACTCTCCACGCAGTTATCTTAGAGAACGGCCAACGCGTTCAACAAGACTATCTATTTTACTCCGCCGAATTTCCATTTGAATTAAAATCCAATCTTGGACGGTCTCTTGGATGTGCCGTGACTGACTTTGGACTTTACCAAGTTAACGAGGTTGGAGCGACGACAGTTCCCGGCGTGTACGCTTGCGGTGACAACATGCAACTAATGCAATCTGTTCTGCTTTCCTGCGCTTCAGGGGTTAAAGCAGGATCATCTGTCATTTTTGAATTATTGGCTTTCAAACATTAAGGATGTTGTTAAAGCTTCAGATTCCTGCTTAACTCCTGGAAACGGACAAAGGACTTTGCATGGACTCTGAAGCAAACAATCAAACCGAAGACTCACCAGCACAATCCAAAACCCTGATTGTTTTGGGTGTGACTTTCATCCTCCCGATCATCATCACGTTGATCGCTGTTTACATCATGATTTAGATTTTATTTGGCGCCTGGGAAATATGGGAGCATCAGATTGCGAACGTGCTCTTGCAATTCAGGACGCTGATCCACGGTGTACTTGCTGGTATCCACTGGCGGCAAAACCTCTAGTGTGATCGTACGAGTCCACACTCCCCAATTTGGCAGGAAACTTCCCTTAGGCATGATCGCTGCTGCACCTTTAACGATTACAGGAACAATCGGTGCTTTTGCATTGATCGCAAAAATGAACGGACCTGATTTAAAAGGCCCCAGAGTTTCAACTTTCTGACGAGTTCCCTCTGGCGCAAGTGCGAATCTTTCGCCGTTAGCGATACGCTTTTCAGCCTCACGATAAACTTTGAAAACTTCTTCGCGACGATTGCGCGCGATCGGCAAGATGCCCGCTCGCTTCATTCCCCATCCAAATACGGGAATTTTAAAAAGTTCGATCTTTGCACCAAAACGGAATGAGCCCAAATATCCAGACATCGCAAAGATATCAAAGAAGCTTGTGTGGTTAAAAACGTAAAGGTAGCCGCCTTTGTAAGCTTTGTGAAAACCTTTAACCACAACCTTCACCCCGAACATCCAGCACGTGCCGCGAGTCCAGAAGTACACGATCTGATCTTCCAACCAACGATTGGGATAAACGAACGTCACCAGCACCATCAAAGCCGAACAAAACACTGTATGAATAGGCAACAAAAGAGTCGCTAGCAAAGAACGAGGATAAGAAAGCAATTTAAGAAACATGTTTAACTCTCAGGGAAAAGACGCTTACGAGCAGCAATACGTTGGCGTTCTTTATACGCCTCGTGCTCGGAAGGTCCTGACAAAATTCTTTCGTGAGCGGATTGATCCATGATCTGCACTTCGAACGGATAAAAGAAGCTGAAGGATTCTTGGCCACCAGCAGGTTTAATATGGATCAACTTACGAGAAATGAATTTGATAAATTTATAATCGGAGCCAGAAAAGAAGTTCTCTTTACGCAGGAACTTCACACTGTCGCCCATTTCGGTCATCTTTTGATCGAAGGCCGCTTGGATGGTTTTATCATCCATAGTGTCCAGACGTTGCGCCAACTCATCACACACCTGCATGAACATATCCACAGGATAAAGGTTGTTAGAACTTTGATCTGGCATGATATGCGGGAAGCTGATCACGTTTTCACGGATCAAAAAGCGCACAACTTGGAAAGTATCAAAAAGATTTTTAGTAACGAAACGAACACCCAGCTTATCAAAGATCTTCATCGCCAAAGCATCGGGTTTCGCTAAAAGCTTAATCACTGTGCTGGATGATGTTTTGAAGGGCTTTACTTCAAAGCCTAATAGTTCAATCGACTCAGGACTGATACCTGTGCTTTTCAAAACCGTCTGATGAGTTGTTCCATCGTGATAGATCGCATCTTGAAATGGAGTCAGAATCTGCGACTGGATTTCTTCAGAAAAGGAACTGAACAGATCATTTTCAGCATGCACGAAAACGTGGATACCACGCAAGATCGCACAGGCCCAACGCTGTAACTCCATCTGATCTGGATCAGATGAGCTTGCATACAAAAGAAGCTGGCGGATATCGCCCAGTTTTTTATGATCTAAGAACAGTTCAGGAATTTCAGAATCGTTGAATCCCAACTTTTCAACCATCAACACCAAAGCACGACGGTGATAATACCAAAGCTTCTCGACTTCGCTATGGTTGCTCACATCAAATCCGTAACTTAATAGGAATGCAGAAGCTGCGTCCAACGTGTGGATATTGAGCTTAGGGATATCGATCGCGGAGCCACCGCCAACAACTGAACCCAGTATGGATGAATCAAAAAGAAATCGTTGGGACATTGGCCTCTATCTTAGTGGGGATAGAGGCTCAGGCAAGACGCAGCGCTCTAGTTAAAGAGGCCACAAGATGGAACCCAGAATGACCCCATCGTTTGTTGTGCAGTGGAGCTGCCATCAACAGTTTTGTAGTTTTGGAAGTACACAGTACCCCAAGCATTTGTGTTGTCGTAAGTACCGCTGAGCGCGATCCAACCCAATTCATCTTGGAATGTGATCGTGAATGTACGGTTGTTTTTGTTCAAAGTACCATCGTAAGCAGAAGTAAATTGAACTTCATAAGGTTGAATCTCTTTACCGTTGTCCATTTGACCTACGAAAGAATCGCGGATTTGGATCAACATTTTAGAAGACGTTTTATCAACTTTACCGTTCGCATCGAAGCGAAGATTTGCAGTCAAAAATACACCGTTAGATGTTTTACCCGTAGAATCGATAGTACCAAAGCTTGTGCCCGGCAACGTCGTTGATACGAAGATCTTAACCATTTGTTCAAAGTTATTACCATTGCCGTAGATACGACCTACTGCTGATGCACCTGTAGAGCATGTTGAGCTTGTCGTTACATTGCCTCCGCGACCTGCGACGCGAACAGAGGACTCGCCTTTCTTCGCACAAGCAGCCATCCCTAAGGACATTGCCATCACGGCACCTAGCGCTAGTTTAGTAAAGATTGACGATTTCATAAAAGCCTCCTGATTTAGGTAAGAGGCAAGCTTTGGACCAAGCGAACACACGTTATATTCGAGCTAGAGGGGATTTCCCGTCTCAGGGTGAGACACGCCCGGGGGCTATGACAATTTCGGGATGCAGGTGAAAAAAGAACGGACACCTTGTGGGTGCCCGTTTTACCGAGATCTATTTAATCGCATCAAGAGCTTGCAGCACCTTGATTTGGCCTGCCAACCAAGAGGCTGCCGTCGCATCGATGGAGCCCTCTGCCAGAAGCTTTTCAGCCAGAGTTTTTTGCTCTGCCAAAGAAAGCTTTTCGATGATCGCCGTTGGATCTACATTTTGGATCAACTGATTGATCGCAGCCCCCAACGCAGACTTCACTTGAATACGCTTTAAGTCCATCGGGAACGACATACCTTGCGAAGACAAGATCGAAAGCAATGAAATACGCTCGTTTGAGTTCAAGAATGGGATATCGATAATCATCGACTTACCACCAACAACTACATCCAAGGATTGCTCAGACGCGGATACTAGATCCAACGCCAAACCGCCTAATACGTCTGCGTCCGCGGATTTAACGATATCCGCAGGCAATAGCATATTTACGATTTTCACACGGCCCTGAGCGGTTGGAATCTGCGCTTGCAATGCTGGCAACAGATCTTGAACTGCAGAAAAGATCACTTTTTTATTCAACGCCAGGATGTCTGCGTAGAACTTAAGAACTTTGTTTTGCTGTTCCTCAGTCAAAGAGTACTCACGGCCGGATAGAGTTTTACCCTTAGCCAAGATGCCGCTTTCTTTAAGCGCTTGAACCTCTTTAGCAAACCAATCCAAATCAATCTGACCTTGGCTGTTACGCAAAAGACCATTTACCATCGCCGCATAGCCGCCGACTTTATCAGAGATACCGTCTTTAGCTTGCAAAAACTTAGCAGCGTCTGCCAAGTGAGCCAGACGAGTCTCTGCAAATGCAGGGTCATTGCCTTTACGTGCATCCAAGATACCGCCTGTTTTTGCAGCTTCCAAGGACACCAATGGTTGCGATGGCACTGTGGCAACGCCCTGAACCACTTCAGACACATCAAACAAAGAATTGCCTACGAAAGAAAGATCAATCGCAGCTTTGCCCCATTTGTACGTATCAGCGATCACTTTATCTAGATTATTCACAACACTTGGTTGATCACCTGGGTACATACGACCGATGATAGAAGCGAAAAGAACTTTTACCAAGTTTGCTTTTTCATCACGACCATCCAGATATTTTCTTAATAGCGGATTGTTTCCGTTATCAAAACGTTCACAACCATAGATCGACATTTGCTGGCTGTTCGCCAAGGCAATGTCTTCATCTGTACAGAACAATGAAACCTTTTGATCCAAAGCACTGTCGTTATCAGAGTAAGCCCACGTCATCGCCATCTTGTCATAAGAAAGCGCAGAGTGTTTGATATACGCAGAATTCAAGATATCGTCGATGCCACTCACGTAGTCCATGATACTTGTGGAAGTCTCAAGACCTGGGTGATTTGGATCTTTCAAATATCCTTTAGCTGCATTGTAGATCTCTTGAGTTGTCGCTTTTGCAGAGAATGAACCTGCAAAGTTATGACGAAGACCCAGCGCATGACCTAACTCATGGGCCACTGTCGCACGCACGCCGTCTTGAGCGATGCGCAGACGTTGTGAATCTGGAGCTTCACTTGCTAGCTTTTGCAATGCTTTGATGTTGTGAGAGAAATCACAAGCAATCGCCGCTGTCGCTACCGGAGAGCCACCGTTCAATTGAACCAGATCGCCAGAGCCCACTTTAGTAAATACCGAAGGCATGAATACTTGAGCGCGCAACAACTCGCCCGTCAAAGGATCTGATTGGCTGATGGCATAGGCCGCGCCCGCATCCAACCAAGTCACCCAGCGAAGTGTGATCGCGTGGTCTTTAGGACCCGTCTGAGGATCTACACCCGTTTCAACGCGAACCACGTCTTTACCAAATACTTTATTCCAGTACAGGGCACCCTCAGTCACCGCTTGAAGGTATTCAGCGGGAACCGCCGCAGAAACACGAACCGTGATAGGCTCGCGACCTTCTGAGATATCCCATTTGCTGATGAGTTTCACAGATTCCTTGCTCATCGCAGGACGAGCCACGCGAGTCACAAAAAAGCCCACTGTGCGTGATGGGTCTGCCTCTTTGGCTCTAAATTTAGATTCCAAGCGGTAAGAGCGGATTTGGATGTTCATTTCCAAAGTCTCTTCACGAGTTTCGATGGAAAGCTTGTTGTTCGCCGCTGCCTGACCTTGTTGGCTTTGGATCTTAGAGATCTGCTCAAGCTCGATGCTGTTGTTCGCAATTGCGATATTACGCGTGAAAGAATCCATCACGGGGATTGCAGACACAGAACTCTCTGTCAGAGGGTCATTCATACCCGCGCCAGAGTCCACATCGTAGGCATTTTGCGCGATCAAAGATTTAAGACCACGGCCCCAATCGAATGTGATCGTCGTTTCGTCCTCGCCCACCACGCGGAAGGTTTGGATCAAGTTCGTGGATTTAAGCTCTTCGTAGATGCTGTTGTAGTTTTGGCCGAGCAACGCCAAACGGCTGCCGTACTTTTCAAAGCTTACAACTTGCGGTTTTAGGTCGTACCACTGTGGCGTAGAACCGCCCGTTTTACCGGACGCGATCAAAAGGAAAATCTTCCCAAGAGAGGATTTATTGATCGTCAAACACGTCGCTTTTTCGCACTGAGCTGAGATTTCAGCAGATTGCTTCCCTGGAAGGGCGAAAGAGTCCACGATTTGCGCGGGAGCTTGTTTTTTCTCGACGATCGGATTCACGTCAAAGCCGTTCGTACAGCCCGTTACAAGGACTGTAGAAAGCACTGCGCCGGCGATAAATACACTCTTAGAAAATGACATGGGGCAACCCCTCCAATTTTTCAGGTGTACTTATCTCAAAAAATGGCCAAGATCAAAAGGCACATTGAAAAAAGTATTAATCGTCAACCTTTTGTACAGAGAGGCTTATGGCTCAAACTTCTGAGAAAACATTTTTTGGACACCCTCGTCCCCTGTTCACTCTTTTCTTCACTGAAATGTGGGAAAGATTCTCCTTCTACGGCATGAGAGCGCTCCTGGTGCTTTACATGACTCAATATCTGTTTTTAGAAGCAGATAAGGGGAAAGATGTTTGGGGCTACGGAGCTTTGAAAAGTGGAATTGAGTTCTTTTTCGGTCCACAAACAGCCCAAGGATTGTCTTCACACATCTACGGGAACTACATGGCCCTTGTGTATTTTACACCCTTTTTCGGGGGCCTTTTAGCGGATCGCTACTTGGGTCAGCGTCGTGCCGTGTATATCGGGGCGATTTTGATGTCCATCGGCCACTTCTTGATGGCTGCTGAGAGCATGTTCTTCTTGGCATTGTTGTTCATCATCGCGGGCAACGGGTTCTTTAAGCCGAACATCTCCACACAGGTGGGCGAGCTTTATGCTCCCGGCGATAAACGCCGCGATGGCGCGTTTACGTTGTTCTATATGGGTATCAACTTGGGTGCCTTCTTGTCGCCATTGATCTGCGGAACTTTGGGACAAAAAGTCGGCTGGCACTGGGGCTTCGGTGCTGCTGGTGTGGGTATGTTGCTATCTCTAGTGATCTATCACTTTGGTGGTAAAAACTTGCCACAGTCGCAAATCAAATCCTCTGTTCATGAAGTGGAAGCACAAGCTCAGCAACCGCTTTCTAAAAATGACTGGACTCGCACTTGGGCTTTGACGTTCTTGTGTGTGGTTACGATCTTCTTCTGGGGTGTTTACGAACAACAAGGTAACACTTTGCAATTGTGGGCAGACCAATCGACTGATTGGAATTTCTTTGGTTGGGAAATGCCTTCCACTTGGTACCAATCTTTCAATCCTTTGATCATTTTCATGTTCGCTCCTCTTTTGGATATTTTCTGGAAGTGGCAGTCCCGTCGCAATGGTGAGCCTTCTACGACAATGAAAATGGCTATGGGTTGCTTTATGGGCACGATGGCTTTGGTTGTTATGTTCATGGCAGCAAAAGCTGTGGGCGAAGGCAAAGGCAGCGCGGTTTGGTTGTTGGGTTCTACATTCCTTCTGACAATTGGTGAGTTGTATCTTTCTCCAATCGGTCTTTCATTGGTAACGAAAGTTTCTCCTAAGAAAATCGTTTCAATGATGATGGGTGTTTGGTTCTTGGCTTCATTCTTTGGTAACTCGGTATCTGGTTGGATCGGCAGTTACTACGAAAGAATGCCGAAAGAAAATTTCTTCTTGTTGCTAGCAGCTCTTGGCTTGGTGCCGGGTGTGTTGTTCTTTATCAGCAATAAAGTTCTAACAAAATCGTTGAACGCGTCTGATGAAGACAGCAGTTCATCTAAAAAATCTTCGAGCAAAATCACCGGCAATATCGGTGCGCAGCCCGAAGCATCTCTGTAAACGACTGAAAATACACAGGTGCGCACTGCGCATTGCGCACCTGTTCTTATCTTTTTATTCTGCACCTCTACATATTTAATATTTTTTCCAAAGGGTGTGGAAATTTCCATAGTTTAGCTTAGAGAGTAGGGTCGCTTTCTTATTAAGGGGGAGCTATGCCTATCAAAGTTGGACTGTTCGGATTCGGAAGAACGGGCTCTGTCGTGGCAAGCGAAATCGCTAAGGACCCTGCCCTCTCCCTACAATGGGTTTGCCGTCGCCACACTGAAAGCAATCAAACATACGCCAGTCGTTCGTTAGGTCATGACAGTGACTTCGCCCCTTTCGTTTCCATTGATGATATGTCTGAGAGTTTTTTAGAGACTTACCCCGTAGACATGGTGATCGATTTCTCCACAGGCACGACGACTCAGATTTACGACAAACTGGCTTCCTTAAAAATCAAAGTTGTTAGCGCTATCTCAAACTATAACGATCAAGAGCTTTCTCGTGTGAAAGCCGCGAGCTCTAATACAGCTGTCTTGTATTCTCCGAATATTACTTTGGGAATTAATTGGCTGTTGATGGCATCAAAGATTTTGAAAAGCATGATTCCTCACGCGGACATCGAAGTCGTCGAAGAGCATTTCCGCCAGAAGAAAGACATTTCTGGAACGGCGCTAAAACTTGCACGCCATTTGGATTTAGATCCGAAGGAACACGTCAATTCCATTCGCGTGGGCGGTATCGTGGGTAAGCATGAAGTTATTTTTGGACTTCCCTATCAGACTATTCGACTGGTGCACGAGAGCATTAATCGTGCAGCATTCGGAACAGGTGCTATCTTTGCTGCAAAATGGTTGCGCAACCAGCCCCATGGTTTTTATTCCATGGAGCAAGTCCTGCAAGAGACTTTTAAACAGAAGCTGCGCGAGATTCAGTAGTTTTATCTAAAAAACGAATCAACGAGTTCAAGAAAACCACCACATCACTTTGCGATTTCAAGCGATATTGAGCGGCGGTTTTTCCAGGTCCTACTTTTACCGATAGACCCTCTCCGTTTTGCGCCACAAACATATCCTCATCCGTGCGATCGTCACCGATACACAGGTAATTCACATCAGCGCCATCTTGTTTTAACCAGCGCAGGAAGTTTCCTTTGTTACACTCAATAGCCTTTGCCTCAACGATCATATTCCCCATAGTGATCGAGACCGGCATATTCGCCATCCCCAACTGCAACTCATCGTCCATTTTTTTAGACTGATAAGCTGCGAAATCCGGTGGAGACAGACGGAAATGCCAGACTAAGCAGGCACGCTTTTTTTCGATAAACGACAATGGAACTCTTTCCGTATAATCAGCCATGATTTTTTCAACATGCGGAAACCAGGATTGAATATCTGAGGAGATTCGATTCTGCCACTCACGACCTTTGATTTTTACAAAGGCACCGTGTTCGGCCGCGAGATTCAAATCAGTCTCACTCAACTGGCTGTCTAAGAATTCCATATTGCGGCCACTTAAGATAAATACTTCTGCGCGATGACTCAACTCTTGGAGAGCCTTACGAGTGTCTTCCATAAGTTTGACCTGTTCGGGACGCTTCATGATCGACACTAGTGTTCCGTCATAATCCAAAAGAATGCGCAAAGGCTTGCTGTGAAGTTTTCTTTGGAAGCGATCACTCCAATGCGAGACCTCAGGTCTAAGATCTTGCACCACACGAATGGGCGTCAGAACTGTTTTTTCCAAGTCTTTTAGGAAACCATTCGCCCAGCGCGTGGAGGAATACTTCGACAGGATCTCTTGCAAATGAGACATACGATCAAAGCGCTCTTCTTCAGACATTGAGAAGGCTTTTTTTATGGCATCCGCAATTGAATCTACATCCCACGGGTTCACCAAAAGAGCATCACTTAATAATGAGGCGGCACCCGCAAACTCACTTAGAATCAACGAGCCTGGTGTTTTTAAATCCTGGCACATCACGAATTCCATCGCGACCAAATTCATCCCATCACGTTTACTGGTGACGATTGCGGCATTGGCACGGCGATAGAGAGCCAAGAGTTCAGTTTCCTTCACCGAATTAAAAACATAATGAACAGGATTGTGCGAAGGAGTTCCGAACTCCCCGTTGATCGCCCCGACGAGCTGATCTACTTCGCGTTTAATTTTCATATAGGCTGGGACTTTCTCCCTTGTCGGAATTGCAATTTGCAACAACGACACCTTGCCACGGAGCTCAGGGTATTTTCTTAATGCCTGTTGCAGACCACGCAGTTTTAATTCGAGACCTTTGGTATAATCCAGACGATCAATCCCCAACATCATGAACTCTACATTATGCTGCTCTTTATAATCTTGAACTTTACGTTCTACTTCAGGGGTTGCGGATTTTTCTTTGAATTCATCACCCTCAATACTGATCGGATACACACCCAGCTGTGCTTTGTGACCTTCGCATTCAGCTTCCACGAAACTTGCATCCACACCCAAAACTGTTTTTAGGCTGACGATGAACTGACGCAGGTACGAGTGCTCATGGAAGCCGATCAGATCGCAGTGCAAAATTCCAGATAACATCTCCTCACGCACAGGAAGCTGCCTAAAGAGCTCGGCACTCGGGAATGGAATATGAAGGAAAAATCCAATCTTCACTTCAGGTGCTAATTCTCTAAGCATTTTTGGCAGAAGGAAGAAATGGAAATCATGAATCCATACGGAGTCGCCGGGCTTAGCTACTTTGGCAATGGCTTCAGCCATTTTTTGATTGGCCTCTTGATAGGCAGCCCAGTTGTTGCGATTAAAATTTGCCAAATGACCTTCATAGTGGAAAAGCGGCCAGATAATATCATTGGCAAATCCGTTATAATATTTTTCGTATCTTTCTTTCTGTAGGTAAACCGGATAGCATTCAATTTGTGGTTGCACGGCTTTCACGGCATCGTGCAGTTGATTGGCAGCTTGAGTGTCAGTTTCAAAACCAAACCATGAGAATGATTCGTTACGACTCACTCCCATGAGTGCTGACACCAATCCCCCACTTCCTCTTTTGAGTTCGCCTTTTGCATTTATGCTAAATGGCAATCTATTGCTCACAAAGATTCTACGGGGATATACTGACATCATTCCTCCTAATTTTTAGCCGTGCTTCAACAAAGCGGAGTCGCCATGGAAAATACACAGAAGATTCAAAATCATCGATATCAACTCGGCCTTATTGGGAATTGCGCTTACAATGCGCTCATCAACACAGATACCAACATTAGCTGGATGTGCTGGCCGAGATTCGACTCTAGTTTTATTTTCGGGTCCTTGTTAGATAACGAAAAAGGCGGGGAATTTTCTATCAAACCCGCATCTGGAGAGAGTTTCAACTCCTCCCAGACTTATCTCAAGAACACTAATATCCTTCGTACTCGCATTGAGACGAAAGAGGGCGTATATGAAGTGCTTGATTTCGCGCCCAGATTCTCACTGTTCGAGAGATATCATAAACCCTTGATGATCTTTCGCAAAGTAAAAAAAATCTCAGGACATCCTCGCATCACAGTTCGCTGTCAACCACGTGGAAATTACGGCGAAGTAATTCCGAAACATCTTATGGGCAGCAATCACATTCGTTACGAGGGACTTGAACAACCTGTTCGTCTGACTACGAATGCTTCGTTGAATTATATTTTAGAGGAGAAACCATTTTTCCTCGAGGAAGATATCTATTTTGTTCTATCATGGGGCATCCCATTAGAAGGACCTCTCGAAACTACATTTGAAGATTTCTTCAATCGCACAGAAAAATATTGGCAGAAATGGGTTGAGCATTGTCATCTTCCACAAATTTTTCAGCCCGAAGTTATTCGCTCTGCCCTTGCACTGAAACTTCATCAATACGAAGATACAGGAGCTATTATCGCTTCTGCGACAACAAGCCTTCCTGAAATTCCTCACGAGGGACGTAACTGGGATTATCGCTTCTGTTGGTTGCGCGATACTTATTATACTTTGGCAGCACTGAATTCATTGGGTCACTTTGAAGAGATGGAGCGCTTTGCTCACTTTATTGAAAATTTGAATTTGCATGATCTGTCGACGATTCAACCTTGTTATCGCATTGATGGTTCGAAAGATTTAACTGAGATCATTCTGCCGTTGAAGGGCTACCAAGGAAATACACCTGTTCGCGTCGGCAACCAGGCCTCGGAACAAATTCAGCACGATGCTTACGGGCAGATCTTGCTTGCCTTGTTCAAGCTCTATACTGATGAACGCATCAACTATAAAAGCGAAAAGCGCTCTGCACGTTTGGTGGAGAGAACATTGGGTTATATCGAAACCTATATGGAAACTCCCGACAATGGCGTTTGGGAATTCCGTGGTAAACAAGCTCTGCACTCTTACGCATTGATGTTCCATTGGGCGGGATCAGCTGCCGCTCGCTCAGTAGCTCGTAAGATCAACAACAAAGATCTTTATGAACGTGCGAACCTGGCGATGGATCGCGCCGCCGCTTTGATCGAAAAGACTTACTCTTCACGTAAAAAAGCTTACACACAAGCTGTGGGCTCTGAACACCTTGATGCGAGTATTTTGCAATTGATCACGGTTGGTTATTTCCATAACAAAGACATTGAGCTTTCACGCAATCTGATTGCGGCGATTGAACAGGAACTGATGTTATCTCCAGGATTCTTGGTTCGCTATCGTCATGCGGATGATTTTGGTTTGCAAAAATCAGCATTCTTAGTTTGCAGCTTCTGGTACATCGAGGCTTTGGCCAATATTGGCGAGGCCGATAAAGCTGAACAGCTTTTGAATGAGGTTATGAAAACGACCAATCACGTGGGCTTGATGAGCGAAGATTTCGATGTGGATACAAACAGCCAATGGGGGAACTTCCCGCAGACGTACAGCCATGTCGGATTGATCAACTGCGCTTTTGCTATTGATAAAGCACGCAGAACTCCGCCATTTATGTAAGTCACATTTTGTCGTTTAAACAGGGACCAGCGACTGGAACTTCGTGCACTCCTTTGGGAGAAGTGAATACCAGTTGCTGCTTCATGAATTGAATTTCTAGAGTGTCATTTAGGTTGCCATCGTAAGCGGTCTGGGTGAATTCTGCTCGCCCCTGATTATCGGTTACCGATGAATAGCTATTCTTCCCCGCCTTCCAACTGAATGCTGAGTTTTTTACGGGTGCGTTTGAAAACGCGTCGTTTGCAGATCTACAGGTGATTTGCACGAGATAGCGATATCCCATAGTCCGCGGCCTGGCGCTAAAGATTCTTTCCACTGAGACGGTGTAAATGGAGTTTTCGGCGGGCTTAGCAAAAGTATTTTGAGTTGCGCCGGCGATTAAAAGCAAAGCAAGTATGAGTGTTTGCATTCCCTGATTATAGAAGATCTGATGGTGAAACCAAATATGTTATTTCAAAGAAAGAATTTGAGAAGGATGCGGGCCTTATGAATTATGGCGGGGCAATTTAATTCTAATCATCGTGCCCACACCCTCCTCACTGATAATACCAACTTCACCACCGAAATGACTGATCACAGTTTTTGCGTGATACAAACCAAGTCCAGTGCCGCCTTGACGGAAAGTAACTCCCTTTCGACCCAGTTGGGCGAGTCGTTGCGAAGGAATGCCCTGGCCATTATCTTGGACCTGGACCGAAAGGGAGCCGTCGAAATTCTCGAGAACTGTGATTTGCACACAGCCATTCGATTTTGCAGACATCGCCTGCAAGGAATTATCGACAAGGTTTGAAATAATACGTTCAAAGTATGATTTTGGAAGAGTCACTGCGCGGGACACATTTCCAATATGCGCATTCACTTTAATCTCGCAGTTTGTTTGAATGCGTTTCTCGTTCACGATGCTTTGCAAAGACTGTGTCAGCTCAGCACCCGTCATACCCGGTTGCTCTGTGATTTCTGGACGAGAATCGTTTTGTGATTCTTCGATTGCCAGCAAATCTGCCGCGATTTCATTGATTCTTTTGATGGAAGCTTCAAGTAACTCTTTAGCATCTGGAGACAAAGAGTGGCCGCAAGTTTTAACTAGAATATTCAAAGCCGACAGCGGCGAACGGATATCGTGCGCTGCCTGGCGGACCTTTGAATGTTCTTTAAGTTTAACTGCCAAGCTCATGTTCTTACCCTTTGTTACCAGCCCATCTGGTGAACCTAAGATACTGCGGGAGGGGGTGCTTTAGCGACTTACTTGAGGTTAAAAACCAGGGGTTTCGGTTTACCGTTGGTAAAGTCCGGGATGTCCGGGATTTGGGGTATAAGTTATTGATTTTAGGGACTTTTAAACTAAGATTAAATTAGGATGCCCGGACATTTGCGCCAAGGATTAACCAAATGAACATCTTTGAATTCGAAGATTACAGAGCCTTTTTGAAAGCCTACCTGGCATCAGAAGAAAGCCAAGCTTCTGGCAAACGCAAAAGCCTTTTGGCTTCGGCTAATATGAGCAGCTCCTACCTCACCCAGATCCTGGCAGGCACGAAGCATTTGTCCAACGAACAAGCTTACGAGATTGCGCTAGATATAGGTTTAACTGAAAAAGAGATCGATTATTTCTTGCTGATCACAGATATCGGACGCGTCGGCACAGTGAAGCTGCGCCAGCGTATGATGAAGAGATTGCGAGTTTTGCAAGCCGAAGCGAAAACTGTTGCCGCGAAAGTAACAACGAGCCGCAAATTGAGTGATCAGCAAAAAGCTGTGTATTATTCTAACTGGGTCTACACAGGCGTTCGCAATTTAGTTCCCACAGAGCACGGTAGAAACATCAAAGACATCGCTGCGAAACTAAACGTCCCAGAACCACGCATCGAATCCGTCGTCCAAGCTTTGATCGAAATGGGCTTGATCGAAAACCGCTCTGAAAAAGGCTTGGTCTATCACGCAGGCTACACCCACTTAGAATCAACAGACCCATTGGTATTCCGCCACCACCAAAACTGGCGCCAGCGCGCAATCCAGCGCATGGACCACTATAACGAAAACCACCTGCACTACACTTGCCCCATGGGATTAACCCGCGACCAAGCCGCGAAGTTACGTGATGAATTGTTAGCAGAAATTAAAAAACTAAATCAGTCCCTAAAAGAAAACAAAATCCGCCCCGAAGTGGCGTATTGCTTGAACATTGATTTATTCGAATACTAATAACTAAATCTCGCAATCCTGGATGTTTACGACAACATTGTCGTAAGCACCAAAGCGATACTTCTTATCTTGGTAATAGATATTAATAAAAGTAGGATCAATTGCGCTATTAAGCGAAACCACCGCGCGCCCATCCAGATCCGTCACACCCTCACCCTGAGTAAACCCTACGATCTCCCACTGAAACTTTTTGCCTTTGAGAGGCAAATGCAGATGGCGCTTAAACTCGCACTGTAACCGAATGTGAAACTGGTAAGTCTTTTCGTTACTCTTAGGATTTAAAGCCGAAGAAATCACCGAAGACATAAGAGACTCCGTAAGAGGATTCTCCGGCCGATCAATATTCACACGAGAATCCGCCGCCGAATTTTTCTGAAGCAAATAATTCCGCTCCATACGATCCCGATACTCCACCGAATCCGTATCATGCATCCTCTTATGATAAGCCTGAGTCTCAGCAATAGTAGGCGCATGCCCCTGGCACCCCAAAAGAAAAACCAAAAAACAAATCCCCAACCATCTCTGCATAAACAAATAATCTCAAGCCCCCACCCACAAGTCCACAAAAAGGACAGTCCCGCATTTGCTTTGAAACCATAGATGACTTCGAGGAGATGCCCTGGTGGCGTGCAGCCTGCACGCAGCGACCTCCGTGGGCGCCACGACGGCGCGCACTCGCCGAAGGCGAGCCACGGTTGAGCCCGGATGGCGTGTCGCGGAGATGCTGGCTGCACGCCACCAGGGCATCTCCTCGCAAACCACACCATGGGAGAAAAAAACAAATGCCGGAGTTTCCCCCGGCATTCATTTAGTAAGATTATTTGCAAGCTTTCGCCAGAAAGCGATTACTTGTAGAATTTAGCGTTCGACTTAGCCAGGTTCGTCAGCGGAGTAGCCGGCTTCAAACGTTTAGCATTACGACTAGAAGCATACATCGCCAATTGATCAGCGATATACTGCGTGCCAATGCTGTCTGCGTACTTAAGAAGTCCACCGCGGAACGGAGGGAATCCAGTACCCATGATCATACCCAAGTCAACTTCGTGCGGAAGTTCAACGATATGATCTTCGATCAACGCTAGCGAGCATTCATTCACCATCGCAAACACACCACGCTCGATGCATTCTTTTGGTTGCAGAGGATTGGATGGAGTACCCAAGCCCAATGCGCCGTAAACCGTTTGATCGACATCACCGCGTTTGCCATCAGCTTGGTAAGTGTAGAAACCTTTACCATTCTTACGACCCAAGCGGCCTGACTTCTCAAGAGCTTCCATACATGGAGCCATTTCAATGCGCTCACCGAAAGCTTTTTTGAAGATTTTTAGAACTTTGATACAAACATCCAAACCAACTTCATCCATCAATTCAAATGGACCCATCGGCATACCGAATTCTTTAACGTAGGCTTTGTCGACTACTTCAATGCTCATACCTTCTTGCATCAACCAAGCAGCTTCCGCCATGTACGGAAGAAGAAGACGGTTTACAAGGAAGCCCGGGCCGTCTTTAACAACGACTGGCATTTTGCCCATTTTTTTCGTCAATTCAAAGATAGTCGCAATTGTTTCGTCAGAAGTTTGCGCACCACGAATAACCTCAACCAATGGCATTTTGTTCACTGGATTGAAGAAATGCATTCCGGCGAAATACTCTGGACGTGGATGACCTTTCGCCATTTCAGTCACAGACAATGAAGACGTGTTCGTTGCAATGATCGCGTCAGGGCGCATTTGACCTGCACACTCACCGATAACTTTTTGCTTAATACCCATATCTTCAACGATCGCTTCAACAACAACATCTAGGTTTTTGAAACCAGAGTAATCAGTTGTTACTGATACGGCGTCGATTTTTTGTTGGAATTGATATTTGTCGATGGATTTACGTTTTACCAACTTCATCCATAGGTCACTTGCGTGTTTCAAACCTTTTGCCAATGCATCTGGATTCAAGTCTTTCATACGCACTTGAACGCCTTTATCAGCAGCAACGTAAGCGATACCGCCACCCATTGTGCCTGCGCCCAAGATACCAAGACCTTTAACATCTTTAGGCTTTACATTCACACCAGATACGCCCGTTTGCTTTTTAACCATTTCAGTCAAATAGAAAACGTGGATCAAGTTTTTAGAAACATCAGTAACACCCAAATCGCAGAAGCCTTCACGCTCAATGCGCATTCCCGCATCACGATCGCTCATGCCGTAAGTTTTTTGGATCACTTCCAACGCTTTAAGTGGAGCTGGGTAATGACCTTTCGTCGCTTTCATTACGCCCTCACGAGCTTTTTTGAAAACAACGCCTTTTGCTACGCCTTCAAGGATCTTATTTACAGCGCCTTGAGGTTGGAATTTTTTGCGACGTTTTTGGCCGCCACCTGCGATGATTTCTTTCGCCCATTTGATCGCTTGATCATCAAGCAAGTTCGGATGAACGACTTTATCAACCAAACCAGATTTTAGTGCTTTTTTGGAATTCACTGCTTTACCAGCAAGGATGATATCCAAAGAGGCTTGCAAACCAATGATACGCGGCATGCGCTGAGTACCACCAAAACCAGGCAAGATACCTAGTTGAGTTTCAGGAAGACCGATTTTTGTCGAAGAATCATCAGAAGCGATACGGTAATCACACGCCATGATGAATTCACAACCACCACCCATACACGCACCATTCACAGATGCGATTGTTGGCATTGGAAGATCTTCAACCATGTTGATCACTTCCTGACCGCCTTTCACGGCGTCGTTGAATTGCTCTTTCGTCGTCATGGCCTTGATCTCTTCGATGTCGGCACCTGCGATAAAGATCTTAGGCTTCATGGATTTAAAGATCACCGCTTTGTATGAAGACTTACGTAGTTCTTCAACTACGTCTTTAAGTCTCATCATCACTGGTGTAGAGAATTTATTAACTTTTTCACCAACAAGGTCGAACTCAACAACTGCGATCTCACCTTGAGGATTAATTCTGATACTTTCTAGCATAGACATTTTGTAAACTCCTAGATGCAAATCGCTAATTAGTTTTCGTTCTCAAGAATCATAGAACCACCTTGACCGCCACCGATACAAAGTGTTGCAAGACCGTGCTGTACGCCTCTGCGTTTCATCTCTTTGGCAAGAGTCAAAACGATACGTGTTCCTGTAGCGCCCACTGGATGACCCAATGCGATCGCTCCACCGTTCACGTTCAAGATCTCATCACGAATCTCACCGACTTTTGCTGACAAGCCAAGTTTCTCTTGTGCAAATTTGTCAGAATCCAATGCTCTTTGGCAGGACATTACTTGAGCTGCGAAAGCCTCATTCAATTCTACCAAGCCGATGTCTTTCAATGAAAGACCCGCGCGCTTCAAAGCCAGCGGCGTTGAGTATGCAGGGCCAAGACCCATGCGCTCAGGCTCAAGACCTGCAAAACCGTATGAACGGATTGTCGCAAGTGGTTTGTAACCCAATTGATCTGCTTTCTCACGAGACATCAAAAGCACCATGGCTGCGCCGTCTGTGATTGGGCAAGAGTTACCAGCTGTGATTGAACCAGTTGCTTTATCGAAGAATGGTTTTAGTTTCGCCAAAGCTTCCATCGTTTGTGTTTCACGAGGACCGATGTCTTCAGAAATCACTTCTTTGTATTCAGGAGCAAGATATACCGGAGTTGATTCTTCCTTCATGCGACCTTCTTTCATCGCTTTAGAAGCCAACTGGTGCGAACGAAGAGCGAACTTATCTTGCATCTCACGAGACAAACCCCACTCTTTTGCCAAGATCTCTGCTGTTTGCCCCATGTTGATCCCAACGAAAGGATCTGTCAGACCCAACATCACCCCGATTTGTGGGAAATATGGATCTTTCATATTGCCTTGAAGAAGAGCTTTGATTTGATTCACGTCAGCTTTGAAAAGCTTCCACAAAAGTGGCAATGCTTGTCCTGGGCCTTTTGCTGCAAAAAGTTTTTCGTAGATCTCTTGGAATTTTTGCGGAGCCAATGTTGGGATTTGCGACATGGATTCAGTACCACCCGCAAGAATCACATCCATCGTGCCCGATTTGATTTTCTCAAAACCGTTAGAGATAGACTCCATCGCTGAAGCACAGTTTCTGTGAACTGTGTAAGCGGAAGTTTTGAGTGGAATACCTGCATTCAATGCAACGACGCGCGAGATGTTCACTGCATCTGGCGGATTACCTGTGTTACCGATGATCACTTCATCAACGGAATTCACATCTAAGTTCGTTTGCGCAATCAATTGCTTGAGCGCTACTTGGCCCAATTGAGCCGCGTGAACTTTTTTAAGTTTTGTACCTGATTTTGCGAATGGTGTACGCACACCTTCAACGAGAACCACATCACGTGGTGACTTCATAGAAAACTCCTGTTGGTAATTCTAACTAAACACTCAAAATCGTACAGGTTTTCCATGTGAGGACCAAACACAAATGCATTATTACTTTTGCGAGGTCTAGTTTCGACAAAGACTTCGCGCATTCTTCGGAGGTCGAGGTGTTTTTTAGTAACAGTTTTCATAATTTCTCGAGGGAAAACAGAGTTGCAACTCTAAATCTTCGAGCGCAAAGGTCTAGTTTGTCTTCGCGCAAAACTGTTATGTTTCACACTTGATTTTGAAATCACTCACGTCCGCCCCTGTTGGATTTCTCATCTCCTCAATCTAATTCGCGCCTCTGATCGGTACTTTGCTTGATTGTGCGACCAGCACAAAGCTTGAAGATTTTTAGAAGAATGATCTCCTCCAGCCCATTGCGGATTGATGTGATCAACTTGAAGACCGTATGTGTTGCCACAGATTTTTCCGGTGAGTTTGTCCTTGTACTGACAGCACTTATCGCGATTTAAAATAAAGCGTCGTGTTTTTAGCGTGAGGGTTTTATTCGTTTTACCGACAGCATTCACAGTTGGAAGCGTCTCTTCCAACAAAATATTCCCCGTAGACGATTCCACCAAAGAGTCTCTCTGCCGCTTATACACCTTAGAAGCGAAGGACTTCCCATCTAAGTACTGCCCCGCCAATATTTCTATAACGTGCGCCCACGAGTGATCTCCATTGACCGTCTGCAACTGATGGGCGGCTTGATCACGGCAACTCTTGAGCATTTCAAACTGCTCCCTTGAAAGTGTAATTGAGAGGTGAACTGAGTCGTCTTTCTGAACACGCGTCTTCTCTGGCTCCTTCAAATCTATATCCAGAGCCATGGAAACCACCTTTTGCGTTTGTCCAACATCGAGCCCCGCAATAGCCTCAACAACAGCAATCTTATCCTCAGAAGAAATACTCTCTCCGCCAGTCTGTTTCGCCTTCTCTTTAATCGCCCGAGAAAACTCACCCACTTGCGAAAGATTAATCGTCCCATCCTGAATCTTATCACCTAACTGAGGAACCACCCTCATCATGCGGGCAGCCTCAAGCCTCCGAACGGCAGCGCTGCCTGAATATCGCAACTCTTTGGTGAGGTAATCGTACATCGAGGAAAACCCACGCTCTGAATAAACTTTGCGCACATCAAACTCGTTGATATGCTCCAACACCAGGTGCAGCAAAGCTCGTTCTTTACGAACAAGAGATTTCAAATTGCATTCAAGATCACGATCCGAAATCGACGCAAACTTTTCCATCGACCACTCCAATTTAGTTTGCTCAAACAAGATGCAAGATGGGGACTCAAACACACCCCGATCAATTGCAACTCAGCTCAACTCAGGTACGGACTTCGGACAAACTTAGCGCAACAAGCTTCTCACTCCCGATGCGAACCCCAAACCAAACACACAGCAAATTCAAAATTCCCCAATAAAATTCACAACCGCTTCGGTTGCTGGGTGTGTCATTGTCGACGGCGAAACTTCCGAAGAACTGCAGGTTCACAACTCCGTCCGTAAAACAACACGCGTCAGACATTACCTACCGCGCTAAATCGCCCCATTGATTGACCCCCTAACAAACCCTTTTGTAGAGTAACTGCACTTATTTCGTGAGTGAGCTAAACGCTGAAAAGCCTTAGAAAATTTTGGAAATTTCACACTCACGAAAAGAACACCCCGACGCTGTCGGAGTTCAGAACGAAAGGAAATATCCTTGGAAAAAGAAATGAACAAAAACACTGATAAAGCACCTGAGAAAAACGCAACGAACAACTTCGACCAAGAAGCCCTGATTTACCACAGCAAAGGCAAACCAGGAAAAATCGAAGTCATCTCTTCCAAGCCATGTGTCTCTGAAAAAGATCTTTCACTAGCCTACTCTCCGGGTGTAGCAGCGCCTTGTAAAGTGATCGCAAAAGATGCTTCTAAAGTTTACGATTATACTGCCAAGGGCAACTTGGTGGGTGTTATCTCCAACGGTACTGCTGTATTGGGCTTGGGCAACATCGGTCCTCACGCTTCAAAACCCGTGATGGAAGGTAAAGGTATTCTATTCAAACAATTCGCAGGCATCGACGTTTTCGATATCGAAGTGGATGCGAATGACGTAGATACCTTCTGTAACGCGATCAAAACGTTGGAACCAACTTTCGGTGGTATCAACCTAGAAGACATCAAAGCACCAGAGTGCTTCGAAATCGAAGAACGCCTGAAAAAAGAAATGAAAATCCCAGTATTCCATGATGACCAGCATGGAACGGCGATCGTATCAGGAGCAGCACTTTTGAATGCGGTATCGATCACAAACAGAAAAATGGAAAACGTGCGCATCGTAGTAAACGGTGCTGGTGCCTCTGCCAACTCTTGCGCAAAGATTTTCATCTCATTGGGTGCGCGTCGTGAAAACATCATCATGTGTGACTCTCAAGGTGTGATCTACAAAGGCCGCACAAACGGTATGAACAAATACAAAGAATACTTTGCAGCAGAAACTGAAGTTCGCACATTGAGCGAAGCTTTGCGTGGTGCAGACGTATTCGTTGGCCTATCAGTTGCGGGTGCTTTGACTCCTGAGATGCTAAAAGATATGGCGAAAGATCCAATCATCTTTGCGATGGCAAATCCAGAGCCAGAAATCACTCCAGACAAAGCACGCGCGGCTCGCCCGGATGCTATTATCGCTACAGGCCGTTCTGACTATCCGAACCAAGTGAACAACGTACTAGGCTTCCCTTCTATTTTCCGTGGAGCCCTAGACACGCGTTCAACTCAAATCAACGAAGAAATGAAACTCGCTGCTGTTCACGCTCTAGCAAAACTTGCGCGTGAAGAAGTACCAGACCGCGTTTCTGCAACTTACGGTGGTAAGACATTTAAATTCGGCCGTGAGTATTTGATTCCAAAACCATTCGATACGCGTGTACTTCTTTGGGTTGCTCCTGAAGTTGCTAAAGCGGCGATCAAAACAGGCGTTGCTACTCGCACAATCGAAGACTGGGATCATTACCGCGAAACTTTGGAAGCTCTACAAGGACCTTCTAAAGTCTTCATCAGATCTGCAATCAACCGTGTTCATCAAAACGTCCTAGCTAACGGCGGAGAACTGCCACGCATCGTATTCCCAGAGGGCACAAGCACGAAAGTACTTAAAGCCCTTTCAACATTGGTTGAAGAAAAAATCTGCCAACCAATCTTGTTGGGTTACCCTGATCGCGTAAAAGAGAAAATCCAAGCGCTCGATATCCCGGCATTGAACGATGTTCCGGTGATCCATCCAGCGACTTATCCGAAATTTTTCTCTTACGTTGAAAAGCTTTACAACCTAAGACAACGCAAAGGCATCAACATGCGTGAGGCCGAGCGTTTGATGGCTGATCCTAACTACTTCGCAGCGATGATGGTTATGATGGGTGAAGCTGACGGTGTTGTAAATGGTGCTTCTGTGAACTATGCAGACGCTGTAAAACCGATCTTGCAAACTGTGGGTGTCTACCAAAACGGCGTACCAGCAGGTTTGAACTTTATCTTGCTTGAAGATAAATTCTTGGTTCTTGCAGACACGACTGTGAACTTGAATCCAACAGCCGAGCAATGCGCGCAAATCGCACTTCAGGCTGCGAAAATCGTTGAGTACTTCGGTATTGAGCCTAAAGTAGCAATGCTGTCTTACTCAAACTTCACGGCTTCCAACGGCACTCCAAATAAAATGAAGCAAGCGGCAGAACACGTTAGAAAGCTACGCCCAGGCCTGATGGTTGATGGTGACATGCAAGCTGATACGGCTGTGAACCCAGAAATCATGGAAAGACTGTTCCCGTTCTCTGATCTTAAAGGCGGCGCGAACATTTTGATTTTCCCTAATTTGGAGTCTTCAAACATTGCTTACAAATTGATCCAACAAGTTGGCAAGGTGGAAGTGATTGGACCATTCCTAACAGGTGTTCGTAGATCTTGTAACGTTTTGCAAAGAACAACGACTGTGGATGGTATCGTGAATTCCGTTGTATTTACGGCTCTTGAGGCGCAATTCATCAAGGATGTTTTGAAATCTCGCGAAGGCAAAAAATAGTCCCATCTAAGCTCATATTAAATCTATCAAAGCCCGTACCATTAACCGTACGGGCTTTCTTTTGTGTCTAAATATTGCGAAAAATTGTCTTTGACGGCCCGTAGGACGGTGCTAGAATTAAGACAGACCAAGGGAGGGTTCTTAGATTTGAGTCAACAAGCCCATGTCAAAGTTCACGATAGAGCAATTGTCATCGGGGTCGGTTTAAAGACCGAACCACTCACTGAAATCAAAGAAAATCTACTCGAACTGGAAGAGCTCGTCGGCGCCGCAGGTGGCGAAGTCGTTGGCTCCATCATCCAGGTTCTCCCCTCTTGGAATCCCGCGACACTAATTGGATCAGGTAAAGTTGAAGAAGTTGCCGAAATGGTTCGCGACAGCGGTGCCACTATCGTCGTGATGGATCATCAACTTTCCGGAGTCCAACAAAGAAACTTAGCCCAAATAGTAAAAGTCCGCGTGGTTGATCGCAATCAGCTCATCCTGGATATTTTCGCCCAACGTGCACAGACCTTTGAAGGAAAACTTCAAGTGGAGCTTGCACAGTTACTGGATCAAATGCCCCGCATGGTCGGCGCTTGGTTGGAATCACTATCTCGTCAAGGTGGTGGTATCGGAACCCGCGGTCCCGGTGAAACGGCGCTTGAGAACGACCGTCGTCGTATTCGCGAGCGCGTGGCTATTATTAAAGAAAAACTTGAAGGTGTTCGCCGTAATCGCGCGCAGCACAGACAATCTCGCAAACGCCATGAGATTCCGTCATTTGCTTTGATTGGGTATACGAACTCTGGCAAGAGCTCGTTGCTAAACCGCCTGACTGGCGCGCAGGTGATGACGAAAAATCAGGTGTTCGCGACGTTGGATCCTACGACTCGTAAGATCTTCCTAAACGATGGACCTCCGGCTGTTGTGACCGATACGGTGGGATTCATCCGCAAACTTCCTACGCAGTTAATTGAAGCCTTTAAAGCAACACTTGAAGAGTCTGCCGAGGCCGATGTTTTACTTCACGTGGTAGACCTGTCATCGCCAAACATGGAACGTCAAATTGAAGTGGTGGAAGAGCTAATCAAAGAATTCAACTGGGCTGATAAGAAAATCATCCATGTCTTTAATAAAGTGGATGCCGCCCCGGTTGAACGCCAATTCCGCGTTAAACAATATCCACGCGTGTTCGTGAGTGCCCTCACAGGACAAGGCATGGAACAATTGAAAAAGCTGATGGCACAAATGGTGAGCGAAATGCAAACCGACGTGCAGCTGTACTTCCCGCGCGCTGAAGAATACAAAATCTTTGATTTGGGCCGTGAAGCACAAATCTCCAGAAAAGAAACAGCGACTGAGGGAACAGTTTGCTATACGCAACTCACTCCATCGCTGATCAATCGCTGGAAAGACTACATCGTTAAATAGATTCGAGTATACAGCCCACGCCCGACAAAGAGCCTGTCTCAAAAGAGGAAGGCTCGTTTTTTTCTTTAGCGACACGTACAGATACCGATAGGCTTTTTATGCATTATCGCCTGTCCTTTCTATCACTTATGTTAACTTTTGGAATCAGCATCAGCACTCACGCAGCTGAAGCTCCGGCCTGTGTTAACGGAGCGAGCGATAAGAATGTTAAACTTCTCAAGTCCTTCGAAGCCAACCAAGATCCTTTAAAGAAAGCCTTTCTTGCAGAAACAAAGAAAGGCCCTACGCCTGCTTGCGAACCCGCACCAAATGGAGCTGCAAAGCAAGCGGAGGATTTAAAAAAAATCTCCAAAGCATCTAACAATCCACCCGATGATACGGGCATTTGGGATTTAGATGATAAAACAAAAACAGCAGACCAACTTCCCGCTTTGATTAAGCGTGAGTGTATCAACGCGTCCTTGATGCGTGATCCTGGTCAAACTGGTTACGCTTGTACTTCTGGCAAAAAAAGCACTGATCAAAACATCGCAAATTCCTATGGCCAAGTCGGTGGCAAAACTCAGCAGTGCATCACTGCGGATATGGTGAGCTATATCCAGTTCTCAGTGAATAGCGCCATCAAATGCCTATCCCCTGATGTTCCGGTCGACAGCCGCGTGATCTATCAAAAATTCAATAACGAAACGGGCTTTAACTATTCCATCGCTTGGAATGGTGGTGCAGGCATCGGGCAAATGACGAACATCGCAGTTGAGGAAATTGCTGACGGCAATGGACGAGGTCTCATCGAAGGTGTTGCAAACAGCTCTAAGCACTCCTGCCAGGCTTTCAAAGACATTGCTAAGTCAGATCTAAAAAGACGTCCGCGCATTAACAGTGGAAACTATTGTGATTACGTGAGTGCCGGGGACGGATTGGCTCGTAACTTGATGTACGGAATCGCCTACTATCTACACATGCGCGACAGCATCATTCAGCCAAAACTATTCCAAGAAAATAAATCCTTCGCAAGCAACCGCGAAATCGTAAGCGCCCTCACCGCTGTTAGTTATGGTGCTGAAGGCATTAAAAAAGCTCGCGCCCTAGCAGACAAAGCCGCTCTTTATACAAAGAAAAGCAATCCTTGTAAGGGCAAACTCACACCTGAGCAGTGCTACTTAAAAATGATTCAAGGAAATAGCGTTTACCTAAAAGCCATCCGTGGCAAGATGGGTGAAATGTATTGCCTGAAAGACGGCATCGATGCCGCTTCTAAAGCATGTGATTCCAAAAAATCCAGTCTCACTGATAAGCAACTTGGAGCGAATGAATGTGTAAGACCACTTTAATTTTAATGATCGCATTCGCCTCTATTGCCTGGGCCACACCTAAAACCAAATTAGACCTTTTAAGCGACCTAAAAAATCGCCGCGAAAAAGCTGCTAACCTTGATTACAAAGGCACCTCTGAAGAGCTACAAAAAGCCGGCTCAGTTGTGAAATCAGCAGTTGATCACTATAAAAAATTAGCGAACCCAGTGCTCACCGCTCCTGAGGAACAAGTGCTCTTTGTCTCCTACAGCATGGAGCCCGTACTGAAATTAGCGAAAGCCACAAAACCTTCTGCGCAAGATTGCGAAAAAGCGAAGAAGCAGATCAACCTCGAAGACAAAGGAACAAAACCCGAGGATTCCACGGCTTCAGATGAAGCCCAAGAAGCCCTTTCATGGCTTGCTCTCCTTTGTAAATAGCACCCTAGAGCTCCCGCTGTCTCAAATTAAGATCCTCCCCAACTCCTACATAAGATCCTATTTGGAAGTGTTGCCGGATCAAAATGAACGGTTTGTCGTTTGTCAGTTATAATGAACAAACGCGCACGTGTGTGGAGACAAACCGGTATGTTCGGAAGCAGTGATTATCACCTTAATCAAAATCATTTAGGCAAATACGTCTGTCTGAGCGTTTGGGCAGTGAGTATTACGTTTTGCTTTTACTATCTTGCGATGGAAGAAAACCTTACCAAACTTATCGCTCTAGGCTTAATCGCCATCACCGGCATCGCCGGCTCTATGCTTTTTACAGAGAGAAGAAATCTTCAGGCAGTAATTCTGCAAACAGCATTGATGTATGGATCGCTATGCATATTACTCACCATGCCCTACATCGCAAAATTTGCGATCATGATGGTGCTAATTATCGCTCTGAATCCGGTGATTTTTTTGAATCGTATGAAGGTGGAATTCGTCTTCGGAAATTTGATTTTATCACTGATGATTTTAATCACCTATCAACTGACAAAACCAATCAGCAGCGCTCCGATCTTAGAGCAGCTCTTAGATTTCTTTATGAAGTTTATCGTGATCGTGATTGTCTTTGTGCAGGTCTATGGAATGAGACTGATGTTTGAACGCACTCAGTCCCATGATTCGGAATAATTAAACTATTTTTTCAAACGAAGCTCACGACGAGCTTTACCTTCAGCATAGCGACGCTTATCGTCCTCTGTGATCAGCTCTAACCCTGGAATCTCAATCGGCTTACCATTAGCACCCAAAGCTACGAACGTCGTGTAAGCGGACGCTGTATGGAAAGTCTCCCCGGTCTTAGGATCTTCAGCATCCACGCGAACGCCGACTTCCATGGATGTACGAGACGTGAAATTCACACTCGCCTTTAAATTCACAACCCAGCCCTTATAAACTGGCGCCACAAAGTTAATACGATCAATGGATGCCGTAACCACGTCTTTATTAGAGTGACGTTGAGCTGCGATGGCCGCCGCGATATCAATCCACGACATAACAGTTCCCCCGAATACCGAACCAAGGGCATTCGTATGGGAAGGCAGTACTAATTGAGTCATAACTACTTGGGAAACAGAGACGGGCTTGGAGGATTTAGCCATTCAGCGAGCCTTTCAGAGGAGGAAGACCCTTTTGCTTGGTACAAAAAACAAAAGGCACAGCATATTATGCCGTGCCTTTTATACTAAACTCTTATCGAGTTCAGTCAACGCTTTGGGCGTCTATATTAGATGCCACCCATACCGATGTCTGAATTACCATTACGGTTCATTCCGCCACCTGGAAGAGTAGTAGCACCAGCTACAGTCGCAGATCCTGCTGGGATCGTTTGCGTTTGGTTGTTGTTGTAAGCCTGAGCAGTTGTTGCAGATTGATTGTTGCTCTCAGCGCGCACTTCAGTTTCAACGAAACCAAGGTGAGGCAAGCACCATACGATCAATTGTGCACGAGACTTCACATTCATCTTTTTGTAGATGTTTGTAAGGTGAAATTTAACTGTTTTTTCAGTTACAAAAAGCTGGTTCGCAACTTCCTTGTTGGACAAGCCTTTAGACACAAGTTCAGCAACTTCTGCCTCTCTATTTGAAAGACCTTTTTGAATCAGGACATCTCTGAGCATCCTTGCTCCCTCCCGCTAATTGTTTTTTTATTTTTTCTATCTAAACCGTTTGTACTACCCAGGACTCATGTCCAAAAGCAGCACGACCACCTGTAATAAAGTCTGACATAAATTCTGAGATTCGCAATAGCTTTGGACTCTAGTTTTAAAAAACTAGACCGATAATAAAGAAGATTTTACAGGAAAATAGCCCTTAGGAGATATTATGTTTCCCAATACGACCAAATTTTTGATTGTTGACGACTTCTCAACTATGCGAAAAATCATCAAAAAGGTTCTAAACGAACTTGGCTACACTAACGTCGAGGAAGCCGACGACGGTAAAACAGCCCTACCGATGATTCAAGCCGCTCACGACGCGGGTAAGCCATACGAGTTTATTATCTCCGACTGGAATATGCCTGGCATGCAAGGTATCGACCTTTTGAAGGCCTGCAAGGCGGACCCTCGCTTCAAATCTACTCCATTCATGCTGGTAACAGCGGAATCCGAGCAAAAACACATTCTAGAAGCTGCTAAAGCTGGCGTTTCAGACTATGTGGTTAAGCCGTTCAATTCCCAGACTCTTAAAGGGAAAATGGAACGCGTTTGGGCTAAACACTCAACTACTAAAGCAGCTTAATCATAGGCATTGGAGAAAAATATGTCTGCGGCACCGAAAGTGGATGCTTTAAATCCACTCTTTGACAAACGACTGATCAATGCCTTTGTCGATGGGGTTATTAAGACCCTTAAAACGATGGCACAAACTAACGCAACTCCGGGTAAACCATTTATCGAGCCTTCTTTTGTCCTTAAGGGCGAAATTGCCGGCATGGTAGGTATGGTGGCACCCCCTCTTAAGGGCACTCTTTTGATTTCTTACGGCAAAGATTCCATTTTCCATATTTTGGAGAATATGCTGGGAGAGAAATACACAGAGATCGATAAAGAGGTTCAAGACGCTGTTGGTGAAATGACTAATATGATTTACGGGTCCGCTAAAACGACTCTAAATCAAATGGGTTATAACTTCGAAATGGCTATTCCTACTGTAATCTCTGGTAACTTTAATATCACTCAGGCAGATAAAGGTGCGACTTTGGTCATCCCTTTTAATTTGCCCAACAACTCTACGTTCTACGTGGAGATCACGGTGCAATAATGGCTGCTAGCCCGGGAAAGACTGTTGATGTGATCATTGGGAGCCCCCAACCGGGCTTCCTGGAAACCATCAAAACAGTCTTGAAGGGCTACTATCCATATATCTTGCAGCAGTTCAAAAGCGTCGACGAAATCATCGATGCGACTTCCAACGCAGAATTCAAACCTATCTTAGCACTGATCGATGGCGAAGGCGGAACGAACACCACCAACGAGTGGGTTCAAACCACCAAGATGAATTATCCTGATTGCCATTTGATCGTACTCCACTCCTCAGCTCCCCTAGATTTTAACGTGGTTAAAAAGAACGGCGCTGACGAAGTCATGCATATCAACTTTGACCGTGAGTTTATCTCCGACATGGTCTTACAACTGGCACCGATCGAACTTGAAGGCGAAAACATTCCGATCACTGCCTTAATGCCCGTTGATTTGCGCGACATGGAGCCTAACATCACTTTGAATTTCGACGTCTACGTTCACTTACCAGCCAATCACCGCTCGGTGATTTTGCGCCACAATGGGGATGTGATCGAAGAACGCCACGTTGAGAAGTTTAAAACTTTGCGCCAGCAAATGTACGTTAAAAAAACTCAGATGAAGCAATTCTTTGAGTTTGCCAGAACCATCATGAGCATGCGCAACCTGCCCTTCCCGATTTCGATGACTGAAAAGTTTCATCGCTCTAAAAAGAACATCTACGAGTTCATGCAGCAGTTCTTAAATGCCGCTTCGGGTGACTACTCGATGGGTAAAGCCATCTTGGATAAGTGCAAAACGATCATCGGCGAGCTAGAACTCAATAAAACTTTGAATCAGACCGAGCTTTACGACGAAGTTTGCCGTTATACAGGTAATACTCGCTCGTACTATCATGATTGCTTGTGTGTATCGGCTTACGCGGCTTACTTCGCACAGCTTTTAGATTGGCCTGAGGAGAAACGCGAATCCGCTGCGATCGCAGGATTGCTTCATAACATTGGTCTGTCGCAAGCAAACTTTGCTGCCACAGAGGTCGACATCGCTAAGCTTTCCGCAGAACAAGCCCACGATTATAAGTACTATCCTGAGCGCTCCGTAAACATGGTGAAAGCTAAGAAAGTCCCAATCAATCAGGATATCCAAGACGGCATCATGCAACACCGTGAAAACCAACGTGGCACAGGCTTCCCAAAAGGTCTTCCCGCTGAAGACATCACGGCCTTTGGTAAATTGCTTTATATCGCTTATTCATTCCATGAGGCGACAGCTCTTAGAGACGGTATTGCTGCCTCGGCTCCACAAGTCGCTATGAATGCCATGAAAGAGGACGCCGTTTCTGGTGGCGCCCTTTATGATCTAGTGATGATCAGTACAATCGCTAAAAAATTTAAACCTTAATACTAAACACGCCGCTCCCCTAAAAGGCGCCTGGCACTTTTTAGGAACGCTTTGCATTGGTCTCAGGGAAACAACTGAGTCGCGATGACTTTGTAATAGTCTTTGGGTTGTTCGTTAGGAATTCCCTGGGCAACATCCAGGCGGTCTTGCTCAACGTTCATGATCTTCATATTAGATCCGTACATCTGACCTGCCATGGTGTAATAGACATTCACGAACTGAAAATTACCCGCAGAATCCTGACCGACGAAAACAAAGATATTTTTAAAAGAGGTTTTCTCCGCCAAATAGTAAATCGGCGATGCGATCTTTGTGCCCGAGGTGTCCTCTAGCTTTTTATAAAGATCTTCCCAACCATTCACCATCTGCTTAACGGCCCACGGGAAAGCATTATCTCCGCCCGCACTTAAAACTTTCACTCCGGTAAAATTGATTCTGGAAAAATCAGCTTGGGAAGCCGGGATTGCCAATGCTGTCTGAGATAAAACAAAGACAAGAAGGCCCATCAGAAACTTCATACTACTCCCCCTCTTCTTCCATATTCATATCAAACTGCATATCTTCCATCGAGCCCAAGGTGATTAAAGCACGTAGTTCGACTTTGCCCTCTTGCCAATTGATTTGATTCAAAACGGAGCTCGCGTAAGCCATGCCCTCGTAGGCATAAGACAACACAAAAAATGTTCCAATGATCCAACGAATCTTTGGACGAGTGGGACGAGGCTTGAATTGCACCACGCGAGTCTCAGCCACCCAGTCCGACAAATGCGTGCGATCGTATCTGAAAAAGGCCAAGGCATAGATCGCCCAGGAAAAGAAAAATGTCAGACGACTGGTCAACGGGCGCAGAATACACTGCGAGTATTCCAAAGGCTGCGTGGGATCGTGATTAGGAACGACCTTTAAGCCCAACAACCATTTCCCCGGCGTCGCTTGCGCTACCATCAAAGAAACCGCCTCATACAAAGCCGGCACCATAAACAGCATAAAAAGCTGGAATAATGAAACATAGATATCTGTATCACTGGTATAAACCTGATAAAACAAAGTCGCAAAAGGCACATAGCAAACTAACAGGAAGATCTGATCAATCCCCTGAGCGATAAAGCGTTTCCATGTACTGGCGACATAAAATTCGTTCATGACAAAATTCCTAATTGCTAATGCAGATACTTTTCTAACCACTTGACAGCTTGTGCGCGATCCTTCAATTGCCCCTCAAGCTGCAAGTTATAAGCTTCTTGCAAACATTGACCGATGGCCGGGCCTTGAAGTTTTCCCTTTAAGTCTTCGCCAGACAAAAATGGTTTCGGCAATTCTTCACCGAATGACTTAAACGTCGTTAAAACCGCCAAAATAAGATCTTGATGAAGACCTTCTTTCATCAAAACTTCCAGCGCCCATAGTTTTCCAGGTTTTTGCAAAAGCTGTAGCTGAAATCCTAGGCGCTGACTTAAAAACGCTTCCGGATTTTGCCACAAATTCCAAGCATCCTCGATGCCTCGGCGCTCTTTGGTCGATAGACGTAGTAAGTCTAAACTCTTTTGCAAATCCGAGTCTTGGGCTTTACGCAAAAACAGACTCAAATTTTGCCAAATCTCACAACCTGAATAAGCCGTCCACTCCACATCGGGACCGCGCCATGGGAAAAGAGCCTCTTGCAAATTAGTTTCCTGCAAAATTCTTAAACCCAGAGGGACATTTTTGGCTTTTAAAAGTTTACCCATTTCATCGCGCAAGCGCTCACCACTGACAGTTTTTACCATCGCGGAAAGCTCTTTCATCGCAGCCAGCGTAGCGGGCTCGACAGCAAAATCCAATTGTGCTGCAAAACGAGCCCCTCGCAACAAGCGCAGATGATCCTCAGTGAAGCGTTTCTTAGCATCACCGACCGTGCGCAAAAGTTGTTTTTTTAGATCTTCTTGGCCTTTAACGAAATCCAGAATTTGATGATTTTCAAGATCATAGAAAAGCGCGTTCACGGTAAAATCACGGCGTTCCGCATCTTCTTCGGGCGAGGAAAACTCGACATTGTCAGGGCGACGGCCGTCTTGATAGACGCCATCATTACGGAAAGTCGCGACCTCGATATCAGCTCCGCCGATCAAAACCCGCATCACCCCGAAAACTTTACCCACATTGATGGTTTTTTCGAACAATCCCTCGATTTGATCTGGGGTCGCATTGGTAGCGATATCCAAATCATTGGCTTTGACGCCCAAAAGAGCGTCTCGCACACATCCTCCGGCTAAAAAGGCCTTATAGCCATTTTCAGTCAATCTGTGATAGATTGCCTCGACTGCGGGCCAATGGGGATGAGATTGCAAAATCGGACGAACTTGATCCATGGCTATAAGTGTACGAAAAAACCCAGCAAAAGAAAGAATTTGTTCGCGTGACGCCTCAGGAGATAAAACCTCTATTGGATCCATTCCTTGCCGACTTGGGAGTCTCCCATTTTGGCTGGGCTCCCTTGGCGAATCCGTTGAGTTTTGATTTCTATCGCAGTTGGATCGCAGAGGGTCTTCACGGCGAGATGAATTATCTGGCAGAGCACGCGCCGATCAAAGAAAATCCGCAAAGCAAATGGGCTCGCGCTGAAAGTGCATTGGTATTTGCCATGCCTTATTATCCTCACCCCGAAAAAATGGCGAACTTTCCGCTTAAAGAAGCTCGCGTCAGTATGTACGCGCAAGGCATGGATTATCACTTCTGGTTCAAACAGCGCATGCAGAAGCTTTGTGAAGAGCTCACTAAGATATTTCCCGATCAAGAGTTCATGGCGTTCACTGACAGCTCCCCTTTGCTTGAGCGCGACCTCGCAAAAAAAGCAGCGTTAGGCTGGGTCGGAAAAAACACCTGTGTGATCAACCCCAAAAAAGGCAGCTTGTTTTTCATCGGCGAGATCGTGACTTCATTGAAAATCACCAGCGAAGTAGCTCCCCTGCCTGATTTCTGCGGAACTTGCACGCGCTGTATGGATGCTTGTCCTACAGGTGCCTTGGTAGAGCCGCGAAAAATGGATGCACGCAAATGCATTTCGTATCTGACGATTGAATCCCGACAAATCCCTGAGGAGTCTTTGCGCGAAAAAATTGGTGATTGGTTTTTCGGCTGTGATATTTGCCAAACCGTCTGCCCTTGGAACCAGAAAGTTTTCAAAGGCCAACTGTCTGTGGAAAAAAGCCTCTCACTGACGGATGATAAACTCAGCGCCTTGCAAGAAGAACTGCGCTACATCCTGGTGAGCTCCGGAAAAAAATTAACCAAAGATTTCTTCGGCACACCCCTCGCCCGCGCGGGATCTTTTGGTTTAAAAAGAAATGCCATGATCGTTGCGGCAAACCGCAAAATAAAAGGGCTTCAACCTGAAATTGAAGCCCTGAAAGAGCATGAAAAATTGGGTGATCTGGCCCAGTGGAGCTTACGCCAACTACAGTCCTAGTTTGCGTAGCAAATCATCGATCTCGTTTTGCTTAAGTTTTTGTTTGCCCGGATCGTTATCATCTTTGCCCGTACCAACACTGGCCGCGACATCATCAGAGAACTTACCTGAAACCCAACGTAAACGCTCAATGAAGGCTTGAGGAATGCTGGTCTTTAAAGCGGACAAAGGCTCATCGATACGATCCAAAAGTGTGCTTAAAGTCTCAGAACCATCTAACAAAGTGGCTACGCACACATCAAACAGGTTTTCATTTCCTTTGATTTGCGAAGCCTTGTATCCGACAGCTTTGCAGAGGGCGGTATAGTCAGAAATCAAATGAACCGCGTGATCTTGGGGCGCTGACATAGCTAAGCTTTTCGCTCCCCCCATAATACGATCCACGCCGTTTCCATAATCTGCCAATTTCTGCACTTGCGAGAAATCGCCTTCAATACCTTCGAGAAGATCTATCAGATCTTCAATCAAGGTCTTTGACTCGTTCACAAAATCTTTTACAATTTCTTTATCAATGGACATCGTTTTTAAACGATAGCAATCGGAAGGTTTGGAAGCAATGGATTATGTCTCAATACGCGTAAGCACTCTCCGTGGAGACCAAAAAATTGATTTCAACGCGTATATCAAAATCAACGACAAGATGATCCTCTACCTTCGTCGTGGTGATAGTTTTGAAGGCGACCGCCTAAAGCGCATGAAAGAAAAGCAACTTCGCAAAATGTACATCCTGACCACAGAAGAACAGATGTACCGCAACTATCTGGATCGCAATCTAGAGATGGCGTACGACAATAACTCCGGCAAGGATTTCCAAACTCGTGTGGAAGTCATCCAAGGTGCCCAACAATCCAACGCCGAAGAAGTTTTCGAAAATCCAGAGAGCGAAGAGTCGTACAACTACGCAAAAGATGCGGCTGGTAAGTACGTAAGCTTCGTGATGTCGAATCAGCAATCGGTTTCATCGATCATGCATTTGGAAAATACCGATAAAAACCTTGCCCATCACGGTGTGACGGTCTCTACCCTTGCGATTGCACTCGCACAAAAATTGGGAATGAATGATCTTAAAAAAACTCAGATGCTAACTCTGGGCTCTTTGCTGCATGATTACGGTCATTACCTATCTGGCATGAATGTAAATCAGAAAGTTTCAGCAATGAATCCCGCAGATAAACTTCTGTGGTGGAAGCATCCTTCTGAGGGCGCTGCTAAAGTGCGCGATAAAAAGCACTTTGATCAGGCTGTGATCAACATCATCGCTCAACACGAAGAGCTCACAGATGGCTCTGGCCCTCTGGGTATGCGCGAAAAAGACATTGATCCATTGGCTATGATTGTGTGCTCTGCAAATGCGATTGATCGTTTGATCACATTCGAAGGAGTGCCTAAAGCCGAAGCAGCTAAGAAATTAATGCTTGAACGCGTGGGACAACATCCCCTGCAACACATTCAATTCCTCAGCGAGATCATGAAGGGCATCTAAACTGACATCCCGTCACATCTGCATATTTTAGGTTCCCATCAGCCCCTGATGGGAGTATTGCTAAAACATGCAGAGATCAGAAATCAAATTTCATCTTCACAAATTGATTGAACGACTTCAGTACAAGGAATCTCTGCGCTTGATTCCTTTCTTGATCGCAAGCTTTGTTGCGGCAGGCGTTTCTATCCTTTACACCAAGATTTTTTTCTTTGCCGAAGAACTCTCTCTGAAGGTTCTACATGAATTTCACTGGTCGATTTCTTTCTTTGTTACAATCAGTACGATTTTCTTAAGCTGGTATATTCCCTTCAGATTAGCTCCTCAGGCCAGTGGCAGTGGCATTCCACAGATGTTGATCGCGAACGAACTGGATCCCGCAACGGACAGCAAAATCATTCGCTCACTGATTGGGATTCGCGTGATTCTAACCAAAATTCTCGCATCCATCGTTTGCGTGCTAGGTGGCGGAGCCGTGGGACAAGAGGGACCGACTCTGCAAATCGCGTCCGGTATCTTTTATCGCATCGGCGATCTATCTACGCGCTGGATTCAACAGGTGTCTACCCGTTCGTTTATTCTTGCCGGTGGGGCTTCGGGCTTAGCGGCAGCATTCAATACTCCGCTGGGTGGTATTGCCTATGCGCTGGAAGAACTCAGCAAAGACTATTTCAACAACTTTAAGACCTATGTGATTTGGTCCGTGATCGTAACGGGTTTACTGGTTCAAACAGTCATGGGTGGATATCTGTATTTTGGTTTCCCAAGTATTCAATCCATCAGCGTTCAGAGTTACGTCTATATTGCTCTGCTAGCGATTATCACGGGCATCTGCGGGGCTCTTTTCGGCAGACTCCTTTACCAAGTTACACAACTCCGCAAACAGATTAAAAATTTCAGAAAGCTTATTGCTATAAATCTGGCCTGCGGTCTTTTATTTTGGATCTGCATCTATTTCTGGAATGATCACACCGTCGGCGGTGGTAAAAGTTTGATTTTGAATCTGATGTTTAAGGATGCCTGGGCGTCGCCATCAGATATGCTAGCCAGAACTGTGGGTCCCCTTTTGATGTCCTTGGCTGGCGTTGCCGGTGGCTTATTCGCTCCCACTTTGGCTATTGGGGCTACGATGGGTTCGTTGTTTTCAGATATCGCCTGGACTCACAATCATCATCTGCTGATTTTATGCGGAATGATTGGATTCCTTACAGGGTTCATGAAGACGCCTTTTACGGCATTTATACTTATATTCGAGATGACGGACCGTCACTCCTCCCTCTTCCCTATGATGTTGAGTGCAGCTATTGCCGCCAGTGTCTCTCATATGGTAAGTCAGCATTCATTCTATGACTTAGTGAAAGAGGATTTCTTTCATCAGAAAAAATCTGAAAGTCCGATCGATTAGGAAAATCTATGGATAACGAAGCTCGCCTGACAAATTTAGAAATCAAAATCTCTCACCAAGATCAGGTGATCGAAGAGCTTCATCAGGTTATTTATGATCAGCAAAAAGTAATCGATAAGATGGAAACCGCTTTATTGCAGATGGCGAAGCGATTTGAAGAAGCCCTCGGTGACGAGGGCTCTGAGATCCGCGGCAACGAAAAGCCACCGCACTACTAACACTTGCTACTAGCTGCTTTTAGCTTGCTTGAAGCGTGCTTTAAGATTGATAGCCGTCAAACGAAGCTCTTCGTCCAAAACAACATCAAACAATTTTTGCGCAGAAACTTTATACAAGCCTGCCAATTTCCACAAAATGGAGATTGGTGGAGAAGAAACTCCGCGTTCCCAGTTAGAAACGAATTGTGCAGTTTCATAACCAAGCACTGTCGAAACTTCTTTTTGAGACAAGCCAGATTTCATACGACAGTCTTTTAGAAAAGCTGCTAATTTAGATTCTTGTGTAGCCATTTATTAATTCCTCCGAAAACGTACCGAGTCCAAAAGTGACGCTACCAGCGACGCAGATTAAACACAAGCGTTCCATTAAAAAAATTAGAAACTTGAATTCAGAATTATCGAGGACACGAGAAGAACTTCTATTTTTTCTTTCCACTGCTCTGGTGAAATTTGTGGTTTTACTTCTTCAAGCAACGCCATCTGCAGAAGTTGTTCACTCGTGTACGCGCGATCTTCTGCTAACAAGTCTAACAAACATGCCTCATAAATATCGAGTGTTTTCTCTCTAATTTTAACCAGATCTTGATCGCATACAAATGCATAAATACCAAGTGGTTTATTTAGAGATGCTTGATATTTTGTGATCGGTAAAGTCTGTAGACTCGGGTTAACAACTAAATGTTTACCGGAACCCGAAGAAATTTCAAAAGGCTGAACTTCAAGCCAAGCATGAATCCATTCCCACTGAGTGAGCTCAAACAACTCTGTGTTTTGTGGAAACTTCTGACGAACAAATCCACTGAAGTAACGCCAGTGATCTTGCAACAACCAACTGCTCCACTCCATTGCTTCCAAATATTCCGCGCAAATTTTAGTTCGCATATCTCCAAGCAGTTCGCTGGATTTAGGAAACACTCGAACAAATGTTTTTAAAACTTCTGTATTAAATCCGAAAGACTCACCCATAAACACGCGAGAAGGCTTCAACCACGCGATCGTGCGCGCAAGCTCTTCATCATAAATAGCGCGCACGGTGTTTGGGATATCGCTGGTATGAAGTTGCAAAAGTACTTCGCGATTTGCACTTAAGTTAAGCAATTGCCGCTGACGAAGAGATCCCACGCCTACGACATCAAGATCGCGGACGATAACGGGGTTTGCTTCGGGCAAAACGCCATCCCATGGAAAAGACATTATATAGTTATAATTTGATTCCGACATTGCATCTAAGTGTAGAATTCTATGGGCTTTGTAGCAAGATTTGCTCGCTCTTTGAGCATGACTACATAGGTCAAGTTTGGACCACTTTTTAATATTGACCCGGGTTTTCACCCATGGAACAAGGATGCCATGAGATTTTTAATTTTCGTCCTCACGCTAGTATCCTCTGCGGCTGCGCTCGCTGTGCAACCTATTGGTGGAACTATCTCTATCGAGGGCAGAAAAATGTTTTTAAAAACGGATGACCCTTGTCACCGTTACCTTGTTGCTTCAAACAACGAAGCGGCATTGAATGCCTTGGTTAAACTTGCCGCGGGTGACGTTGTGAACGCGACAGGCATGAAAAACCCTGGCGAGTGCACTGTTGCTATCGACAGTGTTGATTACGTGGGTCTGCGCCGCATGCTAGGCAGCTGGTACTCTCGTGATGCTGTTATTACTGTTTCAGATTTCAACTCTATGAAGTTCTATCCAGCTCAAGAAGTTTCTTCGAGCAAAGATAAAACTTATGCTCAGATCTCTAAAAATGCTGTGGAGTACAACTACAGCCTGATTCCTGGATCTGGCAAAGAGTGGGTGATGTTCCTGTCTGACTCTAAGAGCACGGCATTTGGAACAATCCAATTCAACAGAGGTTCCGCAGTTATGAAGGTCTTTAATTCAGAAACTGGCGAACTTAATAAGACTTATATCCTTTACAGAATGACAACCGGAATTTAAATGAGCTGGCTACATCCCACAGACAAGCATCTTCTTTTCACAAAAAATGACAAAGAGGATCCTCGCCTTGGTGAATGCGTACAGGTCCTGCCTAAGGGCGAACCCTCTCTTACATCTTACGATTTTGATTTTGCGATTCTGGGATTCCCGGACGACGAAGGCATTGCTTTGAATGGCGGCCGCGTTGGTGCGCAAATCGCTCCTAAAGAAATCCGCACTTTCCTTTACAAGATGACTCCCCACTTGGCTTCCTCCAAGCTTCCTAAGATTTTAGATCTGGGCGATTTGGATAAAGAAAAGCCATTGGCAGAGCGCCACCAAAAAGGCCGCGAGCTGGTCAGTGAACTTGTTAAAATGAAAAAACACTGGATCTCCTATGGTGGAGGTCATGACTATGGGTACTGCGATAGCACGGCTTTCGTGGAAAACCACAAAGACAACGCTGTCGTTATTAATTTCGACGCCCATATGGACGTGCGCCCAACTGATAAGGGCTTTAACTCTGGCACTCCCTTTCACCGCCTGCTGACAGAGTTTTCTGGTCACGTGGATTTCGCTGAAGTCGGCATTCAAAACCAATGCAACAGCCAAGCACATATCGCTTGGGCTCGTAGCAAAGGGGCTGAGATCATCACTTTGGATCAAATCAACGAACAGGGGTTGCTGGCGAGTCTTAAAAACTTCCTGCGTGGTAAAGAAGGCAAAAAAGTTTTCTTAAGCGTTGATATCGATGCTTTTACCTCCAATGAGGCTCCGGGCTGTTCACAGTCTTGGACGACGGGACTTTTCACTAAGGATTTCTTGGAAGCCCTTCACTGGATGATTAAAAATCACGACGTTCAAGGCATGGGGATCTATGAAGTTTCTCCGCCCTTGGATTCAGACAAACGCACTAGCAAGCTAGCAGCGTTGATTTCTCATAATTTTATCTTTGGTCTTTTAAACAAAGGTTAACGGAATGAATCGCGGTTTTGGCAGCGACAATCATGCGGGAGTTCATCCCCGGATTTTAGAATCATTGGCAACAGCCAATGTGGAGCACGCGCCATCTTATGGAACCGACGAATGGACCGACGAAGCCGTTCGCTCATTCCGTACTCATTTCGGTGAGTCTTCCCAAGTGTTTTTTGTTTTTAACGGCACAGCCGCGAATGTGACTGCTTTGCGTGCGATCACTCGCCCCTGGCAAAGTGTTCTGTGTTCAGACGTTGCTCACATCAATGTAGATGAGTGCGGCGCCCCTGAACAAATGGGTGGTTTTAAACTTCAGCCCGTTCCCTCTATCGACGGAAAAATCTCGGTCGAGGCTTTAGAGCAGCAATTCATCCGTCGCGGTGATCAGCATTTTTCTCAAAGCGCCGTTTTAAGCATCACTCAGCCAACAGAGCTTGGGACCGTTTATTCCTTAGAAGAACTGCGCGCTTTGATTCTGTGGGCGCGGGAACGCAAATTATACGTGCATATTGATGGCGCTCGCTTAGCGAATGCCGCGGTTTCTTTGCAAAAATCTTTCAAAGAAATCACCACGGACTTGGGCGTTGATGTGGTGAGCTTTGGCGGCACTAAAAACGGCCTGATGATGGGTGAAGCCGTGATCTTTTTAAATAAAGCTTTAGCGCATGATTTTAAGTATGTGCGCAAACAAAGCAGCCAGCTTCCCTCTAAGTCTCGCTTTATTGCTTGTCAGTTTATCGAGTACTTTAAAAATGATCTGTGGAAAGATATTGCTGGGAATTCCTTAGCGCGAGCCCGTGAGTTGTATCAGGCCGTTCGCGAAATCCCTGGGGTCGGCGTGCGAGTTGAGCCCACGAGCAATGCGGTCTTTGCCACAGTTCCCTCCGCGTGGGTTAAGCCTTTACGCGAAAAATATTTCTTTTATGTTTGGGACGAAAAAACTTTCGAGTGCCGCTGGATGACTTCCTGGGACACGACAAGTTCAGACGTTCAAAATTTTGCCAATGCTATTAAGGAGCTTTCACGATGAAATACCCTTCAGTTCACTATCATGATTATTTGGGAATCGATAAAATTCTAGATGCACAGCACCCGGTCAGCGTGAAGTACGGAAAACCCGCTCACGACGAGTTGTTGTTCATCGTGGTTCACCAAGCCTATGAACTTTGGTTTAAACAAATCCTTTTTGAATTGGATTCCGTCCTAGCAACTTTCCAAAAACCAAACGTGCCTGAAGAAGAAATGGGTCAAGCCACTTCTCGTTTGGAAAGAATCGTCGCGATTCAAAAATTGATCATGGGACAAATTGATGTCCTTGAAACAATGACACCGCTCGATTTCTTGGATTTCCGTGACATGCTCTACCCAGCGTCTGGATTCCAAAGCTTCCAATGGCGTTTGATTGAAACAAAACTAGGTCTGCGTATTGGCGACCGCTTGGCTTACAACCAAGCTCCGTTCTGGAAATCCTTGAGCGAATCTCAGCAAAAAGAAATGCTCGATGTTTTGGATAAGCCTTCGTTGTTTGACTCTTTGGAAAAATGGCTTGAACGCACACCGTTCTTGCAAGGTGAAAACTTTAATTTCTGGGACTCCTACAAACAAGCTGTGAATAAAATGTTCTCTGAGGACATTGCAACTGTTCAAGCGAATGCCAACATCCCAGCTGAGGAAAAAACTAAAACTATCGAGGGCCTGCAAAAGTCTTTGCAAAGCTTCGATGCTTTATTTAATGAAGAAGCCTTTAACAAGCTTCGCGCTGAAGGTCAGTTCCGCCTGTCTTATAAAGCAATGCATGCGGCCTTATTGATTCAGCTTTACCGCGACCAACCGATCCTGCAAACGCCGTTCAGAATCATCCGTGCCCTATTAGACATCGATGAGAACATGACGAACTGGCGCTACCGCCACGCCATGATGGCGATGCGTATGCTGGGTAATAAAATCGGTACTGGTGGCTCTTCAGGGCATCAGTATTTGGCTGCGGCGACGGCCAAACACAAGATTTTCAGCGATTTCTTTAACTTAACGACATTTTTTATCCCAAGAAGTCAGGTCCCGGCCTTGCCAAAATCAATTTCGGACCGAATGTCTTTTCATTATAAGTAATTAGGGAGTTTTTAATATGGCAAAACAAGTTCAAGCCTTTAATGCGGAAATTAAGCAACTTTTGGATATCGTGATCCATTCTCTTTACTCACATAAAGAGATCTTTATCCGTGAGTTGGTTTCAAATGCTTCGGATGCGATTGATAAATTGAAATTCCAATCCCTGACTCACCAAAGCTTGCTGCCTGCGGACTGGTCTCCAGAAATCCGCCTTGAAGGTAACAAAGACCAAGGCACTTTGAAAATCATCGATAACGGTATCGGTATGGACCAAGAAGAAGTGGTTCAATTCATCGGGACTATCGCTCGCTCAGGCGCAAAAGCTTTTGCCCAAATGAACGAAGAAATGAAGAACAAACCTGAATTGATCGGTCAATTCGGTGTGGGTTTCTATTCTGCTTTCATGGTGGCTGATAAAGTTACGTTACATACTCAAAAAGCTGGAACAAACGAAGGCGTTGTTTGGGAATCCACTGGTGATGGCACCTATTCGATCGATTCTGTTCCTCGCCCAGGTGGCACAGGCACGACAATCACTTTGCACTTGAAAAAGTTTGCAGAGGAAGAAGAAGTTCAAGACTTCACTGACGCTTGGGTTTTGAAATCCTTGGTAAAAAAATATTCTGACTTTGTCGCTCATCCAATCAAAATGAAAAATGACAAAGGTGAAGACGAAACTTTGAACTCACAAAAAGCGATCTGGTTGAAGTCGCCTTCTGAAGTGACTAAAGAAGACCACAAGGAATTCTATCAGCACTTGTCTCATGACTTTAACGAGCCGTTGAAGACGATCCATTACCGTGCCGAAGGCACGATGGAATTCAATGCATTGATGTACATCCCCGGTAAAAAACCTTGGAACTTTAACAACCGCGAGATGGAATACGGCCTAAGCCTTTACATCAAACGCGTGTTCATTATGGCGGATTGCAAAGAGTTGCTTCCACAGTACTTGCGCTTCGTAAAAGGCTTGGTGGATAGCTCTGACCTTTCATTGAACGTATCTCGTGAGATCTTGCAACAAGATCGCCAAGTGACTGCGATCAAGAAAAACGTAACTAATAAGATTTTGTCTGGTCTTAAAGATTTGCTAAATAAAGAACGCACAGAATACGAAAACTTCTGGACGGAATTTGGTTCGACTTTCAAAGAAGGTCTACCAGTAGATCCAACAAACAAAGACAAAATCCAAGAGCTTTGCCTGTTCCACTCCACGTCTTCAGATAAAATGACGACTTTGGATGAGTACGTGGCTCGCATGAAACCAGAGCAAAAAGATGTGTACTACATTACTGGTGACTCTTTGGCTCAGGTAACAAACTCCCCTTACTTGGAAAAACTAAAAGAAAAAGGCATGGAAGTGCTTTTGATGGTTGATCCAGTGGACGAGTGGGTTGTGAACTCTATCAGTACGTTCAAGGACAAAAAACTTCAGTCGATCACGGCTGAGGGTTTGAACCTAGACACTGAAGAAGAGAAAAAACAAAAAGAAGAAGAGTTGAAAGCCGCCGCTGCGACATTGCAACCTTTGATGGACACAATGAAAAAGACTTTGGATGCCCAAGTTAAAGACGTTGTTTTGTCAGAGCGTTTGACGAACACACCCGTGTGCTTGGTTTCTTCAGCGAATGATCCTTCTGCCCACATGCAAAAATTGATGGCGCAAATGGGTCAAGAGTACAACCAACCGGTAAAACGCGTGATGGAGATCAATGCGAAACATCCATTGTTTGCTAAGATGCTTAAGGCGTCTCCGGACCAACAAGCGAAATGGTCTGAGATCCTTTATGCTCAAGCTTTACTTAACGAAGGCTCTTCGATTCCAGATCCAGTGAAGTTCAGCCAACAAGTGGCAGAGCTTATGATTTCTGCGGTTCACTAAGAGCACGACCGATAATATTTGAAATAAAAAAAGCCCTGATTCCTCAGGGCTTTTTTTTCGGCCTTCGGGTTATGCGCCCGACGAGCTAACCGCTTGCGTTAGTCCGGAAGTATCCGGATCGCGATTTAGATATACGCGCTCAACTCTTTGCTCATGAAACGCTTGCGCATTTTGATAGAGCTGTTTGTTTCAAGCTTACCAAGACGGCGTGCGATCAAATCGTTTTTTGAAGCTTTCTTAGTCAAAACTTCAGTGGAAGCGAACAACTCAACGCCGCTTTCAAGAGTTTCGTAAAGTTCAAATACGTCGCAAGCATTCAAGTATTCAGTTTGTACAGATTGACCGTCGAAATTTTTGTAAGTGTATTTGCTGTATTCTTTAGCGTCTTTTTCAGCAGCTTTTACTGCTCCGCCTGCATTCGCAGCTTGGAACAATACTACGCGCTCTTCAAGCAATTCTGCGAAAGCTGGTTTTACTTTTGTTTTACCAACTGCACGAGTTACGTAAAGAGTCTTAACTGCGAACCATTTTTTATTAGCCATTATAAAATCCTGTGGAAGTTCTGTGACGAAGGAAACTCCGCCACTGTTTATAAATTAAATCGTTTTTACAAATTTAAGCATCTCAGCCGCGTGGCCTTCTGCTTTGATCTTGCGGAACTCGCCCGCAAGTTTGCCATCTTCGTCGATGACGAAAGTGCTGCGCTCAATGCCCATCACTTTTTTGCCGTACATGTTCTTTTCTTTGATCACGTCAAAGATTTTGCAAAGCTCTTCTTCTTCGTCCGACAGCAACTGAAATTTGAAATCGTACTTGCAGATGAACTTATCGTGAGATTTTAAGCTGTCGCGAGAAACACCGATGATCTCGGTGTTTTCTTTTTTAAACTTAGGCAAAAGCTCATTGAACTCGATGGATTCTGTTGTGCAACCCGGAGTGCTGTCTTTAGGGTAGAAATACAATACGATTTTTTTGCCTTTCAAAGAAGACAAAGCAAAAGTCTCCCCGCTCGAAGATGGAATTTTAAATGCGGGAACTTTCTTACCCAATTCAACTTTAGCGGCCACTTGGTGCTCCTTGATCATTCAACGGTTCTTGTTGCTGTGGCTCCTGTTGTTGCACCGGATTGCCTTCTTCGTCAAGGGGCTGTGGGTTCTCAATCACATTCCCCTGCTCATCCGTCGGCCATCCCTGCTCTGTGGCAGGATTCACCGGAGGAGGCTCTACCCCAGGAGCTCCAATAATAATCCCCTCACGCGTCACCTGACCCGGATCTGGTTGAGTCATATCGATCACAGGCGGAGGAGTTGCTGCCGGAGAACCACTGGCTTGTGGTTGCGCCTGAGGCTGTCCTGGCGTTTGCTGTCCGTCAGCAGCCACCGCAGGTTTCTGTGGCGTTGGTGATGGCGAAGGTGTCGGAATTGGAGTCGGCGCATAGAGCTCTGTTTCCGTAACGACGATCTTACCCGTCATTGGCACATCAGCTTCGATCTTACGAATATCCGTCAGATTCTCATAGATCTTACCGCGCAGCTTGATCATATCATTGCCGTCTTTAGAGTAATCGTAGACATCCAAACGAATCATTTGCTCGCGCGTTTTCTCTTGAGCCCAGTCTTTACACTTTAAAGATTCCAATTGTTCATCAGTGTTCAAGCGAATTTGACAAGTGATCGTACGATTTAAAATCGCAGCACTAATCCCCAAGACTTCTTCCAAGCCTTCAGGATAAAACACGATGTCGATTTCCCCAGGCTTCATCGCAGACAAAAATGCCATGTGTTTTGCCGGAGATTTCGCCGAGCACTTTTCATACATGTCGATTTTTTGCGGATACCCGCTTGCTGACATCACATCGCGCTTTACTTCATAGCGATCGCAACGGAACAAAGATTTATTCGCGAGCTTAGCATTTTGTTGTGACAAGATCGCACGCTGAGCTTTCCCGAACGGAGATTTCCCCAAAGGACGACGATCACCAGAGAGCACCCACCATGCTTCACGATGAATGCTGTCGGATTGTTCGAGCACGCGCGCAAAAAGACTCAATGCTTTATCTGCAGGGTTAACTGGTGGTGCATTCTTTATAGTATTAACTACGACGGGAGCTGAGACGGTCGAGGTCACTTCCGCATCTTTCTTACGAACCCAATAGGTCGCTAAGGCACCTAAAATGACGATAGAAAGTAACAAATGGGAAGTTTTCATTCCTTAAGTCTTGCAAACGCCTTGGCCGAACACAAGAATTTCCTTTACCCGTCTCGAACCTTTACTCTAGAATTAAAGCTCAGCAAATTTAGAACGTCATCTGGAGGTCGGAATGGAAAAGATTTGGCTCAAGAACTACCCTACAGGAATTGCCCCTGAGATTGATCCAAACCAATATCAATCAATCATTGATATTTACGACGAAGCCGTAAAGAAGTTCACAAATAAAAAAGCCTTCACCAACATGGGTGTGAGCCTTACTTTCAATGAACTAGACCAAAAGGTGAATCAATTCGCTTCATTCCTACAAAACGAATTGAAACTTAAAAAAGGCGATCGCATTGCGATTCAAATGCCGAACCTTTTGCAATTCCCGGTTGCTGCTTTCGCCGCTCACCGCGTGGGTCTCACAATTGTGAATACAAACCCACTCTACACGGCTCACGAAATGCAACATCAGTTCAAAGACTCTGGTGCAAAAGCGATCGTGATCATGGCGAACTTTGCCAATCACTTAGAAAAAATCATCAAAGACACGCAAATTGAAAGCGTTGTGATCACAGAGCTTGCGGACCTGTTCCCAACTCCGAAAAGAATTTTGGTGAACTCGGTTGTGAAGTACATCAAAAAAATGGTTCCTAAGTTCAACATTCCTCAAGCCTACACATTCCGTCAGGCTTTGGAATTGGGAGCTATGCGCCCGCACCAGAACGTACAAACAGGCCACGAAGACCTAGCCTTCCTTCAGTACACAGGTGGTACAACGGGTGTTGCAAAAGGCGCCATGCTAACTCACAAAAACGTGATTTCAAATATGCTGCAAATCCGATCTTGGATGACACCGAAATTGGTTGAGGGTGAAGAGATCGCAGTAGCGGCTCTGCCTCTTTACCATATCTTTGCATTAACAGTGAACTGCTTGGCTTTGTTGAAACTAGGTGCTGAAAACATCCTGATCACAAATCCTAAAGACATCCCAGGCTTCATCAAGGAATTGAAAGCTCGTCCGTTCTCGGTTTTGTCAGGCGTGAATACACTTTTCAATGCTTTGATGAACAATCCTGAATTCTCGACGATTGATTTCAAATCCGTTCGCGTGAGTGTTGCGGGTGCGATGACTTTGCAAAAACCTGTCGCTGAAAAATGGATGAAGATGACAAACTCTGTGATCGTTGAAGGTTACGGTTTGACGGAAGCCTCCCCGGTTGTTTCTTGCAACCCTATCGACGGTACAGACCGTGTTGGTACAATTGGTCTGCCAATGCCAAGCACAGATGTAAAATTGGTTGATGACGAAGGTAACGAAGTGAAAATGGGCGATGCGGGCGAGCTTTGCTGCCGCGGACCTCAAGTAATGCGTGGTTACTGGAATCGTCCCGATGAAACAGCAGCCGTTCTGCAAGATGGCTGGTTAAAAACTGGTGACGTCGCAACTGTCGACGCTGATGGTTTCTTTAAGATCGTAGATCGCAAAAAAGACATGATCCTGGTTTCAGGCTTTAACGTTTATCCGAATGAAGTCGAAGAGGTGATCGCAGGTCACCCCGGCGTTCTGGAAGTAGCTGCGATCGGCGTTCCTGATGAGCACTCTGGTGAGATCGTGAAAGTTGTGATCGTTAAAAAAGATCCAGCTCTGACACCGGAAGAAGTGATCGCTCACGCTAGAAAGAGCCTGACTGGTTACAAAGTTCCAAAATTGGTCGAGTTCAGAACCGAACTCCCAAAAACAAACGTCGGAAAAATCCTACGTCGCGCACTTCGCGATTCAAAATAAAAAAAAGGTCCCGCAAGGGACCTTTTTTTATTCTCCTCCCCATCTAAACCGCCAACCAAGGTTGGTCAAAACGGTTTGAGCGCGAGGCGGAGGGTTTTCGCTGCCACGCAGGCGTACTCCAAGTACGCCGAAGAGCAAGCGAAAGCCCGACAACGAAGTCGATCGGGCCGTTTTCACCAACCGTTAAGCTTTTTTATTCCAAGATGCACACCATCCTGGGCCAGCTACAAGTTTACCAGCGAAGATCGTGCAAGTGCCGACTTCTTTACCAGCTCTTACTTCTTTCTTAGCGTAGAAGCCGCATGTTGAGCAGTGATTGCCTTTTGCATCAGCTGCCTTTGAATGGTCTTCAACGTACTTCACTGCTTTAGCTACAGTGTCTTTTGGATCAACCATTGGCATCGCACCACCAGCTGCTCCGGCTGCAGGGGCTGCGCCTCTTCTTTTTTCTTGAGCTTGCGCAGTACCGCGCAAGAATGCTGGAGCTACGATGGCTGCTCCCGCTACTGTTGCAAAAACCTTGAAAAAACCACGGCGATTCATTTTATTGTCGATCATTGTTGCCTCCTGAAAGTCAGTTTCGATTCTCAAATAGTATTCATTTTCACTACGTTTTCAAATACAAATAGAAACTAAATGAGAATGACACCAAAAGACAAGGCCGCAAATCGTTGCGCAACAATAAAAAAGCCGCATCAAGTGCGGCTTTTAAGTAATTAAAATGTTTGATGAAATATTAATGAGGATGAACTTCGCACTGACATGCTTTGCGATTCAGGTAGTGCGCCGTCACTAGCAAGATGCTTCCTAGGATCGTCACAACATCATGCTCGAAAACTTCAACCATTTCGTGCGGCAAAGTCGAACCTGCACAAACCATCAGCAACCCTGCCACACCTAAAGACAAAACTTTGCGTTGGCGATGATGCTTATAACCTGACCAGAAAGCGAAAAGACCGATTGGCAAAATAACTGCCGCCATCGACAAATGAACCCAGTGAGACTCAAACGCCTCGCCCAATACAGGCAATGCAAAAATCAAAAGTGGCGTCGCCAAGCAGTGAATCGCGCACAGTGTGGAAAGGAACATCCCAAGCTTATCCCAGATGTCTGTCTCTTCCGCGAATTCAGCGTGTTTGGTGTGATCAACATCACAGCAAGGAGCATCCGACGCATTTGCAGGATTCATCAATAAAGAAGAACCCAAACCCGTATTCGACAAAGTCTCTACCGATTTAATCACTGGTTTTACGCCTAGAATTTGCTCGTCCACACTCACCGCCCTGAAGTTCTGGTTATCGCCTAGATGCAAATTACTGTCAACTAGCCTCGCCCCACATCGTAAACTCTACAGCTTGCCTTTCGGGTGGCGTCGGCCCATACATGAGTAATGAGCACTACCGCACCTCCACCTATTTATGAATTGGGGCCCGAATTTTACGACGAGGTCCAGCCTGCTAACTTTCCAAAGCCGCAATTACGCTTTAGAAATCAGGCCGCGGCCGAGACTGTGGGTTTAGCTCATCTTTCAGACCAAGAGTGGCAAGACTACTTCGCGAACTTTAAACCGATGCCGGGGAATATGGTTTCAGCATTGGCGCTGCGCTATCACGGACATCAGTTCCGCAACTACAATCCCCAGATTGGTGATGGTCGCGGCTTTTTGTATGCGCAGTTTTTAGTTAAAGAAAAACTTTATGATTTAGGCACAAAAGGCAGCGGACGCACACCTTACTCTCGCACTGGCGATGGGCGATTAACACTCAAGGGAGCCTTCCGCGAAATTCTGGCAACGGAACTTTTGGAAGCTTACGGAGTTAATACCAGCAAAACATTCTCGGTGTTTGAAACCGGTGAAAGCTTAGAAAGACACGACGAGCCCTCACCGACTCGCGCGGGAGTTTTGGTTCGCTTGAATCACAGCCACATCCGCTTTGGAACTTTCCAACGCCTGGCTTTTTTAAAAGAGTCCGACAACATCGTAAAGCTTGTGGATTATTGCGTTCGTCATTACTATCCAGACCTCTTGCAATATGAAGGCATTGAGAGAGCTGCCGCATTTCTGCAAAATGTTTCCAGACAAACAGCGCGCACGGCTGCTCAATGGATGATGGCGGGTTTTGTTCATGGAGTTTTAAATACCGACAACATGAATATCACCGGCGAAAGTTTCGATTACGGACCTTACCGTTTTATGCCGAAGTACGCCCCGGCTTTCACGGCAGCTTATTTTGACCAGCAGGGTTTGTATGCCTATGGCCGCCAACCCACTTCGGTTCTGTGGAATTTGCATCAGCTGGGTTTCGCTTTAAAATTCGCTTATCCAAACCTACCTTATGAAGAATTACTTGAAGAGTTTGCTGATAACTTTAACTTTGAAAGCCGCAGACTCTTTATGCATCGCTTGAACATCAAAAACCCGCTCGAGGACGAAAGAGCGTCGTTAGAGATGGATCAAGAAATGATGATGAATTACTTTAACTTCTTGGCGGAAGCTCAGCCATTGTTTGAGCAGACGTTCTTTGACCTGCATTCAGGAATTAACGAAGACAGACTTTTACGTTCCGTTCAAAGCGAGGTGTACAAACACCCCACTTTTGAAATCTTAAAAAAGAACCTGGAATTCTATGAAGTCCTGGATGAGAAAAAAGCGGAGCACCCCTATTTTGAAAACACCCAGTGCTGCTCGCTTTTGATCGACGAACTTGAATCTATTTGGTCCCCGATCGCCGATCGCGACGACTGGACCCTTTTCGAAAACAAGCTCGCCCAAATCCGTTCCATCAAGGGAATCTATTAACAAAAAGGTGCCAGGCACCTTTACGGACTAGCCCCCTTGGTAGCCGGAGAATTTTGCGAGCTTTTCGCGCAGCCATGTGCGGAAGTCGTCGATGAAACCGAAGGCTGCCGGAACCACAATCAAAGTCAGAACAGTCGAACTGATCAGACCACCGATGATGGCGATCCCCATTGAGGTTCTCATCGCAGAGGCTTCATTCAAACCCACCGCAATTGGAATCATACCCGCGATCAAAGCAAGTGACGTCATCAGGATCGGACGCAAACGCGTGCGACATGCTTTTAACAAAGCTTCGCGACGAGGCATCCCCTCACCCAATAAGTGATTCGTGTAATCCACAAGGAGAATCGAGTTTTTCGCCACGACCCCGAGGAGTAACACGATACCTATCAGCGAGAAGATATCGATCGTTTTCCCTGTGATCAACAAGGCCAAGAACGCCCCGGTCATCGCCAGTGGCAACGCCAGCAAAATCGCAAACGGTGTGATGAAGCTTTCATATAGACTCGCCAAAACCAGATAGATGAACGTCACGCCTAAGAAAATGGCGATCAACATGTTTTCGATCAAATCTTTAAAGTCATCCGCTTGCCCTTGGAAATGGTATTCAATTCCTGGAGGAGGTTTTAACTCTGTACGAATGATCTTTTCAATTTCTGCCGAAACAGTTCCCAAGGCACCATCTTTACCTAAGTTCGCTGACACTTGGATGTAACGACTTTTGTTTTGACGATTGATTTGCGAGTAACCTTTAGCTTCCTCACCCTTCGCAATACGATTTAGAGGAATCATATTGTAGTTGGCATTTGGAACCTGGGTCGTATCAAAGTTTGAGCGCAGGTCGCGGTACTTTTCCTCAAAACGCACGCGAACTTTATAGTCGATGCCATTCTCACGATACAAAGTCAGATCATTTCCTTCAGTGCGATTACGAAGTTCCGCCCCCGCATTCACCGTTGAAACACCCAAGGCTTCTGAACGACTGCGATCAAAGATCACATGGTATTCAGGTTTCCCCGCGCGGAAGTTCGTATCCACATCCACAAGACCTGGGATCTTACTGATACGCTCGACCACTTTCACAGCGTAAGCATTGAGCTCTTCTAAATCCTGCCCGGTCAAATTTACGTTGAGTGGTTTTTGCCCGGAGTTCACAGGGTCAAACTCACCGATACTAATGATGGAGCGATCTTTAAACTTCTCTAATTTTTTACGAAGTTCTTCCGTGTAATCTGTCGTATTCATTGTACGCTCGTTAGGTTCCACCAAACGCACATAGAAACTTGCCTTGTTGGCTTCGTTATTCCACGTACCAACGGTGACCACAACGATATCGACCGCTTTATCGCCCTCAAACACTTTTTCAATTTCCGCCGTTAGATTACTTGTCGCCTCGAGCGAAGATCCCACCGGAAGCTCGACAGAGACTGAAAACTCCCCCACGTCCGCATTCGGCAAGAATGTTTTTGGAATCCAGGCAATCGTCATCATCGACAAAACGAAGACAACCATTGCTCCCATCAAAATGGTTTTCGGGTGATTCAGAGTCACCTTTAGGAAAGCCTCATAGATGTCTTCAAGCCAAGATTGAAAGCGATCAAACCCATGAAGCATGCGACCAATAATTCCCGAACCTTTTTTATGCTCATCTGGATGAGCCAAATAAGCAGACATCATCGGCGCCACGGTGAAGGCATCAAACAACGAGATCAACATCGTAAATACAACTGTTAAACCGAACTGTTTAAAGAACTGTCCCACGATCCCTTGCAGGAATGAGATCGGACCAAACACCGCGATTACAACCAAAGTGGTCGCAACAACGGCCATGGCAACCTCTTTAGTTCCATCAAGGGCCGCATCCTTAGGACGTTTTCCCATTTCTAAGTGACGGAAGATATTTTCCCGCACCACGATCGCATCATCGATCAAAAGACCGACTGCCAGTGAAAGTGCCAACAAAGTCATTAGATTGATGGTAAAGCCCATCGCAAACATGATCACGAAACCACCTAAAAGGGAGTTCGGCAATGCCATCCCGGTGATCAACGTCGAACGCGCTGATCCTAGGAAGAAAAACACCACGAGCACGCACAATGCGATACCGATCATGATGGATTCATTCACGTCTGCCACATTCAAACGAATCGGGCGAGCGGTATCACGAACCATTTTAACTTCGGCTTTGATCGTTTTTGATTTCAAAAACTCATTGGCCTTATCAATATTCCTAGTGATGTTACGAGCAACCTCTACAGTGTTGGCACCACGTTGTTTATAGACTTGCAAGAGCAAGGCTTTTTTACCACCAATACGACCCATGGTTTTTTGGTCTTCAAGACTTTTAACCACTCGCCCCACATCTTTCACCAAAACAGGACGATCCGAACCGATGAAGCTGACATTCACTTCTTCGATTTGTTTTAAAGACTCAAACTCCCCGTTCGTACGCAGAGTCGTTTCTTGCTGAGGGTTTTCGATTTTACCAATCGGAATATCTTTAGAAGTTTCAAGAACACGCTGTGAAACTTGCAACATTGAGATCTTGCGATCTTGCAGTTTGTTCTTATCAATTAAGACGTGGATCTCTTGCTTACGGCCCCCGTAAATCTGAACTTGGCCAACGTCTTTTAAACGCTCAAACATCGGCTTAATAGTTTCATTCGCCAAATCGTAGGCTTCCCCATCAGGAAGCTCCGTCACCAAAGCCAAAGTCACAATCGGCTGATCGGCAGGATCAAAACGCTGAATGACCGGCTCATTGATATCCGTCGGTAAATCGCGACGAATATTTCCGATACGATTACGCACGTCTTGCTCAAGTTCCTTGATATCCACGCCTAAGTTGAACTCAAGAATAAGGACGGTCACGCCGTCCAGATTCTGGGAAGTCAGTGTTTTTAGACCTGACAAACTCCCCAGCTCATCTTCGATGGGTTTTGAAACTTGTTTTTCCAAATCGATGGGCGAAGCACCTGGATAAGTGATTTGCACAGACAAAATCGGAAAGGTCACATCCGGGAACATATCCACAGGCATTTTCAACAATGAAAACAAACCCAGGATCAACATCAAAATCACCACACACAGAATGGTGATCGGTCTACGAATCGAAAGACTTGGCAAATTCATGCGACTATTCCTCCACCGTCATATACAAACGGCCTTGGGCTTCCATTTTTCTTTGCAGAGATTTCAGGCGACTTAAATTAAGCTCCGCTGTTGCAGCATCATTTTCGGCATCGACCACATTCATGGTGATTGTACGACCTTTATTAAACAATTCATTGGTCGCGCGCGCACGATCGGTTTGCAGTTTTTGTAATTGCGAAGCCGCCTCCACTCGTTTTGTCATTTCTTGGTATTGACGATTCAATTCACTCCAAGAACTGTCACTATCGATCAACTTACGTTCGGCCTGTAAGCGTGCAGCCAATGCTTCCTTACGAGCCGCATTGCGAGTCGCGGACTTTACAGACGTATCGAACATATAAGTAAAATTCAAAGCAATCTTAGCCGTGGGACGAGTTGTATCGGTTAAGTTTTGCGTAGCCTCTGGCATGTCTTTTTTTAACGTGTTCGTCGTATAATCACCTGTTAAAACCAAATCAGGGCGATAAGCATCGTCGACTTCTTCAGCAACTACAGAGCGAGCTTTTGCATCAAGAGATTGCAAGTAAGCTTCAACCTGTACTACGCGACCTTGACCGCCTGTCACCAAAGTGTTGATCGGTCGGGACACATTAATATCTCCCTCGATCATTGGGAAAGGAGCCGTCTTTGGAATCTCCAAATAATCGCGGACTGCTTGTTTTGCTGTTTCTAATTCGTCTTCGGCAGTGATTAAGGCCAACTGACGTCCCGCCACCAAAGCTTGCCCTTGCAATAGATCCGCACGATCACTGATCCCGTCATTCACGCGACGGCGTGTCCACGATTCAATTTTACGAGCTCTTTCCAAAGAGCCTTGTGCTGTTTTTAAGTTTTCAATGGCATAAAGGTATTCCCAATAAGCAGACTCTGCCTGCACCAAAAGACCGCGCTTTTGGAGATCATAAGAGCCTTTTTCAGCAGCGGTCGCGGCGTCTTGACGCTCCCAACGCAAACGTGTCGCCGCACCAAAGAAATCCTTCCACAAACTCTGTGATAAAGAGATCCCCATTTGCCCGAATCCAAACTTTTCATAAGCCGCAAGCTGCGGATCTTGAATTCCTACGTTTTCAATCTGCGAAGTCCCGGCCCAGATTTTAGCCGAAGTTCCTGTGGAGAATTTTTTATTAAAGCCTAAGTTATAGCTCGTGGTCTTTGTTTCAGACACACCAAAAAGAGCGAACTGACTAAGCGGACTCTTATCACTCGTGTAACTCACCCCTGCACCCATCGTAGGCACCAAATCAATATCACCAGCTACCTGGCGATCATCGGCGGCCTCTTTAGATATATCGAGGGATTTGACTGTTTTATGATTCGCTTCGACGTTTTTTAGATATTCCTGCAAGTTCATCCCATAGGATTTTGCAGCGCCCACCAGTAGAAAAGAGACCAACAAAGTGCGTGGCAGTTTACGTGGCATACAGATAAGTCCTTCCGTTGACTCAGTCATGTCGACCCTTCAAGCGTAAAGTAATTAGGGCTAGTAAACAATAGCTTCAGATTTTAAAGATCAATTTTTTGTTTATTGAGAAACATTCGACACAAATAGAGTGTCGACTTTAAAAAACAAAACCCTCACAGGGTGAGGGTTTGATGAAAACAAAATTTCAAATGTTAATCACGCAGATGGCGAAAAACTATTTGCCTGTTTTTTCTTCCGCAGCGTGGCAGCCAGCGCAACCTTTGCCGTCTTTTTTGTCTTTACCAACAGCGCACTCACCGCTTGAGCAAGCTGATTTTTCCATGCCACATGCGCATGATTCTTTAGTGGATTTAGATGCACAAGCACCCAACATCAATGACATCAAAGATGCCAACACGATCTTCTTCATGAATACTCCATTGTTATTTGTCAGATAAATAAAGGTTGTGATTATTTCTCGGGCAAAGCAAGCGAACTCTTCGAGACGCGCCACGAAAGTTACCCTCCGCAACATTGAGTAAACTATTGGCAAAACCTTCGTCCCCACTGCACTTAACGCAAGGTGGTGCATCTTAAACACAACCCTGACAGAATCAATTGTTGAAACTCCCAGAATTCTTGCGGTAAAAATTAACCATTCGCGGGGGGAATAATGGATTTCGTGAGGGGCATGAAATTCGCTACACTACTAGGGGTATTTGCAACTGCAACTTTGCAGTCGAATCTGTCTCTAGCATCACAGCAACAGCAAGCTGCTGAGCTGCCACCAGTTAGCGCCACGGATAAGGGCGATTCGCAACAAGCAATACCAGCACCTTATACCGACAAACCACAATGGTCTCAATTCTATAGAGTCGACGACGAAAACGTAGATCACGTAAGCGTTGGACGTCCTAAAACATCACCAAGCGATCTTATGTCGCCAAGTGTGTTGATGATGGACCTTTATGCTAAAGCCAAAGTTGCAGTTGTGAACTTGCTTCGTTGGAACCTTTATTCAGCAGAAATGCCGGTTCCTACTGAAAAGTACATGCGCAAACTTCACTTCGGTCGCTGGATCAATGATCCTACGGACGAAACATGCATGAACACTCGAGCAAAAGTTTTGGTTCGTGATAGCAAATCTGACGTCACTTACCGCAACGGCAAATTCTGCGTTGTTGAAGATGGTAAATGGGATGATCCGTACACGAACGAAGAGTTCTCTTCATCTCGTCACATTCAAATCGACCACATGGTACCGTTGAAAAACGCCTACATGTCGGGTGCATTTGCTTGGGATTATAAAACACGCTGCTTGTATGCAAACTACATGGGTATGAAAGAGCATTTGGTTTCTGCTGAAGCTCACCAAAACATGTCTAAAGGTGACAGTGGTCCTGAAGGCTACTTGCCACCTTATGAACCGGGTCGTTGCCAATACATCCGTAACTGGTTGGCAATTAAGATGATCTGGCGTTTGAATGTAAACCCAGAAGAAGCGCAAGCAATGAACGACAACATCATTAAGTACAACTGCCGTCCTTCTGATTTCGTATTCACGAAACAAGAATTGGATGCACAACGTACAGTTATCGCGCAGAGCTTGAATTTCTGCATGATCAACAAACGCTAATGTTCAAAATTCTGTTTGAGGACGACTGGTTTCTGGCGGCTGAAAAGCCGGCGGGCCTGCCGTCCCAAGCGACGGTCGACAAGACCCGTCCTGACTTTTTCACTCAATTAAAAAAACAGCTGCAAGACGAACGAGGCGCCGATTTCTATTTGGCCCTTCATCATCGCTTGGACCGCGATACTTCCGGTGTGATGATCTTTGCTAAAAACCGCGAAGCCAATGATCCACTGGCAAATATGTTTAAAAAGCACCTCGTGCAAAAGACGTATATGTGCCTGACCCGCAATCGCAAAATGCCAGAAACCTGGGAAATTCAAAATCACTTGGCAGAGGTTCGCGATGCGAAACTAAAAAAAATGAAGATGAAATCCGTCACGGCGGGCGGAGATAAAGCTCACACGAAATTTCAGCTGATAGAGAAGTTTAAGCTGGGCATGTTGGTACAAGCTCAGCCCTTAACAGGTCGTATGCATCAAATCCGTGTGCATCTCGCTGAAGAGCACATGGGGATCTTTGGTGACGATATCTACCCGTGCAATAAAACTCCTGTGGCTCCCCGTTTGATGCTTCATGCTTTGAGCCTCGAGTTTTCTCATCCCTTCACTCAAGCACCAATTAAAATAGAATCTGCTTTACCTCAGGACATGAAAGATTTTATGCTTCTTTTGTAATCACACAAAAGGAGTTGTAGATCATGTTTCGCTCATTACTTTTAGTTATTCCTTTGGCCCTGATGGGCTGTGCAAGTAAACCTGTTGAACCAAAAAAATTGGGATACGATGTTGTCCTTAAGAACTTTATTGAAAAGCACGGGATCCCTGGTGGCTCCATCGCGGTTTCTAAAGACGGTCAAATTGTTCACGCAAGCGGCGCTGGTTTTGCCAATGTTGAAACTAAATCGCCAGTCACTCCGGAAACACCTTTCCGTATTGCGAGCGCAACGAAGCCCCTAACGGCGATTGCTGTTTTTCAGATTCTTGAAAAATCCGGAAAAGATTTAAACACAGCTTTGAATAAGCCTGTCTTCGGCAAAAAGGGCTACTTGCCGGAATATAAAAAGATCCAGGACAAGCGCGTTTACAAAATCACTTTGCGCGATCTTCTGCAACACACAGGTGGTTGGGATTCCGCTAAAAACGATTATGATCCACAGTATGATCTTTATAACATCGCTCAAAACATGAAGGTCAAAGCGCCTGCTGATGCAAAGTCTGTGATCAAGTACATGCTGCAATACCGTGTCCTTGAAGTTGAGCCTGGCAAGGAATACCACTATTCAAATTTTGGCTACAATGTCTTAGCTCGCGTGATCGAAAAGCTGAGCGGTCAATCTTATGAAAAATACATGCAAGAGCACGTCTTTAAACCTGTGGGCGTGACTAATATGAAAATTGCTGGCAGCCGCTTGCAAGATCTTCTGCCTAACGAATCTCGTTACTACGATGATCCACGCGCTCCGGAAGGCCCGTCGCAATTCGATAACAAAGTAAAAGGCCCGATGGCTTATAATGAATTTTACTTTCCAACGATGGATGGCCATGGCGGCTTCCTTGGAACTCCAAGTGATCTGGTGAAAATCGCCAACGGTGTCACACCAAAATCAGGTGGCACTCAATTATTAAAACCTGAAACCATCGCCATCATGACGGCGCCAGTCGCTCAAATTGGCAACCCGACAGCCTCCATGGGCTGGGTGGTTCACTATGAAGGTGGAGAGATTTCTCACGCCGGAGCTTTGGAGTTTGCAACGCTTTCTTATTTCGTCAGAAATCCAGACGGCACAGCTTGGTCCGTGGTTTTCAACCGACTGCCAGTAAAAGATGCGGGCGAGATCGCTTCGATCATGCAACCGTTGGTTGATCAGATGAAACTGGAACTTAAATAGCCAGAAACTAAAAACCCCACTTTTTGAGTGGGGTTTTTATTAGAACTATTTTGCAGAGAATGTGCAGCTTTCAGATTTAGTGCCGCTGCCATAACGTTCGCTATATGTGTAGATCGCTTTTACAGTTAAAGCCTCAGGAGCACGGTCGATGATGAAATCCGTTTGCTCACCTTCCCAACCGTAGTCACCCAAAACGATTCTGTTCGCAGAGAACAAATCAAGTTTTGTGATCGAAGAAGAGTAATTTGCGTAATCTTTCAAAGTATCTTCGTTACCAGATGTCAGGCTTACGAAAACGCGGCCTTCGTTGCCGTTGATCAAGTTATAGCTGATTTTCAAAGCACAAGCGCGACCGTCAGCAGCTTCACCTTTAAGAAGGTCATAGCTACGAGTGACTGAGCGAAGAAGTTGGAAAGTGTTTTGCGCCTCTTCAGCAACAACAGTTGCTTGAGCGAAACCAGAAAAAATAAGACCAGACAATAGAACCAAAGACGACAAGGCTTTCATAGGAACTCCCAATTAGGTTTTGACTGGAACCTCTTCTACCCTATCTGGCCTCAATATGAGAACAAATTCTCTGTTAGGTTTTCCTAACACAGTAAGAATTTCACTTTTTAGAGGGAAAACTACGGTTCGTCGGGAGTTTCGGAGGTGCTCTCACAGATAAGCCCCTCTGAGTGCAGCGAACAAGTATACCGTTCGCTTTGATTCGCCTGGAAGTTGGATATGCGCCCATAGACTTCGTGACCCAGCTGCCAGAACTTAAGTTCGTCAACAACCCAATCACGGGGCTGTTGGAGCTGTTTAAAGGCCAGATCATAGATATCCATGGCTGAATAACTGCCACCGGGAGTGTAATAGAAACAGCGCGGGTCCCGAGACTTCATATCGCAACCGGCGGCTGTGCAAGTAAAACCATTTAAGATCACGTCGACTGGAGAATCCGCATGGTAGACCATGACTTGGTTTTCTCCGACATCTGAGCGGATCGAAAAACCCATAAAGTTGTTGGATGGTTTATTAAGACCTACATCATTTAGCTTAGAGTAAATGTGCAAAACATCCAAAACGTCAGAGCGAAAGGACAACGAGTCGGCTCCCGCCTCTACAGAAAGAAAAATCCCGCACAACAATAGCCAAAAAGAGTTTTTCATCTAAAACAGATCGGACTTGTCCGCACGAACTTAACAAGACCACCGTACTGTAGCAGAATGATGCAAAACTCTTGACCAGTCGTGCTCACCTCTTAGAATGAAATGCATGAATACAGCAGACATCGACGTTGTTAAGAAGCTTTACTCAGGCATTAACCAGAATGATATCGATTCAGTTATGAAGCTTTTAGCTGAAAACATCGTCCGTGTGGAACCCGACGACTTCCCGGTCGCAGGCACCTTCAAAGGTCACTCAGAGCTTCGCGAACACCTTATCAAAGGCCGAAGCACCTGGGCTGAGGGATCCTGCACTCCCGTAGAGTTTTCCCAGCACCAAAACAGAATCGTCGCCTTGGTTCACGTCCACGTCAGAATCAAAGATGAAACGAAATGGATCGATGCCTATATCGCCGATGGCTTTTCCCTAGAAAACGGAAAAATCACGGAGTTTCACTCCTTCACCAGCAAAGAAAAGGCCCTTCACTGGGCAGCTGCAGCCCTATAAGTTGCAACTCAGATCCTGGAAACATAGCGAGAATTCCATGAATTCGTCCCTTTTTTATGCAAACGTCTGAACAGAGAATTTATGATCAAAAAGATAATTAATGACACTTTAAAGCCAATCGTTCTGAACTATCGATACACGACAGATTCTGCCTACGAAATTGAAGTTTCAAAAACTGAAGCCGCCACGTGGAACTTCAAACTTGCACTTGTTGCGCTACCAAGCCCTGTAGTGAAGGCATCAACTAGTACGCTATTTGATCCTATTATCGAGAATCCTCTGAATTTTAAATTTTCTCAAAACGGGCGGGATATCGCTTATCTCCAGTTATGTTATCAATCCTGGAACCGGCGCATGAGGATTTGGGACTTTCTAATTGATGATGAATTTCGTCGCTCCGGCATTGGTAGTCAACTCATGGACCTAGCCAAAGTAGAGGCTCGGAAAGTCGGCGCGCGAATGCTCGTACTGGAAACTCAAAGTTGCAATATTCCGGCAATTAACTTTTATCTCAAACACGGATTTGAGCTCATCGGATTTGACCTTGCTCACTATACCAATAACGATATTGAGCGGAATGAATTTAGAATGGAATTTGGTTTTGAAATCGAATGAGAGGCACAACCAGCCTCACGAGTTTAAAACTGCGAGCATAATCCGTTCGCAGTGTTGATAAAAATGAATGAAAATTCTGAAAAAGATAAATGGTGCCTCGGGCCGGAATCGAACCGGCACGACCCTGTAAAGGAATCCCAGGATTTTAAGTCCTGTGCGTCTACCAATTTCGCCACCGAGGCAAATCGTGCGAAGAAGAAGCACAGATGATACCTGTCTTTGATTAAAGGTCAATGTTGGGCACGGCGTTATCATTGAAAAAACGGTAGTTTACGAGTCCCCGCGCGGCTGACAGGAGTTTCTGCCGCAATAACAGGCAGCAATTTTCGTGGCGTACTTTTATCTCAAAGACATCCCCCTATAATTATGAAACCATTTATATATGAAAAACACCAAAGCACATCAGATTGCCAACAGTCCTAAATACCAAGAACTTGTTAAAAAAAGATCTCGCTTCGGTTGGACTCTGACCGCAGCGATGATGCTCGTTTATTACGGGTACATTTGCCTGGTCGCCTTCAATAAAGAATTCCTGGCGCAACCTTTGGGCGACGGAGTGACGACTCTGAGTATCCCCTTTGGAATTGGCGTGATCCTGTTCACTATCATCATCACGGGCGTTTACGTTCGCAGAGCTAATAATGAATTTGATCGCCTGACAACTGAGATCGTTAAGGAGAATGCCTAGATGAAAGCTCTTGTTTTATTCCTCTCCCTAACTCTTTCAAAAATTACGTTCGCTGCTGGTGGTGATCTGGGACAACTGGAGCAACAACCTACAAATTGGACGGCGATCATTATGTTTGCCGTTTTTGTTCTTCTGACTTTGTGGATTACCAAATGGGCTGCGCAAAGAACAAAATCAGCTGCTGACTTCTATACTGGCGGTGGCGGTATCACAGGTTTCCAAAATGGTTTGGCCATTGCGGGCGACTTTATGTCTGCGGCGTCTTTTTTGGGAATCTCTGCCGCGGTTATGGCCAACGGTTACGACGGACTTATTTACTCCATCGGATTCTTGGTCGGCTGGCCGATTTTAACTTTCTTGATGGCCGAGCGCTTAAGAAATTTGGGTAAGTTTACGTTTGCTGACGTTGCCGCTTACCGCTTCAAGCAAGCTCCAATCCGCTCCTTTGCAGCTGCGGGAACTTTAGTTGTTGTGGCATTTTACTTGATCGCGCAAATGGTGGGAGCAGGACAACTTATCAAGCTCTTATTCGGTCTAGAGTATTGGATCGCAGTTGTTTTAGTCGGCGTCTTAATGATGATTTACGTTTTGTTCGGCGGGATGACAGCAACAACTTGGGTGCAAATCATCAAAGCATGTTTGCTCCTGGCAGGTGCTTCGTTCATGGCCTTCATGGTTTTATACAACTATGGATTTTCACCAGAAGCACTCTTCGCCGAAGCTGTTCGTATCAAAGCAGAAATCGCAACGAAAGGCGGAGCGGAAGCAGCAGAAGCTGCAAGCAAGGGCCTTTCGATCATGTCCCCGGGAAATTTTGCGAAAGATCCAATTTCAACAATTTCTTTTGGTATGGCTTTGATGTTCGGTACTGCAGGACTTCCGCATATTCTTATGCGCTTCTTTACGGTGCCTGATGCTAAGGAAGCTCGTAAATCAGTTTTTTGGGCAACGACTTGGATTGGTTATTTCTATATCCTGACTTTCGTAATCGGTTTCGGTGCGATCGTTTTGGTTTCCAACAATCCAAACTTCGTCGATGCTAAGGGCGTTTTGTTGGGCGGAGGCAATATGGCCGCTGTTCATTTAGCAACTGCCGTGGGTGGAAATATCTTCTTAGGATTTATCTCTGCCGTAGCATTCGCGACAATCCTTGCGGTCGTTGCAGGTCTAACACTGTCTGGAGCTTCGGCAGTTTCCCATGACTTGTATTCAACAGTTATCAAAAAAGGCAAAGCCGAATCTGCGAAAGAGTTGCAAGTTTCAAAACTCACAACAATCACTCTGGGTGTGATCGCCGTTTTGCTAGGGATCTTGTTTGAAAAACAAAACATCGCCTTCATGGTGTCTTTGGCATTTGCGATTGCAGCGTCTGCAAACTTCCCCGTGCTATTCATGTCGGTACTTTGGAAGGACTGCACAACTCGTGGCTCCCTTGTCGGAGGCTTTACGGGACTTTTGATTGCCACTGGTTTAACTGTAGTTTCACCAGCAGTATGGGAAGCGACTTTAGGCAATCCAGCAGGCAGTGCGTGGTTCCCTTACAGCTCCCCGGCTTTGTTCTCAATGCCGATTGCTTTCTTAACGATCTGGATTGTTTCGCTATTAGATCACAGTCCACAATCTGTGATTGATCGCGAAGGCTTTACAGCTCAGAAGGTTCGTTCCGAAACAGGCATTGGCGCTGAAGGGGCCTCAGGGCATTAAGCACAACTCTTCAAAAATTGCTGTCTGACAAATCAACGCGCCACGCGGGGACATTATTTATTGCCTGAGTTACCTTTTTAAAAACGAAAGGACTCTTGATGGTAATTAATCGTCCCCACAGCAAACTTAAGTCTTTATTAATTTTAATTCTCTTATCTTTCGTAGCATGCCCGGCGTTGGCATTTATCAACATCGAATCTTTGCGACAAATCGACGGCAAAGGATATCTGGGGCAAACGACCTTACAAGTCTCTGGCCAACAAGGAAATACCGACAAATTCACATCACAAGCCTCTACCATGGGAGTCTATCGTTTAGACATCAATGAGTGGCTGTACACAGCAAGCTACAAATACGGAACCAGCGCGAATGTTCGCGATACAAATTTAGGCAGCGGCCACATCCGTCATACTTGGAACTATCAAGAGCCCATCGCCTATGAAGCCTTCATCCAAAGCGGCTTCGACGAATTCAAACGCCTGAACTCGCGCAACTACGTGGGAGGCAATTTGCGTTTTAGACTTCTGCATAGCGAAGACAATCGTCTGTATGCGGGTACCGGTGCCTTTTATGAGGTCGAAGATTTTGAAGGCCAAGACGAAGACACCGAGGGACTTCGCGGGAATATTTATATTTCCCATGTCGCGAGACTTAACGAAACCGTCACAAGCTCCACGACAATCTATTACCAACCAAAATTTAAAGATCTAGAAAATTACCGACTTCGATTTATGACGGGACTTGATGTACGCATCAACGAAACACTTAGCTTAGATGTGGATTTCAATTTGGTGAATGATTCAGGATTGCCCGAGGGAGTGAAACAAACCGACATCGACTATCTCGTAGGTTTTTCAGTAAAGTACTAAAGGAACAAAAAAAGGAGTGGGAAGCCCACTCCTTTTTTTTTACTTCTATCTAAGCAATTTCAATTTTACGTCGTGGCTTCACATTGAGAGATATCTAAAATGACCTCCGAAAAACCCGTATAATCACTATTTTCTTCCGCATTAACAAGCTTCGCACATACTAGGTAGTTGATATTTGCCGTCTTAGCTTCCATCCCACAGCCCAAACTGTCTGCAACGATGTATGGCTTTGTTAACTGACTCAGCTGTGGCCCATGAGTAAGACCGTAGCAGCCAATCAGAGGAACTCGTTCAACAAAGAACTCACTAGGATCATTTACGTTTTGAACCACAATAAAGGCACGCGTATTAGCGTCGAAAGTGGCTTGGGCGCTCAGCGCAGACAATGTTAGCAAAAGGACCGTCATTAATTGTTTCATGATAAACTCCTATGTTTATAGGATGCTTATTCCACAAAAACGGCTGAAAGCCTAAAAATCCAGTCGCAAACCGCGGCAAATTTGCCGCACGAGAATCGATAACAAAAAAAGCCCACTGAGAAGTGGGCTTTTTTATTACCAGATGAATCCACCAAATGTCAGATAGATCGTATAGAGCTGTGATTGCCCGTTCAAAGACGAACGAGCCACGATGATTGGAACGTCGGCATCCATTTGAATACCGCTTTCTCGCACTAGCCATTCGCCAGTCACAGCGGCTTCCCAGAACCACACGTTTTTCTTTTCACTTAAGCGCATACCACCAATTGCAACGCCCACCATCGGGCCTTCAAATTGAATGCGGCTATAGGGCTGATCAAACTCTGGCAATTGTTGATTATTTAAATAAATAACATTGATGTTCGAACCAAAAAAGTAACGAGCGTAAGGAACTTGCTCATCCATCCACCCCGACGGCAGTCTTTGACGAGCACCGATCGATAACTGAGTTCCCCATACGACGAAGTTATTCACGCGAGAAAATCTGATAAAGGAACTTGCCTCTAAAGCCCAATCCTCATTCAGATAATAGCCCACATCTGTTTTGATCGAAGAACCAATAGAGTAATCTCTAGAAGAACCTTCCACCAGATACACACCACCATGCAATCCCATACCGACATCGATATGCAATCCCGGTCTCCAGATCTGATCAATCGGCGGGAGCTCACGAGGCTTGGTCGGAACATTGGGATCTTCCACCAGCTCTTTACCGTTCAAAGCTTGAAGCAAATAAGTTTCTTGCGCCAACGCAGTTCCAGAAACCAGTAAAGACAGAGTTAAAGCAAATAATCGAAGAAGTCTCATTCAAAACTCCACGACACTTGCACGCCTTTAAAGTTTTCACTCACAATTGGCATCGCTACATAGCCATAGCGAGAATCAGGCAAAATCGTGAAAGGATTGAATACATATCCTAATAAACGATTCGGCCAAGTTTTTTTGGAATGGAAATAAAGACTTAATTTTTCAAAACCAAAACCAACAATCGTTCCTAACACGGGTGTCAGATAAATATCTTGAAGACTCGGAACCTCTGTCACCGTTTCAATTGCAAACTCAAATGCTAGTGACGAAGTAACTGCCCACAAGAATGCATCTTGCTCAATATAACCACGCGAACGGTAGTACTGATAATAAAGCTCGCCCGACAAAGAGTGCTTAAAGATATTGTAGTCAAACGTGTCTTTATCGTAGTCAGGATGAAATGGATTATTAAAGAAGTTATGCCACGAACCGTGAGATTTAATCGTTTCATGCTGGGAGCCGATATAAACAATCCACTGAAGACCATACATGATACCAAAGTTTTTTAACTTTTCATGCTCAGCAAATTCAGTTTTAGGAATGTGTTTATACTCCTCAAACATTCCGGTTGGTTTTTTATGAATTGATTCCGCCGTCGTCGTGTCCTCCGCATGAACAACAGAACCAAATAAAACCACCACACTCAGTAGTAAGGATTTAAAAAACTTTCGAGAAATTAACAAGCGCGCCTCCTGGAATCGGCACCGGATAGATGAGTGTGGTATTATCTTTTTTGTCGTTAGTCACTAGCGCACTTGCACGTCCCCAATAAATTCCAATTGCTGCCGCAGCAACACAGTCACTGAGCCAATGTACTTGCGAAGATATTCTGGCCGCCGCAATAAATGTTGCAACACCATAGGAGGCCGTACCAACCCACGGCCCGTATGAATATGCCATCGAAGTTGCAAGCGCGAATGCATTTGAAGTGTGACCAGAAGGCCACGACCATCCGCGATCACTATTAGGACGATGACGATTAATACTCGCTGCCAACGTTACGTGAGTGGCTGTCGTCATCATCATCGCACGGAAAGTTTGGAGTCCTCCGGGTTGATCCCACCAAAGCTGAGAGATCGCAAGTGCAACACCTGGCCCACCACTCGCTAAAAATCCTCCGAGCTGCTCCCAAGAATCCGACATGATGTGATGTTTTTGAGTATACTCAAATAATTTATCGTCCTGACTACCCGCCAGTGCAGAAGCCATCAGACCTCCGACGATAATCTGAGCTCCAGTCTCATCATAACTTTTCACAATGGTTGGTTTTATCTGGTCTTCCCACACCCAAGGGAAAAACGCTTTGCTGTCCGTGGGATCATTCCACTCAAAAGCTGCCGCGAACACATTGGTAGACCAAAAAATAGTGGCAATTGCCACTGAGATATAAAGACGAAGTGATGTCATTTGCTAAGCTTAGCTTATTTGTTTTCATTTGCAAGAACCAGCTTCGTAACAACTTTCTTTGCTAGTCCTAAGAAACAGGAGTACAACAAAACCTGAGGCTCTTCTATGTCAGCGACGATTACTTCTTCTGGACAAAACTCACCCGCATCATCCAATCGACTCTTATGGCTAGTCGCAATCGGATTCTTCATGGAGACCCTCGACTCTACGATAGTAAACACAGCTTTGCCTAGTATGGCCAAGAGCCTGAATCAAAGTCCGTTCCTGATGCAATCCGTAGTCATCGCATACTCCTTAACAATTGCGGTTTTAATTCCTGCATCGGGATGGATTGCAGATCGCTTCGGCACACGCCGAGTCTTTTTCTCAGCAATTCTTTTATTTACTTTGGGCTCTTTAGCCTGTGCGATCTCACAAACACTTCCGCAATTGGTATTCTCGCGAGTTCTTCAAGGCGTGGGCGGCGCGATGATGATGCCCGTCGGAAGACTTGCCGTCCTCAGAGCTTTTCCTGCGAATCAATTTTTGCGCGCAATTAGTTTTGTAACCATCCCTGCCCTGATCGGTCCTTTGATTGGTCCAACACTGGGTGGCTATTTGGTGGAGTACGCTTCATGGCACTGGATTTTCTTAATCAATATCCCTGTGGGAATTATTGGGTGCATAGCAACTTACATCGACATGCCTGACATCCGTGGGGTGGAAGTTCCGAAATTTGATTTCGCGGGCTTTATGATGCTTTCGACTTGCATGGTGATGATCTCGTTTGCCCTCGATGGACTGTCAGAGTTGGGATTCCCTCACGCCGTTGTTTTGATTCTTGCAATTTTTGGTTTGGCTTCCTTAAGTGCTTACTGGCTTCACGCAAGACGCTCAGAGCGCCCGCTGTTTTCTTTGAAACTCTTTAATTCACAATCCTATACCATCGGACTTTTAGGAAATCTGTTTGCACGTATCGGCAGCAGCAGTATGCCGTTCCTGATCCCGCTTTTCTTGCAAATCAGTATGCACTACTCCCCTTTTGAAGCAGGTCTTACAATGATTCCTGTAGCACTTGCGGGAATTTACGCGAAAAAACTGGGCACGCCGATTATCTTGCGTTTAGGTTATCGCCGCACACTAGTTTATAACACCTTGTGTGTAGGTATTATGATGGCAAGCTTTGCACTCATCACCGCGGAACAACCCAAATGGATTCGCATTTTACAGCTTCTTGTTTTCGGTACAGTGAATTCGCTGCAATTCACTGCCATGAACACTCTGACTCTAAAAGACCTCAACGCAAAACTTGCGAGCAGTGGAAATAGTTTATTTTCAATGGTGCAAATGCTGGCCATGAGTTTTGGTGTTGCGGCGGCTGGTGCCTTGCTGAGTACTTTTGCTTCTCACTATCCAGCTATGGAAGGTGGCGGCATGGCTCTGCAAGCGTTCCGTGCCACTTTTATTTGCATGGGCTTGATCACTTGCAGCTCTGCCTGGATTTTCTGGCAACTTCCACCTGAAATTATGGCCCGCGCCGAAGACCCTAAAAAGGTCACAGTCGAATAGATTGGTTTATACGCCGACGCTGCATTTCCTAGAGGAAAATCACGTGAATCTCTGACCGGGATCAATAATAATCGCTGCCAGAAAAGGTGGCGTTTATGGCATTTCGTTGGATCGGTAAATCTCAAGATGGAAACACAGTTACACTGAATAAACTTGTGGAGTGCCCTGTTACATTTCCCGAATATGCAACAGACACTTGGCTAAACACCAACCAAGACATCGTTCGTAAGGGCATGGTTTTGGACGTTGAAACTACGGGCCTCAACCAATCCGAAGACCAAGTGATCGAAATCGGTTTACGCCAATTTGATTTCAATAAAAACACCGGCGAAATTTTACGCCTCGGCAAATCCTATTCTGCATTCCAAGATCCAGGTCGTCCGCTGTCTCCAGAAATTATTGCTTTAACTGGGATCACTGATGCCGATGTTGAAGGTAAAAAAATTGATTGGGCCTTGGTGGATCAACTGATCAGCGAAACTTGCTTGGTGATTGCTCACAACGCAAAATTCGATCGCCCGTTCATTGACCGCAAATCAAAAACTTCCACGGAAAGAATCTGGGGATGTTCGTTTAAACAAGTCGATTGGAATGCCAAAGGCTTCACAAGTCCAAAATTAGAGCTTTTGAATATCTATCACGGATTCTTTACAGATTCTCATCGCGCGCTGAACGATGTCGATGCTTTGCTTTATTTGCTAAGCCATAAAGATGGCAACGACAAAACGTACTTGCTGGAACTAACTAGCAACGCAAAACGCATGATGACCCATATGATCGCAAGCTCAGCGCCTTTTGAATCGAAAGAGCATTTAAAAACTCGCGGCTATTCTTGGGACAACACGAATCGCTTTTGGTCGAAGGTAATTTTTAAAGACGACGTGAAAAACGAAGTCACTTGGCTTGAAGACACCGTTTACTGCGGACCATTCAACGGCATCCAACGTGATATCGCTTTGATGGATAACTTCAAATAGTTATTTGACCGAAAGAATTTCGTATTCGCGAACTTGGTCGCCCTGCTCAACCACGGCGACATCGCCTTCGCGAAGATCCAAGAGAGCCTCACCTAAGGGGCTGCTTGGTGTGACGATCTGAATGCGTTTACCTTCATAGGTCACATTAACGCCCCCACCATGGGTCATCATCAATAAAAGACTGTTCTTACCGTTGTGTTCAACTTCCAGCAAAGCAGTCCCGGCGATTTTATCCTCAGGACCGAAGTCCTTAACTGACACGTGCTTTATCACGACCAAAAGTTCTTTGATTTCTGCGATACGTTTGGCCTGGCCTCGCGCTAGGTAGGAGGCTTCTAAGCTGCGAGTATCGTATTGGTTTTCAGGCTTACTTTCCTCGCTCGTAGCGGCCTCGATCGAAGCTTTCGCCGCCTCGGTCAGGATCTCAAGATCTTTTTCAAGTTCAATTCGAATTTGATCTATCAATTTTCGCTTATCCACAACGCCACCTCGATGCTACAATGACTCTTTTAGAGTGACTGATTTGATTGAGGATTGCAATATGTCTGATTCGTTTCTTGCCATTGACTTTGGAACAAGCAACTCGCTGGTGGGTGCATTTCATCAAGGAAAAACACACGCAGCGCTTCCGCTGGATCCTAAAGCCGCAGATCCCACATTGATGCGCACTCTTTTGTATTTTCCAAATCCGGATCTTTGTTATTACGGCTCTGAAGCCATCGAACAATACATCGAGCAAGATATGGAAGGTCGCCTTTTTAGATCTTTCAAATCCCATCTGCCGAATCAAAGCTATTTGGGGACTGTGATTGATAACCGTATCGTGACTTTGGAAAACATGGTGGGGATCTTTTTGCTCGAACTAAAAAAGCGTGCAGAAAAACACTTAAACCAAGAAGTCACCAAAGCCGTTATCGGCAGACCCGCAAGATATTCCATGGACCCCGTTGCTGATGGATTCGCCCTTCACCGCATGGAAAAAGCGGCAGCAATGGCTGGCTTTAAAGAAGTTCAATTCGTACCAGAACCTTTGGCTGCGGCATTCGATTATCGCAAACAAATCACCAAAGAAAAAATCGTTCTGATCGGCGACTTCGGCGGAGGAACTTCAGACTTTACTTTAATCCGACTGCGCGCTGAGGGCTTTGATAACGAAGACGTTCTTGCCATCGATGGGTGCCCGCTCGCGGGTGACGCATTGGATTCCGTCTTCATGAGCCACCGTTTGAATGAATACTTCGGAGCAAAATCTCGCTACCGCTTGCCAATGAGTAGCAATGTTCTGACGATGCCTCCGGCAGTCACAATGAAATTGAATCACCCAGCCCACATCGTGCATTTAAAAGAAAAAGACACTTACGAATTCATCCGTGAAGTGAAAAAGTGCTCTTTGGGAGCAAAAGACAAAGAAGCCATCGAGCGCCTTTTCGTGTTGCTTGAAGATCAACAGATCTTCCCGTTCTTTGAATCCATCGAAAAAACCAAACGCGGTCTTTCCGGCGCTGAAAAATTTGAATTTAGCTTTGACTACCCAGAATTAGAAATCAAAGAGGAGTTCACCACAGCTCAGTTTATCGAGTGGGCTATGAACACTCGCCAAAAGATCTTTGAGGGCTTGGATCGCTGTTTAGAATCTGCGGGAGTCACCCCAGATAAAGTGGACCTCGTCTGTCTCACAGGCGGAACAGCCAAAGTGCCATTTATCCAAGCTGAGCTCGAATCCAGATTTGGCAAAGACCGCCTCCAAACCCAATCTCACTTCCACTCCGTGCTTTCGGGCCTGGTAGAATCGGCGAGCTTTTGGGCAAATGGACAGAAGGTCACTTAAATTTCATCTCATATTCATCCTGTTAGCTTTCAAGGGCTGTCATCTAAAACCATGACAGCTGTCTAACTTTTTCGTTTCTTCCCCACTTATTTTACAAATGGCCCTGGCCCCCAAGTTGCTTTGTCTCAAAGTACGCGGAACGTTTTCACTTCTAAATTCGCTCTGGGGAGGGCTCAATCATGAAAGCACATATTTATATCAACGGTATCCACGCACTACCACCGCAACTTAAAAAAGATAAATCACTGAAATCAGAAATCGTCGAAAATCCATATGACTTGCGCGAAAGAATGAAAGACGAAACAATCGCCGAAAAAATCATCGTGGCCTTTTTGCCATTCTTAGAAGTTCGCCATTACGAACTTTATATGCACCTGCAAAAAACCACGCCGAATCTTAAGATCTTTTTTATCGTAAGCGAACTTTCCAGCAATATGCGTATCCGTTTGCGCGCTGATAATAACTTTATCGTGATGTGGAAAACCGAAGAAACCAGCCTCGTTAAAAATATCCACAAATATTTGGATGGCAAAGCCGTGGAGTCACGCCAAGACCGCAGGGAGCACGCCACCTCTAAGGGATTACTAAGTCCTTCCAAATTGCCACTGGGTCAGAACAAAGGCTTTCAACCCATCTTGGGAGGAAGTTTCGAGAATCTTTCCCCGCATGGCACCTGCATGAAGATTCAGGCACCATTTTATGAACACAAAGACTTTGTGAATTTGACCTACCAAAACAAAGAAGGTGACTTCGTTTCTTTGGAAGGACAAGTGCGCTGGTCCAAATGGAATAAAGAGACCGCAACCCAAGAATTGGGCGTGCAGTTCCTCTCTTCTGTCATTGTTTAAAAATATTTAATGTACGTTTGATGAAATCTCCATGGCCGGCGGGAAGAAACAGATCGTGGGCGACCTTCCCGCTTGCCAGTCCTTCAGAAACGCAGTTTAATTTGATCCATGATTGAAGCTTTGAAAGAAAAATCTGAATTAGTCACTTGGTCTCTTCTAATCCTCTTAGGCGCACTCTTCCTCTACATCAATCTCCCGTTTGTTGTACCTTTGATTTTAGCTAGCATCTTTGCGATGGGCTTAATCAATTTGGTCAATCGCTTGGTTCGCAAAACACGCGCACCTCGCTGGCTGTCGGTATTGGGATTGGTTTTCGTGGGTTGCTTTATGGTTTGCGTGCCATTGACCTTGGCGATTTACCGTATCGGAGTTCACTTAAGTGCTCCGCAAGAGATTCAAAACTCTCAAGCGGTAAAACAACTTCAACAACTGCAAGAGTCCGGTTTGAATTTACTTAAGCAAGCCACTGAGTGGACTGGGTATGACTTGGTCACTCCAGCACAAGGAATGCTTCAGTCTGTAGGCGGCAAAGTAGGCAGCTGGATACTAGCTTATTCTTCGGATGTCGTGGCGCAATTACCGGGGATCTTATTTAATATCTTTATCTTTGTCCTCTTCTTGTACTTCTTGCTTTTAAAAGCCGGAGAAATCAAAACATTCACTTTGAAATACAGCATCGTTGATGAAAACCTCATGGAGTCTTTGATCAAGGTAGCAAAAGACGCTTGCGCAGTGACTTTATTTTCGACCTTCGTGATCGGCGTGATCCAAGCCTTCTTTATCGGTATCGGTGGATTGATTTTTGGTGAGGGTGATTTCTGGTTGGTGGTGACTGTTACCTTCGTAGTTTCCTTTATCCCAATCATTGGTGCCGCCCCTGTCGGATATTTGCTTTCGATTCTTGCCTTTATCGGTGGCCGTACAGGCGCTGGTATCGGGATGGCTGTGGTCGCAACTATTGCAGGAACCATCGACAATATTCTAAAACCATTCCTAGCGGGAAACATGGGCGATCAAAAAATCAATCCAGTGGTTGGCTTTACCTGCGTGATCGGTGCGATCGTGATGTTTGGTATTTCTGGTTTGCTACTGGGCCCAGTTATCATGAACTTAGCTTACGGAGCGATTCCCCTGCTGCTGAAACATCTAAAGCACAACGGCTCAACGTTCTTTAATCACAACACGCCGACCGACACTTAGATATAATTCTCACAGAGAGAAATAAAAAAGGCAGGATCATCTCCTGCCTTTTTTTTAGAAGTAAGGCCTTACCTTTAAAGGTAAGGACGTACCTTTTAGACTTTCTTTAGGAAGGACTTGAAGAAGTCGTTTCCTTTGTCATCGACGATGATGAATGCTGGGAAGTCTTTCACTTCGATTTTCCATACGGATTCCATGCCGAGCTCTGGGAAGTCGAGCACTTCTACTTTCGTGATGCACTCCTTACCCAAACGCGCCGCCGGACCACCGATAGAACCTAGATAGAATCCACCGTGCTTTTTACAAGCGTCTGTCACCTGTTGAGAGCGATTGCCCTTACCCAACATGATCATTGAGCCGCGCAGGCTTTGGAATGTATCCACATATGGATCCATACGCTCTGACGTTGTCGGACCGAATGAACCAGAAGCATAACCTTTTGGAGTTTTCGCAGGACCTGCGTAATAAACCGCGTACTGCTTAAAGTAATCAGGAACACCTTCGCCGCGATCTACTTTTTCTTTCAACTTAGAATGGGCGATATCGCGCGCCACGATCATCGGACCGTTTAGCATCACGCGAGTTGCTACCTTCAATGAAGAAAGGATTTTCAAAGTTTCTTCGATCGGTTGATTCAAATCAATGCTGATCGCTTCAGCTGCGGTGTCTTGCAAATGATTAGGCAAGTATTGTTCAGGGTGAAGTTCCAACTGTTCAAGGAAGATACCTTCCTTCGTGATTTTACCGCGGATGTTACGATCTGCAGAGCAGCTCACACCCACACCAATTGGACAACTAGCACCATGACGAGGCAGACGGATCACGCGCACATCGTGCACGAAGTATTTTCCACCGAACTGAGCGCCAATGCCGGATTCACGAGCCCATTGCTCGACCTTTTTTTCCATTTCAACATCACGGAAGGCACGACCGCCCTCACTGCCTGTTGTTGGAAGACCATCAAGGTAACCCGCTGAGGCGTATTTCACGATTTTCAAAGTCTCTTCCGCAGAAGTCCCGCCCACGCAGAATGCCAAGTGGTATGGAGGACAAGCCGCCGTACCCAAAGATACTAGAACTTCTTTGACGAACTTCTCGAAACCCTCAGGATTTAGAACCGCTTTGGTTTTTTGGTGCAAATAGGATTTATTCGCGGAACCGCCACCCTTAGCTAAGAACAAGAAATGATACTCATCACCCTTCTCTGCATAGATGTCGATTTGCGCTGGCAAATTTGTGCCGGTATTTTTTTCGTCAAAGAAAGTGATGGGCGCCATTTGCGAGAAACGCAAGTTGCGCTTTTGGTAAGTGTTATAAACACCTTTAGACAAATACTCTTTGTCATCAAAACCAGTGAAAACACTTTCACCTTTTTTACCGACAACAATAGCGGTCCCCGTATCCTGACAAGATGGAAACTCCATTTGGGCTGCGATAATCGCATTTTTCAAAAGGTCCACGGCCACGAAGCGATCGTTAGCTGAAGACTCAGGATCTTGAAGAATATGTTCTAGTTTTTGTAAGTGAGCAGAACGCAAAAGATGCGAAACATCGCTAAGTGCTTCCTGCGCGATCAACTCCAAAGCTTCAGGAGCAACCACCAGGACCTCGCGGTCGCCGATCTTTTGAGTGCTCACATGCTCTGAGGAGATTTTACGATACTGAGTGTTATCTTTTTGCTTTTCGTAGAGGGGGAAATATGTAAATGACATGCAATTGAGAATACGCCGCACAGGCCTAAGCGGCAAGGCGTGATGCTTCTAGGCACGAGCACAGACGCGCGCTAGCCCTCGGTTGGCTTTTTAGGTGGGACTTTTAAGGTGGGACTCTGAACGCCGCGATTACGGCAAATTTGTGGGACCGGGCTCTCTGCGTTCGAGAGGGGTCCAAGGACCTTCCGAGGGAGGAGAATCAAACTTGTTGTCTCCTTCTGATACACAACTTATCAACCTAGACCTATAAGCACAAAACGATAATATTGAGACCTCCCATAAGTTTTGCTTATGGATGAATTTATATGAATCTAAGGCGTATTTGAGGCTGCGAGAGACAAATCAGAGCGAAGTTCTGTAAATTCTCCACTAGAAATTTCAATTGTGAACCCTAGGCATCCTATGAATATTGTGATGCGCTGAATTTATAGCCATCTGAGAGTGAAATTGACCAAATCCTAAAGTTTGTGAAGGGTTAATCCACTCTCCCCCGATTGCAAATTGTAACTTTATCGCTTACCTTCACCTCGCAAATTTACATTTGGAGGCTTTCCATGGCTTTGTTACTCGTGGGGATGTGTCTTGCTGCGGTAATTTTTTTATACTTCAGCAACAATCCGCTGAATCATTCACGCAAGTTTATGATTCGTCGCTTCGTTAACTGGTTCCCATTGGGCATGTCCTATGCCTTCTTGTATATGGGTCGTTACAACCTGAACGTTTCCAAAAACGCCATGGGCGATATGATGACGAAGGAACAATTCGGTATCATCTTCGCTGCCGGAACGATCACTTACGGTTTATCTTTCCTAATCAACGGTCCTATCGTTGATAAAATCGGTGGTAAAAAAGGGATCATCATCGCAACCATCGGTTCATCTATTATGAACTTACTAATGGGTGGAGCGACTTACCTTTACCTAATGGGTCGTTTGAAAACGAACATGGTTGTCGCTTTCTCGATCTTGTTCGCCCTGAACATGTTCTTCCAATCTTACGGTGCAGTTTCCATCATCAAAGTAAAAGCTTACTGGTTCCACGTTCGTGAGCGCGGAGTTTTTGGAGCGATCTTTGGTACATTGATTTCTTTCGGTGTGTATTTCGCATTCGACTGGGGTCAAGCGATCGTTGAGGCTTCTAAGCTTCACATCGAAGGCCCAATGACTGGCTTCCAAAAATTCATCCAACATATCTTCGCCATCGACACAGGAACTACAAATGCCACTTGGTTGGTGTTTACGATCCCGGCCTTCTTGCTATTGATTTGGGCTTTGATCGACATGGTTCTTTTGAAGGACTCTCCTAAAGAAGCAAACTTCGGTGATTTCGATACAGCCGATGCGTCTTCTGGTGATGACGAAAACGTTAAAATCACAATGGGCTTGGTACTTAAAAAAGTATTCTCAAACCCAATCATGTACACAATCGCCCTGGTAGACTTCACTTCCGGCGTTTTGCGTAACGGTATCATGCAGTGGTATCTAGTCTTCGCTCACGAAATGAAACACGTGGACGAAAGCTTCTATCACGCGTCTGAGTTCTTTATTAAGAACTGGGGCTTGCTTCTGTGCTTAACTGGTATCGTGGGTGGTTTCGCAGCGGGTATGCTTTCAGACCGTGTGTTTAACTCACGCCGTGGCCCTCCAGCAGCGATCAACAATATGTTGATGATCTTCCTTTTGATCTTGATGTCAGTGTTCTTAACTAAAGAACCAAACATCGTGGGTGGTGCAGCAGTTCTTATCACGTTGGCGGTTATCGGGGTTCACTCCTTGATGTCTGGTACAGCAGCTGCTGACTTCGGTGGTAAAAAAATGACAGCAACAGCCTCTGGTATCGTGGATGGTTGCGTGTACTTGGGTTCTGGTATCCAGTCTTTGGCTATCGGTTACTTGTCAGTGAAAAGCTGGCACTACTGGCCGTTGTTCTTGATCCCGTTCGCAGTGATGGGCTTGTTCCTTTCTCTTCGCATGTGGAATGAACTTCCAGAAGCGACTAAGAAGTACATCCTGAAACAAGAGCAGGAAGCTGCCAAAGAACAGGCAAACGCGCTTCGCAACGAATCGCCTTCTACAACTTAAAGCTTTAAAGGCTCACCTCGGTGGGCCTTTTTTGTATCCTCACAAAAGCACTGCAGCTGGCCTTGCCGTCCTTGGGCCTTTTCATGCGCAATGAAAGGGTGTGTGCACCTTAGTGCGCCTTCACCAGGAGGTCGACATGAGAATCATTTGGGCCATGGATGCGTTCGAAGACAATAAAGAATTAAATCTAAAAATGGCGACATACCTTGCTCGCCTCCACGAAAGCACAGGGGCGGATATCGAACCGGTCTATTTGCTGCGTGAGAACGAGATCGTACTCCCAAGCTACGAAGTCCCTACCTGGGTCACAGATCACTCCAGAACGGCCGAGGCGCTCTTTAAAGAGGTGCTGGAGGACTATCAGCTGTCCTTCCTGCTAGAGCCTAAGGTGATCCCTCACGCGTCCCAATCTCACGCGGGGGCCGCTGAAACTTTAACCAAATATGCAGACCGCACGAAGGCCCAATTGATCGTTGTCGGCAGTCATGGCCGCCAAGGCTTTCAACGCTTTATTTTAGGAAGCTTCGCGGAAAGTTTACTTCTGGAGTCTGACATCCCGGTCTTTGTCGTGGGCGCTCACACTCAAGCAAAACCCATTTCAAATATTTTATTCCCTACAGAGTTTGGCGATCACTCGAAAGAAAATTTCCGACATGTTTTGGAGCTGGCAAAACAGTTTCACGCAGAGGTCACCCTCTTTCACAGCATTGCTCGCCCGATTGAAAGTCTGTTTGAAATGGACACGCGTCCCCGCGTTTATAACTTCAAAGGCAAAATGCTGACCCTTGAGCAAATCGTCGAACAGCAGATTGAACATCAATCACAGCGCGCACAGCATTGGATTACTTGGGCCCGCACCGAAGGTGTTGTGGCTCAATACCATATTGATAGTTCGTATAAGTCGATTGATGAAGCGATTTTGGAAGCCATTCCCCAGCATGATGTGGGACTGGTCGTTATGGAAGCCCAGAGCGGGCCTTTGAGTTCTGCGATCCTAGGAAGCTTCACCCGCAACGTGGTTCGGCAGGCTGAGTGTCCGGTGTATGTTCTGACCAGACACTTCTATGATCGCCCCGAGGATCGCTCCTCTGTTTCGAATCCCGCGCCTTAAGCTACGCGACCTTGAGTCGGACGCATGGATGGCGGAAGTTTTTTATAAGCATTGTTCAAATGTGTTTTCAAAGTCGCCTTCGAGATGAAAAGCTTGTCGGCGATTGCTTGATTCGTCATGCCTTGCATAGCCATTTGCATGATGCGGATCTCGCTTGGAGTAAGTCCTTTGTTCACAAAGAATGCTTGTTGAGCAGCTGCCTTTTCGGCCTCGTTCTGAATTGGGTAAAGCATCGTCATCATGTTGTCGCCGTCTTTAACCATCATCACGTCCACCAAGTTGCCTTCAACGTGTTGAGCTTTGAAAAGCTTCATACCGTCTTGAACTGGGGCTGCGGATTCCACCTGTTTGCACATTTCAGAGCAAGAAGCGCTCGTGCATGAACCGCCAACCTTAGGGCCACACATCTTTTGTGAAACTTCGTTTTGGAAGATGACTTCATTACTGCCATTACGTGTACAGATACCGAGTTTGTCACCTGTGCTCATTTTCGGACCTCCATCCTGAACTTACTCATATTATGCCACCTGACTCCTAAAACCGAGGATGATCTCGATCATAATTTCTTGAACTTTGTAAAATATGAGGCTGCGCCTACCATGCTTAATAACTCATCACACCGGACGAGAATGTCTCAGCTTGTAAGTTAACACTCGTTTATATACGATGTTAAGATAATTTTACAGAATCATTAAGGAATTTTGACTGATCTTCTGTTTTTTCGTGGAACAAACAGCCGTTTTTTCCGTGAAAATCTCGGAAAAACAGCCTTTTTCGGGTACTTTTATTGCGTCCATGTAATAAAAGGCGCTTTTACCCACTTTGTTTCAGAATAAGCCAATAGTTCAGAAAAAATTCTCGGATGTACACCATGGGAAACCTTAGGTCTCGTCATTTAATACTTTCCGAACTAGTATTGAATATTAATCTTCTTGGGCCGAATATGAACCTGAGCCAAGTTAATAAACCTCAGACAAGGAGGAGTTATGGGTGCCAGTCCAGTAAGCCACAATAATCCGGATAAGAAGTACATGTTGAAAATTCCGGTGCAAAAACGTTCGAAAGAAACGGTGGCAAGTATCGTTGAATCCTGTGCACGCCTATTAGTGCAGGAACCATATCATGCAATCACTACGGATAAGATTGCTGAGATGGCAGGCGTGAGTATCGGTTCTCTATATCAGTTCTTTGCAAACAAAGAAGCTATCGTTGCGGCGGTTATCGACGATCTTCTGCAAAAAGACTTGGTATATATTGAAGAGAACTTAGCGAAACTAACAACCACGGATTTGGATACAAAAATCCATGCGTTCATTGATATCGGTTTTGCACGCTTCCATGATAATCGCCCTCTAAGAACGGCCCTACAAGGCGTTCAAGGAATGCTTGATTACTGGGAAACTCGTCGTGTGTTCTTTGAGCACTACCAAAAAGCAGTGCTAGCACATATGCCGCAAATCCCAGGGCGTGACCGCGAGATGATTGCGTTGTTCATCGTGAGCAGCTTCAACAACATCTTGCAGCTAAGTCTCCTAGGTCCTCAATCTCCTGAAAGGGAAAACGAGATCAAAAAAGAAGTATTCATTTTGATCAATCGTTACTTGAAACCTTAGAGAAACGTAAAAGTCCTTGCCTCCATAAATCCTCCTCGTATGCTGAAGACTATCGAGGAGGATGTTTTAAGTGATCAAAGCCGTATTTAAGTGGCTCGCTATATCTCTGGTCGTCGGCGCATTAGCCGGGACCGCATCCGCGGGATTTTTAGCCTCCCTTGATTTCGTCACCAACACTCGATTGCAAAACCCTTGGCTGCTTTTCCTTTTACCGTTCGCGGGCGTTTTAATTTCTTGGCTCTACACCCGCCATGGCAAAGGATCTGAAGCTGGAACCAATCTGATTTTGGATGAGATCCACAGCCCCAAACAAGTCGTACCACTGCGTATGACGCCGTTAGTGCTAATTGGAACTTTAGCTACTCACTTATTCGGAGGATCTGCCGGCCGCGAGGGGACGGCTGTGCAAATGGGTGCTTCTCTGTCAGATCAGTTAACCCACTATTTTAAATTTGCAGGACAGGAACGAAAAATTTTATTGATGGCCGGAATCTCCGCAGGATTTGCGTCTGTCTTTGGAACTCCCATCGCGGGAGCCGTTTTTGGCCTGGAAGTTTTAAGAGTGGGCAGACTCCGCTACGCAGCCCTCCTACCCTGTTTTGCCTCGGCAATCATCGCCGATCGCGTGACATCCCTTTGGGGAATTCACCACACGGTTTATAAAGTTTTAGAAGTTGCGCCGTTAGAAATGAAATCTTTGGGTTATGCGATCTTTGCGGGCCTTGCCTTTGGGCTTTGCGCGCGCTTTTTCTCTGCAAGCCTTCATCATATGATTCGTCTTTTTAAAAATGGTGTTCAAAATCCGTTGCTACGCACATTTGTGGGCGGGATTTTGGTGATTGTTTTAGCCGCCTTAATGCAAACGGATCGTTACTTGGGTTTAGGTGTCCCGGTTATTGTTGAAAGCTTTCAACAAAAAATTCCATTCTATGATTTCGCTCTCAAAATCCTATTCACGGTGGTGACATTGGGTTCGGGCTTTAAAGGTGGAGAGGTCACGCCGCTATTTTTCATTGGCGCGACCTTAGGGAATACTTTGTCCTCAATATTACCTCTGCCGATGTCAATGCTTTCAGGAATGGGTTTTGTCGCCGTATTTGCCGGAGCTGCGAACACGCCGCTTGCTTGTACAATCATGGCGATGGAGCTGTTTGGCACAAATGGCGCCGTATTTTTTGCTGTTGCTTGTGTGATTAGTTATTTATCATCAGGACATAAAGGCATTTATCACTCACAAAGGATTGGGGTAAAGAAACATGCTTAAGAAATTCAAAACACCATTTACAGAGATGATGGGAATTGATTACCCGATTATCGCAGCCCCGATGTTTTTGGTAAGCAACACAGAACTTGTCGCGCAAGCGAGCGAAGCTGGTGGTATCGGAACATTTCCGGCGTTGAATTACCGCCCTCTTGAAAACTATGCGGCAGCCCTTAAGGAAATCCGCGAAAAAACTAAAAAGCCAATCGGCATTAATATCATCGTTAATAAATCCAACACTCGTCAGAATGATGATTTGAAAATCGCCTTGGATCATGGAGTAAATCTATTCATCACTTCTTTGGGGAATCCTAAAACTGTGATCGAAGAAGCGCATAAAAATGGCGCAAAAGTATTTTGTGACGTAACGAACCTTGAACACGCCTTAAAATGCCAAGACCTGGGAGCTGATGGCGTGATCGCTGTTGGCGCAGGAGCTGGTGGCCATGCAGGTCCGATCTCTCCCCTGGTTTTGATTCCTTGGCTTAAAACTCGTTTGGATATTCCTATTGTGGCAGCTGGTGGTATTTCCCACGGATCTATGATCGCAGCTTGTATGGCGTTAGGTGCTTCTGGCGTGAGTATCGGAACACGCTTTATCGCAAGTAAAGAAGCCAACGTTGATCAAGCGTACAAAGACGCGATCATCAAATCCACTCCGGAAGACATCGTAATGACAACTCGTGTGTCTGGAACGCCAGCCGCGGTTATCAACACTCCGTACATCCAAAAATTAGGTACGGACTTACCTTGGGCGATGAAGATTTTGAAAGAGCACAAGCTCACTAAGAAATATATGGTTCCATTGATTCACTTGATGGGCATGAAGTCCTTAGAGGAAGCAGCTGTTAAACCAACTTGGAAAACAGTTTGGACTGCAGGACAATCTGTGGGCTTAGTCGAAGAAATCCTTACCGTTCGCGAAATCTATGCGAAGTTGATTTCCGAATACGAAGCCAGCGTGAAAAACTTAAACACCTTGGGTGTTGAGTAATAAAAAAGGCCGGGATCACCGGCCTTTTCTTTTTGGCACCAGACACTCATCGCATTATAAACTTTTGCGCATTTTCTTATGCGGAAGTCCCGCAACTCCCACCGTATCACCAACGATTTCGTAGCCAAGCTTTAGGTAAAATGGAACTGCGGTTTCTCGAGCGTTTAGTTCCATTTCTTTATAACCTAGCTCTTTAGCTTTTGCCTCGGAGGCTTCAACGAGCATACGACCCACACCAGTTCCTTGCACGTGGTCTTGAACGGCCACTTGGCGCATTTTAATAATAGAGTCGTTGACCTTCGCTAGCAGCAAACATCCGAACAAAAGCTTGTTACGAAAAGCTCCTAAGTGAATGTCGTCTTTTTCTGCGCGTAGTTCTTCCTGCGAAAAAGTTAGCCCCAAAGGTTTGCGCAAAATTTCGTATCTTAGATTTACTTCCAGCTGATATTCACTGGAAGCATGCTTGATTTCCTTTACTTCAATCGCCATAACTTTAAGATTTTAGCGATCTGTTTTTTACTGACAACGTCAGCTCATAAGTCATGACAGGCTCTTCGCTTTTGCTTGGGACAATCGCGTAGCCTTTCATTTTTCTCTCTAGGCGTTCTGGATTCTTCTTTGCTTCTTCGATCAACGAAGTCACCGCTGCCACTTCGTCACAGATAAAGTGAACATCTCCGTCAGCACGTTTGCCGTATTGGGCTGTGAAATCTTTAAAAATGAAATCGATCTTCTGTTTGCTTTCAGCAATCACTTGCACCGCGGGTGCCGCGATAGAAAGCTCTGCCCCCACGCCCAAGGCACCAAAGTACATCGAGTTCAGATGGTTTTTCGTGCGGTAACCCAGTGGGATTTTGATGACGAATTTCTTATCCGTCATCGAGACCACTTTAGGACCGATAAAAACCAAAAGAGGAATTTTTAAGAGACCGTAGATAGCAAGGAAGGCATTGAATTTAAAGATTTTTGTATTCATGCCTTTATCTTAAGACTTGATATCCGAAAAGGGCTAGCTCTTTTATAAAGTCCAGCCCCGCTTTAATCCATTAGGGTTGCACGCAAATCCATTGGCGATTTTGGCTGTCTAATTTGACTTTGCCGTTAACCAGTCCCTTGAAGTGCTTTGTATCAATCGTGAATTGACCTTGAGCGGACTGGACAACTTCTGAGCTCTCAAGCACAAACTGCCAACCGTAATCATCACATGGTGGCGCCGAATCTTCAAATTCTACAAATACAGAACCCTCAAGGGCGCGCAAACGAGCTCCTTGAGTCAGTTGAAAATCCAAAGGCTCTGCCATAGGTATATAACGAACTCCACCCTCGCGATCATTAAAAAATCCTTTTGGAGAAAAACTTGTTCTCATAGAGGAACTAGGTACCGCCACATACACGGCGTTATCTTTACTCATAGCCTGACGAGCAGGAGCCACGAATTTCTCAACTTGTTCAGAACGTTTTGCCACGTGTTGTTCTATACGAGACTTCAACCTCTCGTCCGCCTGATCAGCAACAGGCACCACATTCTTCATAAGAGTTTGAAGTGGATTTTCACCAGTCGCCACAAGAGCCTGCCAGTTTAATTGCGGATATCTAAAGCGCAAAATCAAACTTGCCATACCACCAACAAAATAACCTTCACTATCCAAACCAGAAAATCCAACGGCTTCTGAACCATTAGAAACAGGAGTACTGAAACTCAACTGTTCAAGTTCAGACTCCGTAGCCCCACAGCTTCTTTGATCGTAAAGCGAAGCGATTGTTTCAACATACATCGCCGTGCCCTCATAACCATCTGCCGTTGTCACGCCTTCTGTGGCATCCGCTTTCAGCCATTCGTCATACCAAAATCTAGCTTTACCAAGAGACTCCGCCGAATTTCTTTTGTCCTTCAGTACATTGACAAGATTTCTGTACAACATGGCACGCGCTACACGAGGTGACGCCAACAACGGAAGTGTTGTGCCTCTCGCACCACGCTTTTGCACCCACTGTCTTTGATCGACCATGTGAAAGGACTCATGAACAGCCAAACCGAAAGTTATAGATCTCTTGATGGATCCTGAAAGACCGTACTGACTGTCCACGTACAGAATCTCGCGACCTTGATAAGGGATTTTAGAGTAAGCGGCCTGAAAGACGTGAGGGGGCAATTCTTCGTTCGGAATTGTTGTAATCGTCTTGTTCATGGTGGAAACCAAGATCTGCCTAGGAAGCTCTTTATTCACCAATAAAACATCTAATTTGGAAAGCTTGAGACCCGGCCAGATCTTATCTGGGCAGCCTCCTAAGACGGAAATCAACGACGCTGCGACTCGGTTGGTATCCTCGATATTGGGATATTGCTTTTCCATAGCCGCAGGTGCTTGCACTGACAAAAGCATAGACAGGGCCAACAATTTTGGGCCCAAACCAGTTCCAAATCGCATATAGAACTCCTTATTTACATATGCTTTAAATATGCAAAAGAGGAGCTCACTTTAAAGGAGATTAGAAGCCGATATCAGAGGCCAAGAAGACCTCGCCCTTGACCATATTGTCTTCGAGCCTTTGTAGGACGCGGGCACCGAAACTCATTGGAAAGAATCTTAAAATTTTGGTGTCGGCGATGACCTCAGCTCCGTAACTGTTCATGGTTTCTTTTAAGACTACGTCTTTCGCGTAAGTCGAATCAAAGAACAGATTCGCATACAGCCTTTTCGCGTAAACAGCGCCCGACAAATTCCAATCCGGATATGCCAGCGGGAACAGGTAATTGCCCGTCACCTTTTGGAAGTACGGAACATCACGGTACTCATAGCCTCGAGAAAAGACATAGCTGATCGCTGTGGACTCTGGCAGAAATCGATAAGACGATCCCGCGTTCCCCTGCTCCTGCTGACTGTAAGTCACTTTAAAGGCATCGTTCGACGCAAAGGCTGGAGTATTTAACTGAGCTGTTTGCAAAGTTCTAAACGAAGACAACGTTGAGTTGCTTGGAGCATCGGCATCTTCGTAGCTAATACGATACGACAACAACCATGGATTCACGATCGAACGAGGCTTTGCATCCATATACCAGCTTAGTGCCAATGATGAGCCCGTTTTATAAAGAAAATCTGTCTGATCACCTGTTGAGACATCATTAAATTCATAAGACGACATGTCGACGTAACTGCCTTGCCCACTGAGCAAAGCAGAAAAGTTATACAGTCCCATTTTACGGATATACGGAAGTCCCACAGCCACACCCGCAGTTTTCTCGGTCCAACTGCTAATGTCTGTCGTAGTGAAGTCCTCGACTTTACGCTCTCTGTTTTCCAACTGGAAGCGGATCAACAGATAGTACTTATTGATGTCGTAATTGAAGTCGACAAAAGAGCCACTCTCCTCTGCATCAACACCAGCCAACGCCGACAAACTCATCGTGCGCAGATAGTTGTCAGTTCTGGCACCAAATCCGCCGCCACGACCGATCATCAAACCCCAAGTATTCGGGATCAAAAGCTGCTTATCGAAATCCCCGTACTCTTGTGGTTGGTACTTGTCTGAATTTTTAGTGAACAACTCGGCCTGATCCGCAAACGGAGTCACAGGAAACTTATTGTAAGCATCAGAAGCTGTCTCGCCTAGGTACTTAAATCCGACCAACTCCCCAGCATCCATTGCTTTGCATGACGAAAGTGGTACAGACTTAATCGCTGTGCCGTTGATATCTTCATCGCTGACATAAATATTTTGCCCGTCAGAGGATGGCGTATAAGACGCAATCTTACTTTGCGTACACTGAGCCAGCTGTCCTTCCGAGGAAAGCTTAAAGACTTCGTTATAACCCTTGTACTGCGCTTCGAATACGATATTGCGTTGAGTATCAGCTCGCAAAGAGCTGATCATATTTCTGGAAGCAGGAAGAAGAGTTCTTGAGATCTTTTTTTCTTTTAGATCCAAAGTCGCAATATACTTGTGACCTGTTTTATCATTAACAAGTGCTACAGCAGTTTCATCATTTAAATAAGCAACCTCAGCAGGTTTGTTGTCTTTGATTTGGAAAGTATTGATACGTTGACCATTCAAATCAAACTCACTCACACTCCATGACTGATCTTGGGCAAATTCGATCGCGACAATTTTATTCGCAGATCCATTGAATCTTGGATTGTAGAGTCTTTGATTGCTGGTAATTTTTTGAGTGCTGCCTTTTTTAAGATCGATAAGAACTAAATCCGACGTGCCCTTTTGCTGATAACGCTTATCGGGACGGAATTCAGTGTAAACTCCGCGGTCACCTTGGATATCAATCGTTTGTACATCGCGATTGTATGGGAACTTCACCACGGTTTCAATTTTGCCATTAGTTTCACGTACCAATTGAGGATGAGAATCTAAAGTCTGCTTAACGTAGTAAAGAGAATCACCCGATTTAAATGGTGCTGAGCTTTCACGATATTCTGCCCAATCCGCATCCGTCATGGAATCTTTAGACCATTTCTTGCGCAGATCGTTCATCGTCTCTTCATAGAAATCCGCAAAGCTTTGACCTGTTACATTGTTGAAGGATTGATACAAACGTAATGGGTACGGAGCCTGTGCGATGTCGCTTGTGATTTTCTCCCAGATATTATCGCCGTACTTTTGCGTCGCATACGACACCAACGCATAACCATAGACGTATTGATTCGGAAGATCTGTATTATAGCTTCCGCTTAAGAATTGATCATACGTTGGGATTTTATTGCTTAAGACCAAAGCTTTCAACCGCGCCAAGAAACGCGGAGATCTGCCACGACCCGCATCTGTGTACTTGGTTTCAGCCCAAACCGCGTCGCCCTCTAAGTACCAAGATGGCAACGTCATACCGGCAGCCAAGGCCCAACCTTGTTCACCCATGATGTAGTAAAGAACCTTGGTGGCGCCTGTATTAAAGTGATCGAATTGATTTACGTGACGGTACTCATGAATAGATAAAGTTTGGAACCACTCTGAAGAACCCACCAATGGAATAAACACTGAAGACGTGAACCACTCACTTCTTCTAGGCATCAAAGTCACATAAGCATTGGGCTGAGCCATCTCTGGACGAATGATCAAATTGAATTTATGAGGTTTCGCAATTCCGTAAGTTTGACCCACGACGTGAGAGTAATGCTCGACCAAATTTGCGATATAGACGGATTCTGATTTTACGGAGTCCGGATAGATAACTCGAACAACATCATTTTCAATGAAGTTCCAGTTTAACGATGGAGAGCTTTGCGCAAGATCGTATTCAATTTCAACAGCTTGAGATTGAACAACCACGAAGGACAACAACAGGAATATCAGCTTTTTCATAAACCTTCCGTTCATTAGCAGAAGGCTTATTTTTATTTCAGTTCCTAAACTTAGGCAATACTACAATTCAATCCCTAAGAAAAAGCTCGCGACCAGACAAATGAAAACGGCGAAAGCCATCACTGCAAGAATTCTATCTTTCTGTTTCACAAACAAAACACCCGTTAAGAAAACGCGCGTGATCGGAAGTAACACTAAAACAATCAATCCCGAAATTGAAATCAACATCGGACGATCTTGCATCAAGACCGCCCAATGAATCGTTTCCATCAATGACTTGGATTCATAGGTTTGAAAACTCGCTAAAGTATCACCCGTGTTATAGAGCTGCCATAGCCAGCCCACAACCAACAATGCTCCAGAGATATAAACGCCACTGCGAAGCATCTTGCTGATTCTAAGTTCCAGATTATGCAAAGCTTGGTCTTGCTGAGGTTGAGGAGCCATTATTTAAGCCCTTTCATAATCATTTGAACAGACACGATCGACAACACAACGACAAAGATCTTACGAATCAAGGCAGCCGGCATTTTGACCATTGCCTTGGCACCCACGATCGAACCGATAATAATTCCCACAGCCACAGGAGCCGCGATCTCAGGTCGTACATCGCCTTTTAGCAAATACGCACCGGCACTCGCTGAAGCCGTTACACCAATCATAAAATTTGAAGTAGCCGAAGACACCTTGATCGGAAGTTTCATCGCGCCATCCATCGCCAGCACTTTGAAAATTCCACTGCCAATACCTAAGAGTGCCGACAACACGCCCGCACCGAACATGGCGAAAAGTCCTAGCGGAACTTTTTCAACCTTATAGGTTTTCCACTCGCCCTTTTCAGGGAAACCACCATCAAGCTTTAAAGCGTCGGCCCATGGGTGATTCACGGCAGAGTAATGCTCATGGCGTTTTCTCAGCATCATCAGAGCCGAGAACAACAAGAACACACCGAAAAGTAAAAACAAGAACTGAGCCTTGATATAGCTTGCAAGCAAGAAGCCCACAATAGCTCCACTCACTGTTCCTATCTCGAGGAAGACAGCTAAGCGAAGATTTGTCAGGGAGTCTTTAAGATAACTGGCTGCTGCACCAGAAGATGTCGCCACGATTGAAATCAAACTTGCGGCGATCGCATAGCGAATATCGATGTGATAAACTAACGTGAGAACAGGTACGATAATGATACCTCCCCCCAGACCAAGGAGAGCTCCCAAGAAGCCCGCCCCGATTGCTGTCACTAGAAGAAGTATCTCGAACATAACTTTAGATTCCTATTTTGAACACTCGTACAATTTTACTAAACGGGCACCAAAGAAAGTGTCCTTCTTACGTAGTTCCCAAGGTGGGTATGGCAAGTAAACTGCCTCCGCACATTGACCAGGCTGAACGATCGCCCATTGACGGTCCTCAGAAGTCGCTGCGAAAAGCTCGTTTGTTTTTGTATCCTTGATGCTGATCGCGAATGAAAATACTTTTTCATTCAATTCCCCGCCAGAGCGAGCAATCAATGCAACCGGAAGTTCAACACGTTGAACGTCGACCACTTCACCGATCACTGTTTTGGAGAAGATCACACTGTAATTTACCAGTACAAGCCAACCAAGACCTGCGATCACAGCGATAACTATCAATCTAACGAAAAACTTTCTTAGTGTTGCCATAGAGTTGGATTATCGGTTATTTTTTGAGGACGTCAACAAAAAGGACCCCGCGGTGTTTTCCAAAAAAGAAAAAATTCTCCTTGGCATCTTAGCCTCCGTTCAATTCAGCTCGATCGTGGATTTCATGATCATGATGCCATTGGGTCCACAACTCATGCGTTTGTTTGCGATTTCCCCTCACCAATTCGGACTCCTTGTGTCATCGTACAGCTTTAGCGCCGGGATCAGTGGCTTCACTGCTTCTTTCTTCATGGACAAGTTTGATCGCAAGAACTTGCTGTTGTTCTTCTTTGTGGGATTTTCCATTGGCACGATTGCCTGTGCTCTGGCACCAACCTACGAACTTTTGCTATTAGCTCGCGGTTTGACAGGCGTGTTTGGTGGCGTTTTAAGCTCTTTGGTTCTGTCGATTGTAAGTGATGCGATTTCTTACGAGCGCCGTGGTTCTGCAATGGGTGTCATTATGACTTCATTCTCCGTGGCATCGATTTTTGGTGTTCCCTTTAGCTTATACCTTGCGAACCAATTCTCTTGGCATGCTCCGTTTATCTTTTTGGGAGTCGCATCGCTATTTCTTTGCGTGGTTGCGTACTTTGGCGTGCCGAATGTGCGCTCTCACCTGGATCATCCCCGCGAAAAAGAAGCAGTTTATCAGTCTTTGGTGCGTATTTTTAAAAATACCAACCAAGTGCGCGCTTTGATTTTCATGTCTGCGGTGATGTTTGGCCACTTTGCCATCGTGCCTTACCTGTCACCGTCGATGGTTTCAAACGCAGGCCTCACAGAAGACCAGTTGCCATTGATTTACATGATCGGTGGGCTTTTCACGATCTTTTCCTCCCCAGCTATCGGGCGCATGTCTGATCGCTACGGAAAGCACAAAGTGTTTTTATATGGCGCGGGTCTTTGCACGCTGCCGATCTTTGCGATCACTCACCTAGGACCAAGTCCTGCGTGGTTTGTTCTGACGATCACATCGATTTTCTTTGTGGTTTCTGGTGGTCGCATGATTCCAGCAACTGCGTTGGTATCAGGAACTGCCTCCCCGCAAAATCGCGGAAGCTTCATGAGTATCGTAAGCTGCGTGCAACAACTTTCCTCGGCAACAGCAAGCTACATTGCAGGCATCATCATCGTGAAAGGTGATTCTGGAAGATTAGAAAAATACGAAATCGTAGGTTACATGTCGATTGCGGTGACATTGCTTGCGATTTTCTTATCTCGCAGAATCAACGCGACAGAAGACCCTAAGACACCTGGAGCAACTGTCGAACCTGTGATGTCAGAGGCTCACTAGTAAACTTTTTTACGACCGGCTTTAACTTCAGAGTGGCGTTTTTTAGAATCCAAACGCTTACGTACAGAACTGCGTGTGGGCTTTGTCGCCACCCGCTTTTTTGGAACAAACAGAGCTTTTGCTAACAATGCCTGCAACTTTTTAAGGCAAGCCGAGCGATTTTGATCCTGATCACGGAATTCTTCACTGCGAATTAAAATATCACCATCATCAGTGAGCTGAGTTGCTAGTTTTTCTAGCAAACGCGCTTTGATATTTTCTGGCAAACCTTGAGAGTCGCGCAAATTCCAACGCAAAATCGCCGCCGAGTTGGTGCGATTTACATTCTGACCACCCGGCCCGCGCGAGCGAGCATAGGTGAAATCAAATTCGTGGTAAAATTGTGCGACATCAATAAGCATTATTTCTTCTCTTGCAAAGCCTCAGTGAAATCGGCTTTTCCATCGTGGATTTTTTCTGTGTTCAAGAAAATCTCGAACTGCACGGGTGACGTTGGGCACACCATTGCTGTGACTCCACAGTATTTCGTCATCGACAATGTCACGGCCTTGATAGCCTGTTCGGGCTTAATGTTACTGCCTTTGATCATGTACTGAATGCGCACCAGTTTAAAGATTGCGGGATGGCCATCCGTCGTCTCCGTTTGCGCGTCCACATCACAAGATTGCAGATCCAAACGCATCTTTTGCAGAATAGAAACAATGTCCATTCCAGAGCACGCACAGATACTTGCGAGTAATACTTCCTTTGGAGTTGGACCTTGATCGTTACCATCGGCAGGTTTTCCGTCCATCACGAACTTTAATCCACGCGACTCCGCCGCGAATCCTAATCCGTTACGAGTCCATTGCGTCTTGGTTTCCATTTGGCCCATATTGCCTCCCTGCGCGTCAGTCTAGACTGAATAACACACGAAGTAAACCCTCGGAAAATTTGCGTTATTTAACTGTGGGCAGTAAACTTAGAGGGTTAGGAGTATTTATGACTGCATTGATTGCTACAGCCCTCGTTGGAATTATCGCCGGTGGGATTTTGGGTTGGGCCTTGCACAAGTTGAATGTGAAACGCACACTTCGTCTGGCTCGTGAAGATGCCCAGGAAATTATCGATGAAGCGAAGGAAGCGATCGAGCTGAAAGAGCTTGAGCAAAAAGAGCGCATTCAAGAAATCGAAATGGAAATGTGGACCAAAGTGGAACCTGACATGCTCAAGTCCGAAGGTCGCATTGAAGATTTGCAAGAGGTCGCAAACGAAAAGAAAGCCAAAGCTGATTCCATCGTTCAGGAAGAAAAAAAGAAACTTCAAGAGCGTGAAGCTGACGTAAAGGCACAAGAACAAGTTTTGAAGGGTCAGGAAGCTGAACTCGGCAAAATCAAAGATCAGCAAAAAGTTCTGAATAGTGAGTTCGTACAAAAACTCACAGCCAAACTGGGAACTTCTGCGGAAGATTTCAAAACTGAGCTGAAAACAAAAATGGAAGAGGAAGCTGTACGCCGTGCTGCCCGCCTTGCCCAAGAACACGAAGAAGACACGAAAGAACACGCTGAAACTCGCGCTAAGAAAATCTTGGCACTTGTGATCGATCGTTTTGCCCGTCCTTACTGCGCAGAACGCGGTATTGGTGCTGTGAACTTCCCAGATGCTCACGCTCGTAAATTGTTTGTGGATCCAGCCGGAGCCAACATCAAAGCGGTTCAAGACAGCTGTGGTTGCGATATCATCGTTGAGCAAGACATGGAGATGGTCGGCGTAGCTGGCTTTGACCCTGTTCGCCGTGAGCTAACGCGCAGAACTTTGGAAAGAATTTTTAAAGAGAAGAAAAGCATCACTCCGGAATTCATCAAAAAAATTGCTGAAAACCAGAAGAAAGAGCTTTTCAAAAATATCAAACACGATGGCGACTCTTTGGCTAAGGAGCTTAAGCTTGAAGGTTTGAATGCAGAAGTTCGTCAGATGATGGGATCTTTGCGCTATCGTTACTCTTTCACACAGAATCAATACTTCCACTGCGGTGAAGTGGGTTGGCTTGCGGGCTTGATGGCTGCTGAGCTTGGTGTCGACATCAAAAAAGCACGCCGTGTAGGCATGCTTCACGATATCGGTAAATCCATGGACCACGTTCAAGAAGGTGGACATGCCGTGATTGGCGCTGACTTTATCGCGGCTCGCGGTGAGGCTCCAGACATTGTTCATGCGGTTAAAGCCCATCACTTTGACGAACAACCTTCGACAGACCATGCGTTCCTAGTTATCGCAGCCGATGCGATCTCAGGGGCTCGTCCAGGGGCACGTCGTTCGACAATTGAATCGTACAACCAAAAAGTTTCCGAGCTTCAAGACATCGCTCGCAGCTTCCCAGGCGTAACGGACTGTTTCGTCCTAAGTGGTGGTCGCGAATGTCGTGTCCTGGTGAACGGCAAAAAAATCGATGATCTGCACGCTTTAGAATTGTCTAAAAAAATCGCAGCGAAGATCGAAGAAGAGTGCAACTACCCTGGCCAAATCAAGGTGGTTGTGGTGCGTGAGACAGTTGTCAGCGAACAAACACGCAAAGAATTAGCTTAATCCTTAAGCGTCTCAAATATAATCAGTAAGCCTTTAGGCTGTCGCGACACGAGCAGTATATGTGTTTCGACAGCCTTTTTATTAAGATCCCGTCAGGTAGGCTCTTTTAGAAGATTCTCAGTTTTACATCGGTTCAAATGGGTAAAGTAAGACTATGACAGGAGATCCCATATGGTGCTGGATACCACTTCATCGACATCGCTAGATAAACAACGCATCCCCCGGGTGCTCGTCATTGATGACAGCTTAGACTCTGTGAAGTTGATGTCGCACATTTTAGATCACTATAAGTGTGATGTGACGATGGCCTTCGACGGCCAAGACGCCATCCCCTTACTTGCCAGCAAACCCTATGACCTTGTTGTCTTAGACTGGCAGATGCCACAAATGGGCGGCCGAGACACGTTGCTATTAATGGATCGCTTATTGACCGAAAAAAAGGTCAATAAGATCAAAAAAACCATCCCTGTGGTTATTTACACCGGCCATAGCGAGGAAGAGCTCGATTTACCTTTGGTAAGAAATTTTTCTTATTTGGGTTTCATCAACAAGCGTCAGGCCTTCAGTTCCATGATGCGCTCGTTCAATTTCATACTCCGATCCATTTAATTAACAGAATCTTGATCTTCAGAGCCCGAATTCATCTATGAATCGGGTTCTTTTTTTGCTACTGTGACCACCTATGAATCCTGATCCCTTACCCAAATCTCTAGAAGCTTCCCCTACAACAACAATTTATTCGTACGCGCTCAATAACGGGGGTTCCCGTGACTGAGTTATTAGTCATTATCGTATGTCTCTTTATTAATATGCTCTTGTCCGGCGCCGAAATGGCTTTCGTGACAGTTCGTAAAGTACAGCTACAAAAACTTGGAAACGACGCCCGCGCTCGCCTGCTTTTAAGATTGAAAGCAAATCCAGAGCGCACTCTCTCTGTGATCCAGATCGGTATCACAGTGGTCGGCGCGGTTGCCGCAGCCGTCGGTGGTGCTGGAGCTGAAGAAGCCCTTTCACCTCTTTATGTTGAATACTTTAAAATTTCTCCGAGCACTGCGGATGCGATTTCTATCGCCACTGTGGTCTTGCCGATTACTTACTTAAGCGTGGTTGTCGGAGAGCTTGTTCCGAAAACCTTGGCTCTTAGAAATTCTTTGAAGATTTCTTTGTGGTCTGCACGTGGTTTGTATATCAGTGAAAAAGTTCTTTCTCCATTTGTATGGGTGCTAGAAAAATCCACACATATGATTTTGAAACTGTTTTCATTGGGACAAACGACAGAGCATGCTCACGATCATCATGACTTTGAGATCGAAGATCTGCCTCACCAAACGAAGCAATACGTGATGAATCTGGTCAGCGCCGATAAGCTTCTGGCTCGCGACATCATGGTGCCTTGGGGCGAGGTGGTCTTTGTTCGTAAAGAAGACGAAATCGAAGACGTTGAAACGATCATCGTGAATTCAGGTCACACCCGCATCCCGGTTATGCATGACAATGAAATCGTGGGTCTGATCAATTCGAAAGAGTTCTTTACGGCGCGCAAATACAAGAATCTAGACTGGCAGACGCTGATCCGCCCGGTCCTTAAGTTCAAAGGTTTTGAGCCCGTATTCCGCATCCTGGTGCAAATGCAGGGGCAAAAATCCCATATGGCCGTGATCTATGATCGCGCGACACCATCAGGTCTAGTGACGATGGAAAATATCTTTGAAGAAATCATCGGGGATATCTTTGACGAAGACGACGACGGATTCGTTAAAAAGATCTTGGCAGCGAAATCTCGCCGCCGTCCTACTTAATAAGTTATTAACTCGAATATAGCTGGGAATCATTGTTCTGATATTGCAACAATGATTCCCATTCTTGTCCTCTCATAAAACAATCAGAAAAAGGCGATAAGTTAGATACAGAAAGTATCTGACTTATGAAACTACACCTTTTGACCTTCACATTCTTAATGAGTCTTTCCTGGGCGGCCCACGCTCAGGTTCCCAATGCGCCGATGGTGGCATCACAACTCCCCCAACACTTGCAAGAGTTGCAGGAACTAAAAGACCGCCAACAAGTCTTAGAACAACAAATTGCCACTGAAGTCGAAGAGCTTAAACAGCTTCAGTTGAAACTTTATCCTCCCCCACCAGAAAGACCCGGCAAAGAACTCGCGATCAATTTTGGTATGATGTACGGAGCTCAGTGGGCTGTTTATCTAGTTACACAGCACGAAACCATTAAGGAGCATGGATCTTGGTCGAATTTCTTTAGCTATCCCCTGCGCCCTGATTTCGACAAAGACTCCTTTGACTACAATATCGTGAAGCATGCGATCTCTGGGAATTACTATTACCTGTTTTATCGCTCGCGTGGATACACCGAGGTTGAGGCCTTTCAATGGACGGTGCTTTCTTCGCTAGCGTTTGAGTTTGCGATTGAGACATTCACCGAACGTCCCAGCTTTCAAGACATGTATCAAACGCCTGTCTATGGAACCTTGCTAGGTATGGGAGCAGAACGTGCGAGTGAGTATTTCTTAGCGCGCGAATCTAAGATCGCTCATTTGTTTGGCTTTATCTTAAATCCTTTTGAAATTATTAAAGACAAAAAGACTGACATCACATCCATGCCGATCATCGATAAAGACAATCTGGGAATGATGATCTCCTGGAGGTTTTAATTATGAAAACACTTCTTCTGGCTTTCATTCTTAGTTTTTCATCACTCGCCCAAGCCCAGGAGTTCTTTCCCTATAATTGGACGAAGGGCATGCATTTGTTTGCAGGCGCTGGAGTGAACACGGCCTTATTTTCTGACCAAGAAGGTACTTACGATGGCGGCTTGGGTTTAAATCTTAAAACCGACATCACTTACTTCATCAACGAAAACTGGGCGATCGAGATTGGCTCCTCCGTGGGATTCAATCGCGTCAGCAATTACCTGCTCTGGGACACTTTGTTCACAGTTGGCGTGCGCACTCCACTGCCAAGCTTGACAGACTATCAGTTGGGACAACCGTACGGCAGACTGTTCGTCGGTCGCGCACCGATGGTTATTTTCTTAAATGGCGATCACAGCAAAGTGAGTGATGGCAATGTGGACCGCATTCAATTTGATGGACCTGTTATTGGCGGAGCTTTAGGGACTTTACATATGACTAGCAAAGGACAAGTTTGGTTTACCGAAATCGGCTTTGCCTATCACGAGCTTGAACAAGGCAGCGACATCAGTATGGATGGCGATGTGCCTGTGATTATCTCAAGCCGCAACGTTGACGGTCACAGCTCGGTTTATAGTTTGTCTTTCACAGTTGGGATCATGGCCTTTTAGAACTCGAGATTGTCGACTTGGATGGGCAAGCCATAAACTTGCTCTACCGGGTTTTCTGGATCTAACAAATCACCCACGACTTCTATTTTTCCGCTCATTGTGGCGGCAATGTCTTCTGCGAATTCCATCCCGCCACAAAGTGCCGGGCAATCTGTGGCCACATAGCTATACTGATGGCTTCCTGCTTTCGGGATTTTTAACCATGAGCCCTCCCCAAGAGCTTGCAGTTCATCACCTTTAATAGAGCAGCGGTATTCGCCGCCTTTTAAGATTGAGTCACGCACAGAGACGCGGACCTCTTTTATGCGAAAATCTCGTTTAGGATCGGACCATAGGAAGCTTAGATTTCCGATATTGATGTATTTAGGCTTAATGTCGTCTTCTTCTTTGTTTTCCTTCCAGGCTTTGCAGCTTTTGGAGGTCGAAGGCACTGCCCAGATGTTTTGATTGCCCGTGATTTGCAATTCAGCAAGAGCGAATGAAGACGATAGCAAAAGACCCGCAGCGATGGTGCTGCCTTTTACGAATACCACAGGAACCTCCCCAAAAGGGTTTATCTTAATCAGGTGATCCGCAAATTTCCATGCGTCTTTTAACAATAGAGAATCAAGTACTCCACGAAGCCTCAATGGATACGCCCACACACTTTACGAAACCAGGAGTTTTTACATCGCGGTTACCTATGGTCACCACTTATCCATACCATTGCAGAAATTTACCACCACTTTTTTTTGGACTTGGTTATCTTCGCAAACATTGAAAAACAAAATTAACCATAAGGAGATTCCATGAAAACAATCGGATTATTCGCAGTAATCATGTCTGCCGCAATGACAGTTCAAGCTAAACAAGTAGCTCCAACGTCATCTAAAATTTCACCAGCGACTATTGACCAAGCTATCCGTTTGGCTGAAGCCACAAGTAAAGAAGGCGTTACTAAAAAAATCACGATCGTTACTACTGATAACGGCAAAAGCACTGATGTTAGCCCTCGTTACACTGTTTACTTGGGTTACAACAGCATGGCTGAAATGGGCAACATCAGCGCTGCTTACCTGATCGCAGAGGACGCTTACTCTAATGTTACAGCCAAACGCTTGGCTCCCGGTATCTACCAAGTTCAATACAAAGCTTACAGAGACGAAGCTGGCATGGTGAACGTAACTAAAGTGATCGATGCAAACGAAGCCTTCATCAATGATAACGAAATCAGAAAAGCTTGTGCGGACGACTTCTGTGACGGCACAATTAAAGCCGCTGTAGACGTTCAAGAGTCTACGACTTCTGCGAACTAATCCCCTTACATAAGTTTGCTTAAAAAAACCCTGGCCTCAAACCAGGGTTTTTTATTTTTCGGAGCCCTTAAGTGTATTCCGGAATACAATCATTACATCCTCACACCCTGTAATAAGTAATGGAAATCCCCCTATAAAGCCCATCATAATAGCTATTTACGCTATTTAGTTTGCCGCTCCCCCGCCTCCCTGTGTATTCAAGCCTCCAAATTCAGCACGTTAGAGGAATACACTCATGGTTAAACCGCAGATCATGTCATTCGTTGATTACCGCCAGTTTTTACAGGCTTGGTATCACTATTCCAAAAGCCAATCTCCCCACTTTTCTTATGCAACTTGGAGCCGCCAATGCGGTTTTAAAAGTCGCAGTTTCTTAAGCAATGTTTTGCACGGAAACAGAAATCTGGGCGAAGAGTCAATTTCTTTGCTTCTAAACTCTTTGAAACTGAGTGCGCTTGAGTGCGAGTACTTCGAACACTTGGTACTTTACGCAAACTCCACGAACTTCTTGAATAAGGAATACCACTTCCAACAAATCGTTACTTTGAATAAAAGCAAAGCTGACGGTGAACTTCACGATATCTATAAGTTCCTTTCAAATCCAAAAACTCCCCGCGTGCATTTGCTGCTAAGCCTGCATTCACTGAACTGCACAGCTGACTTTGTCGCCCAAACATTCCAGATTCCTAAAACGGAAGCGGCTGAAATCTTGCAAAACATCAAGGACTGCGGCTTGGCTGAATACGATGAAGCGAGCGGCAACTGGAGAACGACTCAGAATGACCTACGCATCCCTGACAACATGGGGAACACTGCAGTTCAGTCCTTCCACAAAAACAGCCTGAATGAAGCGTTGGAAGCGATGATGCTGCCTCCAAGCGAGCGTCGCTTTGACTCTTTGGTAATGACTTTGACAGATATGGAATTCACGGAAATCAAAACTGATATCGATCAGTTTTTGAACTTTTTGAATCGTAAATACACTTCTAAAGTTTTAGATGGCGCGCGCGTTTGTCAGTTGAACTTAAATATCGTTCCAACGAGTCAGCCCTTAGAAATCGCCCCTGTGAAGGCAAATGACAACTTCCTGAAGCCACTACTTGAAATGGGAGCTCACGCATGAAACTGCAACTAACAGCGCTTCTTTTAGTTTTTTCTTCCATCGCAACTGCCAATACAGTTCGTATCGGTAACGGTGGTGGTACTTCCTATGACCGCAATGCCTCCTTAACTGATATCTCTGCGGCCCTGATGACGACGTCGCAAGAACTTAAGTTGGTGATCCACGCATGGATTCAAACACAGAACAACACTCTTATTTTAAAGCCGAATCAATTCCAGGCCTTGGAAGACGCCATCAACAACACACCTGTTGAAATCCAAAAAACACCGTGCATGGTGAATGGAAAAGAGTATCTTGCAGCTGCCTATAGCAAACCTAAAACTACAATCTGTGTGAATGCCGCGGGACTGACTTCAGTACTTACGGTCTACAATTACAGACATCAGTTATTAGCCTTGTTCGCGCATGAATACTCTCACCTTTTGGGTTTCAACGAAGACCAGGCCATCGCATTTCAAAACGATGTCTTACTTTATATGGATATGAACGGCTATCCAGACCTTCCAACTTTCCCGTTGATTGGGTTTGGCCCGACTAAAAGTCTGTTGATATTAGATTGGACGAATCGTCCTCTGGTTCAATCGCAGTATTCAATAGTAATGCAGACTCTTGAAAAGCAAATCGAGAGTCTCTATTCCCTGCAAAAAACGACTTATCCAATTTTACCTGAGAGCGAAAATGTATTTGCAGACGCCCTGCTTAGAGTTCGATATATCGGCATGCTGGTGAAGGCTAATTGGACTAACACTCCAGAATCGATCTTAGCTCGTACGAACTACAACAGTCTCTTTGCCGACTCCATGAGCGAAAATCTCCGTGCCAAAGTAACTGCAAAAGATATCGCTCTTAAATTAGGGATTCTGTACAATTATTCTGCGCCGAAATACCCGGACGCTGAATTCCGTTACATCGATCCACCGAAGGTCACCGCACAAGAAATGGCTAATCTTTTGGTTGATCTCGAGAAATCCATCCTTGAGCTGAATACGAATCTGAACAACGCCCTCTTCTAAAAATAAAAAACCCCGGCTCATCACCGGGGTTTTTCGTTTTTAGCTTTAAAGATCCAACTAAGGGATTACTTTGTTAGCGTGGTATTGCTCTTCAGTGAACTCGTCCACCAAGATTGCATCGTAACGTACAGAATCAGCTTCTTTCACTAGAGTTGCCTCTTCAGAAGTGATTACGTTTTTAGACAATGCTTCGTCTACCAACAAGTTTGCTTTCTTCTTAGGAAGAAAGCCGTCACGGATCGCTTTTTTGATTTTCTTTTCAGCTGCTTCAGCTCTCAAAGAAACTGTGAAAGCGTAATCCAAACGACCGATTGCTTGATCGCGCTCTTTTGGAAGGTAAATACCTTGAGTCAAACGATCGCGCATACCGCCCTCTTTCATCATTTCAGAAGCGATAGCGTGTGTCCAACCGTCAGAAGCTTGTGAACCGATAGAGTTGATACGAGACCAAGCACCGATCCAACCTTTAAAGAACCAACGCATACCCGGGATCTTCAAGTTATCAAAGATACCATCGAAACCTTTTTGGATTTCAACCATGCACATTTTCAAGTTGTAGTGAGCGAATGCCAAGTCTTCTTCTTTACGGCCTTCTGCTTCGAAACGACGAAGGATCGCAGTTGCGATATACATGTGAGCCAAGATATCTGCGAAACGACCCGTGATTTTTTCTTTCATTTTCAAAGAACCACCCAATACACCCATTGCGATATCAGATAGCAATGCGAATGTAGCAGATGTCCAAGACATACGACGGAAATACACTTTCATTTCAGGATGGCAGTCTGGAGTAGAAGCCAAGTAACCACGAGAGCATGACAACAAGATCGCACGGCACGTGTTACGGATGATGTGACCGATGTGACCAAAGAATGCCGCATCAAAACCTTTTAGATCGTTAGCTTCGTATGCTTTTACTTCCGCGTAAGCGAAAGGATGGGCACGAAGAGCACCTTGACCGAATACGATCAACGTACGAGTCATGATATTTGCACCCTCAACCGTGATACCGATTGGAGTTGCGATATAGATCTCTGCCAATACGTTACGAGGTCCCATAGAGATACCCGCACCACCCATGATGTCCATCGCATCGATGATCACTTTACGGCCGATTTCAGTCGTATAGTATTTTTGCATCGCTGTGATAACGCCTGGTTTGATACCTTTATCAAGGGCACCTAGGCAATAACGTCTCATTGCTTCAAGTGTGTAAGCCGCAGCACCAATACGTGCTAGAGGTTCTTCAACACCTTCGAATTTACCGATAGAAACACCGAACTGACGACGAACTACTGCGTGAGCAGAAGTTACGCGAGTTGCAAGTTTTGCTCCGCCTGTTGCTTGAGCTGGAAGAGAGATACCACGGCCCGCAGCCAAGCACTCCATCAACATCATCCAACCTTTACCAGCATTCGCAACACCACCAACGATAGCTTCTTCAGCGTCTACAACAACGTCTTTACCGTGTGTTGGGCAGTTATAGAATGCAGTATTTAGTGGATCATGACGTTTACCAAGAACAACGCCTGGTGTGTTAGAAGGGATCAGACCGCAAGTGATACCAAGGTCCTCACCTTTACCCAAAAGATTTTCAGGGTCACGCAAACGGAACGCAAGACCGATCACAGAAGAGATCGCAGCCAAAGTGATCCAACGTTTATTCCAGTTCAATTTGATTTTGATTTTTCCATCTGGTCCTTTGAAAAGAACACCAGTAGAAACGATCGCGCCCGCATCAGAACCCGCATTAGGCTCTGTCAAACCGAAGCAAGGGATTTCCTTACCTTCAGCCAAACGAGGCAACCAGTGATTTTTCTGAGCATCAGTACCGTAGTGAGCAAGAAGTTCTGCAGGACCCAAAGAGTTTGGAACCATCACTTGAATCGCAACTGCGATCGAGCGAGAAGAAAGCTTCATGATAACTTCAGAGTGGCAAAGTGCCGAGAAGCCAAGACCACCGAACTCTTTCGGAACGATCATGCCCAAGAATTTTTCTTTCTTGATGAAGTCCCAAATTGGTTGAGGGATTTCTTTAGTTTTGTAGATCTCCCAGTGGTCGATCATTTTACAAAGTTGTTCAACCGGGCCTGTCATGAACGCTTTTTCTTCCGCAGTCAAATCTGGGTAAGGTTCGTTCATCAAATTTTGGAAGTTAGGTTTACCAGAGAAAAGATCTTTCTCTACCCACACCACACCCGCATCTAGAGCGGCTTTCTCTGTATCAGAGATCTTAGGAAGGAACTGGAACTTTTTGAAGATCGCGAACACACCCGACGTAATTAACGCCGTACGAATTGGCGGAATGTTGAAGACCACTGCCACAACAGCGAACAGAATCCACAACCACATAGGGGCCGCAAAACCCACCATGATAGCCGCTAACACGATCGTCCAAACGATCAAAGGACTTCCAAAGAAACCCACGAACAGAAGAAGTACAAGTGAGCCGACGGCCCATCCCCATGTACAACACTCTAAGAAATACCCATACAACGCGTTGATTGAATCCACGATGATTCTCCTTATTATTGCATTACCCCATTAATTACACTCCTAAATCCAACGGCAAGCAAGCGGGCTTTTCATAATGCCCAACAAATACGAGGGCTTAAGTACTGTCAAAACTAGAGTTCCACCCCTACTTTAAACAAAAAATCCTCCACCCCGTTTAGACAAAAACCCGGCAAAACCTGCCATTTTATGATTTCCAAAAGCGGGGCAAGGGGTGCAACCCCAACCGGGGGCAAGGGGCTGAAAGCCCCAACAGGAGCGGCGCTAAGTCGCCAAAGGCGACAGCCAGCCAGCAAAAAAGCGGCGCCGAAGGCCAGCCAGAAGAAACGTCAAAATAACACGAAGGCATCCCAGACAAGAGGGTCGATCAAAAAGGTCCAGGTCCAAGGCGGAGGGAGCGAACCGCAGCGCAGGCGTGCTCCAGGCACGTCGGAGCGAGGACCGCACCCGACAACGCAGGAGATGGGCCTTTTTCATCGACCCGTCTCGAAGGCAAAAAAAAAGCCACCTCTCGGTGGCTTTTTCTAACTCAACTAAGAGAAACTAATTACTTAGTTTCGCCAGCTGGAGCTGCTGGAGTAGCAGTTGCATCTGCTGCTGGAGCTGCAGTTGCGTCAGCTGCTGGAGCTGCTGTACCTTCTGCTGGAGCAGTAGTAGTAGTCTCAGTAGTAGTTGTTGTAGTTTCAGCTGGTTGGTTTTTAGAGCAAGTGAAACCAGTTGTGAAAGAAAGTGCTAGCAAAGCTGTGATAACGATAGCTTTCATTGTTGTGTCCCTTCGTAAATAAATTCCAGACTCACCGACATGGCTCATCTGATTTTTTTGTTAATCTCGACTAAGGACCAAGTTATACAAAACTATTATGCCTTAGCAACGAAATTTTAAAAATTATTTCTGGCAATGAGCGCACCAGAAAGTATTCCGACCGCCCATCACTTTCGATTTTATCTGTTGCTTGCACACAACACAGGGCAAACCCGCACGATCATACACTTTGAAAGTGTTTTGAAAGTAGCCGCTGTCGCCTGAAGTTTGGGCAAAATCACTAATGGAAGAGCCACCTTTTTCTATGCTTTCTAAAAGGATGCGACGGATCTCTTTTACGAGGAGATTTGCTCTCTCAAGAGAGAGTTTTTTCGCAGGCAAAGTCGGCTTAATTTTCGCCGCAAAAAGTGCCTCACTGGCGTAGATGTTCCCTACCCCCACAACCACTTTTTGATCCATGATAGCAACCTTCAATGCGACCTCTTTGTTACGCAAACTCTGCCACAAAGTTTCGCCCGAAAATTCAGCACTCAGTGGTTCGGGACCTAAGATCTTAAGCCTTGGGTGCGCCGCAACATCATCCGCCGCCACAAAGTCAAAAATCCCAAAGCGACGCGGGTCGCGATATGCGAGCCTCAACCCGCCTTTGAAGTGCAAATAGATATGATCATGCAACCGCTCATCACCCTTCGGCGCAACTCGCCACGTCCCCGTCATCCCCAAGTGCGACAGCATTCCCCCCTTGTCAGTCCACAAGAGAAGGTACTTCGCTCGGCGCTCCACACGCTTAACTTTTTGGCCAATAAGGGTTTTCAATTTTTTAAGAGGAATCGGATCGCGCAGATCCGGGCGTTTTAATTCGATATCAAGTAACGTCGGTTGTTTGATGAGGATTTGTTCTAATCCTTTTCGGACGACTTCGACTTCTGGTAATTCGGGCACACCAACCAACCTTGTGAATTTGATTGGTTGGGTTTTTAGCATTGGATTTACTGTAGAGGCAACTAAGTACTGAAATTGGGCTCAGATCACTTTCATATTAATCACAAGCCTCCTCGGACTTCATTTCACCATCTACGAAGAAATACCCGATGGTGCACCAATAGTTCTTATAAGAAACTTCGATGACCACTGAATCTTTATACTTGGCTACCACCTTAGGATCATCGGAAGAGAAGTACTTTCTCGTAGAGATTCCCTCGTCCCCTTTATTCTTAACTTTCATCGACATGTCGATTCTACCCTTCTTTAAAGGGTAATCTTTGAGTGGAATGCGTTTACGCAACTTCGAAGACGTCAAATAAACTTGTGACATATCTTTTTTGTCTTTGATTGATCGCCCAAAGACCATATTGATTCCATCGATGCTACCATCACCGTCTACATCTGCCTCCAGATATATATCCCGATCTTTTTTATCTATATGTGCGGCGAAATCATTTTTGGAAGCCGACTTTAAGCCTCCAAAAGTATAAATTATGGTGGCCTCGGAATTGGATGTGATGAGGAGAGAAAGAACCACTATAGTGAATCGAAAGTTTAGCTTCATACTTAAAGTTTAGCGAGAAGTTGCTCGCAAAAACAATACTATATTTATATTACCAATGACGCTGGAAGCCCCATAACGAGGGCACCCAGCATGGAAACTAACATATCACCAACTGATGGAGCCCCATGATCTGTCGGCAGCAATCTAGGTAATATCCAAAACAACCCGCTACAGAAGTCAAATATCAGAAGTCGCATCCATACCTTACTCATAAGTTCTACTTCCACATTTTCCGTTTCTTTTCCGGGGAGTACTTTTTATCGCATTGATTGCGTTTGCAAAGACCACTATAATCCTCAGAGGACGGTCCATCAAAACAATGACCAGGGTTTTCTTTCCATCGACGCATCTTAAATTCTGACTCAAACATTCGGTTTATTGATACTACGCTACACTCAAAAGTAAAAACTTCGCAGTCACGATCCGAATCACACTGCCTCCACTCGGAGCTTAATACTTTATCCTCGAGGGGTGGCCCACGTTTTTCTGATTCCGCTTTGATCTCCTCAAAGGTTTTCTCACGCCACTGCTTCCACTCTTCTTGCGTCAATGATCTTGATTGGGAATAGTAGTACGCCACTCCGCCACCACAAGCCGCCGTAATCGCAATTCCAATCAACCAAAACCGCATCTACTTAGCTTCCTTTTTGCCTTTGGTATTTAGCTTTTTAGCTTTTGGGGTACACTTGAAGTCCTCACATGTAGGATAGTAATCGACCACATCCTCATTTGAGCGACCTTTAAGACAACGAGGAACTCCGTAGACCCCTATAAGTTCGGTGTGTCTTTTGCGTGGCTTTACCGGCGAAGCAACCACCTTCCCACATGCATCTCTCCACACCATACAATCACTATCTTTTCTACACTCAACCCAGATTTCTGAATCAGTATTTTTCCTTACTGCGCGACAGCTATTTGCTACACACTTTGGCACATAATCTGACTCAGATCCCTCGGAACAGCCCAAACAGACAACAGGATCATTTTTTCGTCTTCTATATCGCTCAACATCGCCCTCAACAACGGCGGTAATATTGTGCATTCTATCCGTGATGACTCGGCAATCACTATCGAAATTACAACGCTTTCTTTCGACCTGCGATTCTCGACCAAATTTATTCACCCACTCAACTTTAGATTCCTCTGCATAAGCAAACACTGAAACGAGCGACAGGAGCAACACTAAGATGAAGGAAATCATACTTACTGATCCTCAAATAAATAGGTCATTCTTAATCCAACTACGCGCATCCCACCAGTTCCATCGTAAAATGGCTCTTTAGATAACAGCATAATGTCGGATCCAACTTGCATGAAAGCTGAAACATGTAGCTTCTGATTTACTCTGTAGGCGAAATCCATTTCGGCATAGGATTTTAATCCCCAGATTCCTTCTGTGGGATAATCATCATCACCGAGTTCGCTCGAAACAGATACCGGAATAGAGAATCTCAAAGTGGGAGTAAAATAAAACTGATCATTTATGTAAATTCCAAAACCGAAACTTGGATCTATGGATGCAACTTTGACATATCCTGTATCAGCGCCGGACTCTAATTCTAAAGATCTCACGCTGTAACTTAGACCTGCTGACAAAAACTCCATGAGAGGATTTACGATGGGCTCCCTGCCCACCACGCCGATTTCATATCCATAACTAGGTCTATGTTCGACATACTTGCGACTCTCCGCCCAATCATATGTAGCAGACCCAACGATCCCCTTTTGCACACAGCTAATGGAACCGAGAATAACAATGACCACAATAATCTTTAAAAACACACTCATATCTAAATCATACCTATAAACAAGTTATTGTCACTATTGTTTATATTCTTTAATCTGTTGCGAAATCCCGACTATTTTGAACGAGTAAACATGTAAAGACCAAACCCCATTAAAATCAGGATCGTCATCATGGCGATAAGCAGATCTTTTCCAATCGTGGAATCACATTCGACATTACCAGTTCCCATGAGGGGCGATACACATCCAGTGAAATACAAATCGACCAGATATGCAGCTGGGATTAGAACCGACAGAACAATCGCAACGACAAACTCTTTTCTTTCAGAATTCATAACAAATCCAACCGTTAATCAGTATGGGGCGCAAGTTCCGTATGGTATTATTGCGTGGTAAATATAGATTAGTCTATGGCAAGATAGAAATACAACCAAAAACAGGTCTTTCAATTCTTGCCTTCCCTAGCGGGGACTGATCCAATAGTCCAATGGATGAACTTCAAACATTCCTTAACAACACCATCGAAATTTTGAAAAAAGACGACCGTATTCTTGGTATTGCTGTGGCTGGCTCATGGATTACAAAGAATACGGATCGATTCTCCGATTTGGATCTGGTCATCGTTTGCGAAGACACATCATATGATTCAATGTTAGCCACTAGAGAGCTCATCGCAAAAAGTCTTGGAGACTTTCTCGTAGGGTTTACTGGCGAACACGTGGGTGAGCCGCGCCTGCTTATCGCATTATACGACAACCCGATTTTGCATGTGGATTTGAAGTTTATCAAACTCGCAGATCTAGAAGCCCGCATTGAAGATCCCGTTATCGCCTGGGAGCGAAGTGGCTTACTCACAGCCCAAATGTCAAAATCATCTGCGAAGCACCCAATGCCAAACCTTCAATGGATTGAAGATCGCTTTTGGGTTTGGATCCACTATGGGGCGACAAAGCTTGGCCGTGGTGAGCTTTTCCAGGTTATTGACCTATTGACTTTCTTACGCACCGAAACTCTTGGCTCACTCTCATTGGTGAAGCATGGAAATCTTCCCCGAGGGTCACGCCGACTTGAGTTTCTGGCAAAAGAAGATTTAGAAGATTTCAAAAAGACAGTTCCGGCCTATGACAAACAATCATGCGCAATGGCTCTAGAAGCTTCGATAAACCTCTACAGAAAACTCCGAGATCAGATGGATGACGGAAAACTGCTTAGACGCGACAGGGCTGAGTTCGCTTCTACGAAGTACTTAAAGGATGTTTTAGCAGAAAAGATCTAAAACGATCTAACTTTTAAGGCTTCGGCATCGCCCCTCTATCTGTCGATCCTTCGTCGTGAATTCTACGACGGCGCCACTCACAAAGTTTTTTGAGTCAAATACCGATTAATTACCGAGATCACTACAACACTTTATTTAGCTAATTTGTGTGAGTTTCGAATTTCTGTATGTTTAAAATAGATCATGGATAAACTTCTTCTTACCTTAATATTGCTTGCAGCTTCATCGAATACTCATGCACAAGTCCCGGTGGAGCTTATTAGCAACTATCAAACCAAAGTGCCAAACTGTAAGTTTGTCGGGAAATACTTAATCAGAGTTGCAAATAATGAAGGTATGTACGAAGTGGATTTTCATACTTCACGTAAGCAAGATATCTCGCCCGCGTCTTGTCACGACAACAAGTATGAAAAGGCCCTCTATAAGCTTAAAACCAGAGGAATACCCTACTTAGATTTATCGACAGACCTAGCTATGACGGTTTCCTCGTGGAAAACCACAGAAACCCAATTAAATATTTACGACATAAATCAGAAAAAAGAGATTTTTGAAAAGAAAGCATTCGCACACGAGTTTAAATCCAACTCAACGATTTACTTATGGATCGAAGACGAAAAGAAAATTTGTACCGAAGAAGAAAAAGCGGTAGCCAAAGGTACTGGAAATGAAACCTTTAATCTCAGAAAATATATTTTAAATACAAAAACACTCAAGATTCAAAAGACAGATACTCTTAAATGCGAAGCTATTATGTCAATCATGTCTTAAATATTAATACTCAAAAGGCTAATCTGGAAAAATCGCTCTATTTTCTCCAAACCTAACTCTTACTCGTTGCACACAATCCCGTCAAAACCCAAATCAAATAGGAAACTGCTAAAAGCACAACACCGTCGATCACAAGAAAATAGTCAGCACCAATCCACGGCGAAAGATGAACAGCAACAAAGCTACTCGCCATCATCGAGACCGGAATAAACGCGATCACAACCAAATATCTAGTAGTGGTTTTCATTCTACTTAAACACCTTAGATTCAATAAAATAGTTACCGATGATGAGCTTTCCGTCTTCCTCTCCTGTTGCGAGAGTCACTTTAGCGGCTGGATCGTTTGCATATTGAACTGTGAAGGCTATGGTCGTTACGGTGCCGTTTCTGGAAGGAAATCTCAAGCCAACAGAGCTTACTCGTTTATAGCTGCTTGGAATAATCTGTGAACTCACTCTTCGCCCCAAAGACTCACTTTGCTCTTTCATATGAGCAACAAATTGAGGATCTTGAAGGAACTTCTTAGTTTCCTCACTAAACACTTCATCACACTTTGTAGCATCGCCAGAAAGACAAGCCTGAAAGCCTTCCTCTAAACTAACAAACGAGGGAACCTTCTGCTCATAACCAATTCCCTCATTCTGCAAATATCTGAACATAAAGAATGAAAGCACCCCAAGAAATGCCACCGCAGAAACAAAACCAATCACCGCAATTTTCAAATACCTAACAGAGTTTTTCATTTCGCTACCACGTTACTATCGTCGACGACGGACTCGACAGTTTTATTTGAGGAATCTTTAGAGCAAACATAGGTCACCCCGCCGATCCCAAGCAGAAGTGCCAAGCCAAGCTCAACAGTAAACTCCAATAAGAAGTCCAAAAAACGATTCCCAGTTAATGGCTTTTCTTTCTTCCTCTTCCAAGTCATTTAGAAACCTGCTTTGTCTGACAAACCCGATTCACACAAACCGCCTTGTAAGTAGCTTTAGTTTTCTGAACGTGGGCATAGTAAGAAACCTGTGGGCAGGAACTCTTTTTAGAGTTCTCAAGAATCCGCTTTTCCGCCGTGGCCTTAAGTTCCTTATTCACAGCCTCTTTCCCCTCACAAGGATGCGAAACCAAGACACAATCCATATCCACCCGGCAAGACATCTCCCCCAGCGTAGGTTCCGCTAAAGCCCAACTAACCTTCACCGACGTGGGCGCACTTAAAAGCACTGCGAGTATTGAAGCCATAAGAAATCTCATAAGTGACCTTTGTCTGCTCTTGAAACTCGTAGTCGTCCAATAAACAGTAAAATCAACTGAATGACATAGGTCCCAAAAATTGTCGGAACTAAAAGGTACAAAACGCGCATCGGAAATTCCTCATCAAAGCGCCCCTTGGGAAAATCAAATATAAACAAGGATAGAACGAATGAAATGAATTGAGAGGCCGACACAACCACAACATTAGACAAAGCCTCACGGTGGCTAGACGGCTTAAGCTTGATCGCGCAATAAATAACGAACGCGAATACATAAGAGCCAACAACCATCCAAACCCGAGAATGAAAAGGCTCAAGAATCGCCGATCCCACAAAGTAAAACGACAGGATCATCAAACAAAAGAGAACTAGAAAGACCTCCATCAGCTTTATCATGTGTTATGTTATCGTCATCAAACTAGACCAACTTTATCTCTTATGTTGCAGTAAAGAATTCTTACCCAAACATAAAGCAGCCGTCTCACAAATATACATTAACCTGTGTTTGTTTTATTCCGAAAGGATTAACATGACTAAGATTAAAATCACCCTAAGCGCCATATTCCTTTTCAGCGCCATCGGATGCTGGGAAAGCAAGGATTGCTTCACTAAAAAGAAAACCAAGAAAGTTGTGAGTAAATAAGTAAATGAGCAATAAATGTCCGTTCTGTAAAGAAAAAGCACGCGTCGAAACCCACATGAGTTTTCAAAACCTTCACTCGGTTTTATGTGAAATCTGTGGCGCATATGCGATCAATGACAACCTACTTTTTATACTGAATAAACAGAAATTGAATCCCAGCCTACTCAACTGCGTGAAAGAGAATATTCAAACGAACCACAAAACAAAAATCAACACAGCCTGGCTTTCAGATTCTACATCAGATGAAACTGACCTAACGAAATTCATGAGCATAAAACATTTCGACTTCTTTTATTCATTGCCCATTGAACATTCAAATAAACTCACTGACATCCTCATACTAATCAGCGAAAAAACAAAACATCAACACCCATTTCAAAGCGTGGAATTCACTATTAAAGATCTATATCAATTGAAAATTGTTGATGCGCAAGAGTTCGCATACTGGATTGAGATGCTCAAGAATTCTGAACTTGTGGATATCCCTGGCTATATTGGTATGGCACTCAGAGATATGTCACCCCAGCTAACACCAAAAGGATGGCTTGAACTTGACAGAATTAGAAACGAATCCGGACTAAACTCCAAAAAAGCATTCATTGCGATGCAGTTCAATTGGGGCGATGAACTCGCTGCGACGAAGAATGCTTACATTGAAACAGTAAAAGAAGCATGCTTGGACTGCGGGTATGAAGCAAATATCGTCACAGAACATCACACGGGTCACATAGTCGATAGAATTATAGCTGAGATCAAAGAAGCAAAATTCATCATCGCCGACTTTACATTCAATAACCGTGGTGCCTATTTTGAAGCAGGATATGCTCGAGCACTCGGAAAGCATGTAATCCACACTGTCATGGACGGCCATACGGATGGAGACGATAAAGAAGGCAAGAAGCTCCACTTCGATATTCAACAAATCAACTACATAAAGTGGTCTGATCCGAAAGAACTGAGAGAGCGAATCCGTGATCGAATCAAAGCGGTAATTGAATAAAAATGGTGATCACAGATTTCCTAATCGACAATTCAGCGCTAAATGAGGTTCTGAAAAATCAGGACCTTACGAAGAAGGCTCTTGAGGCAATTCAAAAGTCTCCGTCTCGTTTGTTCATTAGTATTGACTCATTTACCGAAGGCATCTCTGGCACGGAGTTAGACAGTATTATCAATCGCACAAAAAACTTACACTGGCTCCTGGAAAACTCAAATCGAGCACAGATCGTTATGACAAAACCGATTGGCAACTGGCTTCAAAAGGAATTACGCAACCACGGTCGCTTTGAGAATGTGCCACTTCTTTACACAGAACAACGCTGGCCGTCTTTTGTAAAGTCACTCAACGACCCCGAATACTTTCGCTATATTTATGAGAAATCAAAAGAGGATCGCGACCTTATTGCATCGAGAACTGAGGCACTTAAGGAAAATGACCGCAACTTCAGAGTTGCTGCAAAAGCTACCCTATCTCAAAAAGAAGTCCGCGAAGATATTGAGAATATCAACCTTACGCCACCAGCCCACAAACTAGATTCATTTCGTAAAATCTTTAAACTATCTAACAAGGAAATCAAAAGGATACTGTTCACACAAGATCGAACAAAGTATCGAATTCACCGAACGTATTTCATGCTCTTCTATTTAAGAATGCTTGGAAATGCATATTCAAAGTTCAGCGGCACTGATGACATCTCATTCCTAAATCGTCTTGTGAACGGAAACTGGTACGATCTAGCAATTATGGTCCAGGCTTCACAATTCAACTACTTTGTTACAAACGACAAAGACCAAAGAGCAATGTGTAACTTCCTTCATAAGAAGGGTTTAATCAGAGCTCAGGGTATTACTTTAGATGAGTTTTTCGAGAAAATTACTCTGGCGTAGATAAGCGGTTGGCGATGTCCTTTGGACATGGAGGCCGGGCTCACATAGTTTTATGCTCGGACAGGTCCTGTACCGATCCGACATGCCCCGAGCTTCATTTTTTAATCTCGGCTTTAGGTATCAGAGAAATCAGCTTTTCTTTGTTACCGATTTCCCATTTATCGTTTTTGTGAAAATCCAAAGCCTTAAAAGCTTGAACGTAGCTTACCCAGCTTGGTTCAAAGTCAATTCTCCAGCCAAATTCTGTTCTCTCTAAACGAAATTCGACCAGACGTTTCGTCTCTTCGGGTTTAAAGACAACACCCAAACCAGAGCTAGTAACATTCCCAAGAACATCATACTCAACAGCTATTATTGCCTTGCTCTCGTGAGCATCTTCACTCACGATCCTCGATCCCACAATCGCCCAGAAGTTATCAGGGCCTCCCTGCCGAACCGGACAAATTGAATAGTTGTCGAATGAATCGGTGCTGTCAGACTTCCCAAGCATATTACCTTCACCATCATAGCTCAGAAACCTCTGAACTATCTCGCGGGGCGATCCATCGAATTTCTTACTTACGAACTCACACTCTGGATTCGTGTAATGAGCGTTAAAATCCCGTGGTATTTCAACTTCGGGCTCAGGCTCCACATCGCCAATGAAGTACTGTCCAATCAGGACTACGGACAAAATGAATAGAAGAGTGAGGACCACTTTATGGCTCATAAGATAAGAGTACCCGGGCTTTATAAGATTCTTCAATAATAAATTGTATTTTGTTTTCTTCCGGCTCAATTCCGGTTTAGAATTTTCTAATGAATCGCCTGAAAACCCTCTTAAATTGGATAACAAACCACCGGGAGTTGATCCTTCGGTACAATTTATTGATTGGCGTTGTAAATCAAGTCATCTGGGCCACTATTTTCTACGGAAATCTTGAAGAACGAATTGGCTTTAACGGCGATACGACTTCATACTCCCTACTTATCGTGACTGCTATCTGCATTTTTACCGAATTAATCCTTTGCGATCGCATCTTAAGAGCAAATAAACGAATTCTGCTAATTCTCTCGCCCGTAGTGCTACCAACCTTCGTAGTTCTTTGTGGCATATGGATTCTGGGAGTTCTCATCAAAAAAAGCATCAACTGGGTGCAACTAACAACACTACTTGAAACGACATTTACGCTTCTAGGCACGGTGTTGTATGTCACGACTCCCCTCGTAGTAATTGGCATAGCACTTCGACTCATTATTTATTCACGTTTTATAAAGAGCAAGTTTATGAGACCAGAGGATCCAACATGACTAGAATCCTACCCCTAATTTTCGCCCTATCTTTTTCTTCTGCATCGATTGCAAAAGATGCAGTCAAAAAGAAAGCGAAACCCAAGAGGGAGGACCTTGTCACCTTTCTTGGATTTGAGATGGGATACGGGACCTTGGAAAATGTAGTTTTTCAATTAGACACAGGCGAAGTCAGAGTTATCAGTGATACCTATCAGAATCTCTGCTACTTAGGCACCGACGATACCATTTTTACTTTCGAGTCGTCCGCTGATAGTAAAACATCGGGTCAACTTACGGGTGTCGTCGCTGAACACAAAGATCCTAACAAGCAGTACTTTGGCTGCACTAAGCTAAATAAACTTAATAAGAAGTTTTCATTCAGCAACGGTCTAAACCTATCAAGCACAGAAAAAGAAGTCTCAGCGATACTCACTGATAAAATGATCGAAAACGGCACTACTCACTACAGGAACTTCCTTGGAAAAGATGGAACACTTCACATGAAGGTAGAAATCCACAAAGGGAAAGTGAAATCCATCCGCTTAAACAAAGAAAATTTCGATATCTAATAGGGTTACAGCATGACTAAAGCCATACTACTTGTCTTCGCTCTATCTTTCTCTTCTGCATCGATTGCAAAAGAAGTAGCGAAAAAGAAAGCGAAACCCCAAAAAGGAAATAGTCATTACTTTTATGGGTTACGAAATGAATACACCTCATGGCCCCCCACCCAATCCCTGGCGCATCTGTGGGTGGGGGCAACGGGCTAACTTACTAAAGACTATTTGTCATTGCTACAGCTAACTGACTTCGTGTAGCTGTATTTGTTGCTACTGTAAGTGACTGGTGAATTATATCTGGTGATATAGCACTGATCTGATCCGCTGAACGTATTGCTAGATAAATTAACGTCGCTCGCATTGATCAATCTCACCTGCATATTCTTCATAATATTATTCGTGAAGGTCAGATCCCCGCCGCTACCGTCTGTCGCAATTTGCGTTGCAGAAGGACCCGAACCGTTAATTGTATTATGATCCAACACAAGCACAGAAGATCCACCGTAAGTTACGCCTGCGGTACCATTAATTACGTTGTTTCTAAGAACGATGTTCTTAAAAGCCCCATAAGTGCGGAAAGCATAACCCTCCACAGTAATGGTATTGCCCCAAATGTAGGTGTTACTTTTATGAACTACGATACCGTTGTTCTGACCGACAATTTTGTTACCAGAAATCAAGTTATCGCCGTTGACATAGTCATTACCATATCGAGTGATCGCTATACCTGCGGCATAATCCGTGAACCCCGCCTGAGGTGAACTTCCCACACCTTTGTCATCAACTTGGTTGTTAATGATTTTAATTTTCGGACTTCCAATATCCGTGTGCAAGATACCTATGTAGCATCCATACACCACGTTTTGAGTGGCCTCCATTGACACTCCATTTTCTGACTTAATTCCCATCGTGAAACCTTGAACGGAGTTATTAAAAAATTTAACACTGGTATATTTCACGCTATCAGCCACACCTGGAGGCATGTGAATCTCACCTTGCGCGGGAGTAAATCCAGGACGATACTCTGCTCGCAAGCCGATGCCCCCACTCAATGTGCCGTAATAATCTTTACCCGAATCATAGGCGTATCCTCGACAGCGAGAGTTGCCCGCATCATCAGTATAAGCATTACTTCCAGTACAATATTTGCTTTGCGCGTTGTGCTTTACGTATTGACGATAGTTTTTGACCGAATTCGTACTGACATTGGCATTTACGCTCGAGTAAACAAGGATGGCATCCCCCGTAGTATCTTTACCTGCTGGATCGCCACCACCCACGTTAACAAGGTGATTGTTATCGATCGTAAGGCCGTTCGTGGATCTCACAGAAATACCGCGACCAAAAATGCTATGAACATCTAGATTTCTTATCACTACATTTCTGGCGAAGTTGATATAGATACCACTAAATACCCCCAACACCATTGGCTTTGGAGCTGTCTTATAAAGTTCTCCGTCACTTTCGCCGCCTAAGTTCGACTGCAACATGTAACTTAAAGTAAAATCTTGCAAAGTGATTCCGTTGATATAAAGGCCCGCATTGTTTCTATTATCACTGCCCATATCAACACCAAACTCAATCAATGGGTCTTCATAAGTAACCCAAGTAGATGTTGATGAGTCCCAAGGAAGTTTATCAGCGAAATAAAGAGCCGACGCGGCCGAGTCACCGCTCGCTCCTTTCATCACAAAATTCTTAATTCCTTGTGCTGCCGTAGCCTTGTATGCAAGACGTCGCGAGATATAGCTATTCCCTGCCGGAAACTGCAATGTTCCGCCGTTGTTTTTTATAACGACGCCAATAGCTGCATTTATTGCCGCATAGTCGTCATTACCCCACACAGCATCTGTTCCATAGGTAACATCAACATTCGTTGCGTTGGTGCTAGCTGCTGCAGCTAAGGTTATCGAGTCAGGTTTTTGGATTGAACTGATTTTTGTTCGCAATGCCGCGCCTCCAGCACCCGCACCGCTAACCCAAATATTCTTTCCCGCATCCGCATAGGTAAAGAATAAATTATCCGTGCTATTGGGAAGCACTAAGGTTGCACTTCCAGCAACCATTTTTCCTTTGCCCGTCATCAATCTCGGCGATGTTGTCGCCGCAACCGTACTGAGGGTCACATGTTGAGAGTTCACATATGCCTTGATAGTTGTCGTCAGTGTTCTGCCATTTGGACCAGCACCCACAATGCCTATAGTTTTTCCTACGTCATCTTTTGTAAAAGGACCTTCTCCGCGAACATACAGTTCTGCAGAATCTCTTGTGATGTAGACATTCCCTGATTTTTTAGCGTCGAAATACACCGCGATACTACCGGTACTTCCGTTGGCCAAAGTCAGTGAAATTTTTCGAGTTGGCGATGCAGCTGATGCGTTGTGAAGCGAGGCAAGTATGCCTATTAAGCTCGCGCTTAGTCCAAACATAACAGACTTTAAATTAATCATAGCACTCTCCTACGTCTTAACTACTTATCGACGCAGCTTTCTAGGTGCTTAAGACAAAAGCCAGAAGAGAGAAGAGAGCAAACAATTAAACTTCACTGTCACTATTCATTTATATTGATTAGAAATAGATTCATTCGCTCTCTGATCTCGAAGGGATAAAATTCGACTCCAATGAACGACGACCATTTGTTTTAACACCCACGACAGTAAGCCGGCCACGCCAGCAGATGCCCGTCTTTGTCGTAGAGATTTGACACTGGCATTTTTAATTCTTTCAACTGTTCGGACGGGATTTCTTTAGTCTCATCACCGCAGTTCATATCGTTTGCATTTTCCATTCGATAAACAACTTCACTTCCGGAAAACTTCGAAGGTACGATATTCCCGATCGACACTTGGTAAATACTGCCTACCTGTAGCTCACTCGGAGCCGGAACGATGTCGTGCTCTCCCTTGGCTGGCCAGTCTTTTTTAATATTGATCCATACGGGCTTAGCAAAAGGTCGCTTCGGTAATTGGATCCAATCTCCCTTTACCTCACTTACCGTGAATTCAAAATAACAAGAATAGCCCCAGTCAGTTCCTTTGGAATCACTGTCGAACTTAACAGGAGACTTTTTATATTCCACCCACTCAGCCTTCATGCCTTTACCGGGAGTTCCGATAACGTGGATCTCTCCCAATCGAACAGAACCTGCCTCAGGTTTTTCATAAACACTTAGCTTCCAAGTTTTTGGAGCAAGATTGTCTTTGCGACACTTCTCGATGTCCTTTGTGCCTTTGGGACACAAAACCTCGATTTGATTTTCGTTTTCTAAGTTATTGCCTGGCGGAACAAGGCTAATGAATTGCGGAGGATTTCGGTTAGCGAATGCTGATGTCGTAAAAAGAGTGCAAAAAACCAATATATACTTATTCATGTGAATAGCATAATAGGTTTTGCACCCTCCTGTCCAAATAAACGATCCACTCTATTTCCGTATTCGAACACAATAGTAGTCGTATTTCTCTTTTGGTATCACGAAACTCAATTTGCCATCATTGACGTCTGTATACTGAATTATCTTTTCAGTCTCGTCATAGTATTCGAAGCCAACCAGTTCAAACTTATCTTTCGGCGATATTTTTATTGGCAATTGTGCTGAAGTTCCGAATAGATCACTTGTTCCAGAAACAGCCAACCTAGGTGAGATACAATCCGCAGCCTTCAAATCCCATAGTGGTTCGAACTCTCTGATTACAAAAATTTCTTTTCCTGTGAGATGCCCTTTGGCAATTTTCAAAGACGAACCTTTTGCCGATCCCTGATTGATCTCAATCGAACCGCCATCTGGGCCAATAACTTTTCCGGCGTCATCCTGCCCCAAAAAGAACACCCTCTTACGTTCTGAGAGCAAAACCTTACCATTTGTTTTGCTTTTGACGGTTATTAGATAATTCATTTCCTTAAACGAACGATCCTCGGTTGAAACCGTAAAGGATCCATCTTTACCCACAGTCATTCGCTCTCGATAGACAGTCACAAGCTCTTTTCCGGTGTAGCCTCGCAGCCTGAAGGTCACCCATTGATCCTTACCCATGCGATATATTCCATCTGCCGGAGAGACGAACTCAACACCATAAGCAAAAGCTAAAGCTGGCGATAGCAACCCAATGAACAGAACTATTGTGATTGAACTGAAAAGCAAAGAAACAATCGACCTCATGATTTCTCCATGAAATTAGATTATCCGGCCTTTAAAAATTTCTCTACCAATAAATTCAATTATGTTTTGTAATGTTAAAATGGAACAAGAAAGCTTTAAGGCCGCTAAAACTAAGGTTAAACTTTTTGACTGGGGATTCGTCGCCTTGACGTGTCTTGCCTATCAATCCATTCCTAGAGGAATTGACCAGTCTCAACTAACAAAACTTTATCAAGTATCAAAAACACATCCTGAACTCGCTGAAGTGCTCGCCCCTGTTAAGCAATCACTTCTTCAGCTACGCCATCAAAACATTCTGCCCTATATCGCGATTGCAGCTATTTCCCTATGGTTTGCTTACAGCAAACCTACTCCGAAGGCAGTCCGAGCAACACTGATCGTACTTGCTATATTTGCGGTTCCATTAAATTACTATTCCCAGATGATGAGCTAAGCTACTCCACCGCCCAACTCCAAACCCAAAGTGACCCTATACATATTTCCGAAAAATTCATGGAAAAACCAAGTGAGACCGGAAAGTGGTGCCCTGTGGTCACCATTACACAGTTTGCTGTAGATAATTATTTTTCGGAACGCTACAAGCGGCCTACGAATTTAAAACATCACTAATGGAGATTTATATGTTTACTAAAATGATTACTGCTATCGCGAGTCTTGCAATTTCATCTTTTGCTCACGCTGGCGCTGCCAATGCTGAGATCACTTGTGTTTCTGATTCAGGAAAAACAAAAATTGAGGCTTACATTCCAGGAGACATGCTAGAAGCTGGTATCGCGCTTACAGTTGAGGGGCAAACTCTAAGCCGCATCAATCGCGCTTTTGAAGACGACTCTAAACTTAACAACTACGATCTCTCGAAATCTTACCCTAATTACGAAATCGCTACGATCGCGACAGTGACTGATTTTTCCAATAAAGTTCTAACACTTCACGTTCTGGACAAAAAGTACGACTACACTGAAATCCTTTTGATTGGAATCCCTGAAACTTTCAAAGTTACTTCTAAAGGATATGATACGAGCGCAACATTCCGCGCAAAACTTACTTCAAAAGACCCACGCGACTCCAAAAAATACTTGAGAGATGTTTCTTTGTCTTGCAAGTACCACTACTCTCTTTAATCTGAATATAAGAAAGCCCGGTCGAACGATCGGGCTTTCTTGTGATTTCACTGCGGCAGTGAAATCCCAGGCCCCTCTTTAGAGCCCCGGCACTACCAAAATATTCAAAAAAGTAATGATCAAGATTTAGACAATTGCCTCTAAAACCCCACTCTATTGCTCCTTACAAGCCCTCTCCCACGAACTCTGTCCTCAGAACACAAATCGCTTGGTCTCGGGATACAACTTAGGTTATAAATCCGGCCATGCAACTCAGCGAACAAACCGTTCCTTCCCCATCGCCATTGAGCATCGACGAGCAATACAAAAATGCTCGCGCCTTGCTACGTGAGGCCCTTAAGGCCACGGGACGCGTTTACCTAAGCCATCGCACCGATGACCACTTTTATCAGCTCTCTGATCAAGAGCAGCTTGATGTGATCAAAGGGATCGGCAATTGGGCGAATACTGTTTTGGAGTTTGTTGCTTCAGGTGGCGATCACAGAAATACTAAAAATCTGGTTCGCTATTATCTGGCTCGTATGTCGTTGCTGACGCCAATGGGTTTTATCGATAACATCGTGGATGGCGACATCGTTGAAATTTACGGCGACGATGCCAAGCGTTTGTTTTTCAATCCTGAGCTGTTTGATTATTCTTCTTATGCACCAGACGTGATGTTCTCGAATCAATGGTGGAACCTTTATCAACGTGATGGTGATATCTCGCAAAAGATCCATGACTATTGCATTGATATTTTCGTGGGACGCAAAGCAGATCCGTTTGTACCGGACCTGCCTGTTTGTGAAGTCACTGAGATTAAATCCAGAGGCCGCTACACCAGCAGCATGATGATGAAATCCATGTCTCCCGTTAAGGTGGGAGACAAAGTCGTTGGCGTAGCCTGCCTAGAGCGTCTTAAGCTGCTTTCTGGAGAGCAGATACAGAGCACTCACCCACTATCTTAAGATACAAGTCCATCGACTCGCATAGATTCGCGTAAATATCGTCGCGGTCTTTATCTGTCAGCTTTCCTACCGCCTCAAGAGCTTCAGGGAAGTGATCCGTATCCTCTTCCGCATGCACTTTTAGGAATGTGCTTCCTTTAAAACCAGCTGCTTTAACTCTTTTCAAAAACACCGGACCTGACTTCGCAGCCAAACCTTCCAACAGCAAAGCATAACCAAGATGAGAGACTGGGCTCACATCTCTGATCCAATAATATTGAGCTTTCCAAAAAGCTCCCGTCACTTGAAAGATCTCGGCGTCTTGTACTTTTTGAAACTTAAGATCGTTCTGACTCATTTTCTCATGGCCGTCTTCTTCTTCAATATGCTCATGAAAGCGTGATTTCAAAGGATGATCTGTCGGCAAACCTTCGTAACACATATGCAAAAATGTCGAGGTATGACCCACAAATGCATTAGTTTGCGCCAGCCACGAGTTATAAAAATGGATATTCTCCCACGGCATAGCTTCTACTTTACGGCATAGCTCATTGACTTTGGCATTGGCCTTTTCATTAAATTCATTAGCGCGCATACAGTCTCCTTAAGCAGCGATCTTTGCGACCTTTAGTTTATCTGTCCATAGCATTTCAACGGTGCGATTGGTGAAGTCATCCGAAGGAATGACTTCGTCATTCTTACTAAACACAACGACTCCACACGGGTTGTTATATTTGGTAATCTGAGCAACTTCAGAAAAACCGATGTTGTCCGCCGTCGAATTAACTTTACGATCAATACGAGCAATACCTACGGAAGCATCTGCCCCGAGTTCTCGCATCACTCTTAAACCTAAGCGAATCAGGATCTCTGAAATCTTCGGCCCTGCTGCCGCTCTTCCACGAAACTCTGGAGCCACGGTTAGGTATTCCAAAGCCATAAATGAGGTAATTTTGTTCTCAGTTAATTTTTTGACAACGTCCTCCCCCAATGCTCTAACATAAGAGTGGGCAAGGCTACTCTGCTCACGCAGATCGAAGACGCTGTATTGATGGAAGCCAACAAGATCGTCACCGCGGGTAATAACCGCGATCACGCGAGCACGCTGGAATTCATCACGATTAAGAGTTGCTCCACGCGAAGCAAGATCTTTTCCGTATTCATCTGCCCAGAGAGCATAGCATTTGTTGATCAGTTGGACTTCTTGTTCAGTTTTGGTCGCTAGTGTGTAGATGAGGCGGTACGAAAAGTTCATTTATTTCCTCGTATCGTTTTTAAACATGCTAACATTTACATTGAATTGGACACTCGCTCGTTTCGGGTGTAATACGGAAAATGTTTAGGAGATTTCGATGAGTAACCTGGGCGAGTTTTTGGCTCAATGTAGGAAAAATAAAGCCCTGTCTCAAAAAGAAGTCGCTGCACTTTTGGGTTATGTATCGGGACAATTTATTTCTAATTGGGAACGCAACATCTGCATGCCGCCCATTCCGCAATTACGTGATCTAGCGAAGATCTATGAAGTTTCCGAACAAGTTTTGTTCAATATGATTCTCGAAAAAGAACTGACTCAAGTCGCGAAAGAGCTCCACAAAAAACTTTGGGATGCCCAACAAGAAAAAATCGAGCTTCCAAAAATTGAACTCAAATACCAAACCAAAGAATAAATTTCTATTGCTTTTGTAATGGTTCACTGAGCGTACAAAAGCCACTCCATCCTTCATATTTTGATCGAATCTTTACATTCTTAACCAAGCGCAAAGTCTGACTCCCGACTCGATCTAACGGATGCAGTGAGCCCGCACCCTTACAAAAAACTTCATCCACCGAGCACTGAGTGATTTCAAAGATTCGCGGAGAAATCATCTTACAATTACCATCCATATCGTAGACATCAAAGTGCACGTCTGGAGATAGCCCCTCAAAGATCGAATAATCAATCGCAATGCCTTTTTGCTTAAAGAAAGACCATAGGAGCTGAAGGTTGCGCGGAGTCTTTGTATCCGCAGCCGTTTCGCGCAGAATGCACGAGAGCTCGCGCATATTGTAAAGGATAGCTGACTGAGTTTCCTCGTTCAAAACCTCAAAGAACTTGGTTTTATCAACACCACAATAGGTCGTATCCACATCTTGTGCTCTTAAATCAGCTAAGATGTGCTCGCGATAAATAGAATAGCGCTGCTTCGCCCATTGCGACCAAATTCTTTTTCCAGCCATAATTTTCCCACACTCAAAAACGTACAGATTGTTCAGATGAATGAGTTCTGCAGAAAACTGCTGGAACAGTCAACTTTAGACAGATTAAAGTTTAGTTAATTAGAAATGTTACGTAGGCGCCTAAAGAGTCGCCAAATTCACGAAACTTGGTACGGTCTCAAGCTTTTCGAAATATTCTTCCAGATAATGCCCAAGTTCTTTCCTGGAGGAATTCAAGTAAGGCACAAGCTCTTTGGCAATCGCCTTCTTCAAACCAACTTTATATTTTTCAATAACAATAGACTTAGGATTTAACTGAAGCTTGTCTCTGTAAGGCGCAAGGCTTGGCTCTGTCGCCATCATATAGCGATAGACACCCTTATCGACGAAAATGAAGTCCACGCGCCCTGTAGCAAGTTTTAAGATGTTATTAGCTTGAGTGGAGGTCTCCTCGATCTTAAATCCTTTTTTCACCAGAGCATCAATGCCTGGTCGAAGCTCAACACCTTGGACATTGCCCGCGGTGAAAGGAATTAAACTCTCCAGATTATGGAAGGGAATCGGTTTGTCTTTTCGTTCACCGACACTCCATGGACTTTCAAAGATCACCTCAGTGAAATCAAAAACATCCTGGTGCTCGATCGTACGAATGGGAGCATAGCCATCAATTGCGGGGTTCTTAACCGCATCCATTTTTGCGCGAATCCACGAGGGGGCAAAAATGACTTTCAATTCGTAGTTTCTTTTTTCGAGGACTTTGCGAAGGGCGTAAAAGATGGCTCCCTGATCGGTTAGCTTTTCAGCCATCCACGGAGCCGCTTCGTGGGTGATCAAAGTCACGGTTTTTCGTGAACTCCCATTTCCCGCAGCAGGCGCTGCCACAGCAGAGTTCATCAAAAATAAAACCATAAAGATCGAGAGAGTTTTTACAGCTAAATCCACGCCCCTGAGTTCATCAAGAGAACTAGCATCCGTCAATGAGCCCCTGCAAATGGGAGCATTATCTGCGGACTACAATATGAGCAATTTTAGTCGCAATCAAAATCTGAGAATTAGATCAAAATCCCCTCCCCCTTGCTATTGTTTTCACGGGGAATACGAAGAGAATGCTTACTTTTGTAAGCGCCGGGAGAACCTTTTGCCTGTATACCTAATGTTTGTTATGCAACGGCAATGATTACAATGAACTACCGTCAGCTTTTAAAGGCCGAATTGGACGAGCGGGTCGCTAAGAACCAGAACTACTCTTTGCGTGCCATGGCCCTGCAATTAAAGCTCTCTTCGGGGATGCTATCCTCTATCCTGAACGGCAAACGCAATCTGTCGGCGAAACGCGCGCTGGAAATTGCCAAGACTTTAAAATTCAATAAAAGAAAATCGGACTACTTTGTCGCTTTAGTTCAATACGACACGGTTAAATCTGATGAGGTTCGTGCTGAGCTTTTGGAGACCCTTTTTCACTTAGCCCCTAAAGACACTCCCCAAGAGCTAGATGTTGATATCTTTAAGCTGATTTCTGACTGGTACCACGTTCCGGTTTTACAGATGACTCATACGACTCAACCAGAAATCAATAAAGACACGGTGGCAGAGTATTTGGGGATCTCTACCAAACAGGCTGCTGATGCATTGGACCGCCTTTTCAGACTGGGTCTATTGACCACTGGAAATGACGGAAAAATCAAAACAAATAAAAGCCAGGTCGTGACCAACTCACCAAAACCGAATGAGGCCCTTCGCCACTTTCATCGTCAGATGATGGAAAGAGCGATCCTTTCTTTGGAAACACAAACGCCAAAGGAAAAGTTCATCGGTTCTGAGACCTTTGCATTTGATGATCAGGATTTAGAAAAAGCCAACGAAATCCTGGAAGAGTGTTTTGCAAAAATCGTCCGCCTAGCAGCAAAACGCCAGAATAAAAAACACGTCTACCACCTGGGTATCCAACTGTTCCGCCTGAATAAGGACCTTGCATGAAAATCTCCCTTCTGATCGTTTCTGCCCTCCTCTTCACAAATTTCTCGTTCGCTCGAAGTGGTGACACTTCTTTTGGAACTCGTAACGGCGGCAATACCGATGCCTCTGAGTTCTTTGATCTGGGAATTGCTCTGCTAGACAGATTGCTTCCTCGTAGCCCTGTCGAAACCAATGTCATGACTGTTCATATCCCGAATATGATCGAGACATTCAAAAACACACACATCACTGTTTCCGAAAAAGCCTTATTCCTAAATGGCTCTGCTGTGGACGCTATCAACTATCCCAAAATCAATCGCATTGATATCAATGGCAAAACTTGGTCAAAGCTGACTAAGTTTGAAAAGAACCGACTGGTTATTCATGAAATCTTAGGACTTGAAGGTATTCCAGATCCTCAGTACCGAACTTCTTTGGAACTGATTGAAGTCGCTCGAGTGAGTATCAATCGAAGTGCTGGGTATTTTCCGAAATGCTCTGGTCCTCGCATCCTAGCCACGGAAAAAGCGAATCAGTTGATCCGTGCCTTAATCAGAATCTACCCGGCAAAACCAGGGCAAGCTTACGAAATATCTTTGAATCGTTTTGAATGCCGCACAGGCATCAATTTGCAAAACTATCCGTTTAAGGGCTGCCCTTTGAACCCTATTATTTCGGAAAGCCAAGCTGAGTTCCTAATTAATGCCTTAGACAATGCCCAAGTGGCATCCTATCAAGAAGCGGAAGGCTCACCTACTATCCGCGAGGTTCGTTCCCTGAAATGTCAGGCAGACTCAAGTCTTTCGCGCCCCTACTGTATTGTGAACTCATATTGGAATAGTGGCTGTTCAGCAGAGTAATTGTTGCGAAGCATAGGGGTTTTCTGGAAGAATATCCCTATGGAAGACTTCCAACAGCAAATCTCCCCTTTTGAAATGATGCAGACCCTGGGCTTGGACTATAGTGTCTCGGCTCTTATTGGCGGCACTGTGTTTGGAATTATTGGCATCTATCTGTATCGCAAAGGACGCCGCGAAGGCCACTCCCCGAATGTTTGGGTGGGCGTGAGCCTGATGGTGTATCCACTTTTCGTGACAAGCTCGCTGTTCACGTGGACCATAGGCACACTCCTTTGCGGAGTGGCCTACTATTACTGGCCTTAGATTCTAAAAGTTATCTTCTAAGAGTTCCTGAGCCACCCAGCTCATCACCTTCCATCGCACGTCTACCGAAATCTTCCTGATCGATAGTATTGGTGCGCGGTTGGATGCGTGGATTTACCGGCATTCCTGAAACATCGTCTCTAGCAAATGCATCGGATGTTCTAGTGGGACGATTATTGATGTTTTGTGAGTTCGATGTTGATGACTTATAGGATTTGTTCTTTTTGTTGTACTCTGCCGCCATTGATGTTGTTGACGACAAAATAAATACCGCTGCTAAAAGTAGACCTGTTGTTTTCATAATTCCTCCATTGAGTTACCCCTTTATGCTGAACGATTTTTGTGAGTTTGAGCATAGAGATCACCAGATCATTTTGAAATACAACGTCCTCTCATTGTGTAACGGCAAAGCCTCCACCATCGTCCGATAAATATTCACGAAATCACATCATGAGACGAGACTTGAGTTGAAGCTCTTGTTGGGGTTTTAGATCAATGTTTATACAAATCAAAAATGTTCGACAAGATTCCACCTCGAATCATGACCTCAGTGCTCCTGAGCGAGTATTCATTTTGCAGTTCTTTAACGGATATAGAAGTGAGGAACCCAATGAGAATTCAACACGTTGCTCTAATTATCATTATGGGATGTACGACTGTTCTGTTTCAAAACTGTACGAGCTCATCGAACTACACATTTGATGCTTCGTCTTTGCAAAGCTCTGGATCTGACTCGGTCAGCATCCCCGATGTTCCAGACAACGTTGAAGTTCTTCCTGATTCTCCGGACTACCCAAGCGGTCCACCAAGTGAACCGCCTGTAGTGGACAACGATGGCAGTGGCCAAACTTCAGATAAAATTTGCCAGGCAACTTTGTCTGGTAAAACAGCGATCGTTTACGATTCAATCACTCCTCAACAATCACCTGCAAAGTCTTATCAGATCTATGCAGCGGGTCCTAAGATTCAATACGAAACTGTGGACTCGGTTAGCAATGGTGCCACTCAATCCTTAGCGATTGAGGCTCGCAGTATCGCTAGTGTGAGTTCTTTTGCTATGCAGGAGCTTTCACTGAATGCGCAGATCATCGGTAAGGTTTCAAACTTTAGTGCCTCTCTGGTGCAAGCTGTGGCTCACTCTGTGACTGAGGTGTCTCAATTTGCGGGTGTGTTCTGCGCGAGTGTGCAAAACATCGGCGCACTTCATAATCTTTCATCTAAGATCACAGTATATGGACGTTCTGAGGGCGGACAAAAGGCTTCTATTTATGAGATTCACAATATGGCAGCTTTCATGAGCTTGCATGATGTGGATGTCGCAGCGATCAGCCAGGGTTCTATCAACGCACGCATTGAGAACGGCCATGTCGGCACTGTTTCGCACGGCTCGGGTGTGATTTACTTGGTGAACTCGAAGATTGATTCCATCGATAACTTTGCTGGTGAAATCCATTTGATTGGCAACTCCAGCGTGGGCAGCCAGTCTTCTTCGAGTATTAAGATCATCAAATAACTACTGCACATCAAAAATCGGCGTCGGTGTCATGAGTCTTGGAAATGGCACCACGTTATTAAGCCGAGTGTCGTATTTAAAAACTAAGTTCCCTACAGCAAACAAGGCGTAGGGAGCGATCACCGATCCACGGAACTCACCCACATAACGACTATGAATTTCCTTTGCGTTCATGCGCACGTGATCAAACACAGTCGAGCGACGATAAGCATTGATTGTCGCAGACCCCACCCACTCGGGCAACTCGCCCCATTTACCCGACCAATTCCAACTATAACTAGCAAAGTCCGTCATTTGCCAGCCGCTATTCAAACGGCACATTGTCTCATAAGCGATGACTGGATTAACTAACGTTCCCGAACGATTGATGACTTTATTGTCCGTCACTAAATTATAGCCAGAAACCGCATTATGAGAGCCACTAAAAAGTTCTCTGGCATATGCGCATTTTCCAATATCTGCTGCGGGATCGCAGGCCGCATAGTTGCCGTTAGAGATATACTTTTTATCCAGATACTGAGAATGCTCTGGACGTAATGGACAGCTCATCCATTGAAAAGCACCTGCATTACCATTGGATTTAACCGTGACAACATTTCCTGCGGCATCTGTCAGTCCGCCCGGATTATTCGCGTTCATGATTTTCTGGGCATCGATCCAATTGTTATTGGACTTCCGCACATAACTAACTTCGTAAAGCCCGACTCCCATGTGAATATTTTTAGAGCTGGTAATCTGCAAGGTAGGCGAAGTTGCCGATCCGGTGTATTGAATAGCCGTCGCGCGGTCCGTTTCAATAAAGATATTTCCAGCGGCATATATTGAACACCCCACGTCGTCCGTTTGCACATTCAGATTTTTGAAGTACACAGTACCACTTAGAATAATACTGCCATAGCAAACCAACGTACCACTGTTGGTAATATAATCGCCATAGCCGTTATTGACGACACTCAAACCACTTAACGTCGGTTTTACATTCGGCCCTTTATAAACAAACGACGTCACAGACGCAGACAAACTGGAATCCAAAGCCAATATTTCCGCATCGCTCGGCGCTCTGATGGTAATCGAAGTCGCTTTTTTTAAACCACCTTGTACATAAGGAGGAACCAACTGAGCCGCTTGCACGACCGGCGTCGGGTTTACTTCCACAAAACCGTCGGTATCCATCTGAATAGTCCCTAAGGAATCCGTAATCGGCTTATAGTTATTCCAGGAGTTTTTAAGAAAATTAAAAAGGTTAACGGGTCCAGAATTTGGATTCCCCGTCACCTGTTTTATAAAATTCTTATCTGTCACGGTGATGTCAGGCATATAAATAGAACCAGTCACCGTAAATGGAACATCACTATTATCCTGGTGATAAACTGCGGAGCCATGCAAGTTTGCGACTCCTAAAATAGCTGAAGCATTTGCGTAGATATTGCTATTCACATTAAAGTCCGTCACGATGTCTGCTTGAACGGAAGCATGACATAATACACAAGACAGTGGGTTTCGCAGCGCCAGGGCCGGATACATATTCATCACATAGTCATCAACATGCACATTAAATGATTTCGTCACAGTCGTGATACCGTCACTGACAGAAAAACTGACCACCGTCGTATCTGTAGATGAGCCGTGAGCTTGCCCCATCTGTAATGCTAGTGTCCCCGCGAATTCATCCACATCACAACTCGCTATATCAACATAATAGCCATCAGCAGTCGAAGCAGAACAGCTCACAGGCTGAGGGTCTGGAAAATCCTCATCCCCCCCGGGGTTCACAGTAAAATCCAAGTCGAAGACGGCATTTTGAAAACACTTATTTCCGCACTTTTCCACGAGCGTCCCATTGGTTCCCGGCCATGCAGTGACAGTTAGAGGTTCATCGACAAAGTTCACCGTCACAGCGACGTGCTTTAAAATAGAATGGGCCACCGGGGTCACTTGGTCAGAAAACCGAACCGCGATATCGCAAGGACCACCGTGATAATCCGTACTTTGATATCGATTAAAGTAATGTACTGTTGGAGTGAACTGCACTTCGCCGGTGTCAGCATCAATATCAACAGATCCATAATCAGAACATTTTGGAGAGTTGGCCGTTCCTAAACTATAGCTACCCGCGCCTTCTTCATCGGAAATCACGTCATTTCCAGAAATAAGATTTGCAGGATTGGAATTACGATCAATGGCAACCGTTGCAAGCAAGCTCAAGCTGGGCGTCATTGTATCCAGGGTCACATCCAACGCAGGACTTGAGTTCACATTCCCGGCTTCGTCACGAACCCACAGTGTGATGGAATGAGTTCCATCAGCACCATCAAGATTGACATAGTTACTACCGGTCGCACAAGTCATCCACACACTCTCGCTAAAGTCCGGAACGCTTGCTCCATCTTGAGTAAAGGCAACTTGATAAAATAAATCTCCACTTTGATTGGCATCCACACATGAGCCAATACTTACATCCACTGGATTGTCAGAAATATCCGAATAGGTAAGAGAAATACTAGGGATCGACGGTGCCGTTTGATCCAAAACATAGGCGACTGGCAATGGATAACAATAAGCATTCCCCGCCGCGTCTTTAGCAAGGACACTCATCGCGTAACTACCTTCAGACGTCAGAGCAGGAAACACGCCCACACTATAATTCCCTGAAGAGTCCGCCTTGTTGTCACCTAAAATCTGACCCGAACATGTGATGGAATTATAGAGCGTAATAATCGCTCCCGGCTCAGTCTTACCGACAACCGAAGGTGTGGGATTTGGGCTAACGGCAGCTGGCACCATATCAGCGGTATCGATAGTGGGAATTGTATTGTCAAAAAAGACGTCGAAAGGATTTGAAACAGAGAGTGGCATTTCATACTTGTCGACAGCTGTCCCCACAGGAAGTTTGAACGCAACCTGCCCTACGCCACTAGGAATCAATGTGGCTTTGTATGTTGTCTCGGTAATTTGTACGAAGCTATCCAAGGTTGCATTTTGAACTTCAAAGCGTTCTGGATAAATTTTAGTTGGTGGCGCATTGAATGTAACCAAAACTTCAACAGGTTGCTGATTGGTATAATAGCCAACGATACCAATAGACTTAAGCTCCGCCGTTAATCCACGGTTGTGAAGCTTCACATTTAAATTGCACGCGCTAAGTAGCAATGTCGTCATTGACCACGACATCATCATTTTTATTGAGACGTTCATAAGGCGTTCCTAACCAAAGTTTCCAAAGGACCGACGCTATTTATTACGGAACGTTTCGTAGCAACCTTAAGTATTCAAGTGAGATAAATACAATTTTATTTTGCGATTAAGGACGTTTAATGATTTCAACTCAATATTGATCATCGGACCCGAGTGGAATTTCAAAAATAAGCGTGGCGTGTTAAGAGAGTTTTACAACTCATCTCATTTTACCACTCGAGATCCTGGCCCTTGGTTGACTGCATAATGCATAAGTATGAGTTAGATTAAATTACGAAAGCCCCGTCTATTCGAGGCTTTCATTTTGAAATTTATTGCAGCTGACTTAGATTTTTTCTAGATGAAATCGGTTCGGCTTCAGGAAAAGTCCACTGACCTTTCATTAGCTCCTCTTTCGGCTTATACATGCGAACGGTGTAGCTCCATCCTTTCATTATAGGAAGGCAGTTCATCACTCTGTCTGAGCACTCACCAAACTGCACAGTCACTTTACCGTCGGAATTCTTTTTCGCAGTAAGGCTATTGACCGAATAAGCACCCGCTTTGTTTTTTTCAAAATACCCAGCGGCATTATAAACACTGATCGACCAGAAGGCTTCAACCGGAACATCCCCCACGGTTAGTCTGTAGGCTGTTTTACCGCTGTTGTCTTTAGGACTGACACTTGTGTATATCGACTCGCTCTTAGGATTTCCTCCCCAACCCGCAGCAGTCCCCAATAGATGGGCAACGGGATTGACTTCAGATTTTTTACCGAAGGCATCTGTAAATGTCGTGCCCTTCATGGCGCTCAGTTGCTTTAAAAGATTTCTGACTTTCGTAAGAGAAGCCGTATCCCACTTAGGAATTTCAAATGTTCCGACAGCTTTTTGTTCGACAGTGATTTTGTCTTGAGCCGCTCGGGCTTCCTTCATATCTTGGGCGCTATTTGGATCTGCTAACGTGCGAATCGCCACAGCCATATAACGAGTTCCGACATCCTTTTGAGTATAAGTTTTCATACCGGGACCGTGCACCATCTCGTCGACATAATGATCCTGACTGATTCCTGCCATCGACATGTATCTCTTACCAACATCAGGCAGAGTTATCGTTACGGGTCCGGCTTCCAAATCATACACGCCCATGGAGTACAGGGTATCGCGATTCATACGCACAATTGGTTGCTCATCGATAGAGGCCATATTGCGTTGGTGTTCGAGTTTTCCCAAACCGTCTTTCTTGACCGTATTAGCAAAGGTCATGTCGGTTTCTGCTCTCACGAAATTATCGACCGTTACTGGAACAGGAGTTTCGGGCGCAGCCTGAACTTGCAAAGAAAACAAAAGCGAAACACATATGAAACATTGATATCTCATCACATTACTCCATTTGTTTGTTTTGCCCTATCTTGGCGACCGGGAGCGCCATCCTTCAAGATGGAGATCAAAAGGCTGTAAAGAAGCACACATTAGTCCTGACACCCAACAGTAATGGCCTTTACTTGTGTATCAGATACTGATACATTTACCGACGCATTCCTAACAAAGGACATATAAATGAATCTGTTTTATTCTCCGGGTGCATGTGCACTGGCTTCTCAAATCGCACTTCGCGAAGCAGGCTTGAACTTTGAGCTTGTTAAAGTAGATCTTAAAGCCAAAGAATACGCTGGCGGCGACTACAAAAAAATCAATCCAAAGGGCTACATCCCCGCTTTGCAACTTCCTAACGGTCATTTGATGACTGAAGGTGCAGTGATCTTGCAATGGATTGCGGATCAAGCTCCTGATAAAAATCTTTTGCCTAAGTACGGCACAATGGAACGCTACAAAGCTATGGAGTGGCTAAACTTCATCGCGACTGAAATCCATAAAGGCTTGGGTTCTTTGTTCGGCGGCGCTGTTATGAACGAAGAAACTAAAGAACAAATCAAAGGCAAATTGCAATTGCGTCTAGGCGTATTGAACAATCACCTTGAGCAAAATCCATATATCTTGGGTGAAAACTTCTCTGTGGCTGATGCTTATGCCTACAACGTTCTTCGTTGGACAGGTTTGGTTGGCGTAGATATCGCTCAACACACGGCTTTGCAAAAATTCATGGGCAAAATGACTGAGCGTCCAACTGTTAAAGATGCAGTTGCGGCTGAAGGTATTCGTCTTTAATTTTTGTTTTATTCTTAAAACTAAAAAGCCCAGGGTTATTAATCCTGGGCTTTTTTATTATTACGTCTATCTGACTATTTATTCGTGTAGCGCTCAAGCCAATGAGCATAAGGTGCTGGCAACACCCATGACGGTTTGTCTTTTTTAAGTTCAATCGCTGCTTTGTAAGTCCAATGTGGATTTGCCAAATGAGCTTTACCAATCATCACTAGGTCCAATTGATTTTCACGCACAGATTTATCTGCAATCGCTGAATTATCAAATCCCCATGCTGAAGCCACTGGCAAACCTGATTCTCTACGTACTCTTTCTGCAATCGGAGCCAAGAGCGCTGGTGCCCATGGAATCTTTGCCGTCGGAGTGGAGAAGTTCATACTGACATTCACCATATCAAGACCTAGCTCTTTCCATTGCTTGATCAATGCGATGGATTCAGACAAAGTCTCTTCGTCACGTCCGTCGTATTCGATCACACCAAAGCGAGCTGTCAGTGGCAAATGTTCTGGCCAGACTTTGCGAACAGCCGCTACCGTGTCGCGCAAAAATTTACCGCGATTATCGGCACTGCCGCCGTATTCGTCTTTTCTGTGATTCGCATGAACCGAGAAAAAGCTTTGCGCCAAATAACCATGGGCAAAGTGTAGCTCAAGCCATTCAAAGCCCGCATCTAGTGCGCGCTTTGCCGCAGCCACAAAATCATTTTGCACGCGCAAGATATCTTCTTTAGTCATTTCTTTGGGAACCTTTGGAAGATTCGACCCATAAGCAATCGCTGAAGGAGAAATCGTTTGCCAACCGCGTGAATCACCCTCTGGAATATGATCATCGCCTTGCCACGGAATATTTGCGCTGGCTTTTCTGCCCGCGTGCCCAATTTGAATACCGGCTACGGCACCGCCCGACTTAATCGCGCTTACAACTTTTTTAAGTTCTTGCGCTTGAGTGTCATTCCAAAGACCCAAGCAAGCTGGAGTGATACGACCTTCCGGAGAAACTCCTGTCGCCTCGACAATCACCAATCCCGCGCCACCACGAGCAAGACCCGTGTAATGAGCAAGATGCCAATCATTCGCCACTCCATCTACCGCCGAGTACTGACACATCGGCGGGACCGCAATACGATTGCGAAGAGTGAGACTTTTCAATTTAAATTCGCTGAATAAATCTGCCATATATAACCTCGATTACTTTTTCACTTGCAGCAACTCTACCACTTTGCGAGCCACACTGTGAGCTGACTGTGGATTTTGCCCTGTTACCAAACGACCATCAACTACGACTTTGTCTTCCCAGTTTTTTCCACCCTCGTAGTTTGCGCCGCGTTCTTGGAGCTTCGTAGCCAAAAGGAATGGAACTACTTTTGTAAGGCCCACTTCGGCTTCTTCTGAATTTGTAAATCCATTCACTTTTTTGCCTTTGATCAGATACTCGCCATTAGAGAGCTTAATATCTACGAGAGCAGCTGGACCGTGGCACACTGCTGATACGATACCGCCATTTTCATAAATACTGGAAGCCACACGGCTGAGTTCTGGATTGTTCGGGAAATCCCACATCGCACCATGGCCACCAGCAAAGTGAATCACTTTATACTTTTTGGGATCAACCTTAGAAAGAGGCAAAGTCTCTTGCACCAATTTCATCGCAGCCGGGTCTGCTAGGAATTTTGCGTTGTCGTCGTCTTTGGCTTCACGACTGCCAGGGTCCATCGGGGCAGCTCCCCCTTGAGGACTTGCGAAATCAACTTTGTATCCAGCCTTAATCAAAGGGTAATAGACGTGAGTGGCTTCAGATAAAAACCAACCCGTGGGTTTTCCTGTGTCGCCAAGTTTGCCATGACTTGAAATAACGATAAGAGCGCGGTTTTCCATATTCACCTTCTTGCCTTGAGCTTGCGCAACACCCTGACCTAGTGTCAGTCCGATAATAAGAGATCCGATAACCTTCAGCATTTGTGCCTCCGAAAGAGTTTTCTATACCCTTTACGCTGCCACTATGGCGCTCATAAATCCAATTCATTGTTTTCATATAGGCTATCGATTATACTCATATCAGAGGTTCTATGAAAAAGCCGCTCGACCTGAATCTATTGGTGGTTATCGAAAGTCTGTATCGGACTTTAAATGTCTCAAAAACGGCGCAAGAGCTGAGCGTCACTCAGTCTGCGATCAGTCATGGACTTAAAAAAGTCCGTGAGCATTTTAATGACCCTCTATTTGTCCGCGCCTCCCGCGGCATGACACTGACAGAAACGGCAAAGCGCCTTAGACCACAAATTGAAAGTCTGGTTCACCAGGCTCAGGCCCTCACTCAAGAGAATGAAAAATTTGATCCCAAGAAGATCACAGATCGCATCACGATTGCGACATCGGACTACATTGAAGTTCTGGTGATGCCTGCGATTGTGAAGCGCTTAAAAACGGAGGCCCCTCACCTTCAGGTTTCTATTCGTCCCACACGTGGAGAGCTCCCTAAAGCGGAATTGGAAAATGGAACCTTCGATATGGCTATTGCTGGTTTTTATAAAAATATTCCTGAAGGTTTTTATGAGACCAAGGTTTTAGAGGACACATTTTCGACAGCTTACCGCAAAAAACATCCACTCATTCAAGGCGAAATCAAACCTGCCCAATTCTATGATTTGGATCACGCGCTGATTACCTTGCAAGGAGACTTTAAGGATAATCTGGAAAAGAAAATCGGCGATAAAAAGCGCAGTCGCAATATTGCCTATGGGTCTTACAGCTTTACCGGCATGGCCTTCACCCTCTCCCAATCAGATCTGGTTCTTACAGCTCCGACTTTGCTTTTAAAAAAATACCAGGAGTTTTTCCCCATCCAAATCCAGGCGACCCCTTTTCCTTTGCCGAATGTGAATATGCGCATGGTGTGGCACTCACGGACTCACAAAGATCTTTTACGGTTGTGGTTTAGGAATCTGGTGAAAAGTGAATTGGCGAAAGTTTCTAAATAAATGCCGTCTGAAAAAAGTTAAAGAGCGCAGACTGCGAAGTGTGCGCTCTTTAAAAAACTTCAAATTTTATCGGATTCAGTTAGCGTTATTCTTCAACGCTTGAATCGATGTCTTTTTGAGGTTGTTTTGTTCCAGGCTGAACAGTGGATCTATCCCCAGTTCTTTCCTGGTTCCAATTTTTATTAGGCTGCTGTTGCTCGCCTGTTTGACCTTGTTGCGGTTTTTGATTCATGTTTTGGTTAGCCATAGAGACCTCCTTGAATCTGTCGTCCTTAATGGACTTGGGCTCATCATACACCCTAAGGATCCTTTGCCTACCCCACCTGCCAATAAGCACAAAACCCCAAGACCATAAGCCTTGGGGTTTCGGAATTTTTAACTATTTGTATAGGAATTTACTACGATTGGCCCGCTAACTACCATTGCTGAGCGTAGCGTTTTTGTTTAATAAGGCGCATTTGCATTGGACCACCACAGATGTTGTTATTCCCATCATCAGACAATCCAATCATCGTCACGCGGTTTTGACGGTGGCCACTTACGTACTCACGGTTGTATGTGTTGCTGCGCTCTGTTTGCACAACGGCGCTGCCGCTTTTCAACTGTTGTTGATTGAATGTGATCGAAGTTTCAGTCGACACGTAAGTACCGAAACCACGCATTAAGCAGTCTTTTCTGCAATACTTGTCACGGCTTTGGATTTCTTGAGTGTAAGTGCCATTGTCTTTCAATGTGAATGTCATTGAAACCAACGGAAGATTCATCGTCGCTCTGTTGTCATCACATACGATTTTCACGTTGTAAGAACCAATCTCTGCCTGAATTCTTTGAGCGTTAACTTGGTCATATTGATTTACGTTTTGATTACCGTTGCTTGAGCCTTCTTCACAGCCAACAACGACCAAACCAAGAGCCATAACTGTCATGATTGTTTTAAGCGCTTTCACATTTACCTCAGTATTTAGTTCGAGAAACTACCGAGGACCTTTATACCACAAAATGAAAAACCCCAGGGTTTCGCCCTGGGGTCTTGAAATGCTTTCCTAAGCTGTCCAATTTTTGGCCAACTACCAACCCACCTGCTGGCAATAGTTCGTTCTAACGATGTATTGCAGAGCTGACACCTGAACCTTTAAGCCCACATGGTCCGTTTCCACATATACAAAAGTCTTACGGTCGTCAGATTTGAACATCTTAAGCTGCTCATTGGAGTTCTGATAGTCGTACTTTACAACCTTCGTAACCAAAGTCTCCCCTTGGCCAGTGATCTTCATAGTCAACGAGTCACGGCAGTCCTCAACGATAGTCACCGTATCTGCACCCTTAAGATCACCCGAAGTGACTGGGCAGCGATAAACACCCGAAGCGAAAGAAACAGAAGATGCGATTGTCATTGCGAACATCAAAACCAAAGACTTCATAAAGACCTCACCATGTTGATTTAATTCAATATCAATATGGTGAGTGAACTTTCGAGCTTACGCCACAACTATCGCAGCGCAGAACCGCTGCGGTTTCGCAGTATGACCAAAAACAAGACTATTCACCTATAAACAAAACATTGTCATATCACGAACGAAAATTTATACTTACCTGATATCGCCGGAGCAGTTTCATGAAGATACTAATCTTATTCATCGTTGCAGTTGGAACTTCAGTCTCGGCTTACTCGTCTGAAAAACCTGTCGACCATGGTTCTTACATAGTTCCCAACACCGAGTTCAACTCAAAAGAGTTCCCTGAGAAATCTGATGTCCAAGGTGCTAGTCGATTTAAAATTTTAAATGGCCATAGACTTAAGAAAGGAAGTGGAACCTCTATCATCTTAAATCACTTCGATAGAGGCTCACTAAACACCAAGGACGACGAAGCGCACTTGCAAGCGACGATCTGGCTACCAAATGGAGACTTCCCAAATATCGATCTGGAAAAAAGAAAAGATGTTATCGTCTACCTAACAACCATCTCGAGTCCCTGGGGACTCATCAGCGGACGCCAGGTCCGCAAGGGCACCTTAAGTTTCGACAACAGAAAAAAACCTAAACAAGTAACTCTAAAAGGCCAGAGTACTCCCCGTGAACTTTCAATGGAAAACATACCAGTCACGGAGATCAGTCTTGAGACTTTAAAAAAGAAAAACCCGCATCTTTATTAACGCAGATGCACCACCGAAACGGTGTCGCAACTGCGTTAATTCCTAAAATTAAGCGATCGGTAGGACATCCAAATCTTTTGGTTTTATCTTACGGAGATCCTCGGGGATGGCTTTTAGAATGGCTTCGCCAAGGGCGTCGACTAATTCAGATTTGTAGTGTTCGCGACGGCAGACCATTCCGATTTCGCGGGCTGGGATGGGGCGCTCGAACTGCACTACTTGGCTGCGATCCCCAATGGTGTGAGTCGCAAGCTGAGGTAACAATGTGTAGCCACCGTAGAGGTCCACCAAGTTTTTCAAGGTCTCTAAAGAGCCACTTTCAAACTTGTACTTTCTCTCTACTCCGCCCTTTTTCTTTTTGATTGAGCACAGATCCAGCACTTGATTGCGCAGGCAGTGGCCTTCTTCTAACAACCAGATGTCATCCATACCTAAAGACTGGTATTTGATTTTTTTGTGATGAGCATACTCATGGTCTTTGTCACACAAGACATAGAACGGCTCATAATACAGCGGATACTCGAACATCGCCGGAATCTGCGTTGGAGTTGCTAAGACTCCCACATCGATTTCGTCTTTATTCAAAGCTTCGATAATCTGATCCGTCTGCATCTCTTTAATATTAAGTTCTAGATCAGGCAGAGTCTCCACACAGACCGGAAGCAAGCGAGGCAACAAATAAGGCGCCACGGTTGGAATGATCGCAACAGTGAGAGTCCCCTTGCGAGAACCTTTCGTGCCCTCAAGCAAAAGCGATTCAATTTTGCGTGCTTCAAACAGGACCGTCTGCATTTGAGAAATTAGCTTTTTACCAGAATCCGTCAGAAGAATAGGCTTTTTAGAGCGGTCAAAAATCACCACCCCCAGCTCATCCTCGAGCTTTTGGATTTGCATACTGAGAGTCGGCTGAGTGACGTTGCAGGCATCTGCGGCCTTGGCAAAGTGTCCATACTTATGGACAGCCATGACATATTCGAGCTGCGTCAAAGAAAAGTTAACCTTTAATTTCACCGTAAACCCCTTGTCTTATAAGGATTCTACGTTAATAGATAAAATCTATCAAGACATATTTATAATCTATTTTACTAATAGACTCAGATCTTCTAGTCTAACCAAGTAGCAAATTATAGATCCATAACGGATCCCCTACACAACACCATTATTCTTAGGAGAATAAATGCAAACTATCATCAACACGCAAGTGCCTGATTTCAAAGTGCAAGCTTACCACAACAACGGTTTCAAAACTGTTTCTAAAAACGACCTTAAAGGCAAATGGGCTATCTTCTTCTTCTACCCAGCTGACTTTACATTCGTTTGCCCAACTGAATTGGGTGACATGGCTGACAAATACGCTGATTTCCAAAAATTGGGCGTAGAAGTATACGGCGTTTCTACAGACACTCATTTCACGCACAAAGCATGGCATGATGCTTCTGAGACAATCAAAAAAATCAAATACCCAATGTTGGCAGACCCTACATTCCAATTGACTCGCGCATTCGGCGTTCACATTGAAGAAGAAGGTTTGGCTTACCGTGGTACTTTCTTGGTTAACCCAGAAGGTAAAATCGTACTTGCTGAAGTTCAAGACAACGGCATCGGCCGTAACGCTGATGAATTGTACCGCAAAACTCAAGCGGCTCAATACATCGCTGCAAACCCAGGCGAAGTGTGCCCAGCTAAATGGACTCCAGGTAAATCTACTTTGAAACCTGGTTTGGACCTAGTTGGTAAAATCTAATTTAGATTTTCGAACGTTTCGTAAGCTGCGGGTGGCTCTCTCCTCCCGCAGCTTCTCCACCGCGAATTTACAAGTACAATCCAATTTTTTATTCATTTGGATTTTAGTTTTAAAGTCGTTTCTATCTAGGAGGCTCTCATGCTAGATTCTTCACTCCGCGAACAACTTGTTTCTGTCTTCGGTAAATTAGAAAAACCGGTAGAACTCATCATCGATAACAGCACCCACGAAGATCACAAAGACCTTTTTGAAATGTTGAATGATGTTGCTGAAACATCCCCAAACATCACAGTTAAAGAATCTGGCAACACTTCGCCAGTTCCTGCTTTCCGTATTGATTACCAAGGCAAGCCGACTGGGATTTCTTTTAAAGGTATTCCTGGCGGTCACGAATTCACTTCGTTGATCCTTGCGATCCTAAATACAGATGGCAAAGGCAAATTGCTTGATAGCTTGCTGGTAGACCGCGTTCGCAGATTGAACAAAGGCATCACAGTTCAGACTTTCATGTCTTTGACTTGTGAAAACTGTCCTGAAGTTGTTCAAGCATTGAACTTGATCACTCTGGCTCATGGAAACATGAAGCACGAAGTGATCGACGGCGGTTACGTACAAGACGAAGTTCAGAAACTGGGCATCCAAGGTGTTCCGAGCCTCGCTGGCAACGGCAAGATGTTCCACTCTGGTCGCATCTCTGTTTTGGACTTGATTGAAAAACTTGAAAAAACTTACGGTGTTGATGAAAACGCCTCTACAAAGCCTTCTGAACCTGTGAACAAAAACTTGGGTCACTTTGATGTTCTAGTTATTGGTGGCGGCCCTGCGGGAGCATCGGCTGCGATCTACTCGGTTCGTAAAGGTCTTTCTACAGCTTTGATCACTGAAAAAATCGGTGGCCAAGTTCAAGAAACCAAAGGCATCGAGAACTTGATCGGCGTGACTTACACTGAAGGTCCTCAATTGGCAGCACAACTCAACCAACACGTTGCAAGCTACCCTGTTCGCGTTTTGGAAAACCGCCGTGTGAAAACAATCAAAACTGAAGGCAAGATCAAAACAATCGAGCTTGAAAGTGGCGAGCACATGGTTGCGGACTCCATCATCGTAACGACAGGTGCTAAATGGCGCGAACTTGGTGTTGAAGGCGAAAAAGAATATATGGGTCGTGGTGTGGCGTACTGCCCTCACTGTGACGGTCCATTCTATAAAGGTAAAAAAGTCGCTGTTATCGGCGGAGGAAACTCTGGCGTTGAGGCTGCAATTGACCTTGCTGGTATCGTTCGCGAAGTTGTCGTGATTGAATATAACAACGAACTAAAAGCTGACCGTATCTTGGTTGATAAACTTAAATCTTTGCCGAATGTATCTGTGATCACAGGTGCGAAAACGGAAAAAGTCATCGGCGATGGTGCGAAAGTTCATCAATTGGAATACATGGACCGCGAGTCAAATAAGCTTGAGAAATTGGATCTTGACGGCGTCTTCGTGCAAATCGGATTGGTGCCAAACAGCCAATTCCTAAAAGGCACTGTGGAACTGACAAAGTTCGGTGAAATCATCACGGATGAAAAATGCCGCACAAACGTAAAAGGCATCTACGCTGCTGGTGACGTCACAACGACTCCGTACAAGCAGATCGTGATCGCTATGGGCGAAGGCGCGAAAGCCGCTTTGGCTGCATTTGAAGATCGCATGTACGATCACGCTTAAGAACAACTGGCGCCCTGCGGAACCGCTTCGGTTTCGCAGCGCTCCCCTAAAAGGTGCCAGGCGCCTTTTGCATCCTTGCATTTAAGCGCGAAGCCGACAAAGATATCGATCGATGACTGAAACGACTGCGACCACTCAAAAACCTGAAAATAGCTGGCTGAATTTAATCTTTAACATCCTGTTGCCAGTTTTGATCCTGAACAAATTGACCAAACATATTGGTCCGTTCAATGCACTGATTTTGGCCTTAGCCTTCCCGTTGATCTACGGGATCTACGATCTTATCAAACGCAAAAAAGTAAATGCCTTTTCAATCTTAGGTCTTTTGAACGTGGGTTTGACTGGTGGTTTGGCTTTGATCGGAATTCACGGATTCTGGTTTGCAGTTAAGGAAGCAGCCTTCCCAGCGTTGGTGGGGTGTTTTGTTTTGGGCTCGGCCTTCACGAAAAAACCATTTATCGAAAGCTTGTTCTTAAATCCAAATGTTATGCGCGTGGAGCTTTTAGAAGAAAAACTAAAAGAACACGGCAAACAAGTTGAGTTTCACGAACACATGAGAAAAGCGACGATGTTGCTATCTTTATCATTCGTAACCAGCGCTATCTTAAACTTTGTCTTAGCGAGAAGAATCTTTCTAGATATCGATATGACTTTATCCGCGGACGCCCAATCCGTAATCCTGAACGAGCAAATCGCTCAGATGACGACTTGGTCGATGGCCATCATCATGGTGCCTTCAATGATTTTCCTACTGGGAATCTTCTGGTACCTGATGAGAGGGATCAAACAACACTCCGGCCTCACAACCGACGAACTTCTTAAATCCTAGAAATAAAAAAGGCACCTTGAAGGTGCCTTTTCTTTTTTAAAAATCTCCGGATTCGAAATTTCCTGGTGGAGGTGGTGGCGGAGGTATGAACTCACTGCCATTGCTGAACCCTTGGTCAAAGCCCATTGGTGGCGGAGGTGGTGGTGGCACATCACCGAAGTCTTCAGGAGACACATTCGGTGCCGGCACATAGCCATCACTGAAATCATCAAATGTTGGCGGTGGTGGGAACGACGAGTTACCTGGGTTGAAGCCACTGCTAGAGCCTCCCCCGCCTCGGCCCGATCCACCTGATGACGCTGTTGACGTACCAAAGTTACGCTTTTTGAAATCGAATCTTGGGCGCTCTTGATCCAAACCCATTTCTTGAGCCAAAGTCGGAAGTCCCTTTGCCTCGCGATCCAAAGCTTGTTGCTTTGCGGACTGCGCTGCATAAGCTTTGCGAGTTTCCTCATAATGAGCTGCTTCAGCTTTACGCTCTTTTTCCCAATCACGGAATTCACGAGAGTTGTCATCCCTGAAAGGTTCCGATTTAGGTTTGTCCTTTTTGTAGGCTGCGAGGTCGCGCTCTTTTTCGGAATACAATTGCTCTTGCTCTTCCGTATAGGCGCGCTTCCCGCCCTCACGCGCTTCATCAAAGCGTTTCAAATTACTTTGATGCTGAGCAAAACCACGCAGACGCTCTTCCTCTGCGTCCATCGCATGTGAAAGCGTTGCAGAGAGTGTGAGAGTCAAAATAAGGAGTAAACAGCGTGGAGGATTCATTCTTGACCCAGTCTATCAGGAGGCTTTCTTTTTTTTGAGCAAACAAAAAAAGATGCTCGACCTTTGTCCATTTAATTACTAACGTAAGCCCTTGCATCAAGGAGCTTACAATGGACGCAATGCAGAGCATCGGAATCTTCGCAGCACAGACCTTCTTAATCCTCTTTGCTATTTTGGCAGTCATCATTGTTATCGCCATCCTTGCAGCCAAGGCCGGCCATAAAACAGAAGTTGAAGTAGAACTTTTGCATAAGAAATACAAAGGCTTCCGCAATCTCCTTAAAGCGCACACGGTTTCCAAAGCTGAGCGTAAAGAACTTAAGAAAAAACTTAAAGAAGAACGTAAAGCTCACGACTCAAAGGCGCAAGGACACGAAAAGAAAATCTTCGTGGTCGACTTTGAAGGCGACGTGAAGGCGTCCGCAGTGGAAAACCTGCGTGAAGAGATCACAGCCGTTCTTACGATCGCAACTCCGCAAGACGAAGTTGTTGTTCGCGTGGAAAGCCCGGGCGGCGTGGTGCATGGTTACGGTTTGGCCGCTTCTCAGCTTTTGCGCGTTCGTGAAAAAAACATTCCTCTAACTGTTTGCGTGGATAAGGTGGCGGCCTCTGGCGGTTACTTGATGTCCGTGACAGCTAACAAGATCCTTTGTGCTCCGTTTGCAATCGTGGGCTCTATTGGTGTGGTGGCTCAGGTTCCGAACCTTCACCGCGTTCTTAAAAAGCACGATGTGGATTTCAAAGAGTACACAGCCGGCGAATACAAACGCACGGTCAGTCTTTTGGGTGAAATCACCCCTAAAGGCGAAGAAAAATTCAAACAACAACTTGAAGACACTCACGTGCTTTTCAAAGGCTTCGTGGGTAAATTCCGCCCGAACTTGAACCTTGAAGAAGTAGCTACGGGTGAGTACTGGTACGGCGAACAAGCAATCACTAAAGGCTTGGTCGATGAAATCCGCACAAGCGATGACTACTTGATGGATTTGGCAGACAAACACCAAGTGATCAAAGTGAAGTTCGAACAAAAACAATCTATCGGAGACAAACTGACAGGGATTTTGGGTAAAGCCATGAAAAAGGGCGCCCTATCCATCGTAGAAGAACTTGAAACACGTCGTTTCCTTTAAAGAGGTAAATTAGTGCAAGAAGCTCCTGTTATTGAAGTTAAAAATCTGGAAACCACATTCGCTACGAATGCGGGGAACTTTAAAGCCGTTAACAATATCTCCTACTCGATCAAAAAAGGTCAGACGATGGGGATCGTTGGGGAATCAGGCTGCGGGAAATCCGTAACGTCGTACTCCTTGATGCGTTTGATTGAAAGACCAGGCAAGGTCACTGGCGGTCAGGTTTTACTTAACGGTCGCGATATTTTGAAATTCAATGAATCTGAAATGCAGGAAGTTCGCGGCGGCGAAATGGCCATGATCTTCCAAGAGCCAATGACAGCTCTAAATCCTGTTTTGACAATTGGTCGTCAAATGGATGAGCAGATCATGCGCCATAAAAAATGCTCTGCTAAAGAATCCAAAGAGCGCGCGATCGAAATGCTTCGTTTGGTGGGAATTCCTTCTCCGGCGGAACGCTATAACAACTACCCTCACCAACTTTCTGGCGGGATGAGACAGCGTGCGATGATCGCGATGGCTTTGTCTTGTGATCCAGCTTTCTTGATCGCGGACGAGCCTACGACTGCGCTAGACGTAACAATCCAAGCGCAAATCTTAGAATTGATTCAAACTCTGCAAGAAAAAATGAACATGACTGTTCAGTTCATCACTCATGACTTGGGCGTGATCTCTGAGATCTCTGACCTTGTGATGGTTATGTACGGTGGTCAGTTCTGTGAACAAGCCGATACAACGGAATTGTTCTTAAACCCTCGCCACCCCTACACGGCAGCGTTGATTGCGTCTCGTCCAAAATTTGGTGAGCGCGTGTCTCGCCTAAGAACTATTGAAGGTTCTGTTCCAGCTCCGCATGAACTTCCAGCGGGCTGCCCGTTTACAAATCGTTGCACGCGTTCTGTGAGCGAGTGTGCTGTGATGAAACCACCTGTTACTGAAATCAAACCAGGTCACAAAGTGGCTTGCTTCAACCCGATCGTTTAAGGAATGACTGCCATGAATAGTGAAATCATTCTTGAAGCAAAGAATATTAAAAAGCATTTCCCGATCAAAAAGGGATTGTTGCTTCGTGAAGTTGCCAGCGTCAAAGCTGTCGACGATGTTTCTTTGATCGTGCGCAAAGGTGAAACTTTGGGTCTGGTTGGAGAATCTGGTTGTGGCAAATCCACACTGGGCAGAACTTTAATTCGCCTTTATGAACCGACAGCTGGAACAATCCAGTTTGAGGGCCAAGATTTTCTAAAAATGTCTGGCGACGAGTTACGTAAAAAGCGCCAAGACATGCAAATGATCTTTCAAGATCCCTATGCTTCTCTAGATCCACGCATGACAGTGGGTCAAGCGATCCAACAGCCAATGGATATCCACGGTGTGGGTACAGCGGCTGAACGTGAAAAACGTGTTTTGGAGTTGATTGAGCTTGTGGGTCTTAGAAAATCCGCAGTGAATCGCTATCCGCATGAATTTTCTGGCGGTCAACGTCAGCGTATTTCTATTGCGCGCGCGATTGCTTTAAATCCTGAACTTATTATTTGTGACGAACCGGTTTCAGCTTTGGACGTTTCCATTCAAGCTCAGATTTTGAACTTGCTTGAGGACCTTCAGCAAAAACTGGGTCTGACTTATATTTTTATTTCTCATGATCTTTCCGTGATCGAACACATCTGTGATCGCATTGCAGTGATGTACTTAGGTAAAATCGTTGAGATCGCTGAACGCGATGAGCTTTTCAGCAATCCACAACACCCGTACACACAGGCTTTGATCGGCGCGATTCCTCGCGTGGGTCACGGCAAAAAGAAAATGAAGAAATCATTGGGCGGCGAAGTTCCGAGCCCGATCAATCCACCTTCAGGCTGTTCTTTCCACACACGATGTTCTTACGTCATGGACGTGTGTAAGCAAAAGACTCCAGCATTGGAAGGCTCTAGCACTCACCAAAAGGCGTGCTGGTTGGATAAAGCTCCCTTAATGAGAGCGGAATAGATTTACGTATCAACAAGGAGAAACGAATGTTGAATAGACTTGCAAAAGGATTGTTGCTGGGCGCAGCTCTTGGAATGAGCGCACAAGCTGTGGCAGCTCCTTCTAATGCCGAACTTAAAATCGGTATTTCTCAAGAATTTGAAACGATGAATCCAATCATCATGTCCATGTCGGCGTCTGCTTACATGTACCGCATGGTGGGTCGTTCATTGGTGAACCTAACTCCAGAAGGCAAATGGGTTCCTCAATTGGCGAAAGAGATTCCTTCCCTTGAAAAAGGCACTGCTAAAATCATCGACGATGGCGGCAAAAAGAAAATCGTAGCTAACTGGGAAATCATCGACGCTGCTAAATGGGGCGACGGAAAACCAGTTATCTGTGCTGACTTTATCGCTTCTCAAAAAATTGCGACTTCTCCTAACGTAGCTGTTGGTGAAAAAGAGCAATGGACTCAAGTTGAAAAAATCGACGTTGATCCAAAAAATCCTAAAAAATGTACTTTCAAATACGACAAAGCAATCTGGAGCTTCTATCAATTGGCTCAGTTCTTCCCAGTGCCAGCGCACTTGGAGCTAGATGTATTTGAAAAACACGGTAAAGCTAAGGAAGGTTACGAAAAGAACTCCAACTACGTTCGTAACGCCACAAACCCTGGTCTTTACAACGGCCCTTACGTGATCACTGAAGTAAAATTGGGTTCTCACGTAGCATTTGCACCAAATCCACATTTCTATGGCAAAAAACCAACGATCCAAAAAGTGATTGTTAAGTTGATTCCTAACACTGGAACAATGGAAGCAAATCTTCGCTCTGGTACCATCGACATGGTTTCAGTTCTAGGTTTAGATTTTGACCAAGCCTTAGCTTTCGAGAAAAAAGCAAAAGCTGAGAACTTGCCATTCGCAATCCAATTTGTGCCATCTGTAACTTACGAACATATCGATCTAAACTTGGACAATCCAATTTTGAAAGATGCTAAAGTTCGTAAAGCACTTCTTTACTCGATCAACCGCGATGACCTAGTTAAAGCGTTGTTCGAAGGCCGCCAAGAAGTAGCGATGCACAACATTTCCCCTAAAGACCCTTGGTTCACGAAAGATCCAAAAACTGTGACTTTGTACTCTTACTCTAAGCGCACAGCCGGTAAACTTTTGGATAAAGCTGGCTGGAAAATGGGAGCTGATGGTTTCCGTTCTAAAGATGGCAAACGTTTGTCATTGGTGTTCCAAACTACTGCGGGCAATAAAACTCGTGAGTTGGTTCAGGTTTACCTACAAAACCAATGGAAACAAAATGGTATCGAAGTCCTAGTTAAGAACGAACCAGCACGTGTGTTCTTCGGCGACACGATGTCAAAACGTAAGTTCGCGGGTATGGCTTTGTTTGCGTGGGTTTCCTCTCCAGAAAACTCTCCGCGTTCAACATTGTCTTCTAAAGCAATTCCTTCCAATAAAAATGGTTGGTCAGGTCAGAACTACATGGGCTGGACAAATGCTTCTGTAGATAAAGATCTAGATGCTTTGGATCTTGAGTTCGATGCGACAAAACGCACGGCGATCGTTCATGATATTTTGAAAAACTACACTGAAGACGTTCCTGTTCTTCCGTTGTACTACCGCTCTGACATCTCTGTAGTTCCAAAAACTTTGAAGAACTATAAAATGTCTGGTCACCAGTTCTACGAAACTAACTATATCGAAGACTGGTCTTTGTAATTCGTATTTAAGAGAGGCTACCCATGACTACATTTATCACCCGTCGCGTTTTGCAAACACTCGCTGTGATAGCCGTGCTATCCTACGTGGTTTTTGGCTTAATGAGTTTAATGCCTGGAGATCCAGTAGACATGATGGTGGCCTCCAATCCTAAGATCACTGCCGAAGACGTAGCTCGCTTGAGAAGTCTTTATGGTTTGGATCAACCGATTTATAAACGCTATGGCAACTGGATCGCTTCAGTTGTCACTGGCGATTTAGGTTACAGCCGTACTTACCGCGTTCCAGTTCAAGAGCTGATGGGGCCACGTTTGTGGAATACCTTTATTCTTTCTGCAGCTTCTTTGATTTTGTCTATCGCTATCGCCGTACCATTGGGCGTGGTTTCTGCTTTGAAACCGAACTCTAAGACAGATTACTTTATGAATCTGTTCTCTTTTGCGGGTATCTCGATACCTTCATTCTGGCTCGCTATCGTTTTGATCATTATCTTTGCGGTGAAATTCCCACTCTTCCCTGCCGGAGGCACCCAAACCATCGGGGCCGAAAACATGGGCTTCTGGGCCGATGTTATGGATCGCGCAAAGTACTTGGTTCTGCCTGTTCTTTCTTTGTCGATTCAACAAATTGGTCGTTTCTCGCGCTTTACTCGTTCAGCGATGACCGAAGCTATGCGCAATGACTTTATTCGTACGGCACGTGCGAAAGGTTTGGATCGCTCCACAGTTATTTGGAAACATGCTTTCCGTAATGCTTTGATCCCACTTATTACGATCTTGGCTTTGAGTATCTCGACACTTTTCTCTGGAGCTTTGCTAACAGAAACTGTGTTCGCGTACCAAGGTGTCGGCAAATTGGTATACGACTCTATCATCGGTAATGACTATAACGTCGCGATGATTTCATTCGTGATTTCCGTGAGCATGGTTCTGTTGATGAACCTTGTTGCGGATATCGCTTACGGGTTCGCAGATCCGCGAATTGCTTATAAGTAGGCTTCAAGATGTCAGGAAGTGAATTAACTATGAATAACGTAGATGTGACATTGTTGACCGATAAAGACCGCGCGGATTTAGAAAAAGCCGTTCCGATGTGGAAAATGGTTTTAAAACAGTTCCTAGATCACAAGCTTGCTGTGGCTGGAGCTGTGGTCATTGCCATGTTCCTTTTGATTTCTATTTTTGCGAATCAGATTCAGCAAATTACAGGCCTTGATCCCGATGCACAAAACGTAGCAAACCGTTACGTGGCTCCATTCACGGCAACTCAAGCAGGCCAAGATGTGCGCGAAACTGAAATCGAAAGATTCATCAACGCCAATCCTGAAGCTGCGGATAAAATCCAAAAGGCTTTGGTGGAAAAAGGTTTGGTTTCAGTTCCAGAAATCGACGCTATCTATGATGTGGGTGCTAAAGAAATCCCCGAAGCTAAAGACATCTTTAAGTCCTTGAACATTCCTGAAACGAAAGAACTTTTGAAAGTTTTTGATGGCTTCAAAACGTTCCACTTATTCGGAACAGATGAATTAGGCCGCGATGTTTTCATCCGCTTGGTCTATGGGACTCGCGTCTCTATGGGTGTGGGTGTTCTAGTTGCTATCGCATCTGCCTTGGTGGGTCTTTTGATCGGTAGTATCGCTGGTTACTATGGCGGCTGGATTGATACGGCTCTTATGCGTATCACAGATGCCCTGTTGAGCTTGCCGACAATTCCAGTCTTGATCGTTATGGCGGCCATCGATTTCACTAAAATCCCCGTCTTAAATGCGATCGTCAGTACACAGAATGAATCGATCTTTAAAATGATCATCATCCTGTGCTTGTTCTCATGGATGACTGTGGCTCGCCTGGTTCGCGGCAGTATCTTATCAATCCGCGAGCGTGAGTTTATCTTGGCAGCAAGAACATTGGGGGCAACAGACTCAACAATCATCGTTCGTCATATGTTCCCGAACGTGATCGCGCCGATGTTGGTTTCCATCACTTTAGGTGTTGGCGAATCGATCTTGTTTGAAGCAGCACTTTCCTTCTTGGGTTTAGGTATCATGCCGCCAACTCCGAGCTGGGGTAACATGCTAAACAATGCGACGGAATTGATCTACCAAGCTCCCTTCCTAGCAATCCTCCCAGGGATTTTGATCATCATGGTCACTATCAGCTTCAACTTCCTGGGCGACGGCCTCCAAGACGCCCTCGATCCAAAATCAGTAAGACGCTAGTAAACCAAACTAAGCAAAACCAAAAAAGCCACTCCCAAAAAGAGTGGCTTTTTTTATTCAAAGCAAATGCAGTTGGACGAGGTTTGTAGGGAGAGGTGTGGGACTGGCAACGCAGCGACCTCCGTTGGCGCCACGATGGCGCGAACCCGCCAACGGCGGGCAACGGTTGAGCCCGGAAGGCGTGTCGCGGAGTTGCCAGTCCCACACCTCTCCCTACAAACCGCCGCACCACCCGCCAATTTGCTGTACAACCCCTGAAAAAAAGACCCACTCCCCACCTTGACCTCAAACCTAGAGGATTCCATTCCGGCACGAAACTTGGAATAAGAATCCCCGAGATTCCCTAAGGAGCAAGGTCATGAAAACAGTTCTGTCGTTCGTTTTGACGATCCTTTTCGCTAACACTACTTTCGCAGCAGCCCCCCAATCTTCATCTTCGGGTGAGGTTATGTGCCGTGCTAAAGCGAAGGAAATCGCTGCCTCCACTTACTCTGGTTGCATGAGCGAATACAACACGGCGCAAGTTAAAGCGATCCGTGAGGCCTATCAAAAGGACTTGGCGGCAGTTAAGGCCAAGTACGATAAACAGCTGAAAGCCCTGAAAAAAGGCTCATCAAATGTGAATGCGAATAACACTGCAAGTCCAGCGAAACAGTCTAAGGGCGTAGCTAAAGAGCTTCCAATGAAAGCTGTGAACCAAACTGAGACTCAACCAGTGATTTCCCCAGTGACGGACGAGCCTGTAGTTGCCTTAAAACCTTCTTCAGACTCAGCGCTGGAAAATGAGGCCACTATCGAAGACCAAAACGAAATTAACGAGACTACAGCCCAATAACGCCCCGTCTTATATTGATTTTCCTCCTGGAGCGGTCTAAAACGTGTAGACTTATATTAACTCTGGGAGGAGTTTCAATGGGTGAGTTTAGCATTACACATCTTCTTTTAGTTGGTCTGATCTTCTTGATCTTCTTTGGACCAAGCCGTCTTCCCCAATTGGGATCTTCTCTAGGTAAAGCGATCCGCGGTTTCAAACAAGGTTTGAACGAGATCGACGTTGATGCAAAAGACATCAAAGACAATCACCAACAAGTTTCTCATCAACAACAACCAGGCCAACAAGTTAACCAAACTCAAAGCCAAAAAGAACCACACAACTCATAATTGTTGCGGGGGTAAAAAATGGGTTCACTTAGCATCACACACATTCTACTAATCGCTCTTGTTTTCTTGATCTTCTTTGGACCAAGCAAACTTCCTCAATTGGGATCTTCTTTGGGCCAAGCTATCCGCGGCTTCAAAAAAGGTTTGAACGAAATTAACAATGATGAAGAGATCAAAGAGGCAAAACCTCAACAGGTTGCTCACCAACAACATCAAGGTCAGCAAGCTAACCAAACTCAAACAAACAAAGAGCCACACAACTCTTAATTGTTTTTGAAAATTTAGATTTCCAAAAGCCTTCTGGGAAACCACGAAGGCTTTTTTTATTTCGAAAGTGTTTTAGGTGCCTGTTTTAGGTGCCAGGTCGTGTTTCACTGCGCAGAGCGTTCCTAAAAACCGGCAGGCGCCTTTTAGGAAAGAGTATCTGTGATGATGCTGTGGGCGCCGTTGGCTAGGAGTTCGTTGGCTCTTGGCTGTTCGTTCACGGTCCAGAAACTGACTGGCACTCCCCGTTTAATATACTTCTTTAAGTCTTCGACACTCACATAGCGATGATCTAAGTGCAGGATGTTTGCTTTGATATAGGGAGCGAAGATTAAGAGCTTCAAATACCAGCGATTGGCAGGGTCTTGTTCTTTGGTTGCTAGCAGCGCGCGTGGAATTTGCGGGGCTAGTTTTGATAAGGCTCTGACTGCTAACGGATTGAAGGTTGAAAACAGAACTCTGGATTCAGTTTTAGTTTCTTTCACCACGGCGACGACTTTTTCTTCTAAAGTGTGATCAAAGGCTTTGTTGGTTTTTAGTTCGATATTAAATAATTGCGGAACATCGGGGCTTTGTAGGATTTCACGTAAGGTTGGAACTTGTGCGAGTGTCTTTAATTCTTGAGCGGTGAACTCTAATGCCGTTCTTGAATCCCCGGCCACACGTTTTAAATCCGCATCGTGCAGAACGATCACTTCACCATCACCGCTTAGGTGCACATCGACTTCGATCATTTGCAGACCGCGAGCTTTGGCTGCCTTAAAGGACGCGAGAGTGTTCTCTTGAGCGCCCTCTTTCCAATATCCACGATGACCTTGATACTTGGGAGTTTTCACTCCATTTTGTGGCCAAGGCTGTGCCTTCCAATTAAAGTGTTGGTACATCGGAATTCCAACCAGCACTATAATTAGCAACAACAGATAAATCATTTTCTGCTGCCTCTAGGACCGTCTTCGGCGAACGTTGGCAAATCACGAGTTCCGCCGATTTGGAATTTCTTAGAGGTCTTGCCGTCTTTGATATTCACAGTCCCTTTAAGTTGACCGAACTCATTCCAAGAACCTGCTGTTGCAAGCTTAGCGTCTTTATTAAAGGTCGATTCAAAACCAATCCATTGCAGGCTTTCATTGGTTTTCCAGTGAAACTCCCCATGGATGTCCTTCATCGCAAGCTTATCATCTGTCCACCAGCCTGTAGGCACAACTTGCTCTAACACGTCAGCCCCTGGAGATTCTTGTTCAACAGATAAACTTTGCGTCTGAGCGTGAATGACGACTTCGCCTTGTTTCAAGTCAAACTTGGCTTTGGCTTTTCCGAAAGCCATGCCCTCGACATCGGCCGAGCTAACTTGCGCTGTACCTTTGATGTAAGAGATTTTGTTTTCCTTTAAGCGAGCTTCGGCATTCAAGCTAAGTACACCGATCTCCCCACCATTTGTCATCAACGCTTGGACAGAGGGAGCTAGAGTCGCTTCATCGATATTGGTATTCAAAACCACGTCTTTGAAATCACGATCGGCTTTGACTTTGATATTCCCAATAAAATTACCACCGCGAGGCTCTGCACGGTTCACGGCGATATTCCAAGTGTCACCTTTCAAGGACATCTCGCCAGAAATACGATCTACGATTTGCATTTCGCGTTGGCTTTTGTTCGAGAAAATAAACTGCAAGCCTTGGTGCTCACCCACCATGCGGATGTCACGTTCAGAAACAAACTCAGCCTGTCCCGTGAAAGATCCCAAATCACCGAAGACACGAGCCTTCGAGGGGCGATTGATGAAAGACATCAATTTATCAATGCGCATGTTTTTAATATCGATCAAAAAGGGCTTATAACGAAGCGGATCCACGGAAGTGAACGAGGCTTGCTCGACACTCATCTCGCCCAAATCACCTTCGATACGGAAGTCTTTTACTTCAAACGGTGCGTTTTTTAACTTTTCAGCTTCACCGCTTAGGCGCGCCTTCGCGGACACCCATACTTGTTTGCCGTTCAGTTCTTTAGAAACCAGGTCGTACTTTTGCAGAACTCTTAGAACCTGACTCAAAGGAATGTGCTTCATATCAGTTTCAATATTTAGCAAATGATCTACCAAGGAGTAATGGGCAATCACACTGTAGTGACCTTCGCGCCAGTTCCCGAAAAAGTGCGCTTGCAAAGATTGCTCGGGCATTTCTTTGTATTCCAGGAATAGATTCGCGTGGGACAGATAATCCCCCACCATATCATCGCGCAAAAGATTGGTTTTCGCGTGAACTTCAACCACTCGTGGTTCAAATGATTTTACGTTCGCTTTAAAATTCAAAAGCTCTGACGGATATTGCGGATACTGGGCAGAAATGATTTTAAAACTACGAATTCTTAAGCCGCGCACGTCGTTGCGGTATTTATCGGCTTGTTCCGAGGGAGACAACGTCACGAGTGGCGCCGGAGTGTCCTCTTGGTGTTTTGCGACTTCTTGTTTTTGTTTTTCACAAGCTTCAACAGTTCCACGCAAAGTTAGCTTCACATTATCAGTGTCGATCACTTTGATCGGTGGAGCTTTCGTCAGTAGTCCCCACAACGAGATCGGCAAACGCATTTCATCGATTTCAAGCAGCGGAGACATCCAGCAAGCTTGATCAGATTCCATACGTACTTGCTTAATTACGACCGAAAAACGCGGCAGAATTCCATCCGCTAAGCTCAGCTCTGCAGATTCAAAAGTGACAGAGATGTCTTTGTGGATATGGCTCGCGGCCTTATCAAGTTGTGCCTTGATACGCTGAGGAGAAAGCAAAGAACTGGTTGTATAACCAATTAAAAAAGCCAGGATCAATCCCGTTAAGAAGATTTTCATTCCTGGCTGTTCAGAGATCAAATATTTGTCTGAGCGATTGCGGCGATCCATGACCTATTCTGAATTGAAAGGTCTAGATCGCCAAGGAGAATTATTTGTATTCGAAGTGAAGGATTTCGAATTCCTTGTCACCTTTAGGGCTTTGCACTGTTACAGTGTCGCCAACTTTTTTACCGATCAACGCGCGCGCCAACGGAGAAAGAACAGAGATCATACCTTTTTTAACGTCAGCTTCATCGATGCCCACGATTTGGTAAGCCACTTCTTCTTCAGATTCAGTATCAACAGCTTTAACATGAGCACCGAATACAACGCGGTCTGCCTTAATAGTAGACACGTCGATCACTTCCGCACCAGCCAATTTGCCTTGGATTTCAGCAATACGACCTTCGATCATAGATTGGCGCTCTTTTGCTGATTCATACTCAGCATTCTCAGAGATATCGCCTTGTGCGCGTGCTTCTTCGATAGCAGCGATGACAGACGGTCTTTCCTCTAACAATAGCTTCTTAAGCTCTGCATCTAGCAGCGCTTTTCCGCGAACTGTCATTGGAAGTTTGTCGTTAGTACCTGTAGACATGTCTATCTCCACTGTTAAAGGGACATTACTTTTACCGGAGTTCGATCAACTTATCAACCACGCACCCCGGCCTAGACTCGACGCAATGCATTTAGATAATGCATTGAGCCGCATATTCGAGCAGCGTACGATAACCCTTATGGGTCAAAAGAAGAAAACCGAAATCATCTGCCGCTGCAACAATGTGTCCCGAGCGACCATTGAGAAGGCTATCACAGATGGTGCTAAGACCCTAAACGAAATTTTCGATACCACCACCGCAGGCGTAGGCCCTTGCGGAGGTTCTTGCCGACGCAAACTCGCCCCTCTTCTTGATCACTATTTGAAAACCGGTCAGTTCCCCGAAAAAATTCAGGAGGATCTATCTGGTAAATGTGCAACGAAAGATGGTGGGAGCGAGAGTAAAGACTAAGACGCTTTTTGCTGATTCAAACGATATTGAATCATTTTGTGAACTTCAGGACGACATGTCCCGCACTGAGCACTCGCCGATGTCTGACGAGTTACAACTTCAGGAGTACGAGCCCCTGCAATAATAGCCTGATCAATTGTGTGCGCAGAAATATTGCGGCAATGGCAAACTTCTTCTTCGGCATTTACTGGCTGCCATTCTCCACGCAGACGCAAAACCATTTCACGCAGTAACAAACTGCTGTGATCTTGCCCTTCTGGCAAAGGCCATTTAGAAATGTCAGCGCCAAACGAACGACGCATTTTCTTCATCATATCCATAAATTCAGTACATCCCATATGAGAGACGTTTAAAACTCGCCCCGGTGCCTGAGCATTATCGCCCAAGCATTCCACTTCGATAAAATCACGTCCGTCGAGTTCGACTTTAATCTTCATATAAGCTAATATGATAGGCCAAGACCCGAGAGGTCCCAAGGCCAGTTATGCTAAATCTCAAAATACTACTGCTCAGTCGAAAATTTGAAATTCATAGCAGCCGTCGCTTGGTCGAGGAAGCTGTTTCCAGAGGGCACAACGTCCTTCTATGGGATCCCGAGTGGCCTTTACAGCGCTTGAAAATTAAGCCCGACATTATCATTCCACGCATCAGCAGCTTTCAATTTAGTGAAGCTGTGAAGGTTTTAGAGGCCTTAGAGAACCAAGGTTCTTTCTCTATAAACCCGTCTCAAAACTACACTATTGCTAGAAATAAATGGCTCACATATCAAATCCTTAAAGAGTCAGATATTGCTACTCCCCTGTCGTATTTGATTTCTAAAGAACACGATAAGTATCCTCTCACCTTTCCATTTATTTTAAAGCAATTGGAATCAAGTAAGGGCGAGGGAGTTTTCTTAATCGAAAAGGCCGAGGAGATTTCAAGAATTTTTGAAAAAACCGGCGATACTCATTTGCTGTTGCAGGAGTTTTATCCAGAAGCCTTTGGTACCGATGTCAGAGCCTTCGTGATTGATGGTAAAATTCATGCCGCCATGAAAAGAACTGCTAAGCCCGGTGAATTTCGCAGCAACCTTGCCTTAGGCGGAACTGCGGAGCCCACAGAACTTTCACCCGAAGAATCAGAGTTGGTTTTAAAAACCACTCGCACTTTGGGTTTGCAGGTCTCTGGTGTCGATCTATTGCGAACGCGTAAAGGCAGTCTGGTTTTAGAGGCGAACCCTTGTCCCGGCCTCGAAGGCATTGAAAAATATAGTAAGAAGAACCTTGCAAATCATATCATCCAGTATGCGGAGGAGCTTTATGGCCAGCACAAGACCTCGCGTTGAACTGATTCCAATCTTTGAAGACAACTATGTCTTCTGTTTGATTGATCACGACAATCAAGAGGCGCTTGTTATCGATCCAGGCGAAGCTTCTAAAACTTCTCAATTTTTAAAAGACAATGGTTTAAAACTCACAGGAGTTTTACTCACTCATCACCACAACGATCATATTGGCGGAGTCAGATCTTTGGTGACGGAGCATCCAGCCCCGGTGATTGCTCCTAAGAAAAACAAAACCCAAATTGGCGCGGCGGACACTTGGGTTGCTGAAGGCGAGCGTGTTCAGCTCGGCCCGTTTAACTTTGAAGTACTGGAACTCCCGGGACACACCCTGGGACATGTTGCTTACTGGGAGCCAAAATTGAAATGGCTTTTCTCTGGCGATGTGCTTTTCGGTTTAGGATGCGGGCGCATTTTTGAAGGTACTTACGAACAGGCCTATGAAAGCTTGCAACGCTTTAAAAAGCTTCCGATGGAAACATTGATTTACTGCACTCACGAATACACGGAAGCGAATTTGAATTTTTGCAATATGCTTTCAAACTTAGACAACTCCCCGATCACGGGCGATAGCGAAGAGCTTGAAATGTATGCGAACCAACTTCACTCACGTCGCGAAATGGATTTGCCATCAGTGCCTTTAAAATTATCAGTAGAGATGCGGGTGAATCCGTTCCTGTTGGCCAAATCAGTCTCGCAGTTTTCTTATCTGCGTGATCTTCGCAACAAGCAATAGTTTGCCTTGGCAATTCCAGAAAGTGGTTATTGCGCACCTTTCACGGAATTCGACGATGAAGGACTTCCACTTTTTTCATAGAGATCATATTGAGTGACGCCATCAGGAGGCCCCTGTGGGCAGATGCCTTTTAGCGGTTTTTCACCTGGCGCACGTTTCTTACAGTTTTTACCTGCGAACTCTGCACCCACTTTGTGTTGGGCAATAGTCCATTTAAAATCATCATCCCACGTCGACAACTTTTGCGCCGCTTGACGATAACGATCTTCCGCCCAACCACTCGGTTTTGAAAGCTTATCAAAGAAGTTTGCGTCAGGCTTCATTAAGTCGTTGGGCCCCCACACGCGAATATCTGTGCATGGAATATCTTGACCGAAGGTTTTACCGCCACCTAGATACCAAGACTTGTAAAGTTCAGCCGCATCGCTGTTACGAAACTTCCCTGCCAGCTTTTTTCTGATATCACTTACTGAAGGAATTGCCGTTCCTGAAGCAATCATATCTGGATTATATCCAGCTTCGTAAACCAAGGAGCATTCTTTCAGAAGTTTTGCCGTGAGCATGGATTCCGTTGTGTCGGCCTCCTTGCAATCGATTTTTTTATTCTTAATGGCCTCGACAGACTTTATCGTGAGATCTTCCATGCTCGTGACTTTGTATTTCTTAAGCATGTCTTTGTAGTAGTCCGTATTCTGAGTCATGGTCTTGACGGAATCACACATCCGCATGCCACGATAGAATCTGGCTGCCTGTTGCTGAAGGAAAGAAGCTTTCGTCGTAGAGATTCCATTTTGCACCAAATGACAGGCCATGAAGGCCGCTCCATAAACGTGGTAATACTTGCCCGGCGTGTTTTTAGCATTGTCGACGAACTTTTGCTTATCGATGATTTGTGATTTTAGATCTTCCGCAATATCTACGGATTTGCCTAATGACTGAGACACATAGTAGCCCGATGTCTTTGGCGGACAAGCCATATAACGATCCACGGACGTTGCGGTGGCTAACTGCTCCGCTGTGTTTTTTCCTGAGCGCAGGACAGCTTTAAGATGTTCAATATCTTCGCGGTTCGCATCGTAGTTCTTGGATAATTCGTTGATAGATTCCGTTACCTTGGCATTCGTTGCAATTTGGATTTTTCGCTGATCACGAAGGTCATCCAAAGCTGCCTCGGAAAAATCTTTGTATTGAAACGTGCCTTTCGAAGCATCATCATGACCGCATAAGCCAATCAGAAACATCGCAGAATTTGGATCGCCCTTCGCATGCTTTAGGGCTAACTGCCAAACCCAACCTGGCGACAACCCTTTGAACTCACCTTGCCCCGCCACTTGCGATAAGCGAGGACGAGATTCAGAACAACCGTAATCAAATGCCTGATCGGGAGGCTTCTCGCAAGAGTTTGTGTTCCCACGAGACTCGGATTGTGACTTTAAAGTTTTAGCGACTTCTTGATAGAAAGAAAGTGCAGCGACACGAACGCAGCTATTTTTACTATCACCAAACTTTGCATCGAAGTACGCCTGCAATCCTCGATTGGAAATACCGACTCCGCCGCCATTGTATTTTTTTAGACCTAGGATTTCTAAATATTCTTGAAGGCCCTGTTTGGTTTCACCAGAGGGCAGTTTTTCAACGATCTTTTCGATTGTGGAATGACTTTCGCCAACAACGGAAACTTCTTCAGCGAACCCTAAGGAAGGTCCGAGCGCTATCAATATAATGGCGAAAAAGAAATTTCTCATTGTTCCCGTTTCGGTATCACAAAGTTTCTGATGAACAGGACTTAAATCTATTTATCAGGAGAGTGAGAACTCCGATAGAGCGTAGATGAAACAAGTCTCCACCCTTTTCATTCTGTTGATTCTAAGCTCGGTAGCGCAGGCTTTTGATCGCATGAACTGCGACTCAGATCTAGGCAACTGGACCGTGCATAACTCCATCAAGGGCAAAAGCGAGACACTGAGTGCAACCACTTCGACGGCTTACCTAAAACGCGACCAATCAATGATGTTGATCGTTCGTGATGACCGAAAAAAAGATATTGCGATCGTTTCACCTTGGAATGACATTCAGTTTTTTGAGGGTAAGAAGATCGACAAGTCCAAATACAAATTCGATTTTAAAACAGACCGCGAGACACAATTCACCTTGAACATCACCGACTCTGCCAAAAAAGTTCATTCGCTGTCTTGCAAGATGACGTTCTAAATAAAAAAGGCCCAGCGATTGCTGAGCCTTCTCTTATTAAATTTAAAACTACTTCGGAGAAGCCGAAGTGCAAACCAGCTTAGCGAGCTTGCTCAGTAACGTCACATTGGAAGTTACCTACGTGAGTTTTTGTACCCAAACCCCAGTAGTAAAGTTTGGCAGTGTGATCAACTACGTTGATGGACAATTCAAATTCTGTGGAAGCTTCAACAGAGAAAATATACTCAACCGACACTTGAGTTGAATCCACATCCAAAGATAAAGCCGGACCGTTCAAATCAAGAGTGTCGATTTTGAAATCACCCACATCCAAAGACCATTGCTTCAACCCGTGACGGAACAAAACACGTGGATTGTTTTGGATATTGATTTCTACAGGAACTTCAGCGGATTTGTTCAATTCAGTCGCGTAGCAGTCGAACACGCGCTCATCAGCGAAAGAGATAGATGCGAACAACATTGTGAAGGCGATAATTGCGGATTTCATGGCTTTGTCCTTTTGGTTTTATGGGATTCACCTATCGCGAATCCCCCGGAAAGTCGCCCGTTTTAACCTTTTTTCACGTGCTACGCTTCAGTTTCCACGATCCAAGTGTCTTGATCTTCAAAGAGCTGCTCTAACAAACCACCCTCAATCAAATAATCCTCGGTGAAAAGCTCGTGCAACGTTAAGGCCTTCTTAGTTAGCTCTTGATAAGAAAGCGTTCTTTGAACGTATTCTTCCTTAGACATCTTAGGACGAACTGGTGGACGTTCTAAAGCCTTTTGCCCGTACATCAAAGTGTCGTAGCTGTAGCTGTTGAAAACCAACGGCTCGCAAGCTGTGTAAGGCGAATTTGTTCCTAGGTTGCTCGCACTGAGTGGTGGACGTTGATTGAATAGATCCACTACCATTTTAGCATCACCGATTTCGGTGTTTTCGCGGCAGTACTTCCAATAAGGCGTATCCAATTGTTTATTGTATTTGTAGTGAATGCTTAAGAACCAACGGAAGGTATCCCACGTCGCACCGATCTCTTGATTAATCGCTGCGATACTGGAAGCGTCTTGGTGATTGTTTGGCATCAGCTTACACAAAGTCATAATACTGTGCATAGCTGTTTGAATCGCTGTGGATTCCAACGGCTCAACGAACCCGTAAGCGTTTCCGAAACCGAAAACGTTTTTATTCCATGCATGTTTGTGGCGTCCCGTACGGAACTCTACCATTTTGTAGTTTTCAAAGTGGCCGAATTTTTCGCGGGCTTCTTTCAAAGCTTGGGCTTCGTCGCAGAACTTTGTCGAATGCACATAACCGTAGTGGTTTTCCTTGCGCATAGGAATTGTCCAGCACCAACCGTTCGGCATCGTCGTACATTGTGTGTATGGGCGAATGTCGTTGTTATTCGGAAGATCAAAAGTCAATGCACGGTCATTTTGCAAAGTCGATGTGAACGGAATGAATTCAGTTTTAAGAGCCTGACCCAAAATACGTGAGCGGAAGCCCGAGCAATCGATGTACAAATCAAACGAGTGCTTTTTGCCGTCGTCTGTTTCAAGAGACGTTACAAAGTCGTTGTCATCCAAGTGAACTTTTTCAACCACGGCGTCGATGATTGGGATCTGTCTTTGTTTGACTACTTTATTTAAGTAACGGATCAGGTTTTTATTATCGATGTGGTAAGAAAACGGAATGCTTTGAAGTAACGAGATCATCTCGCCGTTTTTTTCTCGCAGTACTGGAATCTTGTGGTTATCCATCAACACAGAGGCCCAGTTGGCATTGTTGATCGAGTCTTCGTAGTAATAGCTTTCTTGCTGGTGGCCCGCAAAGAAGTTGAAGTTAAAGTGGTAATCCCCTGGGCAGCCCCAATCAAAACGGATACCGAGTTTGATTGTTGGCTCAACCGCTTGGAAAAATTCTTGAGGGTCAATGCCCAACGTTCTGTGCAAGAACGGCACGATCTCTGTCGTTGTGGACTCGCCCACACCGATGACTGGAATCTTGCTGGATTCAATAACTGAAGTTTGAATTTTAGGGTGCAATTTCTTAAGAGCCAAGGCCGCCAGGTAACCTGCTGTGCCTCCGCCTAAGATCCCGATGGTTTTGATTTCTGTTGGTGGGTATTTGGGAAAATTCAGATAACTAAGATCAAAAGCTGTGTCGATATAATCGGACAAAGACGCCATGGGAAAACCTCGTTTAAGTAGGTCTTATTTATCCCATAACGCCCGTCATGTTTCAAAGGTCTTTAGGATTCAAAGAACTTTTGCTGCCACTGAGCCCGGCGCTCGTCAGAGATTCCATACTCAGTAAGTAAAAATTTCTGGATGCTACCCGCTTTGGACTTCATTTCCTCCATCGCCGCATTCAGGAAGCTTTCGTGGGCCCCCATCATGTACTGGAACCCCTCCATTGCTTTGTCTGACAGAATGTTCTGGAACTGAGTGATTAAGCCCTGACGGAAAGGCTCTAGCCCCGTTTGAGTTTGCAGGTAATCCTTCATCACTTGCTGTTCATCGACACCCATCGCAAGAAGCATCAGTGCGGTCCCCACACCTGTGCGATCTTTTCCAACCGCACAGTGCTGAAGCATCCCCTTGCCTGACATTTCGTCCATCACCCCGAACATGCGGCGGTAAGCTTGGTTATCGAAAGGAAGTGTGCGGTAAAGCTTTTCCATGTACTGCGGAGGAATGTTTTCAAGGTGTTCTTTGGTAAAAAACGAACCTAAGTTCGCACTCATTCTGTAGGCCACAGGATTCGCTGGGCAGTTTTCGTAATTGGCCCCATCCCACAAGATGTCTTTATCGTGAGCGGCTTCTGATGGATCACGGAAATCAATCACATGCCCGATCGTTGTTTGCAGTAGCAAAACGTCATCGTTTGTAAGCTTGGATAAAGCCCCAGAACGATAGAATTGACCGTTTTTTAATTGGTGCCCCTGGACCGTAACATGACCGCCTAAATCGCGGAAATTAATAGCGCCTTTAAGATTCAAGTGGATACTCCTTAGACAGATAGGAACATAGTACAAGTTCCCTATTACAAACTCCAAGGCCTTTTGGGATTTTTAGGAAATTTGGCCTCTAAAATGATAGATTCTCAGAGCAATTTTGGAGGGTTTTTCTATGTGGAATATTTCTCAATACCAAGGTCTTTTGGACGGATACACGGAGCTTCGCGCCCAAGAGAACCGCAGGGTTATGATTGTTTTCAACAATGGAAACATGACCACAAATTCCAGCACCACACAAAAAGGAATCTCTGCCCGCGTTTTTCAAAACGGCGGTTGGGGTTTTGCATTTCATCCTGAAATATCTAAAAATTCAGTGGATCAGGTTTTAAAATCTGCAAAAGAAAATGCCCAGTTCATGAGTCAATTTGCAAAATCAAAAAACTATCCTCACCTAGCCGGTGCCGTGACGTCTTTTAATAACTCCAGCAAAAAAACTAAATGGACCAATCAAGAAACCATTGAAAAACTAAAAGAGTATGACAACTGGATCGAGACGACTTTTCCCTCACTCACAAGCCGTCGTGTGATTCTTCTGCAAGAAACTATGATTAAGGATAGCACCAACTCTCACGGGGCGATCAATGACTCGAACTATTCACGCGGGTTCTTACGTATCATTCTAGGTATGAAGTCTGAACATGGCCCCGTCACTCTTTTTGAATCCATTGGCGGCAGTGGTGAAATCGAAGATATCTTTCCTGACGCTGAAACTTTCCAAAAGTTGGCTCATCAAATTGTCCTGGACCTTACAGCTAAAGCGGAAGGCGTTATACCCACGGCTGGAAAAAAAGAAGTTGTTCTTTCTGCAGGAGTCGCCGGAGTTCTCGCTCACGAAGCCATCGGGCATACAACAGAAGCAGACCTAGTTATCGGCGGCTCTATCGCTGGCGAATACTTAAATCAGTCTATTGCTTCCCCACTTATTTCCATTATCGATTACGCGCACACAGCAGGTGGTAAACCTGTGCCAATGCCCGTTTATGCTGATGACGAAGGAACCCTTGCTACCGATACAACCATTATTGAAAACGGAATTCTTAAAACTTTTATGAATTCCAAGTCCTCTGCTCAGCATTTTGATCAACCAGCCACGGGGCATGCGCGTGCCTGGGGTTTTAACGATGAACCGATGATTCGTATGCGTAATACCGTGATTGCGCCAGGCACTAGCAAGCTTGCTGACATGATCTCATCCATAGAGGATGGTTACTATCTTGTCGACAATGGCGGTGGCCAGGCAGACAGCACGAGTGAGTTTATGTTCGTGGTTCATAAAGGCTATGAAATCAAAAATGGAAAACTAGGTCGTGCGATCCTTAACACGACGGTGTCTGGTGTTGCCTTTGACATGCTCAAATCCGTCACAATGGTCTCTGATGATATGCAATGGGACTGCGATGGAACTTGCGGAAAAATGCAACCGATGATCGTCGGCATGGGCGGTCCTGCTATTAAATGCCATATCAATATTGGAGGCAAATAGTATGAACATCCTTGGCACTGCTGAAAAAGCACTTAGCAAAGCACTTAAGAATGGTTCCGACAAAGCTTCTGTCGCAGTCAGCTTCGTTGAAGAACAAGTTTTCAATATTGATGGCAATCAACTAACACTCTCTAAAACAGGATTTGATCAGTCGTTGACGGTAAAGTCCTTGATTGATCAACGTCAGGCCTCCACACAGGGAAATCAATTCGACGAGAACAGCATTCATGCCTATGCAGAAAATGCAGCAACTCAGGCAAAGGCGTCTCCGCAAGATGCGGCCAACGATATTTGCCCTGCTCAAGGCACTCACTCTTTTACCAATGCCGATGTGGAGTTTGATCCAGAACGAGTTAAAAATCTTTTGATCGATTTGATGCAACAAAGACAAGAGCTGTTTCCGACAATCAAATTGGAAACCTCTTCGGTTAAATTCATCAAAACGAAGCAGGCATTTATCACTTCTGAAAACACTTCTTTGACATCGTTTCAGTCCCATCTTGCGGCTGTCATGTTCTTTACCGCGAAAGATGGTACGAAAAGTTCCTCTTTCAACTATACGGACATGGCCCTGTCTGCCATTGCCCCTAAGGGACCTGAGTCACTGCTAAATCATGCGGACCTGCGCATGATGTTTCAGCAAAGTTCCCAGCAAGTGAACTCGCACAAGTTGCCCGAAAAATTCGAAGGCGACGTCATCCTCGGGCCACAGTGTGTATTTGATTTTATTCACTCGATCACTATGTACCTTCATGGACAGTATCTTTTCACTAAGAGCAGTTTTCTTTCTGACAAACTCGGCTCTGCTATCGCAAGCCCTTTGTGGAATCTGACAGCAAACCCTGTTGGTAAAGGTCTACCTGAGCATGTGTTCTGGACGGCTGATGGTTACCTTAGCCAAAACCAATCCATTATCGAAAATGGTATTCTAAAAGAATATCGCTTGAACGATTACTATTCTAAAAAGATGAAACATGCTCCCGACAGATCTGAAAGAACCAACATGGAACTTGCCGCGGGAAATACCTCACTTCGCGAAATGATCTCAGGGATTAAAAAAGGTATTTTGTTAAATCGATACTCGGGCGATATGTCAGAGAACGGTCAGTTCGCTGGCGTTGCTAAAAACTCGTACTATATTGAAAATGGTGAACTTAAATTCCCACTCAATGAAACCATGGTTTCCGGGAACCTTAAGAACCTTCTGATGGATACACAAAGCATCTCGAAAGAGATTACTGATACGGGTCTTTGGAAAATGCCATGGGTTCACGTTAAGGGAATAACTGTCAGCTAGCTTTTAAGATCCACGATGGCATAGACGTAAAAGTGACCTTCACGAAGTTCATACTTTACGTCGTTGCCTAAGATATCGAATCCGTATTTCTGGCCCCAGCTTTTTTCATCGCTAATTGGGTCCTGGCGTTTCTGAAACGCCGGGCGAGGATCTAGCTCTAAAATACTGATAATCAAATTGCGAAGGTTGTTTTCGTCCTTGGGATCGCGTTTTTTGATTTCGGCTTCAGCTTCGTCAGAGAACACCACATCGGTGCGTTCGATAGGATCACTCGCCCACCCGGCGTTCGCCTCAGGGATCGAGTCTGCGTACGGAATATAGGGCTTAATATCAAGCACGGGAGTGCCATCGAGTAAATCCACGCCATGAACGTGGATTTCAGGGCCGCCCTTCGCATCGAAATCAATTTTTTCAATTTTTACGGCAGACATCCCAATGGGATTGGGTCTGTGCGGAGAGCGCGAAGCGAGGACACCCACTTTGCGATTGCCACCCAAACGCGGTGGACGAATGCTCGGTTTCCAGTTCTTGCCGCCGTGTTCGTGAAACACAAATACGATCCACAAGTGAGAGAACTCTTCCATGCTGCGAATCGCAGTTAACAAATCAGGATCTGGAAGAAGCTTGATAATGCCTTTTGCAGGATTAGCAAGACCAGGCTGGCGAGGAATTCCAAACTTATCATGAAAGGGAGTTTGCACATACCCTATCGCTGAAAATTCAAATTTCTCGCCATGCTTTTGCATTAGTTCTGAACACCGATCTTGATTGGAGCGCCGTCGATATCAGAATCGTCAACGTGAGCACCTTTAGGTGTTCCAGTCATTGGCAAGATGTTCAATTTCGCAGTCAAAGTTTCAGCTGTGATCATATCCTTGTGTGCGTTCAAAGCGTCAAGCAAGGCGCCGTCGCAGGCGATTTCAAGAGTGATTTTATCATCAAGCTTGAAGTCCGCTGTTTTACGAGCCACTTGGATCTTACGCATGATTTCGCGAGCAAGACCTTCACGTTCTTGTTCTGGCGTCACAGTTGGATCAACTTCGATTGATACCACTTGGTGAACTGAAAGATTAGCGTTGCCACCTTTAGGAGCTCTGCGGATTTCAACGTCAGCCAATGTGATCTCTTCGCCATCAACAGTAACAGAGCCACCCGTTTCAAGTTTCAAGATGCTTTCAAGAGGCAAGGCCATGATGCCTGCGCCCACTGATTTCATCTTAGGTCCAAGGCGTTTACCCAAGACTGGGAAATTCGCCTTAGCTGTTACTTGAACGAATTGGTCTTCGTTCGAGTTGTAAACAACTTTACGGAAGTTCAATTCATCAACAAAGAACGGTTCGAACTTTTTCAAAGTCTCAAGAAGTGCTGCACTTCTGTGGATGATTTTGATTTCGTTCAATGGGATTTTCGCTTTAACACCGATTTTTTCACGGTGATTACGACCCAAAGTAACTAATGTATCCATCGCCTTCACAGCTTCTTCAAGCTCTGGGCGAAGCATAGAAAGATCTTCTGGTGGGAAGCTTTCCAAGTGAACCGAGTCTTTTTTATTCGGAAGAACTTGCGACAAGTTTTTGTAAGTTACTTCCGACATGAACGGAGCAAATGGCGCCATCAAACGCGACAACGTCACAAGAACTTCATGCAAAGTTTCGTAAGCGTAACGTTTCGTTTCAGGCATGCCTTCTTGCCAGAACAACGAACGATTGAAACGGATGTACGTGTTCGTCAAATCTTCAATGAACGAAAGCAAGTGAGGAACAACGTTGTACAAGCGATAAGCGTCCATCTCTTTGTGAGTGTTCGCAATCAAACTGTTCAAACGAGAAAGAACCCATTGATCCAAGATGTTCGGAGATTTCTTAGCATCACCTTTTGGAACGAAGCCATCGATATTGGCATAGTTCGCAAAGAATGAATAAGAGTTCCACCAACGAAGCAAGATTTTACGAACGATATCGTAAACGCCTTTTTCAGAGAACTTCAATTCCTGTGCTTTCACAACTGGAGAGTCGATCAAGTACAAGCGCAAAGCATCCGCACCATGCTGATTCAATACTTCCATTGGATCAGGATAGTTTTTCAAGCTCTTCGACATCTTACGACCGTCTTCAGCCAACACCAGACCATTCACAACTACGTTTTTGAATGGAGCTTGGTTGAACAAAGCAGTTCCGATAATCGACAATGTATAGAACCAACCACGAGTTTGGTCCAAACCTTCCGCGATGAAATCCGCTGGGAAAGCTTTTTTGAATTCTTCCACGTTTGCATCAGGGAAACCCCATTGAGCATACGGCATAGAGCCCGACTCGAACCAGCAGTCCAAAACGCCATCAACGCGTTTAAGCGGAGATTTACCAGTTGGAGATGGGATCGTGATTTTATCTACGAACTCGATATGAAGATCTTCAACTTTTTGGCCAGATAGTTTTTCAAGTTCCGCACGGGAACCGATACACATCACTTCGCCTTCTGTATTTCTCCAGATAGGAAGTGGTGTCCCCCAGAAACGGTTACGAGAGATCGCCCAGTCACGAGCGCCTTCCAACCAGTTGCCGAAGCGACCATCACGAAGATGATCAGGAACCCATTGAGTTTGTTTGTTGTTCGCGATCAATTGCTCTTTAATTTTTTCAACAGAAACAAACCAAGAAGAAACCGCACGATAGATTAGCGGAGTATCAGAGCGATAGCAGTATGGGTAACTATGTTGGATCGTATCTTGTTTGAACAAGTTCCCTTTAGCTTTCAAAGCCGCGATGATGTCCTTATCTGCTTCCTTAACACGCTTCCCTTGATAGTCAGGAACCTCAGCAGTGAACATACCGTCATCATCCACTGGATTTACCAATGGGATGCCAGCTTTAGCACACGCATAGTAGTCTTCCTCACCGAACGCTGGTGCCATGTGAACAACACCCGTACCGGATTCAGTCGTTACGTGTTCTGAAGAGATAATACGGAATGCGCCTTTGTCAGCGCGATCACCAAAGTATGGGAATAGAGGTTCGTAAGTCAGACCTACAAGCTCTGTGCCCTTCATCATTTGCAAAACTTCAACTTCTTCATCTGGTTTTTTGAAAACAGATGGAAGCAACGCCTGCGCCAAGATCAATTTACGACCAGTGGCTTTTTCTTGAACCTTTACGTAATCCATTTCCAAACCAACAGCCAAAGCCATGTTTGATGGAAGAGTCCAAGGAGTCGTCGTCCAAGCCATCACTGCTGTATCAGGTTGGTTGATGAGTTTAAACATCACCGTGATCGCAGGGTCTTGAACCATTTTATAGTTTTGATTTGCTTCAAAGTTTGAAAGCGACGTTGAGATCCCTACAGAGTAAGGAACAACTTTGTAGCCTTCATAGATCAAGCCTTTTTTGAAAAGCTCTTGGAACACCCACCATACGGACTGCATGAAAGACACGTCCATAGTGAAGTATGGATTTTCCATATCTACCCAACGACCTACGCGGCGGACTGTTGTTTTCCATTCAGTCGAGTAACGCTTAACAATCGAGCGACAAGCGTCGTTGTATTCAGCCACACCCATTTTGAAAACGTCTTTGCGAGATTCGATTTTGTGAGTCTTGTTGATTTCGTACTCAACTGGAAGACCGTGGCAGTCCCAACCGAAACGACGAGGAACTGTGTAGCCCTTCATTGTCCAGTAACGAGGAACAACGTCTTTCAAAACACCGGCAAGCAAATGCCCATAGTGAGGAAGACCTGTCGCAAACGGAGGACCGTCATAGAAGCTGTAAGTTTTTTTACCCTTAGGATCTAGAGTCTGTTGGAAAATCTTTTGCTGATCCCAGAAATCAAGAATGCCTTCTTCTTGCTTAGCAAGTTGGACATCAGGTTTTACAGCGCTATATGGAGTCGTTTTGGATGTGTTTGCATTCGTCATAGGTGCTTAAGATTTATCAGGTTTTGCCTGATCTTGCACCCATTCCGGACCTTGAACTCACAGAATGTGCGGCGCATTATAGGTCTTTTTCAAGCATCTCCATCAGGCCAGGGAAGCGTTTCTTAATATCCTGCAAACGCAAGGACACAAAACGACGTGTCCCCTCGTCGCGAAAACGAATCAAACCCGCCTCGCGCAGGATCTTTAAATGATGAGAGAATGTCGCCTTGGTGATGGAGTAATCAAAAGTCCCGCAGACTTTCTCCTCACCCTTCATGGCCAACAACTGCTTAATCGCAGAAATACGCACGGGATCACCGAGAGCTTTTAAGACTTGCTCCAGAGTGATATCTTTCAATTTTGGGTGCAGTACTTCTGTCTGTTCCATTGTTAGATAAATATCTAACATTAATCTTGCAATCCCACAAGCGAAGAGTATAACAGATATTGTTCGATGGTTATCGAACAACTGGAGTCTTCCTCATGAATCAAACTGAAACTGTCCCCGCCAGAACCCTCACCTTGCTCCTTGGCCTGACCGTCGGAGTGATCGCCGCAAATCTTTACTATGTACAACCACTCGTGGCGATGATCAGCAATGCCTTAGGCATTGCAACATCATCAGCAGGATTGGTCGTGACATTCACGCAGGTCGGATACGGCGTGGGAGTCTTACTTTTAGTGCCCCTCGCGGATTTGCTTGAAAACAAAAAGCTCATCATCACTTTAATGATGGTGGCGGTTGCGGCTCTTTTGGGGCTCGCTTTTGCGACTCACGTGATTCCCTATTTTATCGCGGCACTTGTCTTAGGTGTCGGCACCTCAGCTGTACAAATCGTGGTTCCTTATGCGGCCCACATGGCGTCGGATTCGCACCGTGGTCGCGTGGTGGGAAGCTTGATGAGCGGCTTGATGTTAGGGATTATGCTATCTCGCCCGATCTCAAGTTTACTGACGGATCTGATTTCATGGCATGCGGTGTTTTTTCTTTCCGCAGCTCTGATGACGGTGATGGCATTTGTTCTTTATAAACTCTTGCCTCCACGCCAACCGGAACACACCGAAAATATCAAATACACTCGCTTGATTGCCTCGATGGGCGAGCTTTTCGTGAACACTCCGGTTTTACGTCGACGCGCAATTTATCAGGCCTTTATGTTTGGTGCCTTCTGTTTGTTTTGGACATCGGCACCGCTGTATTTGATGAGCGAAACCTATCATCTTTCCCAAACAGCGATCGCGATTTTCGCTTTTGCCGGAGTGGCGGGAGCTATCTCCGCACCGTTTGCGGGGAAGCTTGCCGATAAAGGCCTCAGCACTCCTGCGACGATTGTGGCGATGATCGCAGCAATCGCATCGTTTGCAGTGACACACATCGTGGAGCCAGGTTCTTACGTGGCTTTGGGCATTTTAGTATTTGCTGCAATCTTGTTAGACGCAGGAATCACAGCCACTCTGGTTTTGGGTCAAAGAGCTATTTTCTCTCTGAAACCTGAATACCGTGGAAGACTGAACGGATTATTTATCGCGACGATCTTTGTCGGTGGAGCTGCGGGTTCTTACGCGGGAGCGTGGGCTTATGCTCATGGTGGCTGGATGATGACCACGATTGTGGGCACCCTCTTCCCTGCAACCGCACTGGTTTATTTCGCAACCGAGTGGGTTACAGGTTTTCGTAAAAATCAGAACTAAAAATACGTGATAACCTTTTGATACCAGGATTGGCGACCAATTCTGGCTTCAATCATTTCAATGATCTCAGCTTGCTTGTGGTGCCTCGCCGCTTGCCAAGGGGTCATCTCCTCAAACTGGGAAACTAAATCCGCCTGTGCGCCATTCTCGAGCAAATAACGAGCGATTTCGATGTGACCATTGATCACGCACGCCACAAGTGGCGTCGATAAGATCTCGGGATGTTGATAGTTAGGATTGATGCCGTTAGAAACATGATAGCGAACAAGCTCGAGATCGCCTTCTTCAGCGGCACGATACATTTCTTTCCAATCACCTGCAGACATAAATTCCTCCATAAAGAGTTATCTATGCAATGGTGATGGCTGCTTAATTTTTTCGCAAGTCCAAGATGTGTTTTTTAGGGAGAATCTGTGCTCACCGGGTTCAGATCGTGAACCCAGTGAGAAGAGTAGATATTCAACTCTATTTTGCTTGAGCCGAATTTGTCGGAGAGAATACCAAACGAGTCAAAGCCGCGAAATCGTCTTCTGTCATTTTCGCAACTTCATTTGAAAGAATCACTTCGTTCAACAGACGGATGCCTTCAGATGAGCGAGGTGCTTTACCACGAGTCAAAGCCACACGGTAGATGATCTCATGAAGGATCGCAACCGCACGGTCTTGAGCGTTCAATTTGTTCCAGTAGAACTCGTTGATTGTGTACAAAGATTTTTTTGGGAATTGAACCGGCTTTTGCACGATCAACAATTCCAAAGAACAATCTTTGTGTGGAAGAACAACGACACCCGCATCATCCAAAACATTCGGCAAGTAACCTTTTACAAAAGTCACTTCGTTTTCAAATGTCACTAGATACTCAGCAAGGCGCGCATGAAGCATCGGATTCAATTTTTCGATACGTTTTAGGTATTTTTCAGCAAGAAAAACTTCATCAGATTTGCCAGTCGTATTCGGCACATCCAATTTTTCCATATCCCAAGACCAACCGTAACGCAGATCAAGTTCAAAGCGATCGTAAAATCCTTTAACTTCATCTTGGCAAACAACCACGTTGCCAGCATTACCTACATACGTCCAAGCATGGCTCAACGCTGGGAATGAAATCAAACCAGCTAGCAATACATTCTTCATCAAATTCATTATTGCATCCTTCCTTCCGTTGAAACTGTGATTGGCACCAATTGAACTGCCAAGCTATACACTTCCGTTGTGTCGCCTTTATCCATAAGTTCAGCCATACGAACGTTGAATTCTGCGATGATCTTTTTTGCCTTCGCAAGATTCTTAACATTCGCTGGGAAGACCATGCTAGTGATGCTACGAGAATCCACAGAATCACGCTGCAACGATGTCACAGAGCGACCGATCATTTGACGGTGGAATTCACGCATAACTTCGGATGGAACTTCATTAGGTGTTGAGACATTTGTGTAACTAGGAACATAACGTCCCTCTTCCTCAGTCACCAATCCAGACTCGATCAGACGAGCCAAAGCTCCCTCAGCCTGTAATTGCGAAATCTGCAAGCGATCCACAATTGTACCAATCGTGTGATCGAAGCCTTTCGTGGAGATCAGATTAAAGATCGCCATGTGCTCCCAATCAGAAATCATCGCAAACTCATCGTTCGATACTGAACGTAGAGTTGAAACTGGCTGAGCTTTTTCAGCCGCAATCAATGTTTGCATGCGAGACTTATCTTCTGGTGCTAGCTTTAGAAGGTCAGCAATACGCTCAGTCACTTTTGTTCCCGGAATATAGCGTCCGTGGATCAATTCCCAAAGGCGACCTTGTGTTAACGAAAGATCCCGAGCGAAGGCTCGCATAGAATATTTCGGGTTTTTGCGACGACGATTTAGAAAAATCTCGTTAAAGAAGTTTGATAGTTCGGATGTTTTTTTGATTTGTGTATTCCCCATGGAAAACATTAACTATTGCAAAACCACCACATACGCAAATTAATTGCCCTCCCACACTGACTCCAATGGAGTCGCAAATTGAATTTTTTGCATTTATGGTAACTCGTGGAAACTAGTGGAATATCTATGGCTTAGGGAGTTTTGTCAGGATTCGGTTAGGATCTTAATTCGACCGCAATGACTCCAAAGTCAGACTCCATAAATGAATGCCAGTTGATCAAGAATCAAACAAGAAGGGCACTAATTTAAGGAACTGACAGGCTGGAAAGCCGCTTAGGGATGTACTTTGGAGATCTCAAGCTCACGGAAGCTATTCGCTGCGTCATCATAGAAAGACAGCTGTCCATGCTCTAAATCGAAATAAACACCAATCAATTGAAGGCCACGGTTTTGAATCGCTGAGTCGATAAAAGGGAATGACCGCAAGTTCTTGAGTGAGGTCACGATAGATGTCTTCTCACACTCGCGACAATGCTGCTCCAAGTCACCTTCTGGATGTGTTTTTAGCACTTCTTTTTTGGCTTCATCGGCGATTGTCATCCACTGTTGAACGAATCCACCCTCACGAATGGCATCGGGTTGGAACAACGAACGAATGCCTCCGCACTGGCGGTGCCCCAAGATAACTACGTTTTCAACCTGCAAGTTCACTACAGCAAATTCAATCGCCGCAGAAACCCCGTGAAAACCCATGTTCGATTCAAAAGGAGGAACTAGATTCGCAACGTTGCGAACCACAAACATTTCCCCTGGAGAAGACGAAAATAGAATCGCAGGATCGACTCGAGAGTCACTGCAAGAAATCATCAACGTTTTAGGACGCTGACCAGCGCTCGCCAAGCTGTCATAGACAGAGTGATGCTCTTCCTTAAAGAAACGCTCGCGGAAACGGCGAAAGCCGACCATCATTTTTAGGATTTCTTTTTTTGTAAGCAGAGATTCTTGAGTCATGCCCTCATGTACTAATCCCTCCCCGGGATTTGTACAATTTTGGGTTTGCGATTTACGCCATGCATCGTATCAATTGTGAACTCTAAGGATTAAGTACCGGAGCGAGCGAGGTAATCAAACATCTCTTTGCGGCCGCCATAAGTGCACTTGCCCTCATTACAAGTACGAGTTGCACATTTGCCACGTAAACTTTGCGGAGCACGGACGTCTTTTTTGCTGACACAAACTTTTTTGAAACCTTCCGCATCCGCCGCTTTACTAGGAGCCTGCGCCACTGCCGGTGCCGCTGCTGCATTGGCAGGTTTACGTTTACTTGCAGCCACTGAAACAGCGCTGCTTGTATCAGGTTTTAGACTGACATTGATTTGCGCTGGCTCTGCTGGCTCTTTGGCAACGGGCTTAGCAGCTGGTTTTGCGGCAACGGGCTCTTCCTTAACTGGCATTTTCGGCAACTGAGCTGTCGGGTCGACATCTAGATCTGCTGCGGGAGCAGTTTCATCTTTACCTGCTTTTTTAGCTTTGCCCTTTTTACCTTTTACGATTTTTTTTGCGGGAGTTGCGTTTTCAGACTGCTCTTCCTCCGCAAAATATTGATGACGCTTTAATTCTGAATACTGATCTAGAACTGCAACCTCTCCACGAAGTTGGCAGTCAGTGTTTGAACCTTTGCTACAAATTTTTTCAACACACTTGCCACGCAAGGAAGCCAGGGCGTTGCGATTTTGCGCACCAATACAACGAGTGGTAACGACTTTATCTTGGTCGTTGATTCTTTCCGCTTTACACATGTCTTGATTTTCGCCGTCGCCGAAACAACTTGCGACGACTTCAGGCGCTTTGACTACGGGCTTTTGCGCGCAACCAAAGACAACAAGGGCCAACAGGACAACAACGTGCTTTTTCAATGGAATCCCCTTTAGGTGTCTGAGATTTAAATTTAACAAGATATCGTTTGGCTCGTAAAGTATTGTGACAACTGGCTTTCAAAGTGAGACCAAAATACGGTTCCTTAACCACCGTTCCCTCCTATGCGATCTATAATGCAAATAATTAGAGATAATACGCACTATACGCGAATAGGTCTGGTTCTCGGTTTTCACGAGTTTCCAACGTCCGTAGGGTGTTGCATACTGACGAACATGAAACGCATCCTGCTTACGGGCTTTGAACCCTTTGGTGATCAAGCCCTGAATCCATCTGAACTTTTAGTGAAAGCCCTGGCGGCCGAGTTTTCCCAACTCACCACCCAGGTTTTAACGGTTCACTTTGATCAAGCGGTGGCAGAGATCAATAAAACCCTCCAAGGCAACGCTCCCTTTGATGCCATCGTGATGTTAGGTCAAGCCGGTGGCCGAGCAAAAATCTGCCTGGAAAGATATGCCCACAATTGGATGGAAAACAAATTTGCGGATCTAAAAAATCCTGCAATTGATCCGCGAGCCATCGAAACTAACTCTCCAGCTGCTATCATGACACCCCTGCCTGTCGAAGAACTGCGTGATAAACTGAACACTCAATTTCCGAACTCTCCAACAACTGTGACATTGTCTGCGGGAAGCTATGTCTGCAACCATTTATACTTTAAAACTTTAAGCCACCACGGGGATACTCCCGCCCTCTTTGTTCACGTGCCTTATTTGCCTGAACAAACCAAAGACTCCCTGACACCGACGATGGAATTCGACACACAACTCGCAGTCATTCGCCAACTCTTGCATTTGCTGTAACTCCTCCCCTAAACTATAGAAACGGTTTTTCGTGCGTTTCAAGGATGAGTGCTATGGCAAAAAGTCGACGTTGGGTTATTAAAGCTGGCAGTAAAATGGTTTGCGACGGAGGTCCGCTGTTAATGCGTGCCTGGATGTTGCAAGTCGCACAACTTAAAAAGAAATATAACATCGATGTTATCTGGGTCACCTCGGGTGCTATTGCCTGGGCTGTTTCACGCACTAACTTTAAAGCTGCGAAAAGAACCTTGCCGCAAAAGCAAGCTTTGAGCGCCATCGGTCAACCCTTGGTGATGGATCAATATGTTTTGGCTTTGCAGTCCGCAAACCTTTTGGGTTCACAAGTATTGTTAACTGCGGGAGATATGAAAGACCCCGTTCGTCGTAAAAACCTGCAAAACACTTTAACTGAGCTTATCAAGTGGAAGGTCATCCCTATCTTAAATGAAAATGATGCCGTTGCCACTGAGGAGATCAAGTTCGGTGATAACGATTCACTCGCTGCAAAGGTCGCAGTGATGATGAAAGCTGAACGTGTGATTCTGATGACGGATGTAGATGGTTTGTTTGACTCGGATCCAAATAAGAATCCCGATGCGACATTGGTTCGTTATCGCCCGAAAGTCACCAAGGCAGAATTCGCCCTGGCAGATCGCAAAGCAATTTCTAAAGTAGGCACTGGTGGGATGTATTCAAAACTTTTAGCGGCTGAAATGGCTGGTAAAGAAAAAATCATCACACACTTGGTACGCGGTGATATTCCTAGCAACCTTTTGCATATCGCCCAAGGCGACAGCATTGGCACTCAATTCGGAGGTCGTCATGAACTCGGCAAATGAGTCAGTACTGCAATCCCTAAAGTCTGCGGCCCGTGAGCAACGTAAACTGACGAGCGATCTTAAAAACCAGGCTCTTTTAAAAATCGCCGAGAATCTTTCAGCACGCGCGCTTGAAGTTCTTGCTGCTAACAAAAAAGATTTAGAAGCCTTGGCAGCTGATACGGCTCCAGCATTTCGCGATCGTCTGACATTAAATACAGAACGCATCGACGGAATGGTCGAGAGCTTAAAGCAAGTGGCTGCTTTGCCAGATCCTGTTGGCGAAGAAATCGAAAAGCAGACTTTGAAAAACGGACTGCTGCTTAAAAAAGTTCGTGCTCCCCTCGGTGTGATTTTTATGATTTTTGAATCTCGCCCGAATGTTATTTTAGAGGCGTTTTCATTGGCTTTTAAATCTGGAAACGTGATCTTGCTTCGCGGGGGATCTGAATCTAAACACAGTGCCTCTGCAATTTATAAGCTGATGAATGAGACCTTGCAGGATCTAGGTTTTAAAAACCTGCCCTTTCATGGCGTTGAAAATTATGACCGCGCCTTGGTGGAGGAACTATTAAAACGCAAAGACATGATCGATATCGTCGTGCCCCGTGGCGGCGACAAACTGATTGATTATGTTCAGCGCACAGCCCTGATGCCGATCATTAAGAATGATCGCGGTATGTGCCACACTTACGTGGACGAGGACGCTGACCTGCAAATGGCAGCGAAAATTGTAGCCAACGCTAAAACACAACGACCTGGTGTCTGTAATGCTTTAGAGACTGTTTTAGTTCATGAAAAAGTAGCCTCTTCGTTTTTGCCGTTGTTATATAAAGAAACTGAACACAAAAAACTGCAGTGGCATGTGGACCCCCTTTCAGAGGGAATCCTAAAAAATCAGCCACGCGTGACTTTGGCCAAATCAGAAGACTGGGACACTGAGTATCTAGATCTGATCATTAACTGCAAAGTTGTGAAGGGACTCGAGGAAGCGATCTCGCACATTGAACTTCACGGCAGCAAACACTCGGAAGCCATTGTTACGAAGTCTGAAGCTAAAGCTCGTACCTTCCAACAAGACATCGATGCGGCGGCGGTTTACTGGAATGCTTCCACCCGCTTTACTGACGGATTTGAATTTGGATTGGGTGGAGAGCTTGGCATTAGTACACAGAAGCTGCACGTGCGTGGCCCTGTGGGCTTGCGCGAACTTACGAACGCGCGCTGGTTGATTGATGGTGATGGACAAACCCGCGGCTAATAACCGCGGAAGAACCATGGTGCTAGTTTCACAGTAAACACAGTTCCCGTTGAACATGGTGTTTCTGCACCGGATGTACTTACTTTAAAATAGAATGTGCCTGCCTTTTTATAGGTCGCTGTGTTCACTCTCCAGTTGCCGCTCGTAAATCCAGTTCCTGAAGTGGTTAGATCAGCAGGCACTCCCGCTGTTGCACAACTCGCATCCGTAAAACTAGCCAACGTAAATGTACCACTCGATAAAGTTCTTGTATTGCCGTACATATCGCGGCCACCTACTGTGACCACCGGAGAAGAAAAGTTCACGTTAACATTGGCTGCCGCCGGCGGCTGCGTCACCCAAACTAGATCAGCTAATGCCGCCGCATTGATTGTAAAGTTAGAAGAACATCCTGTCGTTAATCCCGAAGCAGTCGCACGCAAACGCACCGCCTGCGCCTTGGTGAAAGACATTCCTGAACCAGTTACCTGCCCGCCGATGGCGGTATAAGGACCTGCACCCGTGAAAGTGCCTGCAACCGTCGCTGCTGATGTGCAAGTTCCCGTGGTTGCCACGACGACGAACGAAACGGAATCTGTCGCCGATGGTATCAAGTTATCCCATGTATCACGAACCTCCACCACCGGCTGCGGAGTAAAGTTACTGCCGGCGACGGAAGTGCCCGGTGATGTTTCAAAAGCCAATTTTGTTGCAGCACCCGGAGTGATCTCAAATACTTGTGAACACCCAACCACTGATATACCGTCGGTCGTCGAACTCGCCTTCAGATAAAACACTCCAGACTTTGTATACCTTACCCCCGAATACGTCGTCACTCCCGCCGTATTACTTCCAGTCCCCGCCGTAAGAGAGCCAACATAAGTTGAGCAGGTCGCATCGGAATACACCCCTAAAGCAGAAATGCTGGCAAGAGTATCGACCACTCCGTCGGCATCACGTGCTTCAATGACAGGTTGTCTTGCCATCACGACATTCGCTTGTGTTGTATCAGCAGGTTGAATCGTGAATACCAAATGCGTCGCTACAGAACCGCCGACAATCAATTCCTCACACGGTGTTTTCAAAGCTCCGGCAGAACCTTGAACGTAAACCGTGTGAGATGTGTTATAGTAAACTCCTGGAAATATTCCGACACCGTTGATGGGTGCAAACTGCAATGGATTATCAGCATTCGAATTCGTCAATGTTCCCGAAGCTGGAATTGTACAAGCAGCATCCGAAAACGCACTGAAGGTAACCGTTGAAGAAAAGTTTCGATCTACTCTTCCTGATCCATCTTTACCAACGATGATGGGAATGGGATCAAAGACTGCATTTTTCCTGATGGAGCTTTGCAAAGGCTCCACAAAATCTAAACTTGTGGCGGTTGTCGCTGTCACTACTCCGGGAAAAGATCCCGCACTGCCGGCAACTGTACCCGTTCCTCCCGCAACCGTGACATTTGCAGTGGTGAAGCTCCACGTGTTAGCGACGATATAAATGCGCCCACCACCACCTCCACCAATCGGTGCACTACCAGCACCACCGTTTGCACGAATATATCCTGTGCCTTGCACTGTCCCCGCTACAATATTAACAGTTCCACCAGATCCGGGCCCCGCCATGCTAGTCCCGTTAGCACCATTCGCACTCAAAGTTCCATTAACCTGAACTGTTCCTGGTACAACTAAAATAATAGCGCCACCACCAGCGGAACCGATACTATCAGGCGGTGATCCTGTGTTTGAATTACCACCACTTGATCCGATGTGAATTGGATTTACGGCCCAACCATAAGTGGCACCACCGGCTCCATTGTAACCACTACCGCCGGCTCCGCCGTACCCACCTCCGCCACCGCTGCCATTTCCTATTCCCCCTGCACCCGCCCCCAAGCCATTATTATAACCCATTCCATCGGCATTGAATGAAGAACCGGCTCCCACCGTTACTGACGCGGCAGACACGATATAACCGACACCGGACAATTTATTACTTCCTATTACCAGTGCTCCACCACTGCTGATATCGATGGTGCTGGTAACCAATAAATTTCCATTCACAGTCAGCTTTGCACCAGAGCCCGAAACGCTGACACTAACAGGAAACAAATCACCGTTCACAATCAGAGAACATACCGCCGTCACTGAAATATTTGAAATAGAACTTATAGCACTGGCATCCACTGTGATGGTTTGCGAATTACAGTCATAGGAACCTGTTAATTTATCTTTCAAAATAGCGCTGCCATTAACTGCCGATCCTGATTTACTCGCAACGGGAGTCGCACCTGTATATGTTTTTGTCGAGTATTCGATATAGATTCTGCCACCACTGGCACCACCATTAAAAACAGCTGCACCATATCCCCCACCATTCGCCGTGATTGCACCCGAAGAGCCCCCCGCCCATGTGCCGGCATCGATCCAAATAGAACCACCAGAGCCAGCAGCAGTCCACGCATCACCTGATGTTGCGGAACCATTTGACGATAATGTTCCCGATACGGTCATCGTTCCTGCTGCGACGAATTTAATGGCACCGCCACCGTAACCGCCCGTATTAGCCGACATACTGCCACCGCCAGAGCCCAAGGTTGTAGGTGCAATTGCATTTCCGTAAGGCGCAGGAGGACTTGTACCGCCCCCCACGCCTCCGTGACTTGCCCCTGTCGATTCTGAACCGTTAGAGCCAGCTCCGGGACCACTTTGACCGGGATATCCCATCCCAGTCATCGTAGCCGTTACACCGGCTGGAATCGTAATATCGTTGTAGGTATAAGTCCCATTTGAAAGAGTCGAGTTCACGAGAATCGTCAAGCTGGTTGGCGAGGATTTTTTTACTACAATTCCTGAGCCGTACATGGCAGTACCACCGCCACTTGTTACATCCAAAGCTCCGCTATGCGTGCGTGAACTTTGATAAGCCAGATAGATACGACCGCCGGAGCCAGCACCAGCGCCTGCTCCGCCACCAGCTCCGCCTTTGGCGTTCAGCGCACCCAAGCCCGTAATTGCGTCGCCCTCAATCCAAATACTGCCAGCAGCTCCGCCGCCGCTCCATGGGTCTGGGCTAGCACTACCGTTGACATTAATAGCTCCGCCAATGTTGATACTGCCAGTAGCAATGATTTTAATTGCACCGCCACCCGCGCCACCGCCACCTCCACCCGAACCACCGCCCGATCCCAAGGCCGTCGGCTCAACGGCTGATCCATAGGCTATAGTTGGCGGGTTACTACCATTGCTACCCCAACCACCCAATCCACCATGACTGCCCCCTGAACCCGAACTACCGCTTCTGCCGGGACCTGGGCCCGCTTGCGACGAAAATCCTTTACCATTACCATTAATAATTCCCAGATGATTCACGGACGCCGCGAATATAACAACACCACTACCTTCGGTCGTTGAGGTGTTTCCAGTAAGTGTGACCGTCACACCTGAATTGATTGTGAGATTGTTAAATGTGTACGTCCCCGCCGGCAGAGTTCCACTGGTGGTGAATTCAATATCACCATAGGTGCCTGGAGTGTTTGCATAGTTCCACGCCACAGCCACGCTTTTTGAACTCGCGAATGTGATCAATGAAAATAGCGATGTCAGAGCAACGCGCCGATAATTTTGCATGCATCAATCTTATCGGTGCTTATGGGAAATGCGCTCACTGCTTTCACAATTGTAAGCAGTATATTTTAAGAGCGTATCAAATAGGTTCTTGTTTTATATAAATACTAATACTTACGGATTGAAAACAAGCACGAGATACACAAAGAATAGCACTAAATGAACCGTTCCCTCGAGCATCGTAGTTCGTCTATTTGAGAACGTCAGAGTACTGAGAATCAAAGTCACACCCAGCAAAGTCACTTCACGCGGAGCCAACCCCAAGATCACCGTTTGTCCAGTGATCGAAGCGATTGCCAAAACAACCGGAACCGTTAAGCCGACAGTTGATGTCGCAGCCCCTAAGCAAAGATTGATAGTACGTTGTAAGTCATTACGAGCAACGGCGCGGATCGCACTGATACCTTCTGGAGCAAATACCACCGCTGCGACAACCACCCCCCCCAATGCCAATGGCAAATCGAGTGCTTTGATTTCTGCATCCAAGATTTTTGCTAAGCCCTTAGATAACAAAACGATCGGCAAAATATTTGCTAACAACAAAAGCAAATGGTTGCGCATCTGCTTCCAATCAATTGGCGGACGTGGAGCATCGACATCTTCGTCAACCTTGCCTTCAATTTGATGAACATAGAACGCGCGATGACGACCTGTTTGAGTGATCAAGAAAACACCGTAAAGAGCAATCGAGAAGACTGAGAAGTAAGTAGATTGCCAGAACGACAAAGTTCCTTCAGAAGAAGACGTCGTAAAGTTTGGCAAGATCAACGCAATAGAAGTTAAAGGAATCAAAACCGACAAATATGAAGCCGCACCTTGAAGGTTGTAAGACTGTTCACGATGTTTAAAGCCACCAATGAAAAGACCAAGACCCACGACACCGTTCATTACGATCATCAAGACCGCAAACATCGTATCACGCCCCATGGTTGGTGCCGCACCAGAACCCAACATCACCGCAGCAACCAGTGCGACCTCGATGATCACGATAGACAATGTTAAAATCAAAGTTCCGTAGGGCTCGCCCAAAACGTGCGCAAGTTCTTCGGCCTCATGAACAACTCCAAAGGCTGACCACAAGATCACCGCAAAGAACAGAACAAACAAAACTCCCAACATGATGGGAGAAGTCACATCATTCATCCATGTTGAAAGGAAAGCAAAGTAACCGATGACCGCAGACCACGAAGTTAACAAACGTAAAACAGACTGATTTAACATGATGGTCTCTCCAGGTAATAATAAAAAACAATAATTTACTTCTCGCAGTTGACCCACCAGAACGCAAGATATTTAATAAATTTTCAGAGGTAAAAAATGCGCGCAAAAGTTCACAGGATAGATGGTCATCATTTTAAATTTGAAGTACGTGGTATGCAAGGAGACCTTGACGTCGCCATTGCAGACGCAAAATCCGCAGGTCCAAGTCCTAAGGAGTTAGTACTAGCTGCTTTGTGCGGATGCACGGGCACCGATGTTGTCGACCTCATGGCAAAATTCAAAGTGACTTACGATAGCTTTGATTTAGAAGCACGTGCGGGCCTCACAGAAACTCATCCAAAAATCTTCAACCGCATTGATCTGACTTATTCCGTGAAAGGCGCAAATATTGACGCCACTCAAGTTGTGGAAGCAGCTAAACGCTCCACTCATCAGTACAGTGGTACTGCGGCCATGCTATCTAAAGCCGTTCCAATTTTTTATACAGTTCAAGTCAACGGCGAAACTGTCGCGACCGACCAAGCTCACTTTGCTTGAGTTAAAAAAGCCCCGGGGGACAACCGGGGCCTTTCGAGTGCAACCGCTATTCAAAATGCGGGTACACAAATACTTTAAAAATAATAAGTAAAACTACAAACACACCCAGCAGGATAATGCCACGAGCATCATTTGTTTTTGGTGTTGGCGGAGCATTTTCAGATACTTTTTGTTCCATACGAATAAATCCAATCCATTTGCGCACGCGCAAACAGTTAAGTTTTTAAAAACTAATTTTTAAGACCGTGGTTTATGCGATGAAAGCTGGCGGAGCCCGAGACTGGGACCAATTGAACTCACAAAGACTTTGATGGCGGTAGGAAAGCGGATCCAAATGACCGTATTCGATCTCTGGATTTTCAAGGGTGAACTCTTTAACAACTGTATAATCTGATTGAAAGCGATCTGCTTTATTGAAAAAGCGAAGGCCACTGGATAATTCAAAGGCAACGGATGTATTCGGAACGAAACGCTGAACAGATGAGATTGACGCATCACCACTCCCCGCGATTTCCAACTGTGGAAAACACGCAAAGAAAAGGAATGCGAATAAAAACATAAGACCTGAATACTTCACAGGCAAAAGCTTAACAGCCTTTAAAGATCTTGTCAAAAATGGAGATTACTCGCCTGGTGTCGCTGCGGCAGAGCTAATGTGAATGACGATTGATTTAGAGTCTTGTTGAGCACGATATTCAGCAGAACCACTCACGAGAGCGTATCCTCCACCGATTACCATCACTACCAAAAGTCCAAAGCTAAATAACTTAAGTGCGTTCATACCCCTTAGTATACTAGTCCCATGCGGAAGCTAAAACCGCGTTCTCATCGAGGGACAGATAATTCAGAACTGACCAAAACGTAGACACTGAGTGCTCACTCTCGAGCGGTTATCTTGCTGTTTGTGTCGGGATATTTTTCAATTTCAGAAACACTCAGAAAATCCCGTCAATGCAATTTCACAAGGGACTCCGAGAGAGTTTGAGAGCACCCTTGTTCAAACCTAAAATCGACTTTGCAAACAAAGGGAGTTTTATGGAATTGAAGGATCAGGTCATCATCGTCACGGGAGCAGCCAGTGGTATCGGTCGCGATTCAGCCGTTGCCTTAGCCAAGAAAGGCGCCAAAATTCTGTGCGCCGATTTCAACGAACAAGGTGCGGAGAAAACCTCAGAGGAGCTTAACGAAATCGGTGTTGCCTCTTACCATTTCAAAGTCGACGTATCCAAAGCAGATCAAGTCAAAGCGATGGTCGATTTTGCCGTTGAAAAATTCGGAACATTAAATGGAATTTTCAATAATGCCGGAATCGGCTTAGTGAAACCTTTTTTAGAAATGGACCCAGCATCGTACATGAAAGTGATCGAGGTCGATCAACACAGCGTTTATTACGGAATGTATTATGCCGCTAAGAAAATGGTGGAACTGAAATCGAAAGGCACGTTTGTTAACACCGCATCGATTTACGGAACCATGGCGGCGGAGGGAAGCTTTAATTACAATGCAGCCAAAGCCGCCGTTGTGATGATGAGTAAATCTGCGGCCCTGGAACTTGCTCCCCATGGAATTCGCGTGGTCGGCGTGGCCCCTGGGTTTATCAACACTCCGATTTTGGGCGACAACAAAGAAATCAAGGACAGCTTGGGCAAACAACATATGCGGGGACGTCTGATTGAACCCGACAAAGTTGCCAGCGTGGTCGCATTTCTATTCACAGATGCGGCACAAGCCATCAATGGAACAACTGTTCCCGTGGATGATGGTTTCCTAGTCTTTAAGAAATAGTAGTATTTTTGAAAACGACACCGTAGGATTTTAATATGAACAACAATATGAAAAAAATCGTCCTGGGTGTCGTTGGTATTGTCATCGTTGCGGTCGCAGCTCGCTATAGCTATTACGGGTCACTGACTCGCACCTGCATTTACACCGAAGAAGAGCGCGAAGTTTCTGCGCGCTTTAAAACTGCAAAACTTCATTTATTTAAACAAGCGGCTCTGATCACTGGCCCGAGCGCAGACTACGCCTGCCTCCCTGAAATGAAGCAATACGAAAACCACATCGTTGAAGTTCAATACTCAAACAACGAGCGCGGCACAAAATCTTTACTAGATCCCAATGCCAAACTTGAATTTGAAATCGTGAAATACATCTCCGTGACAAAGCATGGCGTGACGACGATGGATTCAGGCCCGGGTCCCGTCGACTTTCTGATTTTGAAAGACCAAACTGGCAAGCTTTACCGCGTGGCTACGGTGAGCCTCGGCATCAATCGCGACAGTGACGAATTCCTAAAGGCCACGACTTCTGAGGGCGAGGAAGTCCTCTCTCCCGAAACAGCCTTCCTCGACTAACTGTCTACTCCCTAGACATGACGGCCTTATTGAGCTTTTCATTCTGAAAAGCTCTGCCTAATCCATCCTAATCACTTTGAAGGGCTCATTTCCTGGAACACCTCTAGCAAGGTCCCTTGCCATGATGTTCAAAGCCCGCGCCCTCTTTACGAGCCTTATTCTACTTGCCTCCTCCCTCGCCCACGCCTTCGTGGAGCTCGAGGCTCGTAAGCCCCTTGATGTAGAGGGTAGCAAGCTTTCCCCTTACTGGGCGCAAGAGTACGTGGGTGCCGACCTTGCTAAGGAAGAGCTTCGCCAAATCCCAGGCCTCACCCCTGTGCCTTTCGCAGTCTATGATGGTGGCTTTGAAAAAGCCTACGTGAATCTTATCCATGACATCCCGGTTGATCAGGAACAAGACCGCGGTCGCCGTATGCGCGCTAACCACGGCACCAAGGTTGTTAATATCATCAATGGCCCAGGCATGATTTCCGTTTCTGAATTGGTTGATTATGTGCAACTACGCAGAACTTCTCCGGGAGCTTTCTATTTTGGCGCCATCGAAGACATTTCAAAACTGCCTGTTGCTCCGCAAATAATTTCAAACTCCATGGGCTGGCCTGGTGAGCGCATCACCGAGCTTACAAAAATGCTGGACGAGCATGGCTTGATCTGGGTTTTGGCTGCGGGTAATGATCACCCCACTCCCATCGCTGATTACGAAGTGACTCCGCATGTGATTAGTGTAGGCTCTTACTCGCCACGTGGTTTGCAAACGATCTATTCTCAAGAATCAAAGGAGCTCGATATCCTAGCTCCCGCCGATGGCTACCAAGCCTCCATTAATGGCAGTGGCGAGGCTGATACATTTGGTGCGACCAGTGGAGCCACTCCGATGGTTTCAGGGACTATCGCCAATATGAAGGCCCTACTGCCGTCACTCAATCGCGCTGAAGCTGAGACCATTTTGAAAAGAACTGCGATTCGTTCATTCAACAGTCTTTATTCTAAAGTGAATCACGCAAAACTATTGAATAGCTACAAAGCCGTAAGAGTCGCGATGAACTTGCGCGCAGTCTGTGGTCAGAACGTTACGTGCTTATCGAAAGAGATCAACAATCCTAAAAATTATCAGTTCAGTGCTTTACCACTGAGTTCTGAAGCAGAAAATATCTGCACGAACTCAAAGTCTGTTTTGAATAAAGAGGATATGGTAGCCCTTCGCAAGAACGCGCTTCTTAACCCAGCTCATGTTAAATTCAACCAGCTGCTTTCTTGTGCTCATAGAAACGAAGGTTACTCGATCAATGCGGACTACTTTGAAAACCTAGTACTGATCTATAAAGCCCCTCGTGTACTACAAAATAAAATTCGCCAACAAGCCGCCGAAGCAGTCCTTAAAGACTATTCCGAAAGCGCATCGCTGCGTGATTTAGAATTGCTGGACGACTCCTTTAAAGAAGCCCTCACAAAAGCCATCAAAGCCGACATCGGCATTGGCCGCTTCAACGCCCAGAATTACCTCGAGCGCTTCGCTAAGGCTCCACGAGCTGTCGTTGTTACAGAAGCGGCGCGTCCGTAACGAGGACCTGGCACCTAATTACAGGGTTCCGTTAGGACTGCGTATTTTGTTTGTATCGACCTGGCGTCAGGGCTAGAAGTTTCGTATGAACAAACTGATGCTTTTGGTTTCTCTAGTCCTGACTCTTCCATTGATATCTCAAGCCGATTGGACACAAATCTCGGCTAATGACTTCTCAATGCAAGATCCTCCAGTTTCAGAATCATCTGTTGAAAAAGCCGAAGTCGATACGATGTTTGACCTGCAAAATCGTCGCACGGAAAAAGAATGCGCCCTCGCTGAAAAACAACAGACTCCGACATTCGATGCCTTTTATAAAAACTCCGGCCTGTTAAACTCTGAAGAGTTCGCTAAAATTCAACGTCCTTTGATTCAAGCTTCAAGTTTAGCCACGAAAATTTCCGAAAATTTTAAAAAGCGCTATCACCGTCCACGTCCTTATAGCGACTACTCTCGCCTGCGCCCTTGCATCCCGCCTCCAGGCGGTTCCAAGTCCTACCCAAGCATGCATGCGACGGTCAGCATGATGGATGCGTGTATTATGGCGGCGGTTTATCCCGATCGCGCTGACACCATTTTAAAGTATGGGGATCGCTTAGGGACTTTACGCACAGTCGTGGGTGTTCATTACCCGTCCGACGTAGCTGCGGGCAAGCTTCTGGGCGAGCAGATCTGCAAAGCGTTGCTTTCTGATCCGTCCTTTACCAAGCTTTTACCGAATCACTAGTTATTCTTAATTGTTTCTATTGAGCCTGTCCTTAAAACGAGCTACCGTTTTAGCAGGAGAAACATATGAAGTTTGTTAAAGTGACTCGCGGATATGAAGTGACCTACCTGAATGCAGACCACATCCATTTTTTGACTGAGGTTGAAAGAACTGAAGGCTCTGAAAAAACTGTGGTGACAGTGATCCGTTTCAGCCTTGATGTTCATGATAAAATTGAAGTGAAAGAAAGCGTTGCGGATATCCTTAAGCAACTAGCTTAATTAAATTCCCAGATTGATGACCGACAAAGCCCAATCCATTAACTTGATACGCAGGGGCTTTGCGGGCACTTCGTTTTTAGCCTTCAAGTCGTAGTACTTGAAGAGGTCTTTAAAATAGCCATTGTAATAGTCCATCATCAGATGGGCTTTTTCATAATGCCCACCACTAGTTGCACCCAAGCGAGTCGCATCAGAAGCGTAAATACGCAAAGTCCCTTTAGTATCATGGCTGTACATTCTTTCGTACCATTTTTCTAACTTCACTACTTTGCCAAAGAATGGATCGACAACCCACCAACCGCCATCAGCACCTTTGATCGCGGTCGCCACATGGAATTGCCAGATGATATCGCCAACCAAGGCCTTCATCGCTCCAACGACATAAACCTTACGGATGGATTCTTTAGCCACCCCTAAGCGCAGAGCTTCGAAGTGCGCGGTCATCGCGCGACCAAAGCAAAACCCCATGGCACTATCTGGATCGTATTTTTTAACATTCAATAATCTTGTAATCGGATGACGAGTGACTTCTTCGTAAAGCTTCTTGGCTTCGCGAGCTGTCAGGGCAGACTTCTTGCCGTCTTTGGATACCTGCTGGGAGAGTTGATTCATCTGCGAGATCAATTCTTTGTTCATCGCTACAGCTTGCGCTGGAGTTTCCGAGATATTGTCCCAAATCAGATTGTCAGCCGTATAGCGAGTTAAAATATCATCAACCAGCTTGTTACCTTGCAAAGCCATGCGCTCTTCCAAAGAAAAGCCTGCAAGCTCCAGGACGCGGTCCTTACGTACGATTTGATCTTTGGTGTAGTTCCCACCAAAAGCCAAAAGGTCTTCGTTAAGACCCTTCTCTGTACGCCCTAGGCCACGAGCTATACGCAGTGCTGTTGCCTCTTCAAAGGAAACTTTACGATCTAATAAGATCTCCACTTCGCGTTTTTGTTTAACATCATGGCGGCCAAGATCTCGCAACATCGCAAAGAACTCTTTTTGATCAGCAAGGTTGTACTCCCCCTGCTTATTCACGATACGATCAAACAACACCATATTGGCGTCGTTTAAAACCAGATTAAATTCGTTACCGATGAATTTACGGGAAGACTCTAGGTAAGCCGATGGCCCCTCAGAAAAGACATACTCGCACTTCTCGGCAGCCTGAGCCCAAGAAAAGCCAATGAGTATAATTGAGGTCACAACGAGTTTTACCAATGCCATAAGAGCTTTATAAGCAAACCCAAGTCCCACCTTATAGCGAATAGGTTCGCGCCCAAGACAAAGCAGCCGTCAAAGACTTAAACAGCTAGCAAAATTAGCTACTTATCGCTAGCATGAACTCACATGCAAAAGCTTTTAATCATCCAGCATCAGCCCACAGTTCCGCCAGGTTCCACTCTTGAATGGGCCGCTAAAAACAACATCGCGGTTGAATACTGGCACCCGGCAGAGGGCGGCTCTGCCCCCAATATCGCGACTGTCGATGGCGTCGTGATCTGCGGAGGAACTGCAAATGCTTTTGAAGAAGACAAGTACCCTTGGCTTAAAACTGAAAAACAATTTCTAAAGGACTTGATCAAAGAGAATAAGAAAATCTTTGGACTGTGTCTTGGCTCGCAATTGCTGGCTGAGGTTTTAGGTGGAAAAGTTTTTGTAAATCCCAATGGCTGGGAGTCAGGATTTGTTCCGGTTCGCATGCAAGACGGAAGCACTCTGCAAGCCTTCCAATCTCATCTCTGCACTTTTGATTTACCTGCGGGAGCTGAACTTTTTGCGAGCAGTGAGCTTTGTAAAAACCAAGCCTATCGCTTTGGCAAAAATATTATCGCCACACAATTTCATCCTGAGACCACTGTGGATTGGATTAAGTTCTGTGCTGATAAAGATCTTTCAGCACGCTTTGGACAAGTACAAACCAAGGAGCAAATGTTAAACTCCTTGGCCCTACAAAAGCCGCTTCAAGATTGGTACTTCAAGCAGCTCGATCAATTCTTTATTTAGTAGATACGCACTTTTGCATGAGTGCATTGTAGGATATCGATCAGTTCCGCTGTATCAGCTGACATCCAACCTTCGTCTCCGTTAGAGGCCGTAAATCCAAGATTTACAGAGACAGCCAAGATCTTTGAATCTTTATCCACAAACAAAAGGTACTGTGAGCTTTCTTGATCATCACAAATTTGTGCTTCAACTGTGCCACTGTAAAGAATGCCTTGAGATACTTGAACTGCTTTAGTCAATTCACGCAGTGCTTGTCCAGAGCTTGCGTGAGCCGAGCTGAAAACAAGTGATGCCATCATAAGAACTACTAGATTAAACGCTTTCATAAATACTCCTGTTTATTATTTGGGTTTCAGGTACGAGAGAATTTTTACCATACTCATCTTCACTCTCAGAGTTTTCTTGCCCCAAAGTGCGGCAAATCTGCCGCAGCTCTAGCGTTCTCTTTATGAACACAAGTGTTCTCTCTGTGAACACAACTGCTCTCTTTAAGAACACACCTCGAAGAGCGTTTCCTATGTCAGGATTTCATTAAACCGCGATAACAAACGGCGATAGCACTTGTAAACACTGAGGCCGATACATAAAGTCCGCCCAATTCTTAAACGATTCAGATCAACAACATATAGGAGAGATATATGAAACGTTTGTTTGCGATGATTTTGTCAGTGGGCCTTATCGGTTCTACAGCAATGGCTTTTGAAGGAACTATGCACGTTCAACCGAACGGCGATGTTCTTTTGAAAAAAGTAGATGTGGTTTGCAAAGTTGAATCACCAGCTCATGGTGATGAACCAGAGTGGACTGTTTGTCGTCCAGCTGATGGTGTAAACTGTGGTGAAGGTTACCACCGTATGCACAAATACTGCTGGAAAGGTTTCAAAAAAGGCGGCTTCGGTCGTTGCGGTTATGTTTGTGAAAAAGATCGCACGAACGGTTGGGAACCAGAATACGGTTCTGGTAGCTAGTTTGCTGACATTCTAAATGTATCAATGAAAATCCATTGCCTTAAACGGCAGTGGATTTTTATTTTCCGCGATGCGCACCTCACCTGACTCCATCGAAGTCATGTCATTTCCCACAATACAGACAACTTGTTTTCATTTACCTTTCAATGAGTTTGAAAAGTTACTCAATTTCTAGGGTGCCTGCTAGCCTCTCAACATCTTTGAAAGGAGCCACCATTGAAAAAGCTTTTCATGCTTCCACTTTTAACACTTGTTAGTTTCGCAGCTCACGGCCGCGACATCTCCAATGAAAAATCCAACATCAAATCATTCCAAGGATGTTACGAGGTGGGATTTAACTTCGTTGAAACTTTCCCTTTGATCGAGGGCTATAAAACAACGGCTCCTTATCACTCGAAAGCTCTTGAATATGTTGTCGTTGATGAAGAGACAAACAACCACGTAGGTTTGCAACACATCCTGATCGTGGGTAAAGACCAAAAAATGACTTTAAAACACTGGCGTCAGGAATGGCACTACGAGCCGACTTCTCTCTTGGAGTTTAAAGGTAACAACACTTGGCAACAACGTGCCCTTTCTGCGGAAGAGTCTGAAGGACGTTGGTTACAAAGTGTCACTCAAGTCGACGATGCTCCTAGATATGAGTGTGCTGCAAAATGGGTTCAAACTGGCGAGAGCCAATTCTGGGAATGTACTTCATGGAATCCACTTCCACGTCGTGAATACACAAAACGCAGTGACTACCAGGTTATTGAGCGTCGCAATCGTCAAATGATCACAAAAGACGGATGGATTCATGAACAAGACAGCCAAAAACTTCGCCTAGATGGAGACAAAGTTACTGCCTTCACGAAAGAGCGCGGTGAAAACACTTACAAACGCGTCGACGATTCAAAATGCCAAGCTGCTGCTAACTGGTGGACTGAACACAAGAGCGGATGGAAAGTCATCCGTGCAAGCTGGGCAAAAGTTCGCGCCGAAAATCCAAAATTGAAACTTGGCTTTAAAGATCCTGAAGGTGACCTGTGGCCGAAACTTTTCGCAATCGAAGAAACTGCGAAAAACGAAAGCTGGCCAGAAGCTAAGCTTGCGAAAGAGTCCGAAGCGGCAATTCGCGCTTACGTTATCCAATAATACAAAAAGTAAGGGGAGCATCTGCTCCCCTTATCTTCATCTTTTAAGACGGAAGTTTTTCGAACTTTCGCGTCTGAGCCAAGCTATCTTCCCAAGATGCACGACTTGCGCAAAAGATATGAGCTGTGGGTTTGATCTCAACCTCAGTATTCAGACTCCCCGCTGGAACCACCAAAAGTTTTCCATCCATCTGCAGATTCGGCATCGCCGATCCACATTCCTGACAAAAACTTTTAACGTGTCTTGTGGATGGCAGATTGAACGTCTTGACGCTAGCTTCACCAGAAATCCATTTTAATTTTGCTTGAGCAGAAAATAAATTAGCGCCGTGGGCTGAGCCCGTATCTTTTTGGCAGTGTTTGCAGTGACACAGAAAAAAGCTTTCAAAAGCTCCGTCGACTTCGAATTGAATTTTCCCACAAAGACATGAACCTGAACTTTTCATAACTGCCCTCACCCACAAATTCTACTAGGTAAAGAGCGCGGATGATAAACAAAAAAAGGGGGAGCACCTGCTCCCCCTGGATCTTGAAGGGAACCACCAAACCTTCATGATCCGCAAACCTAAAATTTAAAACTACTTTCGAGATCTCACTCGTTCGGGCTTTTGTGCCACCGTCAGCCACAGGGTGTACAAGACAACTCCTGAGTAAAAGAGGCAGAAAACTGCGACTTCTCTTAATTCCATTTTTCGTACCTCCTTCTTAAGATCGTTTTCCTTTTTGAGGGTATCAGCTGGCCTTCCGTGGCCTTCATCCCCCTCTAGAGCATCCATGCTCTGTTGTAAGTAAGACGATCTGCCCCCTAACAGGGGTTAATCGGAAAAAATAAATTTGCGATTTTTTCGGGCAAACTGGGAACCAGCGGTTCACTGGACCCGTTTAAATGGGCTTAATCGTGCTGCATTGCAACCTATTGACTCTGACGGCTTCAGAAGGTTACTTTTAAGGTCCCTTAGCTCTTATATAAGAGCCTTTCTTTTCGGTGCGCGCCGGTGGTGGAATTGGTAGACACGTACGTTTGAGGGGCGTATGCGCAAGCGTGGGGGTTCAAGTCCCCCCCGGCGCACCATTTACTTTTCAGCTGAGTGACGCTTAAAGAAATAAAGCGGCAAAGCTAAAGACAACCCTACAGTAAGATTCGCAACCAGAACAAAACACCATCCGGTGACATTGTTCTTCTTAGAGTCGCCATAAGACCACAGCAAAAACGCAATTGATGAGATGATTAAATCTACCGCAAAAAATCGGGAGACACTGTTTGCAAAGAGTAGATCCATCATAAGAGAAAGATCCAACCCCTGATTCATAAGAAACGGCAGAAAGAAATAATATGGCACAACCGTGCCGAGAATAGCCAGAAAGAGCCAAATAGTTCGCATACTGCATTCTATATGGCTCTTGGTAGCGCAGACAAGTTTTCCGATTTAAAAAACTTTCGAGCAAGACATAGCTTTGCTTGAGTTCACAAACTTCATCGATCCTGATTTGTTGATCAAGCTTTGTTCGCGGACACGGTACATATCACCAACAGGTGTGTCCTTACCGTCCCACATGTTTTGTAGAGAGGCTTTGTATTCGAAAGTACCGTCTGCGCGAACAGTCAGTTCTAACTTCAAAATATCGCCGGAGCGTTCTTGTTGAAGCTCTCTCAGGAATTCATTGCCTGGAGCATTGTAAACATACTCAAGACCACCGGATGCTTTTAGATTGAACACGCCATCACGTTGAACGCTGGATGAACGAAGCAACACTTCACGACCTTCAATAGTTGCGATCACGTATTGAACGCTTTTCTCCATCGTAAGACCCATTGTATTTTCTCTGAATTCACGGATCTCATCAGGATGCATAAATCTAGATAGATCTGCATCTGTCGGAACATAAAGACCCAGCTCAGAACGGATTGATTGAGAGTTTTTTGCTAAAGCTTCAAGACCTGCAGTTACATATTGAAAGCTTTCAGCGTGAGCCGCTACCGTTGTCACTAAGAACATAAAAGACAGTAAAACTGATTTCATATAATCTCCTGTACTTATTAAAAACGTTCGTATTCGATGAAATAGGTTTTACAGAATTTAAGCAGAACTTTCGAGCGACCAATCCTGACGAGGATTTAGCCCTAGTTTCATATACTTACAGCCATAAAAAAGACCCACCCTCAGATTGAGGCCATTAGAAGACCGAGATCAACTAAAATGGGGCTTATTTTAAATCGGCGAAACTACGCCGCATTCTTCGTCAGGATTGGTCGCTCGATTAAGCGGAGTGGATTTTATAAGATGCTTAAATAACAAAGGAGTTTATTATGAAAACACTATTGATCGTTATGACTATGATTATTTCTACAACGGCACTTGCTGCTAACAAAGACAAAAGCTGCAACGCTTATTTTAAAGCTGCTACAAGCAACGCTAAACCTCAAGTTCGTATCGAGCTTGGTTTGAAAGCAATGGCTATTGCTGCAGAGTTGACTTTAACTCCAGCACAAGAGTCAAAAATTCTTGCGAATTCATTGAACTTTATTTCTCAAAATCCTAGCAAACAAGACGACTTCGAAAAAATGTTCCAATTCGCTTGTACGAATGATTTAGACGCTGATGAAGTTGAGCAATTGGCAGCGCAACTAGAACAACTGGAGTCTATGAACTAACCTAGCTCCCTCCCCATCCCAAGACCTGGCTGAGACTATTTAGTCTCGGCCAGTGTTGTCGGCACATAAGGAGCGAGCCAGATATCGTAGATATTCCCGGTTTTGGTTTTACCTTTTGAATCTTTGTACGAGAACTTTGCGCGCTCGCGGATTTCGGCTTTCCCACGACTCTCAGCAGTTACAGTGTACTTCAAAGAAATTTTGGTGAGTTTATTCTTAGCCTTTACCAACTCATCCGGCTGACTGACACCATCCCCATTTTTATCATTCCAAAGAACAAGTTTACCAAAGTCTTTATCTTTGGCGTCGATCACGCCGTCTTTATTAGTGTCGAACTGTCTTAATGCTTCAAAACCATTTTTCGCAGAGTTGTTGTTACCAAATAGCTCGTCTTTTTTATCGATCTTGCCATTCTTATCATGGTCTATCGCCAGGAAATATCCCGGACTGTTGGCATCCGGCCAATACGTTTTTCCTGCTGGATTTAAAGGGAAATCAGAGATGGTATTGAAGGTCGGAAGTTTTTCATCAAAGAAAACCATCAGCGGAGACCAGAAGCCTCCGCAGAAACCCGTTTCTCCGGGAAAACTAATAAATAGTTCGACTAAAGAACGATCAGGTGAAACATTAAAGCCACCAAACGTCGCAGTGATCTCACCGTCTTTGCCCATAAATTCACCGCAGGCATATGTTGGCATTTTTGAAGACCAGCCGTAATCACCAAACACTGGCTCGGCACTACAATCCTGAACTGTCTGTTTGAAACTCAAATCACCTAGAGCCACCGGGTCTTTAGAAACTGTAATATTGGCTTCGTTATCGACGCTCACAGAAGTGGGAATGCTTGTTTTAAACTCCACAATATTTCCGTAAGCGGAGACTTTTCCGCCCACCGGTTTTACGCCGGCTATGCTAGGGTTAAAGTAGCCCACTTGGCCTGATGTGGGATTTCCACTTCCTTTGGCTCCCACTAAGGCTGCGGGATACTCTGCAAACAGCTGATATGTCGCACCACCGACTCTAATATTTATATCCGCACTTATAGTCGAGCTTCGCGCAAGGGGATTTGAAACCGCACGCAGGTTGGTCGCAAAACAAGAGTTCACCAAACGTATTGTCATAGTGCCACGACCAGAACGAGTCACAGTCCCCGAGGCAGGCGCCCCAGAAAGAGCTTCCCCGGCGGAAACAGAGTTCACCGCCATTGGTACGTCCTTACTGACCGTGACCAACGACTCTTCACTGGCATGAGCCAAACCTGTGATTCCCATCATAGAGATAATGACAGAAAGTATTTTTCTCATAACGCCCCCTAAATCTCCCACATACGTCCAAAATCCAAAAATCTATTTCTTCTTAGCCTTCTCGATCTTAAAATAAATCATTTTCTTAATAACCGAGTCGCGGCGAAACAGAACTCGGCCAACACCATCGGCCATCAACGTTCTCTGTACAAATTTTCCGTTTTCATATTCTCCGGAAAAAAAGTTCATCGGTGGCACTTCATAGTCAGATGCTTTTTTCTTGGTATCAGGTTCGATGTAGTACTTTACTAGCCGTGCGGCACGAACTCGCACCATTGTTTGTCCACCACCAACGGATGGGACCTTTCTCAAAAAATTATCCAGGCTTGTGATTTTGTCTCCCGAATACGGCTGAGTCAGATTGAACATTCCCGCCGCTTCTCCTGACATGTTTTGCAAATCATCGCTCCCCGACTTAATAGATCCCAAATAAATAGGACTGCGGGGAGGAATCGTATTATCTATGTCATCGCTGTCACCCGGTCGAATACGGCTGGGAGTATCAAAGAATAAAATCCCCGCCTCATACCAGAAGCCGGGGCGACCACCGTTTTTCTCGTTAGTGATCCATTTTTTATTCTTAGTTGCATTGAATGTCAGCTGCGCAGGAGTATTTGGATCCGGAGGCTCAACACCGACGTCATAAGCCCACATAGGATCATAAGTTAGCAATGGGCCTGCGGATGCATTCTGAGTAATCGTATAAAACTCACTAGTTCCGCCGGATTTCAGAACTACTTCCCTGTCTACGCGAACCTTAAGAACATTTTCAGTGACGTCGGGGTAAAAATCATAAAAGTTATTCCCGTTATCGTCTTTTAAGATGAGGTTGTTGTAGGCGATATCAATACCATTCAAATCTTTGAACAGAATCCTTTCCGCTAAATTTTGATCGACGGAATCATCAAGCTTACGAACCATTTCCATATTCTGTTGTGACATCTTAACTTGAACGGACACAATAATTGCCATCACGATCGAGAGCAAGGCCACCCCGATCATGAGTTCAATAACTGTCATACCGTTCTTGTTAAATTTAATCATTTTGCACTCACCACAAATGTATAGTCTCGATAGGGTTCTTCAGCTGGCCAGCTTTTGTGAGCCAACCGCAATGTCACTAAATACAGGCCACGATACTTATCAAAGGGCTGAATCACGTATCCATAGCTTCCTTGACAGCGATCGCACTGACCTTTTTCTGCGACCACACCGACATCCCAAACCATAGGTAGGTTTTCAAGTTTCAAATAGTAGTCGACAGAAGCCTTATCTAAATTGAAATTCACCTGATACTTTTGAACACCCGCTTTGATATTTTCCGCGATGTCTGCAATTTGTCTGTCCATGGCAGAGTCCATCAGACTATCGGCCGACGTTTTTCTAAGCTGCGCAAAGCCGCCAAAAAATACCAAGCCCACAAAGGTTATCAAGCCCAATGCAACGAGAGACTCGATAACTGACTGCCCTCGTTTGTTACTTAAGTTCTTCATAGGCCGGCCCCTTCTCTGGACTGTTCAACTACGAAATAGCGAATAATGCGTCGTTTGCAGGTAGGCACAGTTTGCATTTTTCCTGGCTCGACACCGCAATCAGGATCCACAGCGGTCCATTTAAATGGGTCTGCTTTTGCACGAAGACTGATTACATTACAGGACATGCGATCTGCGGTTTCTTGAATAGATGGAATCGGATGCCAAATGGGTGAAGGAAGGCTATCACACTTCGTAACACTAGATTCATCAGACAAAGCATAGAGGATTTTACGTTTTCTCAAGATACGCGTCGCCTGAGGATGGTAAATACTATACCAGTGAATTCCGGTGCGGATTGCCTGCTCATCTATTTTTAAAGTTTTTCCAATGATAAATGTACCTACGATAGTCAGCGGCTTCATACGACCGCCTTTGATCGTCAAATTGTCGCAAGTAAAAAATCCCGTAACGAAAGATGTCGACGGCTCGATCACACAATTACCGACGATAGAGTTCACAATAAACTCTGTGCTATCCACCGTAAAATCACGATTCGCCACTATAGGCTCACTCTCGTGTCCGGCCTCTTTTGGAACTGAGGAATCTAAACCTGCAAAGTTCCATGACGAACGAGTGCCCCCTGAAAAGCTAGTACCCCAGTTTGCGGCGCCAAAAGACTGTGAATTCATATTGTCATAAAAATCTTCGCAGCTCTGCGCGATATCAACGGAGCTTCCTGCCTCATCTTCTTCGGTTCCTGATGTATTCGGCGTTGCCGACAATCCCGATGGTCTATCAATTTTTCCCGAAGAATCGATTGTGTAATTCAGATATCCAAGTAAATGAGTATTACTCTTTGCATCAGGTGCGACGGGTTTACTATTCCAATACGTCCCATCATAGGCTTTATATCTAACAGAGAAGTTAGTTATTTGATTTCCATTGGCATCACGCAGATTCATCGCATTGGTGATATTCACGGTCAAGTTGGCCCGATCTAAATACTCACGGCCACTGCCTGTTTTTACCGGATCCATCTCGATTGTGAATTTTGGAGGATTATCGATGATCTGTTGATAGTCCGCCAGCTTAGCAGTTGCTGCGTTCAGGTCCGCTGTTGCCTGATTATTTTGATTGTTTAAATCAGCAATCTTTCCTTGTAGACGAACAATGTCCTTATCCAGATTAGAAATTTTAGTTTCCAAATCACTAATCTCTCTGTTCAACGTCGCAATTGTATCGGGATTTTGATATTGCGTTGAATCCACCACCGTCGGTGAAGGATTGACAGTCGCTACCGGTGAAATTGTCGGATTTACCGTGGGCTCCACTGTTGGACTGATCGTTGGTGAAGCTGTCGGATCTGTAGTTGGAGCAGGAGATGGCTCCGGAGTCCCCGACGGAGACGGACTGACATTTGGAGAAGGCACTGGCGTGGGTGAAGCAGAATAAACTGGCTTCGCCAGCTCTTTTTGCAAATCACTTTTCTTAGAGGCTAGATCTGTTTTCGCTGTCGCCAGATCAGCCTTAGCTTTATTTAGATCAGACTGATAATTCGCACCTGTAGTTGTCGATCCAAGAAGAACTGCATTTGCATCACTGATAATTCGTTGCAATTCATTTTTTTTAGTTTCATTCACCACTGATGGCTCTAAAACTGCAGATCCATACTTGGTTAAATCAAACACCACCTCACGAAAATTGGGGCTATTTCCATAAGACAGAGAGATACTGGTTACTGCGCCCGACACCGCTTTATCACCCCATTTATCGATATTTTTTATTTCAGCCTTACCTTGAGCCCAGTTGTCTAAATTGGGCAAGGGGATCGAATTTTTCTGAGGATAATACTGATTATAATTGCTAAGAGTGATTTTATACTTAGATTTTTGTGTCGCACCATCTGTGGATGAATCAACACTCTTAGCCTTCATCGTGGAAACCTTCATCGTTTTGATGTCCACCGTCTTTTTATTGTAATCTGCGCAAATACGATTCCAATCGAAGCTCCCCGACAAGATTCCATTTGAGCGCCCCGACAACACTTCAAGTCCGGCATCAGAACTACCATCATTTTCAATCCCACCTAAAAAACCACCAAAGACACGTGAGTCAGACCAATATCGATCTGGCAATCCACCCATCGTTGTTGGAGCATAGGGAGTTCCATCAGGCTGCAAAATCCAACCATTACCCATGTAAACGCGGTCAGCAAAGGTCACTGCTGAGTAGTTTGAACTCGCCGCCTTCCCACCATCAGCCGGAAGAAAAATATTTCCATTAACGAATACGGGGCTGTAAAAAACCAAACCAGGGCTACTGCCCACCAGAGTTCTATTTGCAAATTTGTGTAAGTTAACGTCTCCAAATTTGTCTGCGGGTATCACCGCATTCCACGCTTGATCTAAATGTAGATCACGAGGTAGAACCAATCCGAAAGAACCCATCTCTCTTGGGAAAACTGTGATCTGCGAGCGTACTTCTAAGGGGGCTCGGCCGATTTGAATGACATTACTAGAACTGTCTAACAAGGAAGCCTCGGCCATCACATAGACTTCACGACCTGACTTCGGCAAATAACCAGAATTTTCAGGACGGGTTAGTACAATGCGAATACCTTTAACCTTGATAACCTCACCATTGGTTTCATTCACAACGCTTTTTAAAGCATCAACGATTGAAAACAAAGGATGTGCCGGAGAAACAGGAAAACTTAAAAGTAGTTCAATCTTATCAACGCGCAGCTTATTCATATCTGCATTGTGAGGACCGATATTAGCACCTGCTGCCACCATCTCCTTCAACGACTGCAACTGTTCATCCGACATCACCAGGCGTTCGACATTCCCCGCGTGGTTCCAATTACACGCATCGATGTTTTGCAAAAGCGTATTGTTGTCGAAACAGTATTTTTGGCGGATACCAAAAACCACATAGTCCATGGCGCTGTTCACGGCGAACTTCAAATTCACGACGTTCTTGGTTTTTACGATTTGTTTTTTCTGAGCAATTACATAAGACGAAAGAAAATAAAAGCTGATCCCCATTACGATAATGGCGGCGAGAACCTGCAAAATAGCGTTACCTTTTTTATTTCTCAAAAGTACTGACATATTGGTGGCCTCGAGTGATGTCTCTTTATCGGAACAATCCAAACAAATCGACATGTACATCCACCGTAATTGCTGTGATTTCGGACCCTTACTTAGGAAACTGCGCTAGTGATAACACGGCTGCAAAATCAGTTTTAAGGAAGTGGTAAAGTTCGAGACACACACCTTCATAAGTTCGATGTGTTTTCAGACATGGGGCTTTACCTTCTGCCAGATGTTCCCTAAGCTAAACACATGATCGAACAACTGCCACTTCGCCAAAAAGTCTTTTCTCAGCATGCTCGCAACGATTCCTGGCATCAGAGGTACGAGTACCTTGAAACGCTGGAACGCCTGATCACAGAAAATCAGGCCGAGATCTGCAAAGCTCTCCACCTTGATTTCAAAAAGCCCGAGGTGGAGGCGCTAAGTGCCGAAGTGATGCCTCTATTAAAAGAAATCCGTTTCACGCAAAAGAACCTAAAAAAGTGGATGAAGCTTCAACGGGTTTCGACTCCGCTGCTTTTGATGGGATCTAAAAGCTACACTCGCTTTGAAGCCCTTGGGTCCTGTTTGATCATCGCTCCTTGGAACTATCCCATTTATCTTTCCCTGTGCCCGATGATTTCGGCACTTGCGGCAGGAAATGGGGTGGTCTTAAAGCCTTCGGAATATGCGCCGAACTCCAGCCGACTTCTTCATAAGTTGCTGCCAAAGTATTTCAAGCAAGAACAAGTCGCCGTGGTTGAGGGTGGTCCGGAAACGACAACTGCCCTCCTTGCCCTGCCTTTTGATCATGTTTTCTTTACCGGAAGTACCGAGGTCGGTAAGCACATCATGAAGGGCGCTTCGCAAAACTTGGCGCGAATCACTTTGGAGCTGGGAGGAAAATCCCCAACCATCGTGGATAATACCGCTGACCTAAAACTCGCAGCACAAAAGATCCTTTGGGCGAAATTTCTAAATGCAGGACAGACCTGCATCGCCCCTGATTACCTTTTTGTTCAGGATTCGATCCATCACCACTTCATTAAATTACTTAAAGCCGAACTTGAAGTGTTCTATGGAACCCACAAGGATGACGTCAGATCATCCAAGAGCTTTGCACGTATCATCAACCGCAAACATGCGGACCGCCTTAAAGGGCTACTTGAAGATGCCCTAGCAAACAACGCCTCCCTATTAGCGGGAGGTGAGGTGGTTCTTGAAGAAAATTATGTCGCACCAACACTCTTAGATAACGTCGATGTGCACAGCAAAGTGATGAACGAGGAGATCTTTGGGCCGATTCTGCCGATCTTTAAGTTCAAAGAATTCAGTGAAGTGGTGCACTTTATTAACGAAAAACCAAAGCCCCTGACCATTTACCTTTACTCAAACTCTGAACTCCATGTTCGCCAATTGATGAAGGAAACAAGTTCGGGAACACTCTCGATCAATGACTCGATGGTCTCGATGCTAAACCCTCACCTGCCCTTCGGCGGCGTGGGAGCGAGTGGTCTAGGTAACTATCATGGGCTATATGGGTTTGAGACCTTTTCGCACAAAAAGGCGATCTTCAAGCAAGGCTGGGCCGGAAAATTTATGGCCATGCTCTTCCCGCCTTATGACGCTGGAAAATTAGAGATCATCAAAAAGCTGATTAAGCTGAAACTTTAAACCAGCTCCAGAATTCGCGAGCGGTCGCCGACGATCCATAATAAATCCCCGATTTGCAGAATTTCGGCAGAGTCAGGGTTTAGGATGCGGTGACCTTCGCGCTCGATCCCCACGACCAATCCGTGGGTGTTTTCACGAAGTCCGCTGTCACGGATGCTTTTACCCAGGAATATAGACTCTTCTGTCAAAACGTACTTTTCCAAAGAGTATTCAGAAAGTTCATCCTCTGTGTCTAAATAGTCGTCTTCCGCATCGATGAATGCTTTGAACTTCGCCAACTGCTCATCGGTCCCGATAACAAAGACGATATCTTGCGGCATCAGCATCACATCACGGCCCGGAGCCATGATTTTGCGACGACCACGTTCAATCAAAGCAACCGTTACACCGAAACGTTCACGGATCGACAATTCCGCCAACGGCATTCCCACATAGTGAGCTTCGGCAGGAACTTTGAATTCAGTTAAATGGGCATCCCAAGGAGCCAAAGCTTGAGTGTGTTTGCGAGCAGGCACCTTACGCACATCTTCGGTCAAATTCGTGATGAAGCGATTTTCAAACCACTGATAGATCGAACGAAGCTTGGTCGACAAAACATAACCCACAACCACTGCCATCCAGGCGGTAATTCCTAAAGCCCAACCGAGCGGAACAAACTGCGCCACCATCGCACCGATAAGCCCCACAGCTAACATCACACGAGAGACCACAAAGATATAATTCTGGGTCCCGCGAACCTCGCCCGGAACCAGGCTATCAAATTGTTTCGTGCGCCCGAAAGCCAACGCCCACAAAAAGGGCGAGCTAATAATCAGAGTCGTCGTCAAAGTTAAAAACTTAGCGGAGCCTTCTTCAACTTGATGATTCAATAAATACGGCAACGTCACTCGCGCCATCAACAAGAACACACCAATGACGATCACAGCATTTAAGAAAATCTTAAATACATAAGAGCGAACTTGATCACGAGATTCCTTGTTCGCCGTCATCGTAAATGAAAACAATGAATAACGATCTAAAGACTCAATCAAATCCTTCGGCAGTTTTCTTTCCAAAAGTTGATAAGTCCCATCAGCCATACGGATCATGAAAGGAGTTGTAAATGCCGTCAGCACCGACACAGAAACCGCCAACGGATAAAGCTCAGGTCTTACAACCTTAAAGCCCACCCCCACCGTCGCGATAATGAAAGAAAACTCCCCGATCTGCGAAAGACTCATCCCGGTTTGCAACGAGGACCGCAAAGACTGACCCGACAAAATCGCACCGACCGTAACACCTGCAGTTTTCCCCAGAATAACCAAAGTCGATAACAACAGGATCACCTGCCAGTGATTTACGATCACATCTGGATCAATCAACATCCCCACAGAGATAAAGAACACCGCAGAGAAAAGTGTTTTAATCGGATTCACCAAATGATGAATACGCTCACCCTCGATAGTTTCAGCTAAAATGGAACCGGTGATAAAAGCACCCAAGGCCGCAGAAAAACCAACTTTCACCGCGAACACAACCATCGCCAGACAAAGTCCGACAGAAACAACCAAGATCGTTTCCTCTGTCAGAATTTTCTGTGCGCGTTTTAGTGCTGTCGGTAACCAAAAGATCCCGACCACAAACCATAAAGAGAGATAAAACGCGAGTTTTAAGAAGGACATCAACATATCCCCTCCCGCCACATCACGAGTCACCGCAATCGACGTCAGGAATACCAAAAGCAAAACGGCCACGAGGTCTTCAATAACCAAAACACCCATGACGATGCTGACGAATTTCATATTCTTGAAACCCATCTCCTCAATCGTACGCATGGCAATCGAGGTGGATGAGATTGCTAGGATCCCCCCTAGGAACAAACAGTCCATCAGATCCCACCCCAAGAGTTTTCCCGTGGTGAAACCAATCAAAGTCATAAAGCCCACTTCAAAAAGGGCCGTGATTCCCGCAGAACCTCCGACGCGAATCAGTTTTTTAAAACTGAACTCCAGCCCTAATGCGAATAACAAAAAGATCACACCGATATCGGCCCACAGCTGCACTCCTTCAGAACTGCTGACCGTTCCGAAAAGTCCCACTTTCGGGCCAATCAGAAATCCGGCAACCAAGTATCCAAGGACTACGGGTTGATTTAGTCTTTTAAAGAGAAGAGTGACGATACCTGCGGTACCAAGAATAAGGGCCAAATCGCTAATCAATGCCGGAAGATTGTGCATGTTAAAAGCGTACGCCCTCGCTGGCCACGGCGTAAAGAGAAAATAAAAAAAGGCCCGCAATCCATGCGAGCCTAATTTCAAAATCTAAATTTTAGATCTAATTACTTAGCTGATAGAGCCGCTTGAACAGCTGCTTCAGCATTAACAACACCAGCACCGTATTCGTTGTTGTTGTTTGGACCCAAAGCCGTCGCAGTTGAAGTCAAGATTTGCTTAACTTGTGCGCCGTTAAGGTTTTTGTTAGCTGCTTTTACAAGAGCCGCTACACCAGCAACGTGCGGAGTTGCCATTGATGTACCGTCGAAAGCTGCGTAGTCAGTTGCAACAGTTTGTAGAGTTGCTTTTACTTCTTTACCAGCAGTCAAAGTCTCAACGATTTTCTTACCAACTTCTTGTTCGATCATGAACACAGCAACTGGAAGAACAGAACCATCAGAAGTCAAAGCGCCTTGGATCAAACCTGGAGCGTTGTTGTAGATAACTGCGCCAACTGCACCCGCTTTGATAGCGTTTTGGATTTTAACAGAGAAATTGATTTCGCCACGACCGATCAAAGCGTATTTACCTTTGAAGTCTTTACCTGCGAAATCAGTATCTTTACCAAGACCTGCATCAACCAAAACGTTCGTTTCAGCAGTCAATACTTCGCGAGCACCTTGGAAAGTTGTAGAGTTCACTGGAGCTTGTTTGCCGCCAGTTGCGATTTTAACAGAAGACTCACGACCAGTACCTTGTGGAACTGAAGAAACTACTGCTGCACCCGGAGCTACGATTGCCAATTCTGGACCGTATTGAGAGAAGTCAGTTTTCTTAAGAGTGTTGTCGATAGCACCAACTGCGATAACAGTTGGAAGAGCTGCTGGGTAAGAAACGCGAGCTGAACCGTCGTTACCAGAAGCTGCTACAACAGTAAGACCTGCTTTAGCTGCTTTTGCGATAGCATCACGCTCACCTGGAGTAGACCAAGCACCACCAAGAGACATAGAGATTACGTCAACTTTTTGAGCGATACCCCAGTTAACACCCGCTGCGATAGCTGCGTTTGAACAACCGTTTTCAGAGCACACGCGACCAGCCAATAGTTTCGCTTGAGGAGCAACACCAGTGAAACCGTTGTTGTCTAGAACACCAGCGATTGTACCTGCACAGTGTGAACCGTGACCGATTTTATCAGAGAAGTCAGAACCATCTGATTCACCAGTAAAGTCTTTACCTTGTTCGAAGTTAGCTTTCAAAGATGGATGTTCTTTATCGATACCAGTATCTAGAACAAGAACGCGAGCGCCTTGACCTTGATTTGATTTGTTCCATGCTTCAGGTGCTTTAACTGCCAAGATCCCCCATGGAGTTTTAGCGCCTGGAACTTTAGGAGCGTTTTTAACTGGAACTGACAACCAACCACGCACTGGAAGTGGTGCTGGATGGAAAACTTCTTTTTCAACGTATGCCACTGCTGGATCGTTTTGAAGTTTTGCAATTTCAGTGTCGTTTTTTGCATCAACGATCAAAGTATTAAGATGCTCAAGACTTTGTTCGATTTCTGCGTCAACCGGAGTAGCTACTGCTTTACCAGTCTTAAGAGCGCCAGAGCCCTTAGTTCTGTAAGCCATGTTTGCAGCTTGGAAAGTTTGTGAATCCTTCATGATTACAATTACACGCTCAGCTTGAGCAGAAGTTGCAACCAATAGAGACAGGATTAGTGAAAACAAATTAAGTTTCATGAATAGGTCCCCCCATATTCCGTGGACTTCATCCCTTTAGAAGTCCTTATGGAGAGGGAGTTCATTTCATGCTGAACATTTTATCAAGTACTCTTTTGGAACCACCTAAAAATATTTTTGTCCGCGAAAAAGTGAAATTTTCTGTCAAGCCGTGCTCCCCGAGTTGTAGTTCCAAAGTGGCACCTCAGTTCAAAACTAGAACCATTTCGCGCTTAAGTATTAGAATCACTTATAGAAGGTATGATTTTATTTGAGATGGCGTGCTTAAAATTAAACCACCGCAAGCGACGCATTGCGGTGGTTAATTTTTGTGAATGAGGAATTTTTAGGCACGGAACTCTAGTGAGAATGCCCGCCTGGAGCTGATTTCGGGACTGTTTTTCCGACCGGCAAAAAGAAGCTTAAAGGATGATGAAGCAGTCTGCGGAAGACTGCTTTACGAATCGCACGACGAGTTGGTGGCGTCACTGCACGGGCTTTAATAGCCACCCAGAACGCCATCGCAAAACTCACACTGACGTTAAAGAAACCAATAAATAAAACTCCGATCACAGCTCTCCAGAAAAGCCATGTCTTTAAAAATCCTACGCCCAACACTGGCATCGCCGCTCCCATCGTCCCTGAGGACAAAGTCACGTGACGCACATCCAGCGGAATCCCCATGAAGCGCATAATCTCGGGAGTCATCCCCAGCATCACACCCAAAGAAATATTCCCCAGAAGACCGGAAATGTTTTTTTCAAAGAACAAAGCAATCTTGCGCGCACCCACACGACCAAAGATCGTCATCAGCGTTGGACTGCGCCCCAGAGTCGTACGTAAAGAGTTCAGTGCATACCAGTTGTCACCCCAACCTGCGAACAAACTTGAAAGCCACAACAAGATCCCTGTGAAGGCCGCATAGAAAATCGCCGGCCCAAAGATATCAACAGAGGTAAACGCTTTCATCGCACTCGCTTCAGACATGATGTGCTTTCCAGATAAAAGGAAATACATCGCATCTATTAATAGAGTGGTTGGAATCACCATCAAAACGTTTCCGCCGACAGCTGCAACTTGCGAGCGAATCAAGTGAGCGATCTCGTCCACCATGCGCTCCATCCCCTCTTCGGAATCGACTTCGCGCATACGTTCCGCCAAAGCAGGTGCTGTCATCGCAGGCTGCTTCGTTCCTAACGTAAAGCCCACAAGATGGATCACCACGAAGCTGATCGCATAGTTCATAGAGGCGGCAACACCAATCATGAACTCAGATAAACCAACCGCTAAAATTCCTGTCTTTATATAGACAGTAAAGGCCGTGACAAAACCACCCCCGGCAGCAGCCGTCACCATGCGACGGTATTCTTCCTTGGTACGAGTGATGTAATGCTCGCCCGTTTCAGCTGCTCGTTCGACGACTTTTTTTGCCAGTAAGTTGATGCTTTGAGAAAGAAGTGCACCGACGCTTTGTAGCTCGTGATTTTCTTCAATCAAGCCAGCAAGGAACGACGTTACCTTTTTAGCATCCGGCACATCAGTGATAAGAATATCCACGAGACTATCGATACGCTGAAGATAAATACGCAAACGAGTCATCTGGAAAACCAGATTCACGCTAACACCGTACTCATCCAAATGCTTGTGAACTTGCGAAAGTTCACGACGGCATTCCCAAACGACCAAACGCAGGCGGCTTGCCTTTTCAAAAAAGATTTCAGGGCGCCCGCTCGCGTGAGCCGTCATAAACTCTTCAAGAGCTTTCACTAAGGCATAAAAAGCTGAATCACGGAAACTTTGCTTATCCAAACGATGACGAATGGCTGGCGAAAGCCCGATCGCGCGAACTTGGATGCCCAAGTAAATCAACGCGTCTTCCATATCGCGGTCTAAACGATTCCAATCAGATTCCGTCGGAGACACTTGGTAGTTAAATAGATCTAGCAACTTCGCAAAAAGCACATGATCAATCGAAGCGACCCACACCGGATCCTTGGCACTTGGGAAAAGCTCCCAGAACAAGTAACCCAATTCGTGATCTAGCGGTGGGCTTGGCAACATCTTCATGATCAAGCGATCAAAAAATTCTCCGATAACTCCCAACTCACGCGGAAGCCCGGTCTCAGTGTAAAGCTCAAGACCGCTCACGTTTTTTACGACTGAACGTAAGATCACGGCTACATCGCGCTTCCATTCAGGATTGCGCTCTAAAACCATCAACACGTATCTTAAACGTGCAATAGCGATATGACCGTCAGCTCCGCCGCGCTCTTCTTGGCCTTCGATGTTCGCTTCATAGCGAACCCAACGAAGTAACATCACCAACCAATGAAGTTGGTCCTCGAGGTGTTTTTGATCAGAGGCAAAACTTAGGAGTGCATCTAAGTCACTGTGAACATGCCCGCGTTGTCTATGTAGCTTAAAGCGATGGAAGTAATTTCTGAGTTGCTCAAACATGTAAAAATTTTGCCCGAGACCCTGAGAACCTGCAAGCAGGGCGCGTCAAAAAATGGGGTGCAACCATTTGCCACCTAGGCGGCTCCAACTCCCTGTGTTAGAACGGCCCCATGAAGTCTGCGATAATTCTCCTATTAACTGTGTTCTCATTGAATGTTTGGGCCGCTAAATCCATCGATTCGGTTGATGGAACAGATGTGTTGAATGGCAAATTTCTGCATCATGAGACTAAAACAGCCACCAAAGGCACCGTCGTCGTTTTCATGTCGGCAAAATGCCCTTGTTCTGCCAGTCACGAAGTTTTGCTTAAAGATATGGCAGAGCAATTTAAAGACTTCAAATTCATCGGCGTTCATTCGAACTCGGATGAAAACTCTGAAGTCACGAAACAGCATTTCTCAGCGGCAGCTCTTCCGTTCCCTGTTATTCAAGATTCAAAATCTCGCCTGGCTAACGAATTTGCAGCTTTAAAAACTCCCCACGCATTTGTTCTAAATCCAGCGGGAGAGATTTTGTACCAAGGCGGTGTTACCGATAGCAGCCAAGGTCCTTCCGCTAAGAAACACTTTCTAAAAGACGCCTTAGATGACATCGAAGCAGGCAAAGCCGTTCGCATGAAAGAAGGCCGCGCGATTGGTTGTTTTATCCAACGCGAGGACGCTTAGATGAAATATTTGATCTGCGGATTTCTATTCTTAAGTGCCTGCGCCCGGCCTGATTATATCGATCCAAAAATCGCCTCGCAAAATCAGCAGCCTACTACAAGCTGCACCCTGGAACTTGCAAACTCTGAATTGTGCGCGAGTGTCGAGTGGACAACAGGTCCGCAGTCACCACAAGAGTCCGAGTTCATCTTAAAGTTTTGGAAAAACACAGACACACCTCAAGGACCTTACTTAGATCCAAGCAGTACTTTAAGTGTGATCTTGTGGATGCCATCGATGGGCCACGGGTCCTCGCCTGTTACGATTGAAAAGATTCAAGACGGAGTTTACCGTGTTCGCCGCGTGTTCTTTATTATGCCGGGAGACTGGGAAGTCCGCGTCTTTCTAAAAAATGGAACAACAACGGTTGGTCAAGCGACTGTGAGCTTGCTCCTGTGAAAAACCTCGTCCTCGCTCTTATCATTTCGGGATTTTCTGCTAATGCATACGCTGCCAGCTGCTGTGGTGGAGGATTTGCTTTCCCCGCTTTGATCATGGGTGATGATAAGGCTCAGGTTACGAGCTCTCTGAGTTATGGCCAAATCACTGACGACGTTTTGCCGAATAAAAAATGGATCAAACGCGACGACGCCAATCAAAGCCAAACTTTTAAAATCGAAGCGGCAACCTTGCTGTCTGATCGCGTGCAAACAGGTGCATCCATTCCTGTGGTTCATCGCAAAGTCGCTGATGAGAACAGCACGGGCCTTGGCGATATCGCCTTGAACTTAGGCCATGAGACCTTCCAAGAATTGACGTACTCTCGATGGAAACCTCGAGGCATCACTTTTCTGCAACTGACTTTACCGACATCCCCTTCCATTTACGATGCAGAAAATATGTTAGCAGCAGATTCTCGCGGTCGTGGCTTTTTCACCTTGGGTGGTGGTTTAGCTTTAATCAAAGTTTTCGGCACTTGGGATGCAAACTCCAGCGTAGAAATTCATAAATCTTTTGCGCGAGACTTTAGCACTTCATCGTCAGGTGGTGAAATCACTGCCACTCCAAACTTGGGTCATAGCTGGACCGTCGGTGGTGGTTGGAATAAAGGCAACTGGCGTTTAGGTACAAGCTTTACGGGGCTCTACGAAGACGCCATCGAAATTTCAGGAGCACAGACCTCGTCTGGCTCCGCTCAACAGAATATCACTTGGGCTGTGATGGCAAATTATATGATGAGCATGGAAAATGCCGTTACACTTTCCTATGCCGATCAAACTCTGTTCGGCACGCCTGAAAACAGCAGTCTTTCTAAGACTGTGACTTTAAGTTTCCAAACGCGCTGGCAGCGTTAATTTACTATAAGTCTCTATCGCGCTCACGGGAGTGCTGACGGCGTTCACGACGCTCTTCGCGACGACGATCTCTGACATCCTTATAATTATCCTGAGGAACCTTTCGGGCATCTGCCACATGGGGCATGCCACGATCAAAATCAGGCTCTATGTCTTCGGCTCGAGGCTGGCGCTGAACAGTCAAACCTTCTTTATCTGTTTTTCCATCCTGAACAGCTTCGATACGACTGCTGCTAGCATCCACAGGTTTTTCTGTTTTCTTAAATTTGTATTTACGTTTTAACCAGCTAAATAAAGACATCTTTTCTTTTCCTTTTTTCGCTTCTGGTTGATCTTCATTTTCCAAAATCTCTGGCATTGATTCGCCATCTTTTAGCAATCCATCTTTCGCTTCTAAATCGACTTGCTCCCCTGGTTGTGGTCCTTCGCCGCCATTCAGAATGGCTTTACCGTCTTCACTGATCGAAGTGGCGTCCCCCACATGCAAGAAGGCTTCGCGCACATCTTTTTGGCGAGTGTCGCGTTTGCGGAATCTATCCACCAAGGAGTAAGTCACAGGCACCACATACAAGGTAAGAATCGTCGAAACCAAAACGCCACCGATAAGTGTAATCGCCATGGGTTTGAAAGTTTCAGAACCTGCCCCCGTCGCCAACGCCGAAGGCATCGCGGCTGTGATGGTCGCAGCACTGGTCATGATGATGGGACGTAAGCGCACGGGACAGGCTTCTTTTAAAGCCTCATCAGCGGTGACGTTTTCTTTGCGGTCACGAACAGCATTGGTGAAATCAATCATCAGAATGGAGTTCTTTTTCACAATCCCCATTAAGAGCAAAATACCAATCATCGAGTACATATTGATAGTTTGCCCCGTAAGCGACAAAGCAAAGAAAGCCCCGCTGAAACTGAATGGTAAAGCCATCAAAATAGTCAGCGGATCTAAGAAGGAGTTAAACTGACTCGCTAAGACCATGTAGGCCACGATCACTCCCAGAGCCAAAGCGAATATCAAACTATCAAAGGACTCACTAAAGGTCTTTGCCGCTCCTGATTGAGCAATGGTGTATCCCGGCGGCAACTGACCGGCTTTTGAAAAAATAAATTCGAGAGCTTTTTGTTGCGAAGCCCCTTCAGACAAATTCGCATACATGGTGATCGCGCGCTGACGATTCATACGAGTCACCTGTTGAAGGCTCGCTTTTTCCTCCACATCTGCGACCTGAGCGATTGGTACTAGATTATTTTTATCATTGGCGATTAGAAGTTTTTGAAATTCATCCCGAGGGTCTGTGGTTTTCTTAAGCTGCACATAAACGTCATAACGATGACCGTCCTTGGTGTATTGACCGTTTTTTACACCGCCGATCATCGCTTGCACGGTTGTCCCGATGGCTTCGGCACTCACCCCGCGCATCGCGGCCTTATCCCTCGTCGGTGTCACTTGAATTTCTGGCATACCTGCCAGGTAATCCGAATCCACGTCGACCATCATGCCAGAGTTTTTCATGTCCTCTTTCATTTTATTGTTCAGCTCTTCAAGCTTTGCCCAATCCGGCCCTTGCAGAACGAACTCAATCGGATAACCTTTCCCCGTCGAAAATCCGCGACTGGAAGGGTCCATCATAAAGACTTGGACACCCTTGATATTTTTGCTCAACTCCTGACGAGCATAGGACATGAACTCTTGCTGACTTAGGACTTTGCCCTTTTGTTTGTTCTCGCCCCGTTCGTCTTTGTCTTTAAGAGTAATAAACATTTGCCCTGTGTTCGCATCACTTCCCGTTCCAGATCCCAAACCACCAACACTGGCATAGACGTGAGCCACTTCGGGTTGCGAACGCATCCATTTTTCAATCTCCTGGGCTTTTGCATTCGAACTCGCAAGCGATGTCCCGATCGGCATGAACATTCTCATGATAAAAAGACTTTGATCCTGAGCTGGCGTCATTTCACGATTCAATCCACGAACGGTTACGAAAGACAACGCCACAAAAGCAATAGAGGCCAATAACACCGGCCAACGATGAGCCAGAGTAAAGTTCAACGTACGCGAATAAAACTCGCGCCATTTTTCCATGAAAGTTTCAAAAGCTTTTCCAATGCGTGTGGTTCTGTGCCCTGTATGAACAAACGACGAACAACGCATGGGAGTGATCGTTAATGACTCTAATAGTGACAACATCACCGCCAAGGAAATCGTGATCCCGTACTGTAGGAAGAACTTTCCGATCACACCTTTCATGAAAGCAACCGGTAGGAAAATAGCAATGATCGCCACACTGGCCGCCAATGCAGCAAAGGTGATTTCCCTCGCACCAATGATCGCTGATTCAATCGGCCTTAAACCCTTTTCGTTGTACCTAAATATATTTTCTAAAACCATGATGGCATCATCCACGACGATACCAATCGCTAAGGTCAGACCTAGCAGCGTGAATGTATTTAAGGTAAAGCCAAAGAAATACAAACCAATGAAGGCCCCCATGATCGAAGTCGGAATGGCCAACAAAACGTTTAAGGTCGCAGTGAAGCTTCCCAAAAACACCCAGCACACAATCGAGGTTAAAATAACGGCCAAGATCAGATGCTTTACCATCTCGTTGATACTTTGCTCGATATAACGGGATGAATCGAAATTAATCCCAAGCCTCATGCCTTCGGGCAATTGCTTTTGCACCTCTTTCATTTGCTCTTTAACGGCATTAGCAACGGCGACTGCATTAGAACCCAGTTGTTTTTTAATCCCGATCCCCAGAGCCATCACTCCATCAAAACGAGAAGTCCGATAAACTTCGGCTAAGGATTCCTCGGCATGACCGATGTCTTTTAAACGAATCGTGTTGTAAGGATCTTGAATCACCATACCGGCTCTGCGATTGATGATCATGTTGTCAAAGCCCTTGGCGTCCTTAAACTCCCCTAACGTGCGCACGTTAAAAGCAGTTTTTGGGTTTTGAATAAAGCCACCCGGAACCTCCGTGTGCTGACTGAGGATGGATTCCATCACGTCGTTCACGGCGATGTTTTTTCTTTTTAATTTATCGGCATCCACCCAGATACGCATGGCGGGATCTGTGTATCCGCCCAGGATCACATCCCCCACTCCAGAAACCATGGTGAAACGATCTTTCAGATAGTCCTTCGCGTAGGTCATTAAAAAATACGGATTGTTTTTGTCGTACATGAGCGCCAGCCACAGAATCGGCTGATCGTCGGGATTGGTTTTGGTGATAATCGGAGGGTCGACCGCCGGAGGTAACAAGCGCTGCGCTTGAGCCACTTTAGTTTGCACTTCCTGCAAGGCCACATCAATGTTGCGATCCAAATCAAATTCGATCGTGATATTCGCAATGCCAGTTTTACTAACCGAACTGATTCGTTGAACGCCCTCAACCGAAGACAACGCATCCTCAACCGGATCGACCACCGAGGTTTCCATAATTTCAGGAGCCGCTCCTTGCAGAGTGATCGCCACATTCACGACGGGAAAATCCACGTCAGGCAGCTGACTGACCCCTAACCGCATAAATGAAATGAACCCGAAAATGATAAATGCTGCGAACAACATCCAAGAAAAAACTGCGTTGCGAATGGAGACGTCTGAAATGCGCATACTCGACCTCCCCAAGAGTTTAAATGAAACTTGTCAGTTCTGTTTCAAAACGCTTTCAGTATTGTCGAGATTCAAATTTATGATTGGTTATTTTGTGATTTCGCATATATTCGCGCCTCATAGACAGCGGGTATTTCATGAGAAGAGTTCTATTATTATTTGCAGTAACAATTATTTTCGGTGTCTATTTCAGCATCGAGGGTAAAACAAAATCCGAAGTTTTACTGATCGGCTCCGTTCACGAGCAACACACCAAGCCTGACGTTTATCCTTTAAGCATCCTCACCAAGGCACTTGAAGTATATAAGCCCGATGCTTTACTGATCGAAATCAGTCCTGAAAATCTAAAAAAACAGGATTGGACAAAGTCGCCTCCCGAGGCAGCTCTGCTTTATGTCACCGCTCAACGCTTGGATATTCCCGTCTATGGAATTGATGCTGATAAAACGAAACCCTCTAAGCCACCGACGGCGGAAGCTAAAAAAGAGCGCCAAAGCCTGATGGATGATGTCGGAGGATATGGTTTTACTGAGGTGCATTCCCCGAAGGCTGATAAGGCCTTAGCAAAGCACTATAAACATCGGGATGAAGACCGTGAAAAGGCGATGGATAAAAATGTCATGACCTTGCTTCAAGATCTAAAAGGAAAGCGCTTCTTTGTGGTCACGGGCTTTACTCACCGCCATCACTTGCGCCAAGCGGTTGATGACTGTTGTACCTTGGTTTCCCCACTGACCTTGAGTATTCCGAAGGCTCAGGTGCCAGCCGAAGACCTTAAAGCCGCGCGCAAGATCTGGGAAAAAACTCTGACAGACCTTAAAACCAGCAAGGCGCCATCTAGAAAGATCGAACAACTGGAAAAGTTCTTAACGATTAAATAAGTCGGAACCATTCTAAAAAAGCAAAAGGCCCTTCATCAGGGCCTTTTTTATTGTTTATTCAAATTTTGAAACTGCGATGCAGGTCAAAAAAGGAACTCTTACTTTTGAAGTTCCGCCATGTTGTCAGCGATCCACTGAGTATAAGCATCAGTGCGAGTGTAGATAGACATCAAGAAGCAATCTGGAGTCAAACGTGTTGGCAAGGCATCTGAACGACTTGCAACACCCCAAACATGCAACTCACCGTTGATATCTAGGTATGCAGGGCCACCAGAGTCACCACTGCAAACACCTTTTTTAAGGGATTGCTGAAGAGAAGCCTCTGTAGCCGTCAAGTTTGGATCTGCGATGTTCAAAGAAGTCGTGCGCAAAACACCAGCACCTGATTTAAATACCCATGAACGGTTCAAGCCGTAACCTGCTACGATCGTTGAAGTACCTTCACGCAACAAGCCTGAGTTTTTAAGAATTTTCGCTGGAGCGTAACCAGTTGGCAATGCACCCTCGAAACGAACCAAAGCGATGTCTGCTGTGTTATCTCTGCGAGTTTCGCTGTAGTCTTTATTAACGATCGCAGCTTTTACGATGCGGATTTGTTGTTTTGGAGCTTTCTCAACTTCGTTATTGAAGATAACGAACATAGCTTTTGGATTTGGTCCAACGCAATGAGCTGCTGTCAAAATGATATCTTGAGCGATCACTGTGCCTGAGCAAAGAGCGCCCACCTTAGTGTCATACAAAGCCACTGTGGAACGGATGATGCGAGAACCAGGTTGAACCTTTTCGCCACCGATGATTTGAGCGTTGTTATCCGCTGCTACTGTCCCGTTTTGTGAAGCTGGAGCACATGCCGTCAAAGCCGCCGCAGCTAACATTCCTGTAATTAGAAGATTGATCGTTTTCATAGGTAAAACCCCCGTAAATGATTTTCGAATTCGGGTGGGTTCTACACCCCTTCTGCCAGAAGTAAAAATGAAATTTTCCTAATCGGGACAGTCTTTAAATCGGGACAGGCAGATTTTCCAAAATGCCCTATGGATTGAATTTTTTTTAACTTGGCGCTGAGGGGGCCTTATTGTTACGCTTCTCCCCATGCATAATCAACTTCTCCAAGTTCTGGCGTTCTTAGTCTCCTCCGTTGTCCTCGTATCCGTATTTCAAAGATTAGGCCTTGGCAGCATCCTCGGCTATTTAGCTGCTGGTATCCTGATAGGTCCTCAAGGGGCCAAATTGATTACCGATGTGACATCCGTTCAGCACTTATCTGAGTTCGGCGTGGTCTTTCTGCTCTTCCTAATTGGCCTAGAGCTGCAACCCAAGAAACTTTTGGCAATGAAACGCACCCTAATCGGGTTTGGCGGCCTCCAATTGCTAACCTGCACGCTCGCCCTGGGTCTTTTAGTTAAAACTCTGGGAGCCTCTTGGCAGAGCGCCTGGGTGGCGGGCTTTGCCTTAAGCCTTTCCTCCACAGCATTTGCCCTGCAAGCCATGTCAGAGAAAAAAGTCCTTAACACGGAATTTGGTAGATCATCCTTTGCAATCCTACTTATGCAAGACGTTGCCGCGATCCCAGCCCTAGCAATCATTCCTTCACTGGGCTTAGTCCAAGCAGCCACTCAAGCTGAGGTAAACTGGTTGGGAGCATTGACCATCTTTTTAGGCCTTTTAATTTTCAACTACACTTTGATGGGCCCCTTCCTGCGCTTGGTTGCTTCACTTCGCAGCCGCGAGCTTTTCACCGGTGTCACCCTCACGATCGTAATCGGCGTTGCTTACTTGATGGAGCACATGGGGATCTCCATGGCCTTGGGAGCTTTCCTGGCAGGCGTATTGCTTTCCGAATCTGAATACCGTCATGAACTAGAAGCCGACCTTGAGCCTTTCAAGGGTTTGCTAATGGGGCTATTCTTCCTATCTGTAGGGATGTCAGTGAATATCACTCTGATCATGAAGGATCCGCTTTTCATCTTGGCAGCCACAGCCCTTTACATGGTGATCAAAGGCATGGCCCTCTTCGCAGTCGGCCGAGTTTTAAAACTCAACTCCACTGCCTCCCGCAATATGGCGGCCTTCTTAGCTCAAGGGGGTGAGTTCGCCTTCGTGATCTTCGGTGTGGGACAAACTTCAAATGTTTTAAGCCGTGATCTATCTGACACACTAACATTGATCGTAACGCTATCGATGATTGCAAGTCCGTTTGTGATCGTGATCAACTCGCGCATCGAAGCCTGGGCCGCCACTCACCGCCCACAAAAAGAATTCGATAGCTTTGCGGGAGTCGAAAACGAAATCATCATCGCAGGCTTCGGCCGCGTAGGACAAATCTTCGGTCGTATTTTGCGTGCCCAAGAAATTTCCTTCACCGCTATTGATCACGATCCAGATCAAATCGAATTACTAAGACGCTTTAGTCACAAAGTGTATTACGGTGATGCGGCCCGCGCGGAAATCTTAGATGCCGCCGGAGCCCACAAAGCAAAATACTTAGTGATCGCTGTCGACGACATCGAAACATCCAAGCAAATTGCAAATTTGGCGAAAGACCACTATCCGCATTTGAAAGTTTACGCCCGTGCACGCAACCGTGCTCACGTCTTCGATCTTTTGGATACGGGCATTCCAATAAAACACATCCGCCGCGAAACCTTTGAATCAAGCTTGCTACTAACTCGCGAGCTTTTAAAGGATCTCGGCTTCCCCTCAGAGCGCGCCCACTCTGTGATTGAACGCTTCCACAAACACGATGAGCTGATGATGGCCGAGCAATACAAACTCCGCCACGATCAAAAACAATTCCTAGATGTATCCCGCCAAGGCATGCAGCAATTGGCCCAAGTTCTGCGCGAAGACCAAACGCAAACCTACATTGATGCAGAAGACCCTTCGAACAAAAACGCCGAATCAGATGCCGCACCGGAGTCTCGCACATGAGCCACGACCAAAAACCTCCGATGACCCTAGCACTCCGTGAACTAGAAAAACACGGAGTCGAACTGACCTATCACCTTTTCGCCTACCAAGAAAAAGGCGGCACAGCCCACTCCTCAAAAGAAATGGGAGTCGACGAACACGCCGTGATTAAAACCCTGATCATGGAAAACGAAAACAAAGAACCCCTGATCGTCCTCATGCACGGAGACATGCAAGTCTCCACAAAAAACCTAGCACGCACCCTAGGTGTTAAAGCCATCAACCCCTGCAAACCCGAAGTCGCTGACCGCCACTCCGGCTACCAAGTCGGCGGCACTTCACCCTTCGGAACAAAAAAGAAAATGCCCGTCTACATGGAAGAATCAATTTTAAGCTTAGAAAAGATCTACATCAACGGCGGCAAAAGAGGATTCCTAGTCGGCCTCTCCCCCAAAGAAGTCCAAAAAATCCTAACCCCCACCCTAGTAACCGTAGGAATCAAAGGCTAAAAAAATAAAATCCCGACTCACAGATCGGGATTGGTTTAAGCCCAGCGGGCACAAGCCCCGTAATGCAGCGACCTCCGTCGGCGCATGGATGCGCGAACCGGCAAAGCCGGCGACGGTGAGCCAGGATGGCGTGTCGCGGAATTATGGGGATTGAGACCGATGGGATTAAACCAAGCCCGATCGGTCGAAGCGAATAACTACTTATTTGAAAGGCTGATTGTCTTTAGGAATACTAGGGTAAGAACGACGAGCTTGGATCTCTTTGGCCTTAGCTCCTGTGATTCTTAGGTAAGGAACCGAAGTCGTCTTATCTGCCAAACCAATTCGTTTAAATGGATTCGTGCTTTCGTACCAAGGAACGAAGCCCGAATAGAAATCAAAACGTCCACGGCCGTTAATGCCCGATCCCTTATCGCGAATAATAAAGTAACCATCGTGCAAAGAACCATCCGGCAAAATCAATCCGATTACTGACGGAATATAGATCACTTCACCCAACTTATAGACTTTCAAATCCGCAGCCAATGTATGGAAAGGATCCAAGCAAACCGTACGGTCGCCATATCCATATTTGCATTCTTCGCGATTGATTTCAAAATAACGATTCTGACCCTTGATACGAGCCAAAATATTAAGCATACGGATTTTACCTTTTTGCTTAATCGAGCAAGAACCTTGCAGACCACAAGCTAAAGAGCTTTTTTTGCAAACACGAATCAGAGCCTTGCCACCTTGACCATGCAAAGTGACCTTCTCTGAATCAGGGCAAGATTTTTTATCTTCATCAAACACGGGGAAAAAATAAACTGTCGGAGTGAGCTTTGCTGTGCCCTGAACTTCAGAAGCCTTAGGACGGTCTTTTGCGATTTGCTCCTCTGAAACTGAACCATGGGTTGGTTCCATATTGGGATCAACCGTGGCTGGTTGTAGAGGAAGATTGATTGTATTTTCGTTATCCACCACAGGGGGATTTGCTGGAACTGGGAAGTCCTCAGCTTTGCCAACAGTGGCTTGTTGAGTCGGAAGAGACGAATTCCAAACATCCGAATCTTCGTCTTGTTGGAAGTTCTGATGGCTCAAAGAGACTGTCCCATTGTCGTCCGGCTGAGAATGATATGCAGCAAACTGATCGGCACCACCGCAAGCGGTTAAAGTCATGGTTCCCACGACTGCTAACAGTGTAAAAATACGTCTCAATTGCATGCGCCCTCCAAAGCTGAACCGGGCTTAAAGGTAACAGACAAATAACAAAGGAACACCACTATTTTATGTCATGAATTCTGGTGAAATGCTGTGCCGAAAATTGGTACTTTTTGTCTCTATCATGCCAGTAATCAACCCCCTCCACCCGGTGTTGATTTTGTCGACAGCATCGTCCACATTATTGCTAATTTCGCAGATTTACCCGATAAAGAACACAGGCACATGTTAGGAGACTGAACACATGGAGCTAGATCGGCTACTCACTTGCAAATACTGTCAAAGTCCATCCAATGGATCTGAGTACTGCTGTGAAGCTTGCAAGGTCCTAGATACTCAAGTAGGCCCTCTCAGACTCGCTCAGAACAACCCCTTCGCTCACCTTGACGAACCACAATTTAAAAATCTCTATAAGCAACCTAGTGACAAGGATTACGACTTCCTTATCTTCTGTGAAGGCATGCACTGCTCATCTTGTGTGCACTTGGTAGAAAAGCTTCCTGAGTTCTGCCCTGGCGTTGTTGAGGCGCGAGCAAATTTCGGTCAATCCACTGTTGCGATCAAACTTTCTGCAGAGGGTTCTTTAGCGAAAGCTGCACAAAGTATTTCTGAACTTGGTTACGTTCCTAAAATCTTAAGTCCTGAGGACAACATTCAGGATAAATATACCAACGAAAATCGCACTTTCTTAAAGCGCATCGCTGTCGCTGGATTTTGCGCCGGTAACATCATGTTGTTCACAATTCCAATTTATGCGGGATTAAGTGGCACATGGGAGCAAGCTTTCAATGCGATTGGTTTGCTTTTGTTTTTACCCATTTTATTTTACAGCGCTCAGCCATTTTACCACGGCACTTTGAATGCTTTAAAATTCCGCACAATCAATGTCGACTTGCCAATTACGATTGCGATGTTAAGCGGTTTTGTTTTCTCCACTTGGAACTTCGCCCAAGGACAAGGAAACATATATTACGACAGTACTGCGAGTTTTTTATTTCTTATTTTAAGTGCACGCTATTTACTTAAACGAGTGCAGCAGAATTATTTAGCACCAGCACGTATGCAGACCTACTTCAAGGATCAGACTTATGAGTGTGTAAACAACGCTCACTCAACTCTGATCCCATGGAATAATATTCGTCCGGGTGATGTGCTCATCATCAAAGAAGGTCAAACTCTACCAACAGACTGTGTCCTTCTGAGTAACTCAGCCACTGTCGATACTTCACTGTTCAATGGTGAATCACTTCCACAAGTTTACTCAAACGGCATGGCCCTTGTCGGCGGCACTAAACTTTTAAGTGAAGATGTTAAAGTACAAGCGACTACCGCTTTCGACAAAAGCCAAATCGGTAAACTCTTTAATGACCTCGATCAAAAAAGTTACCAAAAAAGCCAGTTCGTCGGTTTAACAGAACGCCTTTCACAAAAATTAATCATCGTGGTGTTCTCTCTGGCTGGTATCTTTGCCTTGCTTTATTCTTTCGTAAATCCGATGGAGGCCTTCCAACGAGCACTGGCATTGATCGTGATCGCCTGCCCTTGCGCTTTGGCCTTTGGCTCCCCGCTGACTTTGGGTCTTGCCGTTAAGAAAGCTCAACGCATGGGCATCTTAATGAAAAGTGCCAACACTTTCGAAAAGATGCTCGAGCTTAGAAATATCTTCTTTGATAAAACAGGAACTCTGACTGAGGGTAACTTAAGCTTGATCAGCACTTCTCCTGATGCCCTGCCAGCGAGCTTGCAACAAATCATCGTGGCGCTTGAAGCGTCTTCACACCACCCGGTTGCTTTCGCTATCAGAAAAGCCTGGCCACATGTTGCAGCAGCCACTCACGGAACTGATATTCAAGAAATCCTGGGTCAAGGTGTTCGCGGTTATTTCGATGGCGATCTTTACGAGATCTTTCCTTACAACACAGCGATGCCAGGCAGCCAAATGGCAGTTGAGGTTTTAAAAAACCATCGCAGTGTCTGCCAGCTTTACTTCGCTGATCGCCTGCGCGAAGACGCAGTGGAAATCATCGGAAAACTTCATGATAGAGGTCTTCGTACTTACTTGATTTCTGGTGATAAAACTTTCCGTGCAAAAGATGTCGCGCAAAAGTGCCACATCCCTTTGCAAAATGCTTACGGTGATTTATCCCCACAAAATAAATACGATCTGATCAAACAATACCCAGCAAGCTGCATGATTGGTGACGGCGCTAATGATTCATTGTCACTTCAACAAGCCACTGTCGGTATCGCGGTTAAAGGCAGCGTCGATCTGAGTCTGCAACACGCTGATATCTATTTCACACGCGGCGGCTTGCAACCTCTTTTAGATCTATTCTCTTTAACTGAAACGACTCGTAATGTTCTTGCAAGAACATTGACGGTGTCTTTGCTTTACAACTTCCTGGGCGGCACAGCAGCGTTGCTGGGTCTTATCAATCCGATGATGGCGGCGATCTTGATGCCAATCAGTTCGGCGTTGATCGTGCTCACCTCACTTTGGGGGATGAGATGAATATTATAATGCTTATGATTCCTATGGCTTTACTACTGGGTGCTGGTTTCTTGTACTCATTCTTTTGGGCGAACTCGAAGGGACAATTTGACGACCTTGAGACCCCTGCTCACCGTATGCTTTTAGATGAAAACGAAAGGACTGAACGTGAACACATCAAATAATGTTGTAGAGAGAATTATCTATGACGACGATGTCGTAAAGAAATTTGCGCTAGCCACCATGATATGGGCGGTTGCTGCATTTCTTTTTGGCTTAATCGCAGCTATCCAAATTCCATGGTGGCCCGCGAATCTTAATATGGAATGGGTGACATTCGGAAGAATGAGACCTCTGCATACCAACGCGGCGATTTTCGCCTTCGGTGGTAACGCGATCTTCGCGGGGATCTACCACTCTTCTCAGCGCTTGCTTAAAACGCGCATGTTCTCTGATACTTTGTCGAGAATCCATTTCTGGGGTTGGCAACTTATCATCGTAGCAGCAGCGATCACGCTTCCGCTGGGTTACTCGCAAGCAAAAGAATACGCTGAGCTTGAATGGCCTATCGATATCGCTATCGCGGTTGTCTGGGTTGTTTTCGCGGTGAACTTCTTTATGACTTTGCACCGTCGTCGTGAAAAACATCTTTATGTGGCATTGTGGTTCTATATCTCCACAATCATCACAGTCGCAGTTCTTCACATCGTAAACTCCATCGAAATCCCAGTGGCTTTCATGAAGTCCTACCCTGTTTATGCGGGTATTCAAGATGCCTTGGTTCAATGGTGGTACGGTCATAATGCGGTGGCATTCTTCCTAACAACTCCGTTCTTGGGTTTGATGTACTACTACGTACCAAAAGCTTCGAATCGTCCGGTTTATTCTTACCGTCTATCGATCATCCACTTTTGGTCTTTGGTATTCATCTATATCTGGGCGGGTCCGCATCACTTGCTTTACACGTCTCTTCCTGAATGGGCGCAAACACTAGGGATGATTTTCTCTGTGATGCTTTTGGCTCCATCTTGGGGTGGTATGATCAACGGTCTTTTGACGTTGAAAGGTTCTTGGAATCTTCTGCGCACTCAACCGTTGCTAAAATTCTTCGTTGCAGCCTTAACGTTCTACGGTATGGCGACTTTCGAGGGACCTCTTCTTTCCATCAAATCAGTCAGCGCCTTGGGTCACTATACGGACTGGATTATCGGTCACGTACACGGTGGTACTTTGGGTTGGAATGGTTTCTTAACTTTCGGTATGCTTTACTACATGATTCCACGCTTGTGGAAGACAGAGCTTTACTCTAAGAAACTTCTAGAAAACCACTTCTGGTTGGGTCTTTCTGGCGTGATCTTGTACTACGTATCAATGGTCGTAGCGGGTATCACACAAGGTGCTATGTGGAGAGCGGTCACTAAAGAAGGAACTCTGGTTTACCCAGACTTCATGGAAACTGTAACTCGTATCGTGCCACTTTACTGGGTACGTGCTTTGGGCGGTTTGCTGTTCTTAGTGGGCTTCCTATTGATGTGCTACAACATCTGGATGACTATCAAATTGGCTCCGAAACAAGTGAAAGAGGAAGCTGTTGAAGTTACTCGCCCTGGTTACACTGAAGTGCCAACAACTGGTCACAGAAAACTAGAAGGTATGGGTTTCGTATTCTCTGTTCTTGCATTCCTTGCAATCGCAGTGGGTTCATTCATCGAAATCTATCCAACTCTTTCTTTGCACAAGTATATCAATCCGGTGAACATCACAGATCCTTACACGCCGCTAGAGATCGCTGGTCGCAGCATCTATCAACGTGAAGGCTGTTACGTATGTCACTCCCAACAAATTCGTCCGATCGTTTCTGAAGTTCTGCGCTACGGCCCAGCTTCAACTATCGAAGAATCTATGTGGGATCACCCATTCCAATGGGGTTCAAAACGTACGGGTCCTGACTTAGCACGCGTAGGTAAGAAATATCCAAACCTATGGCACTTCAGCCACATGTTGGATCCACGCGCTGTTACTCCAAGCAGTATCATGCCGAACTACCCATGGTTGGCTGATAAAGACACAAACTTCATGCGCCTACGCAAAGAAATCTCTGTCTTGAAACTTTTGGGCGTGCCTTATGACGAAAACACAGCTGCCAATGCTGATGGTATCGCACAAAAACAAGCCAAAGAGATCGCCGCAGATATCGAAGCTAACGGTGGACCTCGTGGTATGGAGAAAAAAGAGATCGTCGCTTTGATCGCTTACCTTCAAGCCTTGGGTCAGAAAGGGAAAGCACAATGAAACAATTAGGTTTAAAAGCTTTCACAGACACGTACCTAACTTCGTTCGGACTGATTATTTTCTTTGTATTCTTTGTTTGCGTTTTGCTTTGGGTATTCCGCAAAAACAGCAAGCATCACTACGGTGATATGGAAAAAATGCCCCTAATGGACGAGGAGTTTTCAAATGCAAGACCAAAATGATGGCCAATACAAACAGAACTATCATGAGTATGATGGCATCATCGAGCATGATAACAATCTGCCAACTTGGTGGTTGTGGCTTTTCTTTCTGACAATCATCTTCTCAGCACTCTACTTCCTGCACTATGAATTTGCGGGAGGCTTAACTCTGAATGACGAGCTAAAGATTCACATGGCCGAACTTGAAAAAAGCAAGGCCAGCCATGTGGCCACAGCACCTGTTGAAACTGAAGAATCCTTGAAAGAGGAATTCGACAAACTCGACGTCAATGCCGGCGTTGCTGTTTTCACCAGCAAATGTGCAGCCTGCCACGGCCAGGAGCTTCAAGGTTTGATCGGTCCTAACCTGACTGACCATTTCTGGATCCACGGCAAGGGCACGCGTATGGACATCGTAAAAATCATCCGTGACGGCGCCGCTGATAAAGGGATGCCGCCATGGGGTCCTGTGCTAAAACGCGAGGAGATTTACGCGACAGCCAAGTATATTATGTCTAAACTAGATTCGAAACCTGCTGGCGCTAAACCGCCACAAGGAGAAGAAGTAAAATGACCTTAGATCCGAACCTTTTAACCTCAGTTGATGCAAATGGCGATCGAATCGGCATTATACCAGCAGAGGTAAAAGGTTTCTACAAACGGCATCGCACTTGGGTGCATGCCGTTTTGTTAGTGATATTCCTGGTACTCCCTTGGACGACAATTCGGGGAGTACAAACGATCCTGATTAACATTCCTGACCGTGAGTTTTCTTTTTTCGGAATCCTCTTTCACGCCCACGATACTCCCCTGCTTTTCTTTATTTTAGGAACATTGCTGTTTGGACTTTTCTTTGTCACAGCGGTGTGGGGACGCGTTTGGTGTGGCTGGGCTTGCCCGCAAACTGTTTTTATCGAAGCTGTTTTCCGTCGCATTGAAATTTGGACAGAAGGCAACTATATCGAGCGCCGCAAGTTGCGCGATGAACCTTGGACCTTTTCTAAGATCAGAAAAACCGGACTTAAATGGATTCTCTTTATCACGGCCTCTTCTTTTATCGCCCATAGCTTGATCGCGTATTTTGCTGGCGCCAAAGATCTTGTGCATATGATGGAGCAACCTCCGGGAGAAAATTGGACTTACTTCCTTTTAGTCTCCATCGTGACTGGTATCGTGCTTTTTGACTTTGCTTGGTTCCGTGAACAGTTCTGCGTGATCATGTGTCCTTACGGACGCTTCCAATCGTTGCTGATTGGTCGCAAAACCATGGCAGTTATTTACGATACAAAACGCGGTGAACCTCGTCGTGGTCGGAACAAACAAGGCGAACCTCAAGGTGACTGTGTTTCTTGCAATCGCTGCGTGAATGCGTGCCCGACTGGAATCGACATCCGTCACGGTTTACAAATGGAATGTATCGCTTGTACGGCGTGTATTGATGCCTGTGACGAAATCATGGAGAAAGTAAATAAGCCTAAAGGACTTATTCGCTATGATGCTTTAGACTTTACGAAAATCAGTCTGCTGCGTCCTCGCCCACTGGTTTACATGACGGCTTTGATTATTCTCATCTCGGGTCTTTCCTATGCTATTGCAACTCGTGAACCTTTCCACTGGACTCTGCTTCGTGGCCAGGGACTTCCATATTCGTACATCCAAAATGGCGATACGAAAGACATTTTGCAAAATCAGTTTAAGATCCACATCCAAAACCAAGAGCGCGTGCAAACGGTTTATAAGCTTTCGATTGATCCAAAAATAGTTGAAGCTGGTGCGGTTCTTACTATTGGTGAAAATCCACTGAGCCTGCAAGCCCATGAAGATCACGAATGGTATTTCTTTGTACGTCTGCCTGAAAGCATGTTCAAAGGAACTCGTGGACAGATTAAAACGAAAGTACATATTGAAAGTCAGCATGGCGAAAAAACCAGCCACAGCGAAAAAGAACTTATCTTGATGGGACCACAGGGACTATGAACTCCGGAATGATGCTCGCCATAGGAATACTCAGTACTAGCTTCTTAGGAAGCTGGCACTGTGCTGCCATGTGCAGTCCTATCGCGTGCCTCATGGGAGAACGCAAGTCCTTGTTCAGCTATCACATGGGACGCTTAATCGCCTATGTGTCTTTGGGAGTTTTAGCGGGCGGCATCGGACAATTCCTGCTGGATTCACAGTATGCGTGGTTGCGCACGGCTTCGGCTGTGCTCTTTGCTTTGCTTTTATTCAGCATGGGATTTCGTCTGATCAATCCGCGCTTGGGTGCGAAGTTCACTCCTAAAGTGGATCCCCATGGTTTGATCAAAGTCTTTCGTCAGTTCCGCAAATTCCATTTGAATCAATCAGGTTTGATGGTGGGACTGCTGACGGGCTTACTTCCTTGCGGATGGCTTTACACTTATGTCACGGCGGCTGTGGCCCTACAAAGCCCTATTATGGGTGGTGCTTTGATGTTTTTATTCTGGGTGGGAGGACTCCCCGCTTTGGCGATCCTTCCTTCAATGATCCAAAAAGGACTCCAACAGATTCCTTTGCGCCAACAGCGTATCGCAGGATCTATTCTGGTTATTGCTTCGGTGTACTCATTGTGGAGTTTCTTTTACTTCCCACACCATTGATTTATCGCTACCATCAAACACATGAGTTCTTATGTGTTTCTAACAGAAGTCCGAGATTTTCCAGAAGCTCAAGTCGTTAAGTCCTTTTTAGTGGCTCAAGGCTTTCATCCGCGCTTGCGTGACGAACAAACTCGCGCAGTGGCTCCTCACCTCGAGCAATTCTTGGGTAAGCTGATCATCGATATTCCCCAAGACGAATTCATCGACGCCTCCCAAGCTTTAGAAGGCCTTGAAGACTCCAATGCTCTTAAATCAGTGGGCGAAAAAGAAATCGAGCAAGCTCAGGAAGACAGACTGAAGGCTTCTCAAGACATGGCTAAGAAATGCCTGATCAACGCAGTCTTGGGTTGTGTTTTGATTCCTGTTGTCTGCAATCTCTATTCAATGCTTTTGGGTTTTCGAGTCCTCGGACTTGAGATGCCGCTATCTCGCTTGACCCGCACTCGCCTGATTATGGCTTTTGGCTTTAACTGCCTGGGCTTTTACATTTGGTTGACGTTTGGTTCGCGAATCATCCAAAGCATGTTCTAATTTACATACGCGCGCCGCGTAAATTTTCAATCAGGTTTCAATAATTTCGCCTGGAGCAGGTTTTGCCCGCTCCTTGCGCAATTTTATTGATCCGGGTCACCTTCGCGATTAACCCCTTCCTATATAACTTTTCAATGAAGGGATCGTTATGCGTTTTCTTATGACTGCAATTGCAACTCTATTGGTTTCTAGTTCTGCTTTCGCATGGTGGCCTCAATGGAGCTACCAAATCAATGGTTACCAAGCTGCTGTAACTATGTACAACCCAACTGGCTATATGGCTTACTGCCAAGGTTATGTGAATGCTCAAGCTCAAAACGGTCAAGTGTTCAACGCTTGGTTTGCTGACTGGGTTGGTCCATTCCAATACCGCACTGCTTGGGTGAACGCTTACCCTCCGTATTTCTTTGTAAATGCTTGGGCGAATGTAAACTGTAATTAAAGGGATTCTGCCGAGGACTTAGGCCTTCGGCAGTTTTTTCCAATCACGGTCTGTCATCAAGGTGACAGACTCCGTGTTGAAATCAAAAACGATTCTGATTTCATTCTTTTGAAGTTGGCGACGAATCTGCTCTTTCTTTTTATCTAAAGAAATCTCCAGCACGCCATAATCCGTTCCTTCACGTAAAATAAACGACTCAATCACCGCATCGATGATTTCTTCACTCAGTTGTTCCACTGGAACTAAAACTGGCGGCTTCGCTTCATTTTCTGGCGGATTATCAAATTCAAAATCCATCAAGATCTCCTGCTGGCTTACTTCTAGCACGAATGCACAGCTGATCACATCTTTCATTGAAGCGAATGCCAGAGTGCGCCTTCACCCAAATCCAATCTATGCGATGCTGAAGATTGAGCTCATGCAGCTCTTGCAATAAATCAACTTCGGGAATGGGCTGACCTTGGTTTTTAACCCAGCCATTTTCACTCCAGCGCGGACACTGCTCTAACGCTTCCAACATCACGCGCGAATCCGTATAAAGTTCTGCGCGAGTATCAGGCTTTAGCGATTTAAGCGCATTGATCGCGGCTTGAAATTCCATGCGGTTGCTGGAGGTTTTCTTTTGTGAGGCAGCCTCTTCACAAATGATCTTACCCCTCTTCACAATAATGAAGGCCCAAGCACCCAAACCTAATTTATGACTGCCATCCGTGTAGATTTTAAGTTTTCCGTAGCCAAAAAATTCGAGAACGCTCATCCATATGCGATACATACTCCAAAGGATTTCATACTCTGTCCGCAAACGCAGTAAAATGTTGCGCAAAGAACGTAAAATATTAAGTGCGCTCCACCCGGCTTCGAGTTATTCAATCTGCCACGAGAGAGGTGAATATGATCCAAGCATTCAGAATTCTAGGTTGGCTCGAGGGCGCATCGTTTTTGATTCTTCTATTTGTTGCGATGCCAATTAAGTATATGGCTGGCAATCCAGCAGTGGTAAAAACAATGGGACCGATCCACGGCTTCTTGTTCGTAGGTTACGTGCTTTTCGCGAACTTCTTGGCTGGCGAATTGAACTGGTCAGGCAAAACTCGCATCAAAGCATTCTTTGCAGCCGTTCTTCCGTTCGGTACATTCTGGTTTGAAAAGAAATATTTGAAAAACGAAGCTGTCGCTGAAAAAGCCTAAGACTATTTTAAGTTCTTAGGTTTTGGCGGACTCTTAGACGTTGGCGGAGTTTTATCCTGCTTCGTCTCGGTCTCGGTTTTCAATTCCGGTGGCTTGGGTGGAATTTCCTTTAATGTTTTAGGATTTTCCACTCGGGCCTGAATAAAGTATTTTAACGCAATCATATATGCGTACTGATCTGAATACTCGTGGGCCTTTTTAGTGATCGCGTAGGAATAGCGAGCCTCGGCCATCACCGACCACAATCCTGAAGTCCAAACTTCCCCTTGCAAGGCAAAATCTAAACCACTTTCCGTCGTCGAATGAGCAGATGTGTCCTTGTCCCAGTCTGTCGGATAATCATCGTGAATCGTCTTTACGTCTCCCATCGGGTAAGACGTATACAGACCCAATGACGTCGAAAATGAAGGAGCCCAATAGCGACGATAAGCAATCGTGATATGCAAGGTCTGCGTACGCTCGGCAATCGAATAAGCACCTTCCTCGCGGAAATAGTATTTATTCATGAAGATCGTGCCCAGTTCCAAGGCACCTTTATCACTGACATCACCGGAAGCAATGAGGGCGGCTCCAACGTTCGCTTGGTTATCCTCAGAGCGAACGCCATCGTAATTCGTCTTAAACCAGTAAGGCCCAAGGTAAGCGGTCACATTTCCACGCTGAGGAATGTAGGCATTGGCAGATTCTGCACAGAGAATAAAGATACTCAGAGACAGAATGTAAAAGCTGCGCTTAAGATAGACCATAGTTGGAGCCTAATGGTTGATGAGTGAAAAAGCATTATCTTTATCTATAAATTTTCTTTCACTCGGGATGGCCGTAATGCTGGGCTTTTCCTCTGTGGCTCGTGCTCAGGCCGATCTGCCACCGCCTCCACCGACAACTTTTGAAGAAGACCTGATCGAGGGCAATAAAAACATCTCACGCTTTTTTGACAGTTTTGCCGGTGGTTTGGATTTATTCTTAGCGGGACAGCAATACACGGACAAGGCCAACACCACCACTGCGGTTTTTGAGACCTCTGCGTACTACAACTCCAAAGAAGGCCTTCAGAACGATATCTCTTTTGACTTCAATCTGCGCCTGCCAAATGTCGAAGAATACTGGCAAGTGACATTTACCTCTTACGATGAAACTGCCGAGCGTGGTGTCAGCCAAGAATATTTGCGTTCAACCCCGCGTACCCGTAACCCCGGTGCGACGTTTGGATTCATGAAGCAATTAGGTAACGTGAGAACGTCGTTTCAGCCCCGCTTGAGTTTTGCGGGTTCCTTTAAAATTTCCCACACCCTGACCTTTGAAAGTATCGCTGAACAAAGTAAAACCTATCGCATCAACCCCAAGCTTCAGTTTTATGCCGATGCTGATAAGGGTACAGGGATGTTTCAAGGTCTGAACTTTAACTTTAGCTTAAGCCGCTATTACAGTCTGACTTTCGTGAACGAGGGTGATTACGTGGACCGCGAGCACACTTACACTGTGACCAACGGTGTGGCTTTAGGTCAGTGGTTCAGCAGAACTGCGAATTTATCGTACAACGTGTTCTTTACTTCCACGAATCGCCCGAACTATCAGTTGTACTCCTACAACCTCTCAGTGGCTTTCAGTCAGATTTTATATAAAAATATTTTGGATTATCAGATCCAACCGCTGTTGGATTTTTCTCAGAAGTATGATTTCGCCGTGAATCCTGGGGCGAACTTTCACTTGTATATCAGATTCTAGATTTCGTAGATTACATCAGTCGCGCTTTTACGATTCTCAAACTGCCCTATATATCCCATTAACTTTTGGATCAGATCATGACGGCGGATGGGCTTACTTAAATGAACATTGAATCCGGCAGCCAAACAGCGCTCTCGCTCTTCCTTCATGGTGTTGGCAGTTAAAGCCACGATCAATCCCTCATAGCCCTCGGCACGAAGCTCTGAAACGGTCTGGCAACCATCTTTCACTGGCATCTGCACATCCATCAAGATCACGTCAAATTTTCTAAGCCTTGCGGAACGAAGACCTTCCTCGCCATTATTTGCTAAGGAGATCACGGCGCCTGCTCCCTCAAGGAAGCGTTTAATTAGAACTTGAATATCGGCAGAGTCTTCCACCAATAAAATTTCACGCCCCTGCAAAGCATTGGTAAATTCTAAGGCCGTCACATCGACAACATTGATTTTATGATCTTGAGAACTTTCCCAAACTCCTTTGAACGTCGGACCTGACTTAGGAGTGATGCAGTCCACAGTGACCAGGAATGTACTGCCCCGAGAAGGTTCTGAATCCACCAACACCAGATCGCCGCCCAGCCTGCGAGCCAAGGTTCTCGAAAGGGCCAACCCCAAACCTGTTCCGCCAAATTGGCGTGTGTGAGAGGCATCAGCTTGAGTGAACGGTTGAAATAAAATCTCGGCTTGCGAGGAGCTGATACCAATCCCTGAGTCAGCAATCTCAAAACTTAACGAACGCTGATTTTCAGGTTTACTGACCGTCAAACGTACAAAGCCGTGACTGGTGAACTTAATGGCGTTGCCGATCAGATTCGACAGAATTTGTGAAAGTCGTGTCGAGTCTGATTTAATAAATCTCGGTAGCTCCCCGGCAATCACTACTTCAAAACGCACGTCTTTGCCGGATGCACGCAATTTTGCAAAGGCTTTGATTTCGCGCAGGAGCTCTTGCAAATCAAGCTCTGCAATTTCAAGCTCGACCTTGCCTGCTTCGACTTTTGAGATATCTAAGATGTCATCGATGATTCGTAATAAATAAGTACTGTTCGTTCTGACTTTCCCTGCCCACTGAGCGCGCTCTTCACTAGTCGACACCGAATTCGTAAGTAAATCAGAAAAACCAACGATCGCTCCCAGCGGAGTCCTAATCTCGTGACTGACGTTCGCAATAAAGTTCGTTTTTGCACTACTAGCAGCTTCAGCCGCATTTTTCATTTCAGCTAGATTTTTATAAAGCAGAGCTCTTTCCAAATTCACTGCAAGTTTATTGGCGAACTCGCCGGCCATCATCGCATCGACAGCATCAAAGCTTGCTGACTCTTCGGCCCGAGCCAAAGTCAGGCAACCGATGGTGTCACCGGCTTTTTTAATCGGTATGGAAATATAAAATGGTTGGGAAATCGCGACACCCGAATGCATAACACGCAAAGGACTTAATAAATCATCGGCATTGGCAAATTGGATGTCGTTCAGAAAGGGAATCAGGGTCTGCTCTTTGTGCGCCACAGTTCCGGGCCCCACGCCCAAGTCTTCACGCATGTCGATACGGCACCAGTCGGCCATATTTTCCACGGCGACTTTTGCTCCGACAGTCATCACGGAGTTACAGCAGGCAGTGAGATCGAAATTTTTATCCAGGGATTTTAAAGTGGTCGCATAGAACGTCAGCAAGCGAACTTGCTGATCCAAGCTCCACTGATCCGATGCAGTCGTCGAATTTTGAAATTCGTCAGCCATTTTCCCCTCGTAAACAACGATCACTGTTTTACGATACCAGGCAGGAAGCCTCGAAAACTAATCTTTTGTATTATATTTTTTATACCTGTTTTCAAGGGGTTGCCTAACATACGAGCAGTTACATTACGTCGCAGCAAGGGTTCTAGAGCAAAGATAGTTTGCTTTACTCTGTGAGAACACCGACATTAGGGTCATTAACTATGACGACATCAGAAGTACAAATAACAGATCACAATACAGGTGATGGCGAAATCGCCTCTAAAGGCGCTTTGGTCTTCGTTCACTATACGGGCACACTGACAGACGGGACCATCTTTGATTCCTCTTACAACCATGGCCGTCCTTTCGAGTTTGTCGTGGGCTCCAAAAAAGTCATTCAAGGAATGAGTCAGGGTGTTTTAGGAATGAAAGTAGGCGGCAAACGTACGATCCGCATCCCCGCAGCCTTAGCCTATGGGGAGCGAAGTATCGGAAAAATCCCTCCGCATTCAGATCTGATTTTTGAGGTCGAACTGCTAGAGTCGCGACCTCGCGAATAGTTCGCTATTTAAGAGCTCGGCTGATCGTATAACGCCAATTCATCTCGGCAATCGAGCGAAGTGGGATCTCGGCTGGGCATTCCGCTTCACAAGCTCCCGTGAGCGAACAATGACCGAAACCTTCTTTATCCATTTGCTCGACCATGGTGATTGAACGCTCTTTGCTTTCAATCGCTCCTTGTGGGAGTGCCGCAAAGTGATTAATTTTAGCCGATGTGAATAACGATGCTGAAGAATTCTTACAAGCCGCTACACAAGCACCACACCCAATACAAGCCGCCATCTCCATCGCTTTGTCGGCTTGTTTTTTACCGATCAAAACAGAGTTCGCTTCAGGAGCCGTCCCCGTATTCGCGGTGACATAACCACCTTGTTGGATGATGCGATCAAAAGCGGAACGATCCACAGTTAAATCCTGCACCACGGGGAAGGCGTTCGCTCTAAAGGGCTCAAGCAACACTTCATCGCCCTCGTTAAAGCTACGCAGATAAATCTGACACGTGGTTTGATTTTTACCGCCTCCGTGAGCTCGCCCGTTCACCATCATTCCACACTGACCACAAATTCCCTCGCGGCAATCATGATCAAAGGCAATGACAGGTTTTTTCTCTAAAACCAGTTGGTCGTTCAATATATCCAGAGCTTCCAACAAAGACATGTCAGCGCTGACATTATTCATCGGGTAAGAGACAAATTCTCCGGGGGCTTTATTGCTACTTTGTCGCCAAACTTTGAATGTTAATTTCATAATCTCACCTACTTGTAGCTGCGCACGCCAGGTTGAACAAACTCGAACTTCAGTTCTTCTTTGTGAAGTTCAAAGGAGTTATTACCTTTGAATTCCCAGGCAGAAACGTACTGATAATTTTCATCATTACGAACAGCTTCGCCCTCTGCCGTTTGATACTCCTCACGGAAGTGAGCCCCACAGGATTCGTCTCTTTGTAAAGCATCCACGCACATCAGTTCTGCCATTTCCATAAAATCGACAAAGCGATTGGCTTTATCCAATTCAGGATTCATCCCCTCGACAGATCCCGAAATCTGGACTTTGTCATAGAACTCTTTTTGCATGTCTTGAATTTTCGCAATGGCGGATTCTAAGCCCGCTTTATTGCGGCTCATCGCGCACTCTTTCCACATCACAGAACCCAAACGACGATGAAGAGTGTTTAACGCTTCGGTCCCTTGGTTTTGTACAAGCTTTTGTAGGCGCTCTTTGACTTCGGTTTCTGCTTTTTGAAATTCTGGATGATCAGTTGCGATCTTGCCTGTCTTCATTTCTCCGGTCAGATAATTTCCGATGGTCATAGGCAAAATAAAATATCCATCGACACTGGCCTGCAACAAGGAATTGGCGCCCAAGCGATTTGCGCCGTGATCGGCAAAGTTACACTCGCCGATCGCAAACAATCCCGGAATCGTTGTCATTAGCTCATAATCCACCCACAAACCACCCATAGAAAAATGAGGAGCAGGTGAAATCAACATAGGCTCGGTGTATGCATCGATATTTGTGATCTGCTTATACAATCTAAAGAGATTGCCGTATCGACCCTCGATAACTTTTTTCCCCTGACGTTTTAATGAATCTTTAAAATCCAAATAAACGGCATTTTTCAAAGGCCCTACACCGAAGCCCGCATCAATGCGCTCTTTTGCCGCACGCGAAGACACGTCCCGCGGAGCTAGGTTACCGAACGAAGGATATCTGCGCTCCAGGTAATAATCACGATCCTCTTCAGGAATTTCATTCGGCTTGCGCGTCTCATTGGCTTTCCTTGGAACCCAAATGCGACCATCATTTCTGAGAGATTCACTCATCAATGTTAGTTTTGATTGATGCTCTGATGATTGCGGCAAGGCTGTCGGATGAATCTGTGTAAAACTTGGTGACGCAAACAGAGCGCCCTTTTTGTGAGCCTTCCAGATCGCACTACCATTACAGTTCATCGCCAACGTGGAAAGAAAGAACACTTTCGAGTAACCACCCGTCGCTAATACAACTGCATGGGCCGAGTGTCTGGAAATTTCCCCCGTGGTTAAATCACGAACGATAATGCCTTTCGCTTTACCATCAATGACCACAAGGTCTTGCATCTCCTGACGAGAAAACATCTGAACTTTTTTAGCGGCAATCAATTTACTTAACTGGGAATACGAAGCCAATAACAGCTGCTGCCCCGTCTGACCGCGAGCATAGAATGTCCTTTGAACCTGCACTCCACCAAAACTGCGATTCGCCAGAACCCCGCCGTACTCCCGACCGAAGGGAACACCCTGTTGAGCGAAATGATCTATGAGTGGACCGGAAAGTTCTGCCAGACGATAGACATTCGCTTCGCGGGAACGGAAGTCACCGCCCTTGATCGTATCGTAAAACATGCGCCAAACACTGTCGCCGTCGTTTTGAAAGTTCTTAGCAGCGTTCACACCACCTTGGGCAGCAATCGAATGCGCACGACGGGGGCTGTCCTGATAGCAAAAACATTTTACGTTGTAACCACCCTCAGCCAAAGTTGCCGCGGCACTGGCGCCAGCAAGACCACTTCCCACCACGATGATGTCGAGTTTTCTTTTATTCGCAGGATTGATCAGCTTGCAATGAGACTGGTAGTTCTTCCATTTGTCTTTAAGATCACCTTCGGGGATTTTTGCATCTAGTTTCATTGCAACCTACCTTATAAAGACCACAACGGGAATCACCGCAAAGCCAAACCCGATAATGTATGAATAGACAACGGCAGCCTTTGCCACCCAGCGCAGATATTTTTTATGATATAGTCCCATCGACATGAACGCGCTCTTAACACCGTGATGCAAATGCATCGCGATCGGAAGCATTGCCAAGGTATAGATGATCACATAGATCGGATTATTAAAAAGCTCGACCACCATCAGATACAGATCATGCTCTTGACCTAGAATTTTTACTTTAAACCAGAACTGCGCCATGTGCAGAACGATGAATGCGAAAACTACAGAGCCCAAAAGAGCCATGTTTTGAGACGACCAGGATGAAACCTCAGTGCCCGAGAATTTCGCATATTGCTTTTGGCGAGTCGTTTTACTCTTGGCCGTCAGATAAATCGCCAAAACTATGTGAGCTAGAATACACACATAGTTTACGTAGGCGATGACCGTCACGAGTGGATTTCCACGCAAGAAAGCCGAATAATTATTGTATGCATCGTGAGCAATTGAAGGCGGCAGCAACAATATGAAATTCGCTCCAAGATGCGCTATCAAGAAGATACAGATAAAAAGACCAGTTATCGCGACTAAGGTTTTCCTCAATATAAACATGTAATCATGATTTCATTTAAGAAGGCGCTTTGTAAAGTTTGATGACCTCAAATTTGCATGTAATAACTTGCGTCACTGTTCTTTCATTGGAGACTCAACCGTGGTACTATTCTCATATGTTAAAAACGTATTTTCCGAACCAAGATTTTAAAGCCCTGTTGTTTGATTTCGATGGCACTGTTGCCGACACGATGCCTGCGCATTTAGGTGCGTGGAATAAAGCTCTGAATAAATATGATTTATCACTGAGCCGCGAACAGCATCAGGCTTGGGCAGGTCGCCCCACTCACCGTATCGTCGAAATGATGAATGAGCTTCATGGCACATCTATCAATCCACAGCAGTTCGTCGCAGAAAAAGAAGTCCACTACTTGGCTTCTTTGAACGAGGTATCAACGATTGCCTCTGTGATGGATGTTATCAAACACTATCACCGCCAAATCCCCATGGCGATTGTCACTGGCAGCCGTCGCAAGATCGTTGAGCTGACAATGAATCAACTAAACCTGCAACCTTACTTTGATCTTTTAGTTTGCGCAGAAGACTACACTCAAGGAAAGCCAGCGCCTGATTGTTTCCTATTGGCTGCAAACAAATTTGGAACAGACCCTAAAGACTGTTTGGTATTTGAAGATGCTGTCTTGGGAATTCAAGCGGCACATACCGCGGGCATGGATTGCTTAAAGGTCATCGAAGACTTTAGCCTAAGCCACACTCGATAATTTATTTAAGCTCCTGAAAATGGAGCTTATTTTTTTGCAAATAAAGATACGCACACGTACCGGCAATGACAGCGACACCGATTACATAAAATATCCCGCCGTAAATTGAATCAAAATGCTCATAAATTAAGAAGCTGACCAAGTAAGCCGTCCCCCCAACCATCCCTGTTGAGAGATTGTACGCTAAGCCATAAAGAGTGCAGCGATGTTCAGGATGCATAAACCGACAAATCAATAGTACAAACGGCCCAAAGCAAGCGGTCGCGATCAGACTGATTCCAATCGAAATCAAAAATAGCAAAAACCACTGTCCTGAAAATGGCGTAATCATCCCGACACCAGTCACTAACTCGAACGACTTAAAGAGTGGGAATAAAAACACAACTCCCGCAAATAACGCCACAAGTGAAACCTTAAGGGGACCTACCCTGTCCGCCAAGGATCCCCACAACGCATAGGCTGGCGCATAGAAAATGGTTGAGTATGCAATGATGTGATTCGCAGTTAACGAATCCAATCTTAGAAGGGATTTCAGAAAGAAACCTTTTAAATTAACTCCGGTGATCGCTAACGATCCAATGGCCGTTGCCAACAGCAGTGCAAAGACCACACACTTTTTCTCTGACTCTGTCCACTCGCCTGTTTTTGGTCGTCCCTTAAGCTCCTGATCCACGTCTGATTGTTTTATTATACGATCTAAAAGCCACCAAATCGGAAAGATCAAAATGCTGTAGATAAAAGCGACTCGCCAACCATAATCAAAGAACTGCTTGTCCCCGATAACGAGCTTCGACACAATCGTCACCGCAATCGCGAACAAATACCCCGCGGGCACTGAAGTTTGAAAAAGGCCCGTGTAAAGGCCGCGACTTTCTTTCGGTGAAGACTCGTAAATAATTACGCTTAGAATTGGATACACTCCACCTAAGGCAAATCCCTGTACGACTCGTAAAACATAGTAAGTCCAATGTTCACTATCCGGCACCAGGCAAACTAAACACGACGCCAGCCCCAATAAAATCACACTGACTTTCAAACCTTTGATCCGACTTTGGCGGTCCGCCATGACTCCCAAATAGTAAGAGCCAATGGGCCTTGCTATAAACCCAATCAAAAATGATGACATCGAAAATACCATCGATGATGGCAAAGACTTAGAAAACTCCGTTAACAACATGCCCGGCAGATAAAAGGAATAAAATGTAAATAGATTCAAGAGGCATGCATAGGCCAAGACGTCTTGAACTCTTTTATGTGCCACGTGAACTCCAATCCCTCATATTTTAGAGGGATCGAAGACCAATGTATCGCTATTATTGGATCGCTTGCGTTTGCACACGGTAATGCGTTCTGCGAATAGGCAGATTAGTGAGCAACAATACCTTCAGCATTAGGATCTGCCTCCACCTTAACTCGAAGAGCTCGCGTTCCGAAGATCAGAATTGAAAGAGACAATACAGATGTCACACAGAAAATGACAGCAACCGTAAGTATATCTGTGGCCTTCAACAGACTGACAGCCATCATGGCCAAAGCGCCAACACCCATTTGCAACGAGCCCATCAATGCAGAGGCACTGCCTGCATGCTTAGAGTATGGTGCCATCGCCAACGCTGAAGCATTGGGATTCGTAAGTCCCACTCCTGCAAGTAGCAAGAATAAAACGACCATTACACCCTCAAACCCAAGCCAACCGTTCCATGCTCCGATAAGCATCGAAAAACTGACAATCACAGAGCCAATCACTGCCGCGCGAAGGATTCTTTCATTTTTAAACAGTCGCAAGAAATAAATATTCAACTGACTGGCACCGATAAAGCCCGCTGCTAACGTCGCAAAAATCCAACCGTACTGCTGAGGAGTTAGTTGAAAGTATTCCATGAAAATCGCAGGCGATGAACCGAGGTACACAAACATGCCTGCGAAAATCAAAGCCCCTGTCATTGTGTAGGTGATGAATTGACCGTTTCTGATGATCTTAAGATAGTTTTTAAAAATCGGCCCTGGCTTCAATGATTGTGTTGGATCAGGTTGATGACTCTCCGGTAAAAAGAAATGCACCACTGAAAGAATCGCCAATCCCAGTAGCCCAAGCGCCGCAAAGATCGATTGCCAACCAAATGCTTCAGCCAAATAACCACCCGCCGTTGGTGCAACCAGAGGCGACGTTCCTAAAATCAAAATTAGCAGCGAAAATACTTTGCCACTTTCTTTCGGGCCAAAGAAATCACGAACCATCGCAATTGATGCAACTCCGGCAACACAGACACCCAGTGATTGCATTAAGCGAATCACAATTAGCGTCTCTACCGTTTTTGAAAGCATGCAAGCAACAGTCGTTAACAAGAAAATAGTAAAACCAAAATACAGAGGTCTTTTTCTACCATAGCGATCCAGCACCGGCCCATACATCAATTGCCCAATAGCAAGCCCGATAAAGTAACTCGACAAAGACAATGATACTTGCGACACCGTTGTATTCAGATCTTTCGCCATCAACGGAAACGCAGGCAAATACATATCGATCGCAAAAGGACTAAGCGCAGTTAAACTGCCCAGAATAATAATGAGCCAAAAATTGCTGATATTTCGAGGTGACATGGAACTCCAAGCGATCTGATCTTCCACAGGAAATGTGAAATAAGTGTCCCTAACAATTACCACAGTTGTACATTTTTAGAGAGTAATTTCAGGGAGTTTTTTATGAGAAAGATAATTTTATTCAGCTGGTTGATACTTTTAAGCATCGATGCCCGAGCCGAAACAGAAATAAAACATAAATTCATCAAAACCCCGACAGGATTTCTGATGGTTCTGCAGAAGGACGATCAACTCTTTGAGGCGCTAGAGCAGCTCATGCTTCAGCAGAAAATTCCCAGTGCCACCTTTTTCGGCATGGGCTTTGTTAACGCACGATTCGGTTTTTTCAACAATGAAACCAAAAAATTCGACCCTCGAGAATTTAAATCCATGGAATTAGCAAGCCTTCAGGGAAGCCTAGCCTGGGAGGAAGAAAAACCATCCATACACGCCCACGGAATCGTTACCGGAAAAGATTTTCAATCATTCGGGGGACATCTTTTAGCAGCGCAAGTCGATACCGGATCTATGGAAATTACGATTTTCACAAACAAACAACGACTCGAAAGAAAAATAGATCCCAAAATCGATGCACCGGTTTTACAGATTAAATGAGTGTTCTTTTATTTGCGTTACTCATTCTATCCTCGTGTTGAAAACGAACAGATAAAATAACTTCGTTCTCCATAGAAGGACCTAACTGTTAGTTTTCAGTTTGCTCTAGAATATTGTGTTCAAAGAATCTTGCGCATAAAGATCTTTGCCATGAACACACTTGCGATGATTTTTTCAGTACTTATTTTCTCAGTGACCGCATTTTCTCAAATGAATGAAACGACGGATAACACCAACAATATTCGATTAGACAACATCGTCGTCACCTCTGCAACACTCACCGAAACTGAACTTGCCTCAGCTCCTGCAAGTATGTCTGTAATCACCCAAGAAGACATTGAAAAGCAACCCGTGCGCGATGTCGCCGATGTTCTTCGTTACGCAGAAGGCGTGATGATCACCGGAGCCAACGACAAAGGAATCTCGATGCGTGGCTTTGATTCGAGCTACACGTTGATTTTAGTGAATGGCAAACGTCTAAGTTCTCGCTCGCTTTCGGTACGTCACAATGCCGATGCCGACCTCTCTTGGATCTCTCCGGCTGATATTGAACGCATTGAAATCATTCGCGGCCCCATGGCAACTCTTTATGGAGCCGAAGCCATTGGTGGAGTCGTGAATATCATCACCAAAAAAATCTCAAACACCTGGGGCGGACAGATAGCTACAACCTACACTGCTCCTGAAGAACACGCCGAAGGACCGCAATCACAAATCTCCACATCTGTCAGTGGTCCTATCATCAAGGACAAACTGGGCATTCGCATCAGTGGTGCCACGACAGAGAAAACTCGCCCTGACTTTCCTGCCACAGAGTCGCGTGCCTCCAGCGGCAACAAAGATAAATCCTATAATACCGAGCTTAGTTGGAAGCTGAACGCCAACAACGAGGTCGGTTTTGATTTCGGTCAAAACTTTGAGGAGCAAACATCGCTAAGTCGTGGGCAAGTGGCAACCACCAAAGTAGATCGCACTCACGCAGGCCTTGAGCATAAAGGCACTTGGTCTAAAATTCGCTCTGAGGTCCGTCTTTTTACAGATCGCTATGATTACGAACTTTCTGACCAGCCAGCAAAACTTGAAAACAACACGGCTCAAGCGCAATTGCACTTTCCCTTGTTTGAAGAGAAGCATTTCTTTGTGACTGGTATCGATGTCGAGCAGAATAAATTAAAGAACGAAGATCAACTTGATTCAGGCGAGACCTCTGCGGATCAAACTTCTGTTTTTATCGAAGACTCTATCGCAATGACTGACAGAAACACCCTCACCGTAGGGGCCCGTCAAATCGAACATCAAAAGTTTGGCGGCCACACAAGCCCCCGCGCCTACTGGGTTTACAATGCGACTTCGGATATGACGATCAAAGGTGGCGTGGGTACAGGATTCAAAACTCCGACCTTGCTGCAAATGGATGAGGGCTTCCATCTGCCAAGCTGTCAGGGAAATTGCACGATGCTGGGAAATCCCGATTTAAAACCTGAAAGCAGTGTGAACTACGAAATCGGAACCACTTGGACTAAGGAGCGTTGGACTTTCAACGCGACCATTTTCCAATCAGAACTCAAAGACATGATCACAACATACTTCACAACTATTGGAGGCACTCGTTATCGCCTACTTCATAACGTTGATGAGGCTCGCACTCGCGGCATTGAGTTGGGAGGTAAAGTCGAACTCTCTCGCTTTGTGACTCTAGGTTCAAATCTGACGATGACCGAAGCCCGCAATCTTTCACTAGATACTTCTCTGTCAACAATCCCCGATTATGTAGCAAACTTGAAGATCGACTGGAGCGCGACTGAAAAACTATCAACCTATGCCGTCGCAAGCCTTACAGGAAATCGCACCATCGAGGGCACCAGCGGCTCTATACACACCGATCCCTACACGATCATAAACTTAGGTGCCGCCTACAAATTGCCAACTTGGTTGCTTGAGCGCTCCACGATCAGCGGAGGCATTGAAAATATCGCCAACACTCTGTTAAGCGACGAATACGGCTACGGCGAACCCGGTCGCCGTTACTTCGTAAAACTCAACATACTGTAATCACTGATTTATCTCCGTCAGTATTCGTCACTGTCATTTAGTTAGTTTTATTTGTAGGTTGCACCTTAAAGTTTAAACCAAACTTAAGGAGAACCTCATGTACAACATTCTTGTTTTGGATCAGAAAATCAGCGCTTTCAAAAAGAGTCGTATTGTTGTTTACGTCGATGAGTTCGGTAAGCCACTAAAGGCGGAAGCCCAAGCTCGTAAGTATTTTAAGTCAGCTAAAATCAGTTGCGTATTTAAATAACATTTTTTCTATAGAAAGAACTGAATCCCATGAAAAATATTCTCTCTTTAAAATTATCCTTATTGACCTCTTTTATCTTTGCGGCGTCTATTTCTTATGCGAATGACCCTCAGATGGCCTCAGGAGCAATCATAATGTCACCGCTACTGACAATCTCTGGGCCGTTTATCACAACTGCAGATAGTTTGAATTCAGAAGCATATAAGGTCTTAATTGAATCAAAAGATGATGCAGCTACATTCATAGCTTCCGAAGGCCAAATTCGCGGTGCTAGAGTGCTGCGCGCCTTTGAACTTATTCGAAAAGTAAATCCAAAATTGCGAAATTCCGACATGGAACTAGCTGAAGCAATTTTGAATCTTTAAGAAAATATAGAGAGTGGTGGACACTTTGTATTCCCCACTCTCTTAATCCTCAAGGGTAAGTCTTAATGACCTAAAAGACTTCGATCAACTACGATACCACCTTTACTCGCTTTAGAGCTGAACACAGCAATCACTGTCGCAAACAAAGAAATACCAACTGCGACCCACGCGGTGGTCATAAGATGACCTTGATCAATGGCCACTCCACCCGCCCATGCACCCAATGCATTTCCGACGTTGAAGGCCGCAATGTTCAAAGCTGACGCCAAAGTCGGCGCCTCAGCAGCATGCTCTAACGCGCGAATTTGCAATGGAGGAACGATCGCAAATCCAGCGACTCCCAATAAGGCAACCAGTACCAAGGCTGTAATTTTATATCCCATCAAAAAGGTAAATGCGAAAGACACTAACACCAACAGCATGAGCGATCCCACCAACGCCTTATTTAAATTCTTATCAGCCCACTTACCTCCAAGGATATTTCCGACAATAAGACCAGCACCAAATAAAAGGAGTATTGGTGATACAAACGAGGCTTCGAAACCTGTTACATCAGTCAGGATCGGAGCGATATAAGTGAAAATTGTAAATACGCCGGCCATGCCAATCGCTGTTAACAACAGGCTCATCAAAACTTGTGGTTTCATTACGACGCCAATCTCTTTACCAACATTCAAAGGCTGTTCGGCTCCGTCAGAAGTTGGAACAAAGAATATCAGTGCTGCCATCGCCAAAGGCCCAATTGCGGTCACAGCCCAAAATGTTGCATGCCAACCATAATTCTGCCCCACCCAAGTACCAAACGGCACTCCCAAGACATTTGCGATGGTTAAACCCGTAAACATCAAAGCAATCGCAGAAGCTTTCTGATTTGGCTTAACAAGACTGGTCGCTAACACCGAACCGATGCCGAAGAACGTACCATGTGCAAAAGATGTCAGAACTCTTGCGATCATTAATACCGAATAGTTTGGGGCTAAAGCACAAATTAAATTTCCAATCGTAAATACCGCCATCAAAATAATCAATGCTCGCTTCTTGGGCCATTTCGCTGAAAGCAGTGATAGGACTGGCGCCCCGACGGCAACACCTAAGGCATAACCGCTAACTAACAATCCAGCTGAAGACAGACTTACGCCAAGATCCTTGGCCATTTGTGGGAGTAAACCCATGATTACAAATTCAGTGGTACCAATTCCAAATGCTCCGATCATCAGAGCGTATATCGCTAAAGGCATAAAGCCTCCTTCTATAAAGGACAATTTAGCAGATTGCGGATTGCCTATTTAGTCACGAATAGGCAAAATATATTTGATCTGGAGTCAATAATGAAAACAACCTTAGACGAGCTACAAACCTTCATCACAATCGTTGATACGGGTTCTATCAGTGCCGCCGCAGAAGAGCTAAATCAGACGCCGTCTGGGATTAGCCGTACTCTTGCTCGACTGGAAAAGAAACTGCGTGTGACATTGTTAAGAAGAACCACACGTAAACTTGATCTCACATCCGAAGGAGAGCGCTTCTTACAAAGCTCTCGAGATGTCATCCAGGCACTAGAAAATGCTGAGGAAGCGGTTGGTTCAAAAAATGCGCCCTCTGGACTTCTGAGAATCGACTCCGCCTCCCCGTTCATCATCCATTCCGTTGCTCCGTACTTGAGCGATTTCCATAAATTATATCCCGACGTCCAAGTGGAACTTTTCAGTAGCGAGCGCAATATCGACTTAATTGAAAACAGAATTGACGTTGCAATTCGTATTGGAGAACTTGCTGACTCATCCCTACACGCGGTCAGCCTAGGACAAAGCAGACGAAGAGTTCTGGCCAGCCCCGAATACTTAAAAAGTTATGGCACACCTAAAAATGTCGATGATTTGCAAAATCACGTACTCATCGGATTCACAGATCCCCGTCACCTGAATTACTGGCCACTCAAATACAACGGCACCAGTCGATATCCCATTAAACCAAAATTTTCTGCATCAAGCGGTGAAACCATACTTCAGTTGGTCAGAAATGGCGTCGGGATCGCATGCCTTGGAGACTTCATGACCATTCCCGATCGCGAAAGCGGAGACCTCGTTCAAATTTTACCGGGAGCTGCCGTCGATCAGAAAGAACAAATCCACGCTATCTACTATAAGAACGCACAGTTATCTCAACGTGCTGACGTGTTCATAAAATTTTTGAAGAGCAAACTCAAAAACGCCTTATAATCAAACCTGATAACCGATGTAGGCGCATATTAAATACGCTTATCATTCCTACATCGCATAAATACAAAGCCCCCTGAATACCGCTGCCCCCCAATTGTCCCGGGAGTTTCCGGGAAGCTTGCCGGAAAAATATACTCAGCCCCCTTTTGGACTCGTTTTCTGGCGAGGGCTTAAATTGTTTCCCGCCTCTACCAGATTAAAGAATTTTTATCTCTTTATGAGGATCCTTTCATGCCGCTCCCAAGCTCGGGACAGTTGTTGACGCCATGTTCAATTTGGATTACAGATTTGCCACTAATTACATTGGGCTAATACCCCCATAACGGTGAAATAAATGATGTCCGTCCGAGACGTGAGCTTTCCAAAATTGATGCTGAAATCAGCCCGATTTTTTATTTCATCGCTTATGCTTTGCGTGGGTGCATTTGCTCATGCCCAAGCCGTAAACTCCCCGACTCCATTGGCTCCAGAAACAAACTCTTTCGTAGCTCTTTGCTATCACGATGTGAATAACAGCTTCATCGGCAACTCCTTCAGCATTCGCACGAAGGATTTGGTTGATCAGTTTGAGTATTTGAAAGCGCACTACAATGTGGTCAGCCTTCAAGACATTATCGATGCCAACCAAGGCAGAAAAATCCTTCCTCCTAAGGCTGTCCTTATCACCGTTGATGATGGCTTGGACTCGTTTTACGAAAACGTCTTCCCACTACTTAAAAAGTATCACTTCCCTGCAGTATTCGCGGTGGTGGTGAAATGGACTGAAGATGGTGCGGCTCCTGATTATGGATTCAAAGATACAAATCCTAGAATGACCAACTGGAAGCAACTGAAAGAGATGCAAAAATCCGGTCTCGTTCAAGTGGCTTCTCACACCTACGATTTGCATCAGGGCCAAGTATTTAATCCGCAGGGCAATCAAGCTGCAGCTGCTGGATTTATCAAATACGATCCGACGACTAAAACCTATCAGTCCGAGGAAGAATTTGCTTCTCGCGTTCAAGCAGACCTTAAAAAAAGCAATGAGCTTTTGAAAAAGCATCTGGGGATCGACAACACTGTGATCGTTTGGCCTTATGGTAAATCCAATGGCCTGTCCCGCAAAGCCGCCGAAGATGCGGGTATGAAAATTCAAATGACTTTAAGCCCAGGCCCGAACAACGCCCGTGATATTTCTCATATCGGTCGCGGCTTGGTTGTGGCCAGCATGGAAATCCCTCAGTTTGCAGCAGTCCTTGAACACGCGTTTGTTGATCAATTGCCTATGCGTATGATTCGCGTTGATTTGGATAGCATCTGGAAAAAAACCGAATCGGAAACAGAACAAGGCTTGGGCGACTTGCTTGAGGCAGGTTATTCTCTGGGACCGAATAGCGTTCTGATCCAAGCGATCTCTGACTCTGGCGACGCTTACTTTAAAAATTCAAAAATCAAAATGCGTGGCGACTACTTCAGCAGAGCTGCTCACACATTAAAAAATCGCGCGATGATTGATTACACTTACGCTCGCCTGCCGCAATCATTCTTGAAAAATACCGAGGCCGCGACAGACGCTATTCGTGACTTAGCTAAGTACACAGATATCGACGGCGTGTTCTTTGAAGTGTCTGCTAAGGACAACCTGGCAGAGATTCCGTTTGGTTCACTGATGGCTGCGGGTCGTTCATTAAGCCCTCGTCTGAAGTTCGGTATCATTGGCCAACAGCCAGCAAATATCGACCTTTTTGATTTCGTTATCTTGACGCCGCAGCAACTGGAAAAAGCAAAAACTCAAGTGCCAACGTCTGGAGTTTCTCCAGCGAAGGATATCATTGCCTTGCCAAAAGATTATAAATCAGATGCATCCCATCTGATGGCTCAAGGCTATTTGAATTTATATTATGATGTGAACCTTAAAGGTTTTGAGCCAGATGCTGACTTTAAAACCCTGTTCTCAATTCGCCCTACAATCCCTCATCACAACAAGGGAGAGGCAAAATGATGATTCTATCTAACCTGCCTGCGATTTTAAAATTCTTGTTTCTGGTAATCCCATTTGTATTGCCGTTGATCTGGATCATGGGCGCATTTGTGTTTTTCTTTAAACGAGAGCGCAAACGCACAGAGCTTTCTGAGTTTTCAAACCAGCCGTACACAATCCTTATTCCTTGCTACAACGAGGAAAAAACAGCTGAAGCGACAATTTGCTCCTTGGATCAATTGCCTTCTGATAAATGCGAAATCATCGCTATCAATGATGGCAGCCGTGACAAAACCCAAGCCGTTCTTGAACAGCTGGCGATGTCTCGTCCTCATATGCGCGTGATCAATCTTGTCCAAAACCGCGGTAAGGCAGCAGCCCTGACTTTGGGTGCGATGGCTAGCCGTCATGAATTCATTCTTTGTATCGATGCTGACTCCGAGTTGGATGCGGAAGCGCCAAGAATCATGCTTGAGCATTTCCAAGATCCAAACGTGGCTGGTGTCACTGGCAACCCTCGCGTGAAAAATCGCGGAACATTGGTAGGCCGCCTGCAAGTGGGCGAGTTTTCTGCTTTGGTCGGAATGATCAAACGCTATCACCAATCTTTGGGTCGTTTGTTCGCGCTGTCTGGTGTTTTAGCGATGTTCCGTAAGTCTGCAATTGAAAGCGTCGGTTACTGGGACACTTACACTGTGACTGAAGACGTTGGTATTAGTTGGAAACTGCAAACATCTGGCTGGGCTTTGAAATACGAGCCTAAAGCTAAGTGTGATGTCTTAATGCCAGACACATTGAAAGGTCTTTGGAAGCAAAGACTACGTTGGGCACAAGGTGGTTTTGAGGTGGTCCTTAGACACGGTAAATCTGTTCTGAACAGCCGTGATACAGGTCTGCGCTTGATCCTTTTGGAATATCTATTCTCTGTGGCTTGGGCGTTCTTGCTTCCAGTTACAATTGGTTTTGCTTTGTTTGGTAAGAACCTTCATGACATCAACTTGAGCTATGCGATTCTTTTGACGGGAATCATGAGCTTCACGCAGTTCCTGGTCGGTTTGTTTTTGCATGGACGCTACGAACGTTCAACGAATCTGGGATTCGTTGCGATCTGGTATCCGTTTGCTTATTGGATGATTAACAGTTTTGTTTTATTTGTGGCGATTCCTAAAGTTTTATTTGGGCCAAAACGCCAGTTCAGCTCTTGGGTCAGTCCCGACAGAGGCGGAGTTACATATGCGAAAAATAATTGAAACAACTAGCACTTTAGCATTGTGGATGGTTTTCATCGTAGGCAGTTCTATTGCCATTTCTGATTTCTTTTTAAATGCGGAAGTTTCAGAATTAAACTTGGCTCATCTGTCTTTGATTGCCTGGGCTCCGTTCTTTGCAGCTTTCATTTTCGGCGCAATGTTGATTGCTGTTCGTTTTGCAAAAAACGAAACAACGAAAAAAGCTATCGCGAATGAACACGCCATCCAATGGACTGCTCAAGATCTTGCAGCGGCTCAAACTGGCAAAGTCGTTGATCTTCACTTCGCAAGCACAGGCCTGGATTGCCAAGTTGTGACTCGTAACGAAGTTGCAGAAATCCTGCACATCGATAATCAAACGCTGCATGTAACTGTTTTGCCGCAAAAAGGCGACGAACCAGCATTGGCTCTTCTTCCAAAAGCTTACTAAATTCGTACTGATCTCTGAGATCTAAAATCAAAAAGCCTGTTCAGAAATGAACAGGCTTTTTTCTTCCATGAACCTCATAACACCCACTGCAGTGCAGAACCGATGCGGTTCCGCAGGGCAGCAACTAAAAACATCTATAAGGCCGCCATTCCTCTTAAAAACGCATGACGAGCTTTGGGCTCTAACATTTTAGCATTTTCATGCAAGCGCTTAACGACCCAACATGCATCATTGTCCTCAGATAACATGTAGTTTTTTAAACCCTCTTTCAGTTTGATTTCTTCCTCTGGACCATTCATTGCAATCACTCTGGGTAAATGAGTTAAAAAATCCGTTCTCGGAGCACTATCAGTATAGGTCTTACCCAACTCAATACCCTTCCGAGCTGCTAATATAGAAATATCGAACCATTGATTGATCTCAGCCTCACTCATGGGCTCAAAATTCTTAGCAAGCTCTGCCATATCCATGCCCCCTCTCAAAAAGGACACGCATAACTTTAAGGATTGCCCCGCCAACTTCAAACGAAACTCATTCCACTTATCTAGATGTTCCGAATCTAATAGGTACATTCCGTCATGAGAGGCCTGAAATGCGAACTTCGTCCACTGCTCTTTTGGAATACTCTCAAGCTTCTTAAGAATCACGGGGTCATTCATCAACTGAGTAGAGGCTTTACTGGATATAATTTCAAACTTGCTCTTCTTGAAGAGATGAACATCCAAAAAACCCTTCAAAGGTGTCAATGGAATCAATTGAATACACACTACGACAAATCCAGCCATTACACCGGAACGAACACCCTTATTTTCTATCTTACTGCCAACCAACGATCCGAGTCCGCCACCAATAGCACCACCGATCGCCGGCAATAATACACTCGAATAGTCCAAAGGACCTCCTCAATGTTTATCTCATCGGCATTAGAAACAATTTCTTGATTACAAAAGATAACCGTAATTCCGATGAGTCATATTGAGAACTCTGAAAATAAATCTATTAGTTCGCGAGAGATAGCGGTTTGATGGGAGTCGCGATCTCATGCATCGCCAGCACTCCCCCAGTCGGTGAAAAGCGCAACATCACACCGTTCGGGCTCAATGTTAGCGAACCAATCTTAAGATCCTCAGGGAACTCCGGCAAATAATCCGAGTCACTCTCCGTAGCGATCTCGCATTCAACAAAATCTGCTGCGTAGACATGTTCGTGGTAATACTCTTTGATTGCGCTCATGGCTGACTCCCCAAGTAAGGTTTAAACCATTATTTACACATAACTTACACATTAACAAGCGATATGTAGATTATGTGTAAATAAAGTCTAGTCCCCGACGCGCCCGTATTTCCACGAAGAATGTCCCACAATTCCCCACACCCCATTTCAGAATGCATTTATGAGCTCTTACTGCGGCATTCAACTTGCTCCACAGACATATGACAGAACGGATAAGCGTCCACACAAGGAGGCCTTATGTTTCATATGAAATTTCTTGGAGCCACATCGACTCACAAAGAAAACATTGTGAACATCCATCTTAAGATTGTTCATATCGGAAATGCAGACGGTACTGAGATAGGTTTACGAATTAATACAAATTTTCCAGCGGTTGACGTGGGTCGCATCTTAACTACAAAGAAACCCTCGAATTGGTACAATGAGCTGATTCAAGAGATCGAATCCCAATTCGCGGAGTTAAGCAGACTAGCATCAAGTTAAGGCGATCTATAAGCCTCATACCCCGTATCGCTGCAAATGAAATTGCCCGACATTGATACGCCCCGCTCGAAAGGCACCTTCGCAATAAGACAGATATAAATTCCACATACGAACAAAGGTGTCGTCATAACCCATCGCATGCACCTTTGGCAGCTGTTGGTTAAAGTTATCTCGCCATATTTTGAGAGTCTCGGCATAATTCAATCCGAACTCTAGCGTACTCACCAACTTCATCCCATTCTGCTCCCCATTTCTGGCAAAGGTTTCGTTGGTTAAAAGCATGCCTCCTGGGAAAATATATTGCTGAATAAAATCTGTGCTGGACCTGTAGGAATCGAAAAATTCTTCCTTGATCGTGATTCCTTGAATAAGTGCTCCCCCGTTTGGTTTTAAAGCATCTCCGACTTTCTTAAAAAAATCTGGCCAGTACTTTTCACCGACGGATTCAATCATCTCGATCGAAACCACATGATCGAATTTTCCCTGAATATCACGATAATCCTGCTGCAAAAGGTTCACATGATTTTGCATCTTATGTTTTTTTATTTTCATTGTGTTATAGCGACACTGTTCAGGCGAGTTCATAACTGCCGTGACCTTGCAGCCTTTACTTTCCACCGCTCGCGTGAAAAACCCGCCCCATCCACAACCAATTTCCAGGATGTGATCGCCAGGTTTGATATTTAGCGAGTCTATGATTCGATCGTATTTGGCCATTTGCGCTTTATAAATATCCTTACTGTCATCAGCAAAAAGTGCCGCCGAGTAAGTCATTGAGGGGTCCAACCACAAGCTGTAAAATTCATTACCCAAGTCGTAGTGGGACATGATGTTTTTCTTAGCCTGGGAGCGACTGTTGCCATTCATCAGATGTCGAAGTTTTGCAAACACCATCCCCGACCAGGTTCCACTCATCGCTCTCCCTAAGTCATCACTGTTGCGACAAGCCCATTCGATCAATGCGGCAGTGTCTTCACATTCAATATCACCGGCAATAATCCCTTCAGCCAATCCCAAATCTCCTTTATTGAGAATGTCCTCCAAGGCCCGATACTTTCTGATGGTAAGCTTGACGCAGGAGTCACCCTCTCCATGTGAGAGCACTCTCCCATCGGGAAGTTCCAACTCCACTCGCCCGTATTTCGTTTGTTTCAAAATTTGCTGCAATATTTTAACGTGGATTGCTTCTTTGATCATGTGCTTATCTCTTTATGGGGTGGCGAAGGTTTTTTGAAAAATCTAACTTTCTTTAAAAAAAGTCGCAGGGCTTGCAAATGAATGCGTAGAACCACCATCGGAGTCATCCACCCATAGCGCACAAATATCTTTGCTGGAGATATCTTTTGCAACGGCGCAAGATCTCCCTCAATCCAAGTGGCCAAGCGCAGTGTTCCGTCGGAATTATGGTAATTAATATCGATTCGGTTACGATCCGATCCAACCTGAAATCTGAACATGTAATACCCATCCACAGGAAAAAACGGAGACACATGAAATACCTTTTCAGCTCGTATCCATTGAGTAGCAAGAACTCCCCCTGAGGGCTGAATCCAGTAAAAATGTCTTTCACCAAAAGTGTTATTCACTTCAACCAAGACAGCTTCAATCAAATCAGCTCGCTTACAAATCCAAAAGCTAACCGGATTAAATACATAATTCAGCATCCGAGGCATGGTCTGAAGCCAGATCCGTTCGGGATCAAAGCAACAGACTTCTTTTAGAAAATTCCTGATTCCCTGATCCAACGAGACCGCATCCCCGCGCAAATAATCCCGAGGATCAACGGACAAAGAGTTTTTAAATGTACTTTTTAGAACGCGACTTAACTCGTCCTCTGCATCCGTAGCAAAGAACAGAAAGAACGAAGGATAGCGAAAGCTATTCTCTGTAATCTCTCGCCTGCTATGAAAAACATGGCCTTCGCCCATATTTAGTCGGCTCAATTTGAGCTCCAGGGAATTCTAACTCCCAGGCGCTCCGCCACGCCGACAGCACTTAAAATTCCATCCTCATGGAAACCATATCGTGACCAGGCCCCCGCATAATACACGCCTCCCAATCCCTGAATACTGGGAAGCCCTTGCTGAGCCTGAATCGCAGCGCGATCAAATTGCGGATGGGAGTAGTTAAACTCCTGAACTTGTCCAGCAACAGCTTGATCAGAATTTAAAGTCAAAAAATAATCCTGCGTCGTCTCTAGCGGTTGCAAACGGTTTAGGTAATAACTTAAGGAAACCTTATTGGAATTCTCCAGATCGTTCCCGCCCATGACATTCCACGAAGACCAACAATTTTTTCGGCGAGGCATAGAGGTATGATCCGTGTGCAAAACAGCGTGATTCGCCTCATAGCGGATTGCTGACAGGATACGCTGTTCTTGAATACTTTGATTTTTTAGAATTCTTGCCGTGATCGGTGCATGAGTAGCCATCACCACAGCATCAAACTTTAATGTCTCTGAAGGCGCCGTCACCATCACGGCATCTCCTCGGCGTTCAACCGCAGAGACAGGACTGTTGGTGTGAATATGTGCAATTCTTTGGGCCGCTTTCTGCACGTATTGAATGCTGCCATTTTTTACTGTTCGCCATATCGGCCGCCCGTTCACTTGCAACAATTTATGATTAATAAAGAACATCAAAAATGTTTCAGCCGGAAAATCCAGCATATCCGTTTCCGGCGTTGACCAGATCGCCGCGCCAATAGGCAATAAGTAGTCCGTGTAAAAGGACCGCGCAAACCTTCGTTCGGCGAGCAGCTGCCCCAGACTCCACCCCTGTCGGCGAGAGCGAACAACATTTTCATCAGCCTCACGACCAAAGCGTAAAATTTCTGATAGCATCCAATAGAATCGAGGGTTCACTAAATTCCGACGCTGACTAAATACCGAATTTAGATTGGTTCCACTCCATTCCAATTTTTTGGATTTCACTTGAATAGAGAGAGACATTTCCGAATCCACTGTTTCAACCTGCAGTTCTCTAAAGAAATTCACCAGGTTCGGATAGGTCAGTTCGTTGTAAACCAAGAACCCCGTATCCATCGGAACAGTCGTGCCATTTTTTTCCGTCACATTGAAGGTATGCGCGTGACCACCGAGGCGTTTTTCAGACTCGAACAGATGAACCTCATGCTTTTGCGAAAGCAACCAAGCAGAACTCAGCCCACTGATCCCGGCTCCAACTACCGCGATTTTCACAACCACCCCTCTCTATGAAGAGACAAGCTTCGAGGTCATTAGATCAACGTTGAATAGCGAAGGGCATCTCAAATAGCTTTCCTGCTAAATCACAAATACACCTAGTTCCGATGGCGAATGAGCCCGATTGGTCTAAGATAAAGTCATGATGGTCTTACTTAAAAGTTTTCTGATTTCATTTGCTTCGTTCGCGATACTGGATTTTATCTGGCTCGGCTTTATCATGAAGGACTTCAACATGAGACAGCTCAGCGAATTGGGTCGAATCGAGAACGGCCAGTTCAATGTGGGCTATGGAGCGGCGGTGGTCGTTTATATTATGATGGGTCTGGCGATCACATTTTTTGTGCGTGAAAAAGTACTGGAAATAGATTCTTATCTGCACTGCTTTGCTTACGGAGCTTTTTTAGGACTGATTGTATACGGGATCTATGATTTTACCAATTTGGCGATACTTAAGAACTACCCGCTAGCTTTTGCCCTTGTGGACGTAGCCTGGGGAACCTTTTTATTTGGTACCGTTACGATTATCGTTAAGAAAATGGGAATCTAAGAGAAAAATTGGAGGTGACGAGCGGACTTGAACCGCTGTAGCAGCTTTTGCAGAGCTGAGCCTAGCCACTCGGCCACATCACCCCAGAGTGATTTCGAAGGTCTAATTTAGTGGAAATGACTGCTTTTAGTCAATCTATTCCTAACATCCCAGGCGTTTCAGGGCTTCGACGGGATGGAAAGTCATTTTTAGGGCAGTCTCTACATGGTGAGGTTGCGGTTTTTCGCTCTGATCGAGGTCGGCAAGGGTCCTTGCGACCCGGAGCGTTGCCAATTCGCGACGGCGGCTGGAGATCTCTTTCGGGAAAAGCTCCTTCATGTAAAACACGGGCAGATCTGCCACCAACTCCTCATAGGTCCATCGACTGGCAAGTTTTCTAAAGCGACTGTCCTTCACACCTAAGCGTGCACGGAACATGCGACACTCTTCCAGGCGAGCTAAGATCTCTGCACCCGATACAGATCCACCCTCCTCGCGCTTTTGCGTAAAGAAGGTGATGTGAAAACGATCGACCAAAGGCCCCGACAATCTTTCCATGTAGGATTGGCATTTCTTTAAAGATCTTCCACAGACAACTTTTGATTTCGGAACCCAATCACCGCAAGGGCACAAGTTGGTCGTTGCGATCATCAAAGACTCCGCCGGGTATTCTTCGACGTAACGACTGCGACGAATACGAATGACGGCTTCCTCCATCGGCTCACGCAAAGCTTCTTGCGCGCGCACGTTGAATTCTAAAAGCTCATCCAAAATCATCATGCCTTTATGAGCCCGAGTGATCTCCCCTTTGAAAGGGGGAACACCCCCACCAATCAGTCCCAACGCGGTGGTTGAGTGATGGGGATGAACCACGGGACGCCAGCGAAGAGGGGCCTCGCCACCGCCCCGATTATTTTTTGAAATTGTATGCATGTCATCTTGCGAAGGAGCCGCAAGCAATGCGGAAAGCGTTCGTGCGATGGTGCTTTTTCCAGAACCTGCGGGACCTGCTAACAACACTGAATGCTCGCCCAGCGCCACCACCTGCAAAAGTTTTGCTTGGCGTTCAGGGAATTGCAGATGCAGATCGACCTCAGGTCTTTGCACTTCATACTCACGAGGCACTCCGAACACCTCTTGCGGTTCACGAATGTCTTGCAAACAACTCAAAACCCGACGATCAAACACGGCCACTGAATTTTGCGACTGCCCCGTCCATACTAGGACATTTCCGTCAGGCTCAAAATCCGTGGTCAGATCTTCGGGTTCGTAAACTTCTCCTAATAATCCCAACTCCCCGTATACCATCACGACATCTTGGGGCTTGGGTAACTGCTCTGACTCCCACAGAATCCCTAAAGCCACCGCGAGTTCTAAGCCACGAGAGGATTTCTTTAAGTGATTGGGACGCAGATTCACTAAGACTTGTTGTGCTTTCGGGAATTCAAAACCCTGCGCACGGATGGCGCTTTTGATTCGGTGAATGCTTTCGCGAATCCCCTGATCCGGGAGACCTAAAAATTGAATTTGCGGGAGACCCGCGGTGAAATTGATTTCGACTTCAACAGGAACTAAGGCTTCATTTTCGCGAATCAGAGATTTGATTTTCATGCGAAATCCACAAAGCAAAAAAAAGCCCACAACTGGTGTGGGCTTTTTTAGATACTTTATTAAAATCGCAAACCGAAGGTCGGACTATTTGTCTACTTCCGCCAATTGCGAAAGTGGATGATGCTCCTCAATCGTGCGAGTCATCGTATTTGTCGTAACGTTCGTATAGATCTGAGTTGTTTGGATACTTGCGTGTCCCAACAACATCTGAATCGAACGAAGATCAGCACCACTTTCAAGCAACGCTGTCGCGCAACCATGACGGAAACGATGAGGATTTACTGGCTCCGAGAAACCAGCGCGTGTCGACCAGCTCGCAAGCCATCTCCACACGTCCACGCGTGATGGGCGATGACCACGATCATTGATCAAGATCGAATGGTTGTTTTCTTTCATCAAAACTGAACGATGCTCACGAAGATACGTCGTCAGAGTTTCTGCTAGTTTTTCAGTCAAAGGAACCAAGCGCTCTTTGCTGCCTTTACCCAAAACCTTGATCCAACGATCTGTTTGGTTAAAGTCAGTGACATTCAAAGCAATCAACTCAGAAACACGGCATCCCAAACCATACAAGAACAACAAAGTCAGTTGGTTGCGAGCTGTTTTCACAGGATCAGTGACTTCAGCAGCGTCGAATAGCTGTTGAAACTCCTGCGGAGTCAAAACCTTCGGCAAGCCCACTTTCACTTTCGGTGGCCGAAGTTCACGAAGCTCGGGGCTGTTATGGCCGCGAGTTTCACAGAATTTAAAGTAAGTACGTAGTGACGAGATCACACGCGCTTGAGAGCGAGTGGAGAGTTTATTTTTTTTCATAAACTCGTAGAAGCCAGCCACGTTGCTATGGGTTTTGCGATACTCAATATAGAGTTCCAGATCACGACGATAAGCCATCACCGTATTTTGGGAACGTCCACGCACATTTTGTAGTTCATCAAAGAAGTCGATCCAAAGAGGTAGTTCCATATGAATATTAGAACCAGACTTTGGGCGGAGGGCAAGAAATATTATGTCACTATTTAAATAAAAAAAACCTGCGGGTGATAACGAGGATTCACCGCAGGTTTTTCTGTTTTTAGATTTTGGAGCGCTCTTAGTTAAAAGAACCACCGAAGTAAGCACTGCAATTGATGCCGTTTGATTGTGCTACACGGATACCACCTGGAGGCAAAGCCACCAAACGATTGCCGTTGATCATACCTGCGTTCACTTCAAGGATGATGTTACCTGGGTTTGCCACAAGCACGGCTTGAGCAAGCATCCCTGCAGACATCGCAGAAGAGTTTACAGATTGAACTGTGTAGCTTCCTGGAGGCACTTGGCAGGAAGAGTAAAAGTCATACCAATTCGCTTGTACGTTCATTGTACCGATAAAAGCCACTGGGCCGTTATAGATGTTCAATGAAGTGCTGTTGTAATACATCGTATTATCAACAGTCGTACCTAAGATCAGGCTAACGCCGTTCATAGGGTTTTGGCTGTACACTGTCGTTACTTGAGCTGGGTTAGCGATATTATTCGCGCCGTAGCCATAGATGTAACCGTTGTTATTGCCACCATCGTCGTTGCCGCTACAAGCAGCCATGAATGCAGAAACTGCAAGCATCGCTACAAGCTTCAAGATCAAAGACGGAAAATCGATCTTTCTATATTTATAATCTTTCATAAAGTTTCTCCTCGTTTAAAACCGTACTTATTAAATCTTAATCAATTATTGGAACGCTGCTGTTTTAGAGATACCAGAGAATGTTCCAAGTTTTTTGTAACCATCGTTCGGGATCACTGCAGATTTGTTAATCACAGAACCTGAACGGCAGTTGTATGGGCCGTCATAGATGAACCAGCATTTTCTGTAGGGAGACTGAGTTGCGTAAGATTGTGCAAAGTTCTTATAGTAAAGAGAACCTGTCACGATCGTACCACCTTGAGCGTCACCTTGGCTGATAACGTTGTCTACTACTAGAACTACGCCACCCCATTGATCTTGGAAGAAACCAGAGAACACAGTTTTACCACCAGAAGTGAAGAATCTGTTGTATTCAGCTTCCAAAGTGTTGTTGTCTTTCAAACCAGAGTAGCTCGCGTTTTTACCAGTACCCGCAGAAAATGTACCTGTATAGCGAACACCTGAATCAGTATAAGACAGAGTCACTGTACCTGCGTATTTACCGCTGCCCACATCACTCAATTGAACTTTCAATTTAAAGTCTGTTGGGTTGTTCATCGGGCGAGTGCCCACGTAGTTATTCATTTCATTAATAGATACTGGAGTGAAAGTACCCTCATTAGAGTAGCTGACATTGCCTGTACCTGAGCCAGAGCCTGTTGAACCATCTGGTGAAGTTGGGATGTAACCAGTGCCACCGCCTGAATCTACAACAGCGGCAGTTGATTCAGCGACCGTCATTTTATTGTTACCGCAGCCCACACCTAATAGTGCGATCGCAGTTACCAAGATCATTGCTGGAGCGTTGAATTGTTTGTTCATAACATCCTCTTCCTTCAAGGTCCCGAATTCCCATTGAGACCTCGATAATCACTATTGCTATGCCTGTGCCAAGTTCCAGGAAGTTACGTAAATTATCGAAAAAAGGAGCAAATTTCCTGGTTTCTCAAGGTGATACACCACCCTGATTAGTGACTAAGACCTACGGATGGTGCGCAAAAAGGGCACTTTGTCTCATTTAAAGTCATGTCAAAGAGATGGACGTAAAAATAATATTTAAGATTTTCCCACACATTACCGAAATGGGATGTATCACGTACAAAAAGGATTCGAAAAATGACTGTCACTGCTACAAATGTTTTGATACTCGGCGCTGTGTTTATGTTCGCTGCCCGCGTATTTATGGGTTTCTAGTACCATTACATACAAGTAAGATGATCGCTGCTGTTACGCCTGTTAATAAGCAGTAATGAAATTGGCGTATAAGATCTTTATTGCATCAAGTCTCCTGCTTGCAAGCCTCGCAAGTCACGCCAAACCAATTAAAATTCTCGTTGAAGACTCCTGGCCTCCCTTTGCATTCAAAAAAGAAAACCGAGCTGTTGGAATGTCGATTGATATCGTCCGCGCTGCCTTTAAAAATGTCGGCGAAAATATCGAGTTAGTCCAAGTTCCTTACACTCGTTGCAAAGCTCAAACAGCAACGGGCCGTTTTGTCGCCTGCTTTAACTCTGCTCACTCCAAAGAAATGGACAGTGACTTCCTTTTTCCGAAAGAGCCGCTTTTCAAAAGCAAGGGTTTGATCATCGCAAATTCGATCACGGTCAAAACCAAACCGACGAAAGTAAAAGACCTTGAGGGTAAGACCGTGGCATTGCCGGCGGAGTTTCCGTTCGGCAAAGAGTTTGACGAGAACTATCGCATCAATAAGATCTTTACCTCCAGCGATCAGACGTCACTTATGATGTTGAGATCCAATCGCGTGTCCTTTGTCGCGATCGACGAGTACGTCTATTATTACTACCTAAAGAACCATCCTGAATTTAAGAACAGCTTTCACGTCGTTCTGGAGCTCTCTGAGGAATCCATCTTTGTTCACTTCTCTAAAAAGCACAAAGACACTCAGGAACTTATTAAAAAGTATGATGTTGGCTTAGCGATGTTGAAGCTCTCACCTAAATACAATGAGATCTTAGAGGACTGGGTTGGCGTCAAAGGCCAAAAGAAAGTACAGATATTCTCTAGCACCGATGTTGTGTTTGAGAACTAATTGCGAGCTAAAGAAGCTGCCGGATAATAATGCTTTAGAATCTGCGCGTACTTTTGACCTTTAAGACCTAAAGCACGGCTGCCCCACTGACACAATCCCACGCCATGACCGAAGCCACGACCTGTGAATGTGAACATGTCGCCTTCTTGTTTTAGATCAAACAAAGCGCTGCGAAGCTCAGAAAAGCCCAAGGCCTGACGGAATTCATTGGCACCGATGATTTTATCATCACCTGCTTGAACAGCCACACGAACACCACGCACACGGGAGTCTTGATTCATGCGCTCTAGGGTTAGTCCCAAGACATCAGCAACGCGCAGTTTTTTAGCCAACTGTTTGCGAGAGATCTGAATCGACCAATTGGCTTTGGGATTCGTCGGGCAAGAGTTGTCGACAGCGACACCGCTATTCACTCCACCGCTCCATACGTTTTTTGCTAGCGTCGTGTGACCACCACAATCTGCGTGATAATAGGCTTTCAGAATACTGCGGTTTTGGGCATAGAGTTTAACACCCGCCGTTTCACGTACGGCTTGCAAAGCTTTCTTAAGCTTCGGATCGCTTTCATCCCCATCAGCGACATGGCGGAATACTTGATCTAAGACAGAGCTTTCTAGGTGAAAGGGCTTATCTTCACGCTCGGCCATCACTGCCAAAGCGTAGGATCTTGCCGCCACAGCTTGAGCTTTTAAAGTTTCTAGCGGCCAGTTCAAAGGCATCTCGCTTGCCAGAACTCCAGCGATGTATTCGTCGAGTGGCAAAACACCCACGACATCCACTTGATCTCCGGGACCTGCTGACAGAAGAACTCGCGATGGCAGGCTTTGAGCGCCGACACGCAAGTTCTCGCCTTGGATCATTAGATATTTTTCTTTAAAGAGATGTTCATTATCACGGTTGTTTAAACGCAAGGCCCAGATGTTTTTTCCGTCTTTTTTCATCACACGGACTTCCGCTGAGCCACTGTCAGGAATAGCTACGGGACGATACGGTTGAGATAGGATTTGGAAACGCAATGCTTGCCCAGCTACTTGCACTCTTTTGTTATGGGTCAAAACGCGGACTCGCACGAGTTCTTTATCGAATTGCTTAACGGGAGCAGCGGCTGGAACGGTAGTTTGGGCTTGAGCTTCGGAACAGGAAACAGTCAATGCAGCAAGAAAGCACAATGCAGCCCAAAGAAATTTCACGCCGTGACCTCATCCGTAAGTAAAAAAAAGAGGCCCCATCCATGAGCCTCTTTGTAAGACATGTATCTATTTAACCAGACAACCCCGAAAGGATGAAAGTCTAGTTTTTATAGTCAGATCCCAGGAACGGTTTAACCATATCCAACGGCAATGGGAAGACGATGGTGTTGGTTTTATCACCGGCGATTTCGCTCAGCGTCTGCAAATAGGCCAGCTGCAAGGCTGACGGAGAACCAGCAAGAGTCGTAGACGCCGCCGCAAGTTTTTCCGCACGTTGCAACTCACCGTCTGCGCTGATGACTTTCGCACGACGTTCACGCTCAGCTTCCGCCTCACGCGCCATCGCTCTTTGCATTTCTTTTGGCAAATCGATTTGTTTTACTTCAACCATTGTCACTTTGATACCCCACGCTTCCGTGTGTTTATCCAAGATCGCTTGCAATGCAGAGTTGATTTTATCACGATGCTCAAGAACATCATCAAGCAGATACTGACCCATTACCGAACGCAATGTCGTTTGTGCCAACTGTCCTGTCGCAAAATAAAAGTCTTCGATTTTCGTGATCGCTTCCATTGGGGAAACAACTTTAAAGTATACAACCGCATTCACTTGCATGCTGACGTTGTCTTTAGTGATTACGTCTTGAGGTTGAACGTCCATTGCAATTGTACGAGTGTCCACTTTGATCATACGTTCAACGAACGGGATCAAAAGGATCAAACCAGGTCCACGTACATCAATGGCTTTACCCAAACGAAGAACCACACCACGATCCCACTCGTTCAAAATTTTAACCATTGAACTAAGAATGATACCGCCAACTACCAGCAGGATTATTAAAAATTCCATTTCCACTTACTCCTTATTTTTCTTTACATTCAAAGTCAGACCTTGGCGATCTGTGACGTGAACACGGTCGTCTTTGTTGACTGAGTCCTCGGAAACAAAGTTCCAGATCTCACCCATTACAGAAACTTGTCCACGATGACCATTTTCATCCGTACTAACCACAACGCCTTCAGATGATTTTAAATCATGATCGTTGTCTTTTGTTTTTACCCTTAATGTTTTTAGCGCCAAGTACCCGACACCAAAGAACACCGCTCCGATGGCCAGTACCACCGGTAAAATAATTGAATACGGCAATGTGTACCCCGTCGCTTGATCGAATAAGAAAACACTTCCGACGAACAACGAAACTAAGCCGCCGATACCTAAAATACCAAAACTTGGGATGAAGATCTCAGCAATCAGGAAGGCGATGCCCAATAGAATCAAGGCAAGTCCGCCCCACACCACTTCCAACTTATGGAACGCAATCAGCGAGAACACCAAACCAATCCCGCCAATCACACCTGGAGCAACAAGGCCCGGATGAGTTAGTTCCACATACAGAAGACCTAAGCTTCCCATGAATAATAAGTATGCGAACTCAGGATCAGCGATGAAATTTAAAATACGGTAGCGCGTATCGGGAAAGAACTCCTGCAAGTCACCCACGACCACTACACCAGGATCTTTACCCTGCAATAAAACTTTTCGTCCCTCGGCTTGCTTTAGGAAGTCCGCTTCGTCCTGCGCCAAAATATCCAAGGCCTTCATTTTAACTGCATCGGTAGAGCTGAAAGACTTTGCTTCGGTTACGATCTCTTTTGAAAACTGCAAATTGCGCCCACGAAGAGTTGTCACACCCTCAAGCCAGCTAACAGTGTCGTTGATCATCTTGTTACGAAGATCATCCGGCATTTTTTCGCCCGTGCCTAGGATCGGAGTGGCTGCCCCCACGTTTGTGGCTTCAACTCCCCCATTCACATGGCAAGCCTGCAGGATGATGGCACCAGCACTGCCCGCGTGACCTCCGCGCGGAGTGATCAAACATAGGTATGGGATCTTAGAAGCGAGCATTCTTTCAACGATACGACGAGTGCTTTGCAAACTGCCACCCGGTGTATTCACACGGATAAAGATGGAGTCACACTTATTGTCTTCGGCACGCTTTTCCGCGCGCTCTAGATAATCTGTCGTTGAAGCTGTGATGGCATCGTTAATTGTTAGAGACAGTGTGCAGGTCGCTCCCAGTGAGGCACTTGTCCCCAGCAACATTGTCAGCAGCACAGGAACAAAGAGCTTCATCATAGGTTCAACTCCTTCATCACTTTTTGGAGATCATTCCAGACGACTTTTTTCGCCGCCGCATCTTCCAGCAAATACGCTGGGCTGTATGTTTCAATCCACTTACCCGGGCCTTTGTAAATCATCTCGCCCAGATCTTTCGGGAACGAGCTAAAGACCACGACAACTTTGCTTTCACAGAAAGTCGCAAGCTCCGAAGGCAATAAGGAACGATCCTCGACCGTGCAATCCAATTCTAAAACTTGAATATTTTTAAGCTTCATCGCGGTTTTCATTTTATCGAAAAGATCGCGAGTTTCTTTAAGGAAGAAGCTTTCTTTGGATTGCGTGAGGATATTTAGGAACACCAGTTCACGGTGAACTTTTTCTTGAGTGGTGTAAGGACCTTTTTGTGTAAAGAATTGAGTCTTTGCCGGAAGAGCTGCAGCTTCACCAGCAGGGACCGCCATGTCACCTAGCATGACCTTTTGCAGACCTAAAACTTCTTCTAAATATTGAACGTAGTCCTTCATGGGAGGGAGCTTACTCTGCCAGTGGTTTCTAGACCATAAAAACCCTCTGGTTAATGCACTGCTCACCCCGGTTTGATTCCCAGCAAAGGTCATTTCAAACAGTCCCCGCCGTGGATTCGGTGTGAGATTCTTAGGGAGTTATTGATTGGTTTGCAGGAGGTCATTATGACTGCGCGTTCCGGGGTGTTTTTATTTACATTTGTTACTCTGACATCACTTTTTGCGAAGGCTTATCCAAGTATTGGCGACAAGGTTACTTGGTCAGGGGACTTCAAAAATGCTGAGGGTAAATCTTCAGAAATTCACATCACCAAAGAAGTGATCGCATTTGAAAAATCCACGAAAACATGGAAAGTAAAAATTAATACTAAAATCGGCGACGAAACCCTTGCCGAAACAATTGAAACTGCTGACCTGTTTTCACCAGACAAATACAAAGAAACTTTGGCGAGTTGTGAAAAAAATGGTGGCGTGATTGAAACCTTGGAAACCAATCCCGGCAAATACAAAACCTGCAAGATCAGCATCACCAATGCCGATGGTGTCATCATTGAAAAATGGTGGGGTGATATTCCGTTTGGAATTGTCAGTAAAGCCACGAAGGTCCCACCAACTGTTGCCAACAGTGAAGCCGCTCTTCGAGTCGCAGCCCAAGGACTTTAGATTTGGGCGCTGACGACTTTGGAGTTTAAGAATTTATAAAGTGCGATCACAGTCAAACCTGCCGCGGATGTCACCATTGCGGCCGTTGTTGATCCCATTCTTGCAAAGGCTCCCCAACTAACGGAGCCCAAAGCCATTCCGGCATAAAACACGGCCAAGAACACACCGAGCATCGTGGCTTTCAAATGAGACTTACCCGTAAGTTGGCGTGAGCTCATGTTCATCAACGTTGCAAGAATCAACCAACCGATCCCCGCAAAGAACATCCCTTGGCACATATAAATATAGCTTGGAGCGATTCCGATAAAGAACAAACCAACGGCGTACACGAAGTATGCTCCCGCTAGCGATAGCCCCGTTCTTTCAGGCAGCATGATTTTTTTAGAGTAAATCGTACTGAAGCAAGCACCAAGACCTAAGAAGCCCAACAAAGAACCATACTGCCAGCTATTCAATCCCAACTCCACACGACCACGGGTTGGATACAAAGCCCAGAGACTTGAAGCAAAGAAAGTGACGATGAAAATCTCCACCCATAATTTCATATTATGGAAAGAGAACAGAAACTCGAATTCCTTCTGACTGAATTTGATTTCTTTCTTTTCGTCTTTAGGAACCGCGACCTCTTTGACTGGCCATTTCCAGAAAAACAAAATTAAACCTAAGAACGACAAGCTATTAACAAAGAACGCCGCCGCAGGTCCCACTCCCCCAAGAATAATTCCACCGAATGTGGGGCCTAAGACGCGCGTGATGTTGATACCGATATAATAAACCAAGACCGCTTGGGCTTGGCGTTCATTCGGAACTAAATCCGTCAGAACACTTTGGAACGGTGGATTTGAAAGAGCAAAACCAATCCCCATCACCAAGGACAAAGCCAGCAACGAGCCTTCGGTGATTTGTTCTTTCCAAACAAGGAAAGCGAGAATGGCAGCTGCGGTAAACATCATGCTTTCAGAAATCAAAAGAATGCGACGACGATGCCCCAGATCTGCAAAGTAACCAGCAGCGATACTTAAGAACACCACCGGTAAGTTACTTGTGAAGGAAAGAAGTGAGATAATCAGAGGCGATGTCGAAAGATGTGTCATCACCCAGCTTGCTGCCACGTCTTGAACCCAAGTTCCAAGATTTGACAAAAAAGCACAGATCCAAAAGTTACGGTAAACGGTAATTTTTAAGGGTGACCACATTGATGAATCATTCATGACGATTCAAGCGTACACCCTATTTCAAACGACGCAAAACCTTTTGAATGAAACCTTCTGCTTGCTCTACCTTGAACACATACCCTAAGCCAAAGTACATAGTCCCGTAAATCACCACCGCAATACCGGCACGGATGATCACATGCCATTCTGGTGGCAAAGCTAGACGTGCAACGGCGGCTGCAGTCGCGGCACTGACCAAAGCGATCGCCCAAACTTTAAGCTGAAATTTTACTTTCAAACCTGTTTCGCCAATCTTTTGATTCAAAGAACGACGTAGCAAATAGAACTCAATCCATCCTGCGATCCCAGCTGACGCCGTCAAACCTGGCGTCCCCCACTGTTGATCTAGACCAAGAAGTGGCGGCAGGTAAAAGGCAAAACCAATTCCCAATACCGTGGTCGCAACGACACGGACAATCGCAAATCTTAAAGGTGTACGCGTGTCTTTCAAAGAATAGAACGTCGAAGAATAAAGTCGGCCCAGAGTGGAGGCAAGCAAACCCACTGTCGAACCGATCAAGACCATCCAGACCATGTGTGTACTATTAGCATCAAACTCACCCGTCTGAAAAACAGCACCCACGATAAGGTCACCCAAAATCAGGAAAGCAACCACACTTGGGATAACAAAGAAGGCAATTTGCTGAAGGCCTTTATTCAAACGACCTTTCAGGTAATCACGAATCTCTTCATCACTGCCCACGGCTTGAGACATTGAGGGAAGCTCGGCTGCGGAGACACTCATGCCGAAAAGACTTACTGGCAATAGGTAAAGTGTTTGAGCGTAGGCCAAAGACGAAACCGCACCCGTTGGAAGTAACGACGCCAACATATTGTCGATATAAGCACTGACTTGCACGACTCCGCGAGAAACAACCACCGGAACAAAGTTTCTGATCACAGTCAGAACACTTCCCATCTTCCAATCTAGCGAAGGGAAAATCTTTTTACCCAAACGCAAAGCAGATGGTACTTGCACAAAGAACTGCAAGAAGCTTCCTGCCACCAATCCCCAAGAAACTGTGATCGCCAGATCAAACTGCGTTTGCTTGGAACCCCACATGACAAGGGTCGCGATGATCGTCAAATTCCAGATCACTGGCGCCACATAGGAGAGGAAAAACTTTTTATGCGAGTTTAAAATCCCCAAGCACCAAGCTGACATCACTAAGAAACCAGTTCCTGGGAAAAGGATTTGTACGATCTGAATTGTTAGCTGACGTTTCTCCCCTTCAAAACCAGGAGCAATAAGGTCAATCAAAACAGGTGTCGCAAAAACACCGACGATCACCAGCAGCGACGTTAATAGGAACATCAAGCTACCGATAACTGAAGCAACCTTAGCAGCTTCTTCGTCATGTTTTTTAGCTAAAAGCTGAGCATAGACCGGGATGAAACTTGCAGAAAGAACACCCTCACCAAAAAGATTTTGTAGGAAGTTAGGAATTTTAAGAGCGGCTTTGAAAGCATCGCCAGCTGCGGAGTTACCAAAGAAGTGGGCAAACACACGTTCACGGACAAGACCCGCGATACGGCTTAAAAAAATAGCGATTCCCACTAAAAAGGCATGATTTCTCATTGAAGTCTCTTCTGGCTGTTACTCTGCTTCGATTTCTTCTTCTTCCGAATCATTGAGCTGCAAAACGATTCGTTCCGCTAAGACGCGGTTAAAACCCTTAAGTTTCGCAATCTCACTTGGTTCAGCCATTCTGATTTCATCAATAGAGTTAAACTGAGTCAAAAGAGTTTTCTTTCTTTTTTCGCCCAAGCCCACGACGTAATCTAACTCGCTCTCAAGAGAGGTCCCCTCACGAAGCTTACGATGGTAAGTGATGGCAAAACGATGGGCCTCGTCACGAATTCCCACCAAAATATGCTGAGCTTCGGAGTTGTTCTTAAAGATCACAGGGTTTTGACGCCCTGGTAGGAAGAAACGCTCATCCGTAGACTCAACTTCCGTCTTTTGGAAGTCACTTTCCGTACGAGCCTTAGCTAAGCCCACCACTGGAATATCGCTACGACCGATCTCACTGAGGATTTTGATCGCCTGGGACAACTGCCCCTTACCACCGTCAATAACTACCAATTGAGGGTCCTCATACTCGGTGTGTTTAAAGCGACGACTTAGAACCTCGTACATCGAGGCAAAGTCATTGATACCTTGAACGGTTTTAATTTTATAGCGACGGTAATGATCCTTAGCTGGCACACCCTCTTCGAACACCACTTGAGAGGCAACTGTCTCTGCCCCTTGGAATGTCGAGATATCGTAACATTCAATACGTCTTGGCATCTCTGGAAGGTTGAATTTCTCTTTGATCTCTTGCAGACCGCGGAGTTTTTCTTCGGATTTAGAAACGTACTTCAAGAAATGGGCTTTGGCATTTTCATTCGCCATTTCAACGAGTGAACGGCCACGTTCATCCGTGGCAAAGCGAACTGTGGATTTCGTTCCGGAACGGGATTCCAAAACTTGCTCCATCAATTTATTCAGGTCGCTACCGATATCCAACGGTAATAAAACATCATCCGGGATAAAGTTGTCTTCGTAATACTGATTCAGGAAGTCCACCATCCACTCGCGCGGATCTTCGGCAGAGTCATTCGGATCAAAATGCGGTAAGAAGTGAGGGCGAGTCCCGATCACGCGACCCGCACGAACGTGAACGGTTTCAATCAAGCAACCGCGCTCGTCTCCATAAAAGCCGACAGCATCTTGGTCTTTTTCAGAGGTGTCATTGATGACGGCTTGTTTTTCCAAAATGGTTTTGATGGCTTCAATGGAATCACGTAAACGAGCCGCGACTTCGAATTTTTCTTCGTCAGCGGCTCCCATCATTTTTTCTTTAAGCGCTTTAATGACCTTTTTGTTTTGGCCTTTCAAGAAAAGCTTCGCGCCTTCAACCTCACTTTTATATTCTTCCTGCGTGATGTAAGCCACACACGGCGCCGTACAACGACCAATTTGATAGGTCATGCACGGACGTTTGCGCGTGTTAAACATAGCATCAGTACAGTCACGAACTTTAAAAGTGCGATTCAAGAAACGAATGGTCCCCTGCACAGCCAAACCCGAAGTGTAAGGACCAAAATAAAGGGATCCATCACGCTTTACTTTACGAGCAACATATAAACGCGGATATTTTTCCGACCAGCTTAAACGGATATAAGGATAGGCCTTATCATCACGCAGGCGGATATTATATTTGGGGCGATGCTTTTTGATCAGGGAAGCTTCCAGCAAGAAAGCTTCCACTTCGGTTTTCGTTAAGATGTATTCGACTTCTAAAATATTAGAAACCAACAGGCGCGTTTTCGGCGAATGATCCTTGCTATCAGTAAAGTAACTACGAACGCGATTGCGAAGACTTTTGGCCTTACCGATATAGATAATCTTATCGCCAGGCCCCTTCATCAGGTACACGCCACTTTGTGTGGGGAATTCGCGCACCTTATCGCGGATTTCGTCAAACTTACTCGAGGCCATCTTTATTCACCTTAGCACTGTCGCCTTCAACCTCGCCACTGCGGATACCCAGCTCCACAATCTGCAAGCGTTTGATTTCATCACGCACTTTCGCGGCTTCCTCGAAATCCAGATTTTTAGAAAGCTTACGCATTTTATCACGAAGCTTGTCGATTTCTTGAGTGAGCTTATCCGGTTCATGAGCAAACTTATTGATGATCGCCTCTTGACGGTTTTCACCTTTCAATGGCGAACCACCGACAGAACCATCAAATGCCTCGCCCAAACCATCACGGATTTTTTTACGGATGGACTGCGGAGTGATGCCATTCGCTTCGTTGTGTTCCTGCTGAATGCGACGACGACGCTCGGTTTCGCCAATGGCTTTTTTCATACTATCTGTCATCACATCGCCGTACAGAATCACTCGCCCATTTAAGTTACGAGCCGCACGACCGATAGTTTGAATCAGGGATCTTTCAGAACGTAGGAAGCCCTCTTTATCGGCATCTGTAATACCGACCAAGCTCACCTCTGGAATATCCAAACCTTCTCTGAGCAAGTTGATACCGACCAAAACGTCAAAAACACCCAAGCGCAAATCGCGCAGGATTTCGGAACGTTCAATAGTATCGATATCACTGTGCAGGTACTTGATCTTGATTCCTAGATTTTCATAGTACTCAGTCAAATCTTCAGCAGAACGTTTGGTCAGAGTCGTGATCAATACGCGCTCTTTGAGTTTAATACGCTCACGGATTTCTTTCAGTAAATCATCGACCTGATGTTTTACCGGCCGAACTTCGACGACAGGATCAATCAATCCAGTCGGACGAATGATCTGTTCAACGATGATACCTTCTGATTTTTGCAGCTCGTAGTTTCCAGGAGTTGCGGAAACGTAGACGACCTTATCCATCATTTTTTCAAACTCTTGGAAATTCAAAGGTCTATTGTCCAACGCTGAAGGCATACGGAAACCGTGCTCAACCAATGTTGACTTACGCGCGCGGTCTCCACGGTACATACCACCAATCTGCGGAACAGTGACGTGGGACTCGTCGATAAACGTGATAAAGTCCTTAGGGAAATACTCTAGCAATGTTGGAGGTGGTTCGCCCTCTCCACGTCCGGTCAGATGGCGCGAGTAGTTCTCGATCCCCTGACAGAAGCCCATTTGTTCCATCATCTCGATATCGTAGTAAGTTCTTTGCTCTAAACGTTGAGCTTCCAAGAACTTCATATTCTTATTCAGGAATTGCAGATGATGCTGAAGCTCATCTTGAATTGTTTTAATCGCACGCTTTAAGTTGTCATCGCCCGTGGCATAGTGACTTCCTGGATAGATACCGATTTGATCGATCTCTTCCAAGACTTGGCCCGTTAATGGATCAATCCACGAAAGTCTTTCGATAAAATCACCGAAGAACTCAACACGGATCGCGCGATCCTCCTCGTACGGAGGAAAGATCTCGACATTATCACCACGCACTCGCACCGTTCCGCGCGAGAAGTCGATATTGTTACGTTGATATTGGACACGTATTAGTTCACGTAAAAGATGATCCCTTTTCATCTCTGTATTTGAAACAACTTGGATCATCATGCCTTCGTAGGCTTCCGGCGAACCCAAACCGTAAATACAAGAAACTGAACTCACGATAATAACATCGCGGCGATCAAACAAAGAACGCGTCGCCGAGTGGCGCATGCGATCGATCTGCTCGTTGATAGCTGAGTCCTTCTCGATATAAGTATCTGTCGAAGGAATGTAAGCTTCCGGCTGATAGTAGTCGTAATAACTGACGAAATACTCTACTGCATTTTGCGGAAAGAGCTCTTTGAACTCTGAATAGAGCTGAGCAGCTAAGGTTTTATTCGGAGCAAGTACCAATGCTGGTTGGTTCAGTTGCGCGATTGTGTGCGCCATACTGAAAGTTTTCCCCGAGCCCGTCACACCCAACAAAGTTTGATGTTTCAGTCCCGCAGCAATATTCTGAACCATCTGTTCGATCGCTTTAGGTTGATCCCCAGAAGGTTTAAACTCAGACACCAGTTGAAAGTTCTTTTTATAAGCTTTGGCCATCCCTCCGAGTGTAACACAAACGGATAACGATTCGCTAGTGGCCCCTCACGAAATCCTTCTGCATAGTGACATGTTGCAAGCTTGCCTGAAACCCTGGTCTTTGTGACAGTGGGAAACTATGAAACTTCTGAAAAAATCCCTGCGCTACCTCGTGATGATTCTAATTCTTGTTCTTGCGGGAACTTATGTCTTTATGCGCCAGTCTTTAGCGCCTTTAGATGGAAAAATTGATCTTGAAAACATCTCATCTCCGGTAAAAATTCAGCGCGACTCCTTTGGTATCCCTCATATTTTCGCTCAGAACAAAACTGATGCCTTTAAGGCGTTAGGTTATGTCATGGCGAGTGAGCGACTGTTCCAAATGGAAATGGCTCGCCGCCAAACTCAAGGCGAACTTTCTGAGGTCATTGGCGAAAAAACACTGAAGTCTGACATTCTTTATCGCAGCCTTGGACTGAATGAGATCGCCGAAAAGGTTATCGCTAAAAAACGCAAAGATGGAACACTCGATCCTAAAATGTGGGAATTGATGGAGGCTTTCTGTGATGGAGCTAATCAATATGCATCCACGCGTCCGATTCCTTATGACTTGGCTATTTTAGGAATTAAAAAGATTCGCCCCTTCACTCCGGTTGATGCCTATGTGATGACTGGACAGATTGCTTACAGCTTCGGAATTGCTTTAAGAACTGATCCGATGATGACTATCATCGCGAAAAAGTTGCCCCATAAATACTTTCAAGAGCTTCGCAATGACCAGCTTAAAACTCCGCTGAAGTTTGCACAAAACGATGTTGATTTAAGCCCACTGTGGGAAGTTGCCGGAGCTGAAACCTTCGCGACTCTTTTTGACAGCAGCAATGCTTGGCTTCTTTCGCCGTCACGTTCTGCGAGTGGGAAAAGTATTTTCGCCAATGACCCGCATATCGCGTTCTCTCACCCGTCTGTTTGGTTTGAGGCTCACATCCATACGCCAGAGTTTGAAATCTATGGCCACTATTTGCCATTAGTGCCATTTGCAATTTTGGGTCACACGCCTCACCACGCTTGGGGCTTCACGATGTCACAAACAGATGATATGGATTTGTACCGCGAGACTATCGATCGCACGAACAAGACGGTTTTATTCAATCGCAAACCTCAAGAATACGCGACTCGTTTAGAAATGATCCGAGTTAAAAATCAGGCGCCGACAACAATTGAAATTATCGAAACACCCCATGGTCCTTTGATGAATCATGTGATTGATTCGGATTTGTCTTTGAAGTGGGCATATCACAATGTCGACAACGATCCTTTGCAAGCGCTGTATGTTATGGGCGAAGCCAAGGACATGAAAACTTTTGAAAATGCCTTGAAGCCGGGAACAGCTCCGGGTCTTAATGTGATGTATGCTGATGCAGAAAACATCGCTTGGTGGATGTTCGGTGAGGTTGCGATGAAAGGCAATCCCCACTCTGAATTGATCTTAGATGGTGCTAGCGGCAATGATGAATACACTCGCATGCTGACTTGGGAAGAAAAACCTCACATGGTCAATCCAGCGTCGGGAGTTATCGTCACAGCGAACACTCGCCCTGAGAATGTGGATTCGGAACTTCGCGGTGACTGGCAAAGTGCGGATCGCCAAAACACGATTTTGGCAGAGCTTGCGAAAAAAGATAAATGGAACGCCGAAGAAATGCGCGCGCTGCAAGTTAAGAACTTGAATCTGACGAACAGAGCTTTGCTTGAAAAAATGTTGGGTCATTTGAAGTTAACTCCGGCAGAGCAAACTCAATGGGGTCCTTGGTTAGAAAAACTTAAAAATTGGGATTTGAACTCAGACGCGAGCTCACAAGAAGCAAGCCTTTACTATTCATGGGTAAACGAGAGTTTACTTTTGATGTTAGCTCCCTTGGAAGACCAACGCGCAGGATACCTGGGAACTCCCCACTCATGGATGTTCTTTGAACGCGTTACTCAGAATGACAACTCCCCTTGGTGGGAATTAGTGAAGCCCGAAGAGGCCTACACGCAGGGTCTTCGCAATACTTTTGCAAAATGGAAAGAGCCACCGAAATGGGGCAAGATCCATACGATCGAATACATCCATCCACTGGGTCGTGAAAAACCTTTGAGTTATATTTTTAACTTAGGACCTTTCCCAATGGGTGGTGCTTACAATGAAATCACAAATAATAAAGCACGCGCTTTGGGTGGTGATTTCAATGTCACAGCGGGAGCCTCCACTCGCCGCGTGATTGATTTCGCAGATGTAAAACACAGCTGGGGTATCAACCCTATCGGCGTCTCAGGACACATGCTCTCCCCTTATTACGCCAACCAAATTGAACTATTTGTAATGGGCAAACACCGTCCACAATTAATGAATCCAACAGACATCGAAAAAGACAAAGCCCACGAGCTGATCCTGGAATAAAAAAAAGGGACTTCCTAAGAAGTCCCTTTTTTTAGCTAACCTTGATTTTTAAGTTAGGATTAATCTTCTCATACAAACTTATAAGTCTGTCTGTAGAAAAGTCATCAAGCCGATGACGCAGTATTTTACTCATTTTGCCCTCGTCTATCTCAAGCAAGACGGCCATTTCTCTCTGAGTAATCTTTGTTTTGAGAATATAACGAACAAATTTTTGCTGGATATCATGACGAAACTTCTCCAAAGGAGTGGGATTCTCAGGCAGCGCAAGTGTTCCTTCGGATTTTTCTAATTTTTTAAGAACCTTTCTGATTTCAGCTCTATTGGGCATTCCCACTAAGACCTCCGATACGCGTTTATAACGCCAATATAGTTCTGATTCTTCTCTAACAACCAAATCAGTCGATACCGCTTACCATTTCGCTCTACCTGCTGACTAAAGTACGCGTATGGGAAATTAACAACTTCAGGAACAGCAACTAAGCCGTCCAACCCCTGAATCAACATAAGTATCAATCCATCGTTGATACTTGCCGCGTGCTTTCTTTCGTAGTGCGGGTCAATAATGACCTTCGTGATCTTTATGTCATTAAAATGAATATCAATGACATATTCCCGGCGTTTCATTCCTATCCTAACAGAACTTGCTAAATTTGGCAAGTTTATGCAGGATTATCAGTGCAAATGGCAAACCCCATCCATTGATGATTTAATTCGATCTGACGCTGCAATTTATTCAGAAACCGAATCTGGAATAATAACTAGTTAGTAACTTGCCGCAAATCATGACCTTGGCTAAAAGCTGAGGTCATGAAAATCACAAATAAGCGCCTCTTTTGGTTCAGTCTGTTTCTGGCAATCGTTTGCCTGAATTGGTTCCAATTGCTGACGCCCAAGATGGAAAACATCCAAATTGTGCGTCCTAATTTAGAGACTGAGACTAACTCTCCATCCTCTCTTGTGATTAAGGATTACAACCCCAATGATGGCGGCTTGTTCTGGATGCAATTTACAACCAAGGCATCCTTGATTCCCTCTTGGATGAGTCTGAAGCAATTCCGTCTTCGCACCTTGAGCTGTTTAAATAATCTTTCTACGAATGGCCAAGAGTGGACTTTGCCTGCCTCCGCAGAGGAGCGCTGTAATAACGAACGCGGTCTTGAAATGATCGTCCCGGGAAATATTTTAAACAAAGCCACAACTTGGAATCTGACTGGAGATTCTTTCGGTGGAAGTTTTGGATTTTACTTGGATAAGGATTGGAGTGCCCCTCCCCTTGTCTTCGGACTGCTACTTTTGTGTGTCGCCTTGACCGGATTGCTATATGCGATCCTGCCGCTTAAACAAGATCGCTGGATGTTTGCCACGATTGCTGTTTTCTTAGCTGGGTTTCTGCTGCGTTTCTGGACAACTCAAATCGCAATGCCACCCGAGATGTATTTGTTCTCTGATATGGCTGCTTACTTCCAACGTGGCATTCAGATGCTGCGAGGAAGTTTTAATCTAGGGCAGACATTTCAACCGATCGGCTACACCATTTACGGACTGACACTAAGACTGCTGGGTGATTGGGAGCTTCACAAATGGGTGAGCATCTTTGTCTCCATGAGTACGATGCTACTTGCATTCCTCTTGGTTTTAAAAAACTTTGGCAGGACAGCCGCATTTTTGACTCTTTTATTCGTGGCATTCGATGTCCCACAAATTGGTTTCACTGCCAGATACATGGCAGAGTCCCCTTACAGCTTTTTGATCATGCTAACTTTATGGTGGATCATGAAGGCCTTGGATTCTGCAAGTCTTCGCGACTATTTCATTGTCGGAATTCTGATGATGTCGTCATTTTATTTTAAAGGTAACCATGCTTTCTTTATCCCTGCTTTCAGTTTGTGGCTGCTTTATCGTGAGCGCAGTCGATTCAAAATGGCCTGCGAAAAAGTTTTCATGATGGCGATGGGATGCGTTTTAGTCATGATGCCTCACTTGGCGTTCACTAAAATCGCCTATGGCCAAGCTCAATGGGGACCGACAGCGGGAGCATTGAATTTCGTCGAGGGAAAATGCCCTTGGAAAAACAATGCGGATTCGGCAGGAGCGTCTTGGATGTCTCCTCTCTTTGTAAGTCTCAACGAAACCGCGACAAAAAAATGGGACCGCCCTTTCACCGACCAAGCTTACTTCTGGAAAGCCGGCGCCCAGTGCGTGCAAGAAAATCCATGGGTGATGATCGAAAGCCTGCGCTTTATAAATTATCTTTTCTATGGCAACAGCACATGGCCGATTGCGGGATCCAAAATTGATTTCCTCTATAAAATCTGGGCACCCATATTTGAGTGGGGACTTCTCCCACTCGCAGCCCTCGGAGCACTCGCCTACGCTCGCCGCCGCAACAACTACGCGGAAGTCAGCGCACTGCTGATGCTTACGATCTTTTTTACCGTCTATATCTTCAAATCGGAAAGCCGCTTCCGCGCGCCTTTTGATGGGGTCATCCTCATGTGGAGTAGCTTAGGCCTGGTTTACTGTTTTGATTTTTTAAAATCACTCTCCGCTCATTTCCAGGATAGAGAGAAAAAAGCAGACGCCTACGTAACACAACTTGAAAAAACCCAGTAATATTCACAACCGCTTCGGTTGCTGGGCGCGTCGCCAATAAAAAAAGGGCTTCAAAATGAAGCCCTTCTCAAATCCAATTTCTAATCTCAAATTTCAAAGCTCTATTTAGTGACTTCCCAGAAGGAACCTTCTGGCGTATCGCTCACAGAAATATTCATCGCCACAAGCTTGTTACGAAGCTCATCAGACTTTGCAAAGTCCTTATTCGCACGAGCCTGACCACGTTCTGCGACGACAGCGTCTACATCAGCGCGCTTAATCCCCGCTTTATCCAAAAGCATGTTATCAAGCTTGATCAAGAAATCATGAGCTGGCTCTTGGAACATCGCCATCACTGCACCCATTTTCTTAATAAACTGAGTAAAGGCCAAAGCCTTCCCTTGAATCGCAGGGTTGGCTTTCATGCCACGGCGAACTTGATTGTTGAACTGGCGAACCACTTCAAACATCGTCGCAAATACTTCCGGAGTTCCGAAGTCATCATTCATCGCCGCTTCGACTTTTTTCCAAGCGTCTTCAGTGATTTTGGCAAAGCCTGCATCCACTTGAGTCACTTCCGGTGTCAGATAGCTTTCCGCCATCGCAAGTGATGAATACACACGCGCCAAACCGGATATCGCACGTTCAACAGCGGCATCACCGAATTCACTCATTGTGCGGTAGTGAACAGATTGAATCATCCATTTGTAGATTTCAGCATTGTACATCGTCACAAACTCACGCAGTGATACGATGTTCCCCAAAGACTTCGACATCTTCTGACCGCCGAAGTTCAACATGTTATTGTGCATCCAGTACTTAACGAAGTGCTTACCTGTACAGCCTTCGGATTGAGCGATTTCATTTTCATGGTGCGGGAAAATCAAATCCATACCGCCGCCATGAATGTCGATCTGATCGCCAAAGATATTTTTGATCATCGCCGAGCACTCAATATGCCAACCAGGACGCCCCGGTCCCCATGGAGAAGGCCAAGAGATCTCTCCTGGCTTTGCAGCTTTCCACAAAGCAAAGTCCATCGGTGAACGTTTTTTCTCGTCCACTTCAACACGTGCACCAGCTAGCAACTCGTCTGTGTGACGGCCACTCAACTTGCCGTAGTCTTTAAATGTTTCGATCGAGTAAAGAACATCGCCCTGAGCTTCGTACGCAACTTTCTTGTCGATCAAAGTACCGACCATAGAAAGAATGTCATCCATATGCTCAGTCACCTTCGGATTCATATCATGAGGACGCAAGCCCAGGCTTGCAAAGTCATGTTTGTATTCTTTGATATAAAGCTCGGACAACTCCCCTGGAGCCATACCTTCGGCATTGGCCTTTGCGATGATTTTATCATCCACATCAGTAAAGTTCAGAGCATAGGAAACTTTATATCCAAGATGCTCCAACCAGTTACGAACCATATTGAAAACAACAGGCCCGCGGAAGTTACCCACGTGCAGAAAGTTATAAACCGTCGGACCGCACACGTACATTTTCACGTGCTTCGGATCATAAGGAACAAATTCCTCGGACTGTCGTGACTGGGAGTTGTAAATCTTTAAAGACATATTTTCCTCAAAGGTGCGGCCTTACTTAACCACACCATTCATTTAAAACTAAGTAAGGACCTACCTTTTCAGGTAAGGCCGTACCTTTAAGCGATTGTTGCCAATGCTTTTTCAGCGCGCGCTACCAGAGATTGTTTTTTCATCAATGGCACCAAGATTTTCAGCTCAGCACCATGAGGTTGACCGATCACAGCTACACGTACTGGCTGGAACAAGTTCTTACCTTTAGCACCCGTTTTGTTTTTTACTTCGTCTTGGATTTTTAGGAATTCTTCCTCAGTCATGTATTCAGCACCGTGCGCTTGAACCAATTCTTTCCAAGTCGTCAATACAGCTTTCGTCGTTTCAAGCTTCATCACTTCTTCAGCGTCCGGCTGAATCAGGTAAGAGTTGTCATTCAATGGACGGTACAAAGTGATCGCATCTGCCAACACTTCCATGTAAGGCTTAAACAAGTTCAAAGACTTGTCCTGCCAAACTGGATCTGAAGGCAATTGCATATTTTCACGAGCTAGGAATGGCTGAATCGCTTTCCACAACTCTGCATTCGGCAAAGCACGCAAGTGCTGCGCATTCATCCATTTGAATTTCACACGATCAAAGATCGCGCCCGATGGATTCAAGCGAGAAATATCAAATGCAGCCACCATGTCTTCAACAGACATGATCTCTTTACCTTCAGGATGTGACCAACCCAAAAGCGCGATGAAATTCAAAACTGCAGACGCCAAGTAGCCTTCGTCTTTCAACTGACCACAAGCCACAGCGCCTTTACGTTTAGAAAGTTTTTGACGGTCTTCATCCAAGATCAAAGCCATGTGACCGAACTCAGGTGCTTTCCATCCCATCGCTTCGTAAATCATCAACTGACGAAGAGTGTTTGGAAGATGTTCTTCAGCGCGGAACACGTGGCTCATTTTCATCAAATGATCGTCAACCACGCAGCAGAAGTTATAAACCGGCATACCGCCACCACGAAGCAGAACAAAATCGCCCACCATGTCGGATGGGAACTTCACTTCACCGCGAACGATGTCGTTAAAGATGTAGTCTTTTTTCAGATGCTTTGTTTTAAAACGAACAACCGGTGGAGTTCCACCCTCAGCCATTTTAACTTTGGCTTGATCCAACGTCCAATCTGCATAAGGAGATTGAATGTGTGGCTGACCGCCCGCTTTCATCTGAGCTTCACGTTGCACTTCAATCTCTGCATCCGTCAGGAAGCAGTAGTAAGCTTTGCCCTCAGCCAAAAGCTGTTCTGCAATTTGCTTATAGATATGCATGCGCTCACTTTGTTTGTAAGGGCCATTAGGTCCTTGATCTTTCAAAGTGACCGGGTCTACACCCTCAGCCCACAAAAGATTCAACCAAACCAAGTCATCAACCACGCCACGCAAAGATTCTTGAGTGGAACGCGCCTCGTCCGTGTCTTCGATACGCAGGATGAATTCACCACCGTTTTTCTTAGCGAAAAGGTAGTTGTACAAAGCCGTTCTTGCGCCACCCACGTGCAAATAACCCGTTGGTGAAGGTGCAAAACGAACGCGAACTTTAGGAGAATTTTGAGAAGACATCGAATCGGCTCCAAAAAAGAAAAAGGCCCGGAAAATCCAGGCCTTAAAGCTATTATGAAATTTTAGAATCGTCCAGGATTAACCTGTGATGCCGAAGATCGCTTTTACTTCTTCTTCGTTGAAAAGCTCAGCTTCGCTAGTTGCCAAAGTCAGCTCTTTCAAAAGCAAAGAACGAGCAGAATCAAGCATCTTGCGCTCACCGAAAGAAAGCTCTTTATCAGCTTTCAAAAGGAACAAATCGCGTAAAACTTCAGCGATTTCGAATACAGAACCAGTTTTGATCTTTTCCATGTATTCACGGTAACGACGGTTCCAAGTTTGGTTGTCGATTTTAACGTCTTTTTCTTTAAGAATGCTTACAACGCGAGCAGCTTCATCTTTAGAGATGATAGGGCGAAGACCCGCCGACTTAACGTTTGTTGTTGGAATCATGATTTTAAGCCCCGTATCTACCAACTGCATGTTGTAGAACGTGGTTTTCGTGCCGAGCATCTCTTTCGTCTCGATTGCTACAACTTTAACTACGCCGTAGCCGGGATAAACTGCATTATCACCGATATTGAACGTCAGCATCAGGAAACCTCCACTTATAGCCACTTATAACCGTGCTAGTTCTATCAAATTTGACACGAGTTATCAAATCTGAGCGGCGCATTGGAAAAGATTTCCAAGGATTTTAAACGAAAAAAGCCCCATCCAAGATGGGGCTTTTACTCAATAATTTCAATATCTTAATGAGATTTGCGTAAAACCTTAACAGGTCCTTATTGAACGCTGAAAACAAGAGCATAAGGCTGACGACCACCGTTTTTGCCCTGAGGAACGTTCGCGCCCTTAACAGTTAGCTTATAGTCGCCAGCTGGCAAAGTCGTTTCGATCATCTCTGCATTGTTCGTGTGGTCGTTCATGCTGATAGTGCCGTTTGGACCAGTCAAAACCAAATCAAGGTCATTAACTAGAGCTTTAGACGCATTTGCAGAACCCGCAGCATCTGTCCAAACCAAGTTTGCATACAACTTACCTGGAGCAGACAATTTGAAAGTGTAGTCTTCAGTTTGATTTGTCGTCACACCATCACGGTCATCAACAACGAAAGTGTTTTTCATCATTTTAACCAAGTTGTCCATGTTCACACGGCCGTAACCCTCATCAGAGTTTGGTCTGCGAGTTAGGATCTCCTGGCCTTTCGCTGCACCGACCTCACCGAATTGACCTGGGTACATATCATCCGCAGAGTGCATGATCATTGCTTTCAATGCCGCTGCTGAAGGATTTGTTACTCCCCATTTTTCGATCAACATTTGGCGAGCGATAGCTACAGCACCCGCAGTTAGCGGAGTCGCCATCGAAGTACCACCTGACCAAGCGTAATCATCATTGTATGCGCCCCATAGAGGAGAAGCATTTTTGATGTGAGAACGATTAGAAAGGATGTTTGTACCTGGAGCCACGATTTCTGGTTTCACACGGCCATCCAAAGTTGGGCCACGAGAAGAGAACATCGCAATACCGTCTTCACGGTCTGACAACATTGAAGAGAAGATCGGCTCTGCAGACCAAGCTTCAGCAGCTGCACGAAGCTTGCTTACTGGAACCTGGATACCACCCGTCTTAGTTCTATTCTTAGAAGCACCTACAGTAAGAACGTTCTTAGCTGTACCTGGAGTTCCGATAGAACCACCATCGATACGACCGTCTTTGTTGGCGTCAACACCGCTGTTACCAGCTGCGAAGATCACAAGCATGTCTGGATTATTAGACATCCACTCGTCCACTTGAACAGCCATTGAATCGTAAGCACCGAAGTTTTTCACAGCACCCCAAGAGTTGGAGTGAACGCGAGCACCGTCGTTGTTTGCTTTATCGAACAAATCTGCAAGCTTAGATGGAACACTTAAACCATTAAGCATTGTAGACCACATACCCTCAGCAACCATCATTGAGTCGTATGCGCCACCTTTTAGACGACCACCAGAAGCTGTACCACGAGACATGATAGAACCCGCTACGTGAGTTCCGTGACCCATTGGATCTTCCCAAGTTTTAGACCACAAACCGAATGCGTAACCAGATTTTACCGCGCCAGAGAAATCTGAAGCGATTTGGTTGATGTTACCAGAATCCAAACCTGTATCTGCCATAGCAACAGTTTGACCACGACCTGTTAGACCCAAAGCCCAAACAGAATCAAACTTCATCACTTGAGTTCCAGATTCGTCACCTGTGATATCAGAATAGTCGCCAGCACCTTTAGTTGTTGGATCCAATTGCTGATCCAATGGGAAATCCATTGTTGTGATCACTGGAGTGCTTTGTACGTGCTCAACACCCGTCAAGTTTGCGATGTTGTAGATTTGTGAACGAGGAACCAATACAACGATTGATTTTCCGTTAACAACTTCAACTTCTGCTTTCATTTTTTTCAATGAAGAAACAACCGCTTTTGCATCGGAAGCTTTGAAAAGCTTGATCAAAAGACTTTGAACTTGATCTTTATTAAATACGCTTACTGGAGCGATATCATTGCTGATTTTGTATTGCGCTTTGTATGGAACAACAGCGTAAACACCTGGATGAGATTGGCGGAACACATTCAAGTCCACCATCGCACCACGCACTACCAACGCATCGTCTGGCAAATAGCCAAAGATTTCGAAACGAGCCTGAAGAGCAGCGCGATCCTTCGCAGTGATCTTATTAGAAAATTGAACGATGTAGTCACCAGCGACTGCATCAGAAAACAAAGCTGTTTGAACTTCAGTCCCAGGATTTACTGTTCCTGAGTTGAATCTCAACAAGCTTCCCGCATATGCAGGGCTAGCAGTAGAAACCGCAAGCGCTGACGTAACAAAAAGACGAGTCCATTTTTGCATAATTCCCTCCGTGAGGAAAAATCACAACATGGGGAACTCGCCATTGCAAAGAAACTTAACAATATTTACTAAAGTTGATGCGCCATGACGGCTAAAGAGAGATTACCAGCCGTCTTACCTTTAGAATTCATGCCAAACTCCGTCTCTTGGTTTTCAGGAGCGAAAACCTGTGTGCGCTCAGACATTTTCTTCTGCCCACGAACACGTTTTGTGACAGTGACATCCATATATAAGCCAGCTTTGCTGTTTTGCTGAGATTTGCGCGCCATCACCTCAACCACAGTTTCACTTTGTCCATCATCAGAAAATTCGCTGATGTAAGCTTTTTTCCCTGATTTAGTAACAGTGTTAATAGAGATTGGAGCAGAACCTTTAAGGCCCACGCGCATATTTACTTTATATTGAGGAACGGCCGCAAAGACCGATGATGAAAAAATAAAAGAAATGGCAAGCATGCCGATAAAACGCTTATTCATTTTGAACACATCCTTGTGTACTACCGGAGTTGTATCCAAACGACTCCTAACAAAAGGATGATAGAGAACGTTTCCTAAAGCAAGTTTCAAAAAATATTTTTTTGATGTCGTTTTGACGCCGGACCGACAGAGATTAGTTCACGCCGTTTTGTATTTTCGATGACGATGGCGCAGGAACTTCAGGGCAAATGCCCTTCAGCGGTTTTTCGCCAGGCGCGCGCTTCTTACAATTCTTTGAAGCGAACTCGGCACCTACTTTATGTTGAGCAATAGTCCACTTGAAATCGACATCCCATGTGGCTAATTTTTGCGAAGCCGATTTGAAGCGTTCGACCGACCACTCCCGCGGCTTCGAAATTTTATCAAAGAAGTTAGCATCTGGTTTCATCAAATCATTAGGCCCCCACACACGCAGATCGCTGCATGGGATTTTCTGTCCTTTGATCTCCCCGCCTCCTAAATACCAGCTTTTATAAAGAGTGGCGGCATCGCTGTTACGAAGCTTCCCCGCCCACTTCGCTTTGACTTCATCAACACCCGGAGTGATAGCTCCCGAGCCAATTAAGACAGGATTGTAGCCAAGCTCATTGATCAACTGACATTCGCGCGGAGAGTTGCCAACCAAAGGGCAAATGACTTTTTTATTTTGAACATCTAGGACCGCACGAAGTGACGAGTCAGCAGATTTTGGATCTAAAAACTTAAGCTCAGCTGAATCAACGGACTCACACATGCGGATAGCCCGATACAAACGGGCCGCCTGTTGCTGAATGAATGTCGTTTTTAACGGCGACACACCATTTTGCACCAGCTGGCAGGCCATAAAAGCCGCCCCATAGACATGATAATACTTTGCAGGCGTGTACGTTACTCCATCTGCGGTTTCCTGGGTGGATTGTATTTGTGACTTAAGGGGCTCACTGATATCCGCTGACGATCCTATTGACTGAGGAGCATAGTAAGCGGAATTGCGCGGCGGGCACTTCATTTTTGTACGAACGGTAGGTTTTTTCTGAAGCTCTGAAATCTCTTGGTTCCAATCTGAAATTTGCTTTGTCAGCGCCAAAATTCGGTCGCGATTTTTATCATAGTCTTTGGAATATTCAGTGATTCTGACTTGCAGGGATTTCTTGCGCTCGTTGAGATCTGCGATTTTTTCTTCAGAGCTCGCCTGAAACCCGTAAGATCCTTGACGAGTTTCATCGTGCCCACACATCCCTATCAAAAACATTGCGGAATTGGCGTCACCTTTAGCGTGTTTAAGCGCCAACTCCCAAAGCCATCCTTTGGATAAATCACTGTAGGGATCTTTTCCTACGCGAGAATTAATGCTGGGACGAGATTCTTGAGAGCAACCGTAATCGGGATATGAATCTTTCGTACACTCCACATCTTGAGATGTTCTGGATTTTAAGACTTTAGCTACGTCTTCAAAAAATGTGCGTGATGCATCTCGCAGACAGCTATTCTTTGGATCTTCAAATTTGTTGGAAAAATAATCCGACAGTCCGGCGTTGGAAATTCCAACTGTGTCGGCGCCATCGTAAGACCCATAACCTAGGATCTGCACGTACTCTTTAAGCCCGTTTTTGGTATCCCCATTGGGAAGCTTGTCGATTATCTTCATGAGTGTTGAACTGGATTGATCCGCCTGCGCCACTTGAACTTCAAGTGCGAATAAGAGAACGAAAACAAAGGCGGTTTTTAAGAGAAAACTCATCGTTTACGTTATCGGATTTGAGATGCGCTCAATAAATGAAGGAGTGAGATCTGAGAAAAATACCTACCCCAACTAGTTTTCATTAATAACGACAACCTAATGAGGTCTAAAAAATGCAAAAGCGACTCTTGCTTTCGCAAGGCCGCTCTTTGGATGGACTCTCTTCCGATTTTCGCGAAGGAGGTCCGAATGAACTACAACCAAAGTTCTTATCGGCCGATTTTGAAGCTTATTAAGCAGATTCTCCTGATTATTCTGATCCTAATCAAAATAGTCAAAGAACTGCGATAACTTAAGAATCTTCAACCTCTGGAACGTTTCTGTTTGTCCTAACTAGGTAACTAGGACAGGACCAAGGATGGGACTGAAAATCCCTGGAAACAGAGCCCATTAGGGCCTTGCGAAAGCACCAATACTTTTAAGCGATGGAGGCGAGGGCGGCGGGGCCGTGCTCGCGGAGGAGTTCTTGTTTCATTGGGCGATTGTCAGGCCATACTAGGGATGGATCTTTTTTTAGGACTTCGAAGGCGGCTTCGCGGGCCATTTGCAAAAGCTCCATGTCGCGAACTAGGTTCGCCATTTTGAAACCTGCTAAACCTGATTGACGAGTTCCCATGAATTCACCGGGGCCGCGCATTTCTAAATCGAATTCGGAGATTTTAAAACCGTCGGTGGTTTTTTCCATAAATTCGGTGCGCATTTTCCCCTCTTCGGAAACAGCATAACCCATAATCAAAATACAGAAGGACTTGTGCTCTCCCCTACCGACACGACCGCGCAACTGATGAAGTTGCGACAAACCAAAACGCTCGGCGTGCTCGATGATCATGATGTTGGCGTTTGGAACGTCGACCCCGACCTCGATCACTGTGGTGGAAACTAGAACTTGGATTTCGTGACGACGGAATTGGTTCATCACGGCGTCTTTTTCGTCAGGTTTCATTTTTCCGTGAAGCAAACCAAATGTGACTTTCGGGAATTGGGCTTTGAGTTTTTCAAACTCCTCCACCGCATTCTTTAAATCAATTTTTTCTGACTCTTCTACCAGTGGATAAACGAAATAGGCCTGACGACCTTTTTGCAATTGTTCGAGCATGAACTGCAAAGCCTGCGCACGTTTGTTTTCAAAAATTGCGCGTGTTTGGATCGGGCTACGCCCCGGAGGCATTTCATCAATGATCGAAACATCCAAATCCCCATACACTGTCATTGCCAGAGTTCTTGGAATCGGTGTCGCCGTCATAACTAAGAAATGCGGAGAGTTTCCTTTAGTTTTTAGAATACCACGCTGTTCAACACCGAAACGATGTTGCTCATCGATAATCGCAAGACCCAAATTTTTAAATTGAACATCCGCTTCAATCAACGCGTGGGTGCCGATGATCAGATCGCAATTCCCCGCTTCAAGATCAGCCAAAACTTCACGACGGTCAGCAGCTTTGGTTTTACCAACCAAAAGAGACACACGAACACCCAATGGTTCTAAAATCTTGCACGCATTTTTATAATGCTGTTCTGCCAGAATTTCTGTCGGAGCCATCAAGCAAGATTGGAATCCACTTTCAGCTGCATACACTGCTGCCATAAAACTCACCAGAGTTTTACCACTGCCCACATCCCCTTGAACCAGACGATGCATGGGATGGCCTGTTTCTAGGTCCGCTTTGATTTCTGCAAAAACGCGTTTTTGTGCGCCAGTCAGAGGGAATGGCAGAGATTTTTCAAGCCCCGCTAATTTTTCACCTGCATTTTGAATCAAAGGTGCCGATTCTTTTTGAAAGCCTGATTTTTTAGCCGCTAAGAAAAGCTCCAACCAAAAAAACTCTTCAAAAATCAAACGGCGTTGGGCTGCGCTTTTAAATTCAACGTATTCGTGAGCGCGCAATGGATCGGGATGATGCATTTCCATCAAAGCGTCTTTGCGGGCTTTTAGATTGTACTTTTCGCGCATCCATTTCGGCAGAGCTTCCTCTGGCCACTCCTCGATCTGTGCCAAGCCCGCACGAACTAGCTTCATGATCTTCGCTGTCGCGAGACCTTCGATCTCTGTGTACAGAGGAATCAAAGCGTCTTGGTTTTCTTCGTCGGGATCAATGTCACGAATATCGGGATGATGAAATTCAATGCGACCACGGTATTCAATCACTTTACCGACAACACGGACTTCAGAAAAAGGTTTGAAGCGCTCAAAGTAGCCTTTGTAAGGCACGCGGAAGTATTTGCAGTGAATTTGCCCGGAAGCATCGCGAACCACAACGTCGTACATTTTGCGCGTTGATCGTCCCATATTCACGCTGTGGACAGAAACCACCGTGGCTTTGATACTGACAATGTCGTTAGGTTTAAGACTTGCGATGTTGCGAGCCGCTCGCTGGTCTTCGAAAGCACGAGGATAGAACTCAAAAAGGTCCCGCAAGGTCTTTAAACCTTTACGAGCAAACAGGTCCCCAAGTTTGGGGCCGACTCCTTTTAAGTACATGATTTGAGAATCCAGTCGAAGTGCCATGACCCCGTCATTATTGCGGATTTTGAATTTAAGTCAATGCGCAGGGCTTTAATGGCGGGATTGCCATTGCGAATTAAATTCTTCGGCTCCAACCACCGACATTTGAACCAAAAATGCACTCACGATCACCGTATTTCTGGTGCGCAGCGAGTTGTACGAGGTGTAATTGTGAAAGCCGGCGACGGACTTTAAATACTCCTCGCGGCTTAAACTGGCTTTCTCTATGTCAGCAATAGCCGAAGATTTTGCCTGCGCGCTCAGCTTTTTATTCGCACGAAGCGATTCGATGGCTTTTTTTCGAACATCCATTGGGACAGACTGAATGATATCCCACTGTGCACTCATCGCTTCGAACTCAGCTTGCAAACGAGACGTCACTCCATTCGGTCTTTCCAGTTTTTTTAGCTTTTGCTCAAGGACGTTTGCGAACTGGCGAATCAATCCAGTTTTGTACGGATATTGCGTTACGTGTTCTAATTCGTGGGCCATAGTCAGCGCGCGAGTCAACGGCTCTGTCGCAAGCTCTTGACCCATCGACATTTTCTGTGTGTACATGTTGTAATAGGCTTCTGAGCCTTTCATCACCTTTACGTCACCAACAACTTTATCAGCAAGATCCTTCACTTCTTTTTCCATCGCAGCACTTCTTAATTCATAATACTTATCAAACAGCGCCTGGGATTTCTGCTCAGAAGTTAATTTAGAATCAGCCCAAATCGGATCCATCGCCGTTTTCAACTTTTCAGCATCAATGGCAGAGCCCTTCATCACTTTGGTGCGAATGAATTCATCTTTCATTGCTGCCCTTGCCATGGCTTTTTCATCAGACATCTTCATCAATGCCGCGAGCTTTTTCATTCGTAAAATCGAAATAGATGCTGCCAACGGATCAAGCACCGTAGCTAAAGCATAACAGCGAGCCTCCCAGACGACTTCAGGATCAAAACAAGCGGTGTTTTGAACTCCCGCTGCGGTCATCATCTGCTCGATAAGCTCATCGACACTTTTTTTGGGCAATGCTGGATTTCCCGACCACGGCTCAATGAAAACTTCGGAGGAGTTTTTGTCTTTTGCTCGGTCACGTAATTTAACCTGAAGCTTGCGATACAGTGTTTTGGCACTATAGCCATTCAAATAAACTTGATTTACGACATCGCCGGAATTCAGACCCTGGGTGTTTGGACTTCCGAAGATTTCTTCCGGCATGAATAAATCTGCGTAAGGCCCTAACATTTTCAATTTACATTCGGCACTTGTGCAGGATTTAAAAAAGTCTTCGCGAGCCTTGGTCTCCGGAGAGATCTCGGAACTCCCTGCTACGAAATCAATAGCGCCTTTTACTAAATCCACTGACGAGTTCCATACGCCAGCTGAACATGAAGCTGCGTAGTCTTTGATTTTCACCGGGCTTGAGCAAATTTTGATAGGATCACAACTTCGAGCTTTTTCAACTGCCTGAGGATGAGCTTGGAACCACTCTCCGCACCGAGCATTTTTCATTTGCTCCTGACAAGACTTAACCACGCTTTTCAAGGCCGCCTTGGAACCGATCATTTCTTGGCTGGAAATTTTCACGCAAGAAAACATCTGCGCCTGCGCAAGCATTGGCACTGAGAAAGCACATAGCAGACTAAAGGCAATCCAAAGGCGGTTCATACAAAACTGTTCGGATTTCTTGAGATCCTTCGATAGAGAAAACTTATTGAGGATATAGGGGGCTTCTTTCGACTCAGTTTGGTACTTTCCGAGCCGCCTTCAGCGTCCTCAATCTAGACCAAGGACCAAGGTTGCCAACGACTACGGATTTTATTTCTAACCACCTGTGTTCATGGCAGAATTTCCCTATGACCGACACTTCATATTTCCGCATTCGCTTGGCCACATTACGCCCTGACAAAGTGACTAGTTTCGACATTTTTGTTCAGGTCGATGGCAAGTATATTTTGTATCTTCGCGCTGGAGATAAACTCTCTGACGGTAAGATTTCTAAGCTGCACGCTCGTGATACAGGTGACTCGTTCTTTGTTCGCATGGACGACAAGCAGACTTATCGCGACTGGGTTAAAGAAGAAATGAACTCCGACAAATTGGACTCTTTTGAGAAAGCCAAAATTTTGCGTGAGTCGTCGGTCGCATTGATGGAAGACCTTTTTGAAAATCCAGATGTTAATAAGGCCCTGGATGAGTCACGTCCGATCATCACTGATTTTATCGATTTGATGGAAAACGCCCCAGAAGCTATGGGCTTCATGATTTCTTTATCTGGGCATGACTTTTACACTTACAACCACTCCCTGGATGTCAGCATCTACTCGCTGGGCTTGGGAAAAGCTTTGGGCTACAACCCGAAAGAATTGGAAGAGCTCGGCGTTGGCGCCCTTTTCCATGACATTGGCAAACGCAATGTAAGTCTTGATATTCTTTGTAAAAAAGGCGGTTTGACGGACGCTGAATGGGAGCAAATGAAAATGCATCCTCAGTATGGTCTAGTCATCCTGAACAACCACCCGAACATCTCAGACGCGATTAAAGCAGCTTGCTTTGAGCACCATGAGTCTTGGTCTGGGAATGGTTATCCCCAACAATTGATGGGTGACGAAATCCACCCGTTCGCTCGAGTCGTGGCTATTACGGATACTTATGATGCAATGACAACTCAGCGCTCATATAATGTCCCACTTGCGCCGATAGATGCAGTGACAATGATGAAGGAGAAGTTGGCAGGTCGTTATGACCCCGACATGCTCAAAGCACTGTACTCTATACTGTTCAAGATAAAGGCTGCATAGGACCATGAAAAACATTTTACATTCTATCGTTTTGATCGCTCTGATTCCTCTGATCGCGTTGGCTTTAGAGCCCACAAACCCACCGGGAATTTGTGACCGCTTTGTGAGTGAAAAAGACGCTGAACTTTGCCGTGAAAAAGTTCAGAAAAACGAGAATGTAGATTGGTACGCTGTCACTGTTTGCAACCTACAAAAAGACGACAACCAATTCTGGAAATGCTGGGATTCCATCCAAGGTCAAAGCTACAGCCCAGCTGCTTTGGAAAAATGTGGCGAAGATAAAGACCTTTCAGACACACAACGTATTAGCTGCGTTGAAAGTGCGCGCGGAGATCGCAAACCTGCTTCGAATCAGTTCCAGTCTTTGACTATCAAAAAAAACAAATAGATTTATCTTAAAACAGAAACTAAAAAAGCCAGACTCCTCGTCTGGCTTTTTTAGTTTCAAGGGTCAACTTCCTAGCGAACGTTAACCATGCCCTTAAAATCCGAAGGGATCACGATCGTATTCACCTTCCCGTTTGCAATGGCCTCAGCAATTTTCATATTCGCCATAGCCGCCATATACTCAATCGCGCCTTTATTAGAGTTCAAAGCAGCAATACGCTCGGCTTCTTTTTTAGCCGTTTGCACTTCCACTTCCTTTTGCTTGTACTCATTCTTAGCGCGCACCAGTTCGTTCGCCGAAGCCACTACGGAGTCCGCTGGCAAAATCACACGCACCAAAATCTGACTGATATTGATGGAGGTATTTAGTTTTTCCTCCGCCAGACTTTGAATGATCAAGTCCTTTACTTCTGCTTCAATAGCTTGACGATTGTCATTCATATCTAAGGCATCATACTTGCGTGCCGATTTGTAAATCGCATTACGGGCCGCCTGATGAACATAGTTATACATAAGGTAAATATCGCCATCGTGTTCGGCATGGAAGGATCTATTTTTAGTGACGTAAAGCTCGCTCACCGCTTGAGGATTGATGCTATAAACGACCATCGCATCAAAGTCCTTCATCGTGCTGTTGTATTTCGCCAAAGGAGTCATGTCTTCGACTCTTACACTCACGTCTTTTACCGGGAAAGTCAGAACGCTCCCGATCAACGTTTGATTGAAGCTTCCTGGTAAAAGCTCCCCCGGACTGATCTGTTTATCGAATCCGATACGTACACCCACCTCACCGGTTTCGATACGAGTACATCCAACTAGGGAAACGAAGGGAAGAACTAGAAGTAACGCTCTATTGGCATTCACAAGAAGGCTCCTATAAATTTATTTACATTTATTTCGCCACACTTATTTTTGATATTTAAGGGAAATCACGGCACCTGATCTTTAAGCCAGTCGAAACGAGGCCATTTCCCTCTCTAAAAGTGTCGAAAATTGTGACACCTGGGAATTGATTTCCCTGTGACCTCAGCGGGAATTCCAACTTCGCGGATTCTTTGATAAAACCTACCTCGATGAATACGTGGGGACGCTTTCTTCAGGCTATGGTTTTGACTTTCGCTCTTTCAGGGTGTGGCTATGCCATGGAAGAAATGGGTCTTTTCAAAACCGGCGATATTATTCTTAAATCCCCTCTGGCAAATACCTTCTCTGAAGCAACAATCGACTTTTACGTCGTCAGCAACACCTCCCTAAAAACTTGTTTGGATTGCCACAGAACTAAGGCTCCGATCTTGGACACTGAAGACAAAGTTTACGAACACCGTGACGATGTTTTGGCGACTGTCGAGTTGGGTGAAATGCCTCCGGTTCACAAAGGCTATAAAGTTTTAACGTCTTGTGAGCTTGAAATCTTACGCGCGTACTTTGATAACAAAACCAATAACCGCGTGCCTCAACGAGTGAAGGAACTTCCTTCATGCGGATCTGCGGCTAAACCAAATCCACCAGCTCCAACTCCTGAACCTACGGTAACTCCGACTCCACCAAGTTCGCCGTTACCGACACCTCCGGGGCCACCGGCACCTCCTGCTCCACCAAAACCACCGGGTCCTCCAGGTCCGCCACCTCCTCCCCCACCAGGTGGACCAGCGCCAGCTCCGTCACCAAGTCCATCACCACTTCCACAACCGGATTTGGGTCAGTTGGAGTTGAGTTTTAAAAATCTGCGCATGGCTTTCTTTGATGCGAAATGCTTGAACTGCCATAGCGAACTTGCGAAGCGCCCGAAAGATCCACATTTGGATTCTGTTGCCCACATCCGTGCGGCTAAGGATATCAATGATCAACCGATCATTGGTTCGACCGGAGCTAACAGTCTTTTGTATAAAATCACAATCCCAGGCCTTACTGACAGCATCATGCCGCCGGCCCGATACAACATGCAGTTAACTCCAGCGGAAGCAGACTATCTTAAACGCTGGATCGATGCAGGGATGCCAGAATAACGTCTGGCCTCTTTGATCCTTCACACATCCCCGCGAACTTGAAGTGCCGTCATATTGAATTGCTCATAAAATGAGAGCATGAATAACAAAAAGCTTCCTTGGTGGATCTGGGTTTTATGTTTTGGAATTTTCCACCTCAACACACATCTAAGCTTGAACTACATCGCAACCACTGGTGCTTCCTATTTTAATTTCCCAACGGCCTTAGCCATCCCTTTGACCCTTTGGTGGGGACCGGGAGTTTTAATTCCCTTATTTTTGAATGCAGCCGTAAGTGCTCCCCTCTGGGGATTTACGAATCCCTGGATGTTTCCAATCATCGCTCTCCCAGAAGTTTTGCACGTATTTCTGTCTTGGATTTTAGTCAAAGAAAGATTCAAAACGGATGGCTGGAGTCCTTCCCCTAAGGGCATCAGTCTGTACACCGTTTACGGAATACTTATTCCTTCAGTTCTTCTGTCCTTAGGTGTTCAGGGCGCTTTACTGGGCGCAGGACAAATCAATCGGGATCAATTCATTTGGGCGAGCCTCATGAGTTTGATCGGAAACTTTATGAGTGGCGTGGTTCTATCTTTGCCTCTTTTAATTTTGGTTACACCTTGGCTCGAGAAAAAAGGCTTTTCACGCTTTCCTTCGACAACAATTGAAATGCGTTGGTTTCAGCATCTGTCGCGTCGTGAAAAAATCGTGATGTCATCACTGCTGTTTTTAAGTCTGGCCCTGAATTTTAAAATTCCACTTTCACAGTCTTGGTACGTTTACGGAATCGTTGTTCTGATTTGCGCCAGCTGGTACGGCCTAAAAACCGCGATCTTTGTGAACACCTGGGTTGCATTCTTAGCACTTGCGATGCCGATCGCCATGGGAAATCCCTGGCCACAGGACTTCTCGGCGGTACAAACACCTGCCACACTTTTGACGCTATGTTTTTCTGCTTTGATGGCCGGGGCTGCGGTTTCGGGCCTAACCGAAAAAGTGGATCGACTGCGCTACACAGAACAAGAACTTAAAACCGCCAAAGAGCAAGCCGAAGAGGCCTCGCGTGCGAAATCAGATTTCTTAGCTCGTATGAGTCACGAAATCCGTACACCACTGAATTCGGTTCTCGGGATGTTGGAACTTTTAAAAGAGACACATCTTTCCAAAGACCAAGAACGCTATCTCACTTTATTCAGCCATGCCGGAGAAAATCTTAAAGCGCTGATCAATGACCTTCTGGATTTTTCTAAAATCGAAGCTAAGGCGCTTTCAATTGAAAACATCACTTACAACCTGCACAGCACCGTTCGTTCCGTCTTTGAAATTCTGCAAATCAAAGCCGAAGAGAAAGGTTTGAACTTTGAACTGAATATCGACGAGAAAGTTCCTTTGTATCAACGTGGTGATCCAACTCGCTTGCGCCAAGTTTTATTCAACCTTATTGGCAATGCTTTAAAATTTACTGAAGAAGGACACGTTGAAATACGCGTCGGCACCGAAGGAAATGTTGTCGGTGATGGTGAAAGTCTGATTTTAGAAATCAGAGATACGGGCATCGGTATTCCACGCGACAAACAAAGCAGTCTTTTCTCGCCTTTCTTTCAGGCAGAAGAAACCACAACACGACGCTATGGTGGTACAGGGTTGGGATTAGTTATCTCCAAAAACCTTGTGGAGATTATGGGAGGCAAGCTAGAACTTCGTAGTCTCGCAGGACGTGGGACGACTTTTAGAATTGTTCTTCCTCACCGCCCTGAGGCCGTCGCTGCGACTGAAGTTAAACCAGCAGCAGCACCTAATTGGGCTGAAATGTTTGCGGGCAGAACATTTTCTTTACTCTTGGTCGACGACTCTCAAGACAACCGTATGTTGATGACTCATTACCTGAAAAGCCAGCCTTTTACCTTTACCGAAGCGGTGAACGGCAAGGAAGCTGTGGACCTTTTCAAAGAGAAGCATTTTGATTTGGTCTTTATGGATATGCAGATGCCGATCATGTCTGGTTACAAAGCGACAGAATTGATTCGCCATTATGAAAAAGAAAACCGCAAGGGTCACACCCCGATCGTTGCTCTTACCGCGACGGCGGTCCTTGAAGACCTCCAACGAGCCCTGGTCGCAGGATGTGACATGTACATGGTAAAACCTGTTAAGAAATCAGAAGTGCTAGAAACTCTGTCTCACATTCTGACGACAAAAGATCCAGTCAAAGAAGCACCTAGTAGTCCCGGGTCCATCGCATCTGCCGAGCGACCACCAGAACCCCCGCCTTTGAATATGTGAACCTGAACATCACGACGAACACGCTTTTTATCTTTCAACTCTTGAAAGAAGGATTCCTCATCAGCAAGATTTGGAAACTCGCAGATAATTTTGAAATCAGAATCAATAGGTCGATGATATTCGATCACGCCCTTGGCAATCACGATGTTCTCAGTATCAATGCCATAGGCCTTAAGTCCCGCCAAAACTAAGGCATAAGCACTTAGAACACCCGTCGCATAAAGACTCCCACCAAAGGCAGTACCCTTATGATTTAGATTCTTTTCTAAGGAAACTTGAAAAACAGCACGGTGGGAATTCAATTCTTCAACCGTAATTCCCAAATGCTCATAGAGTTTAATATTGTCAGAGAGGACTTGGATAAGATCCTGAGTGTTTACTTCCACTGTTCATAGCCCCCGGCAAAATTCACACTTTGACGGTAGCCAAGTTCACGAAGCGCATAAGTCACAGCCCCAGAACGGACACCATGACTGCTGATCACCATAACGATTTTGTCTTTAGTGATCCCTTTGGATTCTAATTTCTTTTCGATGTCTTTATTAAGGGCGTTGGTTTCAGTGAAAAATTCTTTCCACTCAAGTTGAGCCACCGGAGCTTTGACGTTTTTATACTTCGTCAAATTATTGATACCGTATTCTGCAGAGGCACGGACATCCAAGATGATCACTTTGCTTTTCGCATCGTTGAAGTTCAAACCGAACAAAGAGCTCACCGGCAAATCCATTGCTTTTTTATGCTTCTTTTTCCCCGTCATTTTCAGAGGAGAAAGCGTCTGAGTTGCATAAGCTTTAAAGTTTCTGGCATCAATGAACAAGGACTCGTCTACGACTGGTTTCCACATCGGTTTATTTTTAACCAAGGCTTCGTCACCCTTTGGATTTGTCGCACGCGCGACCGTATGAAGTGCCGTATGCACGTTCTTTACGCCCAAAACGTTCAGAGTCCAGGCAATACGCCCTTCTTCGCCGTTACCCAAAGAACCTTTACCCAAAACCACAACTTTAGAATCTGGATCAATGCCGATCAAAGCAAGTCTGCGAGAAATCGCAAACAAGTCATCTTGCAAAACACCACGAGAGTTCGGATCTTGCTGAGAGAAATCCTCCCAACGAACATTGATCGCCCCTGGCACATGAGAAAGATTAAACTCAAACGGAGCACGAACATCCAAAATAGTCGGATTGCCATCCATCAATTTTTCAGGAGCACCCACCACTCCTTGTTCAGAAGTGACTTTCGTAGGTTTCGTTTGGCAAGACACCAAGGCCATCGCCATAACCAATGCACCGATAATTAACCTCATACGTCCTCCAGAAAAACAAAGGGAGCTTATCGCTCCCTTAAGTTTACTTTGTAATTCTCATTGTTGGGAAGAAAATGATATCGCGGATCGAAGGACGATCGGTAAGGATCATCACGATACGCTCAATTCCGAGACCCACACCACCTGTCGGCGGCATACCAGCGTCGATAGCCAACAAGAAATCTTCATCCATTGGATGTGCTTCTTCGTCAGTACCGCGAGACGCTTCTTGTTCTTTCAAACGTGCCAACTGGTCTTCTGGATCGTTCAACTCAGAGTATGAGTTACCGATTTCCATGCAAGCCGCAAATGGCTCGAAACGCTCTACCAAACGATCATCACCGCGGTGAATTTTCGTCAGTGGAGAGATTTCTTTCGGGTGATCCATAACAAATGTCGGCTGCCACAAATGTTGTTCAGCTGTTAGCTCGAACAATTCCATGATCATTTCGCCGCGTTTACCTGGAGCATCCAAGTCACCGCCCATTTTGTTAACCGCTTCGAAAAGCTCCTGATCAGTTGCCTTATCTGGATCGATCTTAGCGTATTCACGAACACCGTCATGAACTGTCAAACGTCTCCATGGCGGAGTGAAATCGATTTCTTTACCTTGGTAAGAAACTTTCATGCTGCCAGTGATTTTCAACGCCAAACCAGAAACCAATTCTTCGAATTGATTCATTTGATAGTTGTAGTCTGTGTAAGCTTCGTAGAACTCAAGCAAAGAGAACTCAGGATTGTGAGTTCTGTCGATACCTTCGTTACGGAAGTTTTTAGAGATCTCGTAAACTTTCTCAAATCCGCCCACCAAAAGACGTTTCAAGTAAAGCTCAGGGGAAATTCTCATGTACAATTTCATATCCAATGCTTTGTGGTGAGTTGTGAACGGAGTCGCTGCTGCACCACCATAGATTGGCTGAAGTGTTGGAGTTTCCACTTCCATGAAACCACGCGCATCCAAGAATCTGCGGATTTCAGAGATGATTTTAGAACGAGTTTCGAAAACTTTGCGAGAGTCTGCATCCGTCATCAAATCCAAATGTCTGTGACGGTATTTGATCTCAACATCTTGCACGCCATGGAATTTCTCTGGCAATGGTTCGATGGATTTCGTCAAAATCTCGAAGTGTTTTAGGTAAATGGAGAATTCGCCTTTTTGTGATTTGAACACGTAACCTTCAACGCCCACGATGTCGCCAAGGTCTACTAGATCAAATGCAGCTTTTTCTTTCTCTGCCAACTCTTCTGTTTTTACGTAAACTTGTACAGTACCGGATTGGTCCTGAACGTTGAAGAAGCAAGCCTTACCCATCAAACGCAGAGTCATCAAACGGCCCGCGATGCGGTACACAGATTCAGGCTTCTTTTCGCCTGCTTGCAAACCAGCTGCGTGCTTTTCCACGATCTCTTTGATCGCCGTTTTATTTTCAAACGTGTACGGATAAGGATTAATGCCCTTCTCGCGAAGAGCATGCAATTTTTTACGTTTTTCCGCGCGAAGCGCGTTTTCTTGAATCGACATAGTTTCCAAATACCTAACTAAGACTAAAGTTTTTTACCAGCGAACGCATCCATAACACCGTGAAGAAGAGCGATAGCTTCCTTCTTAGGACGTTGGAATGCATTACGGCCCATGATGGAACCGAAGCCACCACCTTGTGCCATCTCTTGAACTTCTTTAAGAAGCTCTTCAGTGCCTTTTGCTTCGCCACCAGAGAAGATAACGATGCGTTTACCGTTGAAGCAAGATTGAACCACGTGGCGGATACGATCTGCCAATGTAGAAACTTTGATACCTTGTTCAGCGTAAACTTTAGCAGCTGCTGCTTGTTCAATGTGTGCAGTTGGAGGTTTAACTTTGATGATGTGAGCGCCCAATTGAGCCGCGATGTGTGCAGAGTATGCGATCACGTCGATAGCTGTTTCACCCTCTTTAGAGATTTGCTCACCACGAGCGTATGCCCAGATGATAACTACAAGGCCCGCTTGTTTTGCTAGGCGAGATGCTTCTGCGATCTCTTCGTACATAGTTTTACGTTCAGCAGAACCTGGGTACACTGTGAAACCGATACCTACGCAACCAAGTCTCAAAGCATCGTCGATGTAAGACGTCACTGCAGAGATCGGAGCTTTGTTACCGTAAAGAGTTTCAGAGTTATTGATTTTCAAGATCAATGGGATTTCGCCCGCGTAGTTACGAGAAACTGCTTCGATGAAACCAAGTGGAGCCGCGTAAGCGTTGCAACCAGATTCGATAGCAAGTTCGATGTGGTAGTTAGGATCATAACCATCTGGATTTTGCGCGAAAGAACGTGCTGGACCGTGTTCGAAACCTTGGTCCACTGGAAGGATGACCATCTTACCAGTACCCGCCAATTTACCGTGATTCATAATGCGAGCCAGGTTCGTCAATACGCCTGGGTTGTCTGATCCGTACCAGTTCAAAATCTCTCTAACTCTTGGTGTCATGTGTGCTCCAGAAAATGGTAAAAAATGTGAATGCTCAGTTAATTAGCGGGCTCAAAGGTAGTGAACTTTCTTTTGATAATCAAGCGTCTACATCATAGCGAGCATCGCAGCAATTTACCTTTCCAAAGCGGATTCTGTGGTATACTGTGGGCACGATTTTCCTCGAGGTAAAAATGAGCACAAATAGAGTCTCTTTCGAAGCCACTCCAAATCCAGCGACTATGAAGTTCCATTTGCATACCAAAGTGGCAGATGAAGGCTTCGATTGCCCTACTGCGCAAGACGCTGAAAGCTCACCTCTTGCTTCGAAAATCTTTGGTTTCCCTTGGACAAGCTCTGTTTACGTGGGAACTGATTTCATTACCGTGACTAAGCAAGACTGGGTTGACTGGGAGTTGCTGGCGTCTCCATTGACGGGCTTGATCCAAGAACATTTGGACAACAAAGAACCCGTGGTTGTGCAAATCGTGAAACACTCTGATGTAGAAGACCCAAATGATTCTCCGTTGGTGCGCAATATTAAATCTGTTTTGAACCGCGAAATTCGCCCTGTTGTAGCTCTTGATGGCGGTGACATTGTTTTCAATAAATACGAGGACAACAAACTCTACATCCACATGCGTGGAGCGTGTGCGGGCTGCCCATCTTCTCAAGCTACTTTGAAAGACGGCATCGAAGTTCGCATGAAGGAATTGTTCCCGGAAATCCATGAAGTTCTTTCGATCTGAGACCGTACACGAGTCTAAGCTTCTTTTAAAACTTGCCGGCCCTATCATCGTTGGACAGCTTGGTCAGAACTTGATCCAGCTGGCTGACACCTTGATGGTCGGTCATTTGGGTCCCGTGGCCCTTGGTGCTTCTGCGTTTGCGGGAAGTGTCTACATTGTCTTTTTGATTTTCGGTTTAGGTATGCTGGCACCGATGACAGCGATGTTCGCCCATGCACAAGGGCAAGAGGATCACCCTCGCGGCGGAGTTTTGCTTCGTCACAGCCTTGTTATTTCTGTCGGTGTGGGTTTTGTTATCACCGCCATTCTTCTGGCCATCTTACCTCATCTCCACATTTTTGGACAACGCCCAGAAGTCCTTGAAGCGGCCGCTCCGTTTTACACCATCATCACTTGGTCAATTCTGCCGAGTTTGATTTATCAAGCCTACAAGCAGTTCACAGATGGCTTAGGACGCACAAAAGTGGCCATGTATGTGATGATCGCGGGAGTGATCACCAATGTGATTGGTAACTATGCTTTGATTTATGGTGCTTGGGGATTCCCGAAAATGGGCTTGGTCGGCGCTGCTTGGGCATCGTTTGCAGCTCGCCTGCTTATGATGATTGCGATGATCGCTTATGTTCATTTGCATCCGCAATTTAAAAAATATCTGGCAAATCCTTGGATTCATTCTTTCGATAAACAGATTTTGAAAAACATGATTCGCTTAGGAATTCCCAATGGTTTCACTTTCTTTTTCGAAGTGGGAGCCTTTGCTTCTTGTGCTGTGATGATGGGTTGGTTTGGCGCAGTTCCTCTGGCCGCTCACCAAATCGCAATCAGCCTTGCGAGTACCAGCTTTATGGTAACTCTGGGAATCGGCATTGCCTCAAGTATTCGCGTGGGTTTCGAATTAGGACGCGGAGATTATAAACTGGCTCGTCACGCAGGTTTCACCGCCATCGTTTTGGGTGGAGCCTATATGGGGCTTTGCGGTTTAGGATTCTTAGTCTTCCGTCATTGGTTCCCTACATTCTACACGAGTGATGCAGACGTTATTGCTTGGGCTGCGCAATTTTTCTTAGTGGTCGCACTGTTTGAAGTCTTTGATGGCGTTCAAGCCGTCGCGATCGGCGCACTTCGTGGTATGAGTGATACTCAATGGCCGAGTGTCATTGCGTTCTTTGCTTACTGGATCATGGGCTTGCCAGGTGGTTATCTCCTCGCCTTTCATCTGGGGGTGGGTCCCATCGGAATCTGGATTGGGCTCCTGATAGGACTCATATTCGCATCGATCCTTCTAACTTATCGTTTCCACCGTCTCAGTAAGAGATTTTTAAACCCATAAAACTTCAGTAAGTACTGGATTATTCCGATATTTCTGATGGATGCAAAAAAGTTTTGTTCGGTCCATCGTGGCCGTTTTTGGTTTGTTTTTCTTAATGGGATGTTCGGATGCTGATCCGACTGTCTCGTTTTTGCGTCCCATGGACAATTTCGAATTCAAACCTAGCAAAGACGTTGTCACCTCTACTCTCGCCTCCATTCCTCTGAAAGCTGAGTGCTCGCGCTTTATCACGACAGTTGATCTTTCGTTCGATGGCGGCACGACATGGATTGCTTCAGACACTTACGATTCAAATTACGTGATCTGCTCTAAGGATGGCCAGTACGAGATTTCACTCTCGAATACCAAGGCCCCTTTAAGTTCGATGACCATCAATAACGGCGATACCTTCAATGTAAAGTTCCGTGCTTGGTCTCGCGCTGGTATGTATATCAATCGCGAAGTGAATGTTCGCTTTGTGCCTCCGGCGCAAATCAAACAAGGCGTCCTTGCTGGTGCCTCGGTGCAAACCGGAAGTGGAATGGTTTTGCGTGGCAGAATTGTTTCTCACCAACAGAACACAGCGGCTGGTGGTGCTTTCCGCATTTACGGAAGGGTTGCTGAATGAAGCTGACTCTTCTAACCACCGCAATGTTGGCACTCTTCGTAAATACAGCTCACGCTGTATCACCGGGGTCTTTACTGACTTACGAAGGTATTTTAACTAGCTCCAGCGGTACACCGATCACTACATCTCAAAACGTCACCTTTCAGGTTCTTTACGGCGCTTGTGTTTTGTATTCTGAATCTCAAACTGTTGTTCCGGGTGCAGATGGTGAGTTCTCTGTCATCGTGGGAACTGGCACTCGCATCGATACGACTAACAATACCGCGGACCGCATTTTTGCTTCCTCCGGTCTCGTGAACTGTCAGGGAGCTTCTGCTGTCACGATGTCGGGTTTTGCGACCCGTGCTTTACATATCAATGTTGGGGGTACAGATCTTACTCCTGATGTAACGATTGGGAATATCCCCGTTTCTATCAATTCACAAAAGCTTGCAGACAAGGGGCCTTCGGATTTCTTGCAAGTAAATACTTCGCTTTCAACAACTCAAGCAAATTTGGAAAGTATTCTTTCTCGCTACACGACTTTGAATGGTTTGCTGAATGCCTATAGCGGCGGTACTTTGACGGCGCAGACGGCGACAAACTTCACGGGCTCATTGAGTGGTGATGTTTCAGGAACGCAGACCACGACTTCGGTTGATAAGATCAAAGGGGTCACTGTCGATACAACAGGCCTCGCGACTGGTAAGATTTTAAAATACGACGGCACTAAATGGGCTATTGCAGATGACTCGGCGGGTACTGGCGGCTTGTCGAGCCTTAACGGCTTAACTGGCAGTGCGCAGACTTTTGCCACTGGTGTTTCTGGAACTGACTTTACAATCAGCTCTACTGGCAATACTCATACATTCAATCTACCTACTGGATCATCAACTGTTCGTGGTTTGCTCAGCCCTACTGACTGGGCAACGTTTAGTAATAAAGTCAGCACAACCACGTCTTTGGTTGGCGACGTTTCCGGTACTGTCGGTGCGACGAGCGTTGATAAAATCAAAGGCATCACGGTTAGTACATCGGGGATCACATCGGGCCAAGTTCTGGGATATAACGGAACTAGTTTTGTACCGACGACCGTAGCAACGGGATCAGGTACTGTTACTACGGTAAGTGGCACCTCGCCGATTTCAGTTACCAATGGTTCGACAACTCCGACTATTTCAGTTGCAACGGCAACGGCTTCCACAATGGGCGTTGTTCAAGTTGGCAATGGTCTTTCTGTTGCGAGTGGTGTGATTGCAGCTGATCCTTCGTCATTCCCATCTTTAGTTCCGATTAATAAAGGTGGTACTGGAGCAAGTACTGCAACGGCAGCCTTCGCGACCCTTTCACCAATGACGACTAAAGGTGATTTGATCTCTTTCAGCGCCGTATCCCCGGCCGTTTTACCTGTGGGATCTACGGGTCAAGTTTTAACTGTTGATTCCGCGACTAGCACAGGTATCAAATGGGCAACCCCTATCGCCTCTGATATCAGCACGGTGGTTGGAACTGGTATCGTGCAAAGAACTGGTGCGGGAACTTATACGACTCTGGGAACTTCTGCTCCGCTGAGTGTTACTGGATCTAATATTGTATTGAGCTATGGCACGGGATTGACAGTGTCTGGCAGTAACTTGGTTGTAGATTCTGGGACGACCGCTGGTAAAATTGTCACTCTTGATGCCACTGCAAAACTTCCTGCAGTGGATGGTTCGGCTCTGACGAATGTGGCGGCTTCTAGCTTAACGAGCACTCTACCTATTTCTATGGGTGGTACCGGATCAACATCAAAAGCTCCAGCATTCAACGCGCTTTCTCCTCTTGCGAGCAAAGGTGATTTGTTGGCTTCAGATGGCACAACCAACACTCGTCTGCCTGCGGCGGCAAATGGTCAGTTGCTAGTGACAGATTCAGCTGAGACCACAGGTCTTAAATGGATCGTTCCTAATTTCTTTGCGAATGGTGGAAATAGTTTCGGAGCAAATGCATCTCTAGGTACGAATGACGCCTACAATTTAGGATTGAAAGCCGGCGGCACTGAGCGCATTACGATCTTGCCTTCGGGTAAAGTCGGTATTGGTGACGTTTCTCCAACTTATAATCTGGATGTGAATAGTTCATCCACTGCAGGAACTGCGTTAGCGATTAAAAACTCATCGTCGAATGGCTCATTCACCCTTAATGTGGGTGCAGCATCCTCATCTACGACTCCAGCTGGTGCGTTCAGCGTCGTCGACCAACAAGCTGGCAAAGCAAGATTCATTATTGATACAACAGGTGCAGCATCATTGGGTGGAGGCTCTGCAAACCTAGTAGGCATTAGTACCGGCCCAGGGGTCTTAACACTGAATGGCCCTGGAACTACGATTACGGACGTCGGATCCCTCGAAGTAAATAACTCGACGGCTACTATTACTGGCACGACGATGAGCGGCCGCGTGAACTTCACAGTCTCCAACAACGGAGGCTCAGCAAGTACACGTGGACTTGCAACCATCCAAGCTCAAGCAGATGGCTCTGGTGGAGCAAATGGTTACGGTGGTAAACTGACATTTACAACTAAAGGCGACAACTCCACATCATCTGGCGGTTTCTTTACGATGGCTAGCAATGGCAATATCGGGATCGGCGCAATGATCGCCCCTGCTTATAAGCTCGATGTCATCGGCGACGTCAACGTTTCTTCGGGTAGCGTCTATCGCGTAAATGGCGTGCAAATTTGTTCCGCTGCAGGCTGTACCTCTTCTTCAGATCGCAATCTAAAGGAGAATATCGAACCTCTTGATCACTCGCTGGATAGCATCCTTAGAGTCCAAGGTGTAACTTACAATTACATTGATAAAGCGACATTCTCCGATAAAAAACAAATCGGTGTGATCGCTCAAGATGTCGAGCAAGTCTTTCCAGAAGTTGTCGTGACTGATCCGAAAACAGGTTTGAAGTCTGTGGCGTATGATCACTTGGTTGCTCCACTGATCGAAGCGGTGAAGTCTCTTTACGCTAAAATCACATCAACTGAAGAAAAAGTTGCTGAACAAGATCGCAAGATCGCATCCATCGAATCGTCTAAGGCGGATCGCGCTGAGATGGATAAATTAAAAAAAGAAAATGAAGAGCTTAGGAAACAGAATGAGGACTTACAAAAAGATCTCAATTTGATAAAACAGAAGCTCGGACTGTAAATTTCCCTTGATAAGTGACTCCTAAATTTTTCACTGTTTGTCTCAATTGTATAACTCCCGCCACAAACCTTTTGTTACCTCCCATACGTGCTATGATTAATCTATTCACGTAAGAGGTACGTAAAAATGAAAAAAACTGCTGCTTTGCTTATTGCTTCATTAGCATGCTCTCCCGCGCACGCCATTTCACTTGGCGATATTTTTAAATCCATTTTTAGCACCCCTTCCAAGCAGGAAAGCCGTACACCGGCAAGTTCAGGATCGAACTCATCAGCTAAAACTGAACAACAGAAGTTGGAGGAACTGCGTAAGACAATGGGTCTGTTAAAAAAGATCAAATGTACTTACCACGGTAACAACTATGGCGTTGATCCCAATGCCATCTTTGACTTCCCGGAGCAAGATCCTGATCAGACAGTGTGTGATCCTTTATCAAGCACTCCTTCTGAATCCCGTACGAGCGGTCTAGCCGCAAAACTAATCCTACGCAGTCCGCAAATGAAAACGGTTTCTGGCGTTATGGATTACTACAATAAGGGTATTCGCATGGAGCAAGATTTGTACTTTGCTTCCATTAATGTCCCTACCCGTATGTTTACTAAAGGGTTCACCACTGAGGGTGGCGCTACTCTTATTGATAAAAACGGTGAAAAGCTAATTGAGCACTTCGCTGTTGAATACAATTCGATCTTGAAACTTTCTGAAGCCGACAAAGAAGGTGAATACGAATTAGGTATTATCTCTGACGATGGTGCCCGCGTGTTCTTTAAAGAAAATGATCAATGGAAAGAACTAATTAATAACGATGGTAATCACCCTTCTCGTTTTGGTTGTTCATATAGAACATTCACAATGAAGCAAGGTACAGAGATTCCTATCAAGGTTCTTTACTACCAAGGCCCACGCTATCACATCTCAAATGTTTTGATGTGGAAGCAGCATAAAGACGTTAAAGCATTCCAGAAATCCTATAAAGACAACTGGGTGTGCGGCAGATCTGGCAACGAATACTTCTATTCACCGAAGACTGAAAAACCGACAGCCGTTACTAAATGGCTTGAGTCTACTGGTTGGAGAACGATTGCCAACGCAAACTATAAAATGCCAGAGCAAAAAACCAACCCTTGTACGGTTGAGAAGCTTGAGATCACAGACTTGATTGCAACTTCGGTAGATGCTCCATCTGCTACACTGGTTTGGAAAACGAATATCCCAGCGACAAGCCAACTTAAAATCGTGAACTACTTCACGGGTGAGATCATCTATACAGAGTTGAACTCTGAGTTGGTGACAAACCACGAAGTTCACCTAACTGGTCTAACTCGCGGTCTTTACTACCTGATCAACGCGATCTCGGTGGATGAAAAAGGCAATCAGGTTATTAGTTCACCGGACTACTTGATTACGCCGTAATTGCTTCTTAAAAGCTAAAACACAAAGGGCAGGTTCATCACCTGCCCTTTTCTTTTTTAGCGAATCGTAGCGCCCAAGCCGTACTTCTGCGGGGACTGGGCATAGAAGGCTTCAGCTTCCGGTAGCCAGCCTCTTAGGTTGTTCTTGCGGGTTTGGTCTGCGGGATGCGTGGACATGAATTCTGGAGGGGCACCCTGCTTACCTGCTCCCATGCGATCCCATAGGACCAAAGACTCCGCTGGATCGTATCCGGCCTTAGCCATATAGATTTGGCCTTTTTTATCGGCGGAGGTTTCGTCGCCGCGGCTGAATTTTCTTTCAAGGAATGTCAATGCAAAGCCTGCAGCGACGCCACCCAAGGCACTCCACTTGCGGCAGTCTTCGGTTTTACATAGCAATTGACCACCGACAACACTTGCTCCAGCTAAGATGATACCAGCATAGCTTTGTTGTTTCGCGCGAATATAACCTTCCATACCGTGACGAAGAGTTGCGTGAGCAACCTCATGCCCCATCACTGCTGCCAAAGCGCCTTCGGTTTTTAAAACTGGCATAATGCCCGTATAAACCGCCATCTTCCCGCCCGGCATACACCAAGCGTTGACCTCAGGGCTTTCGATCAAGATCACTTCCCATTGGAAGTTCTCGCCAGAGGCCTTGGCAATACGATCAGCTACACGCTGAACCATCGCCGTCCATTCTTTGTTGGTGGAAATTTTAGATTTTGATTTGATTTCGGCATAGGCTTTTGCCGCTTCTGCATTGATGTCCGACTCGTTTACTTTGGGTGAAAGCGTTGAACAACTGATTAACAATGAAGCCACGGCCATGATGATTAAGTTTTTCTTTTTCATGGCATTAACGATAGCGCATTTTCCCCATTTGACAACGGTGATTGCGCCGCCCAATTAAGTGGCCACAGGATTTAAAGTCAGATTTCTGACAACCGCTTGCTCGATATGCGTACGGTTGATTGGCTTAGTCAGGTATTCGGTAAACCCTAGACCCAAACACTTCTCACGCTCGTCCTTCAATGCATTCGCAGTCAAGGCGATGATTGGCATTTTATAGTCTCGACGCTTCAACTCTAAGGTTGTCGTAATTCCATCCATACGAGGCATCTGCAGATCCATAAAGATAATATGCGGTTTGAAAATATCCACTTTCTCTAGGCATTCGACACCGTCCGCAGCTGTGTCGACGATATAATTGTGCTTACGCAACAAAATCGATAACAAGCGACGATTGTCAGCATTGTCATCGACCACCATGATACGGGCCGTGTTCGCGTGAACTGCCGTCTGTGCTGTCGCGCCTTTTTCTGCAACCTCGGAAAGATCTGATAATGGCAATGTCAAAGTGAAGGTCGACCCCACTCCCAGTTTGCTATCGGTAAGATCCAAATCACCACCTAGCGCCTGAGCCAGATTTCGAGAAAGAATAAGACCTAAACCCGTGCCACCGAAAGAACGCGTGATCGACGAGTCCGCTTGCTGAAAAGGACTGAATAAGCTTTTGCTTTGCTCTTCAGAAATTCCGATCCCTGTATCCGTAATTGAAAAGCACACATGGTCTTGGCCACGACGACGAGCCTTTACAATAACAGTTCCGTCTTGCGTGAATTTAACGGCATTCCCAATGAGATTATAAAGAATTTGCTTCAAACGAACCGTGTCGGTCACAAACTGCTCTGGCAAATCTGGATTGAATTCAACTTTTAAATCGACACCTTTATTTTTTGCCGGAGCTTTAAATGTGCCGACCAATTCATTCGCAAGCTCTGCGAATTTGATCTTGTCTTTTTCAATCTCCATTTTGCGAGATTCAATTTTTGCTAGATCCAAAACGTCATTAATCAGATTCATCAAAAGCTGACCATTGCGGAGAATGGCTTCTTTCGCAGTTTCTCTTTCCTCGAACGACACACCTTCTTCGGTGATCATCTCTGAAAACCCCAGGATTGCTCCCAATGGAGTGCGGATCTCATGGCTCATGTTCGCCAAAAAGGTACTTTTCGCGGCGTTCGCCATTTCGGCTTCTTCCTTAGCGAATTTCAGCTCTTTTTCACGAAGCTCTAACTGAGATGTTCTTTCCAAAACACGAAGTTCTAGCTCCGTGTTGGCTTTTTTAAGGGCTTCTTCGGCTTGTTTTCTTTCAGTGATGTCGCGAGTGACTTTCAAAAAACCCGTAAGGTTTCCGTTTGTATCAAAAAGCGCAGTGATAACCACATTCGCCCAAAACAGAGAACCGTCTTTACGGACGCGCTGCCCTTCTTCTTCGAAGCGACCAGTACGGGCTGCGACTTCCAATTCATGTTGAGGATGACCGCGAAGGATATCTTTTTCAGAATAGAATTTAGAAAAGTGCTGGCCCAAAATTTCTTCAGCAGAGTACCCTTTGATACGCTGAGCACCCGCGTTCCAAGTGCTGACATTGCCAGACTTATCCAAAGCAAAAATCGCGTAGTCGACGACGTTTTGCACCAAAAACTCAAAACTTTCATTTTGTAATTCTTGAGCCTGTTCAATGTTCATATCTTTAGGGTTCTTCACTGTATCCATATTTGCCCTCTAACAGTATCATCAAGCAGCATTACAAGGCTCAAATCAAGAGCCGGGCCTAATCATGGCAAAGTTGAAATGAACATCAACTTACAAAAGTTTTGATGCACAGCTTAAAACGCAAGTATTCCCTCGAGAAAACGCCGATTCTACCGCTAGAAATTTCGTTTAAAACTTCTGCAGTGACGGCAAATTTCCGAGTGAACTCCATATTTTGAATTGAGTAAAAACCAAGACCTTCGCTCAGGGACACAGATGAAATCTGCTATTTTCAGAGGGAAAATGGATTTATCTGAGACGGTTTCCCTCTGAAATATGCAATGACCTCATGTCTCATTTTCAGAATCCCCGCGAAAACACTATCAGTTTTTTAGACGATGTTCCCTTGTTCAACACTTGGAACGAAATTACGTGGGACTCACATGGTATCTAAGTTGCAATACTGTAGCTCGCGGGGGAAATGTTATGAGAAATCCAATCTATGGAGTCACAGCGATTATTACATCTGGCTTGCTACTGAGTGCTTGTGCGCCTGACGTGAACTTTCTGACAGTTCAGCAGGATTTAGCTTCATTAGATGGCGGTGGCAGCTTTAAAAGCGTCAACCAAAGCTTTGAAGTAAAAGCCAATGCCGACATCGACGTTTTGTTCGTGGTCGACAACTCGGCTTCTATGCTTGAAGAGCAAAGAAACATCTCCTCTAAAATCGACGGTTTCATGAGTCTCATTAAAGGCATGAACTGGCATGTGGCTTTGACAACAACAGATCCAAACTCCAATACAACAGCACCGGATAAATCTGTGCGTGCTTGGGGCGACGGACAACTCCGCCCTTTCGATTCTGACGGTGGCAGCCTTTATGTGTTGAAAGCGAGTTCCCACTCGTTGTCTTCAGCTCAATCAATGTTGTCAGCGGCATTAAACGTAGGTGTTTCTGGTAGCGGTCACGAGCGTGGTATTTACGCTTCCCACCGCTCAATCGAAAGAACTTCTAACACTCCTGCAAATCAGGACTTCTTCCGTCAAAATTCAAAACTTGTTGTGATTTTAATTTCGGACGAAGACGAATGCAGTTCTGGTATCGGCAACTGCCAAAACAACGCTGCTAAAAGTGCTCCAGAAAACTTGGTCAAACTAGTTCAAGAACGCTTCGGCGCTGAAAAAGTATTTGGCTTCCACTCTATTATTAAAGCGGCAAGCGACACGGCATGTTCAACAGCCGCATTCGCTCCGGTATATGAGTCTTTAAGTAAATTGACTGGTGGAGTGATCGGTTCTGTGTGTGCCTCTGATTACACAAAGATCCTGACTTCGATTGGTACTAAAACGGCAGAGCTTCTTAAATCTATCAACTTGAAATGTAATCCAGCTGACGCCAATAACGACGGCAAAGTGGATTTTGCTTTAATCGATAGCAAAGGTAAACTTATCACTTCGGGCTATTCAGTGAGTGGTTCCACGGTGAGTTTCTCTGACTCGCTTCCTGAAGGATCTTACTCAGCTTCCTACAGCTGCGTAGACAAATAAGAAATGGACCTGCGGGTCCCTTTCTTATTTCAGCATCTGCAAACTAAAGTGAATAACTGTAATCGCCAAAGCCGCCTGCATCACGCCTAACACAGATCCCAAAATCTGTAGGATCACTATACCCGCCTTACCTGCAAAGATCCGAATGAATCTAAGGGCAACTCCATCCAAAATAAGATTTATAATTAGCATCGTAAAGATCAAAATGGTTCGTTCCGTGCTTTGGCTAGAAGCCAACAGCACAATCAAAGTTCCGCAGACATAAGGATTGATGATGATTTTTAAAGCCATGGTGAGCGGTGCCATCGCGTTTTTATCATCCATCGATATGACCACCTCTTCCTTTTTATGAAAGAGCAAGAGCTTAAAAGCCATGATCGCAAAGATAATACCCGCGGTAAGTTGTAAGATCGGAATTGGAATATGCCACTCATGTAAAAGCTGACGACCGAACAATCCCAGTATCACGACCACAGGAATGATAATCGCGGTTGATCGATATGCCAGACTGCTGACTTGTGCCTGAGTCATATCTTTAGTGACGGCAGCAAAGGGGCCCAAATGTTCGAGAGGTCCCACCATCACAAAAAACACCGTGAAAAGCTCTGACGGACCTAACACATAACCACTTTCCATAGATCCTCCCTAACCGACCATGAGCCATATTGTCGAAATCGTACCAATTAAAATTAAAGTTAATGTAAATCCCCAGATGAATCTGTGAGGCGGAGTAAATACTCCCGAATCAATCGATTTCACAGTTTTGTTGTATCGAAAAAGGGACCAGACTAAGAGGGCACTGCCTAATATGACCATTCCCAGCCCCACATTTTTGGCGTCATTCAAAAATGTATGTCCTCCAAAACGGGTCATGGATTTATTGTCTATAAGAAACCAACTGAAGCGGTTCATGGTAATGCCTAAGCTGACCAAAGAAATCCCGGTTCGCATGTAAGCAAGATGAGTGCGCTCATTCGCTAAGTGTGAGCGCACGTCTGACAGTTTACTGCGCTCTTCGGAAAGCGCCGTACGGTGCTCTGAAAGTTCCGTACGGTGCTCCGACAAATCAGTTCGATGCTCCGATAAACCTGTGCGTTCCTCCGACAGTCCGGTCCTTTGCTTGGAAAGCTCGGTCGAGTTTAATTCCGGCTCTATCATCGTTCTCCCCTTACGATACAGCGAAAGCCCAGGTGGGATGTCGATGTATCAATTGGTTGCGCCATACGCGCCGATGGACGATATCTTTTACAGTAATTAGGAGCACACAGGTGAGACCCACCCTTCATAACTTTACGAGGGATCTTCAAAGGCTGTCTTGGATCGTAGCTTTCGTCTTCCATGGCTCCTCTGGGATTTTTTGGAATACAGCAAGCCTTGGGTTTGTCTTCTGTGTGCTTGGGAGAATACCAATCTACAGTCCACTCCCAGACATTACCGATCATGTCGAAAAGTCCGAATTCATTCTGAGGATAAATTCCCACTGGAGAGGTTCCTTCAAATCCATCCTCAGAAAGATTCTGCCAAGGAAATTGTCCTTGCCACGTATTTGCAAGATGTCCCGCTGAGGGAACAAGCTCATCTCCCCACGCGAACTCACGGCCTTCAATCCCGCCGCGCGCAGCAAATTCCCATTCGGCTTCCGTGGGAAGTTTTTTACCAGCCCACTTTGCATAAGCTTGCACGTCTTCCCATGCCACATGCACGACGGGATGATCCATGCGATCATTGATATGACTGCCAGGACCTTGCGGTGCCCGCCAATTCGCACCTCTGATAAAATGCCACCACAGGTGGGGATTTCTTAAATCAACCGGGCCTGATGGTTTTACAAAAACAACTGAGGCTGCCTTCAGCATTTCCGCATTTGCACCGGGGTACATACTAGGATCAGGATCTCTTTCACAAAAAGTTACGTAACCTGTTTCACCTACAAATTTTGCAAAATCTCGGTTTGTGACCGTAGATTGATCCATCCAAAACCCATCGACCTTCACGCGATGTGCAGGCGCCTCTTCGGCATAATGATCATTAGATCCCATCGTGAACATTCCACCCGGAATCCACACCATATGAGGAAAAGGAGCTATGCGCTCCTCTTCCCCTTGTTCTTGTCTTTCAATGATTTCAACTTGATTCACGTACTACCACTTTCTATCAGTGTGTTGGACGAGGTCTGTCTCCTTCAGAGGAACTTGGCTTACGTGGACCGCGTGCCATTTCATCTGACTGTTCATGGGTTGGCGACTCGACTTTTCCAGTTGAATCCTCGTGAGCATAGCCAGCTCCTCTTGCCATCGTTTCCAAGATTTGGTCGATGGTGAAACTTGCGGCTTTTTGTCGAGGCGGAAACTCAGTGAAGGTCGACAAGAATCTTCTGACAATTTCTTGTGCACCCATAATCATGTAAGCTTTGCTTAAATACCAATCCCAGTATGTGTTCGAAGTCACATCGGCCTTTTCATAGGGGTCCGTTCGGAGATTAAAGAGTTTCGGGACACGCAGATGAGTAAAAGGCTCTGCCCATACTCCCAATGTTCCTTTAGATCTTTGCTCCATGAAAACCATCTTCCAGTTCCCATAGCGAAGTCCTACAAGATCTCCGTCATCACTGAAGTAAATGAAACCAGGACGAGGGCTTTTTTCTTCTTGGCCCGTGAGATAAGGCAAAAGATTGTAGCCATCAATATGCACTTTAAACTTTTTGCCAGCGGACTCGTGCCCCTTTTTTAGCTTTTCCACGATGTCACCTTCGCCAGCTGCCGCAACTAATGTTGGCAACCAGTCATGATGTTGCACAACTTCATTAGAGATCTTCCCAGCTTCGATTTTATTCGGCCAACGGATTAAAAATGGCACACGGAATGCTCCCTCCCAGTTCGTATTTTTCTCGCTGCGAAAAGGAGTCATGGCACCATCGGGCCAAGTGTTCATGTGAGGCCCATTGTCCGTCGTATAAATCACGATAGTATTCTCAGCAATCCCCATCTCATCCAGACAATCTAACATCTGACCGACATTCTTATCGTGATCCATCATCGTATCGTGATAAGGAGACTGCGCTTTACCCGCTTGGCCAATACTTTGAGGTTTCGTATGAGTGCGGCAGTGCATATGTGTTGTGTTCAACCAGACAAACCAAGGCTTATCTTCAGAATCCTGTCTCTTGATAAAATCAATCGCGCTTTCAACAAAATCGTCATCACAAGTTTCCATGCGCTTACGAGTGAGTGGACCGGTGTCTTCGATAGACTGTTTGCCAACTTTGCCAAAGCGTTCATGGACAGTTTCATCGTCTTTATCAGAAGCCTTGCAACGCAAAACGCCTCGGGGTGAATAAAGATTTCTGAACTCTTCCAATTTTGGATAATCAGGATCTTCTGGATCTTCCTCTGCATTTAAATGATAAAGATTTCCGTAAAATTCATCAAACCCATGCACCGTCGGCAAATGCTCATTCCGATCACCAAAGTGATTCTTACCAAATTGTCCGGTTGAATAGCCCTGACCTTTAAGAAGTTCAGCTATCGTAGGATCTTCAGCTCTGATCCCAATTGCGGCACCAGGAAATCCAACTTTCGAAAGTCCCGTGCGGAAAACACTTTGCCCCAACATAAAAGAAGCTCTTCCCGCGGTGCAACTCTGTTCACCATAGGAATCAGTGAACATCATGCCTTCATCCGCTACACGATCAATATTGGGAGTTTTATAACCCATCAATCCATGACTGTAGCAGCTTAAATTAGTGATACCGATGTCATCACCCATGATAACTAAAATATTAGGCTTCGGTGACTTGCCGTCGGTCTTCTTATTTTTTTCTTCGTTCCCCTTAACCATCGCTAATTCCCCTCTTGTTGTGAGTCATTCTGCGCAATTGGATTTTGTACCGGAAACACCTGCTTCCAATCGTTTTTCATACTTAAGATTTTAAATCCAAATTTTCTGGCGGCGGCTAAAGAAGCGCCGTCTTTTTCTGCATACTCGGCTTCCCTTTTGGCATCATCGTGATTGATCATGATTTGCAATGTGGGACGTGTGGATTCTTTGGAATAACGAAGGTGAGCGATGTCGCCTCCAGATCTTTCATTACCTACCGCCATGATCGGCCGTTTGCCAATATGACGAACAATACCTACCGGCTTGCCGTCCTTGTCGTTGATCATTCCAAGCTTAGAAGTTCGCATAACGACAAGCTTGCCGTTTTCTTCCGTGGTTTTATCCATAAAGAAAGATCCGATAATATTTTGAGAGGGCACTCCGTACATCTCCGTGGCAACCACTCTCATAAAGGCGATATCGCCACCTGAACAAATGAAGATCTTAAAGTTATTATCTCGCAGGTAAGCCAACAGCTCTAACATAGGTTGATAGGCCGTCTTGCTGTAAGGGACATTCCACTTGGGATGCAGAGCGGTCTTAAAAAACTCCGTCACTTCTTTATTAAAATCGTCCTCGCTCATTCCAGAGTGAGTAACCGACATGATGTCTAAGATCTGTTTCTGAGTTAAGTGCGGAAGAGCGGCCTTTCCTTCTTTGAGCAGAGTCTTATAGGGCTCTTTATTTTTCATCGCGGGATTTTTCGCCATCAATTGTTCCAAGCGAACCTTGGTAAATTCAGCTTCTACCGTTGGAACTTCACTCCATAATGTCCCGTCATTATCAAACGTGGCGATGCGATCTTCGACAGGAACAAAATTAGATCCACCTTCTTTCGTCACATCTGCAACGAAAGTCATGATCGATTTTTTAAGCTCCCCCTCGGTCCATGATGGCAAAGGATCCGCCGCCCATGCCCACGAGGAGAACAACACCACCGCAAATCCAACAAGTAACTTCATAAGTCGCCTCTGTTAGTACGTTTAGAATTTAAGAAATATCAATTTATTTACCCCATCGTGAAGCGACAGGCGTGAAAGTGTAAATTCAAGAACAGTCGAAATGCGAACAAACACCCCGACCAGTGAGCGATGACATCGCACAATGATTAGTGAATTGAGAACGATTTTTTAAGAGAGAATTTCAACGGAGTCATTCATGGATATGACTCCTTCATTTTCTGGAATCCACAGAGATCCAAAAATCACTTTAGTCCCGTCACGACGATAGGTCGCCAGTGTTTTTAAAGGTTCTGCACCCTGTGAAACCCCAGATTGCTGATCGATCGTAATGATATTACAACGAGCACTCGGCTTCGGTTGGGAAAAGATCACATTACCGATCTTGATACGCTTCCATTTGTCTTCCTCAAAAGCTTCTTGCCCTTGAACAACGATATTAGGCCGGAAGCGATTCATTGGAACCGGAGATGGCAACTTAGAATTCAAATCTTCAAGGCTTTTCGTATTCGTCAGCAAGATCGGTCTGCCGTCTGCAAAGCGAACCTCTGGCTTCCATTCCTTTTGTGTCGATAAAACCCGACGCTGTGAAAAAGGCGCATAACGAACCAGGCGTACGTTCACACCCAAGTACTGTGACAAAGCTTGAGAGTAAAGATCTGGCTCCAACGCTGCTGTGAAAGTGTCATTCCAAACGGAAACCTTCACTTCGCGGCTGAACGAAGCCTTGCGACCTATTTTAAAGAACATCTTTTCAAAAGCGAGAGTCAAAGAGTTCGGCTCAAAGACCGCATTGACAGTAGCAAGTTTCGGCATCGTTCTTTGCGAAACGAATTTACCCGCCTCATCTATCAACATCCACTCACGGTCGCCCTCAGGTCCTTCGTGAGTGATGTTCATTTGCGGCAGAGTTTGAGCTCTGCCTGATTTCAAGGGATAGATGTTCAGTTCTGAAACTTGCATGATAAAAACTACTGAACAGTTTTAGGATCAGCTGGCGGAGCAACTGGTGCACCTGTTTCTGGTTTCACCATTTGCATTTTTTCTTTTTCAATCTTCACAAGTTTTTTCTTTTGAATTTTCAAGTTCACTTCGTGAGATTCACAAACTGTTTCAGCATCATCACAAACATAGAAACTAACAGAGAATGTTTTATCGCCTGCTTTCGCAGCATCAAAAACAATCAACTTTTCAGTTTTTTTAACAGGATCGATAGAACCCATCTCGCCATCGATGTACAAACCGGCAGGAGCTTCGATATTGAAGTGAAAACCTTTATCCAAAGTCGTCATGATTTTTTTGCCAGACAATTTTAGATGATCTTTGCCATCAGACAGACGAGCCGCAAAGGAAAGTGAAGGAAGAAGAGCTGCTAGGATGATAAGTGCTTTTATAGTTCTCATACTTCTATTAGACGGCGCGGAAGGTATCCCCGTCAACTCTGGTGACAGGGATCACGGTGTGGCTTCCGCAGCGCATCTCAAATATGTTAACTAAGCTCGACGGGATTCCTTGAATCCATAGAAGGCGATGAATACGTAACAGACCATCGGCAAGATGAAAGCATGTTGTAATCCTGCCTGATCCGCAATCACCCCTTGCAACAAGGGAACAACCGCTCCACCGACGATGGCCATAATCAACAAACTGGAGGCTTTTTCAGTGGCAGCTCCCAACCCACGGACTCCCAGACTGAAAATCGTCGGGAACATGATCGAGTTAAATAGCCCCACTGCCAATAATGTATAAGCCGCTATCGGTCCACTCATCGTAACCGCACCTGCCACCAAAACTGTTGCAACTACAGCCGCAACACCTAAAAGTTTCGCAGCATTGAGTTTGCGCATCAGGAACGATCCAATAAATCGACCTGCCAATGCTCCACCCCAGTAAAAAGGCACAAGTCCCGCAGCGACACTTTCGCTGACACCCATGATATGAGATTCCGCCATAAAGTTAATCAGGAAGCTGCCAATGGAAACTTCAGCACCCACATATAAAAACAAAGCGATCACGCCTAAAACCAGGTTCGAATGTTTAAAGGCATCTGCAAATGAGGCCTCGGACTTCTGACCGCTTGATTTAGATTCTTGGAGGTTGGGCAATTTGAAAAGATACATTCCAATTGCGAGCAACAACAAAATAATCGCAAGAACAGTGTAAGGTCCCTGAACTGCCTGAGCTTGTTGAGTTTTGTAAGCAATCTGCTCGTCCATCGTTAAAGCGGCGATTTGATCGGCACTCATCACCACAGCAGATAAAATAAACAGACCACCAATCTTGGGAGCAACTGTCGTCCCCAGAGCATTAAGGGCTTGAGCTAGATTCAACCGACTGGAAGCCGTTTCTTCTGAGCCGAGCAATGTGACATAGGCATTCGCTGCCACTTGCAAAACAGTGATTCCCGAAGCCAGGACGAACAACGCAAATAAAAAGACTGGGTATGACTCCATCTTAGCTGCTGGAATAAAGAATGCAGCCCCGATCGCCGCCACCAATAACCCGGCACTGATGCTGTTTTTATATCCTAACTTGGACACCAGACTTCCAGCTGGCAAAGACATGATAAAATAGGCTCCAAAGAACGTGAATTGAATCAGCGCACTTTGCGTATATGACAGAGAGAAAACAGCTTTTAAATGAGGGATTAAAATATCATTTAAGCAGGTCAAAAATCCCCACATAAAGAAAATTGTCGATACAACTATTAATGCCCTTTTGCGTTGAGACTCTGCTGATGCTGACATTGATGCACTCCTGAATTTGCTAAACCCAAATAAATACTGCCGAATTCAGCAACTCCCAGCAACGGAAAACCCCTCGTGTCACAGAGTGATTCAACACAGGACTAAGGGTTGCCGCGACTTCCGGTCCGTTTTATCCTAGAGAGGAAGCCTCGCTTCGATTTTTCATTTAGCATAGTCTTTTAGGCTGAATCAAAAAAGAGAGGAGCTTACAGTGCGTGTACTAATTATTTCGATCCTCTTATCGATCTCCTGCACTACTGCCTGGTCACAAACAAAAGATCTGGTCGCTGCCGACAAAGAATGGGTGCGCACTCAAATGAAGCGCATCGGTTTTTCAAATGCCTTCACCGAAGAAGCTGCCAAGTATTATGAACCGAAAGGTTTCAAAACTGTTGTCTCTTTGAATCTGATGGGATTTTTGCAACCCTCTGGTGCGCATTTGACAGAATTAGACCCGAAGGCCGTTCAGCGTTCTGCAAGCTTTATGAAGGACAACTCTGAAACATTCCAAACAGCGCAAAAGCAATTTGGCGTTCCTGCCGAAGTTGTTTCGTCGCTATTATGGATTGAGACTCGTCATGGTGCAGACTTAGGAACCTTTCACATCGTGAGTGTGTACCTTCACCTATTGCAAGCGAAGCAACCAGAAAATCTTAAGAAGCTGACTCGTCTAGCTCTTATAAAAAACAAAGAAGTTAAAAAGTATAAAACTGCGAAGGAAGTTCGCGAGATCATGAAAAAGCGCGTGGTCTCAAAATCAAAATGGGCAGAGGAGCAATTGATCGCTCTTGCAGAAATTCGCAAGAAGAAACACTTGGACCTGACTAAACTTCGTGGCTCCTATGCGGGAGCTTTTGGTCTGCCGCAGTTTATTCCTTCGAGCTATCGTGATTTTGCTGAGTCTTTGAAACCGGGAGCGACTCCCGATATAACAAAACCTGACGATGCCATCATGAGTGTTGCAAACTACCTTGCGAAAAGTGGATGGAAAGAAAAAAACTTAGAAGCTCAGATCACGGCTTTAATGAAATACAATAACAGCCGTGACTATGCGACAGGCATCTTAAATATCTCGCAAAAGGTTCCTGCCCTACCCGGACTTGAAACCACCGCTACAATCCAAGATGGACAATAAAAAAAGGAGCGTCACCGCTCCTTTTTTTATTCGTGCCACTTTACGTTCGTGGGATCCTTCACAAAGATCAATCCAATGATCAAAGTCATCACGGCTATGGAGATAGGATACATCAATCCTGCAACGTGATTTCCAGTAGCTGCGACTAATGCCGTTCCAATGAATGGAACCAAACCTCCAAAGACACCATTTCCTATATGGTATGGCAGCGACATCGATGTATAGCGAATATTAGTCGGAAACATCTCGACCAAAAACGCTGCAATCGGTCCGTAAACCATCGTCACAAAGATCACTTGGATCCAAACCAAGAACACCAACATCGGGACATTCGGATTCAGTGGTGCCGCGGTCGGATTTAACATATCCCAGCCAGAGTAAAACTCCATCGCTTTGTAAATGGGGATATAGCTGACAGATGCAATCGCACATCCCGCCATGATGATATTTTTTCGACCGATACGATCTGACAACCAACCAAAGAAAATAAAGAACGGCGTCCCAAGCAACAAGGCCATGGCGATCACCTTGTTAGCCAAAACGAAATCGACCTTAAGAACAGTCTGCAAAAAGTAAAGAGCATAGAACTGCCCCGTGTACCAAACAACTCCCTGCCCGGCTGTGGCCCCTAAGAGAGCTAAGATCACAAGCTTACGATTTTCTGGTTTCATGAAACTGTCCTTCAGAGGACTCTTGGAAGCTCTACCCGAAGCCTTCATCTGCATAAACACCGGAGATTCCTGCATACGTCGACGAATAAAATAGGAAGCAATCACTAGCACCACAGAAAGTAAGAACGGAATCCTCCATCCCCACGCTTTGAATTGATCCTCGCCCATTCCTAAACGAGTCATCAAGATCACACCCAAGGAGACAAACAACCCCAGAGTCGCCGTTGTTTGGATATAGCTCGTGTAATAGCCGCGCTTACCATCAGGGCTGTGTTCTGCAACGTAGGTCGCAGCTCCACCGTACTCGCCCCCTAAAGCCAAGCCTTGCATCAGACGAAGCAATAACAAGAGCACCGGAGCCAAGACACCGATTTGTTCGTAACTAGGAAGTAAACCAATCGCCGTCGTCGCAAGTCCCATGATCAGCAAAGTCACCATGAAGGCATACTTGCGCCCCACCACATCGCCAATACGACCAAATACCAAAGCCCCAAACGGACGAACGACAAAGCCCGTAGCAAAAGTTGCCAGCGTGCTTAGCAAGGCGATGGTGTCATTTCCTTTAGGGAAAAACTGCGCAGAGATAATCGTGGCAAGGCTTCCGAAGATATAGAAGTCGTACCACTCAATCAGTGTCCCAGCGCTTGAAGCTGCAATGACTTTCCAAATCTTGCTTTTCTCAGAAGCCGTCCCTGCGGTCGTCGGCATTGTGGCAGTCGCCATAGTGTTCCCTCCGTAAACAAACATGTTGAGGGCATCTTTGAGCAGAGACAAATTACGATAACCAAATGTTAAGATTTTTTATCCATCGCAGACAAATTCGCGGCGACTTTTGACCGAGCAACTTTAAGCCGCTTCGATTTTCACTTTCAGAGGAAGCTTCGCTCGTGTCAGCTGATCCTGAATACTAATCATAACGAACACCTCTGGCATCAACCCGAGCTTCTTGGCAAAGGCATATGCTCTCTCGGGGCTCAAAAATTTATGTCCCCTCTCCAATTGCGACAAGTGAGGGATCGATACACCCAATTTTTTTGCAACCTCTGCCTGGGTCAAATCGTTAGACTCTCGATGAGCCACTAGAAGTTTAGACACCGTAAGCGGCCCACCACTGATTTTCTCTAAAAATTCAACTGCATCACTTTTCTTTTTAGTACTCATGTTTATTAACCTCAATAACCTCGACGAACTCTAAGTCGCCGTCTCCATCTGTTAACCTAATTGGTTAATATTGTCAAATCGACAAAAGCCACTGCAAATTAAAGACCCCGCTTCGATATGGCACAATTGAAACCAAGTACTATTCAGTCCGTAAGCTGGCCATCTGAAACGTCTAATTCGAGGTAAGTTCCATCCAATCCTGGGCATATTTTGCAGCCAACTATATGAACATTGGTTTTTATGTCTCAAATATGAGACAACGGAGGTGTTCTTGATCCATTTATATAAAAAGTGCGAAAAAGAAATTTTGGATTTTCCGACTGATATAAAAGATGGGTTTTATAATGAAAAGAAAAACATCCGGAACTGAGATTGCGAAAATGCTTCAGATCCCCCCTGCCCGAGGGATTGAAGCAGTCATGAAAGCCCAAATAATATTCGCGGTAAAAAAGGTTGTTGAGCGCGAAAGCCTAACTCACACCGAGATCGCTACGCGCGCTAAACTTCCACGAAGTGCTGTAACGGGAATTCTTTCCGGTAGCCTGCAAAAGGTGACGATTGACCGACTCCTTCGCCTTGCCGACTCCGTGGGGCTCACTGCTCATCTGGTATTAAAAAAGTCTGCTTAAAAAAACAAAACCCCAGCCTTGTGAGCTGGGGTTTCATCATTTTCAGATTTTAAAATCTAAATTATAGACCCAAAACGTAAGAGAAGATCAACGGAGCTACGATTGTAGCGTCAGACTCAACGATGTACGAAGGAGTCGTTGGAGCTAGTTTACCCCAAGTGATTTTCTCGTTCGGGATCGCACCAGAGTACGAACCGTACGAAGTTGTAGAGTCAGAGATTTGCGCGAAGTAGCTCCACAATGGGATGTCTTCGTGACCCAAGTCTTGTTCCAACATTGGAACTACGCAAATTGGGAAGTCACCAGCGATACCACCACCGATTTGGAAGAAGCCAACTGGAGCTTTTTTAGAAGCTGACATGTACCATTCAGCCCAAGTTTTCATGTATTCGATACCACCTTTAACAGTAGTCGATTTTTTGATGTCACCTTTGATGATGTGACCAGTGAAGATGTTACCCAAAGTAGAGTCTTCCCAACCTGGAACAACCATTGGAAGGTTCTTTTCAGCAGCAGCCAACAACCAAGAATTTTTTGGATCGATTTGGTAGTACTGGTTCAATTTGCCAGAAAGAAGGATTTTGTACATGAATTCATGTGGGAAGTATGACTCGCCTTTTTTATCAGCGTCTTGCCAGTATTCCAAAACCACGTTTTCGATACGACGGATTGCTTCCTCTTCAGGGATGCAAGTGTCAGTTACGCGGTTCAAATGTTTTTCCAAAAGTTTTTGCTCATCTGCCGGAGTCAAATCACGGTAGTTCGGGATGCGCACGTAGTGATCGTGAGCTACCAAGTTGAACACGTCTTCTTCAAGGTTTGCACCAGTACAAGAGATCGCATGAACTTTACCTTGGCGGATCATTTCAGCCAAAGAAAGACCCAACTCAGCTGTAGACATTGCACCTGCAAGTGTCACAAGCATTTGGCCTTTATTATCGATATGTTTTTTATAACCAACAGCTGCGTCTTTAAGTGCCGCGGCGTTGAAATGACGATAGTGATGTTCGATAAATTGAGAAATCGGTCCCATTACATGCTCCTGTTATGCGAAGAGGCAGAAAAGTAGCATGTTTAAGCAAAAACTCAAGCAGAGAATGGCTTTTGTGCAAGAACGGCCTTACTGAAAAATCCCGTGTCTTTTCGGAGGCCTGAAAAGCCCACCTCTTTCAATAAGCCTTCCACAGGATGCAGGCTGTAGTTCTTGTAAAAAGGCTCGTGAAAATCCTTAGGGAATTGCTCTAGGGCCCACTCAAGGCCCTCCGCCTCCTCCTTTTGCAGAGAGTCGACCAAACCGTAATAACCACCTGGCTTTAAAACACGCATGCCTTCTAAAACAGCACCATCCCGAACATCTGCAGGGAGTTCATGGAAAAGGAAGCAAGAATAGACGAAATCGAAGTACTCATCCTTAAAAGGCAGCTCCTCGGCCGCCCCTTGCACGAAATCAAGGCCCTTAAATTTCGACAGGTTCTTACGTGCTTGCTTGAGATAAGGCTCGCTTAAATCCAAAACTGTAATTTGCGCTTTCGGGAAAGCAAGTTTCATAAATCGAGTGAGTCTTCCCGTCCCCGCTCCCACTTCCAGAAATTTGAGTCCCGCGCCTTCATTTAAGAAAACATCTTTGGCGAGTGGAATAATAAGTCTGCGCATGGCATCCGCGGCACCGGCGAAAAGAATCTCCACTTGATGCTCGTACAGCTCCGCAGATTTTTCGGTGAGGTAGCCACCACTTTGATAATGGAAATTGCGCTGATAGTACTCTGGCAGATCAGCCAAGTACTCGCGGGCCTCTTGATTGAATTCTTTAGCGTCATGTTCCTGACGTCGGCGAGAGATATGATAACCATCCACCAGAATTTGTGGATAGCGGAGAGCATGTTTCGCCAAATTTTCGGGATAAAGAACTTCTAAAGGATAAAGGCCCTTGTCGATATTGTCGGTGTCTTTTTTCAGAAGCTTATAGAGTTCAGAATAGGATTTTTTGATATTTTTGAGTTCAATGGAAGGTCGATCTTTCATCGACCTTGTCACCAGACGCTCTAATAAGGGCAAAGTGAACTGTTGCGCTGTGAAGTGCGCAGAGCGGGCTAACGAATAGCCCAGGCTTAATTTATTTCGAAGCTGCTTTCGAGCCATTGGTCACCTTCTTCTGTTGTGCCCAATTTCTCCATGTTAAACCTAGTAATACAAACCCAGCAACGATCACCAAACCAACCATGGTAAACCACATAGCTACGATCATACTTGTGCTCCTTCTAATGCTGCTTTTACTTGAGATCTCACTTCATTCACGATGTGTGAAGCCATCACCAGACCGAAGGCCCCTGTGATATAACTTGCAGAACCGTAAATCATATTGCGGTTGTCACAACCGTGGAAGTCATTCGTTTTAGGACATACGCATTTAAAGCCCATGCCTTTATCGTAAGTCAGCTCCTCTGGCATCATCACTGGTTCATCAGAGAAAACGCAAGGGATGCCGAATTCCTTTTCCGGGAAATCGTATTTTTGACGAAGAATTTTACGCAACTGATGCGCGAGTGGACATGTGTGAGTCACACCTAAGTCTTTTTTCTGAATACGAAGTGGATCCATTTTTGCCGCAGAACCTGCAGAAGTGATCACGTGAATGTTTTCTTTCACGCAAGTCGCAAGCAAGTGTGCTTTCGCCGTCAAATTGTCGATAGCATCGATCAAGAAATCAGGTTTGATCGCAAGCATACGATCTGAATTTTCAGCGTTATAGAATTCAGGAATCACAGTCACTTTCATTTGCGGATTGATTTTGCGCAAACGCTCGCCCATGACTTCGGCTTTTTTCTTACCAACCATACCTTGGATGGCGTGCAATTGACGGTTTGTATTCGTGATACAAACTTCATCGAAATCAACGACAGTGATGTGACCTACACCAGAACGCGCCAAAGATTCCGCCGCCCATGACCCTACTCCGCCAATGCCCACCACCATCACGTGTGTGTTCATCAACTTTTTCATCGTCGCATCGCCCACTAAGCGACCCATACGATCAAAACGACGATGCAATACATACTCCGTTTCAGGAGGTTGCTGAGGTTGTGTTGGAGTTTGGTTTTCTGTGGTCGTTGTATCCATTATTCCCGCTTTTCAACCGACCAGAAAACCGATCAGTGAAGACTGTCTTTTGGGTCCGCCAGAACATGATCTGTCGAGCCAAATAAACGATGAAAATTCCCTGTAGTGATATCTAATATTTCCAAAGGATCAAGGGATTTTAGCTTCCCTATAGTCTTTGCCACCTCCCAAATGGATTCAGGTGGATTTAAGCGTCCTTTATAGGCAGGAGGCCCCTGGTCAGGGCTGTCACTTTCGATCAATAAAAACTCCGTCGGAATCTCGCGCACGGCTTGGTGAAGCTTCTCGTTGTCCTCGCGGCACACAGGGCCACCGACAGAGAGCATCAGTCCCCGTTTAAGGAACTCTTGGGCTTTGTGAGCACTCCCATTGAACGAATGCACCATGCCTTTTTGCTGAGGAAGCCCAAACAAGTCCATAATCATCAAACTTTCGGAATGCGCCTGCACGATGTGCAAAACCAAGGGACGATTGGCAACGTGCCCCAGTTCCAATTGTTCCTCAAAAGCTGTGATTTGGCGGTCACGAGAGTCCTTCATAATGTGCGGGCGGAAATCCAACCCCACCTCACCCAGTCCCATGGCTTCGGGAAGTTCTTGGGCGAGGAGATTGATCGCCTCTTCCAGTTCTTCATCTGTATGGTCCGCGACCCAGTATGGATGAACGCCATAACAAAGACCGATGTTATGAGGAAAGCGGGACTTCAGCTGGCGTTGACGTTCCCAGTCTTCGGGACCGACTCCGCCCTGCATAAAGAAATGAATGCCTTTGGCTTGTGCCGCCTCGATGATTTCCGCCTGCTGACCATCCCAGCGTTGATCCGCCAAGTGCCCGTGAGCATCAATCCATCTTCCAAAAGCCGTCATACACACCTCTTCCTCGACCTAAGGTTTGCACAATTTCAGGACTCGAACAAGTGGTGTCTTGGTCCGATACAGTGATTGCGAAGGAGTGTGTATGAAGCACAAGGGTTTGCGTTTGGGTTTTGATGTGACGATGGCAAAGGGTGCAACTATGAAGCCCCAGAAGGTTCAATTCTGGAGTGACGAGTCTGCTTTCCAGAAATTCAAACCACATGCGCCATTTAAATATATGAGTGATGCCCTGGTAGGTTTGTCGCTTGTCAAATTGAACTCCTATATCAAGTCACCCCTTGCAACTAAGCACATGAACTACCCGTTCGCGATGGATGCTTGGAAAACTTTGGACCCACACGTTGAGATCTATGAACGTTCACAAGAACGTGTACGCTCTTTGCAATCTTTGATTCCTGTCGTGGACCCAAGTCTTTGCGCTCTTTTTGAAGAACACTTCAATGAAACTTTTGAGACTGCTGTCACTCCTTATGGATTTGACCTAACAGCTCTAGGGCCTTTGCTTGAGACGTTCTCTTGGTTTGAAAATAAAATCTCTGCACCTTTGCTGTACAACTTCGGTTTGAATTTTTCTAAACCGTTTATGGATAAGCTTCACACGCTTTATTCATTCTTGTACAACCTGCGCAGTCTTGTGGCGATTGACCACAATGCTCATGTACAAGACGCTTCTCACGAAGCAGTTAAAGTAGATGCAGTGACAGATTATTTGCCACGCGTTGAATACGTGGTGAACGATGCTTTGTTGTATTGGAACTTCAAACGCTTCTCCGAGCCTTTCACAGGCCGTGGGACACCAGATCCACGTGTTGAGAAATTGTTTGCTTCCCCAATGGAAAAAGCTTTCCAAAAATACTCGCACAATGCTTGCCACTTGGTTCACAACCTTCCGAAGTCTTTCATCACGAGCATGAATCCGGTAGAGCTTGAAGAAGCTTTCTATTTGGTTCAAATCGACTGGTTGTTGGGCTCACCTGCTGGTTTGCTATTTAAAATCCGTGAAGAGATCTTTGCGTTGCAAAACGGCTACGAGAAAATCTTCTGGAAAGACATCGAGCCTAAGAATCACGCGAAACCGGTTTCTTTGCACTTGTCGTGCGAAGTATCGGAAGAGTTGGTTCACGGTGTAAAAGCCGCCTAGGCCGTTCTTATAATCTCAGAAATAAAAAAGGCGCCTCATCGGGCGCCTTTTTCTATTTTGGTGGAACCGCTACGATTCCTGAACGGTATTTTTCAATCTTGGTCCACATTGGGGCTCCCCCGACGGCCAAGGGATTGAATGGACCTTTTTCTAAGTTATCAATACCATCTAATCTGCGCATGCTGTGCGCTTCAATCACCTCACCAAAGCGCCCTGGGAATACGTGGTATCCAGCATGAGCCACACCAACAAAGAAGGCACTGTCGATAAATGATTGCGGCACATCTAGATCAAACCCAACAAGTGTCGACTTATCATCGATCTTCACATTGTAATACACGTCTTTCTTCATCACTTGGTTGTAGCGCATACCGTGCATGCCCCACGCTGGGTGATAGATGGACTGACCTTGAGAGTTGCGAATACCCGACTCCCAGTTCACTGGTTTACCCGACATGATCATCGGATCTTCAGCATCCCACTCTGCATTCAAATCCGGGCGAGGATTCCAGTACAAAACCTTCCATCCTAATTTTTGCAGATGTTGAGTCAGCACCAAGCCGTCTGTGCCATTAGCAATCAAGTTTTTATCAATACGCGCCCAAAGGTTTGATAACGCCGGATTTTGAGCAGCATCAAAACCTTCCTTCAAACATTTGCGAGTCAGCCCAATGCAGCTGATTGCTTCCAATTGATCGACGATGGATTCAGGAGCTCCGCGCTCTTTGATCACTGCCAATCGTTTGGCACGTGTGTTCAGGGCTGGATTACGATCACCATAGTATTTTGAAATGCCATACTTTTTATAGAACGCGATGTGGGTTTTATAAGTGTCATCAATACACTTGCTAGCTACAGAAACCACAGTTGGGTTGGCTTGCAGATACATCGCTTTTTCTTCGGGAGTAACCACAAGATCCGCAGGCTTTTCCTGGGACCATCCCATCACGGGAGCGACAACAACCAATAGAGCACCTAAGAACGACATCGTATACCTCTTGTAAATATCCTAAGAGGTACAAAAATCATTCCAAAATTATGAGAGAAATAAGGGTTTTAAAGGAAAAAACGCTGTCTAATTAGCGAACAGACAGTGAAGTAATGCCAACATCTATCCTGCAGCCCAAATTCGGATGAATACCTATCTTGTGCTTGCCCCATTCGATCTGAATATAGGCGCCGCCATTGCAGCTTCCTCTAACAACTCTTCGGGCCACTGTTTATAACGATTTTATATAGCACTTGAAGAGTACGCCTTTTTGGAGTACTATTGCAATGGATCGAGTAATCTTTGATGACGTTCAAAAGCAACTAAAGCGAATCCCCACTTATGTGGTTGATAAACTAATTGCCTGGGCAGTTTCAGTTGAGATGAAAGGCTTGCGTGAGATTCGAAAGATACCAGGCTATCACGATGAACCCTTAAAAGGACAACGTGAGGGACAAAGATCCATTCGATTAACGAAGGGCTATCGAGCTATTTATCGTGAAGATGTCGACGGAACAATTCATCTCGTGATCCTAAAAGAGGTACATAAACATGAATACTAAGAATAAAAAAATAGGCCTCGCAGAGATTGAAAAGCAATTCGGTCCTTTGACGTTTGGACGACTTTTAAAATCCCATCGTATTGGCGAAAACCTTACTCAAGTTGAAATGGCAAAAGTTTTTAAAATGTCGAAGCAAAGCCTAAATGATTTAGAAAATGGACGGAAAATACCCTCGATCCGTCGAGCAATGGACATCGCACGAAAAATGAATGTGCTTGAAGAGCTTGTCGTACAACTCGTCCTACAAGATCACATACGCCGCGAAAAACTGAACTTCACTGTCAGCGTAAAAGCCGCGTAATTGAAACTGGAATATAAAAAGCAAAAAAGCCTGGTGATGAACCAGGCTTTTTGTTTTAAACAGCAGCGTTTTTCTTTTGAAGGATTTTTTCGCGGATCTTTTTAACGATGAAGTAAATCAACACAACACCGATAACTGCGAACAGGACCAATTTGAATTGGCGAAGCTTGTTCAAGATAGGCTCACCGTAATGGGCCAACAGATAGATCTGAGTCGGAACACTGATCGCGGCTGCAAGACCATCGATCAACAAGAACTTCCAAACTGGGAAGTGCAACATCCCGCAAGCCAAGTGACCTGGGAAACGGATGCCCGGAGTGAAACGGAAAATACCGCAAGCATAAGCTCCGTATTTATGAGTCCACTCTTCCACACGTTTCATCAAATTAGGTGAAAACATTTTTTGCGTGCGCGGATGATACAAAAGCTTACGACCGAATACTCGGCCCACACCATATATCAGGAAATCGCTTAAGAAGACTGCGAGGAACGCCACAATCGCTGCCGTATGCACATTGACGACTGGAGCCCCAGGAAATGGTGGAGGAAAATGATCAGGGTGCGCGCCCATGAAGGCCAAAATACCAACACTGATCAGGGTGACTTCTTCTGGAAGAGGCAAGCCGAAAGCAGATAGCAACATCATACCCACCAAACCGGCATACACCATGTAAGGTTGGTAAGCGAACTGTGCTAGCCACTGAAATATAGGCTCGTTAGCAAATTCCAAAAGCAATTCTCCTCAGGTCCCCTACTATGCAGGTAACCGTCCCACTTGAACACCCACGTCACGCTGTGCTATGTTCACTTTCCTTGATAAGGATTAGTATGCAGAGCGAAAGAGGATTTGAATACGGTGTAAAGCACATAATCAGCCCGATGTCCGGGTCGGTGCATGATGTTTTATTAAGCATTCTTGAACTCGATGCTCAAGAAGTAACCTTTTTGCTACACCTCGGCTCTATTTATCTCAACCATCGTCGCATTCTCGAAAACATTTCGGTTTCACAAGGTGACTACTTACGAGTCCATACTAAGCCACGAAGATTCCCAAAAGGTAATGTCGACTTCACAAAGCGTATCGTTTTTCAGAATGAACACTTCGTGGTGGTTAACAAAGTTTCAGGAATTCCTGTTCACGGAAGTGTCGACAACATCCGCGAAAACTTGCAGGCCTACACAGAAGAAGACTTGAACCAACAATTGTATGTCACTCATCGCTTGGATGTTCCGACTAATGGTTTGATCGTCTATGCAAAGACTGTCGAATTCCAATCAGCCTTTAATAAATTACTGATCGCCAGAGAGATTAAAAAAATCTATCGCGCGCTAATTGAGGGCGAAGCTCCCGCACAAAAAATTCTAACTCATTATATGGAGCCATCCCCGCGCGCACCGAAAGTAGTTAGCCACGAGAAAAAAGAAAACTGGCAAGAATGTGTTTTAGAAATTCTAGAAACAAATAAACACGACACACACACAGAATTAAAAATTCACCTGCACACTGGAAGAACTCATCAAATTCGCGCCCAACTAGGCTACGAAAAATCCCCGATTATCGGCGATCACACCTACGGTGCTAAAAAAAGATGGGACGAAGAAAGAATCGAACTAACCGCCTGCGAGTTAGAATTCACAAATCCCCTAACCAACGAACACCACCACTTCAAAATCTAGCGACTGCCAAAGGCAGAAGCCAAAAAAAACCGCTCATCAAGCGGTTGATCAAAATGGTCTGAATGCAAGGCGGAGGGACTTCCCACAGCGCAGGCGTGCCCCAGGCACGTCGGAGCGAGGACAAGGCCCGACAACGCAGCAGTCAGGCCATTTTCATCAACCGCGCTTATAGAACGTAGATGTTCGTCATGAGCGTGTATTGTGTATTTTGTGGTTGCCAGATTTTTACGTCTTCACCACGGTAGCTTTCAAGAGATGTATCGTTGCCTACGCCTAGAGAGAAAGAAACACCACGCACTGGTTTGATCCACAAGTTTAAGCCCAAACGCAAAGATGTGCGGTGGCTGCTTTCAAGACCTTCTACGTTAGATCCATGGTACCAAGTTTCGTCGAAACCTGTTTTAGAAGACAACGCGAACATCTCATTCAATTCCCATTGAACCTGCAAGTAGTGCTCAAGTCCGAATTGCTTGTTCGTACCACGTGGGTCACGAACGAACATGCCGTTGTCATCGTATTCAACTTCTGTGTTTACGTTCGCCGTTTGGCTCTGCCAGTAGATATCTGGTTTTGCGACGTACGCCACAGACCAGCGACGTGTGAACTGCCAGTCAGCGTAACCTTCAAGACGGATCTTTGTGATCGTTCCTGCATTTTGCGAAAACTTACTTGTTGGCAAATAAACTTTCACTTTACCAGAAAGATCGATCGGGCCGAAGTAACCAAGGTCGTAGTTCGTGTATACGAAGTGAATATCTTGAAGTTTGAAATTCGCAGTGACTGTGTCACCGTAATTGTTTTGGCCTGCAGTATTGTATGTGAATGGGATGTTCATCGCCACTTTCACATCACGGCCCAATTTATAATTCGTAGAAAGATAATCGTAAGTATCTACAGAGCGAGTGCTTGTCGCTTCTTTTCCATTTTGCATGTTCTGTTGAGAAGCGATGGAGAAGAAAGTTAAAGACCAATCATTCGCGCGGCCACCCACAGAAGAAGCTGATACGAAGTCCTCACCATCCAACACGGCTGCGAAGGCAGATGTGGACACGAACAAACTTGCGATCAGTAAACTCGCTTTTCTTAACATTTTTCACTCCTAATTACGGATGCTTACGACAAAGTCCCGAAAGTTATGCCATAGCGCCACGCATTAAACAATAGGCAAAAATTAGGCAGTATTTTGACTTGAGGAGACGCACCAAAACCTCTACTGTGAGTGCCTATGAAAAACTACACATTGCTTAAGAACCTGATTCTGACTCTGGTATTGGCCCTTGCTACGGGTTGTGCCGTCTCCTTCTCTAAAAAACACTGGGATCTGCCACCAAAAGCAGAGGGTGAAATCAGCGTTATGTCCTTCAATGTCGAAAACTTGTTCGACACTGTAAAGACTCCAGGCCACAACGATGAAACGTTCTTGCCGATCTATATGAAGAAAGGCGATGCGAGCCTGCGCTCTGCTTGCGTTAAAAACAACGACAGTGCTTACCGCCAAAATGAGTGTCTATCGACGGACTGGTCACCAGATGCTTTGGAGAAAAAGCTCTCTAATCTATCTAAAGTAATCTTGGGTGTTGACGGAAATGGTCCCGACAACTTGATGATCATGGAGATCGAAAGTGACGTGGTTCTTAAGCAATTGAACCAAGCTCTAGCACCAGCAAAATACACGACGGAAGTTATCATTGATGGTCCCGATAAACGCGGTATCAACGTAGCTTTCTTGTCTCGCTTCCCATTGGTGGGCAAACCCGTTTTGCATCCGATCCCTTGGAAGCCTGAAAACGAAAAAGACGGCGAATGGATGGAGCGTTCACGCCGCATCCTAGAAGTGACTGTGAAAGCCCCTAATGGCGATCCTATCACGTTCTTGGTAGCCCACTTTCCGTCTCAAGCGAACCCGACTTACTGGCGTCAACAGATCGCGAATTTCGCGGTGGAGTTGATGAAAGCTAAAGGCCCGAACGCGATGGTGGTTTTCGGTGGTGACTTGAATATCTCTGCTGAAGAAGAAGACCGTGCACACATCTTCCGCGATATCCTTTCTAAAGGCGGAGCGGTTTCTCACTTTGTTGGTTGCAAGGATTGCCAAGGAACTCACAACTATCGCAGATCTTGGTCTTTCCTAGATGCGCAAGTTTACAGCCCGGCATTGCTAGCTGATGGAGCTGGTAGCTACCAAATGCTTCCACAAACTATCGACGTTATTCGTTACAACCCTGAGCATCTGTACAAAGGGAAATATCCAAAACGTTGGAACTATGAAGAACAAGACGGCGTTGCCGATCACTTCCCGCTTTATGTTCGTTTGAAACAAAGAAGCGAAGCTAAAACTCCGGTGAAGGATGAAAAACCAGCCGCAGTTGAAAAGAAGGCGACTAAGAAAGCCCCAGCTAAAAAGACCAAAACAAAATAGGTCGTAAAAATAAAAAAGCCGCGTTTTAAACCGCGGCTTTTTTATTACCCAAGATCGACTCTCGCCGACCTTTATGTTCCCTTGCGTTTGCTTTCGAACTTTTAAATTACCAAACTAGCAAACGAGCGATATCAACCGTTGGACGGTGACCGCATTCAGCGATCTTTTGATCCCATTTGCCTGGGATTACGATTGATGATGAACTGAACGTGATTGTAGGTTTGTTTTTACCCATGTCGATATTTGCAGAGCCTACAAGTTCGTTACAACGACCTTCAACTTTTACCGTGAAACCAGCCGCAGAGATCTTCGTTTTGTTCTCAGCAACAGTCAGAGTAGAGTTCAGTTGAGAAACTTGAACCGCAGCTTCTTTCAAGCTAGCGCGGTCAATAACCAATGAAGATTCAAAACTGAAAGGACCTTTTGCAAAGCCTGTTTCAGCTCTTGCATTGAAAGTTCCGGCAGACTCCAATTTCACATCGTACTTAGAAGCGTCACTTAAGTTCACTGCTACCGTCAATTTGTAGCTGTTCTCGAATGTATTAAGGAACTTTTTGTTTTTATCAGTTTTGTCTTCATCCGCTTTCAAAACGTTTTTACCTTCGATAACGATTTCGCTCTCGTCAGCTGCAATCGTAACCTTCAGGTCTTTTTCCGCAGTCGCAATGAAGTTTCCCGCTTTATTTGGATAGTTCACGCCATCTTTCGATGCCGTCAATTTGAAAGTCGTCGCACCTTTATCGTCTGTTTTTCTCTCTTCGATTTGATAAAGAGTTTTCGCGATATCGGCATTACCCAAAACAACCTGCAAAAGCTCAACAACTTCGATTTGCTTTTCCAACATCACTGAAGACGCTGCGAAAGCACCTACTTTAAAACCAGATTGGTTTTTATTATAGCTTTTGCCGTCAGCGGATTTTTTATTCCCCTTAGGGAATTTGATCTTCGCCATAACGTCAGGTGTACCTACTTCCTTATCAACAGGAGTGCAGGCAGTTGTTAATAGCGCAGAAGACAAAAATAATGCGGAAAGGACTTTTAGGCTTTTCATGGTCGCAGAATGTACCCTGAACCAGGACATTCTGCCAGCCGCAAATCCTCTTTTACAGGGGTGTCAAAATCGTGAACAGACAGCGGATGCCGCCGTTGTTGATTTTGAGCTCCTTTTCGATTTTATAGCCATTAGGAGCCGGATCGACCTTCTCCTTCTCTGGGTAAAGAATACCCAGCTTTAACGGCTTATAAAGACGGCACAGCTCGGACGCCAGGGTCTTTAGGCCCCCTTTGCCCGCAACCGGTAAACGCTCCCCATAAGGAGGATTTACCACCATCCAAACAGGACCGCCCAGGTCAACACCCTCAAGGGAGTTTTGTGCCCAGAATTTGTGCTCTTGGGATTTAAACTGATCGCGTTGGTAGGCCTTTAATTGTGATTCAACCTCAGCAAAATTCTTAGAGGCCACCTCTGGCATCTTGGGATCGATATCCATGCCCAGCAAAGACTTAAAGGGAGCTCTGGCTGGAATTTCGTAATTGAGGCTAAAGCTTGGAGACAAAAATAACTTAGGACATTTCTTCCAAGATTTAAAAGCGTAATCGCGTTGGAATTGTCCAGACCACAAAGCTCTCGCCTCTGTTAGAAAAGTTCCTGAACCCATCATTGGATCGCACAGACTTACAGAAGCCACTTCCGCAGGAGTTGCCTCCCCGATCATTTCTCTGAGAAGTTCTGCCGCGATGGTTTCACGCATCGGAGCGTCGCCTTTAAGAACAGACCAACCTCGTTTGTGCAAATGCTCACCTGTGGCATCCAGGCTGATCGTGCAAAGATCGTCTTCCATGCGGATGTAAATTGAGGCGCAAGGTGTGTCGCCCATTTGACCGGCGAAAATTTCCTGCAAGGCTTTTTCAGCGCTCTCCTGCAGACGTTTTTCGTTATTCAATCGACTTTTTTGCGCGGCAACTTCCCACTCGACATTGGCATGCGGAAGAAATTCCTTCCATGGGAGTGATTTAAATTTTTGGTAGTATTTGGGAAGATCTTTGGTACGAAATGAAGTCATTCTTAGAAGCAAGCGATTCGCTGTCTTCATAAAGAAATTCAGCTGCAAGGCTTGAAACATTTCTGTTTCAAACTCAAGTCCACCCATCATCACTTCGACCTCGGGGAAACTGAGGGAATGCGTTTTTGCGTCTTTACCCAAAAGATAGGGCCACACTTCTTTCATTTCTAAAAGAGCGGTGTTTTCGAATCCTAAAGGTGTCGACATAAAAAAACGATTCACTAGAATCTCCAGTAAGCATCAAAAAGAACGTAATAACCATCCACCGGCGAAAGCTTAAATGAAGACACATCCGTGGAGTTCAACGATAAACTGAAATGGAAACGATCCCAAATTTTCAAATACGTCAGATACCCACCGAGTGCTTTGGTTTCAAAGTTATAACTCGGCCCCAACAAGACGCGATCCCAGCTGCCCAGAATGAATTCGTAACCAGTCTGGAAAGATGTCGTACCGAGGGACTTAATCGCCGTGATGTCAGAGGCATTTTCAAACGACATCGCTGCGACCGTGAACAATGTGTGCGAGATCACGCTTTCAGAAGAAATCGAATCCCAATACACCGTCAAATTCAGAGACGTTGTATCATCCTTAGGTACATGAGCCGCATTGGCGCTGATCGCAAAGACGTTGGAATCAGATTGGTAAAGTCTAACTTTCGCTGCGGCATTGGGAGCATCAGCCAAGTCACCGGGAATAATCGTATTCACGGACAACCAGTCCTTCACTCCGTAGTTCACCTGACCGAACCAAGTGACTAAGTACTCGTTCTCCCACAAAGTCTCTGCAGTCTCCCCGACAGAAACACCTTGAGTAAAAAGTGGCTTATATTTTGAGGAGATATTTTTACCACGACGTTTGATAATCAAATCCGTGGTGCCTTTGTACTTGTCGTTATCTGAGGACAGATCAATATGAGCGATTTCATCGCCGACTTGGATAAAGTGCAAACGAGATTGACGTAAAAGCTCTGCGGTAATTTCGTAGGTCCCGTCTTCTTTATTTGAAACCCCAAGGATTTCCATAAAGCCGATAATACCCACGCCACTTTTTTGTGATTCAACAGAAACTGTCTCGCCGACACGCCAGTCATTAAAGTTCGTACGGGCCTTAATCAGCTTGTCATCAAGAATGGATTCGATGCGCCCGTTGGCGTTGGCATTCGCGGAATAAGCAGGCTCTGATGCGGGTTCGCGGACCACGATGGCGACTTCTTCGTCCATCGCATGGGCATTGGCCATCACCACTGGTGACACCATTAAACAGCCCAAAACTACACCCCAAAACCTCAACCCCAACATAGGGAAAAACATTAGCGCAGTTTGCGGCCTTATTGGACTATTTTCTTTTATTTTTAAGTTCTTTTTTCTTTAAAAGGGCTGCGGCTTGGGCCGCTTTCTCTTTTTCAGCCTTTTCCGTGTCCTTAACCTTGATGAACTTAATCACACGCAGAAGATTCATGCGTGGAGCCTCGTTCATCCAGATCTTTTGTGCCTGGAACCAAGCAAGCTCTGCCGCATTGCCTTCTTTTCCATAGAAAACAAGGTAAGCAAACCCTTGATTTAGGAGTGTTTCAAACGACACAGTCGTGGTCTTTTTTATATACGGCAGGAAACGTGGAGTCGCCGTATAGACTTCATCCAACGACAGCAACTGGTTACGGTCCTTATCGTAAGTCACCATGATGGACTCGATATAATGCACGATCGTCACCATCGTTCTGATGTTTGCGACCTCAACAAAGCCTTCGTCTTCCTTGGTCGACATACGAGCCAAGAAACGAAGTGTTGAATAGAACTCATTCCACTCCTCTTGAGTCATATGCGCTACGTACTTGCTCATCTCTGGCAAGTTATCAAAGTACTTATCAAAATGTTGACGGAAGCGAGTCTCGAAACACTGGCTGTTCATATAGAAGAAGCCCAATGGATCACGGTTCTCGATCAGACCCAATGAGTTTCCGCAGCCTTCGGCGATCATATCTTTATAAATCGAATCCGAAGACGATAGCCCCGCACTGAACAACAAGCTGATAAACTCATAGGTTTCAACTTGGTTCATGTAATCGTCACCGTTACCACTGAATGTAAAGAAATTGGCTTCCTGGAAGCTGCGCGAAGCCGTATTGCCCGTACGACGATCAAACGCCTTCAGGTCAAACATCAACTCTTTAAAGTCTTCGTACCAAGTGTATAAACCATCTGGGCGGATCGTGGCTTTACTCAGTTGCTCGCTTGTATCCTTACCATACGCTAGCATCAAAGCACGAGACATCGCGCGCATCAGATTCGCTTTGGTGAGGCCAGTCCAATTCGTCGTCAGTTCAGAATTGTTATTAAATTCTTCGATACGACCTTTTTTATTGTAAACGATCATTCTGGATGTCAAAAGATCGCCGTAATCTTTCCAGGCGTTTTCTAAAGCAATATGCTCATACGGATCTGATGAAAGTCCCTGACGAATGATGCGACCAAAATTGAACTGATCGTAACTCGACAACAATTCCTTGCGAGTGATCGGTGTATCCACTTTGCGCGAAGATCCCAATTGATAATCCACAAAGCTTTGCACCAGTCTCCACACGTTGTATTCACGACGTAAAGACACGATGTGTTTTTTCTCTAAGCCCAAGATCCCTCGGGAATCCCCGTTACGACCTGGCTCTAACAGACGCAAAATAGCCGCGCGGTACAAGGTCTCAACCGAAACCGGACGAATGTTCACAACATTCTTCACTTGAGGAATATTTAAGATAGTCTCGATAAGATTATCGATATCTTCCAAAGGAATCATTCCGCGAGTCGTGATCTGCGGGCAGCCTTCAAGCAAGTCAATCGCTTGACCGATGAACTGAGTCACCTCACGGACTTTGCCTTCATTGCTCGTATCGAAATTATGAATGACGTAGTAATACTTTAAGTACAAGCCATAGAGGTCAATCAAACTATTCAGACTGCCCTTCCATTGACTGTATGTCGCAAGAGTCGCCTCTCGTCCCATCAAGACATTCTTAACCGCTTCAACAACTGGAAGCCACTGAGAAACGCGTGCCTCGGTGTCTTTTTCTTTCACGAACTCTTTAAAACCCCTTAAAGCGCGCTTACCATCCTCGAAAGAATAGTCAGAACGGCTCAATTCAGTTTTTTCTAAGATTCTTTGTAAACCCACACGCAACTGTTCGGTCCCCGCAGAAACCTGCTGCCAATTCGCTGCATCGTTTGGAGTTCTTAAAAGCAAAAGCTTAATATGTGGAGCTAAGTCGACAGCTTCATCACGGACGATAGCTAATACATCTACCAGACGTGTGATTTCGTCTTTCGTCAGATTGTTACTGGAACCACCCAGAAGAGCCTTTTTGATTTTCATCAACTCCAGAGCGAACTCTGGCGTAACCACGTTTTCTTTAAGGAAGTATTTCGAGAAGAAACGGCGCATTTCTTCAACCGTATAGGCGTTGCCCTGTGCTCCGTAGGTCTTCTTTTGGAAATACTGCAGAGCTTGGCGCAAACAATCTACCGATTTATAAATTTCAGATTTTTCCGCATCCCCATTCGAGAAACGCTTTAAAGATGCCGGAACGTCTTTCAAACATACCAATTTATCATTGGCAAATTGCAGCTCTTCTTCTTTGGTTTCACGACCATTGATAAAGTCACTGCATCCCACGGCTGTGGTCAGCATAACGCTCGCAAGTAAGATAGAAAGCATGGCTTTAAAAGACATAAGCCGCCCCTACCATCAAACGATCGTTATTAGCAAACTGGGACATTTCGTTTTGATTGTCTTTAGTTGTCGGCCCCGCTTTAAGCATTTGCATCTCGCCAAAGAATGACCACAGGCCCGACAAACGCAGACGAGAGTTCAAGCGGAACAACTGGAAATCATTTTTATCAGAAGCCGTAAAACTGAATTTCGTAATCAAACGACGAGCTTTCCCCAACGAGAAATTCGTCAAAAGTGAAACCTGATTCGCCTCATAGAACGGATACAGGTTCGTCAAAGGTTCATTGGCCAAGTCAGCACCGACCTCTTTGACTTTGCCGCCATAGATATCTAAACGCATCAAATTGAAAGCCCACCAGCCGTTATCCCACTCAAAGAATGGGCTGACCAGGACAGCGTCTTCAAATACGGGTTGAGTCCAATCTGGCTCATCAAAAAGATTTTCTTTAGATGGACGGTCCAAGATCGCACTGATACCTGTGCGCCATTTTTTTGCTTTATAAGTCAGATCCGCACCAGCCAAAGAATGATAGAACACTTGAGGGCGAAGCTCGACATTACCTTTCAAAGTGCTTAAATCAAGGCTGCCTTGATAGCCAATCGCCAAAGTATTGTCAGGCTTATACATATAGCTTAGTTGTGCTTTCAAACCATTCGGATCACCGAAAGCGATCTTCGCACCATAGGAGTTTTGCAGAACCACTTCGCTCGTGTTCGGCTGATTCATGTTGTACTGCATTTGTGTGGCTTCATCCCAAATACGCACGCTGGATGGCGGCTGATGAAACCACGGATTACCGCGCACGAAGTCCCCGCCTTCGATCTCGAAGCTTGGGCCTTGGCTTGGGATATACAATGGAGATGCAAACAAAGTGAAAGAGTAAGCCGGGCCTTCCGTTTGCCAGAAAATACCAGACAAACCTTGGCGATCAGGAGCAAGTGGATTCCATTTAAATAGAGGCTCCCACACGCCTAATTCCCAGCGTGCATCCAGCTCGCTCCACAGCATTTTCTTGCGTCCTATAAAGAAGGAATCCGATTCGCTTTGGCGAGTTTGCACATAAAGTTCGGAAATATTCAGATAATTTAACAACGGAGAGCCCACGGCCACGCCGCCTGAGATATCCATCTTAAGAGCTGAGTCTGAAAAGGGCTCGGTCTTGATGGCGGCACCAATAAATTGATAGTTATTTTTCTGCGTAGCTTCAAATTCAGGGCTAATAAAGGAGTCGGAGAATAGCTTCATTTCCGTGCGCACTTGCGCCACGGCGAAACCTGGGAGTGCTAACACTGCCCAAATTATCATCAAATGAATTATAGAGGCCCCTTTTGGGGGATGCCTAAATAACATAGTTCTCCCTATCTACTGCCTATACTTCACAGGCCGTGCCCTGGTGAGGCGGATTTTAGGGGGTACAGCCATGGAACGTTTTAAACAAGTGACCTTTTTGGGCGCCCTTGCTAGGATCGGCTCATGTTTCAAAATGAGACCCATAAGGGTGCTAAATTTTTAATCATTCGCTTCTCCGCGTTTGGTGATGTCGTGCAGACATTGAGCGTGCCTTCGGCGATAGCACAAGCTTATCCCGATGCGCAAATTCAATGGATCACACGTAAAGATATGGCACCTTTACTGCGCAATCATCCGCACATCCACAAGGTGTGGGAGTTTGATCGCAAAGCAGGAGCTTTAGGTTTAGCGAAGCTTGTGTGGTCTATGCGTGGCGAGAAATTCACGCATATTTACGATGCTCACAATAATTCTCGCTCACGTATCATTTCTCTAATTTTACGTCCCTTTGGATTTTTGGGAATCGGTCCCAAATTTATCCGTAGATCCATCCGTCGCTGGAAAAGATTTTTACTTTTCAAATTTCGCATCAACAAGTTTGAACAACCGTTCAACGGTCAGCGCGATTTACTAGAGCCCTTGCAACCTTGGGGTGTCGCTAAAACAGCACCTTCGGCTCCGCAGATTTTTCCAAGCTCTGACGTGGTTGAAAAAGCCCGTGGTATTTTGGGTGATTTTGCCAATGCAGTTTCCCTGGCACCCTCAGCTGCCTATTTCCTAAAGCGTTGGCCTAAGGAGTATTGGAGCCAGTTGATTCAACTGATGCCTGCGCAAAAGTTTGTTTTATTGGGCGGTCCTGAAGACACCTTCATCGAAGATATTCATGCAGTTGCACCAGAGCGCGTGATGAATTTAGCGGGAAAAACATCCTTGCAAGTAAGTTCTGCCGTTGTGGGCTTATCTCGCGTCGTGATTAGCAACGATACAGGCTTACTCCATGTGGCCGAGCAATTGGGCAAACGCACGATCGCATTAATGGGACCTGCTCCCTTCGGCTTTCCATCTCGCCCAACGACTAAAATCATGGAACTGGATCTGTCTTGCCGCCCTTGCAGCAAGCACGGACAAGGGCCTTGCGTGAACAAAGAAAAATTCCATAAATGCCTGGTGGACATCACTCCCGCACAGGTGGCTGAACAACTTCGCAACATCCTTGAGGATACAAAATGAGCATGTTGGTTTTTTGGTTCTATAAAACAGTGATTGTGCCCTTCGCCTGGATCATCTTGCAGATCGCGCGTCCCTTCATCAGCGGCAAATTGCGTGAAATGATCGAAGACAAAAACAATGCTTTTTATAAAATGGTTCACCCTGGAACTGAAAAACTGATCACTCTGCACCGTCCTCTGTGGATTCATGCAGCCAGTGGCGAGATAGAGTACGCTCGTCCTGTGATCCGCGAGTTTAAAAAGAAACATCCAGACATCCCGGTGATCGTGACTTACTCGTCACCCTCTGCAAAAAAGATTTTAGAGAGCATGCACGATATCGATATGTGGGCGGCTCTACCTTGGGATTTTGACTTTTTGATTTCTGCTTTCATTGAAAAATGGAATCCCCGTGCCTTGCTCTTTTCGCGCACAGATGTGTGGCCAGTGCTGGCTCGCACGGCGAAAAAGAAACGTCTGACGACAGGTCTTTTTTCTGCAACTTTTGCTGACAATTCTTCTCGCCTTAAAGGTATTTCTAAATTCCTAACTAAGTACGCGATGAATCAGCTAGATGAAATTCACTGTGTGTCTGAGGAAGACCGCCGTAACTTGTACTTGCTAGGGATTAAAACCCGCATTGAAGTCAGTGGCGACACTCGCTTTGATCAGGTCTTCCACCGCCTGGAAAACCCTAAAGAACTTAAAAATGAATTGATGCCCTCCACTGACGAATTCGTTTTTATTGCTGGTTCCACTTGGCCTGAAGACGAAGAAGTTTTGGTTCCGGCCTTGGCAAAAATTAAGCGTGAAAACTTAAAGATCATCATCGCCCCTCACGAAACAGGACCTGATCACCTAGAAAAACTTGAAAAACAATTCGCCGAAGCGGGTCTTCCTTACGTGCTTTATTCCAAGTCCACGCAATGGCCCGTGGGCAGTATTTTGTTGGTGGATAAAGTCGGTATTTTAGCAGAGCTTTACACGTGGGCAGATATGGCTTTCATTGGTGGCAGCTTTAAGAAGCAAGTTCACTCTGTGATGGAGGCCTTAGCTGCGGGATTGCCTGTGATGGTGGGACCTCATCATCAAAACAACCGCGAAGCTTTGTTCTATCAAAAAAAGAATTTCTCCTCGGGAATGATCGTGCAAGTGGTTCACTCGCCAGAGGACGTCTCGGTCTTGATCGATCGTATGCGCAAAAAATCCTTTGCTTTTCCTCACATTAAGGAAGAAATCCGATCCGAAATCGGCAAGAATAAAAACTCCACTCAAAGAGTCCTAAGCAGTTTCTTTTAACCTTCGTTAACCAATCTCCGCCCCTGTTCAGCAATTTTTGGCACCGGGGCCGGCACCCTATTATTAGATCTACTATATTTGTTTTAAACGTTACAAGACGTGCACGGAACTTGAAGGAATACCCTGAAACGGGGTTTTATGAAAAGGTCCGCTTTAACGACAATTTGTCTCATTTTGATACTTGCGACGAAGTCCTTCGCACAAGGTACTTCATCTATTTCCGTATCAAACGAGCCTGAGAAGAAGCGCTTCTCAGCTGAATGGCGTTTGTCGATGAAGGGTCAGGGCGAAGAAGACCTTCAATCCCAATCTAAATACGTAGACCTGCGCTTGGAGCTTAAATCCAAGTATATCCTTAGCAATTCCCTTTATATCGATCTTCAACCAGCGATTCGCTTGGTGTCTGGCCAATCCCAAACTGTGGATGGTGCGGATAGCATGAAAAACGCCCTGCTTTTGAATCAAGCGGGTCTAATGTTTAAACCAGCCAATTACTTCCAATTGGCTGCCGGTGCATTAGATCAACGTTATAACCATACATCTTTACTAGTAGATTCTATCGCCTTCCCAACGGCTCGCTTACAAAGCCTTTACCGTGTGGGTTCAACTGTATCTGGATTGGTTGTTGAGTCAGCAATTCCAACGTCGACTTCATTGAGCACAAATACACAAGAAAAAGAGCCGACGCCAGGCTTGAATTCCGCAGCTATTCACATGAATTACATGCCTTCTAAGTCTGCTTTCTGGAAGAACCGTGTAGGTTATTTCGTGTACAGCAACTTGCCGTCTTCAGTGGCTCGCGACTCGATGCTTTTGGGTAACGAAGTGAACACAATCTCTGATGCTCACTATCAGTTTGTAAATGAATACGCTGGTATCGAGGCTGGTACAGATATGCAAGTTCCTGTAGGGACTCTTTTCGATGCGATTTTTGCTGCTGAATACCTAGTGAATCAAAAGGCTGAACAAGGCCAAAACTCTGCTTATGCAGTTACAGTGGGTGCAGTGACTCACCTTTCCTCTGACAATGATCTGACTTTAAGAGCCAAATATTTCTCCGTCGAACCTGAGGCGACAGTGGCTTACTTCAATGCTCGCGGTTATGAAACGAACCGTGTTGGATATGCTGTGGAAGGAATCTTTAGCTTTAAAAAGCAAGGTTTCAATTTAGGTGCTGGATACAGAGAAGCGGAAGTTATGTTTACGAACACTGTCCAATCACGAGAGAAAACGATCATGATCAAGCTGGAGACTTTCTATGCAAACATCTAAAATGATCTTTGCTAAACTTATCTTGGGCTTGAACCTTTTTGCCTTGGCGGCATGTAATCTGCCAGCGCCAAAGGACAAATTGAATGGCGGCTCTGAAGCTGCGACATTCACTATTGATAGCATCAAAGGCACAGTGTCACCGGAGCAAACTGCGGGTGAACTGGCTTTGCCACAGTCTCGTGTATATAACTTTTCTGTTTGTGTTAAAGACGTTGCTTACAACAAAACAATCGCAGGTCACAAATTCTTGATCAAAGAAATCGATCAAGAAGCGACTTCCGATGCTGCTGGTTGCATCAACTGGTCTGAAAAAATCAAATACAACTACCTAGCAGACTCTCAATATATTGAGATCAAACGCAACATCCAAGGCGTGGGCTTGCAAAAAGGCACTCGCGAGATCGATCTTGCGATCAACCCATGGTCCCATGGCGAAAACTTGCCAGCGGTTGTGGATTTACGCAAAGAACAAGTGGACCAATTGGTTCAAGATAAAAAAGCGATGCAATTAGCTTTGAAAGGCTACAGCGCCGACGAAAAACTTCGTACACGTAAATTGTGGATGGAAGACGGTCGTTTGTTCGTGATCGAGCAAAAGATGACTTCTGAAGGTGCGACTTTGTCTTTGGAATTCCGTAGTGCTCCTTCGATCCAATTGACGAAAATGAACGGCGAATTCGTTTTGAAAAACCTGACTGCAGGTACTTTCAAAGCGCGCATGAGCTTGATCCATATCTATACTGAAAAAGGCAAAGAGCTTCACCGTCGCTTGGGTCAAACTGAAGAGATCCAAGTTAAAATGGAAAACGGTAGCTTGGCTTTGAAAGCTCCAATGACATTGCCTGCGATCCCTACTCGCGGACAAATCGCTTTCGGTCTTGAATTGACAGCTGTGAATGGCCCGGAAGGTTTAACTCCTTTCCAAGGTATCTACATGCTGAATGAATACGATCAAATCAAGGGTTCAAATTTCTTGAAGATCGGTTCTCAGGTTGCGCAAACTAAAGACTTTAAATTGTCTGAGTACATCAACGCGGAAATGGTTCAGATTTCTAAAACGAACTCAAACACGGTTGATGATGAAACTTACCAAAAACCTAAGATCGAGGTCTCTCAGCTAGAGTTCAAATTCATCCGCGTGGGTGAAGAGACAACTTCTATGCGTGAAGTGATCTACAGCGTTAAGGCCTGTGTTAAGAATGGTTTGGACCAAAAGAACACGCGTGCTCACACTTTCACAATCTCTAAATTCCGTCAAAATGAGACGGAAGTAGCGCAAACTGTGAACATCAAAACAGATAACAACTCTTGTGTTACTTGGGACGAAAGTATCAAGTTTAAATACTTTGATTGCCAACGTTTTATCCCAGGTTCTGTGATGATTTCTAATAAAGACCTCGGCATGAACGAAAAGATCAACATCTTGGTAAACCCTTGGGAAACTTGGGGACCAACAGCACGTGACCAACGTTACGTCGACCCTACTGAGAAATTGGTTTTGGATTGCCGTCAAGAAAACCGTCCACGCACACAATTGATGTTGGACTCTTATAGCTACAACACAGTGTCTTACAACTACTCTGTGGACTCATTGATGAACTTGACTGTGACTAAGAAAATCCAAGTTCGCATGGATCCACACTTGATGATGTACTCAAGTCTTTCAAACGGTCGTTCCGAAGTTCAAAAACTTCGTGATGGTACTTACCTTTTGAAAATGGCTGTGGTTAGAAACGCTGATTACGATTCAAAAAGAACTTTCGTAACTGCTGCTGAAAAGCTGGTAACGGTTCTTTCTGGTCAAATCAACACGGAGATGCAATTCCAAACTCAAGACGTTAAGTCTTTGGGTAACCGTAACACGATGTTGATCGAAATCTTCCCTGTGGATGAATCAAAAATCCAAGTGGGCAAAGATACACAGTTGGCGTTGAAAGATCCTAAAGCTTCTTTGAGCTCTGCAATCGATAAAACAAGCACTCTTGAGACACCAACATTCATGGGTCCAATCGTGCTAAATGTCGACGAGGCCGCTCGTAACGTTCGTATCGCTGACGCTTCTGCGATCAACAGCTTCCTTCTTGAAGGCAAGGGTGAAAACGTTCAAAAGAACGGCATCGCGCAAATCATCGCTCAAGGTCAAATCGAGAACTCTCAGCGCATGAAAAACCAGGCAGCCATGGCTAAGCCTGCGGCTTTCGCGATGAACAACAATTTAGATTTGATTTCTTTGAATACAGCGGCTGATAAAAATACTCTAGGCGGATTGGTTCCGTCTCTAACAGGTCGTGATGCGCGTCTTTTGACGACGAAAAAAGACTTGATGGATATTATTGCGAACGGAAAAATCACTCCGGCGGTCGCACAAAAACTTTGTGCTTTCTGGGCTCAAGACTATTTGCCACGTATGAATGCTAAAAAAGGCGGAACATTCCAGTCCCAATTCAACATGGTATTTGCTGGCGACTGCTACAACGCTGTTAAGAAAAACCCAGAAGCATTCTTCCAAACAGAGCGCCGCATGGCTGTACGCCAAGTATTGGGCAGCCGCTACTTACAAGGTTTCAATCAAGGTTTGAACGTAGGTACAAGCTTCTCTATGAGCCGCTCTCAGTCCAAAACACTTTCTCGTAGCGTGGGTGGTAAAGTTGGTTTGAACATCAAGTTTCTAGAGTTCTTCTCGGTGGGTGCTGATGCTGGCATGAATTTGTCTTGGGCAGATTCAAATGCGACTAGCAACGGTGTGAGTGTCAATACGTCGACGACGATGACGGTTCAACAAAGCAAAATCAAAGTGCGCGTCAGCAAATACGAACAATGTGCTGTTGTGACTTTGAACCCAGCCTTGTTCATGAAGAACCAAAAACCGTGGTACGATATCATCAGCAGATCGAACTACCTAGACATCTTGAATCCAAACCTGAGTGACAACGAAACTACTTCGGCGCTAACTCGTGGTTTGATGTTGTGTGAAGGTACTGAGCGTACATTGCCAGTTGATGTGACTGAAAACTTCTTCTTGATCGCTCAAGAAACGTCTAGCACGCAAATGCAAGACACGGGTGATGATCGCAATCGTAACTTCTTCTTGGCTCTTCGTTCAACGACGGACTACCACAAGTTCGTAACGGCGATCAAAGGTCACTCGATCATGCCTTCCACGGCTCATGCTAAAGAAGGTATCCAAGACGATGCGACTGACATGGTCACTAAGATCTTCCGCCTGGGTTTACCAACGTCTCCAGGTCTATTCAGAAACTAGAGATATCAACGCGTTCAACCTAAGCTCATCGCGAGACAAAAATCCCCATTAAGTCTCGCGATGACGGTAGAATTGCCCCGTACTTCAAATGATAACCAATTGAGACCTTCAATTCTATAGGCATTCAACTTGCTATTCCTCACTGCACAGAGGAGAGCACATGAGACACACAACCGAAGAAAGCAAAATCAAACACCGCACAATTACCAAAATGGACGATATCATTGAAATGATCCTTGAAGACCACAAGCCCTTGAAGAGGCTTATTAAGGTCATGAAGGACTCAGATCTAACAATTGAAGAGCGAGCACAGGCTTTCTCTGAGTTTGCACCGCTCCTAGTAAGTCATGCCAAACCTGAGGAAGACAGCCTGTACGTATTCATGAAAAAGGATGATGACCTTAGAGGTGAGGCTCTCGAAGGAGATATCGAGCACCAACTTGCTGATCAGCTTTGTGAAGAAATCAAGCGAACGAAAGACCCGGAAACAATGGGTGCAAAGATTAAAGTACTCGCCGAACTGGTCGAACATCACATCGAGGAAGAAGAGGAAGACTTGCTTCCTGACTTTCGGGACAACTCTGATCTAGAAGAAAGAGTTTCTTTAGGGAAACGATTTGTCGAATTGAAAACACAGATGCTTGAAAAAGGCGGAGAAGACTCCCCTTCAGAAAAAACACTTCAATAGATTGGTTATATTTTGCAAGCGAGCCTAGCAACTCGCTTGCAAAAAAGTGGACTTAGAGTACTTAAGTTCCACCACGAATTAAGAATAACACAATCAAAAGTGGAATAGGAATTCCGAGCGCCCAAAGTAGAATCCAGCCAATAGCACCCTTAGAGTTTTTTATCGGATTAAATGTTTTCATCACCATCTCCTTACTTCACCACATCGATCATACGACGCTCGTTACACAAAGCTCCCACGAGCCCTCCCAAAACTGAGGCAATCATGGCAAGGACTATCGCCACGAAACTGCTCCAACCCACGGTCTTAAGAGTTGTAGCGGCCGCTTTTCTTGCCTCTTCCAGAGCTTTATCAACCTTCTCTCTGACGACAACAACGGCCTTATCAGCTTCTTCTGGAGTTATCCCAGCTTGTGCTGCTAAATAATTTTTTGCACTTTCTTGATCACCGCGAACAAGGCGAGAAGCCAATCCCTTAACTACAACCTCGGGATCAGACGCGAGTTTTCGAGCCCCTAAACTGTCCTGAATAATGTCTTGAATAAGTGGAGCTTGCGTAGATGCCACACCACCAGCCGCAGCGGCGGTTGCACCAAGAGCTGCACCGGTAACTTTACCCAGGGCCGCGACAGAAGCCATAGTATGACATACGACGAGCAACGTGCAGATACCACCCACAAGAAGCCCCTGCATCACCCCGACGACATCGACACGTCTGCGAGCAATTCGAACCGAGTAATAACTTCCGGCAAAATTCCCAACGATCATTGCGACAACAATGCTTACTCCCGCAAAGACACTGGCATTCTTAACGGTGGAACCGTCTTCTAATCCAATTCCTCCAAATGCAATAGACAACGTTAACAATCCAATCATGGTCACGACACCAATGACGACTCCAGCAAGTGCTGAACGCCAACATATCAGGTGACGATGTCCTCCCATTTCAACATTTCCTATTCTATTCGCATCAACAGCCATATTCCATCCTTTCAATAAACTAACTGAATGGTGAACGATGCCACTCTATTTACAAGTGCTTTACCCCTGAGATGTCTCAACACAATTTGCAATTCTACAAAACTCTCCTATCCATCGTTGTTCCTAAAATTTAAACTAGCTAGCTTTCCCTAATGGATACTGAGACAACATTTAAGAACGACATTTCATCTTTAGTTTTTAGTAAGAACTTCCCCTGCATCGCGGCTCTCAAAACACTCTCAACAGAGCAATACAAAATAGGCTTCTTCGGAACGCTAGGAAGTGGCGAACAAAGTGCGAGACTCGCCTCCGAACTTATAGAGTTCATGAATGAACAAAAACGCACTGGCTCACTAGAGTTGAGCTACTTTGCTGTATTTCCAAATTTAGTCGATATGAGTGAAGAAGTTTTCGAAAAGAGACTCTGGCAAGAGCTCTCGCATCTAGCGAAAGTTCCCGGAATAGATCACACTTGGGATCCTAACTTTAGCGATAATCCTGATGATAAAAATTTCTGTTTTAGTCTTGGCGGTTCGGCATTCTTTGTTGTTGGTATGCACCAAAATAGTTCTAGATTATCGCGTCGGATACGATATCCCACTCTGGTTTTCAACGTCTACGAGCAGTTTAAAGAGTTAGATAAAAGGAACAGGTATCAACCAATGATTCAAGCCAATCGCAAAAGAGACGTTCAGTTTCAAGGAAACGTAAACCCTATGAGCGAGAAGTGGAATGATAGCTGGGAAGCCATACAGTTTTCTGGAAAAAATAACGATGACAATTGGGTTTGTCCCTTCCATAAAAGGTCTACAAAATAAATGAATACCATCTCTGCTCAATCGGGAACTTCGTTCGTCATTCGAAAAAACCAATTTTTTAAAGTCATTGATCCCTTTGGCGAACAGGTCGCTGATTTATTTTGCTTTAATGCCCACGATCCTTCAGAAAGCCTCTCCTCAGGACGATCCATTGACTACAACGATCAAATCTATTTAACAAAGGGGCATCTACTATACTCTCAAAGAAGCAATCCGCTTCTTGAGATCATCGATGATACGTGTGGCAGACATGACTTCTTGATGACTCCTTGTAGTCTTAAAATGTTTCAAATTGTTGCCGGAAATAATGAGCACCACCCAAGTTGCCATGAAAACCTCAGCAACGCATTTTCGGATTTCGGCATAAATCCCGATCACATCTCTACAACGTTTAACATTTTCATGAACGTGACGGTAAATCAGGATGGCCAACTTAAGATTCTCAGTCCAAAATCCAAAGCCGGTGACTATATCGTGTTTAAAGCATTAACAGATCTAATTGTGGGAATCACGGCATGCTCACACGAAGAAACTAACAATGGCTCACTCAAGCCCATTCAATTCGAGATCTATCACGAAATCCTAACATGAATGTATCTATGGAATTTTAAAGTGTGGCAGGTATCCCCATTTGCTATGTGGCATTTTTCTACAGGACCATTCCCATAGCCTTTTAAACGCTCAAGAAGTTGGCCAGGGATTTGCTTTTGAACATTTTGTGATTCGTTTTACACCATGAGAGGAGAACATCATGAGTCTATACAGCTACCTAAATGCCCAACACAATTCTGCACTTAAAAAAGCTGAGCATATTCAAAGACTGCCGGTGCAAGACAAGATCAGCAGAAAGATTTTTCTGGATGACTTGATTTTGCATATCAAGAGTCTTTTCCTTGCGGAGCAGGTGTCACTTTTTGCGGCATCAGAGCATATTGGCAACACTACTAATTTTTTAGAGAGTTCTCTCCGCAATCAAGAAATGGTCATGTCGACACTCAAAAGCCATGCACTTGAACCTCGAGAAGAGGACGATATCCCCTACGTTCTTCATACTTACCAACTGAATCAGCAAACATACGTTTACCCTTATCTGAAAACACAAATCCCTAAAGATCTTGAACAGACTCTAGGATATTTTTCAGCGCAGTTTTATGATCAAGTATGTGCGGGAACGAGTAGTCGCGACGCCCTCATCAAGACATCCGGAAATCTTCCATTTCCAGTTAAAGAAAGAGCACGCCTTCGTTTAGATACAGTTCTAAATCCACGCCCGCTTCATCAAACCGCATAGTTAACTTACCCGTTAATTTTTTCGAGAGCCCAAGTTAATACTCGAACGAGTCTTGGGCCGAATAGATATCCGCACTCATCGGGCGTGGCCCAGCGATATTCATGGTGCTCGGGCTCCCCGAGCTCTTCGCTGATGGGCATTTCGATCTCCGGCATTCCGTCGATTTTACCGATATAGTAGCGTGCAACTTTGCCTTTGCCATAGGGTTCAGTTTCGTAAAAGTCATGACCGAAGGTAAATTCCGCATTGATCAATCCGGTTTCTTCTTTCAACTCGCGAACCGCGGCTTTAAATGGGTTTTCTTCAAAATCAACTTCCCCTTTAGGGAAATCCCAGTAATTAAAACTGCGCAAAATTAAAAGGCGCACGCCGTCCTTACTTTTACAGTAAGGCACAACTCCTGCGGATAAAATATTTCTGACGGTCATTACTTTAGGGTCTCCTTAAGAAATTGAATGGAGCGATAACCGAACCACGAGAACGACTCCCCGTTCACGATGGCTCCCTCCACTCCCAATCCCTTAAGGTCTGAGATTTTTTTGGCAAAAGGAAAAGGCTCTGAGGAAAACAAGCACAGCGCATTCGGGTGATCTTCAAGCTCCGTCACAGGATACTTTTCCCCTTCAGGAAACTCGACCACTTTCATACCTAATTTATTTAAAACAGATCCAATATAGGTTTCTTTGCTGACTGCCATCCACGGCTTTTTCCAAATCAGATACAGAACTTCACTGTAATTCTGCGACGGGATTTTCACCCAATCCATAAATCCTGGAATTTTCTTGGAATCAAACTTGGCTGTGGGTTTTTCTAAAATGTCCAAGGCATCAACGGCTAACTCCATTAATGCGGCATTTTCAAAAAACTCGCCCAACTTTACTAATTCTTTTTGTAGAGATTCAAGCGAATGGACATGTGTCGCCAGATATTTGACGGGACACTCTTCGGCCATTTCATAGGGATTTTCTTCTTGATCTAAAAGCACGATGTCAGGTTTTAGATCCATCACCAGATCCCAAGAAACTTCCTTGGTCCCACCGACGATGGGAATATTGGTGATCATATTGGCTGGATGAATACAAAAACGCGTGCGGCCGACAACATTGATTCCAGCTCTTAACAATGTTTCAGTCCACGAAGGGACCATACAAACCACACGCATTTTTATCTCCTTAAAAGAAGATTACATGGCTGGTGCTAGGTAGTCAAAATCTGGTTCCCATTGGTAGAACTCACGACCATATGGCATTCCGTGCAAAACACCATCAACCATCACATAACCTGAATCATGACGATTGTTATTTGACTGATGCACCCAGTGCAAGATCGCGCCATCTGGAGAAGGTTTGTAGTGACCTGCTCTGGCGTTAGAAGTGATGTAATCACCACATGATTCCACTGTTGCGCCGACTCTCAAGTTGTCGATTTCGCGGAAAGACACGTTATAAATCACTTCGATTGTATCGCGAGGTCCCTCGCCGATTTTCACTTGGAAGTGTTGGTGGCTCTTTTTACCAGGATAGATATTCGTCACAACGCCATAAATATGGCCACGATTCTTATACTGGTTCTTTGTTTGTTTCTTCCACAGCAGAATTTGCTCGTTATTGACTGGAAGAACTTGCCCATTTGCGATGCAATCCGGCGCTGCCTCTGTTGCGAATGCGATGGATCCCGTTAAAATTAGACCCAATACTGACGCTAAAATCCGTTTCATAATGCACTCCTTTGCATTTAAAAATGGTCCGTTATTTTTGCGGCCAAAGCCAGAAAAGATGTGGCGCTCCATTGTTAGGGTTTTGTTAACCCCGCAGAGCGAAAATACAGTGAAAACTTGATTCTTGCTGTTAGGCAGATAACTATGTCCCCTTTGAAAATACGAGGTAAAAAATGACGCAACTATTCCCTCTTAAAGAGAAGCCAGCTCTTAGCCCTTACAAAAAAGGCGATGTTCTTGTTTTATTCGGTGAACTTTTCTCTCGCGGTTACGCGAACGGTTTGGTCGAAGAAGCTGAACGCCGTGGAATGACAATCGTTCGTGCGACAGTAGGTCGTCGCGAAAAAGACGGCTCTCTTCGCGCATTGAATGCTGAAGAAACAGCCAACATCCCGCAACCTTTCATCAACGTTCCGCTGGAAGCAGGCTTTGATATGGAGCCCGCTTCTAATGGTGTGACTCCATGTGATCAACTTGCAGGCATCAAGCTGGGCGAGTGGGAACAAGCGAAACTTGATTGGAAAGCGATTGATGAATCACAAAAAGCAGGTGTTGAGCGCTTCAAAAAGAACACTGAGCTTTTCGTTAAAGAACTTGAAAAACACATCCCGGCTGGCGCGAACGTTTTGTTTGCCCACTTGATGGCTGGTGGTGTTCCCCGCACAAAAATCGTAATGCCGATTTTAAATCGCGTTTGCAAAGGCACGGGCGATCGCCACGTGGGTTCGCAAGTTTTGATGGATTCTGAAATCGGTCAATTCTGTTTGCGTAACTTTAAAGAAGTAACCGCTGAAACTTTCAAACACTTGGTTGAGATTTCAGCTCCGCTACGTAAAAAATTGGAAGCTTCGGGCAGCCATGTTTCTTACACAGCTTACGGTTACCACGGCACTGAAGTTTTGATCAAAAACGATTACAAATGGCAGACTTACACTTGTTACTTCCAAGGTTGGGCGAAAATGGCTCTTGAGGACTACTCAACTGCTTTCGCAAAACAAGGCGTACATTGCTGCGTTTACAACTGCCCAGAGATTTTGACGAACTCAAGCTCTGTGTTCCAAGGCGTTGAAGTATCACTTTACCCTTTGGTTGCAGCTATTCAAAATCACGCTGGTGATAAAAAACACGGCGAGCAAGTTTTAAAACAATGCCAAGAGCTTTTGAAAGACGGCGTGACGTTTGAACAAATCAAAGCCTTCACTGATGAATATCTGACAAATCCACTGACTTTGGAGTTTACAAAGTACGACAAGTGGCCGCAACATACTCGTCAGGATCAGATGGAGTACATGTTGAAGTCTTCGGACTATCTATTTGATTTACATAAGGATCAGAAAAATCTGATCACCGCAGTTTTGTCTGAGGTTGTGTTTAAATCTTGTGGCTACGTGATGCTTCATGATTCATGGACACCGAAGTCACCAGTGGCTTGGTTGGGTCACGATATCGTAGCTCGTTGCATGTAAGTCGGCCCTGCCGACTTAAGAGAAGGATTCAAAATGTCCGTTACCGCTGGCGCCGATTGGAGTTATCAAAAACACAAATTCCACGGCCTCTCGCTTTCGGGCATTCGCACCGCCATCGCCATGCCGGAGCTTTCTTTAAGTTTCGACGTGGCCCAGGGCTACCCGTTTTTACTAAATCTCAAAAAGTTCTTTATCAGCCATGGTCACTTGGACCATGCCGCTGGAATCCCCTACATCATTTCCCAAAAAGCCATGACCTCCCAAAATGCGGCGCAGTTTTATATGCCAGCCTCATTGGTGGAGCCGATGACCAATATTATGCGGGAGTGGGAAAAGATCGAGCAACATCAGTACAAGTTCGACTTTATCCCCGTAAAGGCTGACGACGAGATCGAAATCAATCAGCAAAATTATGTTAAGGTCTTTCCGACCACTCACCGAATCGAATCTTATGGTTACACTCTGTTTGAAACTTCAAAAAAGTTGCGCGCGGATCTTCAGGGACTCAGCCAAGAAGAAATCGTAAATTTACGCCGTAAGGGCGAAGAAGTGAACGAGATCCACCACCATCCGATGGTTACATTCACAGGTGACACTCAGATCGAGTTTTTAGATACGCGCCCTTGGATCAAAAAATCCAAGATCTTGATGATGGAAGCCACTTACCTAGATAACAAAAGAACCATCGCGAACGCTCGCGAATGGGGTCACACACATATCGATGAAATCATTCCTCGTTTGGATGAAATCGAAGCCGAGCAAATTGTGTTAATTCATATTTCCAGCCGCTATCCAGATCACGAGGCTTTAAAGATTCTGAAACACAGAATCCCCACAAATCACCAAGATCGCGTTGTGATCTTTCCCGGTCGATAGAAATAAAAAAGGCACCTCGAAGGTGCCTTTTCTTTAGAACAAATCGTTTAGATCCATCCAGATTTTGCGATTTTTTTGTTTTTTGGTTTTGAAATAATCCGTCCACTCTTGTGGAGAACGCTTATTCCAATTTTCAGCCAAGTTCGCCGCGAAAATCAGCGGTGAATAACCCTGCCCGATTTTGTCTTTCGGCGGACGAAGTGCTGTTAGCATTTCAGGTCCATAGAAGGCAGCAGGTACCAAACGGTCTCTGTCACCCAACTCCCCAATAATCACAGCATTGTGGACTTTACCCAAAACTGTACGAGTCAGCGGGCCCGAAGCTTCATTTGATTTCGGAACTCCTGCAGAGCCCACAACAACCAAACCACTGTCAGCGCGCTTATTCAAAGACTCCAACAAAGTTTTTGTGGCGTCGTTATCCCTAAGGTTGAAATCAAAGAATACGAAGCTTGCATCCGCAGGCAGTGTATCAATACGCTCATGCATTGCGGCCTCATCAATAGCACCTTCCGCAGTGTACGGAGTGTAATTGATAATTTCACATGATTTGCAGTTCGCCGTGCTATCAAAGACCGGTTTAATTTTAAGTTCAAAGTCCGCTTGAGTTTGTGTCCCAAAGAAAATCACACGTGTTTTCGCAGGAGGAACAGAAGCTTGCGCATTCGCGCTGCCCCAACACATTGCACCCAGAAGACTTACTGTCATAACTTTTTTAATAATACTTATTTTGCTTGATGCCATACCCCTCAAGTTTGCCCTCCCCTCCGGTTTGATGTCGACTTTTATATTTAATTATTGAACAATGCAGCATATGGATTCATGGAGCTCTGTTCAGGTATTTCATACAGGCGATAGTTTCTTTGAGAGTCTCATCAAAGACATCCGCGATGCTAAAGAAAGCATCACGATCGAGAGCTATATCTTTGATCATGATAAACTGACAGAAAGCATTCTTGAAGAGCTCGCCGCTACAACTAAACGAGGCGTTTCAGTAAAACTGATTCTCGATGGCTTTGGAGCTTACAACACGATTCCACAAATTCTGCGCTATTGCCAACAGCATGGCATCGAACTGCGCGTGTTTCATATCATGCCTTATCCTTCGTCATGGCTTCGTCGCGTGCCTGCCTTTGATTTAATTCGTAAAGCCAGCTGGTGGCGCCGTATGAATCGCCGCAATCACCGCAAAGTTGCGATCTTTGACGAAAAAACAGCCTACCTTGGGAGCATGAACTTCACTGAAGTTCACTGCGAAAAATATGTCGGCCCCCGAGCTTGGCGCGACACCGGAGTTCGAGTGCAAGGCCCCGCCGTTCGCCAATTGGTGGTCGCAACCCAGATCACTTATTTACGAACCATTTATAAGGGCTTTTTATCTTGGATCAGCCGCTGGCGTGGCAATACGCCGCAACTGGGCTCTGCAATTCAACTCAATACGACCCAAAAAATGCGCAAACATTTGTATCGGGATATGCTTCGCAAAATTTCCCAGGCAAAGACCCGCGTTTACATTACAACTGCTTATTTTCTGCCTAAAAGATCCCTGCTCAGAGTCCTTATTATGGCAAAGGATCGCGGTGTCGACGTCAAACTTTTGATTCCGGGTAAATCAGACGTGCCATTTTCCAAATGGGCCTCTTTCTTTTTGGTTCGCTTCCTGATCCAACGAGGCATCCCTATTTATGAGTATCGCAAGTCTATCTTGCATGCGAAAACCATGATTATTGATGATGAGTCCTATATTGGCTCCTTCAACCTGAATTACCGCAGTCTGTTTCATGATCTAGAAGTGATCGCACGCTTTCGAGACACGACAACCTTGGACAACATGCTTAAACAGTGGAATGAGGACATCGATAACTCCCAAAATATTGCAGAAAGCAGTTTTGTGACGACATCGTGGCTCTTTCGCAGTCTCTCTAAAATTGCATTTCGCCTGCGTTACATGCTCTGATTTTTCTTTGACGTGACCCCAAACTGTGTCCGATCCTTAAGGAATGAAACAGTTCGTAAAAATCGTCGTTACCGGTGGCCCTTCTGGGGGCAAAACAACTCTGATTGAAGCTCTTAAAAAAGAACTTGGGCAAAAATGTGCCGTGGTTCCTGAGGCAGCTAGTATTCTTTATCGTGGCGGTTTCCCGCGCTTTAAAGAAGCGCAAGGTATTATCAACGCTCAACGCGCGATTTACTTTACGCAAAAAGAATTGGAAGACATGGTCTGCCAATTAAGCCAAAAAAGCTTGATCGTTTGTGATCGTGGATCGGTTGACTCCATCGCCTACTGGCCCGAGTCCCCTGAACATTTCTTTAAAAATATCGGTACCAATCAAGATCTTGAGTTCTCTCGCTATGACTGGGTTCTTCATATGGACACAGCCGAGGGCGACTATTACGACACCAGCAATCCGGTTCGTACAGAGTCTTTTCAAGAGGCCGCTTTGTTAAATACAAAGATCAAAGATGCTTGGGCATCCCACCCGCGCCGAATTGTTATTGGGCACAACAAAGACTTCATTTCTAAAATGACGACGGCGTTGGCTGTTATCAACGCTATTATGACTCACAAGAGTGCTGAAGATATCAACAAGGAGCTTTTAACATGAAGAACCTCAGTCTTATCGTACTAGCTCTAATTGCCGGAGCAGCTTCTGCCCATGGCGAAGCACGCAAGCCCATGCTTTTCCAAGCAAGCAAAAATAACCTGCAAGTCTTGCCACAAAGATTTGAATACACGTTGATGGATGAAGACCGCTTGAAAGTCGGCGATATCTTGATTGATTCCACCAAGGTGACATTTGATCTGCAAGAGCCTACAAAAAATGGCGCTCCTTACAGAGTGCGCTTCACTTGGCCCGCAGATCTTTTGAAAGACGGCGAACTGGCAATTAAAAACAATGCAGGTAAAGCGATCTTCACCACTCGCTTGGATCAATCCAACGTAAAGCTTTCTAAAAATGAACGCGATCAAGAAAACCTGCGTTCAGACTTAGCCAGCCTGACAGTCGAATTGAATGATCCAAAAATTGTCGAAGACATGAAGTACCTTCCCTTCATGACTTTCTGTATTTATCGTCAAACGGATGAAACACAGACTTACCTTTGCTCAAAGGAACTTTATCTTTCCTCGCAACAAGGCCAATTGGCAGTCCGTCCTCGTTCTGCGACTAAAAAAACGGCGCAAGTTGAAATCAACGGCAAAGTTGTGGGCAATCAAGGGATTATCTATTTGAATGATCGCTCTGAAAGCGTTTCATTCAAAGCCCTCACTCAAACAGGTGCTTTCCTAGAAATCGACACTCGTATGAACGAAGTTGATTTCAAAGACGTTGTTCAAAGTGAAAACGGCCAAAGAATGATTCTAACAGCTTCCGGTGCTGAACCTGCGGACGGCAGTAAAGTGCGCCGCTTAGGTGATGGCAGCTGGCAAGTGGTGGTTAGCAAAGAACGTCCTCTTTTATACTTAAAAGGTGATGGTGACATTCCAATGCGCCAAGAGTTCTATGTTAAAGGCAGCATTCCTCCAGCTAAAATTCGCCCGACTCTTTCAGCTAAGAGTGTGAATAAGACTTATTCTTCCAGTGTTTCAATGGATGGTATTGCTTCCGCTGACACCAACATGAGTGCTGATGCTTCAGATAAAGACGCTTCCTTCCAAGAAGAAGGCAATCAGTTTAAATGGACAATTAAGAATCTGCCTGCAGGAAAAAGCACTCGCCACTTCCTACAAGTTCAAACAGGTTCTGATTCGTTCATGGCTGGTTACGATGTCGAGCGCGGAAATCCATTTTCTGCATGGTTGGGAGCTCGCTACCAAACTCCATCAGGAATTGCTTTCGGTTCATTGGGGTTTGAGTGGTGGTTTGAAAACTTCCTAGGCCTTAATGCCGACGCCGCTCGCTTGCACTGGGGCTTGATCGTCAGTCGCGATCAACATCTGACGACAAACGATGACTACCCAGAGATTGATCTTACAACAGCTGAACTTGTATGGCGCGCAAACCCAGGCTTCCATTTGATGGATGAGACTTGGGGCTTAAGCATCCCGGTGCAAATGGTTCAAGGTAAAGACGCTAGCTCCACAGCATTTGGCTTGGGCTTTTTCGTTCAGAACAAACCCACAGTTCGCTGGATGAAAAAGATGATGGAATGGACGGAGTTGAAACTTCAGTACTTACCAAGCGGCTCTGGCAGCGATTTCAAAGTTAGTAATGCTTATCGCCTAGAAGGAAGCGGTTACTATCAAATGAAAAAGGACATGTATTTGAAATACGGCCTGGGATTGGTGAACTATAAATACGATCCAGCAGCTCCGAAAGAAGACATGCAAATTGAATTGAACGCTTTGGCATATTGGAATTTCTAATTTGCTTCTAATATTGAAAAGTAAAAAGGCTCCGTGAGGAGCCTTTTTTTATTTCTTTTTGAAGAACCCTGAAACCATCTGTTTCAAGTCCATATTGAAAACGTCTTGCTTACCGGCTTTCACTGCCGCCCCAAGGGTCGACAACTCACGACGAGCTGACATGAAAGATCCATCCATCGCCACAGCTTTTTCAAGCTGCTTACGAGCTCCCGCATAATCCCCACGGATTTTTTGGAACAAGCCCATCACGAATGGATAAAGTGCATCGTAACGTTCATCTGGAGGGATTTGCATCATCTCCATTTCGACTTCTTTAGATAAAGCCGCACGACGAACACCATCAGCTGTCATCGCCACACCCAACTTAGCCCATGTGCTATACAAATGAAGCTGAGCTTGTTGCGGATTTAACTTCGCAATCTCATTCACCATCGTCATAGCTTTAGCATACTGAGTATACTGCAACGCTTTTTTGACGTCTTCCATCATGCTGTTCGCCTTCAGCTTATTCTCAGCTTCAGAACGTTGAGCTTCCTGACGGAATTGAGTCGCTTTGTTGGAGTCTTGAGCTACAAGGACTGCATCCTCTGCTTCTTTTTTAATTTTTCTCCACAACACAGCCACTTCAGATTTTTGATCTACAGGCTCTGGTCCCAATACGTTAAGGAACTCTTCAAGGACATTCTCCAATGAAGATCCCATCGTACCGCTTTCCATGTAAGACACGATTTCAAAACCGTTCTTGCCTTCCATGTTCGCCCAGATTTTTTGCAAAGATTTAAGCTGAACTTCTGGATTCTCGAAGGCTGCTTTCTGAGCAAAGACAATCAACCCCTTAGTCAAAAGGAAATGGACCGCTTTATAAACGCCAACCTCTGTATAACCCTTCACATCCAACAATTTATTGATAGTTGTTTCACCATCAATTTTTGCCATCAAGCCGTCTAATGATTTAATCATCGACATGCTAAGTGCCGGGTGATCATCCGTGTATGTTGGACTCTTAGCAATCACGTTGCCCGTCCAGATCATATAGAATGATTTCAACCAATTTAAAGAAAGCTTAGAAGCAATCCAGTCATGTAGATAGTATGACAACGCATCGGCATCGATACTTGGATTAGACATGTCCACTTCTGCTGAAGCAAAGTTCACGCGGATTTTTTCATCCACGATCGTTTTCACCAGACGGATATTCATTTGCTCCATCAAGATCAAATCGAAAGCATGAGGACTGAGCTGATTGTTCTGAATCAGGTAATTACCAATACGACGGTTGTTTTTGTCACGCAAAGCATCCTGCACGTCGGCTGGAGTTGCGTAACCACTCTGAATCAACATCTCACCTAAGAACGTCGTCTTATCGTCAACGTCCACGCCCACAATGTTACCATTGCAGAAGGAAATACCAGAAACAGAGCCGTCAGAGTTATAGATATTCAAGTATCCACTGCTCTTCGTTTCTACCAAAAGAGAATACAAGAACGGCAAGTCAAAACCACTCACCTCTTCAATGGATTCAATCACCTTACGTTTTTGACGGTTGGTAACTTTAGGATTCGAGAACATTTGATAAAGAAGCTTACGAGCACTTGTTGTTTCTTCACGTGCAGAAGCTTCTTTTTTAACAAGCTTAAGAACTTGATCCATCTCAAACGGCTTACGCAAGAATGCCAGCGCTTGAGTTTTCTGAGTTGCTTCTTGAATGAACGCTTTATCCGTATAGATACCGCTCATCAAAACCACTTTAAAACGAAGATTTGGATGTTCCTTGCGCGTACGCTCGATAAAATCCATACCCGTCATTTGCGGCAACATACAATCACAGAAAAGGAATTCAATGTTATTGGACGTGAGCATGCTTGTCGCCTCATCAGGGCGACCTGCTACAAGCACGGAATGGCCTGCACGGCTCAGAATTTCCTTCAGTGCCGCAGAGACCGATTCGTCGTCTTCCAAAATAAGGATTTTACTTTTAGCATCACTCACGATTCTCTTGTCGGAAGTAAATGCTTGCAAATTAAGGCTAAAATAAAGAAAGCGAGCCTGCAGAACAGGACTCGCTTCGTTTTCTGGACCAACAACCTAGACTATGGTTGAGGGTTTTTACTTCTTAATGAACTTAAAGTATTTGGCTTCGATAACGTCCATTTCCATTTCGTTTCCGTCCTCGTCTTTTACTGACGCTGGCGGGGTAACGGAGCCCTCTTTATATTCAGAACCGTATCGGAATAGAACGTTTTTCTCGGAACCGGAATCATCATTGTAGTAAGGAACAAAGAACGAAGAAACCTTCGCCGAGTTCGGTAGGAAGCCATCAACCATATTGATTTGGTCAACGATCACCTTTGGGCAATTTGCAAACGTAATATCCGCAGCACCTGCTGTGCCCATCCATTTGATCCACTCACGAATACCACAGGAATTGATGCTTTTAACACCAGCAAGTTCCATCTCAATCGCCTGGTTACCAGACAAATCGAATTGCGCGAAATCAACGTCTTCGTCGATTGTTCCCGTCATTTGAACTGACAACTTGCTAGCTGCTTTGTTCATTTTTACGTCGAGTTTACTCATCCTTAAATCTCCCAAAAATCGCACATAGAGTGCCTAAAAAACATTTCTAATTTTACTAAACGCCGTCGTTTTTAACCACAAAAAAGGTCACGTCATCGACCAAAGGCGCTCCCTGACGGTGCGTTTGGAAGCTGAGTGCGAAACGTTCGACGGAATCCGCCACCGAAGGAAAATCCTTATTAGCAGCGATCAATGCCTTAATAAATTCACGCTCTCCCCATGCATCCTTACCTGGGTTTTGGATGTCAGGGATACCATCAGTATAAAAGAAAACAGCGTCTCCTGGCCCTACTTGAATGCTTGTTTGCTCATAAAGAGAATCACGAGCTTGTCCCAATCTGGGATTATTCACTTCATTAAGGGCTACTAAATCTTTTTTCTTCAAAGGATCTTCGGATTTACGGATCAAAAATGGCGCTTCATGAGAGGCATTACAATATACCAAGCGGCCCGTCTGCAAATCGAAAGACGCCAAGAAGAACGTCATCATGATGCGACCTTTGGAAACATCATAGATAGAACGATTTAAAAGTTCCATCGCTTTTGCTGGAGAGATATCCAAGCGTTCAATAATCGTCGAAGCTGATTTTGCTGCACTCGTAATCAAGGCTGCTGGAGCCCCGTGCCCTGTCGCATCCCCGATCCACAAGAAGATCTTTTCACCCACTTGACAGTAATGCCACCAGTCGCCACCGCACTCAGATGCCGGTTCGTAAAAACCTGCAATCGACAACGGGCCGATTTTAGCACGCGCCTCTGGGAAAAGTGTTTCTTGCACAGTTTTCGCAGTTTGAAGCTCAGACTCCATACGCGCTTTTTCAGCTGTTTGTTCAAGCAGACGAGAAACCTCTGCCGCCATCAAGTTGAAATTATCTGCAAGACTTCCCACTTCATCATTCGACGCCACATCGACGCGAACATTGAAATCACCTTCAGAAACTTTTTTCGTCGCAGCAAACAACTGAGTTAATGCATGCGTAATACCTGTCGATGCGAACAAGCTGATAATCACCGTCAAGGAAATCAAGATACCGAAAAAGATCAAAGACTTTCTGATCAAGATTTGTACGGCGCTGAGAGCTTTGGCTTTTTCAATCGTCGTCACAACCGTCAAATCACCAAAGCCTGCTTTAGAGAAAGACACCAAGTAATCAACACCATTCGCTGCTTTGACTGTCTCAGCACCTTGAGCAATTTTGCTTGCTGTATCCGTCAAGAAATTCGGAGTGATAATAGCTTGAATCTGCTGTCCTACCATATCCTGCGGACCGAACAAGACCGTTCCGTCTTTAGAGATCAGATAGATTTTTTGTGAAGTTGCAGCGTTAAACATTTCCGCTGATTCACTCATACGAACCAACAAAGCGAAAACTGTCGTTTTAGTTTTCTCTTTGTTCATGACTTTATCCATGATCAAAACACGGTCGTCATTGAATGGCACTTTCACCACGCGTTGATTCGCATCAACCTCAGTAAAATACATTGGCAATCGTGTTTGAATCGACTTAATCAAATTATCTGCACCCTCTGGAACTTTCTCCAAAGCTGCGACTTTTTGATATTGGCCATTTTCTCCAGGCGTAAATACGATCACATCTTCGATGTTGTATTCATTATCGAAAATAGATTTCGCCACTGGAGTGAATTTGTAGCCAGAAAGATAATCTTGATAGATAGGCTTTGCTGTTCCCAACACCGCATTGAGCTGTGTCTTAATTTGAGCCGCCATCGTGCCCGACATGCTACTTGAAGAGTCAAAGACATAGGCAATCTTATCATCTTCAAAGATTCGCATTGCCAGCACCAAGTATGCAGTCAACGTAATCAAGGGAATGGATGTTAATAGTAAAAGAACCTTATATCTTATTGATAATCCACGTTTTTTCACAGAGTTAGTATGCCTCGTAACAGGACTTCCGAGAAGAAATTCTCATATAAGTTAGCCTAAGGTCTGTAAATTAAAACCCAGCATAAGCCGATGAGTTCACTGGGAGATTTATGCAACGTTTAGGTAAAACAGAGAAAACTATATTTACTGTAGCGGTCTTGGTATTGCTGTTGTTTTCGTACTTCTTGTACGATGACTCTCTACTATTTCCTCGCACTGGCAATAGCAAGATGGAGCTTATCGGCTCTGTTGCTACGTCACAGAATGACGTCCGCAGAAAAAACCTGGATACATTCAGCTGGTTGCCTGCTGCTCGTGAAGATCAAATCTTCGATAACGATTCTATTTACACTGGGGACCGTTCAGAAGCACAAATTCGCCTACAAGATGGCACTGTGATTCGTATCTCCCCGAACTCTCTGATCACGTTGAACATGAAAAACGGTCAGATGATGCTCGACCTTCGTTACGGTAACTTGGTGGGTGATATCACTCCGGGTTCGCAACTTAAAATCAAATCCGGTGGCGAAGAGTTTAACTTGGATGGTTCTGGTAAAGTGGAATTCAAAAAAGCCCACTCCGGAAACGTCGACCTTCGTCTGTTAGCGGGTAACCTTAATTATCAAGACAAAAAAGTTCGCAAAACTTTGGATAAAGAAAAACCAGTGGCAGTTTCTCCTCAAGGCGTAAAAACTTTGGAAAAACCAACAGTGGAACTACAAACTGCGAACAACTCTTTGTTCGTGCGTGAAAATCCTGACGACCCAATGAGTTTCACTTGGCGTGGTCGCGGTAATATCGCGCGCTTTGAAATGGAAGTCTCCCCAACTGCTGACTTCGGTCACGTGGCTGTTCTAAAAACAACGGCTGAGGGTGGAACTTCTGTGGTTGAGCCTTTGGAACCAGGTCCTTACTTCTGGCGTGTAAAAGCTTACGATCGCAACGGCGAAGTCGGCCAGTCAGAAACTCGTATGATGACACTGACTCACCTGAACTCTCCGGTGATCACATCTCCGCAAAGCAACGCTCGCTTCCAGATGGAAGTTGAAGCCAAAGATCCATCACAGCTAGCGATCTCTACAGAGGTTCGTTGGACTGGTGATGCTCTGTTGAAATCTTATCACTGGCAGATCTCTCAGGATGAAAAGTTTGACAACGTTGTGCGCGAAGGCAACTCCGCTCTGCAAAACGTTCTTACTCCTCGCCTGCCATCGGGTACTTACTGGGTTCGTGTGAATGGTTCCACAGCTGACAAAAAAGCTTCGGCTTGGTCACCAGCCGTTCCATTTACTGTGCAAGTCACAGCTAAAAGAGAACCTCTTCCAGATCGTCCAGAGTTGGTCGCTAAAGATATCAAGTTCCGCCTGCCTCGCCCTGACGAACGCCGTCCAGCCAGCGAAATGGCACCGAAACTTGAATGGAAACCAGTAAATCAAACTCGTGGCTATCGCGTGCAAGTATCTAAGGACTTAAACTTCCAAAACCCACAACAGTTCGACGTGAAAGACACGGCGGCATTGTGGTCGCAAATGGAAAAAGGTCAGCACTACTACCGCGTTTATGCCGTCAGTCCTAAGGGAGCTTTAAGCCTTCCAAGTGACACTGGCAGCATTCAGGTCGAAGAGATGAGAGCGCTATTAACGACTCCACAATTGATGGAGCCGTTTAATAACATGTCCATTTTCTTGCAAACTCAACAAGAGCCATTCATCTGGCTTGAGTGGAGAAAAGTGACTGGTGCCACAGGCTATACAGTGGAAGTATCTGATAAAGACGACTTCTCGCGCATCCTGTACACAGCAACTTCGAATGGCAATCGCTATCTGATTAAAAGCAAGATCCCACTTGGTAAGATCTACTGGCGCGTACGTGCCGAAGCGAAGGACGACACTCCTTCTGCTTGGACAGATAAACGCGAATTCACAGTTTACCATCAGAAGAACGAGACATTCGTAAAATGAAGATTCAGTACTCGCTGTTCGACACCTTGCTAGAGCCTGTATTTGTTCTGAACCAAGAACAAAAGGTCATCTATTGCAATGAAACAGCGGCTATTGTCTGCGGTCTTTCTGTTAGAAAAATCACTAAAGGCATGAAGTTCTTGGAGCTCTTTACTTTCAGTGAACCCATTGAAGGTTTAGACAAGTTGATTCATGTCTGCGACCCTACTCCTTACAAAGAAGTGACGTTCCAAACCTCCCAAGGTGGTGAAGGTAAAATCCAAATCACTCTGCAACCCGTTTTTGATTCTATGGGTGATAAGAATTGGATTGTCTTTGTTCGTGACGTGACTTTAGAAGAACGCCTTCAGAAGAAGTACCGTGCCGAACTCGAGCAAAAAGAAGACGTCATCAAAGCCCTTGAAGACGCCAAAGTTCAGTTAGAAAATTACAGCAAAAACTTGGAACAAATGGTTGCCGATCGCACGGCAGAGCTGTCACGTTTAAATCAAATGATGACTGCCCTCCTCGACAGTTTGGGCCAAGGGTTCTTTATCTTTAACGATCAAGGCCGCGTGCTGGAAGTTTCATCGAAAGCCTGTGAAGACACGGTGGAATGCCGTCCTCAAGGTATGAACATCTGGGATGTTTTAAAAGTTCCAGAAAACAAAGTCGATGGCTTTCAAAAATGGATGAAAACGATCTTTATGGAAATGCTTCCATTCGAAGACTTATCTCCATTGGGTCCCGAGAAATACGCGCACTCCGAGGGCAAACACATTTCTCTAGCTTACTTCCCTCTTCGTACCTCTGAAGGCAAAATGGATGGCATCGTTGTTGTTGCATCTGATGTGACTTCGTTGGTTGAAGCTCAATTGCAAGCCGAGCGCGACCGTGCTTATGCGGGCCTGATCATCAATATGGTTCAAAACAAAAAAGAGATCGGCCGCTTTGTGCGTGAATCCGAGTCTCTTTTGGCTGAGCTCAAAAAAGACTTGAAAGCCACATGGGAATCTGCGGATGATGAATCCCTTTTCCGCCAGTTGCACACTTTAAAAGGTGGCGCTGCCCTGTTTTCAATCCAAGACATGACAGAGTACTGCCACAAGGCGGAGACTCTGCTGGCTGAATTCAAAGAATCCCGCAGTGCTGAGCAATACCAAAAGCTTCAAGAAGAATGCATAACTGTTGAGTCTGCGTTCCAAGGTTTCCTTAAAAAGACTGAAGAGATTCTGGGCAGCAAAGCGTTGTCGCAAGAGCGTCAGTTGGAAATCCCCGTTAGCAAATTACAAGCAACGGTTGAAAACCTGCAAGCATTGCCTCAAGGCACTGCTGCGGCCCGCTTGCTTATGAGCGAATTCATGATGGAGCCGATTGGTTCCTTCTTTACCACCTACAATGACGTTGCTCAACGAGTGGCAGAAAAACAAGAGAAGCAATTAAACCCTGTGGTTTATAAAAATGCGGATCTGCGTGTTTTGCCTGAGATCTATTCTAATCTTTTTGCGACTTTCGTGCATTCATTTAGAAACTCCGTGGATCACGGAATCGAAATGCCTTCCGTTCGCGAAGAACAAGGCAAAGCTTGGGCTGGCACTATCACTGTTCAGTTTGAAGTTTTAAGAAAGCCTGATGTCGATTGGTTGCAAATTCGTATCGACGACGACGGCGCCGGTGTTAACGCTAAGGTGATTCGCGAAAAACTTGCTGCTAAAGGCTTGGATGTTTCGAAAGAAACTGACGAGCAAATCATTCAGCATATCTTTGATAGCCAGTTCTCGACTCGTGATCAAGTCACTGAAACTTCAGGACGTGGCGTGGGTATGGATGCAATCAAACACGCGGCAGAACACCTAGGTGGCACTGTGAACGTGCTCTCCGAATATGGAAAAGGCACTACCCTTATCGTGGAAGTGCCTTACATTACAGATCTACTGCCTGCAAAAAAACTCAACGCAGCCTAAGCTGCTATTTGCATTTTCTTTCAACTACTTTCAAATTTCTAAAGACGATAGAACCTTCAGAACAACCTTCAGTCCCCGCTGCCACGTATCCGTTCAAACGGTCCGAATTCAAGATCAGTCCTGTTCTGGTTTTAGTCACAGTCACAATACCGCCATCGCAATCAACACCAAATTCTTTCAATTTTTTATCGAAATTGTTCGCAGTTGTATCAAACTTCAAACTCTTTGATTGAGCTTTAATATTGATCGTCGGATTTTGTGTATATGTGTAACCTTCATCCTGAATTTGCTTAGATTCTGTTTCCAACTTTACTTGGGCAGCAACTGCCACTTCAACGATTTCGGAAATATCGCTAACAGCTTGACCAGCATCATTGTAAGTGTGGCCTGCATCACGAGTGATCATGATAGAACTTGGATTGATCGCTTTATAACATTTTTCAATAGCCGAAGCGTTGATTGAAGCCATAACTGAGGCAAAACATGTCGCTACAAGTACTAATTTTTTCATATTATTTCCTTATCTTAAGCGGTTTTTTGTTCCGACAGAAGATAACCGAGAGCAATCGACAATCCCAATAAATTCGAGTTATCTAAAAAAAATGCTCGATTAAAAAATCGACAAAGGGCGCTTAGCGCCCTTCAAAATCAAATCAGAATTTCGATTGTTTACAAGATGTTTGCAGTAAGCCTTAACTCATTGTGAAATAGATCGCGTAAGCCGCAAAAGCAATCCAGTGAACGATTCCAGCAACGCGGTTCACTTGACCTTCCATAACCATATTACGGCGAGCGTTGTTTGGTTCTTTGATCAAAGCACGATTCGTTCTGTCAGTGATAAATAGCGCTGCGATTAAGAAGCAGCAAACTCCCAAAACAACATTCACAACCGTCATCATACGAAAGACATTGTCTAAATCTTGAGTCACTGACAAGCGACCAATAAATGGTGCTAACAACAAGATCATCACCGACACGATCACTGGAACCAGAACATACTTTACGAAAAGGATTTTCCAGTTTTTCAAAGCGTCGTTAATACGAGTGTAATTGTGGTCTGCACAAATTGCCGTGCGACGATACTCTTCAAAAGAATTCGGTGGCAACAATTCTGGATTGAAAGAGGAAATTGCCTCAAGGACGTATTCACTACGTTCCAGAATCACAGTGAATTTATACTTCTGTCCATCCTTCATCAGCAGAGTGAATGAACCACCTTGATAAGGCATATGGGAGATCTTCACTTCTTTGATATCTGCGAAAGAAACCTCAATCGACTCGCCACCTTTCCCAGTCATCTCCAAACGCTCAGGGAAAATTTTTACTTGGGTGAATGACAAGGGTTTGAAAAACAAAAAGGCTTGGAACAATAAGATCGCAGGCATCGGCAAGGCCAAAGCAACAAAGCTTAATGCACTGATCGGAGATCCCTCTTCAAAGGCCATCATAATCATCGGCACAAAGGGAAGAATGAAAAGAAACGCGACAGGGAAAAGAAGGTAGTAAAATACCTTTAAAAGAGTTCTGTCAGAAAGAGTTCTTTTTAGGCCAGTTCTTGGCGAAAACGTTTGGGATTGGTCCATACCGCTCGCTTCTTATTTAGGGTTGTGTTTAGTCCAAGCTGCTTTCAATTTATCTTCAAAGATTTTCGCAGAGAATGGCTTCACGATATATTGAGAGACACCCGCCAAAACGGCCTCTGTCACCTGATCGCGCTCTGATTCTGAAGTTAATAGAACGAAAGGAAGATTCTGCCACTCTGATGTCGCACGAACGTGCTTCAACAAATCAAGGCCCTTCATTTTTGGCATATTCCAGTCAGAAATAACCAACTGAATCGCAGAGCCCGGCTTATTTGCCTGCATAAGAACTTTCAAGCCCTCTTCGCCATCGCCCGCTTCTTGGATGTTTTTAAATCCCATAGCTTTGAGCGTGTTTTTCACCAGATCTCTGATGGAAGGCATGTCATCAATAACTAAGATGCGAGTTTCGAGGGGAAACATAGGACTCCTTAAGCGATTCCCCTCATTTTAGAACGACTACGGCAATTAACAACCCTTTTTGGGCTCACTCCTAAGGGGCTGGACTTTCTGCGGGTGCAAGCCACAGGTAATCCGAGCGGACTCCATACTCAGGGTGTGGAGCGATGGTCTCTTGGACCTCTGAGTCCGTTTGTTTGAAAGTATTGACCTGAGAAAATGTAATCACAGCAGTCTTAGGGGAACGCACGTGAATGCGATCCGGAAGTCCTCCGCCATAGGCAGAGTGAAACTCTCCAACCACGATCACTAACGTTTGCTCAGGATGAGCATGAATATAGTCCGTCGCACGCCAAGCCATCGTATCATCCCAGATGGATTGTGCGGCGAAGTACTTCTCGCCCGCTTCCGGAGTTGGCAAGTGAGGCATCATATCTAAGAAACGTTTTTTATAAGAGTCGCGTCCCAACGAAAACCGCGGTGGTAGCAAAGCTTTGTCTTCAGAGGACAGCGCTGCCAAGCCACCTTTGGCCACTTTGCCAGTCAGTGATCTTGGTGCATTAAGGGCCACGGTTTTTGCGCCATCAGAGAGGTTTGGGAAAACAGCTTGCTCACGGTAGAAATCAAAAGAGGGCTTACCCCATTGGATCGCCTTTAAGAAGTCAGCCTCTGCCAAGCCCCCCGCACGGTAAGCATCCACGTGAGATTGGTCTGTATATGTAAAAAATTCCATTCCGACGGCAACTCTGTGCCCTAAAGACCGCAACTGGCGCATGATTTCGACCTGTTGACGCTGATGCTCTGCAAAACCATGGTTCTCCCCGATTACCACAATCGAGCCCGGAGTGACTTTAGATAAGGACTCAGATAAGGTGGTTGCTTGCAGGTCGTTTCCTCTGAGAATGCCATCAGATTGAGCATGTGCGCAGGCTGAAAGCAGGACGGCTACCAAAAAAAGGTTTAAAGACTTCATGATTTCCCTCGTAACACGTGAAATTGTCTGTTGAAGTTTCCGTTTTCCTTTGATACCTTGAGCCCCTTTGAAAAGGTATTGTCAATTTTCGCATAACACGCGAGGCAATACACATAAGTTTAAGAGGTACTAAAATGGCTAAAAAATCTGGAAGAATCATCATCACTCTTGAGTGCACTGAAGCTCGCGCTGAAGGTAAACCAGTTTCTCGCTACACTACGACTAAGAACAAAACTAAAACTCCAGGTCGTTTGGAAAAGAAGAAATACAATCCAAATTTGAAAAAACACACGGTTCACAGAGAAACTAAGTAATGATTCTTACGGATCAGCAGATTCTCGATTTCATGGAAGCTGGCGCAATTAAAGTTGAGCCCTTCCGCAGAGAATGCCTAGGTACGAACTCATACGATGTTCACTTGGGTAAAACTCTTGCAGTGTATGAAAACGAAGTGCTGGACGCTAAGAAGCATAACAAGATTCGTACCTTTGAGATTCCGGATGAGGGCTTCGTTCTCATGCCGGGTACTTTGTATTTGGGCGTAACTCAGGAATACACTGAGACTCTAAAACACGTTCCATTCCTCGAAGGTAAATCCAGTGTCGGCCGCTTGGGCATCGACATCCACGCAACTGCCGGTAAAGGCGACGTGGGTTTCTGCAACTACTGGACTCTAGAAATCTCCGTAAAACAGCCCGTCAGAGTTTACACTGGAATGCCCGTTGGGCAGTTGATCTACTTTGAAGTAAAAGGTGAAATCCTCACGCCTTACAACGTGAAGCCTTCTGCTAAGTACAACGACAAACTTCCATTACCAGTGGAATCAATGATGTGGAAAAATTCATTCTAAGACTTTCCCATACAATTGCGATCTTCATGCTGGGCGGAGCAATCCTCTCCCTATCTGCATGCGGCGGTTCTTCGTCTGAAGTAACGGGTCTTGATACCTACACGCAAATCGGCGGAACGTTAACGACAGCAACCTCGAATGAGATTTCTGGAATCGGCAAAGTCCGCTTCATCACTCCCCTGTCAGGAATCCTGACCAACAATTCGTTCGTTTACAAAGCACAACTAGATGGCAGCATCACAGCGTCGTCGACAATTGTATTTAACTCGAATGACTTAAATGTGACCGAGAGTTCCGGCATCGCAATCAAGTTCACAAGAAACGGCATCAACGTAGGAGCCCAAGTAGGCGTGAACGGAAACTGGGTCACAGTAGCCAGCTCCATCACCAACATGTACGCCCCACTTGCACTGAACTTTATAATCGACATCCACAACAACACCGGCAGCAGCAACAAAACCAGAGTAGTCATCTGGAGATACGCCCCTTACACAGCAGCCACAGCCGACATCGACACAAACAGCAGCGCCGATCTATCAGGATCATACCCCGCTTCCCAACAAGCCCCAGGCATCTACACCGGCATAATAGTAAACCAAGCTACAGTAACCGGCGCCTCAGTAGGCACAGCCAAAATCCTAAACTAAAAACAGAAGCCAGCAGCACACAACCGCAGACAAAAAGTCCAAATCCACAACCGCTTCGGTTACTGAGTGCATCATAAACGACCGACCAATCACCTCCGCAGCGGTAACCGCAAGCATCATTCCGCAATCCGACTCAAAAATCGGACACACGAAAAAACCTTCCCCGATCTCATTTCCCAACAACAGATTGAAAAGCCAAACAACGGCGGCAGCGCGACTGCTTAAAACCGCAGGCAGATGGATGCCCACACGCAGTCGACCTCCGTCGGCGCACGATGCGCGAACCGCCAAAGGCGGCGACGGTGAGCCCGGATGGCGTGTCGACGAAGCTGTGGGTAGCCAGCGGACTGCGGTTTTAAGCAGTCGCGCTGACGGAGCAATGATTATTGAACAAGATCCTGTTCAGGAATTTCAGGAATGGAATCCGCAGTAGCCTTATTACTCATATCGGCAATATACCCAAGAATACGAGCCAACTGACTACGATCCGCATAAACATTCCAGTTATCCGGCTTGCCCTTCCAACGAAGGAACCAAGTAGCCTTCTCTTTGATCGTAGTCGGAGCTTTACCGTAACGAAGCAAGAACATAAACACAGAGTCCAAATCCTTCGGAGCCACCTGATCGCCAGCGTACTGTTTCAACAACTCGGCAAACAGATCATAAGCTTTGATCGCTTCGTTCCTAGTCAAAATACCGTCACTGTTTTCATCATAACGAGTAAAGATAATTTCAATGTATTGGATCGCATGAGGCACTTGCCCCAAGTCCGTCAATTTCGTCGTGCGTGTCTTATTAGGAATATAACCCGACGACTTATAGATATTGTTGATGAACTCTAGAGTCTGTTCGCGATCCAAGTTCTTCAAGTGATTGCGGAACACCGGAGTCGCTGACATCTTATCCATCAACGAGAAACGGTACGCATTAGCAGCGCAATCCACTTTCACCATTTTTTCAATCTTGTCTTTACGCGTGTATTTGTCCTTAACCGTTTGTTCAAACAAGCATTCTGCCGGCAAAGCGTCTGTCAGCATCGTATTGATCTTAACACCTGACCACAGCATACCGACCAAGTCCGTAAGCTCTGTGAAGGATGCATATTTATTACCGTCAGAGTGAGGCATAAAGATATTGGCATCACGGAAACGAGCATCACCAAATGTGTCGTTTTCAGGCTCTAACAATCCCATGTCCACAAAGAATGGCTTCACTGTTTTAAAGACAGAATTTACTTCCTCAACAGTAACACCGGCATAAGCCTTTATACGACTTACATTCCCCGCAAAAGAGCGCATCATCAAACGCGCAAACATGCGGTTCAGATTCAACTGGCTCATCGATTGCTGGTTATAGACCTGCTGCAACTGACGAGAGATATACAAACGACCTTCCGCATCCACCGTTAGCGGAGCTGGTGTCGCTACAGACCATCCAAGCTCTTTCATTCCCGTGCGCAATGCCGCAGACGAATTGATATTCGTACGAGCTTTTTCAATAGCATCGGCAAAGTCACGCGGACGAAGACCTTGGTTTTTATCAAACTTACGAGTCAACTGAGCAAAGAAGATCTCTGAATCAATCCAGATCTGAAGCTCTTCACGCAACAACTCCACAGAGTGCATTGTGATTGCATTCGGAACATAGCCACCAATGCGATCTTCTGGATCAACCAGAACATTGTTCACTGCTAGACCCAGGATCGTCTTCAATGAAGCCATGTTGATTTTCTCAGACAGGTAGCCTGCCTGATTCAATCGATTGGTGATTTGCATGATTTCATTAATACTTAATTGATGAGCTGGCTTTTTAACCAAAACATCGCGAACCAAGTTCAAACTTTGATTCGAGAACGTGGACATTGACCACAAAGTCTCTGAGCTCTCTGTCGGCTTTTCGTTGATGAAATAGTGATAGTACAGAACGCTTGAGTAAACGCGTGCGCCAAGGCCCAACAACGGACTCCAGATTTTTTTAGACAACGAAGAGTCATTGCCACCAAAAACCATGTTTTTAACGTCTACGATCAAAGGCATTTGCTTTTGAAGCTGTTCACTCAGTGGAACATACTTTTCGCCTTTGCCATTTTTAGGGTCTTTTTCCTTATGAGGATAAAGCTTTTCGTACTCACGTAAGATCGTAATCAAATCGCGAAGATCGTAAGGACCTTCCACCAAGCCACCCAGCTCAATACCCGACTGTTCAAGCACGCTTTGCGCATCTTGGAAGAACTTTTGCGACTCTTGGTAAGAGTACATTTGTGGGTCCCAGTCGTGACTGAAAATCGGATAGAATGGTAAAACACGTTCTACAATCGCTTTAAGGCGATTCACTTTCATACGCGCGGTTTTGAAATCGCCCGTAGTAAAGGAGTCAACGCTACCACCAAAGATCAATTGTTTGACCTTCATGGATTCTAAAATCAATTTTTGCGAGATCTTAAAGTCAGGCCATACTTTAGAGAACGTCATCAACAGATCGTTCACTTCTTCACGAGTCACGACGCCTTCAGGTTTTTCAGCAACCAGATCTTGAAAGACCGACAAAACGTCTTCCAAAGTACGCGCCATATACGTCAGGCGGTAGCCTGTATCTGTTTCTGGAACTTGTTCGATGAAATAGTAATAGCGCAGGTATTGAACGTACCCGCGAGCCCCCAAAAGACTGAAACGACGCCATTCATTCGGAGCAATCGCGTTTTCGTTACCACCCGCTAGGGCCTTTTTCACTTTTTTAACCACTGGCATGTAGGTACGAACCAGTTCGACACCCGACCAATCGTCATCAAGAGTGTTAGAAAGCTCCTGCAAGAAAGTCACGATATCTGACAGATTATAAGCCTGACCGTTTTTTTCGATATGATCCGCCAAAGCTTTGGCAGAGTTTTGCAGCTCTTTATTGGCGTCCTCAAAGAAAGCCATGTCTTTTTGAACTTGGTTTGTGTCAGACACAGACCATTTCAAAACCATGATTTTCATATAGGGATTCAAACGCAAAGTGATGCCTCGTAAAAGACCGAACACATCCTGCATTTTTTTAAGCTCTGTCTGAGTGATGTAATCAACATTACCACCCAAGAACAGCTGTTTCAGTTTCATAAACTGCAATTGCAATTCAGGACTGATTTTAGAACCCTTGGTTTGATCCAAGAAATTCAACTCAAGGAATGTCGCTAGCTCTTGAGACGTGTAACGAGATTTATCATTCCCACGCACATAACGTTGGAAACTTTGAACCGCACTCCCCAGACATCCCCAAAGAGCTTCGATATCACGGTCTTTAGCATTACCTTCGATAAACTCACGCAACACGGAAGCTGTATCAGAAAGGCAAGAAGCCCCGCCAAATTCATGGGCTTTCGCCTCTGGAGGAGCTTCACCGATTTTAGAATCACAACCTGCAGTAAACGCAGACACCACTGCCATTACGACAGCGATAATAGATTTCTTAGAAAACATACGTCATGCCTCCATAGAAACGGTCGTTGGCGCGGAATTGGTTCAGGAAGCTTGAAGGCTTGTAGTCTTCATCCTGAACACCCAGAACGTCACCACCCAACACCACGGCCCATTTCTGATTGGGGTAATACTGGAACTCTGTATTTAACAAAGAGCCCCGTTGATCATAGTCATAAAGATACTTAACTCGAGTGACCAAAGGACGCTTAAAGATCGTCGCCAACTGACCTTCCAAACGAAGCATCAAACTGTTGGTGAACTTTAAACGAGACTCATAAAGAGTCGTATCATCACGGCTGCCTGTGGAAGTGATATCTTCAATCGCTCCACCCGCCACTTTCAAATAAGCGATTTGCACAGCGATGGTTTTAGTCATGATATCAGCCAAAGCAAAGTCCACAGCCGCAGAGTACGCTTGGATAGGCATTAGGTTTTGTATAACCCACTCCTCATCGGGATAGCGCGGCTCTGGTTTATCCTGCAAATAAGAAATCGTGGTTTTTACGGACTTAAAGGAATAACCCACATCCATGGATTGGATCTGATGGTAAGTCACAGCCGGAGAGACCGTCACATCGACTTTGTCCGCTGAAGTTTGTTTGAACGCCTGACGTTTTAAAATCAAATCATTCACTGGCAAATAACCCGCACTCACCGTCATCCATGTGCCTTTGGATTTATCACCCAAACGAGTCATCACAGCGGCACCGCCGTTATTCACGAGCTTCGCTTGCTCTGGAATATCCAGCTTGTAGGAAATCGTATTCACACGGGAATTGAAATCGTAGTCACGAGAAGGCGCGCGGTACCAACGGCTGTCAGCAACCAGGCTTCCACCCTCTTCGCGCACATCTGGCCCCATGCTCGGAATGAACATCGGAGTTACCATCAACATGACTTGCCAGTCTTTTTTGTTGTAATCAAAGAAGACGCCCGTTAGCCCCTCTTCTTCAGGACGAAGAGCATCGATGGTCAAATACGGTTGCCACAATCCCAAGTTCCAACGGTGATCGATATCACTCCAGTCTTTCTTTTTACGACCGGCGAATACTTTGAACGAGTCACCTTTAGAAGCAACATACGCTTCATGCAAAATCAGATGTGTTTGCCCGCGAGAAAAGAAAGTTCCGCCAGAGACATCCATCGCAGCATCGATCCAGCTCGCTTCTTTCAATACGGAAAGGCGCGCTGACAAAAGCTGACTGTAAGTTAAGCGTGGAGCATCTGGAACTGGAGTGAAGTATTGCATTCCTTCCAAACGGATTTGGCCATAAACGTGCGCAGGTGAAGAATCATCTGATTTGATTTCAGGATTCTTCAACGTGCTGACACCTTGAGCTTTAGGAAGCTTCAAGCTTGAGTCAGCTGCTAATGATTTGGGAGCTGCAAATGCACTGATTAACAGCGCCAGCAGATATGATTTTCCCCTCACGTTACCTCTGGATTTAAGTCCAGGTGGTAGAAGATAATATCCGCCTATGGGAGTCAACGACACCGTGTTTCCCGAGTGTCTCAAGTCAAATATATGCGACTTGAGATTCCATCTGAAAATCTTTCTGCGAATTTAGGAACCTAAACTAGAGCAGGTGCTCCAGGATCCATTTAGGGTCGTCTATAGGGACATCATGACCAGCCGAGTTATGCATTTTCGGCTGTATTCCCCACAACTTCCCAAGTTGCAAAGTGCAGTTCGGTGAGACCAATCGATCACCATAACTGCCCAGCAAATTCACTTCCTTTGGAAGAGTTTTGGGAATTTGAAAACGAGAGGCCGCAAGCAACTGTCGCAAAACATTTCCGCGTTGCTCTGGATACTGACGAGTGTACTCAACCAACCGAGCGAACTCCACTTGGCGTCGTTCGGGATTGTTCGTGGTCATTTCCAAAATCGTGGACTCATAGGCCGCAGGATCGCTCCCTGAAAAAAACAGGCGTAACGTCGGCAGATAGTTCCCCGGTTGGTAGCGATGATAAAAAGGCGACGTGCTTGAAGAGCTCGTGCAAATCAAATGCGCCTTTTCAACTTCAGACGGAAATTCCTTCAGCCATTGAACGGCAACCATGGCGCCCAATGAAATCGCGAGCAAATGAAAGGGCTCCCCTTCTTTGACGAATTGAGACTGGGCTCGAACATCTTTCACGTAGTCAGAAATCGACAAGGGACTTTGCACATGATTGCGCTCGCCATTTCCAGGGAGGTCAATCATTTCGATGCGATCCTCGGGAAAGAACTTTTGCATTTCTTCTGCAAAAGAGCCCCAGTGGCCTTTTCCACGAGCAAGCCCACGCAGCAAGATCCATTTTCTAGATTTGGCCATACCACAACTCCTGCGCCTGCGATTCGTGCTGTTGAACTTGTTCTTGAGATAGTGCCGCCCATGCATGCGGATTCGCGATCGCACGGATCATCAATTCCAAAAGCGTGTTGTGACGACGTAAAGTTCTTTGATGACGATGACCAATCAACGGATTGAAGGCTCCATCCGCTCTGAAAAGTTGCGACGGATGCTTCTTGACCCACATCCAAGAACCCATCTCTAAGCACAATGGCAAATACTGCTTACCGCGCTTAAGTCCCTCGTGTTGCAAATACAAATAATCCCACAGGTCCCCATGGGTCGTGTAAGTTCCCGCCTGAGGTTCCACTCGGTAAAAGTGATGAGGATAGGTCTGATCAAGCAAAGATTTAAATGAATGCATCAATCCCAATTCAGGAAATGGTTTTTGAGTTTTCGCATAGGGAAACCACAAGCGATCTTGCAAACCAAATCCAGAATGACAATCCAAAGTGATCGCCAAAGAGCTTTCTGCAATTTCTTGCTGAACTCCGCGAATCATTGCTTGGGACTCGACTTCCATCGGTTCATTTTCTTTGCCACGATACCAAGGAAGCTTGGGCGAATAACGATGCCCACCTAACCAGCGTGCTGGCTTATCAGCATCAACGGGCGCGTTTCTCATCAGATCTATACCGCGAGGATTGCTTCGCGTTTTGCGCAAAATTCCGATGGGATTTACGGTGGGAATAAAGAACACGCGAACGTCTTGCAAAGTTCTTTGCATTTGACGATCCCAGCGAGCTAACTCCGAAAAGGAATTCAATAACGCCACTGTGACTTGGGCTCCGATTCTTTCGAGCCCGTGGACTCCCCCAACGATTCCCAAAACCGGCGCATCGGGTGCGGTGGTACCGAATGAAAGTTTGTAAATCGGGAGTTTTAAATCTCCATCCTGGCTGTAATCCAAGACCTCGGAACGCATCAAACTGCCCAGGGTTTCGATGCGGGATTCAATTTGTTGGATCTCAGGAATTGTACTCATTGTCACTCCGACATTAACGCTTAAAGCCACGCGCCCCGGTTGCCCCATTTTCCCAAGAGAAGTATCCTTGATTTCTAAATGGGAGACAACATGACCCTTGAAACTTTATTAGAAAATATGTGGGCAGATTATTGCAAACTGAATCCAGCAGCCAAACACATTCATGACTTGTTTGTGGCTGAGGGCGAAACAGTTCTTAATGACCACATTGCACTTCGTACCTTTAATCATCCACGTCTAGGTATTGAGTCTTTGGCGAAACAATTTAAAAAATATGGTTACGTTCAATCAGGTGAACCGTACATCTTCACAGAAAAGAAGTTGTTTGCTCGTCACTACGAACATCCGAACGAAAAAATGCCGAAAATCTTTATTTCTGAGCTAGAGCTAGAAAAGGTTTCTCCGTTCATTCGTGAAACTCTGAATAAGCTCGCTGACTCCATCCCACAAAGTGTGATCGATAGCGAAGACTTCTCTATGTGCGGTCGTCCTTGGGATATGTCTTATGCCCTTTACTCAGAACTTGCGAAAGAATCTGAGTACGCATCTTGGGTTGCCGCTTACGGTTTCCGCCCGAATCACTTCACAGTGAATATCAATGCGCTTAAAAAATTCACAGACATCAATCACCTGAATGAGTTCTTGCAAAGCAAAGGCATTGTTTTGAATAAATCAGGCGGCTTGGTGAAAGGAACTCCAGCGGATTACCTTGAACAGTCTTCAACGATGGCTTCTGAAATCCCAGTGAAGTTCAATGATGGCACTCACAACTTGCCAGGTTGCTATTATGAGTTTGCGAAACGTTATAAAATGGATAACGGCAAATTCTATACGGGCTTTGTCGCTAAATCTGCTGACAAGATCTTTGAAAGCACGAACAAAGTTAAATAAGCCGAACTGCTTGGCTGCAAAAAACAAAAAAACCTCCGATAATCTCGGAGGTTTTTTTGTTTGATCAGGTAAACACGTACCTTTTCAAGTAAGGCCGTACCTTAAGCGATTTTTTTGATTAACAGATGTTCGGTCTCTTGGTCTTTTTCCTGATCGGCCCAATGTGGGTGAGCTTGCAGGAATACTTTTACGAGCTGGGAATCGAATTGCGTGCCGGAGCAACGAACCAACTCCTCATAGACCACTTCGTCAGGAAGTCCCTTACGATAAGCGCGTGTCTGCGACATCGCATCGTAGGTATCGACCACCAAAATCACACGAGCTAAAATATCAATTTTGTCGCCGGCGACTTTATCGGGATAACCCGTACCATCGACTCGTTCATGATGACCACGGATCGCGGGCAAAATGTATTCAAAGAATTTGTGAGTTGCTAGAGGCTCCACGATCATTTCGCTCATCACTGGATGGGAACGCATGATGGCTTGTTCTTCGGGATCAAGCTTGCCAGGTTTGGCGATAATGCTCTGACTGACACCCATCTTACCGATGTCATGAAAGAGTCCTGCAAATTCAGCTAGTTTTTGTTCGTATTCGTTGAGGCCGGCATCGCGGGCCAGCTTGCGTGACATTTCACCGACGCGACAGCAGTGGTGATAAGTCTCGGGATCAACAATTTTCAAAGTCTGCATGAGTGCCTTGGCCGAATCATAAGCCCAAGACGGAATATTTCCCCACTTCGAAGACATGCGTACCCCTTTCATTCCCCTAAACAACTTTTCGGTCTAGGTCTGGACAAACTTTACTCAAGATCAGAGGGCTTTCTCAGAGTGAGACAAGTTCCCATTGACAGGGTTTGGGATCAGCTTTGAAAATAAATTACGCCAATCACAAAGGACCAACATGAGACGAACAATATTTCTTATCACCATGATGACCCTCTGCTCGGCTTCCGCTTATGCGCAGAAAATCAAAGTTCGCAAAGTGAAGGGTAACACGGCCATCGTTGAAAGCACCTCGCCCCTTGCACCCGGTGCTGTGTATGATTTGATTTCACAAGATCAATTTGGCGAGGAAGACGGCCCTGCCAATCGTAACTATGTGGTGGGTGTTAACCTTAGTTTTTCCAATACAAAGTCCGATGCTGCTAATTCAAAAGCTGAAACCGCTGCGGCCTTCACAGGACGCTTTGGCTGGAACTTGGCAACATTTGAAGTGGGTCCCTTGGTGCAATTCAACATGACCCATGTCAACGACGTCACTGCGACCACGTGGAAATTGGGCGGCTATGGGGACTACAACTTCACTCCGAATATCACGGGTGAAGCGTTTCTATTCGGTCTTACCGGCTATGGCGCTTTCGGAAATGAAGATCGTGGCACAGGCACTAAGTTTGATATCGTGGATGTCTTTGGTGGCTTAGTGGTGAAATGGTTCCCTACTGGAACATCGGCATGTTTTAGAGCGGAATTTGGTTACCTGTATGAACGTCAAACGGTGACTGGTGGTTACAACACGGAGACCGGACTGGCATCATCCGTAGGTATTTTCGCTTACTTCTAAGAAGTCACAATAGCTAAAACAATCAAGAAGAGAGCACAGGCAAAAACTATTTTTAGTGACATGCTCTCCTCTCTTGATCTTTAAGATTACTTGTTACATTCAGCCCGATAATAACGAAGCATTGCTGCTTCAATCGGCGCTCGTTCCTCTTCATCCACTATGAATACACCAATTTCACGATCTGGGGTATCAGGAACTACATTCACACCAATCCCCGGCGCATAGAAGGTCTTTTTCTTTTTATCGAAGTGGACAATGTTCGTTATCAGTGGCGCATTAGAATCATAGACGAAGATAATAAAATACGCCCCTTGGTCATAAACTTCCTTAGCGACAACGACGTGTTGGCTTGTCAATCCCCAACGCAAATTCAACAATGTCAGACGATTGCCTTTCAAGTTTTTTTCAAGCTTCGTCATCGTCAACAAATTATCAACCTGATTACGCGCCTGGGATTCTCCTGTAATCATCGCCACATTTCCACCACGGAAGAAATGCTGTTGTTGCGAACGCTGAAGATCTAATTTGAGGGTCTTCCAGACAGTTTGGCCCTTTAAATTCTCTTTGTAACCACGATTCAATAACGGAAAAAGACCGTCAGGTTTTACATCTTCACGGGCCCAGGAATGCAACAAAGACTGATCTGAATATCTGATCACTTCGAGCTGATTTAAAGGAGTACTGACCATGCGCGCTCCCCCACGGCCCGACTGCTGTTCAGTCAATTCGGCGCCACGAAACATATCCAATGTCTTACGCAGAAGATCCGCTTTCGAAAGGTCTTCTTTTTCTTCAAAGCGCGCTAGATAAAACATTCTTCTTTGTGCACTGGAAAGCCCCCAGCAAGCTCCCAGTTCAAGGCCTCCGGATGTGAATTTCCAGTTGGTAGCGGGGATGTGATAATAGGTGTGAAAAGCTGCGGGAGTAATCGATTTATAAATGCTATCGACCGTTAGATTTTCGCACGACAAGTTCTTAACCACCGTGTCTGTGATCTTTTTTCCGGGGGCTGCCGATGCTGGTTTTTGCAGACTGCAAATGCTTAGAAGTACAACGGGAATCCATTTTTTCATAACACACGCTCCACCGGGTTCCTTGAGAGCAATTCAAGGACCACGGTAAGCGTTAACTAATGGTTTCTGAGAGGGACTCCCTGTCTAAAAGATCAACAAAGGAGCCTTGAGGGGCACTCAAAGCTTAGAAGCTCAGGCCCATTCCGACCGTTCCGTAGAACGTATTAAGATCTGCTTTTTGATTCAATTCTGTGTCGACAAACGCGTAACGTTTGATACCAAATCCCGCCTCACCGAACAGACTTTGTGTCCACAAAACCTTACCGTGGAAATTCAAAGACATCGAAGAGTTCAGATTGATTTTTGAATCCATGCTTTGCGTATAGTAAATGAATTCTACGTCCACCCATTTTGGATAGCGGAACAATGGCAAGATATTGAAAATATCGTCGATCATTTTCGGCATTGAACGCGCCCAGAAAAGACCACCACCCACCATCGGCGCTGTCAAAACACCGAAGTTTACGTTCTGATAGGAAGCCATCATACCCACAGTTTCATCACGATTCCAAAGACCCGGAACAAATCTGTATTTCAAGTCCACCGTCAACACATCCAAAGGTGCCGTGCGACCAGCGGTGCTGACTTTGATTTCGTTGAACGAGCGGAAGTACTTAGCACTGATACCCCAGCGCTGACGAGACACCCAATAGTTCGTCCAAGTGAAAAGGTCCTCGAACCATTGGTTGTAAGCCATCTCGCCCATGAATACGAAATCTGCTGAGGACTTCGCAACCGAAAGACGTGCTGACAATTCACGAGGGTAACCTTTGTAGATTTCAAAATAAGAACGGTATGTTTGACCTTCGTATTCGACGTTCAAATAGGAGCGATTGATCTCTCCACGCTCTGTCGCTTTGAATCTCCATAGGAATTCATTCGGCTCATTTTTTTCAACAGACACCGAGTTTTGATCTGTGTTCACGGAAACTTCTTTGATCTTACGACCAAAAAGTTTGATGTTGTCGTTATACGTCCCTGTCGGAGTGTCTTGGTGCAAGTACAAACGCGACTGTCTGCGCGGGATCACGGAAAGCTCAAAACGCTGTTTGAAAATCCCTCCGCCCTGACCTGGCAAATAAATTTTCGCATCGTCCGTACGAAGAGGTGCAGCCCAAAATTTACGAGCATCACCAATCGTTGCTTCAAAGCCGATAAGCTTGGTGATTTTCAAATACTGATCAGGATTCAAAACCACAGAACGGCCGATAGGGCGCGTGTCATAACCCACGATACGCAAAAGACCCGGACGAGCCGTATCTGCGATATCCATCAGTTGCAATTTGCTCGGCTCCACCATGAACTCATAGCTTTCACCGGTTGCAAGCTCTGCAAAGAAAGATGTCGGGCCTTCTGCAGGAGCTGGAGCTGATTGACGAAGCAATGTTTCTTCGTTGTTCATCAAAACACGCGGAGTTGTTGCATCCACACGTGCTTTACCCAAAACAACTTGGCCTTCCAATTTTTGGTTACCATACCATTGAGAGCACAGGCGGCTGTAACCGCGGCCCACTTGTTGAGTCAGACAGAAACGGAAAATTTCATTCAAACGACCAAATGGAGAACCCGCCGCTTTGAAATTTGGAATCGCGAAAGAAGATCCAAAGAATCCATTCGTGCCCAACTCTGCCGCTGGAACTTTTTGTGCGAGCAAAGATGCACGCCAGTTTTGAACTTGCGCAGACCATGCTTTTTGATCGACTTCAGTGATATCGCGCTGCCACAACACTGTCCCTGTGCGCGAGATCATTTCTAAAGAACCGGAAGCCAATAACTCCAAAGGCCAATCCATAACCAGAGCTTCTTCGTTTCTTTGTTGCGGAGTCAGAACTTTAGAAAGTTGCGGATGTGCTTTACCCAACGGCAAAAGACGGAAGTTGAATGATTTCTCATTCAAAGTGATTGGACCCAACTTCAAGGATTTACCCTTATCAGCTGTCAGATCGTACTCAACCTCAAGAGGCGGCAAAAGAACGCCATTATCAATTTGATCGAAAAACAGTGGTTTATTGAATTCTTTAGTCGCTGCGGACTTCATCAACGACTGCTGCGGAGCAGGAATGTCATCACCTGCGTCGACATTTTCTTGTGCGTGAGCAGCAAAACCCATGACCATTAACAGAGATAAAACCAGATGCTGTGCACTATTCACGAAGATACCTCACTGTTTGTAAGTTTATTGAATACGAACTCATGTAACAAGCTAAATTGTTGGACTGTCTGGGAATTTCGGATTATGACTGCTCGATATCTAAGGAGCAAAAATGTCTTCAGCGCGCACCGTCTATCACATGAAGGTAGAACAAATCATCGATCATACACCCTCTGTTCGCGAGTTGGTGATGAAAACGGACTCACCAGCGGAATTCAAGTTCAAAGCTGGCCAGTTTGTAATGTTGAATGTTCCCCAAGGTGAAGCAAAACCCGTTTTGCGTGCGTACTCGATCGCTTCTGATGACAGAACTCCGAATGGTTTCCGTCTACTTTTCAAGTACGTTGATAATGGCATTGCCTCGACTTTTGTTTGGAATTTGAAGGGTGGCGAAACACTCAACTTCACAGGTCCTTTCGGAAAAGTTTTCTTCCAAGAACCGCCGACAGAACAAATTGTTTTCTTGAACACAGGCACAGGTCTTTCGCAGCACATTTGCTATCTGCTGTCTAAAAAAGAACAGTATCCAAATTTGAAATACCGTCTGCTGTTCGGTGTCCGCACTGAAAAAGACATGTACTACCAACCAGAGCTTGAGGCTTTGGCGAAAGAACTTCCTGATTTCAAGTGGGAGTTTGTTTTGAGTCGTCCTCAAGATTCATGGACAGGTAAAAAAGGTTACATCCAAAATTTCATTTCGGAATTTGATTATAAAAACATCCCAACGACGTTCTACATGTGTGGTAACGGCGGCATGATCAAGGAAGTAAAACACCAATTGATCGAAGTGGATGGTATCGATAAAACTCGCATCTGGTCTGAAGCTTTCGACTAAAAAGTGACGACGAAAAATCGCGCGGCCATTGAACTGATTATTGCCGGAGCCCTGTGGGGCTTTGGTTTTGTTGCGACAGTTTGGGCCTTGCGCGGATTTACTCCGACTGAAACTCTGGTCTATCGCTTTTTAATCGCCTCTGTTTTTGGGGAACTTCTCTACCTTCTGATGCGCGGACCACGGCTGACAACGGCCAAGGACGACTTCAAACGCGCACTGCCCGCGGGATTTTTCCTGGGCACTATGCTGCTACTGCAAACCATCGGATTGCAAGACACCACCGCCACTAAAAGTGGTTTCATCACCAGCCTCTATGTCATCTTAGTTCCTCTTTTGAATACGGTCCTTTTTAAATCGCGCAGTTCTTGGATCAACTATGCTCTGGCCTTGGTTGCCTTGGTTGGAACATTCATTCTGATGGATGCGAACTTAAGTGATGTGAATAGCGGAGATCTTTGGACGCTCGCGTGTTCCGTGATGGCCGCTGGGCATATTATTTATATCGGAAAAATTTCAAACAAAGTCGGCAATGCTTTTCGCTTTAACAACTTCCAATCCATTTGGGTGTTGTTGATGATCACACCCCTGCTTTTAACTCAGAATCATTTCACCTATCAAAATGTACCGTGGGAAGCTTGGTGGGGAGTTTTAGCTTTGGGAATGGGTTCGAGTGTGATTGCGTTTTCGATTCAGATTCGAGCGCAGAAGACTTTGTCGGATTCAACCGCGAGCATGATCTTCCTGTTGGAGTCCCCGTTCGCGGCTTTATTTGGATTCTTACTTTTGCAAGAGCGCCTCTCTTGGTTTCAAGGAATCGGCGCTCTGATTATCATGGCAGCTTCTATCCTGCAGATTCTGTGGGACCCTTCTTCAAAGACCACAGGAACGCAATCCCCAAAATAATTGCCCCAGACAGACCCGTTACCCACTCAGGGATATGAACAAACGGAGCTGTTAACATCACAAGAGCCAAAACCCAGATCGCATAGAAAGCACCGTGCTCAAGGTAGGCGAATTTTGCCAAGGCTTCTTTTTCAACAAACATGATCGTAAGGCTTCGTACAAAGAACGCACCGATCGACAAGCCCACCATGATGATGAATAAGTTGTGAGTGATCGCAAACGCGCCCACCACACCATCGAAACTGAAGGATGCATCTAGAACTTCTAGATACAAGAAGCTCGCCGCACTTGCCTTATGAACGTTGTGCATAGTTTCTTCGGAAGCTTCCATGAAAGCACCGATACCATCCACTGCGACGAATACGATCAAACCGGCCAAACCTGATTTCAAGAAAGCATAAGCTTCATCTTGCTGAGGCATGAAGTGAGAAATCGTAATCAAGATCGCCAAGGCTGAACCGATATGAATCGCTTCCACGCGGCCCAAGAACGCCAACGGCTTTTCAACCGGAGCCAACCAATGCTCAATTTTTTCCGCATCAAAGAAGAAACGCAAAGCCACCATCAACAAGAAGGCTCCGCCAAAGGCCGCCACTTCCAAGTGAGCAGCAAGCATTAGTTTCGCGTACTCATCTGGACGAGTCGCAGCCATGACCAGGGCTTCCCAAGGATTGATCTGCGCCATCACACCCACGATCGCGAGTGGGAATACCAAACGCATACCGAAGACGGCGATAAGCATACCCCACGTCAGGAAGCGATGACGCCAAACCGGAGTCATGTCCTTAAGAACTGTGGCATTTACAATGGCATTATCGAATGACAATGAAATTTCAAGAACGGCCAAAACGGATGCGATGAACAACGCCTCGATAGCTGCTGTTGTCGTGCCGCCGTAGTACTGACCGATAAAGAACGAAATGATAAGACCGATGATCGTGATGGCAATAGAACCAGTGAAATATTTAAGCATTCCACCAAGTAATTCTATTTAAGGATCTTTTTCAAGAACTTTCCAGTTTCGCTTTCCTTAACTTTTGTTATTTGCTCCGGTGTGCCAGTTGCCACGATCAAACCGCCGTGTTTTCCACCGTCAGGCCCCAGGTCAATCACGTGATCGGCGGTCTTAACAACCTCCATCGCATGCTCAATAACCAAGACAGTATTCCCCTGATCAGCCAGCTCCTGAAGCAGCTCTACCAGCTTTCTGACGTCATCAAAGTGTAAACCTGTGGTCGGCTCATCCAGGATGTACAAAGTCTTACCCGTTCCGCGACGGGAAAGCTCTTTAGAAAGCTTCACACGCTGAGCCTCACCACCCGAAAGCGTTGTCGAGCTTTGTCCCAAAGTCATGTAATCCAAGCCCACTCGGTGGAGTGTCTCAAGCTTACGATAAATTTGACTGTGGTTTTTAAAGAACTCCAAAGCCTCGCCTACACTCATATCCAAAACTTCGGCGATAGATTTATTTTTGTATTTAATATTCAAGGTTTCGCGGTTGTAGCGTTTGCCCAAGCACGTATCGCACATCACGAAGACGTCGCTTAAGAAGTGCATCTCGACGCGGATTTGACCGTGCCCCATACAAGTTTCGCAGCGGCCACCCTTGACGTTAAAACTGAAACGACCCGGTTCGTAACCACGAAGTTTTGAATCCGGAAGATTCGCATACAAATCGCGAATCATCGGGAACAGGCCCACGTAAGTAGCTGGTGTCGAACGCGGTGTACGTCCGATCGGTCGTTGATTGATATCAATAACCTTATCGATTTTATCCAAGCCCTCGATTTTTTTGTACGGAGAAGGCTCGGCATGGGCTTTATAAAACTTCTGCGCCAAAATTTTGTACAAAGTATCGATAATCAGTGTCGACTTACCAGAACCAGAAACTCCCGTGACGGCTGTCAGAGTCCCCAGTGGAATTTTCATATCCACATTCTGCAAGTTATTGCCTGTCGCACCTTTAAGCTCGATGAACTGACCATTGCCAGGACGACGTTGCTTAGGGACTGGAATGCGCACTTCGCCTTTCAGATATTTACCCGTCAAAGAGTTCGGATTATTTTCCAACTCTTCCGGAGTTCCCTGCGCCATCATTTCGCCACCCAAGCGACCTGCACGAGGTCCCAAGTCGACAACGAAATCAGCATAACGAATGGTGTCTTCGTCATGCTCTACCAGCAAGATCGTGTTTCCGCGATCTTTCAGCTCTCCGATAATATCCAGCAAACGATGGTGATCGCGAGGATGCAAACCGATACTTGGCTCGTCCATCACATACAGAACACCGATCAATGACGAACCTACTTGAGTCGCTAAACGAATACGCTGAGCTTCACCACCCGACAACGTACGCGAAGAACGATTCATCGACAGATAACTCGTTCCCACGCGGATCATGTAATCCAAGCGGTCAGTAGCTTGCTTGACGATTTTTTCTGCGATTAAGGCATCCTTGCTGCGCCATTTTACTTTTGCTAGGAATTCACGCAAATCCGCAGCGCTTAGTACTGCCAATTCAGAAATAGTTTTTTCTGCAACTTTGATATTCAAAGCTTCAGGTCTTAGACGTGAGCCATGGCAATCAGGGCAATCGTGCAAAACCATTTCTTCGCCGTCTTCATCGTCTTCGTCTGAAGTTTTTTTGCCTTTGTATTTATAAACGACCTTATCGAGCTTTTTACCGCCGACTTCGCCGTCAGAGAATTGTTCTTCCTCTTCCAAATCCAAAGTACCCAAGCCATTACAAGTCTGGCAGGCACCGCGCGGATTATTGAAGGAGAACATACGCGGTTCAATTTCAGGAAATGAATAACCGCAAATAGGACACGCAGAATGAAGCGAGTAATTCGTTCTTTCGCCGTCAAGTGTTTCGATGATCACACGGCCATTCGCCATGGAAAGAGCGGTGTTGATGCTTTCACTTAAGCGCATCTTCATCGTGTCTTTCATGATCAATTGATCCACGACCAAGTCGATGTCATGGGTTTTGGTTTTCGCAAGCTTTGTCGCTTTATCCAGGTCGATCATTTTTCCGTCGACTTTGGCTTTGACGAAACCTTTTTTCGCCCAACGCTGGAACTCAGCTAAGAACTCCCCTTTTTTACCAGAAGCCATCGGAGCCAAAACGTAGAATTTAGCGCCTTGGCCTTTTTTGATAACATCATCGATAATTTGCTGCGGAGTTTGTGAGCTGACCGGAATGTGATGCGTAGGACACTCAGGCACGCCAACTTTGGCGTAAAGCAAGCGGAGGTAATCATAGATTTCCGTCACCGTTCCCACAGTGGAACGCGGATTTGTGCTGACAGATTTTTGATCGATCGCAATCGCTGGCGACAAGCCTGTGATCACATCGACATCCGGTTTTTTTAATTGCTCTAAGAAATTACGAGCATAAGCAGATAAAGACTCCACGTAACGACGTTGGCCTTCGGCATAAACTGTATCAAATGCCAGAGATGATTTTCCCGAACCACTGAGCCCCGTAAAAACGGTGATCTTGTTCCTTGGAATAGTCACACTGACATTCTTAAGATTATGTTCTTTGGCGCCTTTTACTACGATTCCATCTTCTGCTTGCGACATAGCCTCACAGTGTACGCCTGTTGACTCGGAGGCACAACTCTCAGGCCCAACGCCTTGGCGCATCAAGAACATCCACTGAGCAGACGCTGTGGCTGGACAATAAAAAAGGGAGCCGAAGCTCCCTTTTCAAAATATCACTCAAGATCTGAAGACTAAGCTTTAGCAGCTGCGCCTTTACCTTTTTTAGCAGCCAATTCTTCAGGAGACATACCCCATGGAGAACCGCCTTTTTTATCGCCACCTTTGCCGCCACCTTTACGAGGGCCGCCTTTGCCAGTTGTCGGTTCAGCAGCTGGTTTAGCTGTTGGAACGAAATCAGGAACATAGTGGAATGCTTCAGCTTGAACAGCTTTAGCTGGAACTTTTTCGCCTTCAGCGAAAGTTGCAACCAAAACACGGCGCAAAGTTGGACCGTTGTTAGTAGCAGCTACTTCAAGAGCGTGCATGAAGTGAGTCAATTTTTCGCCTTCGAATTTGAATTTTTCGCCAAGAGCTGTTTGGATTTCTTCAGGAGTTTTACCTGCCAAATCTTTTTTAGCTGCAAGACCTGTGTTCAATGTGAAATACGGAAACTCTGTAACTGACTTCATAAACTCTCCCCGAGCGTTGTTATGCCCCCCACAATGGAACGCCCCAGGCCGTCCGTCAACCTCTACTATTCTTTAACCAGCGTATTAAAAACTTGCGAGCTAGATGGACTCACATACCCGCAATTCATCGACTAAGTCAGATAATCCATCAGGATTTGATAGTGATAATTCAGAATCACGGCTTCATCATGAGTTCCACCTTTGTCAGGGTGAAAAACTCTGGCCAAAACTTTTTTAGCATCTTTCAGCGATTCTTCATTCAACGTGTTTTCCATAGGAAATCCGTTCACAGAAAAGAAAGCAAAAGCGGCGTTAACGTCTTGAGAAAACGTCGTTCCCTTGGTTGTTTTGCTAGAAAGTCCTTTAGCCTTGTTTTTAATTTCTTGGCGTTGAATTTTCGCGCGCTCTTTTTGTTTTTGATATTGCTGTTTTTTGAACTCAGCTTGCTTAGCCTTGAATGGAGATTCCACCACCGTGAACAGAGAACCTTTTTCTAAATTCGTTTTGGAATCCAAAAAGTCCGGATGCTTCTTTTCGGTCAACAACAGCATCGCCCAAATGTGGCGACAAAATGTCCCCTTCGTCGCTGAAGGACACGAGCAATCAACTGCGAATGTGTTGCTCGCGATATTTTCAGCCACGAACAAAACTTTGTGAGGCTTCGAGGCCTTCACATACCCTTCAATACGCGCATCACCACCGACCGACATAACGGCCAATCCCTCAGCAAGATCTTCGCGACCTTGTTTGCGCACTTCAGGTTTAAAAAAATGTTCGTAAGCTGTTTCAACAGACAACACAGAATCCTTTGAGAGCAATCAAAAGCAGTGTCTGCAAATACCAATCCCAACTCAACAGATAATAAAAACGCAGAGCAGAACCGCACCGGTTCCGCACCGCATCCCTAAAACCGGCAACTGAGGGCTGTTCAAAAAGGTTCAGATACAAGGCGGAGGATCTACGCTGCCACGCAGGCGTACTCCAAGTACGCCGAAGAGCAAGTGCAGGTCCGACAACGAAGTAGATGGACCTTTTTCAACAGCCCGGCCTTAAAAATGCAAAAGCGAATCAAGCCTCTGCCAGATTCGCTTTTGGAGACTCTCCCGTCCGCTTGGAAAGGAGAATCGGATGCGTAAAACCAAGTACATACGTATTCGGCGTTTTCAGAAGGTAACTAAAGGCTTTTTAATAATTTTGCTATTAACTCTAGCAATCGTTCTTAAAATCCGGTCGCTGTAAGAAATCGGAAAGCTCCAACGTGTTATTGGCCCATGGTCGGGACAACCAACTAGGACAGGAGTTTTCTCACGGACTCTGGTAGAGGCACCAATAAAAAAGGGAGCTTGTGGCTCCCTTTTGATTCTATTTGTTCGCTTTCGCTTGGCAGTCTGGGCAGACGCCGTAAAGTTCCAAAATATGATGAGTCAGTGCGAAGCCGAATTGGTTCGCGACTTTTTCTTGAAGTTGTTCGATCGCGCGATTTTCGAATTCGCAGATCTTACCGCACTTCACGCACGTCAAATGGTCATGGTGACCTTTAGGTGTAAGTTCATAACGAGCTGGCAAACCGCCCATGCGCACTTCTGTTACGAAAGCGCCTTCAGTCAATGTACGAAGGAAACGGTACACTGTTGCGAAACCGATTTCAGGATGATCCTTGGCCAATTTTTCGTAAAGCTCTTGAGCTGTTACGTGACGACGGCCTTCATGAAGAGTTTTAAGGATCGCCATACGTTGGCTGGTAACTTTCAGATTCAATGCACGGATGATCTTTTTAAGTTCAGCCTCATCAAACGGATCGTGATGAACGACAATGTCTTCGTCATGCTGTCTTGGTAGTACTGGTACTGAATCTCGTCCCATCATATGGCTCCTCGAACACAGATTTATAGGACGCCACGAGGGTCAAAGTCCACTGTTCTGACAATGATTATCAGTTAGATTTCAAAATGTATGCAATTTTTTCCCGGCAGAGATATGAGATACCGCGTTGTGCGGGTGCAAACTCTCTACATGACTGAATTCAGCCACGTAATCCAGAATATCACTCTCTTTATCAAGGGCCTCTTTGCCGCGACGAGCCGCGTCCTCACAGAACATCAAGTTCTGTCCATTGCGAAGTGCGAACTCTTGTTCGTCCTCACGTTTGACGGCACCTTGAACTGCCGTTTGCAAAGCTTCCTCAACCACGTCGATTAATTTCGCGTAGTCATAGTTCGCGCCGACTTCCACTTTCACACGCGCAAAACTGCGTTGTGCATGAGGAGTTGCCACGATCCCTTGAGTTGTTCCCAACCACTGATGAACAACGTCAAAATCCAAAGAGGCAGCGCCAAATTGTTGTTTGAAATTGTCTTGGATCAACTGGCGAGAAAGAGCCGCAGATGCAGGGCATGTGCTGGAGTAAGTGATGACCACTTCCACGTAGTATTTCTTAACGCCGTTTTCGTTGAAGGCAGAAAGCACTACTGGATAAGAGCGCCAAGCTTGGTTTGCACTCTTCAAAGCTTTGCGCACGAGTGGAGCTTCGAACTGCACTTGCACCAAGGCTTGCGTGGAAAGCTCTTCGTGAGTTTTCAAAAACTCATCAGTGGCTTTACCCAAAAGATCTAAAGACATTTCATTTTTTGAAAGAGTGTCTTGAGTGATCAAATACAAGCGCGACATGTGGATGCCACGAGAAGCCTTTTTATCAAGGCTCACCTTGGCATCAGCACGTGCGGGAATACGATACAAGCCATCAGCTTGTTTCAAAATAATTGGAAGTTCAATCGAACCCATACCCACCCAGTCGATGGGTGCGAATTTTTCTGTATGAGTTTCTTTAGCGACGTCTGGAAGATGTTTGTTAGTCATGGTTCAGCCTTCTACCGCAAAATCCCTGTAAAGACTCTGTTTTTATAGTTTTTACAGCGGAATTGAAATATAACCGATAACATGAAAAAGCAACTGATCCTGGCTTCAACTTCCAAATACAGACAAGAACTTCTCTCTCGTTTGGCTGTGCCTTTTCAAGCACAACCGCCTGCTATCGACGAGGATAAGCATAAAGATCCGACGCTAGCTCCCCGCGCCTTGGCCGAACACTTAGCCTTCCTTAAAGCCGCAAGCCTTAAAGGCGAAGGCAAAGTCGTGATCGGTGGAGATCAATTGGTGGCCTTTGAAGGCCGCATCATTGGTAAAGCACACACTCGCGAAAAGGCCATTGAGCAACTTTTAAGCATGCAGGGCAAAACGCACGAATTGGTAACAGCCATCTGCGTATTTGATGGAGAAAAAGCCATCCCCTACACCGATATCACTCGCATGCATATGAAGGCGATGAGTCGCGAACAGATCGAACGCTATGTCGACTTGGATATACCGACGGACTGCGCCGGAAGCTATAAGATCGAAAAGCATGGCATTATGCTGTTTTCCAAAATTGAATCCCAAGATTTTACGGCGATCCAAGGTTTACCCTTGATTGAACTGAGCAAAATATTAGAGACTTGTAGTCCGCTTTAAAGCGTACAATTGGCGTCGCCCCTTGGCGAACCTACAGGAGACACCTATGAACGACATGCAAAAGAAACTCTATGATGCAGCAGCTGTAGCTCAAAAATGCGCCCATGCTCCCTACTCTGGAGCCCACATCGGTGCTGCTGTTTTAATGGCCGACGGTCAAATTTTTAACGGCTGTAATGTTGAAAATGCATCTTACGGTGGAACTGTGTGCGCTGAACGCGTGGCTTTGTGGAAAGCTGTCAGCGAGGGTTCTTCGAAATCTGTTAAAGAAGTGATGGTTATCAGTGACGCTGACAAACCATGGCCTCCCTGCGGATTCTGCCGCCAAGTGATTGCGGAGTTCGGCAGCGAAGACACTGTGATCTACACAGCAAATCTGACTGGCAAAATGAAGACTTTCAAATTCTCTGAAATCTTCCCAGAAGCCTTCACTCCGAAACATCTAGATTAGTTTTCAAACAAAAAAAAAGCCCGGTCACCCGGGCTTTTTTTTTAACTAACTTCAGCGTCTATTTTTCGAAATTACAGCCGCCGATATTGCTCAAACGTGATCCGTTCAGGTGAATTGAAGTAACAGACATATCATAGACTTCGTCTGACATTCCGTCGGAGCCTTTTTCCTGGCGATCCATATGTAGAGCTAGCATCCCTAAAGGCTCACCCAAATCAAATTTCACAACAACATTTTTTTTATTGGTGGAGGCCGCTAGGACTGTCGTTTCTTTGCGATAGACACCATCCTCTGATGTGAATGGATCCTGGTAAATAACGGCGTCACCTTGATTTACAATCCCCGTCGTGTACCCTTCATAAATATCAAAACCAACAATCGTGATGTCAAAGAAGGGTTCCGTAAACGTACAGTGCAAAGTAACCCGCTGACCCACTTGCGGTGTTGCTGGCGCCGCAAATGCCGATGCTCCGACTAGTAAAAGTGTCGCAAAAATTAATGCTTTCATAGTGTCTCCGTGGTCTTTGTTAAGTTTGTTATCTTTCGATAGGACCTTTTTAACACCCCCTCTATGAAAAACCCTAAATCTGGAAACTCAAAGCGCGGCAAATTTGCCGCATACGGAACAAAAGAAAAAGCCCAGTCGATGAGACTGGGCTTGGGAAAGTTCACATTGATGAAATAAGTAAGGACGTACCTTTTAGCGCAACCTATTGCTCTAACGTGAAGTTACAAACTACGTCAGTGAATTGGCTTTGTTGGTCCGCAGGGAATCCAGGGCCACGCCATACGCGCATCTCATTACCCACCTGCTTCACGCGCTTTGGATCGCGCAAGACAGCGACCAAATCACCGTGATAGTTAATACCTTTGTACATGATCCAAACAGGATTGTTCATGGCTTGGTAAGCCGCAAGTCCCACCATTGCATTATTGGTATCGCCACCTTCAAAGTACTGGGCGATTTCTTCTTTTTGTAATTGGTAAGAATATTTTTTACCGTCTTGCTCAGCGACGGTGACCACACCACTTTGTGCTCTGGCCATGGAGCCTTCTGTCATGATCTCGACGATCACGATTTTACCTTGGTAAGTTTCACCCACGCAGGCCGAGTACGCGAATACTTGCGGAGCCATCATCAAAGAACTCAGTAGAATAAATAAATTCAGTTTCATATTCGTATCCTTACGGTCTTAACCAGAAAATAATTTCGACACCACCGACAAGCACTTTGCCGGAAGAAGCACAGGCCCCTGTTTGCGGACCTAAACAGCGCCCCCACTCAGGTTCATAAGTCAGTTGACCTAAGCTGTTGCCCGCTTGATCCATCACCGCCACTTGAAAGCGATGGAAAGTTCCGCGCGCATTAGAAGACGGCGGAGCTGTTAACGAACTCTTAGCAATCACCACCTTGCGGTAGTCATCGCCACAGTCGCCCTTGGTTTCAATCATCACCATTTCTTCGGTCTTCGCTAAGTTAAAGCTGGCACCGTCAATCGTGCAGGCGCCGCTATTGTAAACCAAATTCAACGTCAAATAGTTGACCGGATTCAGTGGATTCCACCACTTCGATGGATCGTTATTTTTAACACTCAACAATGCCACGATCGGAGCAGACACTTTGTATTGGGTATCATCGATCCCCATGATCCAAAGGTATTCATGCAATACGAATGTATAACGATGTAAAGTTTCAGTCTCGACACGGTTTTCACGCCACATGCGACGATTGATCAAGATCAGCTTTTGCTCGGGCTTATTAATACCCTCAACTTCGCGGCCGTCTTCGTAGTACAGAACCTGCTCACTGCGCACTGTTGTGGTTTCAATCGCACCAATAAAGGTTTCGATTTTAAAACCTTTTAGTTCTGTGCTTGGCAGAGTTTTTAGATGTTGAACCAAATCCTTGGCCGTCATGATAAATTCGGCAGCAAAGGAATCCCCTGCATTGCCGTGATCCCAACCATCACGCATCGCCCACATCGTTGAGCGTGCTGGCAAAGTCCAACCCATTTTCGAGGATTTCCCCTGAAAACGCATCGGCTGCGCCTGCACCAACTCAGCAGCGCCGAGAGTGACAAGAAGGATCGCCATTATGAGACGCGATTTGGTTCGCTTCATCATTTTTGGTTCTCCTGAGTTAACGGAAACAATTGAACGTTCAAACGGTACACGGAATCGCGCGGTCCCGCTTCAAGGAATGCCGAGAGCCTGCGGCGGAAGTCCTCGATCAAGCCTTTGGCTTCAGCGAGCTTCTTTTTATTGATCGCCATCGTAATACCCGTGATATCACGCTGCTCGACAGAATGCTGTTCTAGGGATTCGATGGCTCTGTTGATGAATTGACGATGCCCTTCGCGGATTTTGGCGCTTGGAATGTTTTTGGGTGTCGACATGTTATTGCCAGTCAATTTCCATTGAGTGGTTTCTTTTGCCACCAATCCCAGCTTTTGCAAGCGCACCAAGCACTCCAGAGCGACTCCCATAGGAATGTTCAAGCGCTTCGCAATCGAAGTCGTATCTGTTTTTGCTTTCGGAAGCTCCAGAACAGCTAGAATCGCAAAGTGCTCCCAAGAGCTGATCATTTCTGCCGAATCCAGATCAATATCAGAATAGACCTGTGGAGCTTCGTCAGCCCCTAAGACTCCCATCAATAGCTTTTGCACTTGCAAAGGTTCATGGATTTCCAAACGGTCGATGATCTTCATCGCGGTTTTTGTCGTCATCGGGCGCTTCCCGCTAAGGAGTCCTGACAACGTTGAAGAGTCCATATCCAATGCTTTGGCAAAGGCTCTGAGTGAATAAGAAGGGTTCTTGCGACTGCGTTCCGCAAAAACCATTTGGAGATGATTGATCAGCATGGGGATGCTTCTATTTGATAATTGTGTCATTTTCCACTTATTTTGCCGCAACATGCGGCAAAACTGCCGCAGTTGTAAATTTTCTTACCAGCCCCTGTGGCTGGCACAGAATACTTACCATCTGCAATAGGTGGATTTCCAATTATCAGGCCGCAAAGTGCGGCAAAACTGCCGCGTGGTTAAGGCACTAAATCGCAGCCGCCGTAAACGATGACTTGGTCATCAGCGGTTTTTAGCAGACCAGCATTTCGGTAGGTTGTTTGCGTGTTTTCATCACGACCGGGTTTTCCGAAGGCGACCTCTAGAATCACATCTTCGGGAGCCGCTCCAGAGACTTTCATAGAAAGCGCGCCATCCTTAACGTAGGATTCAGTGACATAGCCCATCTCGCCCGGAGTGGTATAGTGCTCGTAAGTCACCATATCACCCACCTGCCCGATCTTTTCACCTTTCGCCAAAACAACCATGCGGATTGTTGGGTCGGTGAAAAGACAGATCAATGTGGGCTTACTTGCCGCTTGGGCAAAGTTTAGAATCATAGAAATCAAAAGGAATGCAAATACCACGATGAGTTTCACTGGGATGACCTATCTGTATTGAACGAAGTAGTTATAGTACTCGCCCTGCTGAGTTTGCATTTGGTAACGCAAAGACTGTAGTTCGTTGATGTACGGTTTCAAATCACGATCACCGAAATCCACCAAGATTTGTTCCGCTTGAGAGATCAACTGAATCGTCTTATCACGACGTTGTTGCCATTGCTCCGCCGTCAAAACTCCGTCGCCATCAGCAATTTTGAAATGTACGCGCAAACCGTAGTGATCTGAAAGTGGCTCTGCCAAAGGACCGCGCATGTTCAATTCGCCGGCTGTTGCTTTGATACGAGTATCCGCGCCACCAGCATTAGAGACGAAGATATAATCTAAGATATGGTTTCCTGGCATCCAGCTGTGCGGATTCGTCTCGCAGTATGTGCAATAGCCCGGAGGATAAGTGCCACCCAAAGCATCTGCAAAAGAATCATGAAGACCCATCACGGCCATCATGAATTCACGCTCGAAAGATTTTTCGTTGGCGTTGAAATCACCGGACATCAACATTTTCAAATGTGGGTTGCGCAAACGCCAGTTTGCCATATCCATAATTTGAGTGATGCGGATTTCAGTGCTGGTTGGATGCAAATGCGTATTTACGAAGTAAAAGTCTTCGTTCATTTCAGGCAAGCGAGCTTGCACGATATGAAAGGCTTTTTTAACACCGAAGGTCTCGCGGATTTCATCTAAGAATCCGCCCAGGTTGTTGATGTTGAAATCGAACGTCCAAGTGGCTTTCACTTCACCATCAAACATCGACATCACACCGATACGGCTGTCTTTGTTGGGTGAGCTGATGAAGTAATGTCTGCCCACAGCACTTTCGATTTGATCGATATTGGAAGAGTTCCAAACCTCTTGAAGTTGCACGACACGACAACGTGGAGCCGAGATCAGAAGTGATCCGATCCAATCCATACGTTCCGTTGTATTGGGTGCATAAAGTGGTCCGTAGGCATTGAAGTTCTGCATGCAGAATCCTTGAGGAGGATTTGCCTCATATGCCATCTGTGCTTGTGCCGCCGCCGCAGACAAGAACAGTAAAATCCCTAGAATAGTTCTCATAAACGCCCCTCCGCATTACTATGAAATCCATCGATGTCTCTTTGAAGAGACTGGAATATGCTCATGAGTTCTAGCGGGAATCGACGAAAAACGCACACGGTCATTAGGGGCAAACAAACAAAGTCCGTTAACACTTAGTCCATAGAGAACTAATGCGTTTTAAGGATCTCGCGTTGCCAGAAGCCCCTGAATTGTAATGCGTTTGCTAGATACGAACCGAGTAACCTTTACTCAAATTATGGATATGGATCTGACTTAAAGAGCTGCCACTCTCAAGCTCCCCGCCCTTATGCAAAGCCAACTGAGCTTGCAGTTCGCTGAGGTTTTTACCTTTTAGGACCTTCAGAATCTTAAAACCTTCGTGTGCGAAGTCGCCCTCACAGTCAGGCTCACGCATCCATTCGAATTCAACCTTCAACAGCGCAGCATTGTCCGTGTCAGTTAAAAAGCCCTCTACGAAATGGCTGTGCTTTATCACAAGATGTTCTGGCGATTGCAAATGCTGCCAGAAGAATCCCCAACCGCGTTCCTCTCGAAACTCGAGGCTCGTAAGCTCGGCACCCTCTTTTTCAGATTGCTCGATAAGATTCAATCTTGCCACCGCCATGATTTCGGCAAAGGCATGACTCAAGCTTTCGGACTTTGAAATGAAAACAGACTGCTCTAAGTCTGTTTTCAATTTCCCTAACCACTGATCTACAAGGACCAGATTAACGCTCATTCCCGACAGAGGATTGATCTCTTTCGAGAAACCCGCAGCCATCTTAAACAAAAAGCCCCGTCTTGCGGACGAGGCTGATTGAGTTACGATCGAAATAGGAATTTCGCGTACGAACTGAAGCATGGAAACTACATTTCCATCACTTGTTTGTTCATTGTTACGTGCGAGTCTTTGCGGAATTGGTTGATCCATGTTTCAAACATGCCATCACCACGACGTTTTTGCGCCATTTCAAGAGTCATCGGCTCAAGAGCTTTCGCACCTTCAACTTTAACTTCTTTCAATTTCAAAACGTACTTTTGGTTGCCGTCACGCACGATGCGTTTCAACAATGGAGCCGTTTTATTCAATTCAAAGATAGATTCAGTCGCCACACGGCTTGTGATCTTAGGGAACTGCTCAGCACCGATTTCAACCAAGCCAGTTTCTTCCCAGCCCGCTTTCATATCTTTAAGTTGTGCATTCACAGCAGCTTCGTCGCCTTTTGCCAAAGCTTCATCCAAAGCCTTGATTGCAGCGTCTGCTTTTTCTTTCGTGATCGCTTTTACCAAAGCTTCTTCGTCAATTTTAGCGAAGGAAACATTGATTTTTGTGCCGCGAAGCTCTTGCATTTTGTTGGATTCAGCAGCCGGAGTGCGGTTTGCGATTTCAAACAAGTGACGAGTGCGGATGTTAGAGATGTCTTTTCTGATTTTCTTTTCGAAATCACCCGGAGTTGTACGAGAGTTTTCCAAGAAGCGAGAATAGAATTCACGTTGGAAGACACCGTTTTGTTGGAAGAACGGAACATCTTTAACGATGAAATCACGGACTTCCGCGTCAGTAGCGATAATGCCATTTTTTTGCGCAGCTTGGGAAACAAGCTCCATACGTACCAAGTTTTCAATCGCTTGCTGGCGAAGAAGTTGACGCTGAGAGCTAAAATCCATCTGACTTCCGAAGATGTTTTTATAGTATTCAGCAACGCGGTTTTCCTCTGATTGGAAGTCCGCAATTGAGATCAACGCGTTATTTACCTGTGCCGCAGAGCCAACGCCCATGCCCATTCTGCCAGGAGCCCCTGTAAGTACGAAAGTAAGAATGATAGCACCGAAAAGAATAATCGCTGTTACACTCTTAGCATTCAGCTTTCTTTTCATTTTATCTGCTAAATTTTCGCTCATAAAAAATCCTTCCTAAAACTAACTTCAAAACAAGCGGTTTCATTACCTTACGATTTTTATAAATTTTCAAGGGGAAATTGTTGAATTCCTTAACTCTTTTGATAGCGTTGGAAAGTATTAGGTAGGTGACATTTGAACTTTTTCAACTTTGATCTCAAAAAACTTGTGCTCATCGGAATCGTTTTGGCTTTGCCACTCATTTCCATCAACATGCAGCAACGCCCTCAAGAATCACATTGGTTGGTAAAACCATTTAGCATGTTAGGCAGCGCTGTGTCCGAAACCTTCTTCGGCTTCAGTCATGGGGTCAAGGACACGACAGCGATGTACTTGGACTTGATTAATATCAAGAAACAAAGCGCCGACCTTCACAGCACTAACAATGAATTGCAAAGCCGTTTGCAATCCATGAATGAGCTGCAAATTGAAAATGATCGTCTGCGTGGTTTGCTAGAGTTCAAACAAACAACGAAAATGAAACTGACTTCGGCGCAAGTGATTGGCCGTGACTTGGTGATCGATCACAACACGATCACGATCAACAAAGGAACTCAAGACGGCCTTAAAGGCGGCATGGCTGTTATCACAACAAAAGGTGTTTTGGGTTATATCTTTAAACCTGAACCATTCACAGCCCACGTTATGTTGATCACAGATCGTTATGCCGTTGTAGATGGTATCGTTCAACGCACTCGCGCTCACGGTATCGTTGAGGGTAAAAGCCAAACAAGCTGCTCTTTGAAATACGTAGAGCGCACGGAAGACGTTAAAGAAGGCGACCTAGTTGTCACAGGTGGCTTGGATAATATCTTCCCTAAAGGCTTCCCAGTTGCGATCGTTGAATCAGTAGAAAGAAAAACCTTCTCTGTATCTTTGAAAGTTGATCTTCGCCCGGTTGTTGATCCGTACAAAGTAGAAGAAGTTTTCATCATCGTTGATTCTGCTAAAGAAGACTTCGCTGATAAATATGCTCCGCAAGCTGCTGCTGACGCTGTTGTCCCTAATGCAACTCCAGGCACAGATGCTCCAGCAGTTAATCAAACTCCAGCTTCTGCAACTCCGACTTTGGTTAAACCAGCTGTCACTCCATCACCTACTGCGAGCGCAACTGCGACACCTAAGCCAGAAGTTAAAAAATCACCAACACCAGCTGCTTCTCCGAAAACTGAGGAGAAACAACAGTGAAAATCCGCTGGAACGCGACCCTCAACTTTTTAATTTTCCTGGCCCTTCTGTTGTTGATCGCAGGCATTCAGACAACTTTGTGGTTCCAGTTCTTTGGCAATACGGCGGCTCCGCTGTTGTGGCTGAATTTGATAGTCTATATGACTCTGTATCGTAAACCCTTCCCCGCGATCTTTACGATCTATGCGATGGGTGCGATCCTTCTGATCTTTACAGCGATGCCGCTTAAGATGATGCTCTTCTCTCTTTTGATCCTGTTCTCTTTGGTTTACGGAATCAAAAGCCGCGTTTTCTGGACTGGCGGCGGTTACTTCACAATCATGTGCGGTTTCTCGGCTGTGGCTTATCACCTAATCTATTTCTTGCTGTCGATGGTTTTGGAAAAAAACCCGGCGAGCTTTGAACTGTTCGATCGTTTCTTGCAGATCATTATGACACCTGCTTGTGCGCTGCCAATGTATTGGCTGCTATCTAAGATCGACAAAGTCACTCAGGACGAACTTGTGCATGAGCCTGGAGGATTTGACCTATGAGTACTTACGTCAGTAATCCTGATGAGGCTAAGGAATACCAAAGCCGCTATAAATTGTTCTATATAATGATTGCGATCACATTCTCTATCTTCACGATGCGTTTGTGGTATTTGCAGATCATTTCCGGTAACGAGCTTCGTGAGTTCTCGGAAAAAAACCGTATTAAACAAAATAAAATCTCTGCTCCCCGTGGTCTTATGTTAGACCGCGAAGGAAAAGTTCTGGTCGAAAATCTGCCAGGCTTTGAGGTTTTATTGACGCCTCAATATATTGAGGACTTGCCATCCTTGTCGGCGACGATCGGTCCTATCCTTGGAATGGAACCAGATAAAGTTATTCAGAAGGTGCAAAAAGCCCGTAAACAAAACGGTCCTTTCGCACAAATTCGTCTGAAAGAAAACTTAAGCCGCGAAGAGGTCTTCCGTCTTAAACGTGTTCGTTTGGATACTCCGGGACTTGAGATTCGTGAATCTATCGTTCGCTACTATCCTCTGAAAGAAAACGGCGCCCAACTGTTTGGTTACGTGGGTGAGATTTCTAAACGTCAAATTCCTATCTTTAACGAGATGTACAAAGGGCTTCTGAAGTTCGATCAAGGTGACTTGGTTGGTAAGAGTGGTTTGGAAGAGACTTTGGAACGCGATATTCGTGGTACCGATGGTATCAGCTTTATCCAAGTCGATGCCCATGGTCGCGAGGCTGTGACACAAACTCCGAATATTTATGGCGAGCAAATCCGCGATCAGGTGCCAGTGCATGGTAATAACGCTGTTTTGACGATCGATCGTGATATTCAAGAAGCCGCTTATAAGGCCTTCAATGTGACTGGCGTCGACAGCCGCGGTCATATCGGTGGTATCATGGTGATGAAAACAAACGGTGAAGTTTTGGCGTGGGTTTCTGCTCCATCATTTGATCCGAATGAGTTTTCGACAGGGATCTCGCCACAAACGTGGTCTCGCTTGATCAACGATCCGTTCAAACCACTTCGTAATAAAATCATTCAAGATCACAATCCACCGGGCTCGACATTTAAGCCGTTGGTGGCAGTGGCTGCCTTGAATGAAAAAGTAATTACACCTTCAACGATCGTCGCTGCACCGGGTGTGTTCTATTTCGGTCGCCGTCCTTACCATGATGCCTTGAAACAAGGTCACGGTAATATCACGGTCTTCCAAGCGATTGAACAGAGCTCGAACGTGTTCTTCTATAAAATGGGTATCGCATTGGGTGTTGATAAGATGTTTGATTACATCTCCCCTATGGGTGTCGGTCAAAAAACTGGAATCGAACTTTCTCGTGAAGTTTCTGGTATCATGCCGAACTCTGCATGGAAGAAAGCAACTGTCGGCGAAGAATGGCAACCGGGTGAAAACTTGAGTACAGCCATCGGTCAGGGTTTCGTAACTGTGACTCCGATTTCTATGGCGATTGCTTACAATGCGATTGCGACAGAGGGTAAAGTTGTTAAGCCATTCATTATCCGTAAGGTCCTTGACCAAGACGGTAAAGTTTTGCGTGAAAACTTCCCACAAGTGATTCGCGACCTGCAACAGCCACAACCAAATGGCGTGAAGGTCACTCCTGAAACGTTCAAAGTAGTTAAAGAAGGTATGCGCTTGGTGGCCAATGGTCCTCGCGGTACGGCTCGTTACTGGAAAGTTCCAGGGGTTGAGTTCGCAGGTAAAACTGGAACTGCACAGGTTATGGGATTCTCGGCGGATCAGATCCATGCGAGCTGTACAGCTCGTCCAATCCATATGCGCCATCACGGCTGGTTCGTTTCTTACGCCCCTGCTGACAACCCAGAAATCGTTGTAGCTATTTTGGCTGAGCACTCCTGCCACGGTAATACCGGTGGTGTTCCGATTGCTCGCGACATCTACAATGCTTACTTCCAAAAATACCATCCAGATATCATCGCCAATGCTCAAAAGAACAAAGGCGAAAAGAAAAAGGTCGAAGCAGCGACCACGACTGAGGGAGAATAATCGTGTTAAACGCATTACACGTTGAAGAGAGAACGCTCTTCAAAAAATTAGATATTAACTTTATCGTCGTGATCCTGGGATTGAACATCATCGGTTTGATCAACCTTTACAGCGCGACTCACGGACCAAGTTCTGTCGACGTCTCCAATCTGTTTATTTCTCAGATCATGTGGTTGGTTGTTGGTTGGACAGTATTCCTGGTCATGACGATGATCGATTACGCGATCATCACCCGCATTGCGATCATCATCTATATATTAAATCTCGGAGCTATCCTGTACGTGACCTTCTTTGGTAAGGTTGCTTTGGGCGCGCAACGTTGGATTGACCTTGGATTCTTCCGTTACCAGCCTTCTGAAACGATGAAATTAGCCCTGATCATGTTGATGGCGAAAATTTTGTCGACGAAGAGCACGCATGGCGATGGCATGGGCTTCAAGGAAATGGTCGGACCATTGTTTGTTTTGGGCGTGCCATTTGTTCTGGTTGTTGAGCAACCCGATTTAGGAACAGCAATGATGTTGGCGGCCATCGGTGGGTCGATGGTTCTGTTTACGAAAGTAAAACGCTGGATCGTTTTCACAGCAATCGCAGCTGGTATCGTAGCTTTGCCGATTGCTTGGAAGTTCGTCCTGCATGACTACCAAAAAAATCGTGTCTTGACGTTCTTGTCCCCGACAAGCGATCCGCGCGGAACGGGTTATAACTCGATCCAATCTAAAATCGCCGTGGGTTCAGGTCGTTTCTTTGGTAAAGGCTTTATGAAAGGAACTCAGTCACAGCTTGAGTTCTTGCCAGAGCGCCACACGGACTTTATTTATTCTGTTCTTTCTGAAGAGCATGGCTTTGTCGGCTCTATTTTAGTGATTGGTCTTTTCTGTTACTTGTTCTTTACGGGAATCCGTATTGCGATGAATGCGAGGGATAAATTTGGAGCCCTCCTCGCGGTGGGGGTCCTCTGTTATGTCTTCTGGCATATGTTCGTGAACATGGGAATGGTAATCGGACTTTTGCCTATCGTGGGTGTCCCTTTACCACTTCTCTCTTACGGTGGATCGAGCATGCTGACCACCATGGCGGGCCTGGGATTAGTCTCCTCCGTCGCTTACCGCAGATATCTGTTCTAGAATTTAAAAAACAAAAAGGCTTCGAGGAAACTCGGAGCCTTTTTTATTTTCTAGTAGTGGTTAATCCGAACTCTATGACCTTCACTGTCGATCACTTCTGAAAGTTCTCCTACCCGACTGTTCCAATCATCGATTTTGGTTTTACCCTCTTTGCGGTTCGGATTCACGATCAACCCCGGAGAAGCAAAGTCAGACGACTGATAGGGTTCCTCATCATCTTTTTGCAGGCGCGAAAAATTAGCGTCTGTAGGTAACTGCTGATTAGGCATTTGAAACCTCCCTGATACTTTTTAAGTCTAATCTATTTATCACAAGTTGACTCAGAACTGCGATTTGGCACTGGCCTAGTGGCTTCCACGCACTGGGATTAAAATGGAATCTCCTAAGTGAGGTGGTTATGGTCGCTCATTTACGCTTTTATGCGGATCTCAATGCTTACCTTCCGATGAGTTTACAAAACCATGAAGTGACCTTGAATGTGTTTCCCACGGCACCCCTTGCCGCTGCGTTGGAGTCTTTAGGCATACCATTGGGAGAGGTCGATTTGATTTTAGTTAATGGCGACAGCCAACCACCGACTTATGTTTTACAAGGCGAAGACGTCGTGGAAGTTTATCCATTATTTGAAGAACGCGGTTCCGAACCGAGCCCGCATCTTAGAAGTAAGAAACCGGCTGATAAATATTTGGCCGGATAAAACGAAAAAAGCCGCGACTCGCGCGGCTTTTCAAAGTTCATTTTTTAAATCGAAAACTACTCGATAGATTTGCAGTACATGCTTGAAAGAAGCAACTGACCAGCAGCAGATTTCAAATCAGCAGTCGCTGTGATTTTTGCGCCAGAACGTTGAGCATAAACTTGCAAAGTCTTATCGCCATTAGCTTGGCATTTGTACTGAGAAGTACGGCCGTTACCGTAATCCATAGATTCACGAACACATTCGAATTGATCAGCATCATTTGCATGACCTGTTGCCCAGATAGCGATTTGTACGTGAGTTTCAACAGTTTCAGATTCGTTCACAGTCATACCGTAAGCAGGTTTACCGTCATCACGAAGTTCTTTGCTTGTGCAAAGGAAAGAAGCTTGAGCAGAAGTTGCGATCAGCAAAAGAGCCGCTACCAAAACAGATTTCATAGGCCATCTCCAGAGTTATATTTTTAAAAGTGGAGATAGAAATAACGTGTGGGAATCGAAAAATCCATTCCCACACTGTCCACGCGTAAAATTCACCTACGCCATTAACAATTGTTAAAGACTATTCTTCCAAAGGCTTGCACGTCATAGAGGAAAGGATCAACTGCCCCTCTGGAACTGACTTCAAATCAGCCGTAGCAGCGATTTTTTGACCTGTGTGCTGAGCGAACACTTGCAGGGTCATATCACCATTTTTTCCGCATTTATATTCAGACGTACGACCGTTGTCGTAATCCATAGATTCACGAACACAGTCAAACTGGAAGGGAGTTGTATCTTTGCCCGTTTTCCAAATCGCGATATGAGTAGCCGTCGATCCTACAGCTTCATGAACATGCATACCGAAAGCCGGTTTGCCATCTTCACGAGCCTCTTTACTTGCGCAAAGAAACGAAGCGTGAGCCGAAGTAGCCATCATCAAAACAGAAGCAATCAAAAGTGATTTCATAGACCCTCTCCTTGGTTCTCCAAATATTGAACCGCCAGAGAAAGCCTATGACCAGATAAAAATAACTTCCGCACCGCATTCCTAAAAACCAGCAGGCACCTTTCCTCTCTTCACAGCAGTTCGGCTCAAATTAAGGATTTGCAGATGCACGTCCACACGCAGTCGACCTCCGTGGGCGCCACGATGGCGCGCACTCGCCAAAGGCGAGCCACGGTTGAGCCCGGATGGCGTGTCGACGGAGCTGTGGATGGGCGGCTGCAAAGCCTTAATTTGAGACGAACTGATGTGTCCCGGGAGATAACGTTCCACCCTGAGAAAGTGCACCGTTTTGGATAACTAATGAACTGACACTGTCTAGAGATTGGTAGACACCGGCTACCTCACATTCGCCCACGTTCCATCTGATATACGCCTCAGATAAGGACTTCAATAATTCCAAAAGCTTAGCCCCTTGGCCCGCCCCCTGCACTAGTACCTAGTTAACAGGAGGACGGGAAATGAAAACGAAACATCTCAATTCGACACTCGCTTTAGTCACCGCCACTCTACTAATGGTTCTGTTCAACAACTTCGAACGCGTTAACTGGAGCAATATCTTAAAGGTTCCTACAGTTGATACTGTGAACGAAGCTTCTCGCGTAGCTCACGCGAAAGAGTTGCTAGGAACTCGCTACAAAGGTAGCGCAGCTCAAAAAATTGAAGGCCGTTCTGCATTGAATGTACAGCTTTACAAAAAAGTTCAAGGCTACCTTGATCCACAATGGAAAAACCGCGCTGGTGATATCTCTAGCACGATCATTTCTGAGTCGGACAAGTATAACTTTGACCCTGTGTTTGTAATGGCGATCATTAAAACTGAAAGCTCATTCAATCCATTGACGATTGGTCGCTTCGGTGAAATCGGTTTGATGCAAATTAAACCAGACACGGCTGAGTGGATTGCTAAAAAATACGGTATCGCTTGGAAGGGTAAAAACACTTTGAAAAACCCTGTTACCAACATCCGTATCGGTGCTGCTTACATGGATTACCTTCGTAAACAGTTCCCAGGCAAAGCTAGCAAATACGTAAGCGCTTACAACATGGGTCCGCGCAACGTTCGCCGCTTGGTAGCTCAAAACGTGATGCCAGCTGAATACAGCTCTCGCGTGATGAAAAACTACGGTGACTTCTATAAGACGTTGGCATCAGCTTCAATCTTGCCAACAATCGCTTCCAACTAATCTGATCTAAGACTTAAAACTAAAAAGCCCCGGGTCTCCCCGGGGCTTTTTTTATTTCTCATTTAAATTGGATTTTACGAACTCGCCAAAGCCAGGCCGCCGAAAGCCTCTTCTTTCGCTTCCAAACGACGACTGCGGCTGCTCAATACTTTCAAAGCACTGATAACACCCACAACGTTGCCGTCCATATCGTAAATCGGAGACAGGTAAAGTGGTTTGATTGTCAGAACCATTTTATCAAAACCGAAGTTCTCAGATACTTGGTGAGTCGCAATGACACCATCCAAGTCCGTGTGAACCAAAGTCCCCTCAGCCAAAGACTGTTGGAACTTAAGATCGCAATCCGTGATGCTTTGATCACGCGTGAAAAGCTCATACCAAGGAATCGATACCAGCTCATCCAACGTGTAACTGCAGCAGTCCATCAAAGACATGCTACGGTACGTTTGGTGACCATCAAGGTTATGAACCTCAAAGCTTGTATCATCATCTACCAAAGAGAAGAAATCAGGGTGAGTCTTCCAACGGAAGATGCTCAAGTATCTCCACAAGAATTGCTTGTCAGAGATGCGGCCCTCAGCTGAATGCATTTTGAAGAATTCAATCCACTCCGCCAAAGAATTGTATGTTGGAAGCTGAGCTTCCTGAGGCAAACGATCAAAAGCAAAACCCGGATAGTCGCCTTTTAGCGGGCGAGAACTGCCCCACAAAGCCGCGAATTCCATCAACGCATCTCTGTAAGAGTCGCGCAGGGTTTGGGTTTCCGTTTTGGAGTCATTATTAGCTGTCACTGTTTCGAACATATTTAAAGCCTATCTAAGATTCTCTTGATGTCTATCACGAAAGTGAATCAAAGCAAACTTTCCGATCGAAATGAAAACTTACCAACTAAGGTGGACGAGAATTGCGCCTACATTTTTCAAAAAAAGAAGGGAGCGTTACCGCTCCCTTCCAAGATTTTAATTCTTTCAAACAAGACTTTGTGTCTTACGTATTTTTCGTCAAGAAATCTACGATAGCGTCTTTCGGGTGGTTACCAACAAGTTGGCCCACTTCGCTGCCGCCTTTGAACAACAACATCGCAGGAATACCGCGAATGCCGTATTTAGAAGGCGTCGCTGGATTTTCATCCACGTTTACTTTAACGATTTTAACTTTGCCAGACAACTCAGTCGCCACTTCCTCTAGCTTTGGAGCAAGCGCACGGCAAGGACCGCACCATTCTGCCCAGAAATCCACAAGAACTGGAGTTGAAGAGTTCAACACTTCTGTTTCAAAAGAACCATCTGTTACTGCTGTTGTATTTACGCCCATTGTAGGCCTCCGTATTAGAACAAATTACCATACTTAATTTGAATACGGAAACCTTATAGTCAAGGTCCCCTAAGGAGCAATCACTTTTTAAAAAGGGCTTTGGCAAACTCTTGGCGCAACTTATCGAGATCTTTAATACTTTCCTTGTCCCACTCTGACGCAATGTCTTGTTGGCGTTTGCGGGATTCCACGCGGGTGATGGTGCTATTCGGAGAGACCTTCACATCAGCCACTAGATTGGCGTATTTTTTCATTCTTTCCGCAAGCTTAGCAGAGGCCTTTTCCAGCTCCTGACGCGCCTTAGAAGGCGGCGCTTCTTGCTTAGCCTCTACTGGTGCGGCTGCCGGCACGTTTTCGACCTTCTCCACTTCTGGAGCACCGCCGCCTAAAAGCTCACGCTCCAAGGCTTTAAGATCGACATCCGGGAAGTCATTGCCTGCCTCGTCAGCAGCGGCATCCGGCTCGATGTGTTCGGCTTGAAATTTCGCGCCGAACTTAAAGCGTGGAGTTTCCTTTTCTTCTTCACTATTTAGCGTGAACTCTGCACCTTCACCCTGAGGTTCCGGGTTCAGACTGAAACCCATGCCGTTGCTGGATTTTACCTCATCCGAGGAACCTTTAACGACGATAGCTTCACTTTCAGTATTGAACTTACCCGCCTGCGCTGACGGAGAAACAGGTTTTGCGCCGGGGCTTTCCAGATGAATGGCCTTGTTAAGTTTTTCCAGCAGTGCGCCTTCATCCTGACCCGTGATCTTTGCTAAAACTTGCACAATGCGTAGCGGAGCCACCGGGGCCTCCAGCATCATGTCGACACGGATTTTGATCAGATCTTGCGGAGACGGCTTTACATTCGCTGGAAAAATAAGCACGGACTTTCCACCCCAACGTGTCATCTCTTTCAGACGCTTACCAACGCCCAATGAAGAAACCTTAGTGCCTTTACCGGCACCGATTACCACATCGGGATTGAAGCTGATGATTTGATCAGAGACGGCGTACTCACTCGACAGACCAATGACGTCAAACCCCACTTTTTTCAAAGTTGATTCAACGCTCATGAGATCGGCGTAGTCCTCATACACCAAAAGTACCTTACTCATCCTTCTATTGTCAGATAAGCTCGCCCGATGGTCAAACTACAGACTGGACGATAGGCGCGATGACTTCGTTAAAACCGACGTCTACAATGAACCCCATGTTCAGTATCTTTAATGGCAAAAAAGCCGTTCAGTACATTTTCTTTGAGATGCTTCCAAGTTTCATCCTGGGCTTAATGGTGTTCATTTCCATAATTTTGATGTTCCAGGTTTTACGTTTGACCGAGTTTGCCTTGGTTCACGGAGTGGCTATCAAAACTATCGGTGAAATCGTGGGATATGTTGTCATCTCACTTTTGCCGGTGCTCTTTCCTATGGCCCTGCTCTTTTCGGTATTGTTAACTTACGGCCGCCTTAGCCAAGATTCTGAAATCGTTGCGATGAAGGCTTCTGGGTTAGCAATGGGAACGTTGTTACTCCCGGCAATTATTTTGGCCATAGTTGTGGGCATTGTTTCTGCGCAGACTTCATTTGTGATTGCCCCTTGGGGGAACCGCCAGTTTGAGGTTTTATTTTCACGTTTGGCGAATACCAAAGCCACAGCCGTTATTAAAGAAGGAACTTTCGCAGAAGGTTTCTTTGATATGGTCGTTTACGCGAACGAAGTGGATTCAAAAAATGGCAAGCTTCGCAAAGTCTTTATTTACGACGAAAAAAATGGCGATGTGCCTCTGACGGTTATTGCGAAAGAAGGCAGCCTACTCCCCGATCCAGATCGTCCGGGTCAGGAAGTTTTACTGCGTCTGCAAAATGGCGAAATCCATCGCCAAACTAAAACGCACACGAAGATCAGTTTTGACACTTACGACGTTCACTTTTCAGAACCAGATACTTACCAAGAACGCGCAAAATCTCCACCGTCCTTGACCCTGGATGAAGTTCGCAATCGTATCAAGGCAGGCATCAAAGATCCTGAAGAGTCACGTATCATGCACACTGAATTGCACAAGCGTTGGGCCATCTCTGTGCTTTGTATCGTGTTTGCTTTGATTGGTGTGGGCTTAGGAACAACGACAAATCGCCGTGCCGCTAAAGCCGGTGGTATGATCTTGTGTATCGGTATTATTATCTTTTACTGGGTTTTGTATATTGCGGCCGAAGGTGCTGCAAGAAATGGAACAATCCCCGTTGTCTTAGCAATATGGGCGCCGAATGCTATTTTTGGTGGCCTTGCGTTTGAATCTTTAAGAAGAAATTGGAACTAGGATTTTAGAATTCGATCGTCAGAGGGGCATGTCCTTTTAAATAAGAGCGATGCAGCAGCATCCTTACTACCACGGTCATCCTTGACCACATCGCCCCTCCCTTGAATCAAATGGTAAGAGCATCCCCCGCACCTTGCAAAAGATTTTTTTAGATGATTTCACTTTTTTCGCATGAAAATTGCCATCTGAAACACCCCACTATCCCTAGTGTGTCCCGCCAAAATCACCCACAATACCTGCCAATTTGAATTTCTCGGTCATTAACTCAGAGTGAAATAATGTGGATAAATCTTGGGCATCACGCACCATTTGTGCGCCATCTAACAACAAATCCAACCCACCTAAAAAGTGAGGATCCAAAGGATGACCTGGAACTACCCAAACCGGACGCGAAAGTTCCGCAGCTTGATTGGCCGTGATCAAAGTTCCACTGCGACGACGAGCCTCCACCAACAATGTTGTCGCCCCTAAAGCCGCAATCAAACGATTGCGATGATGAAAAAGACGCTTATGCATTGTCTGGCGATAATCGTACTCACTGAGCAAACATCCACCACCCTCTATGATTGGCATGATCCAATCCTGCAAACTTGCGGGATAAATCTCTCCCAATCCTGAAGGCAGAACGACGACGGTTTGACAGTTTTTTCTGAGCGCTAGGGAATGTGCTTTCTGATCCACTCCCCGAGCTCCCCCGCTGATAACTAAAGGCATCTGCGTTTCAAAAAAGGCAGCCAGTTCTTGTTCCATCCATCGCAGGGATTCCGCACTGGGCTCGCGACTTCCCACAACAGCAATGGATCTTTCGATCATCCAGCAGGGTGATCCACGATAACTCAAGGTCAAGGGTGGCTCCGCCATCAAGTAACATTGGGGCGGAAACAAGGGCTCCCCATAACTGACAAAATGCACGCCTTGCATCTGCAATTGTAAAACGTCAGCACAGAGTTCCTTAAAAAGGCCTGCGTTTTTCTCGAGAGCTTCACCCAATAAAGGTAAGTACTCGTGCATCGCTTGGCGAAGATAAAATTCAGTCAGACAATTTAAACGCGCCAGGCGCAGATAGGTTTGATGGATCTCATCACGGTGAACGGTGTACAGAGGATGAGTTTTAATAAGTTGAGAGAGAACAAAGATTTCAGTCATAAAAAAAGGCCCTGCAATTTCGCAGAGCCTTTCTTTGGGCTTATAATTCTAGATCGAGATCTTCTGATCCGGCTTCCGGCGAAACCTCAGGAGCTCCTTGCATATCGAGCTCTTTTTCAAGCTCCTCTGTGGATTCCGGAGAATGACTTTCCACCGCAGGAGCGGAATCATTTTTCGCCGTTTTTTGGCTGATACCTACATAGTCACCCAACAAAATGTCTTCGTTGGATTTTGTCACGTAGGCCGTTGCAAAATTCGCAGTCACTTTAATCACCTTGATAGATCCGATCACACGATCATTGATGATCGCATCCGTGCGGCGATTGCGAAGAGCTTCATCTGCGTACACTGATAGATTCTGACCTTCCTGGAATCCGCGACCAGAGCCACCATCCAAAAACACCAAGGAGTTCGCCATGAAAAGACCACGATTCTTACCGTACTGACCACCCATGATCTTCGCACCAGCAGTGTCAGACACTGTACCTGGAGTTGGATCAATCATCGGAAGTTCGCCAGGAATCAAAACCGCTCCAACCTCAAGAGGCTGAATCGCTTTTTTCACCAACGCACGATAGATGTTCTTGGCTGGATTTACTTTTTCCATAACCTCGATGGAACCTTGAACTTCGATCATCTGTGCTTTACGTCCCTTAGTCGCTGGGTCCGCCATATCGCCCATATTTTTTTGAACGATATAGTTTTTCTCTGGAGTGCCATTCATAGTGACGTAAATATATTGGTACTCACCCGCCGTTTGCGTATCCATCTCTGTCGAAGTAATGGAACCTGCTCCCGTCACAACTGAATCAGACAGGTAATAAGACAAGAATTCAAACGGAGTTGGGAAAACATTTTTTCTAAACTGAATTTCCACACCCGTGCTGTTGTCGTAAACACCGAAACGACCGTGAGGCAAACTTCCTGGAAGGTCCTTCAACACTGGAGTGAACTTACGTGTAGAAGCTGGCACTGGAGGTTCTGCAACACTTGGCTCGACAACTTTATCAGCTGCTGCCGCTGCGGAGGCCTCTTGGCCAGCAACTGCTAACGTCGGTGCATCCATCATTGTTCCTGGGAAGAACTGAATGTTCATGTCCGGAGTGATTTCATGCGGATTCAAAATAGCGCCGTTATTCAATGACCAAAGCTTTGGCCAGAAATTAGGATCACCAAAGAATGTCGTGGAAATATCCCAAAGAGTATTTCCTTTTTGAACTTTATAAACTTCAGACTTACGAGAGCCGACAGCTTTTTCCCACGCCTCATCAGACGTCGGTTGTTCGTTGTACTTTTTGTAGATGCTATGGAAGCGACTTTCTTTATCGTAGTCAGGCTCCCCGTTCCCCATATACGGCGAAGCGTCCGCGTGTTGCGGTGCTGGCACATCTGCAGGAATATCTGGCGCTGGAACATCAGGCGCCGCTGGTGGCGGAGGAGTTTCAACGTTGTGAACTTCTGGATCAGGAATTTCTGTAAACTCTGGAACAGAGGGCTCAACTGTCGCTGCGTCTTTATTCTTATCCAACACATCCAAAGGATCTGCATCCCAAGTTGTGTCTGGTGGTGGAACATCTTGACCGTGCGCTGTTTGGAATTGCACCAATAGCGCACAGAAAATGATCGTCAATGATACAGAGAACTTCGTGTTCTTCACTGTTAGCATCCTTGCGAGTGATTATTCTTTAGTTGAACATTTTCAGTTCAGTGTCAGCTCTGAAAGACTCTGGGCTTCCTGGGTAACGAGTACGAACTTCTGCCAAAGAACGTTTTGCAAATTGTGGCAGATTCATTTTTTTGTAAGTCATTGCTTTCGCAAATTTCGCACTCGCAGCTTTATCGCTGTTTGGATATTCTTTTTCGATGCGCGAGAAATAGCGAATCGCTTCTGGGAAATTGCTGTGATCGACAGCCATTCTACCCGCCAAGAACAATGCGTTATCTGCGTACGTGCTGCCTGGGAAGCGCGTCAAAAGACTTTGTAGACGACTCTTCAAACCGATCTCGTCATCACGCTGAGAAGCGCTTACCATTTCAGCATAGAGTTCCGTGTCAGTTTGTTTTCTGAAATCTTGGCCCGTCAATTCCACCAACAAAGCTTGTTGTTTAGGAGTTTGCGCAGCACCTCTAATTGTGTTTGTTGACTTAGCGGTCGCTACTAACGGTAAGCTTAAAAGTAGTGTTGTTGCCAGTGTTCCTAGTTGCTTCATCTCTCGACACTCCTTGATCTTTTTCCAGTATGACATGCAATGCAAAGTGCAAACAAGCAGACTTATCCACACAAAATGTTGAGTTATTGTAATGCTGGACCTTGGACCTGTTGAATTTCAAGGGTTTCAGCGATTTGCATGAAAATTAGGCATCAATTAAATACATGTTTTTACTAAGTAAATTACCATAAAAGCATAGTTTTTCAGCGCTCTAATTTCAGATCTTACAATCCGATCCCTACGGACGCAGCGCCCTCACGACAGATTATTTTAGAATCTGTTCTCGCCACGCTTTTTGCTAAGTCCTCGAATTCATGATTATTCTATTCTTCCTTGCCTTGGCCTTAAGCAATCACTCGGAACCCCACTTGCTGAATAATGCATCAGGGCTTTCTCAGAGTTTTCAACAAAAGTGTCTTACATTACTTCCTGTCGAGTCTGAAAATCACTCTGCCCTGACCTCAATAGTTTGTGGCGAGAAACTCACTGATCAGAAACTGAAACAGAATTTGGTGAAGACATCTTTGATCCACATCTTTGTCATCTCTGGATCACATCTTATTTTGCTCGACGAACTCCTGGCTCTTTTGCGCGTTCCATTTTATTTAAGATTCTTACTTACGGGCATTTACACCCTCGCTGTTGGATGGCAACCACCCGCCGTGAGAGCCTTGATAGCACTGGGTTTGCGAGGCACTTTCAAAAAACTTCGCTGGCATTTTTCTTCGGACACTTTGACGTTGATTGCAGGCGGTTCCACCTTGGCACTGTTTCCTGAGTGGTGGAGTTCGTCATCACTGCTGATGAGTTGGTGTGCGGCACTCGCACTTTCTTGGAGTTCTTTGTTAGACATAAAAAATAAAATCCACCGCGTGTTGTTCAATCAATGTGCAGTTTTTATTTTTATGTGCGCACCGCTGTGGGGATTGAGTGCTCTGCATCCACTCGCACTGCTTTACAATCTGTTATTAGCACCGTTGGTTTCTTACTTGTTACTACCGCTAGGGCTTCTTGCGATGATCGTTCCCTATTTCGTGGTGGCTTTTGATTTTGTGATGTCAGCATTTGCAGTGTTGCTGAATTGGGTGGCAGAACCGATTTCCACAGGCACAGCAAAACAGATTTCATTATCCACATTGTGGTTTTGGATATTCGCATGGCAGGTGTTCTTTCATTTTTTACGCTTAAGACTTAAGCAAGGAAGGGACTCTGCATGGCTTGGATCGTAAGGTTTTCGATCTTTTCATTTTTGCTGGTCACTTTCAGCGCGACTCCCACGACAGAAAAATTTGCCCGCAAATACATGATCGTGTGGAATGTCGGTCAGGGACAATGGGTCACCTCGGTGGAGGAGTTTTCCTGTCGACACTTTGACGTGGGCGGCGAACGTTTTCCGTGGAAAAAGATCGCAACACTTTGCCGGGACAAAAAGAACTTCATTTATTTAAGTCACTGGGATTGGGATCATATCGGTGGACTTGCGCGATGGCCTTCGAGTTGGGACACCTGCATTGCGATGCCTCCCCTTGGACAATCTTCGGCTGGAAAAATGAAGATGCTGGCGCGCTTTGCAAAGTGTGAAGACACGCGAATCAAAAAATGGAAAGAAATCAACCCACCGCAATTGGGTAAAAGAAAACGCCCCGATACGAATGCCCTCAGCCAAGTCGTTCAATATAAAGGTGTGCTTTTTACGGGCGACTCCCCGGTAAAGGCAGAATCGGAATGGTCGAATCAAGAATGGGTGCCATCCAGTCGAGTTTTAATTTTAGGTCACCACGGAAGTCGCACCAGCACATCAGAACACTTGTTAGATAGAACGCGAAATTTAAATGTCGCGATCGCATCAGCAAGATATGCCCGCTACAAACATCCCCATGCGGAAGTTGTCGCGCGAATAAAAAGACATCGAATTCCCCTTCTTAAGACTGAAGATTGGGGAAATATCTGGTTAGATTAAAGGAATAGTAATATTTCCGTCTCGGGTAGACGCAAAACAAGATTCTTTAACCACAGTTTACTTCAAGTTTTCCTGTTGGGTCACCGAAGAATAAAATATGAGAATTTACTTGAGCGTCTTGTTTATAGTTCTCACCGGGTGCAATTTGTCTGTCTCATTGAATGCCCGAAGTCTGCAATCTCCCTCGATTGTAGCGCCTCCTATTATCAATAACACAACAACTCCCAATCACTATCAGGTCACAGGAAAATGTGACTCGGAATTTCCGATCCTCATAACGTTACCAGATGGTACGACTCAAACTGAGCAATGTCATAACGGCGAATACACCGCTGATTTAAATACTTCTACTTGGCCCGAAGGTCCTTCAACTATTGAAGTGAAACAACAAAACTCTGGCGGCACCGAATACTCGGTCTCGCACTCGTTGACTAAAGACACGATCAATCCAGTTTTAACCATTTCAACGGATGTGCCCACTCCTTATATTAATGCCTCCGTCGTCGATTCAATTTCCATTGCTGGCGCATGCTCCGAAGACGGTATTCACGTTGGGATCTTTAACGGCTTAGATGTTATCGCTTCATTGACGTGCAGTGGTGGTGCTTACAGTGGAACTTTAGACTTATCGAGTCTGCCCCAGGGCTCACTCAACTTAAATGCACAGCAAGCTGATACTGCGAACAACAGCACAACGACAAATTTTTCCTCCACAACCATCGACACCTTGGCGCCTTCGGGAAGCATAACGTTTGCCGGGCTTACTCCTTCACCGTCGAATAGCACTTCGAATCGCACGGTGACATTCACCCTGCCAGCGACGACATCTCATTTTAAAGCCATCGCCTCCAAAGATACTCTGTGTATTACGGAACTCACAGATCTTCTGGCTTCCACGGAGTTATCTGCTGGCAGTTCTTTTACCCTAAACATCCCCTCTGACGGAGTTTATCAAATCTGTGCGATCGCCCGTGATACAGCAGGAAATTACCAATCAGTTCCTTCGTCTTCGTCATTGCTAACGATTGATACCGTTTCTAATCTGACTTTGGACACGCCTTCGGTCAGCAAGTATCAGACCGGATACACGATCTCTGGAGCCTGTGACTCGGGTGATACGTTAGTGATTACTGGGGCTGACAGCTCACTTCCCTATTCAATGTTCTGTCCAGTGAGTGGGCTTTACAGTAAGTCTGTGATCTTTTCTGGTGCTGATGGATTAAAAACATTTACCGTGGACTCTGAGGATAGCTTGGGGAATACCAATACGGTTTCCCAATCGGTCACGAAGGACACCTCCATCTCCGTCCCTACTATCACCGCAAAACACACGTTGGATTCAGATCCCTCGGCGTCGTTCACTCTTTCGAACTGCACTGACGCCACCTACGTTTATATTACTGAGACCGCAACGATTCCTACGCTTGCAACAACAGGGTGGCTGGGATGCTCGACTGTTACCGATCATTATGCTTGGGATTTGACGAGCGGAGCGGATGGTCTGCGCACAGTTAAGTTTTTCTTCCGTGATGAGGCGGGAAATATCAGTCCTTCCACGATCATCAACCTCAACTATGACTCGCAGCCCCCGATCATTCAGATCACGGATGTTCCTGACCCAATTCCGTCAGGGATTTCCTATCCTTTCTCTTGGAAAATAACTGAGGCCGCCATCAGCTCTACAAATGTTGTAACTGTCGCGTGGTACAATGGATCTACATGGTCAACCATCTCGTCACCGACAGTGGGACAAGATGGTCCCTTGGCAGAATACTTAATGTCTTTGTCCTATAATCCAACGACAACGGGTGCAGGTCGTAAGATTCGTGTGAGTGTAACGGACAATAGTGGACTCATCACAACGGTGGAATCCAATACATTCACAGTTATTGCGGACACCACTCCCCCAACGATCAGTTCACCATCATTAACAGTGAATGGCAGTACAACTCCACCAGCAACTATCAAAAGTGTTTTGAATGTTTCCTTCAGTACTCAAGATCCAGAGACGGCGGTCACTCATTTCTGTTTAAAAACGACGAACTCAGCTCCGACGAATGGGTCTGACTCTTGCTGGATATCGTTACAAGATCTGGGTATCACGCCATCTAATAGTGTGAGCGTCAGTAACTACAAATACCTTCTGCTTCCACCCGTCAGTGGAACTTATAATATCTATTTGTGGGTAATGGACCGAAAACAAAATATCTCGGTGCAAACGGCAACTCCGGTCGTCGGCAAAGATTATGTTGCGATTAACTACAACCCCAATCCAATGCCCACAGTGGGCTATGTTTTAGCCGCTAACACCAGTGCACCTTACTCTCCCCCTCTTGCTTCTCAAACTGTGGTGAATCAAGGGCAAGACGTGTTTGTCTATTGGAGTGCGGCGGATAACAACACCGTGGCCTCGATTGAACTTCAAGGCAGCACCGATGGAGTGAACTATACAACTTTGGTGACAGGTCTCAACAACGGGATCAATGGCAGTTGTTCACTAAATGTGAATTTCACGGGATGCGCACGCTGGGCAAGTACCTATGCTGACGGCACGGTTTTCTATCTTAAAGTACTCGCCCGAGACAACGACGCACAAATCGGTGTGGGACTTAGTACGCCTTTCAACTCACCTCAGTTTCGCGTGATGGCCGGAAATTTAAGCCCGGGAGATGGCGGCGACTCTCGAGGTGCGCTGTTCTCTCCGACTTATCATGCGACTCGTGCCGTGTTTGGTATGGCCGTTATGTCCGATGGAAAAATCCTGGTGAATGATGATCGTGGATTGGTCCTTGTCGATCCTGTCTTAGGCATCACTGAAGTGATTTTAAGTGTTACAAATAGTGGTCTTTACTCTGGCGACGGTGGCCCTGTGCGCTTGGCTAAAGCCATGAAGATTCATAAAATCGCCGTCGATTTCAAAGACAATATCTGGGTTTACGACAATCAAAAAATCCGTCGCATCAACACCCACGTCACCCCATGGACGATTGAATCCCTGATCGGTGGTACGAATGACAATGTCATGGGTACCTTGAATAACAACATTATCCTCGACCCTCGAGACGTAAAAATCGATCCAGCGATAATGACCGAATACGGTCGTCCTATCGCCGTTACTCCAAGTGGCGACATTTATTTGCCTGGTGGTGAAATCGAGTCGCTGTGGCTTTATCGTGGCAGCCTTTCAAATCCCCGCTTGGAAAAAATCAAACTGACCGGATCAGGCACATGGCAGTCGTACAACTCACTGACATCCACCTGGAGCGATACCGTTCTGAATTCCCTCAATAAATCAATTGATCAATACGTGCCGGCGTGGGATCCGATCAGTCGTATCACCACTCATCTGAATCTGTCCTTTGCCGATGTGCAGGTGGGTAATACCAACTTCCGCGCTGGAAAATACAATTTAGATGGTTCCCTGATTGCCCCGTACTACACACAGCCTTACACCAATACGACAAACTGTGCGTCGATCCTGCCAGCGTTAGATGGCGAGATGTACGTTTATAATAAGTGTTCTTATTCATACTTCACTTTAGACGTCAAAAAACTAAATAAAACGAATGGAACATACACGCGGGTTTTAGGTGCAGACACTTCTGGAACAAGTGTCGATGGATCTAATGCCGTGGGCTCCCCGGTTTCGATTGAAACAGCTTTTGTGAATCGTACTGGTGATATTTACTTTGTCGAGCGCGGCAAAATTCGTGTGGTCAAAAATGGCAAGATCTATACTTTATATGGAATTTCCAAAGACCAAGGCGACGGAGATCTCGCTCTAAAATCACGCTTTAATACTGTTTTTGATATCGCTCATGGCCCAGGTAACAACGTGATCTTACAAGACGTTGGCGCCATGAGAATCCGCGAAGTCGTTCCGGGAGCAAGCTCAAACAGCTTAGTGCTTTTAGCAGGTAATGGTTCGGTCGAAGATGCTGCTGATGGCGATTCCGGTCCAAGCACGGGACTTCAATATGGTGTTCAAAGAGTCACACAACAGCATCTTATCTCTGATCCCGAAACAGGTGATGTCTTCCGCAACTGTGCGGGTTTGAAAATATGTCGCTTGAATCACAGCACTAAAACTTGGTCTCACTTGATGGATACCACGGGCGGCGTCAATTGGATGGATACTTTAACTCCCGCCGCGTATTCCACATTGAGTATGGGTTATTCACCTATGATCAACCAGTTTGCTAAAGACAGCGGTGGAACCAAACACTTGATGGTTGGAGCCCAAACCTGGAATGGCGTCAATTATCGAACTGCGGTTAAGGTTGTGAATTTAACGACGACGGTAGCTTCCACGATCTATGGTAATGGCGAAGACGCTTCGACCGTCGCTGGTCAGATCTGTCCGGTGGGAACTATCTCTGGCAACTGTATCGCCCATCGCTATCCGGGCTTCTATATGCAAGCGACGTCTCAATATTTGCCGAGTGAAAATGCCTGGTTGGTTCCTATCTTTGACCACTATTTTTGGCCTCTCCCACCGTCTCAGCCAACGGGTTCTTTCATTCGTAAGATTAAGGTGGGGGCTGGTATTGAAGACGTCACCGAGCTTCCTGGAGAGCGTATGACGAGCTTTATCAAAGTGAGCAACAGACTTTATTTCTGTAACAGCTTGGGACGATTCAAGTACCAAGAGCTTACAGGCGCCTACCCGATTTATGAGTTGTCATTACCGCCGGGAATGTTCTGCACAGGCATTTCGATGTTGTATAAGGCGGCGGATTCAACGTTCCCGGCCCGCATTGTCTTCCCTATTAAAGGGCACGGCGCCATGGGTGTGATGGAGTATAATCTATAAAAAAAGCTCCGGGGTCACCGGAGCTTTTTCATTTTAAAATCTGATCTTTATTTTACCAGAAATAAGTCAAACGCGCGCCGAATTCACGAGGCGTGTTTACTTGGTAGTATTTCGTCGTGTAACCAGCAATTGTCGAAGTCGCGTCGAATAGCATGTATTGCTTATCGAAGACGTTACGTACGAACACTTCTGTTGAAATATTCCATTGAGCCATCAAGTATTGCAAAGACGTATCCACATACCATTGCTCTGGAGCTTTCTTAGAGTTTTCAGCATTGCCATAGCTTGGGCTCATGTAACGACCTGTCGTATCCCATGCCCAAAGATCTGTTGGCTTGAATGTATAAGTGATGCTTCCAGTGAAGTGGCTGGCGAATGGGAACTCATTGCCAGAGTAATCCGTACCAGTTGGACCTTTGAATTCATCAAAACGAGTTTGGTTGTAACCAAGACCGGCTTGAAGGAAGTTCTTAGGAGACAATTTATACTGAGCTTCAACCTCACCACCGTAAAGTGTTGAGCTTGCAGCATTCACGATTTGCGTGTCGTAAGGGTCATTACCACCTGCAGACAAGTTCACTTGTACTTGTTGGTTGTTCCAACGTGTGTAGAACGCATTGGCGCTCAAACGAACTTCGTCGCCCGTCATTTTATAGCTTAGCTCTGCGTTGTCTGTTTTCTCTGGACCGTAATCAGAAGCTGTCGCTTTCGTACGATTGATACTCACGCCACCCGTTCTGTAACCTTGAGTGAAAGAGATCCCGTAAGATTGGTTGTCGTTAGTTAGGATGTAACCAACTTTCGGCAGGAACATGCCACCCTCTTCTGTGGAAGTGTAGCTTCCCGCAGAGGCGTTGTATGGGAATGGTGCATTCGTGTTTACAGTCGTATCAAATTTGTTTTTTACGTATTCATAACGAAGACCCAAGTTCATCGCGTGAGTTTCATTGAATTTGTAAAGCAATGAATCAAAGATCGCGCCTGTTTGTTGGTATTTCGTCGTGTACTGGCCAATTTTGTACAGGTTCCCAGAGATAATAACGTTGAAGTCGTAGTTATCTTTCACCATGTAGTTATGGACATGAAGCCCCAACACATTTTTGATTTTCTCTGTTTGGTAACGGTACAAGTTTTCAAGACTTGTATAGTTATCAGAGTGATCTTCCATACGTTTGCCCGCTACGTTTGTAGCCTGGCGATCCGCATCCATCTCAACGTCTTGCTGACTTTGAGAGTACGCAAGGATCGTTTCGTTAGAAGACTGTTCGTTGATCTTTTTGAAGTAACGAAGGCTTGATTGCTGATTGTTCGTCAAGAAACGTGTGTTCACGTCTTCGGAGACTTCATACGCAAAAGGATCTGTACCGGAAGTAAAGTTACCGCCGTTCTCTGTTTGCATGACTTTAACATTCCAACGGATCTCGTCGAACGCGTTGATTTTGTAAATCATGTCAGCAGTAAGATAGTTCTTATCAGTACGGCCCCAACGATCATCACCTGTCGTTACATTTTTGATGTAACCGTCGTTACGCTCAACATTGACTGCAACACGAGTCAAAATTTTGCCATCAGCCATCACGTTATTTGTAACGGCGCCGATTTCTTTTTGACCATAGTTGCCCAGACCGATTTTCGCTGCGCCCTCAGTTTGACCTGTTGGTTTGCGGTGGAACATCAAGATATTACCCGCCAAAGAGTTGATACCTTGGGTAGTGCTTTGAGCACCACGGTAGATTTCGATATGATCCAAATCCCAGAATTCAAACGCGCCCGCAGTCACTGCAAGGTCCGTTTGGAAAACATCATCAACCAAAATAGATGCCAAGTTGTCTTTTTGATAACCTGTTACACCCAAATTGTTGATACCACGGATACTGAACGTGTTGTCGTTCTTGTTCATTTGAACGTTCGGTAGAGCGTTCAAGGCTTTGATAGAGTCTGTCTTAACAGCTTTATCGTAGCTCTCGCCCGAAATCACAGAGATGGACTCTGTACTCTCAAGGTAAGACTTTTCCTCTTTGTTACCCAAAATTTGCACTTGTTGCAATTTGTAGGTTTCAGCCGGTTTAGCTGCTGAAGTTTCTGTAGAAGACTGAGTTTCTGTTGTTGTCGTCTCAGGTGTCGTCGGTGTTGTCTGAGCGTGCGCTAGGCACGCCTGCAAGGTGAATAATACTGCGATGCTAATTCTCATTCTCTCTCTTCCTCTTTCCCTCGTTATAATCGTTTATAGTTAACAAAATTTGGAACAATCTTTGATGTCTTATAGTGTTCTTTGCCCAACATATCGTTCAGGATCGTTGCCGATCTCCATGCCATCAAACTTGTTTGTGGTTCAGAAATCCCGTGACCATGACGGCTAAAGTTCATCGCATAGATCTTGTTTTCTTTAGGTCCTTTCCATTTCACAGAGAAATTCTTCTGTAAAATGAAGCGACCTGTTTCGTCGAAATCGATCATCTGCTGAATAGGTTCAATAATATGTGGGATGCGTGTTCTAAAGCCCGTGCTTAAGATCACGATATCCGCATTGTGCACTTCTGTTTTGTTCGAGAATGTGCTGCTCACAGTGAGCTTATAGCCATTGCCAGCTTCTTCAATGCGATCCATGCAGCGAGATGGCAAGATCTCGATCACGGCTTCGCTACGGTGAACGTGGCGCAATTGATAGATATCATTGTAAAGCGCTTCCAAATACTCTGGAGTGTTACCGTCAGAGGCCATTTTTTGATGACGAACGATAGGATCTTTCTGAGACTGATCCAAACCAAAGAACTCTTCCACGTAGTATGGAGTGAAGTATTCATTCACGAACGGAGAATTATCCAATGGCTCCAAATTCGCACGGCTTGAAATCAAGCGTGTGCTCATCGGTTGACCCCATTTACCTTTAAAGGTGTTACGGAAGATCTCGATACCCGTCTGACCACCACCGATAATCACGACGTTTTTGCCAGTGACATCCAAGTCCTTCAAGTAAGGCGACTTCGCATGGAAAACTTTTGGACCGATAAAGTTTTTTGCAAAATCAGGAATATTGGGAGTCAAACCTGTTCCGATACAGATGTTGTCGGCCTTAGCGATGTTATTGCCAGAGCGTACCAAGAACTGTCCGTCTTTGAAGTTCACTTCATCGATTTGCGCAGCAAAGTTCAGGCGGTGTTTCAATTGCTCACTCACCCACTGGCAGTACATTTCAAATTCACGACGAGTCACCACTTGGCGGTTCGTGTTCATGAAAGAATAGTACAAGCCATTTTGAACCAGATAGTTCATGAAGCTGTAAGGGTTTGTAGGGTCCGCGCCCATCACAAGGTCTTTGAGGAAAGACGTTTGCATTTCAGAGTCCGCGAACATGATTTCAGAGTGCCAGTCAAAGTTGGGTTTGCCGTCAAAGAATGCGCTAGCCACACCTGCTGTTTTATCAGCAAGAGCCGCCAAAGAAAGATTAAATACGCCGATACCGATACCTATAAGATTGTACTTTTGTTCCATCTTACAGTGCTCCTTTGTTTAGTCCCAGGACTAATGGATTCAAGAGTTCGTCTCCGACCATGGGGACCGGGCGTTCGTGAGAGTCGGCATATCCGATCTTGAAACGCACCTTGTTTACCAGCACACGTGGCATTTTTTCCGCCAGAAGGTTGACGCTGTCATCCACATTCAGGTTTTTTCCCGTAGTTGAAAGATAATCGCGAAGGACTTCACCCAAAATTCCGTAGAATTCCAATTCCGAGTAAGAGTCGCACTCATGCAGCACTTCCGAGATAAAACGTAGAACGGTGACAAAATGTCCCGTGAACAGATCATGAATCAAATAATTGCGAGGAAGCTGCAACAAATGGCGCGCCAAGTTCGCAGACTCCTCCGCCAGTGGAGAACCCTTCGACAAACGAAGGTCACCCTGGAAGTCCTTAATGATCAAACCTTGTGGGGCATGATCTTTAAGTTTCAATACAATGTTTTGGCCATGGGAAACCAAGCCAATGCCATATTTCAATTGCAAGTGGTACAACGGCACCACCACGACTTCAAAATACTTACGCAGCCATTGAGACATCGTAAGACCTGAAGCTTTCACATAAGCACCCAACAAAGAATTTCCTTGAGGGTCTTTATGGAAGAAAGAACCCGTCAAAACCGAGAACTCACCGTTCCCGGCTTTAGATTCCGCGCACTCTCTCCAGATCGCACCCAAATACTCGTGATAACGATAAGGTGCCTGCTCGACTTGTTTGTAGATCGGATGTTGGAAGCTTACGCCTGCTTTTTCAGCCAGCACTTCAACACCTTTCAACAAAAGATCTTTTTGACAGATCTCCGTCATCTTTTGCGAAAGCTCGCCACCGACCGGAATGTATTTCGCCGCAATTCCGCGAATACTAGAAGTATTCAAGATCGTCACCGGGAGTTTAATATCCCATTTACCGGGGCGGCTGATATTTGAAAGAGTGCGAATAGAGATTTGCGGTTGGTATTTGTCACCAAATACACCCAACGCCTTGATCACTCCCGTCGACAATTCTGCCGCAAATTGAATCTGAATAATGCGATCCCACTGCCATGGATGAACAGGAACGAAAACGTGCTCAGCCTTACTGATCTGTGCATCAGACAGTAATTGGTTGAAACGTGTTAGTTCTTCTTCGTCCATGGACTGAGCCAGGATGGAATCTGTCGTGACGCCGGCCATTTGCGCCGCAATCACCGAATTCTTACGAATTGCCAGCCACATCAATCGAATGACCGGTTGGCTCTCAGGAGCAAACTCTTTCAAGTCTTGCTCGCTCCACGTGATGCGACCTTTATTCAGCAATAGTTTCGGATGACCGTTAAGAATGGCTTGGATTTGCAATCCGGACCACTTCGTCATTTGCTCCGAAGTCTGCTCCGCTTGTTTTTGTTCGATACGCAAGTCCGAGAACAACGTGTTATGCATCTCTTCCAGGAAATTCCCCAGAATGATGTCATCCATATTGGTTTCTTTTTGGCTGTCGATAAAAAACTGACCAGCGCTTTTCACTGGCATTTTAATACCATCAACAACGCGCACGATAGAGTCAGCTTCGACTTTAATATCGGTCCAAATCCCCTGCCAACCTTGACAGTGGTATTCGACACCACTTTGCAGTGCGAACACGAAATTCTGACCGTCAGCTGTGGATGGCTTCAGAATTTGCTCATAGCTGAGCTCCTGAAGGCTTTTCGCCACCAGGTTCTGATTCACCCGCACCCAAGCAGATCCAGAATGAAGAGTGTTCGCACTCATTTTCACAGGAAGTTCCCCATAAAGAATTTTTCGCGACGGCACTCTAGCAAAGCCGCACGCTTATGAGGGAAATCAAATTCCTTAACTTTTCTCCACGCCGGGAACGTCTCAACGTAACGGATGATACGTTGATTGTCGGAACGAGGCTCCGCCATGATCTTGCGTGTGCGCGGTTCTTCCAAGAATAAGTAATGAGTCGCCGATTTCAAAATCGCGTCTGTGTTTTTGAAACCTAGGTATTCCATGTTACCGATGAGCAAATGGAAACCACGGTCAAAGGCTTCAGAATCGTAGTAAGGACCTAAACGGTCTTCCAGAGTCCAATACATTTCAAAATAACCTACTGGTACGCCATCGAATTCAACGAACGTTGGAATGGAATGCAAATCTACCAAACCTTTTTCAAGGTATTCTTTAAGTTCGACTTCTGGTTTTGCCAGTTCCCAGAACTCAGCAACGTAAGGTTGGTTGTGCCAGAAGTGGAATGTGCTCAAATCTTTTTCAGCATCCACCACTCGGAAGCTCAATGTTTTGCCAATGCTTGGAACGTAACGAGAATAAAGTAAGTCCCCTGGTTGCGGCTGTGGGCGCACAGGATGATAAACGTTGCCTGAATACATCCACTGCTCTGGAGTTAAAGACTGAGTACCGAATGCACACCACAATGATGGATTTTGATAAAAGTCCGAGCGGTTCATGGCTTTCTGATTTACCGAAATCGTTTTTAGCTCTGGCTTATTAATGAAAAGATGCTCCATCGCGATCAATGAGGCCGCGTTGGTGACTACTTCCTTAGAATTCAACTGAAGCTTTTCGCCCTGGTCTTCGATACTGAATTGCACCGAAGACGGTCCTGTGATCGTCAAAAGACCGTCAGCCAAATCAGCTGTGTACTTTGAATTTTCCTGAACATGCAGATACGTCTGTTTCATCTTATGTCCTTACGCCTTCACTGCGTTTGCCGCAGCAATCGGGTTTTTAATCAAATTATAAATCGCGAGAGGGTTTGCCGTTGTGTTCTCGTTCAAGTTTTGCAAACTGCATGTGAAGTTCCCCTTGTGCCAGATTTCTGGCCCTTCCAAGAGATAGTTCAAGCAAGACAAATCTTGCGGATGAGAAGCTCGGATCGATTGCAAGAACTGACGAAGATCCATCACTAGGTCTTCTTCCTTCACCCAACCGTCAGCCGCAATGGCTGCGATAACGTTGAAAGTAGAATTAATCATCAAGTAATAAACGAAGAGGATATTCCCCTTGTCATCCAAGATATTGCCGTTCTCCATTTTAAGGCTCGCAACATCTTTGCCATACAACGAGAAACCGAAATGACTGTATCCCGTTCCTTGGCAGTCACGGAAGTAAGCTTTTTCGGGATAATTCGCTTTCAAGCTTAAGATCAAATTCTGCTGATGGGCTCCCAACAAGATACCGTAGTTTGCTTGTGCCAAAACCAAAGGTTTCACGGCAACCTCAAGGTAACGCGCAAACCACTGTTGAGCGATCTCACCCAACGGACGATGCGTTTTCTCGGATTCTTTACGGATCGCCTTTTGAATCAGATTCTCTCCGCCCAAAGGATTATCCTGAGCCAACGTAGATAGAACTATGGCCTCTTCGTGATTATTTTCGGTAAATGGATTTTCACGACACACCACAATCGAGTCCGTCAAAATTTCGCCAGCCTCATTCTTAAGAGCCATGAATGCAGGTTCAAACACCACATGGAACTGAGGATACTTACGAGAGAACTCTTGCCCCTTAGTCGTCATAAAGACGTCATAAACTTGCAAACCACGCACAACCTCAACCGGAGTCAGGTGACGGATTGAATTCGTCAGGCGCAAAGTTAAAGAGAACTTCATCATGTATGGTGAATGCGCACCATAGATCGAACGAAGCGAAGTGGTCGGATACCACTTTTTATCTGCCGCACCTAAATCAACCAAAGAACCTTTAGCCAAATAGGCTTGAACTGCGGGGTTCTTCATCAGATGTTGTTTTTGCCATGGATGAACTGGGAATGGAATATATCCTGCTTTAAGTTTTGCAGAGGCCTCTTCACTGTTTGTGAAGTCCTTCATGAAAACATCGAGCGTCCATTGTTCAACAGCGAACTTATCTGCTTTTTCGTTTTCTAAAATTTCAGGTTTTGCCAAGAACCAATTTAAGGCAAAGTTCCCCGCCATCTCTGGAGAGTACTGACGGTAATCCGCCTCATCAAAACCTTCGCGCATTTTTGGATACGGATGAAAGTTATGACCAATCATCAAGCTCTGCTCAGCCTGTTGGAAACTCATCGGTTTTGCATAGAGCTGTTCAAGGTCGGCTTTACGATTACCCAAAGCCAGTTCGATATTTTCCACGCTGTTTTTAAGGCGTTCCATAAAGACCGCATCATTGCCAACGCTGTTAGGGAAAATGGTAGTCAGATGCTTGACTAGCTTTTCAGCGACAACCATGAAGTCCGCCTCAGCCAAACCTGCAGCACTTTCAATAAAGTGAACAGAATGATACTGGTGGCGCCCCATCAAGGATTTACGAGTGAGTGGCAAGTATACCGTTTCGCCTGTCGCTAACTTCAAAGAGATCGCTTGTTTGCAACCTGTCTTAACGGACACAGCCGTCGGCGCATCCACAATAGCGTAGTCAAACCACTCACGGAAAAGAGAGTTATAGAAACATGAAGCTGAATGACTTAATGAAAGTTCATGCAAGCTTTTCATCTTAAACCTCACCCGCAACGTTTCCACGTTGGCGATATAAAATAGCGATACTGATCATCATCAGAGCCACCAAAGAGATCAGCAGTATTTCCAAAGAGAAAATTTGAATTTTCAAAGTGATCGCAGCCAAAACTCCACCAACGGCATAACCGATCGTGTTCGCAGCACTGACAATCCCGGCTTTACGACCCAGGCCCACATGCTGAGGATCCACTGTTGTCATCAAAGTCAAATAGCATGGTGGAACCAATGCAATCCCAATTGATAAGAACACAATAGCCATCCACAGTTGCGCTGGCGCATTCATCAAATAAAGCAAAACGGAGCCCACTAATAATGTCAGAGCACCCAATACTAGGGCCCCTTGCCATGGATTCTTAAAGAACATGCGACCCACAAACTGAGTCGCCACTGCGATCACAGCACTAACCAACAGAAGCTTCGCCATCAAAAGACCTGAGTCTTCACTGCTCAAAGAAAAACTATGCTTTAGAATCACGGCCAATGAAGAATTCAAAATACCAATAAAGCTTGTGAATAAAACCGCGAGCAAGAAAACCCAGCGCATACGATTAAATGCCAAGCCCCACGCCGAAACACCGCTCTCTTGAGTGACAGCTGTTTTCATTTGTGGTGCTTTGACTCTTAAAGCCCAGATGTTTAATCCCATCAAAGCCAGAATCCAAAACAAGAAACCTACTAAAACGCGGTCCATATTTTGACCACCACTGAGCAAAACATAAATAGGGCCTAATGAACGACCGATGTTTAAGCTCATAGAATTTGAGATCATCGCCTTCATCGCGGATTTAGATTCTGAAAGATCGACCTGCAAAGCCTGGGCAACCGGAACGATGGCCGAAGCCAAGACTCCATAGATCACGCGACTTAGAATCAAAAGGCCAAGAACAACTGTAGCCCCGAGCTTTTCACCCCATTGGGTTAAAGACCAAAGCATCAAGGTCGAAACAGCAAGTCCCAACAATCCCGCTAGCAAGATCGGCTGACGACCGACCTTATCACTTTTCGCCGCCCAGTATGGAGAGGACCACAAGAACAAGAATGACCCGGCACTAAACGTCGCCACCACAGACGCAAGACTCACGTGCATCGTCTCTGCCAAATAAGGCAGAAGCGTGAACAGCAAGATCTGCAACGCACTGAAGGTGATCGTGTTAAGATTTGCCAGGACTTCTAAATTCAAGCATTGCCTCCACGACGACCACGAATCATGATCCAAGAAGTTAGAGCCAATGGAACTAAAAGAACTACGGAAGCCACGGTCGCGAATACGCCACCGACAATGTAAGCTCCCAAGATCATCGCCGAAGTTACGACGAATAAAATCGAAGGAATCGCATAGCTGCTTTGCATAAGCTTAGAGTCTTTCGCCAATTTGCGAGACTCCATCGTTGCACCCTTCACGTGGGCTTGACGTTTACGCTTGTAGTAAAGAACCAATCCAAAGATCGGCAACAACAACGAGAAGATTGAGAAACCCAACCATACGATCTTTAGGAAAAGACCGCCATAGTTACCAAAGTGCAAAGGCTCAGAAGCCAAAGTGATTTCCATGTACCATGGAAGTTCACGCACTTCGCCTTGAGTTCCCGTCGCCGCATCCACCACAACCAATTGAGTGTAGCGTTCAGTTTGTGGAGTGTTACCTTCCATCACCACCAAGAAATGATTTGGCGGAGAGAACTGAGTATCCGGGAATGCAATGTAATCAACTTTCGAAGTTGGCAATGCCATTGCGGCCGTGCGCACTACTTGATCTAAGACCTCGGCATTGTGCAGATGGTTGTTGTCCCCGTGCACGTCTTTGTACTGCTGAGTGATCTCTTTGAGTTCTTGGTACTGGTAAACTTTGATCAATGTCGAACTGATACCTAAGAAGAAACCCGTGATACCAATCAACAAGCCCCAACCAAAGACACCGACACCGATATAGCGATGCATGTCCGAGAACCAGTGACGTGGTGATTTCACACGAACTTCACCGAAGGACGTTTTCTTAGAAAAGTTTCCGTAGATAAAAAAGCCCGTGATCATCACGAACACATACAGCAAGCCAATCAAGCCCACATAGATCTTGCCGTAGGAACCCAAGAAGAATTCACGATGCAAATGCAGCATCCAATCCATGAAAGAACTTTTGCTAGCTTCAACATTGATCTCGGAACCATCAAGAGCGTTGTAAGTAAGCTTACGTGCACCACGGAACATTTTTGTATCGTTCATACCCAAACGAACGTTGAAAACATTTTCGTTCTCGTCGTCTTTGAAAAACGCTAGCGGTCTTTCGCCCGGATACTTTTGCAAAACATTTTGCATCAGCTGGGAGTACGACATTGGGTAATGTGCGTGAGCATCGAATTTGTCTGAAACCGCTGCATGTGCATCGCCTTCGACTTCTTCTTTGAAAAGCAGAATAGACCCGCTGATGCTGAGTAAAATGAAATGCACCGCCACGAACAGGCCGAGGTACAAATGGACTTTATAAAATGATCGAAAAGCTTTTGTTTTTATAGTCATAGCGCTGGGTCAAAGAGGTACCATACAGAGGGAAAATTCTCAAAAATTTGACCTTTGTGAGGACTTGTTGAAAACCTAATGGGAAGATATTTTCCGACTGTCAAAAACCCTGACACAGTGACATAATTGGACAAACATTTGTGAACTTAGTTAGAGTGGAAAAATGAAGAAACAAAAAGCCATTCAGGCGATCGAACAAGAAGGAATTTTGCTCGTTTACCCGATCAAAAACAGCCCCGAACCGGACTCCCTTTGGGCGCATTTGTGGCCCCGCTCTAAGATGGTTTGGGAGTGGGATGCTGACGCCGATCACAAGGTTTCTGACCTCTGGCTTTTGAAAGAAGAACTCTCTAGATCCAACAAAGTTGTCTATGCCAAGTGGTATCAAAATCGCGCTACATTCTTCTCGAAGGAGGCCTTCGTTCATATGCTCGCATACCAACGATCTGAGCGCCCTTTTTCTCATGAAAGTCAGACGATTTTGGAAGCTCTGGAAATGGACTCCCCGCTATCCACGAAACAGCTGAAGGAAATCGCCGAACTTCAGGGTCGCAGCCTCGAGGCTTTGTACAACCGCGCCATGAAAGCCCTCTGGCAAAAATTAGTCATTGTTGCCTATGGTGAAATCGAGGATTCGAGCTTCCCATCCACCGCTGTGGGAGCCACGAAAACGTTATTTGAGCCTCTCTGGGAACAGGCCCAAAACATCACACCCGAAGCCGCTGAAAAGTATTTACTCAAAAAATTAGGTGCCGATAATAAATTTTGGAAATTCGCTAAAAAGATTAAGTCCCAATAATCATGTGGACGTGCCCTGTAAACACAGGGCGGTGTCAGCTTGGTATACAGCCATGAAACTTCTGCAAATCAACAGTTTCTGACCACTTTCCGAAGCAAAAACAATTAGATCACGCTATAAATCTGGGATCTATTTTTAAGCCTATGGAGAGATCATGAAATCTACATTAGCGATGCTTTTATTCGTATTGGGTTCGACAGCTGCAACTTCAGCATTGGCTGGAAGCCGCGACTGGCGCATCACTCAGCCCACTTGGACTGAACAACATGAATATCAATTCGGCCAATTCGTAACCAGACTGGGTGCCGCGGTTGAAGCTAGAAAATGTGGAACTGTTACTGATTGCTTAAACTCTTCAGCCAACATGTTTTATGGAACTGATCCAGGTGGCGTAAAATATTTCGCAGACTGCGCGGATCTTCCTTACTACCTACGCGCTTACTTTGCTTGGAAATCTGGTTTGCCATTCTCTTATGCTTCTGGATTTTTCCCGAATGCAGCGGGCGCTGATGATTTCAATAAAGACGTTCGTTACTCTACGAATGGTAACTCCATCAAGTATCGCAAAGACCTTTTGGCTAAAAAAGGAACTTTGGGTCGCACGACGTTCCCCGACGCTGTGAACGTTTTGAATTCTGAATTGATCAACGTGGTTTCTACGGCTTCTTTCCGTATGATCAACAACCAAGAAGGTTCTACTTACACTGATTTTTATCCAGTTCGTATTGACCGCGCGGGAATCCGCCCGGGCACAGTGATCTACGATCCAAATGGTCACGTAGCGATCATCTACCGTGTGACCGAAGGCGGTCGTATTCTTTATATCGACGCCCATCCTGACAACACTTTGACGATGGGTCTTTACACGTCAAAATTCATGCGTTCTGTTCCAGGCCAAGGCGCGGGTTTTAAAAACTTCCGTCCGTTGCGCGTGGTTGATGCCTCTGTTGATGGCTCCGGTGCCTATATCGGTGGTCGCATTGAAGCTGCTACGAACGAAAATCTTTCGAGCTTTGGTTTAGAACAATACTACGGCAATCGCCCCGATCCTGCTGGCGATTGGAAAAAAGGTCAGTTCGTATTTAACAACCAAGCTGTTAACTATTTCGAATACGTTCAACTAAGAATGAGTAACGGTGAACCCGTTATCGATCCACTTTCTGATATGAAATTTGAAGTGATCGATATCTGTTCTTCATTGAAAGACCGCGTTGCCGCGGTTGAGATCGCTCGTCGCGAAGGCATGCCTTTGAAACAGCATCCAGAGCGTTTGCCAGTAAATATCTTTGGTACTGAAGGTGACTGGGAAACTTATGCGACCCCTTCACGTGATGCTCGTTTAAGAACTTCTTTCGTCGATATTTTGGCGCAAGCTAAAAAAGCTATCGACAAATACCGCGCTGGTGATCGCAATGTTCGCTACAGAGGTAATAACTTAGCCAAAGATCTTTTCGCGGTTTACTCGCAAGAAGCGACAGCTTGTAAGTTCTCTTACACGACTTCTAATGGCCAAACATTGTTGATGAATCTTGAGGCTGCTCGTCAGAGACTATTTAACATGAGCTTCGACCCGTACCACTGCCCGGAAATGCGTTGGGGTGCACGTATGCCGAAGGAACTTGCTTCTTGTACGGATGATCAGAATAAGACGGCTTGGTATAATGCTGAGAAGTGGCTTCGTAATCAGACTGAGCGTCGTTATGATGTTCGCATGAATTATACGGTGGATGAACTTGGCTCCGGTCCAAAACCTGGTGTGGGCGTAGCGAATCCTCCAGACATTGATATCGTTAACTATCTTAAATCTCAGTTCTAGTAGCGCGAGGTTTTGCGGAAGCTGGAGTGGAACCCCCTGCATTCCGCGACACGCCTTCCGGGCTCGCCGTCGCCGCCTTTGGCGGTTCGCGCATCCTGCGCCGACGGAGGTCGCTGCATGCAGGGGGTTCCACTCCTGCTCCCACAAAATTTCTTCGTACATTCTTATGATTTTAGATGGTCTCCCTCTGGAGACTATGACGCGATTGCTGTTTGAAAGTTGCTGCTGTGTTAGGATTGTGGGCTTTTTGGGGCGTTTCCAGCCTTGGTCTTGCAGGGGTGCAATTTAAGTTGGGGGAACAGAGAGTTTTTTGCAGAAAGTATTTAGTGTTGTTGCTTCTTCCCTGCCTAGCTCCTATATCCTCAGTTCATAGCACCATATTTCGTAGTCTTAGCTAATCCTTTGGGGGGATTTTGTGAAAGTACAACTCGCACTTATCGGCGTTCTTTTTTCTCTGGTTGCAACTTCTGTTGTTGCTGTTGCGGCTCCTTCGCAAGCGGTGATTAATAAAATTTTGGCTCAAGGTGTTCCTGCGGAACCTTTGGGTATGATGGTTAAGTACTTGCACGAAAATCGTGGGCGCTCTTTTCAGCAGAGTGTTTATGAGTGTGGCAAATGGGGGCCTGGCAGCATCAAGCCTTGTGAGGAATCTGATCGTCGTCCTTCTTCTGCGGTTGTGACTTTGGAAGATCCTGCGGTGGTTGCGATTGCTGATTATTCTAAGCCTTCTACAACTCGTCGTTTTTTCATGATCAATATTAAAACTGGCGATGTGGTTAGTTATTATGTGGCTCATGGTAAAGGCACTGGGAATTCTAACTGGGCTACTAAGTTTTCTAATATCAAAGACTCTAAGCAAACTTCGTTGGGATTTTATTTGACTGGTGATTTCTATTACGGTTCTTACGGTAAGACTTTGCGTATGTACGGTTTGCAAACGTCTAATGATCAAGCTTTCAATCGCGATATCGTTTTGCATGGCGCTTGGTATGTGGGCGAGGATTTTATTAAATCTAAAAACCCTAAGACAGGCCAACCTTTTGGTCGTTTGGGTGTGAGCTGGGGTTGCCCAGCGTTGTCTCTTTCAATTGCGGCGAAAGTGATTCCGCAACTTGAAAAAGGCAGTGTGCTTCTGCACTACCATAAAGATCTGATGGATCAATCTATGAGCGGAAACGAAGTGAGTGTTTCCGAACCTGCTAGAAAGAAATAAAAAAAGGCGCTCTTACCGAGCGCCTTTTTAGTTTTTAAAGCATTTCAATTTTTAGCGAGCATCGAGAGTCCAGCCCGAGAATCTTTGAACTTCTTCGCTGATGTCGGCGCCCAGCTCTACGTGGCGGTACGACGTTGGGGAATCCCAGATCTTTTTTACGAGCTTGTTCATAACGTCGTGGCCGGCCTTATAAAGGACCACGTGGCCCATCAATGGCATCTCTAGGGTTACTAGGTCGCCCAGGGCATCTAGAGCCTTGTGGCGCACGAATTCGTCGGCCCAGCGTAAGCCCTCTGGGTTTACTACGGCGTCGGTGTCTAGCACTACGCAGTTATCTAGGCTTCCGCCTTTTGCTAAACCACGTGCCTGCAAAGCTTCAACGTCTTTTAGGAAACCAAAGGTACGAGCACTTGCGATATCGCGACCGAAAGATTGTTCGTTGATATCTAGATCAATCGTTTGTTTGCCAATGATTGGATGAGCGAAATCAATCGTCACTGTTACGCGCAGGCCATGGTACGGAACCACGTAGGCGTGTTTCTCGCCTTCGCTGAAATAGATAGGTTCTGTGATATAGCAGTACTTACGCGGTTGATCTTGTTCGACGATTCCTACGGCCAATAGAGCTTTTAAAAACTCTCCGGCGCTGCCATCGCAGATTGGAATTTCAGGGCCGTCTAATTCAATAAATAAATTATCGATACGAAGTGCCGACAACGCTGACAAGCAATGCTCGATCGTTGCTACCGAAAAGGCCTCGCCACCGATTGTGGTTTGATGACTTGTTGCTTGAACGTTTTTAGCAGTGACTTTCAATGAAGGCGAACCTGGAAGGTCCTTACGGATAAAATAAACGCCCGTGTCTGGTGGAGCTGGTTTAAAAGTCAGAGTACAAGGGTCCCCTGAGTGAATACCAATTCCGTTTACTAGCGTCTTTTTACGAATCGTTTTTTGTAAGAACATGGGGCTAGTTTACCACTAGCTATTGGGGCTTAGCAATGCGTATGATACCGACCTGCTCACCCTTCCAATTTGTGACTATTGGCTGAGTGTATTTTGAGAGGGCCTTACCTTCTTCGATCGTCAATCCGCCCAAATGCAATAAAACCTGCGAAGCCGCGAACTGTGCCGCGCGAGCCGCTCCATCAGCGACTTTCAGGGCGAAGGCTACTTTTTTCTCTGGCAAGAAACCAGCGATGACACCCTCTGCTCCACCTTTGATGATGGCGCGCCCCTGTGTCTTTTCAATCACACTTGTGGTGAAATCGTCACTACCCGCCACATAGAACGGATGCTTAGCGACAGCTTTATGCAAACGCAAAGCAGAGTCTTTGCGACGCGGCTGAAGATGATGATTTAAGAAAGTCGACATACCCACAGCGATCGATTGCAAAGGCACGGCGTAGGTTTGAATACCACAGCCATCAACTCCCTGAGGAATTTTACTGTGATCGACTTTCATTGTTTCCGTTAAAATATTGCGGAGTCTTTTTTGTGCGGCATGATCGTATTTTTCATAGCCATGAAAATCTTCACCTAAATGAAGACATGTCGTAATCAGTGCCAAATGCTTTCCGGCGCAGTTATTACAAAATGCAGTTGGTGTACGACCATGACGAATGTAATCGTGAGCCGCTGCTTCGCTGTATGGAAGATGCGGACCACAGGATAAGTCTTTTTCTGAGACACCGATTTTATGAGCCCACGCTGTAAGAGCCTCAAGGTGTTTTTGCTCTCCGCGATGGGAGGCACAGGCCAAAGCGATCCACTCGTCTTCGAGACCGAATTTTTCAGCGGCACCGGATTCAATCAGAGGTAAAGCTTGGATCATTTTAATGGCGCTACGAGGGAACGTGGCATAGTTGGTATTACCCCAACCATGCAAAAGATGACCGGCTTCATTCACCACAGCCACCATGACTTGATGAACGCTCTCGACCACGTGTCCACGTTGGACTTCGATGACGAGAGGCTGCCTAGTGATCATAATTAATTCCCCGCTTCAATGATTTCTAATACTGAACTTTTAGCTGACTCTGTGATCACGCGACCGCGTTGAGTTTTTTGGATGAATCCCTCCTGGATCAGGAACGGCTCATACACTTCCTCAAGTGTGTCACGCTCTTCACTGAGCGCTGCTGCTATTGTATCAATACCGACCGGGCCACCGTTATATTTTTCTTGGATTAGGCTCAAAATACGACGATCCATAAGATCAAGGCCGTGTTTATCAACTCCCAGTTGATCTAGAGCATATATCGCAATATCCCGAGTGACGACGCCATTGCCTTTTACTTGTGCATAATCACGAACGCGCTTAAGCAGTCTATTCGCAATACGAGGAGTTCCGCGAGCACGACGAGCCACTTCTTCAGCGCCGTCATTGTCAATTTCCACATTCAATTTTTTGGCAGATCTGATCAAGATATTTTGAAGAGCCGCTTTATCGTAAAATTGCAGTCTCTCAACGATACCGAAACGATCACGGAACGGCGGATTCAAAAGACCCGCACGTGTTGTCGCCCCTACCAATGTAAAAGGCGCCAATTGAAACTTCATCGAGCGAGCACCCAAACCATCACCTGTCACGATATCGATGTAGTAATCCTCCATCGCCGTGTACAGATACTCTTCGACATGACGACTCAGACGATGAATCTCGTCGATAAAAAGAACAGAGTTTGGCTTTAGAGATGTCAAGATTGCAGCCAAATCGCCTTTTTTATCAATCGCAGGTGCTGACGTCATTTTAATGTCAGAACCCATATCGTTCGCGATGATTTGTGCGAGTGTCGTTTTACCCAAGCCCGGAGGACCTGATAGCAAAACGTGATCTAGTGGCTCACCACGGAACTTTGCCGCAGCCACGAAAACTTTGATTTTATCTTTAACGATATCCTGACCCGCGAACTCTGAGAAATCCTGGGGACGTAATTCGTTCTCCCAAGCTTTCTCGCCACCACTCGCGCTAGTGCCTTCAGTGATATCACTGTCCATAATGCTGCCTTCGATAATGCGACTCATGACAAGCTACCTGACAATGTTTGGAAGCCTTTACGAACACCTTCTTCGACAGTGATTGAAACTGGCAAAGTGGATACGAATTGATCGACCAATTGAGATTTGTAACCCAAGTTCAAAAGTGCTGACGTAATTTGCGTCAAAGATTCGGACTTCACTTTAGAGCCCTCTTCGATGGAAACTAGTTTTCCTTTTAACGTCAGAATGATTTGTTCTGCGGTTTTCTTGCCGACCTTTGGCAATCCTGAAAGACCTTTGGCATTTCCAGCCTCGATCATTTCATGAATTTGCGCAGGACGACCGCCCGACAAAATACTCAAAGCCATTTTTGGTCCAACGCCGTTTACTTTCAACAAAGACAAGAACAAGTTCTTTTCTTCTTTGTCGTGAAAACCAAAAAGAGTCAGAGCATCTTCACGCACGTGAGTATGAATCCAAACGATGATGTCTTTGCCAAGCAAAGTTGTGAAGTCACCCAATGTGTTTGATGAAGCGAAAACTTCATAACCCACACCTTGAACATCAATCAGGGCTGAATCGCCCAAGACTTCAATAATTTTTCCGCGCAAATAACCGATCATATACTCACCGCTTTTTGAATAACTGCGTTCTTTTTCATTTCAAAGGCATGGTAGCAAGCCATAGCCAAGGCATCCGAGGCATCGATGCGATTGATAACTTTAATATTCAGCATCGCCTTCAAAACTGCCTGCACATCTTCTTTGGAGGCAGCACCCGTTCCGGTAATACCTTTTTTTACTGAGCGAGTAGCATACTCTGCAACCGTGGCTTTACCCAAGCCCGCTTCGTACATCACCACTCCGCGCGCGTGCCCTAATTTAAAAGCACTGTCGGCGTTTTTTCCTAAGAAGATTTTTTCAATCACCACTTGATGAGGACGATATTTCTCCATCACTTCGCGAAATGCAGAACCAAGTTCTGTCATACGCATGGCAAAATCCATGTCAGCATCCAACAAAATGACACCGTGATTGATATGTTCAATCTTGCCATTAGTGATGCGAACCACGCCGAAACCTGTGATGCGGGAACCGGGATCTACCCCGAGAATCGTCAAACTCATATTTTTAATTTCATTCCGAACGTATTGCTAAGTCAATGAATGTGCACTAGAATCTGAAGTATGCCGAAGATTGAAGCAAGCGCTATCGAAAAATATCAGAACATCCTGGCAAAGGATCCGACCTCTCAGGTGTTCGCCCCTCTGGCGGAAGCCTATAGAGAAATGGGCATGATGAAAGAAGCGCTTCAAGTTGTGACTGCTGGCGTTCAACGCCATCCGCAATTTGTCGGAGGATTGGTCACATACGCAAAAATTTTGCGCGACGCAGGCCAAATCAGCCGCGCCATCGAGGCCCTGAAAAAGGCCACGGGCCTGGCTTCTGAGAATATTCTGGCTCACCAGCTTTTGGCAGAATCACAGCTTGCAAACAAAAATCCCAAGGAAGCTTTGAAGGCTTTCAAGATGGTTTTGTTTTTAAATCCCAATTCTCAATCCGCACAAAAAGCCGTTCAGAAATTGGAATCTTTGACTGCAGATGAGTACGACGAAGAAGTCTTTGCGATGGCAAAACTTCCGCAAGTAAATTTGGAAAATCCACCAATCGAACAAACAGCGACTGGCGTAAAAACCGGAGCTGCGACCGAGGTCTTCAAACCTCAACCGATGCCTAGAAATAAGGCTTTTGAGCGCATGCTTTCATTAATTGACGCGTTCATTGTGCGTAATGATTTAGAAAAAGCGCACGCCCTTTTGAAAGACACTCGCGTGGAATTTGGTGATCATCCTGAAATTGAACGCAGAATGAAAACCCTGCAGGTTCGTTATAATGAACCTGACGAACCGGTTCCATTGAAACCTCTGCTGCCGCGCGAGGAAATGATCCGCCAAAGAAAGATCGAAACCCTTCAGATGATGCTTCGCAAAATCGAGGACTACCGCTCCCTTATTTGACATTCCCCCTCCCAATTAGGCTATATTGATCGTCTTGTATTAGCTTAACTAAGAGGTATTAGAATGTACGAAACGTCAGATTTCCGTAAGAATTTGAAAATCATGGTTGAAGGCAAGCCTTACGTGATCGTGGACTTCCAACACGTAAAACCAGGTAAAGGCAACCAATTCACTCGCACAAAATTGAGAAACATGCTTACAAGCCAAAACCTTGAAGTAACTTTCAAATCTGGCGAAAAATTCGAAGTTCCTAACGTTGAAAACAAAGAAATGAACTTCTTGTACAAAGACGACACAGGCTTCAACTTCATGTCTAACGAGACTTACGAGCAAATCGCTATGTCTGAAGACGATCTTGGCGAAGCTAGATACTACCTTACTGAAGGTTTGAAAGTTGTTGTTCTTTTCTACAATGAAAAAGCAGTTGCTTGCGACGTTCCTAAAGCCGTTAACTTGCTAGTTGCTCAAACTGATCCGGGCATCAAAGGTGACCGCGTAACTGGTGCTTCTAAGCCAGCAGTTATGGAAACTGGTTTGACTGTATCCGTGCCTTTGCACATCAATGAAGGCGATACTTTGCGTATCGATACTTCAACTGGTGAGTACGTAGAGCGCGTCAGCCAAAAATAGTTCTTAACGCAAGATATTAAGTCTCCGCTAACACTCAATTTTATTACAAAATAACAGTGTTGATCTGATCATTCAGGGCGGAGGCTTTTTTGTCCATTTTTGTCGAGCTGGAAATTCAAAATTTACTCAATGAGACCAGCGATCTCGATGAAGTAGCCACTCGACTGATTTCAAGTCTTGAATCCTCCCCTGATCAAATTTCTTTAGACAACATCACAGCACTTGCACGCTTCCTCAATCAAAGTGGACGTCATATCCAACTTGCGAATTTCGTTATTAAGAATATCGATAACGAAGGCTTCCCCATTCCTTGGCCTTACTTCTTAGAGGCTTTGGGACATGCCACTTTGGACATCGATGAAAAAGTGATGAACGCTTTGATCGAAGGCATTCAAGAAAGCGAAGCTGAAAATGAAGCCGCTCGCTCGCAAGCGCTTAATAAATATTCTCCACTCTTGGGCGAATGGCGTAGCAATCGTAAATACCGTATTCACAAAGACTTCTTAAGCAATAAGAAAAACTTGCTGGAGCAAATGATCACTCTGCGCACGCAGCAGTTGTACGAACAAGAAAAAGTTTTGCTGGATCGCCTGCAAAAACTTTATCCTGGAGACAGTGATGTTGCTCATGAAGTTCGTGAACACCGCCAACGTCATGCTTTAGAAATTCTGTCTCGCAGATCGCCGCGCGCGCGTGATCCAAAACCTGAAGAGCTTTCACCGAAAGACCCTGAAGTAGAAAAAGCACTTCTCGCTTTGCTTCAGTCTTTGCGTGACCACGCTGAAGAAGATCCGGCAATGGCCTTTGATTTTGCCATCGTCGCCTTCATGCTTGAAGGTTACGAAACAGCTTTGGATATCTTGCAGTTCTGCGAGCCTTCAGAAAGCCTTCATTGGTTCAGCCTAGAAGTGTTGCTACAATGCCGCCGCTTCATCGAATTGTTGAATGAGATCGCAAAGGTCGAACTCGCTTATGCACATGAACCGGAAACTTTTTTTGCGACAGCTTATCTACGTGCACAAGCCATGTGGGGCATCGGACAAAAACACACGGCCGTAGAAATTTTGGAAGGCCTCTTAGCTTCTCGTCCTCACTACCGCGCAGGCAGTGCACTGCTTAGCATCTGGAGCGGACAGTGAGACGTATCTTTTGGATTCTGGTCACGCCGACCTTAGCATTTTTGGTATTGTGGGGATTGGGCAACTGGCTTTTGATTCCGCGTTTGGAAACATGGGCTCTGCAAGAACTTCAAAATTATTCTAAATCTTCTTTGCCTGTTGAGATTCAAGCGGATCGCCTGCGCATTCGTGTTTTGCGCACATCCCTTGCTTTAGAAAATATTCGTATCATCCCGAAGGGTGAATTTGCCGAAGTGACCGAAGAAATTCGCGTCGCTCGCGCTCGTGTACATTTAGATTTCTTTACGTTACTAGGTGGTCGATTAAATTTATCGGCTCTGGTTATTGATGCTCCCGAAACGGTTATCAATCTGGATCCTTTACTTAAAAGCGATTCAAAACCAAAGCCTTTGCCTTTGGATGAAATTTTCTCGATCACTGAGCAGATTCCTTTGCAGAAAATCCTTTTACAGAATGTTCATATCCTAGTGACGTCTAAAAAACTGGGCATCCACGTTGAAGCGAGCAACAGTGGCTTGCTTCTGACGAACATGGGTAAAAATATCACAGCCAAACTTGATACTCCGACATTGGCTGTGTCTTTGAAAAATGTCGGTCAGTTTTCCGGCTCTCTGGATTCACACCTTTATCTGACTCGTCAGTCCCTGCGTGTTTTGCAACTCGGCGTTCGTTTGGATAATTCAGAATTCCTGGCTCGCGGAGAACTTACAGATTTCAGAAACATTGCGATTAAACCTTCCGGTGTTCTGAACCTGTCTGCCAAAGTTGCCCTAGCCGATCTTTACAAAGAACTTAAAGAGCTTAAACCAGACATGGCCCTACCTAAGCTTGCAGGAACTTTGGATACCGATGCCGAGGTTCGTTTCAATGGCATGAATGATATCCGCGGTAAAGCTGACATCAGCACTCACTCTGTCATTGTTGATACATTCGAATTAGGTGATGCTCACATTGAAGGTGAATACAAAGACAAAGGATTTACCTTCTCGGAAATCTCTGTCTCCCACCCTGCTGGAACTGCGACACTGAACAAGTCACAACTTCAGTTGGATGAAAACTACGGCTTCAAATCCACTGTCAAAGTGGACAGCCTTGATCTGCAAAAGCTTTTTGTGTCTTTGGACCTGGCGTCCATTCCTGTCGGAGTTAAACTGCAAGGCAATCTTCCATGTACGGGACAAATTCTGCCGCAATTCTATGTTCAATGTGATGACGGCGTTTTAACAGGCCAAGATCTGTGGGTAAAATCAGAAAACAACTCTAAAGGTTCTGAAATCGTGAACCTGAAAGACATGAAGGTCACTGGTAAAGCTAAAGTCACGATGGACGCTGTTACTTACGATGCAAACCTAGCAATTGGTAGCAGCGTAGGAACTAGTGACGGCATCATTGATTTCCACAAAGGCTTTAAGATCAATTATAAAACAAAAAGCTTAGACATGAAGGACATCCAAAATCTTTCACATCTAAAAATGGTCGGCAGCGCCAGCATCGAAGGTTCTACTCAAGGAAACGCCAGCACGGCGACGATGGATATGAACTTAAATGTTCGTAACTTCATCTTTGAAGATTTCAATCTTGGCAACGCCATCACGAATCTGAAAATGCGTAAAGGCCATCTGATCTTTTCTGATATCGCGGGTGCTCAGAACAAGACTCAATACATTGGTAACTTGGACATCGATTTGACCCACAGCCAGTTGACCGGGGCTTTCAGTGCTCCAACTGCGGAGCTTGAAGACATCGCTGTGATCCTTGAAGGCATTTACAAATTTCCATTCCCTATTGCGGGAACGGGATCAGCAAAAGCTCAAGTCGATGGGCCTCTGAACTTTTGGAAGCTGAACTACAAATTGGATTCAGCCTTTAAGAATGTTTCTGCTAGCAATGAAAATTTTGATCTTCTGCACTTCAATGTCGATGCCACTAACGGCAACATCAAAGCTCGCAAAGTCCAACTACTTAAAAATAACTCCGTAGCGAATGTTACCGGCGGCATCAGCTCAGATAAAATTTTAGGCCTATTCGTTGACGCTAAAAATTGGCGCCTAGAAGAATCCGACATGATCAGCGCTGTTTCCACCGGCGTTTTCGGAAATCTAAATGCTTCGGCTGAAATTAAAAATTCTTTCAACGAAGCCCGCGTAAATATCAAAGGCGCTTTGACGGAAACTGTTTTGGAAGACCAAGAGATCGACAACTCGTCTTTCCAAATGAGCATTGATCGTAAAAGCTTGGGTGGTCAGGTCAGCCTTTTCGGTGACAAAGTCCAAGGTGATTTCCAAATTCCATTTGAACACACCTCCCCGCTAAGAATCCAAATGAAGACGAACCAGTGGTCATTCTCTTCTTTGCTTGCCTTGATCGGCGGAGCGAACCTTGCGAACGAGTATGAGTCTTCTTTGACTTCAAATATCGATCTCCGCTCTGACTCTGGTGATCTGTTCAAATCCACAGGCAAGGTGACAGTTCAGAATATTTATTTGAAACGTGGAGCCTCGAGTATTTCAAATACGGGTCCGATTGAAGTCTTAACTGAAAACGGCACTGTGACGTTCAAAAACTTCCTACTGCGTGGCCCACAAAATACGATTCAGATTAAAGGCGCTAACTTTACCGCTGAACGTATGAATTTTGGCATTGAAGCTCGTACGGATTTGCGCCTCTTACAGATCTTTACTCCTTTCTTGGATGATCTGGGCGGCCCGCTTCGTATTTCAGCGACGGTGTCTGGTAAGGTTTCAAAACCTGAAATTCTGGGAACGGCGAATTTAAATAATGCCTTCGTGAAATTAAAAGGCTTCCCTCACCCACTTGAAAGACTCCAATCTAACGTTTCTTTCTCGCAGTCACGTATCATCATCAATGATCTCAAAGGTCAGATCGCTGGTGGAACGATGACTGGTGATGGCAGTGTCATCATCAATGGTCCAAAGGATTTCCCAGTATCCGTTCGTGCTCACCTTGATAATATTTCCTTAAACGTTCCAGACCGTGTTCATACAACAGGTGAAGCCGATCTCTTATTCTCTGGCAAATGGTTCCCGTTTGTCCTGTCTGGTACATACCGTGTTTCTGGTGGTATCTTTGAACGTGAGTTTATCGAAGGTGGCTCTGGTGTTGCGAACATCCAGCAAAGTGCTTACCTGCCTAAAGTTTTGCGCGACACTCAATTTGAACCTGTCTTGCTAGATATCCAAGTGAACTTAGACAAACCCCTGCCGGTTAAAAACTCCCTTTTTGATGGCTCGGTTTCTGGCCACATTGCAGTTAAGGGTGCACCAACCAACCCGGTTCTTTTGGGTAAGATCACAACTGAAAAACGTTCTAAGCTGATCTTTAAGGATCGTCAGTTTGATATTCAGACGGCTAACGTTGATTTTGCAGATCCAAATCAAATCAATCCGAATCTTTATGTGACGGCGACTTCGCGTGTGAACGAGTATGACGTAAGCCTTTTCGCTTCAGGCTCTGCCAAAAATCCAACGATCAAATTGACCAGCGTTCCGCCATTGTCAGAACAAGACATCGTCTCTTTGATCGCCCTAGGCGTGACATCACAAAGTATGGCCACATCAGGACAATCTAAAGCCCTTGCTGACCAAGCAGGTCTTGAAGTGGCTGGTGCGGCGTTTGCTAAAGAGATCAACAAACCACTTGAGAGCACGTTAGGTCTGAACCTATCCGTGACATCTCAGTACGATTCCACACGCAATATCAGCGTACCTAAGATTACTTTGAGCCGTCGCTTGACGGAAAAGGTTAAAATCTCTGGTAGCCGTCAAGTGGGTGACGTTTCCGGATACGATGTGAAGCTTGAGTATCTATTGAATCCGAACTGGACAGCTGTCGGTTCGTTTGAAAATAAAAATCTTTACGACAACAGCGTCTTGCAAAATACTCCCGTAGAAACTGAAAGTATCTTCGGGCTTGATCTTGAATTTAAACGGGAGTTCAAATGATCCGTACTCTCGTAGTCGCTTTAGCACTTATCATGTTCATCCAAACCTCCCCTGCTTGGGCAAAAAAAGGTTTGGATATTTCTGATTTGCCAAAAAATGTGCAATCAGATTTGCTAAAGCGCTATCCGCAAATCACTAAAGACTTTGTTCCTCTGGATTTGATTGATGATATTTTAAGATATCTGCAACCCAATCCCCAGTTTGATCGCTTGATCGTGACTGAAAGCACTGCGGGTTCCTATAAAATGGAATATATCCATGCAAAGCGTATTGGGGCCATCATCATTGCTGGTAATAATTTTTATTCGGACTCTGATGTTACAAATATCTTTGCCGTAAAAACGGGAGATGTTTTTGATCAGCAAGGTCTCGCTGAACAAGGTGAAAAACTGCGTTTGGCCTACAAGGAGCAAGGCTTCCTTAACACTGTTGTTGATATCGAAATGCCGCCGGGCAAAGACGGCGCTGTCGATCTTATATTGAAAATTACTGAAAACAAACGCACTGAAATTCACAACCTGATCGTACAAAGCCCGAACGGTACTTTGAATAAGATCTTGGTGGATGAACTGGATTCTAAGCTCGATGATCCTTTGACTGACAAAACTTTGGCTGACATCAATAAATCAGCTCGTTCGTTCTTAAACGAAGAACGCTATGTTCGCGCTGACTTTATTGGGCCGACAGTGAGCTTTAACGAAGACGAATCTAAAGCCACACTCACCTACCGTGTGGATCGTCCGGAAACTTATAAGTTTGAGTTCCGTGGTCATCAAATCCTGCGTCTGCGTGATTTGGAATCAGCTTTAGATTTAGATAATTTCTATTCGGCGAATCCGAACATCGGGGCTGAGCTTTCAACTAAGCTTAGAAATTACTATTTGGCGGATGGTTATGCTCGCGCTGAAGTTTCCGCAACTGAAGAAGACACGGGAAATCCTTTTGTCCGTAAAATCATCTTCACTGTTGATGAGGGACCTAAGGTCAAAATCCAAGGCATCAACATCACGGGTAAATTTAGCCGTAAGCCACAGCACTATTCAAAAATCATCCGTGACTATAGCTCTACCTTGGTTTCAAAAGGCTATTACAACAAAGACGATGTTGATACCGGCGTCAGAAATCTAATCCTGGCTTTGCAAAACGAAGGTTACCTGCAAGCTAAGATTGTTTCGACTCGAATGACTTACAATAAAGAAAAAGACCAAGTCACACTCTATGTGAATCTTGATGAAGGTCCTTTGACTTTGATTCAATCCGTTTCTTTCTTAGGCAATCAGGCTTACTCAAACGAGGAGCTCCTGAAAGTCACTGGTTTAAAACCCGGCCCATTGAAACTGAATCAGATCGAAGAAGCCGTTAACAACGTTAAAAATTTCTATCGTGAAAATGGTTATATCGAGATGCTTCTGCTGAACGAGCGCGAAGATCTGGTGACCTATGATTCGACCAATACGAAAGCGATTTTGAACTTTAAGATCTTCGAAGGGCCGCAAGTTCGCGCCTCAAGCATCATTTTAGAGGGCAATACTTTCACTCGCGATTACGTCCTTTTCCAAGAGTTAGAACTTCGCCAAGGCGAATTGATCACTCCGCAGAAAATTGATGACTCGATTTCTCATCTACAAAGAACGGGATTCTTTAACACGGTTGAAGTTCGCACTTTGGAAGAGAAAACCAATATCGCAGATCGTACAGTGATCGTTAAAGTCACTGAACGCGAGCCGGGAACATTTAATATCGGTGCCGGTGCGACCAATGAACGTAAACTGACGTTGCGTGGATATACGGGTATTTCTTATCGCAACTTGATGGGAACTGGCCGAGGGGTTTCTTTACGTCTTGAAGGTAACTATAATATCGCTGACGTAAAATACCTTGAGCACAAAGTGGTCGCCGGATATCTGGAGCCTTACTTATTTGGTACTCACGTTCGCGGGCGTGTGAATATCACTCTGTCCAGCCAAATTACTGACTTTAACGTCAAGCAGGTCACTGATTTGAATCAGTACACCTACACTTTAGAAAAAGACTTTACGTCTAAAATCTTGGGAACTTGGGATCTATACTCGCTAGCGCAAGTACGCGACTCCGGTTTGGATGAAACATATCCATACGCACCGACTCAACAAGATATCATCACGACTGGCCCGAACATAGATTTCGACTTCCGTGATAATCCATTCAATCCGACGGCGGGAACTTTTACTCGTATCAATGCAGAATACTCTGACCCTGTATTTGGCGGCACTGAAACCATCAATTACTGGCGTGCGGTTGCAGGTATCACGGTTTATAGCAAGATCGGAACTCTGCAAAAGCAACCGGTGGTTTGGGCGAACAACTTGCGTGGTGGCTACCTTAAAAACTTAAGTCATTTGCCTGATACAGCAGATCGTCAGAATGGTGTCCCTTGGGATAAGAAAGGTTTCAGTCTTGGGGGCATTTCCACAGTGCGTGGTTACGAAGCTGGTACTGAATACTTCCCAAATAATAATGACCTGGGTATCGCTGGCGGAAATAAGAAGTACTATCTGACGACAGACTCAACAATGGGGCTGATCAAGTCAGAGCTTCGCTTCCCAGTTTACGGAGCCTTGGGCGGAGCTGCTTTTTATGACGGTGGTATCGTGCAAATCGAAGGTTTGGAAATCAACGAGCCTTACCGTGCAGCGACTGGTTTCGGCATCCGCTATAACACGCCAGTAGGTCCTTTGAGTGTCGACATCGCTTGGAAGCTCAACATGCAACCCGGCGAATCCCCATGGCGCCTGCACATCTCGATCGGTACATTCTAAGCGAAACCTCCGAAAGTCGAATCCTCTATTCACAGCTTAAAAGCATTTAAAGGCGCCTCCCTGGCGCCTTTTGTGCATTTTATAGCCTTATTGATTATATATATACAATGTATTACAATGAGGTGACTGTATGGATTTTGACTGGGACCTTCTGAAAGAGCAGTCAAACTTTCGAAAACACGGAATTTGGTTCGACGAAGCTAAAACTATATGGGCCGATGCCTACGCTTTAGAGTTTTACGATGATGACCACAGCGACGAATCAGAAGATCGCTTCATTCGAATTGGAACCTCGCTTCGTTCAAAGATACTAATTGTCGTTTTTTGTGAAAAGGAAGCCAAAGACAGCGTTCGAATAATTTCTGCCAGAAAGGCCACGGCCAAAGAGAGAAGAGTTTATGAAGAAGGAATATGACCTTAAAAAAATGAGAAAAAGAAACTCGAAGGTCCTTACCAAGGAAGAGGTTAACAAAACCCTTATCAGCGTAAGATTGAATACCAATGACCTCATCGACATTAAAACCGAAGCCGAAAGGCTCGGCATCCCCTACCAAACTTTGATTGGAAGCATCCTCCACCGCTTTATAAATGGTGAGCTCATAGACCGGAAAAGTGTTATTGGTGAAGTATCTTAGGTAAAAGAAAAGCCCGGCCATGTGACCGGGCTTTTTAGTTTTTTAGCCTTGTTTGTAAATTAGCGAGATTTTGAGCTTGCGAATTTACGACGCAAATCCTGAGTCACCTCTTGGATTGTTGCGTTTAGAGTGACCTCAAAAAGATCTTCTGCAGATACTTTATAAAGTTCGCCCAATTTTTTAAGTGCGTTGATCGGTGGATGAGAAACGCCACGCTCCCAGTTAGAAATGAACTGTGGAGTTGAATATCCCAATTTATCCGATACGTCTCTTTGGGATAGACCCGCCGCTACACGTTTTGTTTTTAGAAAATCAGCTAACATGTTTTTTTGTCTCATATACCCACCTGCGAGAAATAAGCATAAACAACTTTTTTAAATGTGACAAACTGAATTGATATTACAATCAACTCACCTACTAAACATAAACAGTATACATCAATCGCGATAAATTCCTTCCTGTTTTTTCGCGAGTATTGTGTAAAATAGCAAGAAAGTTGCTCCAAAAAGGGAGAATGGCTCAAGTATGGATTCAAGAATTTGGGAAGAAACGTTTAAAATCTCCAGCCAATCAGTCAATCCCAGAGGGGTTTTGGGACTGTTTGGCCTACTCAATCTTCTGCAAGAGACCGCCTGGCAGCACGCAGAGCGGGTTGGTTTTGGTACAGATCAAATGCAGAAAGATAAGCTTTACTGGGTTGTAACTCGGCAATATGCAGAAATGAGTCAGTGGCCCAAATATGGTGAGACAATTCGCATTCGCACATGGATTCGCCCTCCATCGGGTGCCTTTGTTTTACGCGGTTTCAAAGTTGTGAACTCAAAAAACGAAGTTATCGGCCAGTGCGCGATGAGCTTTTTAGCTCTTGAACAAGGTAGCGGTCGCATTCTCCCCGCGCAAAATTTAAGACCATGGCAGGATTTGGTTTCCGAGGAGTCACTGATCCTTGAACCCGAGAAAATTCCAGTTCAAGGACAGTATGAAAAGCTCGCTGAATTTGCGGTTAGAAATTCCGACTTGGATATTAACCAACATGTTAACAATGCGAAATATGCTCAGTGGATTTTAGATTCAATCCCCTTCGATCTTCATAAGACCTTGAAACTAAATTCTTACTCCGTTAACTTTTTAACAGAGACACTTTTAGGTGATACGGTTGAGATCGAAAAGAGCCTGAGTGATTCCTCACAAAATGAGGAGCGCGGTTCCACAGCCTACCGAGGCGTGCGAATTTCTGACGGAAAGAACTTATTTACGGCTCGTTTAAACTGGGAGAAACGTTAGTGCTTCACTTGAAGGCTTTTTCAGAGAATGATTTTACGAAATTATTTAAAGTAGAATCTCAAGTTTACGTGACGTCAGACGATGAAGTGATTCTTGAATATTTCCTTGTAGGACCTACTCGACACTTGCACTTTCCTCCCCTGAGTGAGGATGCCTCCTCTGTTCGCCGTGACGAACTTTGGAAGACCACGTGCTTAGAGGCGTTCTTTAGCTTTGATCAAGCGGCTGACTCCCCCTATCTGGAAGTGAACTGCTCCCCCAATGGTGACTGGAATGCTTATGCCTTCACAGGATACCGCCAAGGAATGCGACCGGATGGAACCGCCTCGGTGAATTTGATCTATCGAGCTCTGGAATCTGATGAAGCCATTTTTAGAGTCAAAATCCAGTCGCCCGCCATCAAGAATTTTAAGCAACTTGGAGTCACGGCCGTTATTGAGTTTTCCGATGGCTCGAAGTCTTATTTTGCCCTGACTCACCCGGGTCCTCAGGCCGATTTTCACAATAAAACCTCCTTTACGCACGTTCTCGCTCCTTGACCCTATTTCGGGGTCAAGTTAGCCTTGCTTGCTTTCATTTAATCATTAAATAACGCGCTAGGTCTTAACGGCTGCGCGCAAGCAAGAGTCTCGAAAGGATTCCCATGAAAAAACACACAGTGCGTGTTTATCCATCTAAAGAAAAATTGGATCGTAAAGATCAACTAGCTTGGAAAATTGCAGAGATCGCTTCTGACAATGCTCCAATCAAAGCTGACGTTGTAGATATGGTTATCAATCGTATCATCGACAATGCTTCTGTTGCTATCGCTGCAGCAAACCGTCGTCCGGTTGCTTCTGCTCGTGCAATGGCTATTGCACATCCTCGCAATGGTGGTGCTACTGTTTTCGGTATGCCGAACGATCAAAAATTTGACTGTGAATGGGCTACTTGGGCTAACGGAACTGCAGTTCGTGAATTGGATTTCCATGACACTTACTTGGCAGCTGACTACTCTCACCCTGGCGACAACATCCCAGCTATCTTGGCAGTTGCTCAACAAATGGGTAAAAACGGTAAAGAACTTCTTAAAGGTATCGTTACTGGTTACGAAGTTCACGTAGACCTAGTGAAAGCTATCTGCCTTCACATGCACAAAAAAGATCATATCGCTCACTTGTGCCCTGCTCAAGCGGCTGGTATCGGTACTTTGTTGGCTCTTCCAACTGAAACTATTTTCCAAGCAGTTCAACAAGCGGTTCACGTGTCTTTCACGACTCGTCAATCTCGTAAAGGTGAAATCTCTTCTTGGAAAGCTTACGCTCCAGCACACGCTGGTAAACTAGCTGTTGAAGCAGTTGACCGTGTTATGCGTGGCGAAGGCGCTCCATCTCCAATCTATGAAGGTGAAGATTCTGTTATCGCTTACATGCTTGACGGCAAAAACGGTAAATACGAAGTACCACTTCCAGAAGTTGGCGAAGAAAAACGCGCAATCCTTGAGACATACACTAAAGAACACTCTGCAGAGTACCAATCTCAAGCATTGATCGACTTGGCTCGTAAAATGAAACCAATGGTTAAAAACTTCGACGATATCAAAGATATCGTGATCCACACTTCTCACCATACTCACTACGTAATCGGTACTGGTGCGAACGATCCACAAAAAATGGATCCAAATGCTTCTCGCGAAACTCTTGATCACTCGATCATGTACATCTTCGCAGTGGCTCTTCAAGACGGTACTTGGCACCACGTTAATTCGTACGCTCCAGAGCGCGCGAAACGTGCTGACACTGTGGCATTGTGGCACAAAATCTCTACTATCGAAGACAAACAATGGACTGCTTGGTACCACGAGACAGATCCAGATAAAAAACGCTTCGGTGGCCGCGTAGAAATCACAATGAAAGACGGTTCTAAAATCGTTGATGAACTAGGCGTAGCTGATGCGCATCCAGCGGGTGCTCGTCCATTCAAACGTGCTGACTACATCCGTAAGTTCGACACATTGACTGAAGGAATCATCACTAAAGCTGAGCGCGATCGTTTCATCGGTCTTTGCGAGAATTTGGAAAACTTGACTGCTGAACAAGTTCAACAGTTGAACGTTCAAATCCCAATCGAGAAATTGACGAACAATAAACGCGATACAAAAGGTATCTTCTAAGATCCTTAGAAAGGTCCCTCACGGGACCTTTTGTTTTTCACCGAAAGGAGAAACTATGTTGTTTCCTGAAATTACACCTGCACAGAAGCGTAAGAACTTTCGTGAGGCTTTGAAATCTGGCAAGCTTTTGCAAATGCCGGGTTCTTGGTCTCCGCTGGCTTCTATGGCTATCGAAAAAGCTGGTTTTGACGGCGTTTATATTTCTGGTTCTGTTTTGTCGAACGATTTGGGTTACCCAGACATCGGTTTGACGTCGTTGACTGAAGTAGCTCAACGTGGTCGTCAAATTGCTCGTACGACTTCTTTGCCGACTATCATCGACATCGACACTGGTTTCGGCGAGCCGATGAGTGCGACTCGCACAGTTCAAGAGATGATCGAAATGGGTCTTGCTGGTTGTCACATTGAAGACCAAGTAAATCCTAAGCGTTGTGGTCACCTTGATGGTAAATCACTTGTTACTCGTGACGAAGCAGCTCGTAAAGTTGCGGCGGCGGCTCGTGGTAAAAAGCTTGATGAGAACTTCCTTTTGATCGCGCGCACTGATGCTCGTGCTTCTGAAGGCTTGGATGCAGCTATTGATCGCGCTAAGGCTTACATTGATGCGGGTGCTGATTGCATCTTCACTGAAGCTCTTGAGAACGAGAAAGAGTTTGAAAAATTCCGTAAAGCAGTTTCTGTTCCTCTTTTGGCGAATATGACTGAGTTTGGTAAAGGTCGTTTGTTCACTTATACTGAGCTTTCTAACCTTGGCTACAACATCGTGATCTATCCTGTGACGACTTTCCGTCTGGCGATGGGTGCAACGGTTGCGGGCTTGGCTGAAATTAAAGCTAAAGGTACTCAAGAGGGCTTGCTTGAAAAAATGCAAACTCGTAAGGATCTTTATGCTTTGACTCGTTATGATGAGTACAACAGCTTCGATCAGAATATCTTTAACTTCACTTTGAAGTAGTTTTTGATTTTTTATTTTTCAAAAATGGAAAGAGCGGGTTCATCGCCTGCTCTTTTTTTTGGTTTATACTAATTACCTAAATTAGGTAATTTTTAACCTATTTTAGGTAATTAGGCATATCTGACCGATTTACGAATCGAACTTTACCCAGATCCCATTAAATCCTTTAGGCCACACTGATTCACATTTGCATCTCCCGTTAATAGGAGTAATTACACGAGCATACATAATGTATGTACATTTTGTATTTACAATGATAGTATATGAAAATATCTGGCTTTAATTGGGATGAATACAACAGACTCAAATGCCAGAAGCATGGCTTATCGATAGACCAAATTGAGGGATTTCTACTCTCCTCTCCCCTCATCTCTAAAGATGACGAGCATAGCCATGATGAAGATAGATTTGTCGCTTTTGGAACATTTAAAGAACGTTACTTAGTGGCGATTTTCTGCTTAAGAGTTTTCGAGGGACAATTCCATATTCGTGTTATTAGTGCTCGTTACGCCCGACACAAAGAAATAGAGGCATTCCATGAAAAAGAACTCCCGCGCAAAATCCGCAAAACCAATGAAAGTAAATGATCCAATTGAACGTGATTTCTCAGCACTGCTAAAATCCGGAAGCTGGAAGCCCATGGATCATTACTTCCAATTCGCTCCAAAGGATAAGACTTTAACGCTAAGAATCAGTAGCGAACTATTGGAGGGCTACAAAAGGCTCGCTTCGAAAGAAGACAAGAAATACCAAAAACTCATGCGTGAGGCTTTGATTGAGTATTTAGCCAAGAAGGTTTCATAAAAAATAGCAGGCTTGTGGCCTGCTCTTTTTATTTGTTCGTACTGTATTTGAATCTATTTAGGGAAATGTTTGTAGTAGAGATCCCAGGAATCGATCATGGAACCGTCGTCAAAAACGCAGGCGTCGGATTGATCGCCGTTTTGGGCTTTCAAGATTCTATTCTTAGCTCCCACATCCCAGCAGTACAATGCTGCCGGATTGCCAGCTAGTGGGGTTGGGTTTTTTGTTTTAACCTTAGCCTTACCGGTGAAGACTGTCCAAGCCTTGCAGCTCGGCTTGCCAGCTTTAAAGCAAGCTTCGTTGATGTTTGCTTTTTCGTACGTCTTGAATTTGATTTGTTCGTACTTGTCGTTGTTGAAGTACTTCAGTGTTTGATCAGCGTGAGCTGTCAAAGAAACTACAAAAAGAGAAAATGCCGTTACAATTAATTTCATATCAAATTTCCATTCCGTTTACTTTTTGTCAGCAATCCAAGTTAGAGTGGCTTCCTTGTAGAACGTTCTATCCAATAACGTCTTAGCATCCACCCAGCCATCTGCATTTTGATCCTGCCAGCTTTTACCCCAGCTATTTAAAACCTTAACGCTATCGACACATTTTCCTTTAGAATCACAAGTTTTTCGATAACCAGCTACGACAACCCCATGCTGGTTCTCACATTTTTTACTACTTGGCTTTTCATCTAAGCAGATATTTCCTAGGCCCAGTGGACGCCCATCGTTAAGAACATTTTTTATCGTATTGATGGCTTCATTATAGGTTCCAGTCTTACCTAATAATGGATAGAACTTAAAATCTTTTTTACTTGGGTATTCCACCGCCACGCTCTTGCTTAATTTTCTGCATTCCGGTGAAATCAAAATGCGATCAAAGAATTCTGCGTAAGTCTTCTTTCCAAAGGCCTTGAGCATTGATTCGTTGGAAACATCGACATCCAAACCTTCTTGGATTTCTTTCTGTGCAGTAGAATAAAAACTATTTAAGCAGCTTTCACAATCCTTCGGAACTTCCTTAGATTTTTCATACAATGCTTTTAGCTTTTTCCAGATACCCAGCTGAACTTCTGAAGCTTCGGCCGAGCCCCCCACTCTACTTAGAATTTTTTCCAACGAAAGACATTGCTCTGATGGAGCAAACTCCCCACTCAATACCAGCTGATCAAGCGTATTATATATACTTCCGCCATAGGGATCGGGATTTTCATTTTTTGACTTCTTAGCTGGAGCCTTATCCTCTGCGGGACGACCTATAGGAGACAACCCCAAGGGCGAAAAAACTTTATCAGATGTAATTGTTTTACAATCTGTATTCATAGATCTGCAGTTTTCTGCCGTCAAAATCACCGAAGCAGCAACCCCGTAGCAAATTCCTAATGTATCTTGCGATTGCAAAGGCGGAAGATTCGTAATCTCAATTTGAGACTTTTCATCGACTTTGAATTTGCTGGCATCCAAAGACTTGAAGCCATAAACTTGTCCGCTGCTGACTGCTGGATAAAGCAAACCTAGTAATAACCACTTCATAACATCAATTGGATCACAGAAATCTCATATTGAGAATCTCCTCGGAAATTCCAGCAATTTGACCCTAAACAAAACAAGACCTTGGTCCGAAGAGTACTTACATGCGTTTCTTCTTGGCCCTCTTATTATCATTTAACAACCCTGCCCTTGCTAGCAACAGCCAGGCGTCGGCTCCTATGATTTTAAGTGACCGAATCACATCAAAAGTAATCGCAACCGGTGACTACGAAGATTTTCGTTTTGATTCTGACCGCGATGGAGCTGTGGATCTTTGGGTTGTAAAAAAGGATAAAACCTCCGTCTTCGTAAAGTTTAAAGATTCGCAGCCAACGTCACTGCTATTCCGCCGTACAAACGGAGCTTCTATTCAGGAAGCACATTACGAGTCTAAGAATAAAAAATGGATCCTAACCCATTCGACAGTTCGTGCTCCAATGGTCATGAACGGGATCGCCGATGAAAAAATCAGTTCTCAGGACGACAAATGTGCTGCGGAAAATAAATCCGTTTTAGCAGATCTTGCCAAGTTCACCAAGGACATGACGACAACGGAGTATGCTGCGGCTGCAGAAAAAGCCGTTTCCTGTGAGAACGAAGATGCGACGCCTGAAATAGAAAAATCTCTCGTTTCCCTGATGAATAATGACCGCTTTACTGAATGTATCCAAAGCGAAGCGGCACAAAAGGCGCTGCCAGATATCTCTCCTACGGAACTACAGTATTTTTCAAATAAACTGAAAATTGACCTAAAGAAAATTGGGGCCCAACAAGACGGCAGCGGTCTCTTCACGTGTGATGCGTTACCAGCAGACAAAAAGACACCAACAGGCAAGTTCACGGAAAATGGTAAAATCACTTTTAGCCTAGATAAAAATGCTGACAACCAAGAAAAACTATCAGACCAAATTCAACCACTCATGTTTCACGAACTTGTACATCGTACTGGCGTTGTAGATGAAAAGACTATCGATACGTTAGTAGATATCTGCTTTAAAAAGAAGACTTCCGCTGTTAGCAGAAAAACTAAAGAACGCAGCCTTATTTGGACAAAAAGACAGACTGAGAATGCAGCAGCCAACGCGGCATCAAAAGATACAGTTGTAGCCAAAGAAGTGGTGGCAGCCAAAGCCGCTCCTCAAGCTCGTACTATTGCCAGCACATCCATGGAGTCTGGTGGAGGTTCGAATGGCTATAATATGGCGAAGGAAATTTCTTCAGCCGAAGTTCAGCAGTCAGTTCCTTCTGCATCGACGCTTGCTTCAAATATCAGTGCTAGCGATGTAGACGAACAGCGCTCACTTCAATCGAGCCAACGTCAATCGGCTCCGGTGCTTGCGATGGCAGATCGTGCGATGGGGGTTATGAATACTCCGGCGCTTGCGAGCGATGAGACTTCATCTGGTTCCTCTTCGAGCTCTACTCGTGAGAGATATCAAGCTCGCCATCAAGGTTATGAACGCGATTCCTCATCAGCGAAATCAGCTGATAACACGGACTATAGCAAAGTTATTTTCAAACCATCTCGTGGTGGTGGAAATGTCGTTGAAGAAATCGACTTAACTAAAGGCAATTCTACAGGAACTAGTGAAACTGCAGGTCGTACGACGAACGCTGTTGGCAACTCACGCACAGTCGCATCGACGGGCCGCCCCACTGACCGATTCACTGAACCAAGCGAAGTGGCGTCTAGCGCAGCGGGAGGATCTGGCTCTGGCAGTGGTGGTAGTGGTACTTACTTTGCCGATGGAGGTGCAACCTCTTCTGGTACACGTAAGACTAATGCTAGCAACCGCAGAGGCCTGGCTTCTCAAGGCAGTGCTGGTGGTGGCTTTGAATCTTCCCGCGATGAAGTGATTACTTTCATCTCTAACGCCAACTATTCGCAGACGAAAACCAAACTGCGTGATCAGGCCTTCCAGCAGACTCTCAGCAATAACCAAATCAGCATCATCTATGCTGATGGCAGCGCTCCTGTAGGGGCCCTTCGTGGAACGACAGTGTTCCTTGATGATGGTTCTCGCTTTATCATGCAACGTCGTAAGTAGTCTCTATACTTACACGTAATTACATCATCTTAAATTGAGACTACGTTACCCTACTCCAGGTAAACTCTTTGGACAGGGTATAGCCAGTGTCTAATTTTTAGTTTACACACTCCCCACTCGCGGATCTTCAGTGTCAAACAGTTTGCAGTTGGTGCCATTTTTCGTTGGGCATGAATTTGCAATACGAAGCTTTGTCTCTAATGACTCTGGGGGGAGTAGCAATGAGAAATCTTCGTGCAAATCTAGCTAAGCTTTTCATCCTGATGGGATCAGCCGTTACCATCGTCTCATTTCAAAACTGTTCTAAAGCCTCTTTCATGATCGACCCACAGGCAAAACAGTCCGCTCTTGATAATGGCACTGTATTCGGCCCAGATGGCGCCACAGACAGCGCAGAGTATCCAGATGAGGGTACGAACACGCCTGACGATTCCGGTGATGACGACACAAATACTCCTGATGATTCTGCTTATGGCAAAATCAGTGTGACACCAAATGCAGTATGCGGCCCTCAAGTCGGCTCTGAAAAAATGTCGACGATCGGCTCTATAAGTAAAGTCGTAGCAGTCCTTTATAAATCAAGCATGGGTTCCCTGGCTGCTGATGCCAAGGTCGTGCAAGTATGGGATAGCGAAGCTGATTCTAAAAAATTCAAAGAACAGCTGATGGGTTCCAAAAATATCGAATTCCCTTTGAGCGCTCCTCTGTCAGAGGGTGTGTACGGGGTTGTTTTCTGGGATGGCTCGAAAGCTAAGTCTCCGTATAAATACTCGATGGATGCAGGAGCTAAAGCTGTTGCTCCGATCTTGGACTCAGTTGCTGCCATGATCGATAACAATTCAGCGATCCGCGTAGGCAAAGATGGCAAGATCCAAGGCAAACAACAAGTCCAAGTAGCAAACGTACTTGTGGGCTTTGAAGGCGATGCCGCTTGTGCCGAAGCTGACAAAATCGACCCATTGTTATTGCAACTTCATACGAAGTCTCCAAAACCAATCGTACTTACATCTCCACAAAATGGTGTGATGTTTGACTTGCTAGGTTCTTTGAACAACCACAAACCAGTGAAAACAGCTTGGTTCGCCTCTGCTGACACTGAAGACTACTTCCTGGTTCTACCAAACGGCCAAGGTAAGGTTCTAGGTATCAACGAATTGTTCGGTGACGCGACTCTTGGCCCAGATAAGAAATTCGCAAAACAAGGTTTCGCGGCCCTGGCTAAGTATGACGAGAACAAAGACAAAATTATCACTGCCGAAGATTCTGTGTTCACTTCACTGAAACTTTGGAAGGATGACAATCTAGACGGTATCGCTCAAGCTTCTGAGCTACACTCTCTGGATGAAAAAGGTGTGATGGCTATCGACCTAAAATACGACCGCCGTTACAAAGAAGTCGACCAGCACGGCAACATGGTTCGCTACAAATCAGTAGTGGTCATGAAAGATAACAGCTACGGTTTGGTGTACGACTTGTATCTAAGATTTATTAAATAAGATTTGTGATCCAAGAAGAGAAGATTAACCAATTTCCCTAACAAAAAAGCCCGGTGATGAACCGGGCTTTTGCTTTATTCGCCACCGCGAAGAAACTCGAAACTCACGCCGACCAGGCCCAAGTCTCCTTGGCCACCGCTAAATGCCCAAGGATAATACTTTGCATAGAGTGTTAAACCCAACGAGTAATCCCCTCTAAGAAAGCCCCAATACTGCCGAGCATATCTCCAGTCCGTTGTATAAGAGGCGTAAAGCCCCACAACGGCCTTAGAGTCTCGGTCGCCCGAGTTCGTCTGCCCTAAAGCCTCTACCACACCAATTGAAGGACCGACATTAAGATAAGTCGAAACTGTATCGGAATAGAATGAACGCCAAGCCTTACCAATCGACATATCAATTAAGTTTGCTCTTTTATAGATGCTTGAGTCATAGCGTTCTGACGACTTGATATCTCCTAGCATAGTCACTGACATCTGCAAGTAACCACCCTCCGTCGGCTTTGCAAAGCCAGCAAAATAGAAATCAAGACTGACTGGCAAATTGTTATCAAAGGTATCTGCACTGACTGGCGTAAAACCCGAGCCAACCCCCACGCCCATGGAAACCACTACAGTTGGAGCTTCCGTATAAGAGTTCAGATCTTGCTCTTTATTCTTGTCGCGATTAAACGTTGCAATCATCTCGCAGTTTTTTCCGCCATTCATTACTGGTACGGTTACCTTCAAGCTATCTTGATCTTTAAAGTCTGTCTTCCTTGGGAAAGGAATAAATCCCCAGGCATACCAATGAGGTTTAATCTCTAAAGAAGAGTTTCCGGGAGGACTTAAAAAATATCTTTCACGCCCGTTTGAGAACAGACCTTTTACCCGATCATTCCTGACCGTAATGCTTTGTTCACCATCGTTGCGAATACCCAAGAACAGGAAATTCAATCGGCTCGTACGAAC